>CAWJWJ010000002.1:0-692500 GCA_963846575.1 uncultured Nitrospiraceae bacterium | reverse complement strand
GCCACCGCGGCAGACCGATTACTTCACTCAGAATCAGAAATTCTATGTCGTCAATTACTCCGACTCGCCATTTAATGTCTCGCGCGATCTTCGCCAGGATCAGTGGAGATTATCGGTTAAGGGGGAAGTGAAGAAGCCCCTCTCGCTGGGCTGGCGCGAACTCTTAAATCGTGAAAACTTCGAACAAATATCAACCCTGATGTGCATCGATACACTGCCCGGAGGGGATAGCCTCGGCAATGCGCGATGGCGCGGCATCTCTTTAAAAAAACTGCTGCAGGAAGTAGAGATCGACGAAGAGACCACGCGCGACATCGTTTTTCGTGGAGCGGACGCCTATGACGACAGCATTCCCATAGCTCGCGCGATGCAGGACGACGTCATGCTCGCATTTCTAATGAATGGCGAAAAACTCCCGAAAGAACACGGCTTTCCGCTGCGATTGATTGTGCCGGGGCTGTACGGGATTAAAAATGTCAAATGGATAGTCGAAATTGAGGCTTATGCCGGGGACTACCGTGGCTATTGGCAACGCAAAGGCTGGACTGATGACGGCACGATCAAGATTTTTTCACGAATTGATTCTCCGGGACACTACCAAGCACTGCGTGGCCCAGAGCAGCGCTTCCGCGGCATCGCGTTCGGAGGACCACAGTCCATCAGCAGGGTCGAAATCAGTATGGACGCGGCCCGAACGTGGACGCCCTGCGAAATCGAACCACCGATGTCCCAATATTCATGGGTTATTTGGAATTACACATGGCGACCGCCCAAACGAGGCAAATATCAGGTTGCCGTCCGCGCCTTTGATACTACCGGACGGTTGCAGATTGCCGAATTGATCCGTCCACAACCAGCAGGGTCCAGCGGGTTGCACACAATCATTGCCGACGTCGAACGTCTGTAAGCGAAGTACTTCTTTCTAACGGGACTCCTTGCCATTTTTACAGTCAAATTCTCCTTTTACACAATGACGAACGACGACGGAATGGGAACCTGGTAAGCGACCCTCAAACCGAGTGCTCCTTCGAGTACCGCTTTTAGACTGGTCCTGATTGCCGGCATGAGAGAGGACTGATTTAGGTCGCGCCTCATCAATGACTAAGTAGATGTCTTGGCCCGATGCGCGGTGGAAGCCGGCAGCTTGGAATCATTCCTTCATGTGAGAAAAAATGGCGAAGGTGCGGTGGGGGCTCGTTCAAATGCAGACTGTCTTTGGCATGATCTGCCTCATTGTATCAGCGAGACAACAAGGATGATTGCAGAAAAGTGGGATGTAGCAAACGACACAGCTGGCACGTCGAACGGCTGCGAGAATAGCGCGTCATTCTAGCCTTGCAAAGTTCTACTTCTCATCGGCCATCCCCATCTCCCCGAGCACTGGAGAATGTCGCGGCGAAGAGTTCGACCATCGCGCGCACGCCTTTTCTCACAGCATCAGAGACTTCGTCTTTCGGACCGTACCCCAATATGGCTTGATTCCAAAGGCTGCCAGGCGTTTTTTGTGCGGTATAGGCACCAGCGTTGCAATCGACATGATAGGCCGCAATATACTGCTCCCCAACAGTCCACACTTCGCAGGTAAAAAACCCGAGTTGGTTAAGTCGTTCTGAAGCGTCCGGGGCGGGACCACCCGACCCTTCGAGCGCTATTCCCGGAATTTTATTTAGCAAGGTCACCCTCGTCACGTCGGTCAGTTCCGCGCTACTAATACCAAGTTTCTCCGCCGTTCCTTGAGTCTGAACCTCTACCGCGACGAACTTCCGAACTTGCCTCATATCTGCAAGAGTGACTGCATCGGCACCTGCGCCCTCTGCGGTCGAAATGAGCAAGAGACTGAGGCCGACCATAGGAAGGAAAAAACCCGACAGCTTACTCATAACCATGGTCTGTGACCACATCGGCAATCTCCCATCTCTGAACGCAATTTATCATTCCGACTTGACCACCGTAGCTACAATACGCCACTCGAGCGTTGAATCGCATTTCGATTGCAGTGCATTACAACCACTTCGTGGGCCTCGACGATGAGTGGTTGTACGCAGTCTTGTAGGCTCTCCATCTCGCCTCAGGATCATTCACTGGATAATATTATTCCTCATTCGCGCTGTTTTCTAATGCGAAGTCAATTCGACGACATGGAGTCGATTATTCAACCGCTCGTTCTAGCAATGGTCCCAGGGGGTTGAGCCTACCCACCAATTCCTTCGGCACAGCATGCCGTTCGTGCAACAGCTCGGGCGCGTTGTAGGTCAACCACGCCTCTCCCTTCGAATCCTCCCACACCAAGACCTTCATTGGCAGATCAATCGCGGCCGTAGGCTTGGCAAGCATCAGCGCTGTGCCGCCCCTGGGATTGCCAAAAATCAGTAGCTCGCTAGCTCGCATGTCCAAGCCAACCTTCTTCGCCTCGGCCGAATGATTGATGTGAGCGAAAATTTTCATGCCTTTTTCGACCAGGATCTTTTCGAGTCGATCAATCGCTTCATGTACAGAATAATGACTCTCAACGGTGACGAGGGTATCGCCAGCCTCGGCCGCCACAGCACAAATAAGCAACGATGCACCGACACAGACTGCTTGGATCCAGCTCCCCTCAAGACGTCCCATCTGAACCTCCCTTCCCGCTCACAGTCGGTGAACTATCGTCCATTGAGGAGGCGAAAAAGAATGCGCTCCTCCCTAAGCTACGATCGTAACCTTGCCAATGTGTCCGACCAGCAGGCTTTCTACGGCAGAACCCCCATCGTTCAGAGTCTCAACAGGGCAGACATACTGCGCCGAAACTCTGGTACTCCTGGCCCGGAATCAATCCCGCCCTGAAGCCGCGTCGCAGAGCACACGGTCTAGTAGACTCACGTCCCTCTAGAGCGCACTCACTCGTTATGGGGCGCAGTTTGAGGCATGGCCAGTGAGACTGCCTGCGTGCCGCTGTAAATTTTCGCCACTTCGGCACGAGTCAACTCCCGCCACTGACCAGGCTGAAGATCTCCCAGGGTAACCGGCCCAATCGCCCGTCGCACCAACCGCAAGGTTGGATGGTCCACCGCGGCTGTCATCCGTCGTACCTGCCGGTTCATGCCTTCGTACAGAGTAAGTTCCAGCCAGGCGGTGGGGACGTTCTTTCGGAATCTAATCGGGATTGTTCGCTCCGGCAGCACGGGTGCCTCGACCAAGAGACGCGCTTCCGCAGGCCTGGTGTAGGCGCCATGTAGGAGCACTCCGCGGCGTAACTGTTGTAGTGCGGAGGCATCGGGCACCCGTTCCACCTGAGCGAGATAGACTTTGCCGAGATGATGCTGCGGGTCGGTGACACAGTGAGCCAGCAACCCGTCCGAGGTCAAGAGCAACAGTCCTTCGCTATCTCGATCGAGCCGTCCGGCTGCATACACATCGGGAACATCGACATAATCCCGCAGCGTGGGCCGACCTTGAGGATCCGTAAAACAAGGCAAGACGCCGTAGGGTTTATAAAACGCTAATGTGCGGGCGGGAGTCCTCATTGTTACAACCAACTGTCCATACGCCCGATGCCCATTGACTTTTGGCGCTCATCAGGAGGAAGAAACAAAAGGGTTGTTCTGCAAACCATACGCTCTACCACAGACATCAGGATTTTGTTCCGAGACAGGCAGCGGGTGCCGTTCATATCCTCCATGTCCTGGGCTCCATTCTGCATGATGCCTGACCTGTCACCCGCGTGGCCTGGCTGAACGATTGTCTTTGCGAAAACCCACAAGAATCGGTGGATCCGGCTCGGCATTAGTCGAACCGATTCTATGTACCATCACAGTGGAGATCAACGGTATAAGGCGGCGCGACCCTGGCTCAAAAAGAAGGACCGGCTGGCTATCTGGGGTTTGTCGCAGTGCATTCACAGCACGTGTATCGGATCAGGCCCACTCGCACCTGTCCCGTCGCAGCAACTGCCGTAGAACGCATCGGGAGGTCAGCCTTTTTGAGGCGCGCTGGCTAGAGAGGGAACCGTGTGGTGTCAGGTCGTGGACTACTCGCGGCGGCGGAGAAGCCGTCAGGCGGAATTTGAAGATTGAAGCAGAGGAAAATTCTTATGGGTTTCCGGGACCGTTATCAACCAAACCACGGAGTCAATCAAGACGCCGGAACCGGGCCGCATATTCTTCCTGTGGAACCGGCGTGCTGAAGAATGTGGATTTGCTCTGGTTCACGATGCGAGTTCTGACAAGCAATGTACCATCACCCTCCACAGTCAAATCCTGCGCCATCTCCGAAATGTTGCGGAGCGGTTCAGGGTCATCGCCTCCTTCGAAGCGGACCCGATGGATCGTAATGCGATTAGGACTGCAGGTCACGCGATCCTCTGGCTGCAAATCCAATTGATGGGCCGTGATCGCACCATCATGGCGATTCACTAATTCCAATGTATCGTCGTGCAACAATTCCACCCGCACGGCATCCTGTAACACCTCGGCTGGAGCCGCTACACCGAGCATCGCATTTAACGTGAGTTTGTTGTTCCGATTGCGGTAGAAATCCATCATGCCCGGCAGTGCTTCGCCGTTCAATTCGTAGATCCCGCCGATCTTGGGACATTCCGGCCCCGCTAGACTGGGCTTTAAATTGGCACTGGGTGGCATAGTCGTAGGAACTTGGCAGCCTTGGAGCAGCCCAACCAGTCCCAAGGCCGCACCGTTGATGGAAAGGATTGTGCGCGCGATCGAAATTCTAGCTCCCATAACATGAGTCTAACCAACCTCTCAAACTCATGTCCAGCCCCGAGATGAGCCTGCTATAGGCGAGACCAAATTTTCTATGGAGCCGGGCATCGCGTCGCAGGCGAGAAGTGGGTTGCAGAACTGTTCAGCTAGCAACTCTGCAGAGTGGCTAGACTGGCGGGCAGGCTGCCTTCTATTGAGACGCGCCTTGACCCGTCTGGTACAGCAAGGTCGAGCGCTGGCGTGCGCGGCTTGACTTGACTGCTCGTCGTACGTCACGGTCTACCGAAGGGCATAAGCGTCACATGTCGCGGAGGGTCCCTGTATGCGATGGGGAGGGCACAGGGGGAGTCAAAACATTGAGGACCGAAGGGGCATGGGGCCTGCCAGCTCCGGGGTGGGACTGGGATTGGGTGGCCTTGTTCTTGTGCTGGCCGTCAGTTTTCTCACAGGAACAAATCCGCTCACCGTCCTTAATGTGATAAATGGTGTGGAGGACATTGCCACCACATCAGAACCAGCCCCTTCGGGGCCAATGGGTCCTCCCGTCGACAGCCTCGGCAAATTTGCCTCCGTCGTGCTTGCCTCTACTGAGGATACGTGGCGGGAACTACTTCCCACCCTGGGCCACGCCTATCAAGACCCTCAAATGGTTCTCTTTACAGGAGCGGTACGGTCCGCCTGCGGGACCGCCTCATCCGCCGTCGGCCCCTTCTACTGCCCCGGAGACGACAGGGTCTATTTGGACCTTTCGTTTTTTAGTGAAATGGCAGAAAGACTCGGCGCACCCGGGGAATTCGCACAGGCCTATGTCATTGCCCATGAGATCGGCCACCATGTTCAAAATTTACTTGGCCTGTCTGAGAGAGTCACCCGAATGCAGCAACGCGCCCCCACTACCCAGCGCAACGCCCTCTCCGTCCGTCTGGAACTGCAAGCCGATTGTTTTGCAGGTGTTTGGGGATACCATGCTAGACGGAAGCGCAATCTTATCGAACCCGGCGACTTCGAGGCAGGCCTGCGCGCTGCGGCGGCCATAGGGGATGACCGCTTACAAACGATGTCACGAGGATATGTGCAACCGGAAAGTTGGACCCACGGATCCTCCGAACAACGGAAGACCTGGCTACGCCGGGGGCTGCAATCCGGCGATCCTAAAACCTGCGATACCTTTGCCGACCCCCGTGCCTGACATTCAAAAAACGGTTCACCCTTCCAGGGGCCCGCTGCGAAGAACTGGCAAGAGAAGAATGGCAGCGGGACATCCGCTCCGCCACCGGCATGGTAGCGTTTGAAAAATCTTGAAGATCTGGGCTCAGATGGGTAGTACCTCGCGCGAGACTATAGCTAAAAGCCGATGCTAATCCCGCCACCGCTGCGGCTACCGCCCCCGCCAAATCCGACTCCACCAAAAACGCTCCACCATGGCCCATACCTGCGGGGTTCATCGACATCCCTGGCCTCCCAGCGGTGGAGATACTTCGTCTCCATCACCGGATAGCGATAGTCCGTCTCGTCCATTTTTCCGACCACCGCGCCGGAAAGCTCTCCGACGATGGTCACCCTGGTACCTTCCGCAATCGTAGCGGGATCGAGAAATTCCTGTTGCCAGGCGATGAACCGTCCCTGTGACGCCATGCGGTCACGGGCCGGCTCCTGGTTCTCAGTTAACGGCAGTTGCAAGACTTCCAGTTGAGTGCCGCCCTGCAATGCGTTCGCCTTGAGCACCTCCCCGCCCCAGACGACCATCTTCCCACGATAGGAATCGGGTGATTGAATGACCTGACTGAACGCCACCGTCTTGTCAATCTGCCGTTCCAGAGCCTCAGGCACGATCGCGGGCGAAGCGCAGCCGACCAACATCGTTAACATGGCCGCTGAGAGGAAGCTGGCTGGCAGTTTCACCATCATAAGAACATAACCTAGATCATCGAACCATTCCATATCAGGGGTCCGGTTGCCATGGTGCTGTGCCATAAGGCCTGCCAACATTTCTTCCAAGGCTCACTCTAGATTATACTGCTGACTTGGCGACAATCTCATGAAAGGAATAGTTTCCATGTCCCTGGCCTCATCTCCAGCATCACGTCACGTGTTTCCTTGGGCGACGTTTATGATGACCTGCATAGTCCTGGTCGCAGGATTCTTCACCTCCGATGCTTCGGCTATCGATGCCGCCGCGTTAGAACGGGCCAAACAGGCAACGATAGGGGTGCTGGAAGACACGCAGGACCAGCGCACCCCGGATAAACCTGGCAAACTCCTCATCCGCGGCACAGGCTTCCATCTTCGCGATGGTTATCTGGTTACCGCTCGCCACGCGGTGGAAAAACATGAGACGCAGGGGGCCACAATTCCAAAACAGATTCATCTCATCACTACCGATCTCCACGAAATCCCCGCCGAACTCGTCGGAGACAGCGCATTTATGGATGTCGTAGTTTATCGCGTGGCTGAAGTCCATCGTCACACCTTGCCTGCGAGGGCCGTATTCGCCGCCGGCGAAGTGCAACCAGGCCAAGAGGTGTTCACCGTCGGCTATCCGATGGGATGGGGACCGACCATGTCGTTCGGACACCTGGGTAATACAAATACCTTCCTCCAGACGGTGGACACCAGACTGGTACAAGCCGACGTGGCCGCCTGCAGCGGGAACAGCGGCGGCGGCCTTTTCAACGACAAGGGGGAAGTGGTCGGGATCATGCATGCGATTATCCAAACCGAACGCGATGACTCCACCGCACATTGCAGCCGGATGGCCTTTGCAATTCCGGCCACCCTCGCTGAACGGATTGTCAACGCCGCCCTGGCTGGAAAACCCCTGGCCTTCTCAAAGATGGGCATTCACATGATGCCAGTCAAGGATGGCACCAAGTGGCGCATGGCGGTCAAAGATGTGATGGAACCAGCGAAGTCGGCCGGTATCCAGAAACACGACATCATCATTGCGGTGGAAGGCACGGAGATCGACGACGCAGCTCATCTCAAGAATTATCTCATCGAACGGACGACACCGGGTCAGAGGGTGGCGGTCAAAGTCCGGAGGATCGATACCATCCTCACCTTCACCGTCACACTGGCAGGAGGGTAGAAGGAGGCGACGCAGGGCCAAAGGCTGCTGCGTGTGACACGGCATTACCCGGGTAGAGCCTGGTACCACCCATTGGCCTTGGCAAGCACGATACGGCAATCGAAGAGGTTGCTGATATAGTCGTCGGTGAGTAGCGCTGCCTTTGATCCGTCGGCCACAATCTGTCCCTGCTTTAAAAAGATTGTCCGATCGATTTCAGGAGGGATTTCATGCAGATGGTGCGTGACAAGCACGACGGTCTTGCCCTTGCCGATCTGTGCTCGCACGAGATCCAGGTACTGGAAGCAGGATTTCAGATCTAACCCACTGGTCGGCTCGTCCAACAGGAGCACCGGCGGATCTTGTACAAGAGCTCGTCCAAGAAGAAACCTTCGCTGTTCCCCAGTCGAAAGGTGGCCGAAGGGACGACCGGCTAGTGGCATAATTCCCAACTCTTCTATCACCTCATGCGCCCGGGCGATCTGCGCCTGACTAAACACCTGGTGGGCGTAGATGTCGTTACTGGCGTAAAATCCTGACAGCACGACGTTGTATCCCTCGGCGCACGGTAGATAATCACGCTGCAGGTCGGATGAGACGATTCCCAGCTTCTTCCGCACATCCCAGACATCCCATCGTTCTTCGCCGAAAAGCCGCACCTGGCTATAGTCCAGCGCCAGTGGGTGCACCTCGCCGGACAGCATCTTCAGAAAGGTGGACTTGCCCGCTCCATTGGGCCCGAGAATGGCGACGTGTTCGTTTTCATGGAGGGATAAAGACAAGTCACAGAAGACAGGAGTATCGCCTCGATACAGGCTAACCCTTCTAATGTCGATGATTGGACCTGTGGCCACTGGACCACTAGGCTTCGTGAGGATCGGAATCGGTCTTCCGTGAGCCAGCCGATCCGGAACATGTGGCGGATTTCCTGGCAGAGGCCGCGATCTTCGGAGTGGAGGTACTCACGTCGGCATTCTGCGCCCGATGAAGCAGCGCATGATCGATCAGAACCAAGGCCATCATCGCCTCGGCGATGGGTGTCGCCCTAATCCCGACACAAGGATCGTGGCGACCGTTCGTTTCGACAATCGTGGGATTGCCCTCCTTGTCGATGGAACGGCGCGGGACACGAATGCTTGAGGTGGGTTTAATACCGATCGTCACCACGACATCCTGGCCGCTTGAGATGCCTCCCAGAACACCACCGGCATGATTCGAGAGAAAGCCGTCCGGCGTGAGTTCGTCTCCGTGCTCGGAACCCCGCTGGACGACCGAGTCGAAGCCCGAACCGATTTCGACTGCCTTCACGGCATTGATGCTCATCATGGCGGCGGCCAAATCGGCATCCAGTTTCGCATAGACCGGCGAGCCCCAGCCAACCGGTACGTGTTCGGCGACCGTCGTAATTCTTGCGCCTACTGAATCGCCGTCCCTCCGCAACTCGTCCATAAACGCTTCGCAGGCGGGCACACTCTCGGGATCTGCCGAAAAGAAAGCATTATGCCTGACTGCATCCCAAGTCTTGAACGGGAGCTTAATCGGCCCAAGCTGGCTCAGATAGCCGTGAATGACGACGCCATATTTTTCTGAAAGCCACTTCCGTGCAATCGCCGCGGCGGCGACGCGCACTGCCGTTTCCCGCGCTGAAGATCGCCCTCCGCCACGGTGATCACGGATCCCGTACTTCTGCCAGTAGGTGTAGTCAGCATGGCCTGGTCGGAAGGTCTCGAGCAGATTGCCATAATCACGGCTCCGCGCATCTTCGTTCCGGATGAGGAGGCCAATCGGTGTGCCAGTGGTCTTCCCCTCAAACACACCGGACAGGATTTCCACGCTATCGGATTCCTGCCGCTGTGTGACATGACGGGACGTGCCGGGCTTGCGCCTGTCCAAATCCCGCTGAATGTCTTCTACGGAAAGCGCGAGGCCCGGCGGACAACCATCCACGACGCAGCCGATTGCCGGCCCATGGCTCTCACCAAAGGAGGTGACGGTGAACAAGCGGCCAAAGGTATTGCCGGCCATTGGGATGGGTCACTCCTTGCTACTCGAGCACATCCAGCTTGATTCGTAGTTCTTTCAGCTGGTCGGCACTCACGGCAGACGGCGCTTCTGTCAGCGGGCATTGCGCGCGCTGCGTTTTGGGGAAGGCAATCACATCCCGGATGGAATCGGCGCCGCCCAGCAGCATAATCAGCCTGTCCAGGCCAAACGCGATCCCGCCATGAGGAGGCGCGCCATAGTCCAGGGCCTCAAGCAGGAAGCCGAATTTGGCCTGCGCTTGTTCCTTCTCGATCCCCAATAGATCCAGAATGCGGAATTGGATGTCACTGCGGTGATTTCGAATACTGCCACCGCCGATTTCACTCCCGTTCAACACCATGTCATACGCCTTTGCCCGTGCCTTCAACGGCTCGGTGTCGAGGTACGGCAGATCCTCGTCCATCGGCGCGGCAAACGGATTGTGCATGAAGATGTAACGTTTTTCTTCTGGCGAATAGTCAAGTAGCGGGAACTCGGTGACCCAAAGCGGCTTCCAAGCCGTCTTATCGATCAGGTTCAGTTCCTCTCCAAGTTGCAGTCTGATTCGTCCCAGGACATCATGAACCACAGCCGGCTTGTCGGCACCGAACAGGACCAAGTCGCCCCGCTTTGCCTCCGGCAGAGACACCTTGAACGCCTCCGCATCGAGAAACTTTGCAATCACCGATTCCAACTGTCCATCCGGCGTGATCTTCAACCAGGCCAACCCTTTGGCACCGAAGCTCTTCGCCGTCTCGCCGAGCGCATCGATGCGACTTCGCGCCATGGTGGCTCCGCCTGACACGATCAACGCTTTCACGATTCCGCCCTTGGTCGCCGCCTCTTTGAACACCTTGAATTCGCTTTTTGCAGCAAAGGGCGTGACATCATGCAAGGGCATGTCGAACCGAAGATCCGGCTTATCGGAACCATAACGCCCTAGGGCCTCGGCATATGTCATTCGCGGGAACGGCACGGGCAACTGCACCGCCCCAGCGTCCTTGAACACAGACACGATCATCCGCTCCATGAGCGACATGACCGGCTCGCGATCCACGAACGACATCTCGAGATCGATTTGCGTGAACTCCGGCTGCCGATCGTTACGCAGGTCTTCGTCACGAAAACAGCGGGCGATCTGGTAATAGCGATCAACGCCGCTCACCATCAGGACCTGTTTGAACAGCTGTGGAGATTGTGGCAACGCGTAGAACATCCCCGGATTGACCCGGCTGGGCACCAGATAATCCCGCGCGCCTTCCGGAGTACTCTTAGTCAACATGGGCGTTTCCACTTCCAGGAAGTTCTCCTGGTTCAAAAATGCCCGAACAGCCTGCATGATCCCATGGCGTAATCCGAGCAACCGTTGCATCTTCGGCCGCCGCAGATCGAGATAGCGGTATTTCAGGCGCAGCGCTTCGGTAATCTCGAGATCATCCTCAATCATGAAGGGCGGCGTCTTGGCTTCATTGAGAATCTCGACGGCATCAACGAAAATTTCGATGTCACCGGTAGGCAAATGCGGGTTTTTCGATTCCTCCGGACGCGCGCTCACCTGCCCGCGCACCGACACGACGCATTCGCTGCGCAGGGTCTGCGCGATCTGGTGGACCGTCACATTACGTTCGGCATTGAACACCACCTGGGTCAGCCCGGTGCGATCCCGCAGATCAATGAACAATACCGCGCCGTGATCCCGGCGACGCTGCACCCATCCATTCAAGACCACTTGTTGGCCCACCTGGGCTTTGGTCAATTCTCCGCAACGATGAGTCCTAGTTTTCATGCTCGTCTCCGCGTTGAAAACCGCGACTTTTTAGCAGGACCTCGCGGTCTCTGCCGCGAAGCCGATGGTGCTCCACGCCGGTTCTGCTGAGATTTCTGACCAGGGCCCGGGCGTCGCACTGCTGAACCACGGCCCGCTCCCTGAGGCTTTCCACCCGACCGGAATCTCGAAAACCCTGTCCCCGACGAGACCCGTGAGGGATTCTTCCCTGGTCTGACAGGCGGCATCCTGATTCCTTCGCCGGCGGCTGGAGCCTTCGCCCCGGGCTGGGAATGTTCTGGCACTGACCGCGGCACTGAGCCCCGGTACTGAGGTCGTGGGCCTGTAGGTCGTGCCACAGTCCCGCGACGAGACCGCTGCGCCTTCGGTGGAGGTCCCGAACGCTGAGCCCGTGTTCCCCGCTCGGACCGCTGCGATTTCGGCCCCCGCCCGGAGCGCTCGGGCTTGGGTGGGCGCGGCGGAGCCGGTGCCGTCGGCGGCTTCCAGCGGGCCGGCTTTCCCGAAGCATCCAGTTCAGGACGCTCGACTCTCGCTACCCGATCCTCCACCAGCTCACGCAGTCGATTGGCCTCGCGATCGGTCAGAAACCGATACTCCCTCGACGCTAAATCACCGAGAAGCAAAGGCCCCATACGTATCCTGGTTAACTTGATCACCGAATGACCGACGGCCTCGATCATGCGCTTGACTTGATGTTTTCGCCCCTCATGAATCGTGACTTCGAGCCAGGAATTGCTTTCCGCCCTGCTGACCTTCGTGACCTTCGCCGGCGCCGTGAACCCGTCTTCGAGTTTGACGCCCCGCTCCAGGGCCTCGATCTTGGTGTCATCTAGCACGCCTTTAACCTTGATCAAGTAGGTTTTGGGAATATGATAGCGGGGATGAAGAAGAGCCTGCGCGAGATCCCCATGATTGGTCAGCAACATGAGCCCTTCACTGTCGAAATCCAACCGTCCGACAGGAAATACTCTCACGGTCACTCCATGCAAGAGGTCCTTTACCGTGGGGCGGCCTTCGGGGTCGTCAAGCGTAGACATGACGTTTTTGGGTTTGTTCAGGATGAGATAGACATAGGGCTGCGCGGAACGCAGATGCTTGCCGTCAACCTTCACATGGTCCTTGTCCGGATTCACCTTGGTGCCAAGTTCCTTTACCACGTGGCCGTTGATCGTCACGCGTCCGGACGTGATCAGTTCCTCGGCTTTACGCCGCGAGGCCAGTCCGGTTCCGGCGATTAGTTTTTGTAACCTGACTTCCATGGGCTCCTTCCGTACAGCGTATTTCGTCTCCCACCGCGGCAAACATTACGGGCAGAACATACTCTCACGCCTTACGTTGTTCCTACTCCCACTCGATTGTTGACGGCGGCTTCGAGCTGATGTCATACACCACCCGGTTAACACCCTTCACTTCGTTGATGATCCGGCTGGACATTCTGCCCAGTACGTCATTGGGAATCTTTGCCCAATCGGCAGTCATGCCGTCGAGGCTCGTGACCGCGCGTATGGCAATCACATTCTCGTATGTCCTCTGATCCCCCATGACACCTACAGTTCGTATCGGCAACAGGACCGCGAATGCCTGCCAAATTTCTCGATACAATCCTGCCCCTCTGATTTCTTGATCCACGATGGTTTCTGCGCCACGCAGGATGGCCAGCCGCTCTTTCGTGACGGCGCCAAGCACTCGAATCGCCAGGCCCGGGCCGGGAAATGGCTGCCGCCAGATGATCTCGTCCGGGAGTCCGAGTTCATGACCCAGCACTCGCACTTCATCTTTAAACAGTTCTCGCAGCGGCTCAATGAGCTTCAGCTTCATCTTGGTCGGCAACCCTCCGACATTGTGATGCGTTTTAATCGTCGCCGACGGCCCTTTGAAGCTGACGCTCTCAATCACATCGGGATACAAGGTGCCTTGAACCAGATACTTAATTCCCTTCAGCTTCTTGGACTCGACCTCGAAATTCTTGATGAACAGCCTTCCAATGATCTTCCGCTTTCGCTCCGGGTCGGTGATGCCCTTAAGGCCGGTCAAAAACTGGGTCGTGCGATCGAGTATTCGCATATTCAGATGCAGCTGCGAAGCGAACGTCTTTTCGACCTGATCGCGCTCCCCGGCCCGCAACACACCATTATCCACGAAAATGCAAGTCAGTTGGTCCCCGATCGCTCGATGTGTGAGCGCCGCTGCCACAGACGAATCCACTCCGCCGCTCAACGCACAGATCACTCGCTCCTTGCCGACTTTCTCCCTGATCTGCTCCACTGCCGTTTCGACATAGGACCGCATGGTCCATGTCGGGGTACACCCACAAATATCGTAGACGAAGTTTCTGAGGATGCCGACGCCTTCCGAGGTGTGGGCCACCTCGGGATGAAACTGCAGGCAATAGATCCGCTGTTTGGCATCATGCCGCTTCATCGCGGCGATGGGAGAGTTGTCTGTATGCGCAATGGAACGGAAGCCTGGCGGCATGCGCGCAATCCGATCACCGTGCGACATCCAGACGGTCGTGGTTCCGCCGCGGCCGACGCCCTTGAACAAATCTGATCGATCGTCGAGGACGAGTTCGGCCCGGCCGAATTCCCGATGGGCGGCTCGTTCCACGTCGCCCCCTTGAAGGTGGGTCACCAGTTGCATGCCATAGCAGATACCAAGGATGGGAATCCCCTGATCAAACAGTTGCTTCGAGACGGAAGGAGCTTTTTTGTCATATACACTGGACGGACCGCCCGATAACACGATGCCTTTCGGTCGGTAGGCGAGGATCGTCGCCAGTGAGACGGTACAGGGCAGGATCTGAGAATACACCTGCGCCTCGCGAATGCGTCGCGCAATCAATTGGGTGTACTGGGATCCGTAATCGAGAACAAGAATTCTATCGTGCCAAAGTTCCATGGAGAGGTTTCCGTGAAGCGTGAACCGTTATTCGTCTAGTGAGGAGATCTGAATTGCGAGATATGCTTCACGAGGAGCGATTCACGCGAGGCTATTCCCAGTCAGTTCGATAATTGGGGGCTTCTTTAGTGATGATGACGTCGTGGACATGCCCTTCACGAAGTCCGGCTATGGTCTGCCGAATGAAGGTCGCCTTCTGTTGTAAATCAGGGATAGTTTTGCAGCCGCAATACCCCATACCGGACTTGACCCCGCCGACCATCTGATAAATATGCGGCGCCAGGAGCCCTTTGTAGGGTACCCGGCCTTCGATCCCTTCCGGCACGAGTTTCGGAGCAGGTCGTCCCGCCTGCCCATATCGATCGCCGCCACCCCGTTCCATGGCTCCGATAGATCCCATTCCGCGATACACCTTATATGTCCGAGCTTGGAACAACACGGTTTCCCCCGGAGCTTCCTCAGTGCCAGCCAGCAGGCTGCCCAACATCACCGCGGAAGCCCCGGCTGCCAAGGCTTTCGTGATATCACCGGAATATTTGATGCCGCCATCGGCAATGACGGGGATCCCGGACCCGGCTAGAATTTTGGCGCAATCCGCAATCGCCGTGAGTTGAGGCATACCTGCACCAGACACCATGCGCGTCGTGCATATCGAACCTGGCCCCACGCCAACTTTCACCGCATCGACACCCGCTTTGACCAAATCCTTGGCCGCCTGCGCGGTGGCAATGTTGCCTGCGATAATGTCCAACTGAGGATGGGCTTTTCGCACCATTTTGACCGTATCCAACACGGCCTGCGAATGGCCGTGCGCTGTATCCACAACCACCACATCCACTCCGGCTTTGACGAGCAGGGCCACCCGCTCTCCCGTTTCAGGACCGACCCCTAACGCCGCCCCCACACGCAGACGGCCATGTGAATCTTTGCAGGCATGGGGATACTTGATCCGCTTCTCGATGTCTTTGATGGTAATGAGCCCTTTAAGCTCAAAATGTTTATTGACCACCGGAAGCTTTTCAATCCGGTGTTCGTGCAGGATTTCCCGCGCCTTCTCCAAACTGGTCCCTTCCGGCGCGGTGATAAGCTTGTCGCGCTTCATCACCTGGGACACTTTCAGGTCCATCCGGGTCTCGAACCGCAAGTCGCGGTTCGTCAAGATTCCAACCAGCTTACCGGCCTTGGTCACCGGAATTCCAGAAATCCGATACCTGGACATCAGATCATGCGCATCGCGGATTGTCTGATCCGGCGAGATCGTAATGGGATCCAAAATCATGCCGCTTTCTGATTTTTTCACCTTATCGATTTCGGCTGCCTGGTCCGTCGGTGAGAGGACGCGGTGCACAATGCCAATGCCCCCCTCCTGCGCCATCGCAATCGCAAGCCGTGCTTCTGTCACGGTGTCCATGGCGGCACTCACGATGGGGATATTCAGCTCAATGTTGCGAGATAGGCGAGTTCGGGTATCGACCTCGCTCGGGAGGACACTCGATTTCGCCGGCACCAGGACGACGTCATCGTACGTCAGTCCAATCCGAATCTCCTTCTCCAACATCGACGCCACCCCCTCCAGGTCTCTCGCCCGTTATTCCTATACCTTCGTCGTTTTGTCGACCTGTCCCAATTCTGCCGCAGCTTCCGCCTCTTCCTGCAACCGCTCGCTGCCTTCTTCCGCAGGCATAAACTGCTGGACCCTGGTGTTTCCGCTATCAACGGTGAACACACTGCCTCTGGAATCCACCACGATGCCGTAAGGAAAATTGAATTGACCGTCCCCGCCTCCAAAACCGCCCCACTGTGAAATGAAGTTTCCCTCGCGGTCGAACTTTTCTACGCGATGATTGCCGGTATCCGTGACGTACACATCTCCTTGGCTGTCGATTGCGATGCCCCAGGGCGATCGCAACTGTCCAGCTTCCTGTGCGAGGGGACTGCTGGCATGACCGGCCTCCGAACTACCCCCCCATTTGGTCAACAGCTGTGGCAGCACATTGGTACTGGTATCGAACTTCTGAATGCGGTGATTCCCCATGTCGACGACGTACACGGTGCCGTCGGCCTGATCGACAGCGACGCCGCGCGGGAAATAGAATTGACCGTCGCCATTTCCGAAGCTCCCCCAGGACATGATGAATTCTCCGCTCATATCAAATTTTTGTACCCGGAAGTTGGCACTATCGACGACGTAAATATAACCGCGCACACGATCGATCGCGATACCCCACGGCGCGTTGAATTGACCTTCGCCGTTTCCACGGGACCCGAACTTCATAATGTAGCCGCCCAATTTTCCATCGAACTTCTGTACGCGGTGATTATTCGTATCGACCACATAAACGTCGCCCTTGGCATCGCAGGCAATACCGGTGGGGTTATGAAAGTTCGCGTTGGCCGCGCCGAAGTTACCCCACAAAATGATGAAATTCCCAGTACGATCGAACTTCTGGATCCGGTTGTTGCCGTTATCCACGACAAAAATGGAGCCCTGCTGATCGATGGCCAGCCCATAAACCGGCGCCATGAATTCACCACCGTGCAGCAGTGAGGCGCCTCGACCGGGCTTACCCCACTTCGACACACAGAGATAGCCGGAGGTGTTGACTAGAATGGTCGCGCTCGCCGGTGTCGAGATATTATTCCCGGCGTCCTTGAACCACACAATAACCGTCTTCTGCCCATCGCCCGGGGATAGAATGAAGGGAATCGTCGCGCCGAACTTGTTGGCTGGGGGAACTTCCACCCATCCAGGCGTTCCGGCCATCGGCGTCATGGGATTTTCAGAAATATAGTAGGACGAGACTCCGGTATCGAGGTCGGTAGCTGAAATCGTCACCACAATCTCAGGAGAGTTCGTCATGAACGCTCCATGGTTGATCACGGCATAGGGAGTTTGGGGAGCCGTAATGTCGATCAAAACCGGCGTGGCGGAGGCCTCGCCCGACAGTCCGCTCTCCGTGCCGTCCTCATACACCGCCGTCAAGGCGTAATAGTACGCCTGATCATTGGTGAGGCCGGTGTGATTGTAGGGACTGGATACACCTTCGATCTTCGTGCCCCCCTCGACCGTGAGATTCGCCGTCGTGTGAAAATAGAGGTTATACGAAACCGCCCCCGGGACATCCATCCAACTGAGGAAGGTTTCAGTATCTCCCGGCTTAATGGCCAGATTGCGCGGGGTCGGATAATCAGTCACGACTTGAGCCCGCTCGCGCTCTTCCCTGCCTCGATTCAATTCTTCATCCGTGGGAATATACTTGATGACCCGATGATTGCCGCTATCGACGACGTAGACCGCCCCCTCTTTGTCCACCACGACGCCGGATGGGAAATTCAGCTGCCCCTCAGTCTTTCCCCGATTGCCCCACGCACAAAGAAATGTACCGTTCCCGTCAAACTTTTGGATACGGTGATTGCCCTGATCGACCACATAGACGTTGCCTAATGCATCGCACGTGACGCCCCACGGAGCCTTAAACTGCCCCGGCCCACTCCCCTCACGACCCCACTTGGTCAAGAAGCTTCCGCGCGTGTCAAATTTCTGGATCCGATTATTACCTTCATCAGCCACATACGTGTTCCCTACGAAATCAACGGCTACTCCACGCGGAAAGAAGAATGCGCCGTCGAAGCTGCCATCCCGCCCCCACTTTAATAGCGGCGTGCCGTCCCCTTTGAATTTCTGTATGCGAGCATTATTGGTATCGGTGACGTAGATGTTGCCTTCTTGATCAGTCGTCACACCCCAGGGTGCGTCGAACTTGTTCATGTCCGCGCCGCGCCAGGCAAATCCAAATTTGCCCCATGACTTGATGGGATTGCCGTCCGCGTCCAACCGTTGCACCCGATTGTTGCCAGTATCAGCCACATACACCTGTCCGTCCGGGTTGGTGGCCAAGCCTCGCGGATAATAGTATCCGCCCTCTGCACTGCTGGCTTCTCCACCCCAGCGACCCAGAAAGGTGCCGTCTTTATCAAATTTTTGAATCGAATGATTGTCTGTATCGGCGACGTAGAGATTGCCATCCTTATCCACGGCAATGCCGGTCGGCGAACTGAACTCTCCGTCCTCCACACCTTCCTGCCCAATGATCTTGGCAATCAGGTACGGGGCGGGAATCGCCATCACTTCCTGCGATTCGGGACTTTCGCCCTTCTGAGTCACAACAGTCACAACATAGTGGTAACACGTCCCGTTGGCCAGATCGTCGTGCATAAAGGGTGACTGCGGACCTTCGATACACGTCCCCTTCTCCTTAGTCACTCCAATCATGGTCTTGAAATCATCTGCGCTGGCGATAGGCCGTGTGAGCTCTGAGAACTTGATCTGCACGCCCTTCGTGGTCATGAAATATATGTTGTAGTACATCGCCTCCGGCACTGCGTCCCAGGTGATCATGACCCGACCATTGCCAGCCTTGGCGCAAACCCCAGTCGGGGCTGGAGGCAGATCTTCCTCCTCAGCCACCGAATCTCCGGCCCCCCATTCGCTCTGACTTCCCTCCGCCGTGAGATGACGCCGGTCAAACCGAAACATTTCCTCAAGCAGCCAGGCCTTGATCATGGTGTTCCTCGTGATGCGAGATTGGTGAAGATTTGTGGATCTTTCAATAACTTAGATCGGGCAGTCTAACAAAGCGAAAATAAGGGAGTCAAGGCACGACATATGGATCCGCAGCGGCTCCCTCGGCGACTAGACCTGCGTGACCAGAGCGCCGAGTGAACAGCAAGGCGAAGCTGGTCGGGGTTCGGCCATGGTGATCGGAATTGCAGGGCGACCATACCCCCAAAGCTGGATGGACTCGAATCTTACGGATGACATAGGCTCGGCATTCTCGAGGCAGGCACGCAATGCACCTCGGCTGGTTAGACGAATCAATCGGAGGTATATCATGTGGCCAATACGAGTCGTGTTTGCAACTTTCGCCGCGAGCCTTTTCCTCGCTCAGCCTGCGCAAGCCACTGAGTCGAGTGCGGTCGACATGTGGGAATGCCCAAGTACCGATGGCACGACCCTCTACACCAACAAAGAACGGCCGGGATGTCAGGCCATGACGCTTGCGACCATCTCCACCGTGCCTTCATGGCCGGAAGTGACCCTTCGCCCTTCAACTGGAGGCGCGATCTACCAACCGACTCCAGGAGTGCCTGATTATTCCTACGACACACCCATGGGCGCTTTGCGAAATTTAACGCAAGTTCCAGATTTTGCTCGCGATTGGTATGCAGCAAATAGGGGGAATGGGGCGGTCCAGGCCGAAGTCTGCGGTATGTATATGGAATGGATGAACATAACGCAGAATTCTCGCGGAGGGTTCTTCTTTGGAACCGATCCATCCTACGGGAGTAATCCGACAGGTCGAAATTGGCAGGCCCCGAGTTATTCGTTTTACGACAATACCCGATACCTGGCACTCAAGCGGATTTTTGGGGCGGGGTTCATTCCGATCGGCTGCCACTAACCCTCAACTGAGTTCGCCTGCGCCTACGGAAAGCAGTACAGGCCGAGCCTCCGGGAGCAAGCTGGTAGACGGGCTCTTCCGGAGACCTGTTCGCATCGATTCCTCCCTCGATAGTTGGTCCTCAAAACCTCGAGGATACGCTGACAAGCAAGGTAGGCAAGGATGGATTTAAGATTCCTCTACGATTTTGGCGACCATGAGATCGCTCTCCGCATCAGCCTCGGCTAGATCCTGTCCCGACGGCCTCCCTGCAGCACCGTTCATTTCCAGAGGGATGGCTTCTTCGACACTTCCTTCACCGGCCGTTTCGGTTAAGCAATCAGGAGCCGGGAGAGACAACTCACCGCCCACATCCATGGTCTCATCGATTGGCAACATTGCCTGCTCAGACTCGCCCAACTCCTTGAACTCGCGAAGCGGCGGCAACTGCGATAAGTCACGCAAGCCAAAATGTTCCAGGAAAAATTTCGTCGTCCCGTACATGATCGGACGACCTGGTTCTTCCTTTCGACCCACAATGCGCACCAGTTTCCGTTCTAACAGTGTCCGAATGACTCCCGATGTTTCGACACCACGAATTTGCTCGACCTCGGCACGCACAATCGGCTGCTTATAAGCGATAATTGCCAATGATTCCAACGCAGAACGGGATAGTTTTGAGGGCGCCTTCACTTTCTCCAGGCGCTTGAGCCACGGCGCAAACTCCGCCTTGGTCATGATACGGTAGCCCCCGGCCACCTCAGCTAACTGCAGCCCTCGGCCTTCCTGTTCGTAGTCGTACCTGAGGCTGGCTAACGCCGCTTCTACCTCTTCTCGCGTGACCGCCCCAAGTAATGCTAGAAATCTGGTAAGCGGAATAGGATCAGCCGTGACAAAGAGTAATGCCTCAATGATTCCCTTCAACGCACGCAGGTCAGAGAGCGCCGGATCAGAAGACGGCGATCCCGTTGCCGCGCTCTGAGACTCATCAGTCTCGCCCCCAACCTCGGAAGGTGAGGAACATGGAGGGACTTCCTGCGTGTGCTCTCTCACCTCAACGCACTCCTCAATCACGTCCTCCGTACCGAGAATCATAGATTCTTTCATTCAGACTCCTCCACTAATTCCCCTTCTGCAACGGCGGAAAAGGCTCGCGACACAAGGATGGCCCCAAAGGTCTCGCTCTGAAACACTCGTACCACCCTGATGCGAATCAGTTCGAGCAGGGCCAGGAACGTAACAATTACTACGAGACGATGGCTCGATGACTCGAACAGTGCCGTGAAGGCCAGAGACTCCTGCTCTTCCAAGGCTTCAATGATGGCACTCATGCGAGTGCGAACAGTTAAGTTATCAGGAATGATCTCGACCAGCCGCTTCCCGGGATGGCGGGACAGGACTCCCTGCAGTGCGTCAACCAAATCAAACAATGAAATCTCATCGAGCAGGTTTTCGTCTTTGGTAAGTGTGACGGCAGGACCAGGCTCTCGAGAAAACACGTCTCGCCACATTCGCTCCTTGTAATCGAGTTGCGAGGCCGCCTCTTTAAATTGCTTATATTCGAGCAACCGCCGGACGAGTTCTTCTCGCGGATCGGGGCCGTCCTCCTCATCGACTGTCGTTTCTTCAACTGGCAGGAGCATACGGGATTTGATATGCAGCAATGTCGCTGCCATGACGAGAAACTCCCCGGCTACAGCAAGATTCAGTTCCTTCATCACCGAGAGGTAATCCAAATACTGCTGCGCGATCAGCGCGATCGGAATATCGTAGATATTGATCTCGTTCTTTTTGATGAGGTGCAAGAGGAGATCGAGGGGGCCTTCAAAGTTCTCGATCTTGACTTGGTAGGGAAGATCAGTTTGGTCCATCAGGTAATTACACGCTCCCTTGGACAAAGTTTCAATCTTATACCAAGTTATGGTGGGGACGGGCAAGACTAAAACTATATATGGGGGGTAAGAATAGGACTATTTGGACTTGATGATATAAAGCAGGATGCCTAATGCAGCGACAAACAGTGCAATCGTCAGGGCCTGCGAGGTCGACGATGCCTCAGGGCGACCGGGCATTGTGGCAGTCACGCGTGTGGACCTGGTCAAAAGGGGCGGTCGGATAAATGTTGCGAGCGCGAGGTCATCGGGCTCTTTAAATGAGGCATCAGAAAAATCGACCTGAGACTCGAAACGCGCTGAGGCAAACGAGGCCGGACCGTCAAACCGGGAATAGAGAAAGAACGCCTCCCGATCGAACTGCGCGAAAGAAAAGTCGCATTTGTCACGACAATGAGCGCCTGAAAATCCGGTCCCTAGATGAAAGGTCGCATGCGAAAAGTTCGAGCTCTGTACAAAATCAACTTCCAGAAACTCGGTCAAACCTTTAAATGAGGCGCCTCGAAAAATGGCAGGGCCGGCAAAGATCGAACGGTGAAAACGGGCGTGCGGGCCGAAATGCGCATCCTGAAACATGACTCCCTGGGTAAAGCGATCCTGCACAAAGTAACTTTCCTGCTCGAAGGTCGCGCGCGATCCATCAACCAGTCCAAAAAATACTGTGCGCGACAAATCAAGCACCCCTTCGAAGCGCGTGTCTGCCAATACGACGGGGCCGGTCATCACTAGAAAGCCTCGTTTGAGACGATTGACGACCCGGCCTCGGACCCGCGCCTCCTTAATCACGAACGGTCCTCGAATCACTCGGACCTCATCAGCATTGAGCCTTCCGAGGATCTCACGATCCTCAGGCGAGAGATCACTCACCGCCTCGACCTTCTGGGCAGGCAGTTCATCGAAGTTCAGGTCGCCTTCGATCACAACACCTACCAGGTCTATTCCCTTACCTGACGCAAGGGCGCGTAACAGGTCTCTTGCGGGGACGGCATTGGCCTCACGTTCTGAATCGGTGCAGGTACTGCTCACTCGATACGTCAACGCTGCAGTTGCACCTGTTCCGCCCCTCTCCAGAATACATCCTGCCCGTAGGTCTCCAGGATTCAGGACCGCACCCCACAAAATGCCCAACGCCAGCCAGACAGGGACTAAAAAGCTCGAAAAGAAGCGGCTAAACGGATCCGATACAGCCATTTTCTATGCGCAGGATACCATTGAAAGGTGAAAGGCCACTGGACGATGCTTTACTCTGGAAACATCTTTGCTAGACTTGCTGTCAAATGATTGCCTCTGCGGCCCATAGCGTCATTGGTATGGCTCTGCGGGTCCTATTCCTGTTTACCCCATTGACGATCGCTGATGTTAATCCGGCCACCGCGGAATCCGTCGTCGAAATTCCGGTGTTAGCCATGATCGAGGCCAACGACCGAGGAGTCTTCGAAGTCTTCCTCCTCCGGTGGGATCGACGGCCCAGCCCCTCGCCGATGGTGCTGCAATGGCAAGGCGGCAACATCCGGCCGGGCCAGAGCAATCTCAATTCCATGGCGCGAGCGTTTCAATACGCGATCGAACATACGCCCCGTGTCGATCATGTTGGCACCGTCAGCGCGATGGGCTTCGCCTATGCCTCGACCGGCACCGACGGCCCCAGTGCCGGAGCGGTGATGACGGTAGGGTTTGCCGCCCTTCTGAAAGGGGATCGCATCCACCCAGGCATTGCCATGACCGGCACCATTACGCAAGACGGCGCAATCGGGCCGGTCGGAGGTATTCCGGACAAAATCCGCGCGGCAGTTCGCGAGGGCTATCGCACCATCCTTATCCCCGAAGCCCAACGGAACGATCCGCTATGGAATATCAATCGCCTTGCGTGGGATCTTAACGTCGAGGTGAAAGGGGTCGGCAGGATCGAAGAAGCCTACCATCTCATGACCGGCGGCACTCTTGATTAAGCCCCCTTCGCCGACAGCCGGACAGCCTGTCACGGTCCAGGACCCAACCCAGTAAGAATCGCCTGATACTCAGCATCTGCCAGACGATGCATCCCAAGACTCAAGCGCCGCGTCAGTTCCGTGGGCTGCTCAATGGCCAGCACCCTCTGCAGCAAAGCCTGACAATCCGGGGCATTGCCTTGCCAGCGCCGCACCGGCGTAACCCTTACGAATCCATATCGCGCTTCCGTTCGTACCTCGTCCTTCAGGAAATCGTCCAAGGCCTGAACCGGCAGCACTCTCGAAGTGATCACGAATTCTGCGCAGATCCCCTCTTTCAGAATATAGACCAATCCATGGGATTCCAACGTCAGAAACTTTTCAAGATTGTCCCGAATCAGCGCGGTGCAGAGTCCCCAAATGCCAGCCCCCAATTGGAGTTCGGCGCTTTCCTGGGAACTTCGCTCGCGTAAGGCTGCGGCAATAAAGAGAAAATGACTCATGAGAGGGAGAAGAGAGCTGATCTGCACGCATGATCGGGCGAGAACTGGGAAGTGAGGGCATTTGAGTACGAGCCGCGAGGTCGGCTGGGCCGTGGCGCGCCACACCAATCCACCACACTGGAACAGCCTGTCAATTTGTGCATGAGCTGGGCTAGCTGGCCGCGGAAATTCATAGAAGGAGGACCATCCGACCAGCACCCAAACAGTAAGGCTTAATTGTTACGATATTCGTCAGTGTCATCCAGCAGATCTTCAGACTTTTCTATGTAATCGACATCGTCGTCCTGACTGTCGAGGCCTAATTCTTCTTCTACCTCTTCTTCCTCGATTTCTTCGGAGACATCATCGATATCTTCCACTAATTCTTCTTCGTCATCCAACTCCGGCTGTGGCGGTTCAACCTCAAACTTCGCCTTACCGGCCTCTGGCATCACCGCAGACGCCGCCTTAGGCTCGGGAGCGACGGCGGAAGGTTCGCTGAGCGTCTTGGGCTTTGGCGACGCGGGTTTCACCATCGCGGACTTGGCTTTTGAAACGGGTTTCGCTGAGGTCTTTGATGATTTGGCGGCCGGTTTTGCCTTGAGGGCTCGTTGAGGTTTGGCTGTCGTCTTTTTCTTGGCCGGTTTTGCCGAGACTTTCTTGACAGTTTTTTTCGGGATAGCCCTCCCGGAGGCTGCTTTCTTCGTTTTTGGGGTCGTTCCGGTTCTTTTTACCGTCACGGCTTTCTTCGTCTTTACCGTTTTTTTCGGCTTTGCTGCCTTCTTTGTGGCGACTTTCTTCGGCCGCACGGCTTTCTTCGCGGGGCCTTTCTTCTTCACGCTCTTCTTTGCCATTCCACGCCCTCCTCTTAGGTCTTCTCCTTGGCACGTCGGTGGTAAAGCGGCCTCCATCTAGCATGAACCAACGGCTTCTTGCAACCTGGTCAAGCGAGACAGACCTATAAAGGATCGCGGCATTACATCTCTTTGCCAAAACAGGAACTTTCGTCTCCGATCCGTCCACAAGGGAGGCGTAAGCTTCCCCGTCAAGGAGACAGTTTCAGAGGAGAACTTCCGGCGGTTTGTCGGGCGCTGAACAGGGCCGGTGGCACTCGCCCCAAGGTGTCATGGGGGCGTTCCTCATTGTACTCCTGCATCCACTGCGCACTGATTTCTCGCACCTGCTCGAGCGACTCGAAGACATATGCATCGAGCACTTCGTGTCGTACCGTCCGATTGAACCGTTCAATGAAGGCATTCTGATTCGGCTTGCCCGGCTGAATAAACCGGAGCGCGATCCCACGCTCCGCACACCAAGTCGCAAAGCGGTCGGCGAGGAATTCCGGGCCATTGTCGAGCCGAATGGCCTGCGGTTGGCCCCGCCAGGCCGTCACTTGCTCCAGCACCCGAATCACACGCTCGGCGGGCAAGGAGGTATCGACTTCGATCGCCAAGACTTCTCGCACCCCTTCATCCAGAATATTCAAGGTCCGGAACCGTCGGCCACCGTACAGCGTATCACTCATGAAATCGAGTGCCCACACGACATTGGGCTGTGGGATCACGTCCATCGGCTGCATGAGCCGCACCGGCAGCCGCTTCTTGGTCCGTCGTGGCAGATTGAGCCTGAGGTGGCAGTAGACCCGCCACAGCCGCTTAGGATTCCAGGGCTGTCCGGTATGGCGTAGCCAGCCCACGTATTTCCAGAACCCCCAACGAGGTTTCGTGGCACTCAAGGTCGTCAGTGCCGCAATCACGGGCGCATCGCGCTGCGCCCAATTGGTGAGCGGCCGATAGTACGTCGCCCGCCCCAGGCCGACCGCCTGACAGGCCCGCTGAACCGGAAGGCCGCTCACCGTCACCAGGTGCGTGACGACCTCCCGCCGCTCAGCGGGCCTTAAAGCTTTTTTGCGATCACATCCTTGAGCGCCGCGTTCTCCAGGGAGAGATCCGCATACATCCGCTTGAGGCGGTTGTTCTCGTGTTCCAATTCTTTCAGCCGTTTCACGTCCGAGGCGTCGAGGCCGCCGTACTTGGCTTTCCATTTGTAATAGGTCGCGGAGCTGATCCCGTACGTCCGCCACAGCTCATTGACCGGGCGACCGGCATCGGCCTCTTTTAGAATCGATACGATTTGGGTTTCGGTGAACTTCGACTGGCGCATGGGAACCTCCTGGCTAGGGTAAGCTATTGTGCCAGAAGATTCTCCTTTTGATCTGTCTCAGATTAAGGGAAGCTTACGGAGGAACCAGCCTAATTGTACTGAATTTACCCCCTGGCCAGAAATGACGCGCCGATTCGACATCTCATTCTTTACTGGTTAGCTACATGAATCCTTCCGTATCGAACAGGTCTCTATGTATAATAGATGATAAAAGAGTTACCCACTCATCGGACTGACCATCTCATGCACTGGCGTCTTATCATTCTTGTTCTCACGGTGTGCCCCTTGACGGCTTGGCCGACTTCGGCAATTCCGCCGGCGGCGCAAGTTTTCATGGATAGCGGATCGCCTTACTATGTGCCTGCCGCTGTCACCGTGACTTCCGGTGCCGCGGTCAGGTGGGATAACCCAACACCAACCCATCACACGGTCACCCACGATGAATGCTTTGAAGACAGCGGCCGGTGCGCCTTTGATTCAGGTGCAGTGGCGCCTGGTGGTACCTATACCATTCCAAGCCTGCCTCCAGGCCGGTACCCGTATCAATGTCGCATACATCCTATTATGCGCGGTCTCATCATTGTGAATGATTCCTCAGCGCTGCCCTCCCAAACCTAGACCATCATCTTCCTTAAGGTTCTTGCAGGGCCACGTTGCCCTCGTGTAGGCTGCGGCAACTGCTGAGAACTGATTACTAATACAATGAAAGCTGCCGCAGTCATCCAAGAGCCTCTCATCCTGAGCGGCGACGTCTTAAGTCTCCTCGCCTGGCGCATTCCGGATCTCGTCGCCTACCAACATACGGTCGACGAGTGGTGGCTGGCCCCCCTCGACGACGATTTCCCGCTCGTCCGGCTAAATATGGTCGGGATCGAAATGCTCACGTCGATGAATGGCCACATAACCGTCGGAACGTTGCTGGAAAAATACGGCAATAAGATCTGCGGCCCAGACGGCCAGCCTGGCACCTGGCATCTGGAGCGTTGGTCTGTCCCAAATTTTTCCCTCTGCTACTTCGGCACAGAACCACCCGGCGGCCACCGGCACAAGGCCAAATGGGATGTGCTGCTGCAACAGATCCGTGAGGGCTGGTCTGGGCAGCAAGACTTTGAAGGCGAGGAACATCTCGAGGACTTCCATGTCCATGAACTGAAGGAAAGCGATCTGGAGGACGGCCACTTCGACCTCATCGAAACCACGGTCTCGCACCTGTTCCGCGAGCCCTGTGAGGCCCTGGGTGGCACCACGTACGGTCGCCTTCTCATGCGGCAGCTGCGACGCCTAGGCTGGTTCAAGCCAAAACCGAAGGTGATTGTTGAAATCGGCGGTGGTCTCGGTTATGTCGCCCGCGAACTGGGACAGGAGCTCCTCCCATTCGAGAAACAGGGCATTCAGTACGTGTCGCTGGATGTCACCCGCCCCTTCTTGCAACTCCAAACCAAACGGGCTAGGGCCGGCGGCTGGACCGGCACCGGAATCCATGCTAATGGCGAATGCCTGCCCTTCAAGGACAACTCAGTCGATCTCATCATCGACAACGAAAACATGGCTGACATGACCCCCGTGAAACTGACCGGCCAGGAGCTCGCGGAAGGTCGAGGCGCAACACCACAACACCAGGAAGCGCTGGACTGGGTCAGACGACTTCGCCTACCGCCTGAACAAGAGTTACCTGGAGAAGTGATCTTCAACCTGGGGCCAATGCGATTTGTCGCAGAAGTCTGGCGGGTACTCAAACCAGGTGGTCGGGCGTTCCTGACTGAATTTGGGATCGATGAGGGCTGGCCTGCCGCCGTCAAACTTCCACACCACACGGAATATGAGGTGCAGTACAGCCATGTCCGGCAAGCCGTGAGATGGCTCGGCTTCCAAGAGAGATATCTTGCGCTCCCGCAGTTCTTGCAAATCAAACCCGACACAAAGGTGCTGTGTACCGGCGCGGCCTACACCATCCAGCGCTTTTGTCAGGGACTTGGCCAGGAATTTGCTGTCCGGGCTTACACAGAGGGGGAACTCACCAAGGCCTTAGGCGACATGCTCCCTAAATTGCAAGGTTGCCATTACCACGACATTGCCGACCCCGCATGGTTTGGCCTCATCGATTTCAAAGTCCTACTCCTTGAAAAACCCGGGGGCATTCCTCAAACTTCTTACACTGAACAGAAGGGCTTTCGCTGGTATTCGCAGCGATAATGAACCCTGTTGCCTCAGTCTCTGGCACCGCCGGCAACCTCCGTTCCTCCTTCTAAAGCTCCCGCAGTTATGGCACAGACCTGCGCCGAGAGCAGGGAACAGCCCGCTTATGGTGGCCTGTCCTAGTTTTCTTGCTTGGCTATATTCGGAGGTCGGAAAAGCGCAAATGGGGATATAGGCTTGAGGGGCGACAATCCCAAGAAAGGCGGCAATGGCTGCATGGATTACGGCCTGGTGATTTCCGCAAGATGAATCAGGACCCCCTCACGCAGGCCCAGATCGCTCACGAGGATTTTCGTCATGCCCAGTGTCTCCATCACCGAACTCAAGACCACCGCCCCAGCGGCGATGACCTCCTCCCGCCCTCGCTCGAGACCCGGAAGCCCCTCTCGTTGTGCTTTCGAGCAACTCAGCAGCTGTTCCTCCAACTGTTTTACCCTCTCCAGCGTCATTGTGTAATTGTGAATTCTCGCCGGTTCATAGCTCGGCAACTGCTGGGCCATGGCAGCCAGAGAAGTAATTGTGCCCGCTGTGCCAACCAACGTCAGTTCGCTCGGTCTTGGCATTTCCGCGACAGCCGCAACCGTTTCACCACGTACCCATGCACGCGCTTGTTCAATTTCTTCGGCTGTCGGAGGATCGCCATGCATGATTCTTTCGCTCAGTCGCACCACACCGATGTCTATCGAATGCACCACTGCCGGGCAATGAGGCAGATCCAAAATAAACTCCGTGCTGCCGCCACCGATATCCAGCGCCAGCAGGTGGGTCACATCAAGGGGAAGTCCGGAGCGGATACCGAGCATCGTGCGGCGGGCCTCTTCTTCCCCTGAGAGCACTTCAACCTCAAAACCGGTTTCGTGCTTCACTCGGCACAGAAATTCTTCTCGATTTTTCGCATCGCGCACCGCGCTCGTCGCCACAGCTATTGAGGTCTCCACGCAGGCGCCGTCGATCAGGTGACACCATTCTTTCAGAGTAGCCACCACCCGCTCCATGGCATCGGCACGCAATCGGCGGTCCCGATCCACGCCCTGCCCCAGTCGAAGGATGCGCCGATCAGAGCGAAGTTCGCGAACTCCACTAGATGGAGAGAACTCCGCGATGAGCAAGCGGCAAGTCAGGGTGCCGATATCGATTCCCGCGAGAATTCGCGGGGAGGCTCTCGGTGCACGGATCATGGAGGGCGCCCTACTCCTCAATGGTAATATCATTCATCTCAAGCAGGAGTCTGGTCCGCTCGTCCTGAAGGGTTCGTGTGTGTTGGATCATTCGGACGATGTCGGAATCGGACAGGATCCGCTCTGTCGGCTCCCCACGATCGTACAACTCCATTACTTTTTCCCCGATGTCCGCGTGCAAGTCATCAAGTTGCTGATCGACATTGCGTAACTCCAGACGATAACGGAGCAATTCCCCTTCTTCGAGTGCTCGTGTCGCAGCCTTTGCCGTACCATGGCGCAGGTTCACCCAGCCCGCGCGCAGATCGTGACTCAGGCGTTGTAACATTCCCATAGGTGAGCCCTCTCCGAAGTGCGGGTTTCCACCATTAGCTCACATCTCCCAGAGACAGCTTGGCCTGCCAACGCCGACACATGGCTGCCTTCAACGCTTGATGCTGAGGCCATGCCAGAGTGGGATCTTGCTCCAACAGCTCACAGGCCTCTCGTCTCGCTTGCTCGAGCAAATCGGCGTCGCGTATAAGATTAGCGGCTCGAAACTCCGTCATACCCCATTGCCGCACACCAAGAAACTCACCGGGCCCCCTAATCCGGAGATCTTCCTCTGCAATCATGAATCCATCGTTCGAGTTGACGAGGGCCCCCAAGCGCTGCTGCGCATGAGAAAGAACCTGTTCCGAGGCTCCTTCACGAGTCACCCGGGGCCGGGTCTCTCGCGTGCCGTACGAGGCCATGAGCACACAGAGCGACTGCTGGGCGCCTCGACCGACCCTTCCTCGCAGTTGGTGCAACTGTGCCAACCCGAATCGTTCGGCATGTTCAATCACCATCACCGTCGCATTTGGAACATCTACCCCGACCTCGATCACGGTTGTCGCCACGAGCAGTTGAATCGCCCCGGCTTTGAAGGCCGCCATCGCACGCTCCTTCTCGGCCGTCTTGAGTCTGCCATGAAGCAATCCCACCCGCGCATGGGGAAACACGTCGCGTTGCAGATGTTCCGCCCCTTGGATCGCCGCCTTCAGGTCGACTTTCTCGGATTCCTCTACCAATGGATAGACGACATACGCCTGTCGGCCAGCCGCTATCTCATCGCCGACTAGCTGCCAAGTCTTGTGTCGTTGCCCTTCACTATAAAGCATAGTGCGTATCGGTTTACGACCAGGCGGCAGTCTATCGATGACCGATAGATCCAGATCTCCATAGACCGTCATGGCCAGGGTGCGGGGAATCGGAGTGGCTGTCATCACGAGGACGTCGGGTCGATACCCCTTGTCGAGGAGGGTCTTCCGCTGTAGCACGCCGAATTTGTGCTGCTCGTCGACAATTACCAGCCCGAGCTTGGCAAAATGCACGTTCTTCTGGATTAGGGCGTGTGTGCCAATGGCTACGTGCGCCGTGCCTGACGCCAACTGCTTGAGCTTTTCATTGCGCTCCCTTGACTTGCCGCCACTCGTCAAAAGTACCGCCCTTAGTCCGACGGCCTCTAAAAGAGGTTTAAGATTGAGGTAATGTTGCTCGGCCAAAATTTCCGTTGGAACCATGAGCGCCGTCTGGCAACCAGATCCGCAGGCCATGACCAGGGCATGAAGAGCCACGACCGTCTTTCCTGAACCCACATCCCCTTGCACCAGCCGATTCATCGGGTGCGAGGTCATCATGTCTGCCTGAATCTCTTGGAATACGCGCTCCTGAGCAGACGTGAGCGCGAACGGCAGCTGCTCTGCGAGTCGCTTGAGCTGCGTCACCTGTGAATTAAACCGAAATGGTTTGCGCTCCTCTTTGGTCTCCCGTTTGCGCAGTACCAATGCCGCCTGCAGTAGAAAGAGCTCTTCGAAAGCCAGGCGGCGGTGAGCCGCTGTCACGCCCCGGTCGAGATTCGAGAGATCTGTCTTCGGTAACGGAAAATGCACTTGCTGAATGGCAAGACTGATCGGCAGCAACCGATGGCGCGCTCGAATAGAGACCGGCAGCACCTCCTCCACGTCGGAACCGTATTCCGCCAACAGTCCATAGATTAGGACCCGCATATGACGGGAGGTCCAACCTTTCGTCTCATGGTAGGTCGGAATGATCCGCCCCACATGCAGCAATTCGTCCTCTGCTCCACTCAAAATTTCAAATTGCGTCGGTTCCATCCGCACATCCATCCATCCGCCCCGACCCGCAACAACCCTGCCCGACATCATGACCCTTACACCTTGCTGTAAGACGTCCTCCAAATACGGCTGATTAAAAAATACTGCGTGGACCGTCCCGGTACCGTCCTCGACCAAGGCGTCCAGGATTGATAGCCGCCGAGCCCGTGCACGAGTTGTCTCCGTGTTAACAATGGTGCCACAAATGGTCTGCGGAATCCCCGGAATGAGTTTGCCTATTGACGTCACTGCTGATCGGTCTTCGTACCGCCAGGGCAAGGCCCAGAGTGCATCTTCTATGGTGTGGATTCCGATGCGCTCCAACAGGACGGTCCTCTTGGGACCAACTCCTTTGGCAAACTGGATAGGCAAGTTCCAGAGGGGACGAGCGTGAATGGAACGATCGGATTCCTGAGCAGGACTCCCCTCAGCAGGCAGGATGTCCGATTGATCGGGATCGAATCTATTTCGCTGGAGATGGCGCAGAAGTTCCATAGCCCGTGACAGCCGGTCCTTCTGTTGAGTCGGGTCCAGATGAGTATGAAAATCGACGAATAGATTGCGGAGCGACAATAGTTCCGCTTCAAGCGCTCTGGGGTACACACGCTGACTGAGCGCCCCGATTACTTGCTCCGAGACAAAATGGTCCAGATTTTTGACTGTGGAAAGATGGGAGTAGGCATCGCGACAGGCAAATTCGATCGGTCTTGCTACACGTTGAAGAAAATCCTGAAAAGGGTCGTGGGGATCGGTCGGGTCAGGACGTGACATCCTGGTCAGAAATGTATCACAGCCATGCCTGGGGCTCAACGACATAGCCCAGCAGGAATGGAGCTGCATGTCCGCGGTTACAACCTGTTTCACGACTTTATTAGGTCGTTCAGGCTCTCGATGCTAGAGTAATCATCGGTTTCACCTGAAGAAATCCAATGTATCGACGCAATATTAGGCATATCCTGGGGCCAATAGCAGTTCTGATCAGTGCCTTTATTCTTTATCAAGTTTGGCTCAAGCCCCACTATTTCCACGAGAAACTCTCGCTTCCCCCGCAGGTCATCGCTGAAAATGGGCCCGCCGTATCGCCGGCCCCATTAGTACCGCACGAAGCAGGGGTCGCCCTGGAGGCAAAGCGGTCCCGGACTCTTGATCCCGTCAGCATTCCACTTCCGAGGCATTCAGAGATGCTCGGGGTGATTCATGAAGAGCTGGAGAAACGCAACCTTGTCTTGGCAGAAACGAAATTGAGGGAGCTTCCGTCGTCCCTGTTTACAGAATCGGCCACCAAGCGGCATGTGGCCATTTTGTGGAACAATCTCGGAATCCTTCAGGAAAAAGTTGGCGGGACAGAAGTTTCGGTGAAGGCCTTCAAGAAAGCGGTATCCTTGGACCCTCAGAATCGGGTGGTCCATCTTAATCTTGCAAATGCGTATTGGGGCCTGCGAGACCCGGCACTTACAGAGGAATTCCTGAGAAAAGTTTTAGCCTTAGCTCCGGACGAGGCATTCCCCCATGCAGCCCTGGCTGACCTGTTACAAGAGAGAGGTGATCTGACGGAGGCCGGCAAACACCTCGCCCAGGCTAACGAACGGATCAAGAGTGACCCTGGCCTGCAATCCTATTTGAATGCTGTCGCTTCAAAGGTACATCACTCAGAGAAAGTTGAGGAAAAGTTCGTCACCCACAAGAGCAGTCACTTCACGGTCAAGTACGATGGCAATGAGGATCCTGCGACCTGGACCACCGTCCTCGATATTCTTGAGGAGGCCTATCGAGAGATTGGTCAGAAATTCAACTTTTATCCTTCCCGTCCTGTCATGGTCGTTCTCCTCACAAAAGATCAGTTTCCAGCAGTCACCGGTGGACCCACCTGGGCCGACGGTCTGTTCGATCCCACCCTTGGACGCATTCAAATTCCCACACAGGGGGCCGCCACAAATCCCGTGTGGCTGACCCGTGTACTCCGTCATGAGTTCGTCCATGCCCTCATTCATGAGGAGCTTGGATCCAATGGCGGAACCATTCCTACCTGGCTGAACGAAGGCCTGGCAATGCAACTGGCTGGTGACCCTTCTCAGGACTTACAACCACTGACTCCCGGGGAACACGGTCTGGTCCCACTGAGCGCGCTAGAAGGCAATTGGGAGGGATTACCGGCAGAGAACGCCCACATTGCCTATGCAGAGGCCAATGCAGCAACACAGTATCTGATCCAACGCTTCGGCATGCACAAGGTGCACGAGATTCTCCTGCAATTGAAAGCCCGTCAAACAATTGCCGCCGCCATGCAGGACAGCCTCCGACTCTCTTATGACCACTTCCAAAAACAATGGGCCGACAGCGTGGGAGGCACATTGCTAGAGTCTAAATCCTGAGCGCTACCGCAATGCCGTCCGATAGATCCCGGGTCGTTCGAAATCAAGGGACCGCCAGGAAGGAATTGCCTGGGGCAGGGCATTGTCTTCCGGGTCGATCGCTGGGTCGTCGATGCGGTCCAATTGCTCAAACGAGTCCTCCCAGATGAGGGTTCCGGACATCGGTTCGTAGGTGCGCACGACCAAATCAAATACATGCTCCACGGGTTCCTGCATTGACCGGACAATCGGCAAATTGAAAAGCACCCCCTCACCTTTCACTCGCTTTCGGCCTCCTGGCGCAAACTGATCCTGCCAGACAATCCTTCCGGTCGTCGGATTCACCGCTTGAACCGAGAACAGAGTCTTGAAGGAGGCGGGAACCTCCGATGCGGTCTGAATCATTGCCTGCTTATTGGGGACTAGCACAGCGACCGCCCTCGTCATTCCACCTTCAGGCGATTTCAGCAAGTTCAGTTGACCTTCCCATAGGAATCGACCGGTCTCCGCATCATACACCCGTAACATAAACCTTGATTTACCTTCTGGGTCGGTTCCAATTCCGCCGGCAAAGATCCGGCCCCTGTGGGCATCATACTCAGCCGCGCCCTCTTCCTTGACATTTACGTCGAATGATTCTTCGGACAGTATTGACCCCGTGGGTGCATCATATGTTCGGACCGTAATGGTTGAAGAACCAGCTGCCTGAAATCCAAATGCCGCGGCCAAAACAGATGAGTGAGGGCCAAATGACTGAGTCAGAATGTGAGTGTTAGCTTCGCAAACAGAGAGGACTTCCTGACGGTGACAATATGGGGCAGCGAGAGCAGAGTTGGACGAAAATATGAGCGCAATCCATAGCGTCGCTACTGATGCCGCTATCCTGCCCCTTGAGACTGAGCTAGGCCCCTTGGGGCATTTGTCATAACTGCGTCCCCTATTCCAATGCGTGACTATTTTAAGTTGATATCGAACCATGTGCATCCTCCCTCATGTAGGGCGGATTCTCACCGGTTCTCATCCTCGGGTAAATGACACCCCGGCACGGGCATTCCCCTCCAAAGGTGGTCCGTTTATCGAACTATTCTAAGGCTTGAACGAATGCTGACCGGTCGAATACTTACGCCGGTTTGACAGGCAGGACCCCAAACCACCGATAACGGTTCTTGGCTACGACCCGATATAACCAAAGAGCGATCCATCGGCAAGGAGGCAGTGCAAGAAAGGCCATCAAGAAACGGCCGCCCGGAAGCCTGGGAAGAAGAGGCAGAATGGCATCCAAACCCTTTCGAACCTGGCCGTCGGCGCCAATCCAATAGGCCACATCCGGTCTACCGAGTCGATGATCAGGACCCAAAAGTTGCTCGGCTTCCAAACTCCGATAGGGAATGTATCTGACACTGGCTGATTGATCCGGAGGCGACAGCCGTTCGATACCCTCCTTGCTCTTCACACAAAATCGACATTCTCCGTCGTAGATAACGGTGCAGGAATTTCGCTGGACTGTCAGGCCGTCCCGCGTTTCGATATCCATGCTCAATAACGTACCATTGAGCAAGGTTTGTGAACAAGTCCGCTTGCGGTACGTTATACCGACGGCTATAGTGCGAGTATGGTAGGAGCCCGTCTAGTCATCGCCTTTCTTCTCGCATTGACTGCAGTGGAGTCTGCGATCATTCTTTTCGGTTCGACTTCACCTGTCTCGGTCATCGAGCATGGCCTACTGATGGGGTTTCTATTCATGTTTCCGGCGTTGCTGATAGGAGGGCTACTCGTGATCCATCAGTCATGGATCGCGATGGTCGCGGTAATGTACAGCACGGTCGCGTTGGCACTCGACCTGGCGACCATCGTTCAAGAAGTCAGCCAAACAGCTCCCCGGCCGCTGCTGTTGATACTCACACTGACGAGCAGTCTATTGAACTTTTTAATAATGGTCTTTGGTGGCCGTTCCGCCCTTACAATCAGGCCGGACGAAAGGCCTCCATCAGGCCGCCATCCCAATCTTCGGTCCCCTGCCTCATTTTGACGCGCCTGATCTTTACATACCCTGCCTCCTTAAGCCATTGAGCGGTATCCCGTCGGGCATAAGTATTGCCTCTCTCAGTAAAGAGCAACATGCTCACAGCAAACAGACTCGCCTCTTCGGGGTAAAGTCCAGTTCGGTCATGAAGGAATGCATCTTGAATGATCAGCCTCCCACCGGGGGGGACCGCGGAAATAATACGCCGAAACAAAGCCTTATTTTCATCAGGCGAATAAATATGCAGCACGTTGGAATACCACACCACATCGAACCCTTTTGGAAGTTCTTCCTGCATTAAGTCGAGCGGAAGGTAGGATAGTCGTTCCCGGGCCCTGTGCGCGGCAGCGATTTTCTTCGCCACTGAAAGCGCTGCCGGGCGATCACAGATCGTTGCCTTCAACTTTGCATCTTGAGCTAAAAATGCCAGTGCATAGGTTCCTGGTCCGCCCCCAAGATCCAATAGGTTTTTAGCTTTCTCCAGATCAAGCGCCGCCGCGACTCTGGCTGCCACCTCAAACGAGCGCTGGTGCATAGCCCAGGTAAACCGTCGTCGATAAGCCGGCACCTCGCGCACATCGGATTCCAACGGCCGCCCAGACCTCACCGATTCCGTCAGACGGGACCAATCAGTCCATTGACTCTTCAGCAGCTCCAGATAAGCGCCCCGATATAGGGGATGTTTGGCATTCAATTGAGTAGCAGCGAACGAGCCGTTACTATAGCTATCGCCTCGCTTTCTTAATAGACCGGACATCGCCAAGTTCCGGCAAAGAATGTCCAGCCCACGATTGCTCACGCCGAGGGCATGGGCCAATTTTGTAATGGACCATGTTCGAGAAGCGATGATTGTAAACAGGTCCAAATCCAGTGCAGTAAGAATCACCCGAGGCAATCGATAAGCGGCTAACGCTGCACGGAAGCCTTCAATGGTTGTTATCGAGGTTCTCGGCATGGGGGTGAGGACAGGGCTCGACTCGCATTAGGGGCGGGTTCTAAACAGATTCTGACACCAATGCACCGCCGCCACTATCTCGTCAGGCCGATCGAAGTCGAGGCTCTTAAAAAAGATAATGGCAACGAAGTCATCATTCATTTCTGTCTGCTCCGAAAACCCAGCATTACGTAGAGTCGGTCGCATTTTTGATACTGCAGGACCCAGAAAAAATTTGGCCTGTTTCGCTACCTCATCGGTCCCCAGATCCTCCGTCGTCCCGTCGCACATCAGACTTTTGACATCGTCCATGGCAACCCCGTATTGACAGAAGAACTGCCCATCCGACCTCACCTCAAGCAACCAGCCATCGTCCCCTAAATCCAACGCGAGGGCACCTTCTGGCTCAAGTTCATAAAACTGTGGAATGACTGCACGCAGATGGGATCGAATGCGTTCCCATGAAGGAAGGGCAGAGGTATTCATACGTGCGACTGCCAATGGTGGGAGGTAGGGTCTCCTGCGGCAAGGCGGACACGGAGACGTTCAAGCCTGTTGGTATTCTCGGCTAATTTCGGGAGATCGTACTTCTGATCCATACGAACCACCTGCTCCAATAATTCAACAGCCATCTGAATCTGTCCCAGATCTTCATAACATTGTACCAAAACGTACCGGGCGCCGCCGGCGCGCAATTCATCACGACTTCGTTCGGCAATCGATTGACTCGTATGGCAACAGGCGATGGCGTCTTCATATCGCTTCTGGATGGCGAAGGTTCGGCCCATCATGCGCCAGGCATCGGCAACACCCCCTTGGTTGTTCAGACGACGCATGAGGACGAGGGACTGCTCATAGTAACGAAGGGCATCCTCAAACTGCTCGGTTTCCCGCGCCACAAGGCCCAGATCTGAGAACAAGACGGCCTTCCCCAGTTCATCATGCACGCGTGTCATGATATCAAGCGCTTCCAGATAATAGGCTCTCGCACGATCCCATTCGCCCGCATCGGCACGTAAGTTTCCAAGATTGGCCAGCGTCGTTCCTATCCCCTTCTCATCTCCAAGAACCTTCTGCAGTTCAAGCACTTCCTGATAATAAGTCTGCGCCGACTCTCGACGACCGCTGACTGCGCAGATATTCCCAAGATTGCCCAGCGTCGCGCTGAGCGCTCGATGATCACCCGTCAACCGATCACACTCCAACGCCTTCGCGTAGCAGGCATACGCATCCGTGTAGTGCCCGCGCGCAAAGTGCTCATTGCCTTGGCGGTTGAGTTCCTCTGAAAGTCCGTTTCGAAGCGCCATGCTCTCCTATGCCTGCAGCGCCCGCTCTACTGCTTGTTTGGCGCCACCTACAATGCTAGCGCCATCCCCGACTAGAATCGAGTCGAAGCTGTATTTCAGCAAGCGCCGGAGCCCTTCCTTTGCCTTGTCGGGGTCACTGTATTTTTCAGGCAATAACAGACTCACGAACCCAGTCGGTTTTCCGATCAGCGCATCACCGACGATCAGCACACCTTTTCCCTGCTGAATAAATAGGCCTGATTCGCCGGGCGATTTTTGATCATTTAGTTGTATGACCCAAATCCCACCAGGCAGAAGTTCGCCATCTCTAAACGTTTTGTTCGCTTTCAAGTCCATTTGCGGCGCATCGGCATCAGGCAAATACACCTGGCAACGAAACTCAGACTGATAGGCAGCCGCTTCCCGTGTATGGTCCCGATTCGTGACGATAATGTAATCCAGCCCTCCTTGACGTCTGATAAATGTGCTGGTTTCAGCGGCCATGGAAGGAGGATCAACCAGAATTTTATGTTCCCCTACGCTGAGAAATAGACCATTAAAGTCGATCTGCTTGTCTTCAGAGAACCAAGACCATTGCCAGATGCCAGGGAGGATTTGCTTCACTTCCGTCGCCTTGATTTTCGGAATTACAATGCTGAAATCGCGTCTTGCAAGGTCTTTGTGACCCTTTCGCGGATGCTCGCTTCGCTGGGGAGATCGATAATATCGTCCTCTGAGACGGTGACAAATTTCCGATTTGGCCCTTTCGTCAGGGAGATCAGAAACATATTGTTGGTCGGCTTCGTCGGGATTACAACTTCCACGGCCTCATGAATCCCACGCACAACCTCGAGAAACTTCTTTTTACCCTCTTCCCACTCGTCCATGGATCCTCTTTTTCCGTTTACATGGCTCCGGCAGAAGCCGGCGCAGACGCCAAAAGCTGTTCTACCTCTTGTATGATCACATCGGCGCCGGCCAGTTCCATATTGCCCACACGCTGCCACCGGATCACGCCTTGCTGATCGATGATATATACGTTGGGGATAAACTTTCCGCCGCCATAGACTTTATCAGTAGCCTTATTAGGGTCAAGTAAGTATGGATACGTTATTTTGACCGGAAACGCACTCAGAAACTCTCCGACGTCGCGCTTGGTGTTCCCCGCTGAATTAATACCGACCACGGCCACATTCTTTCCAGCGAATGCTTCATGAACCTTTTCTAAATTTGTCCCTTGCATCATACATGGATCACAGATGTGGAACAGACCCAGCACGACCACTTTTCCCCTCATGCTCTCAAGTGAAACGGCATCGCCCGTGACTGAGGTCAATGCAAACGCCGGTGCCTTCTCGCCAACTTTAAAAAATCCAGCGGCCCAAATGAGACTTGTCGCCCAGAAGGGTGCTAGTGCGATGACTAGAGCTATCAAAGTGCGCTTCATAAGAACCTCCTTCCGGGGGCCCGGATCCTGGACCGAAGAATGCCCCGTCTCTTTGATTCCGCGGTCAACGTTCAGCAATAAACCCTATCGGCACATGGGGCATCCTAGCATGCGAATTTTTTCGGGAGCAACCACTTAGAATGGAGCACATGCTGAGAAGAACGGGAGCGGTTCGTTTCGGGTGAGAAATCTGCCGTCAGCCAATGTTATGTAGCCACCGAACAACCGCTTTGCGAATCCGAGTGGAGGGCACGCACTTAACGATAATCCGATGGAGTGGCTGAATGCATGCATAGAATACCCGAAGCCTTGATTGCAGCCGGAACCAAGAAAGTGACATGGTGAGCACGCTCGCGTCCTCACGGCAGAGCGCAGCAGCAAGCTTCCAACGTTCCAGCCAAGCATCCTTGATAGACATATACAGGGCATCCGCGCAACCTTCATCAATGCCCACATCAGATTCCTTCAGCAACTGATTTGGCATGTGGCGGACCAGCGTTGGGATATCTGCATCTATTTCAATTTCGTGGAGAATAGCACCTGGCAGCACAGTGCCGAACAGGTTTCTAGCCATCGTCAGGCCCAGGAGCACCATTCGACGACAACCCCATTCGTCCGCCTGAAATAGGACCCGGCTCCAATCCAACGTCGGTCGCCGTCGGACTAACTCGGCCACATCGCAGGTCCACTTTAACTGTTCCCACGCGTGCTTTGATCCATGCACACAAAGCAGGATTAGGAGATCTTCCGGGCTAAGGCCCATCACACTTCCTGCCGGTAAATGCACCGGCTTCAGCCTGGCCCAGAATTCGCTCCGGTCCAGTCGAAAGGAAAAGTGGCTTCTGGCCATTACCCACTGAAGATCCACGGCGATAATGCCGTTCTTTTTCTGGAAGAAATGATAGGGTTCATCGCTCTCACTGGCTTGTTCTCTATCCTGACTAGTGAGCTGATAACCCTGGGACCATAGTACCTGCCTGGCCGGAGCGATTGCCCCTTGCTCGACGATTAAATCCAAGTCCGCGCATTCACGCAGGCTAAGATCCCCATAGGCAGTCATGGCGAGCGTTATGCCTTTGAAGGGAATGGCTCGAATGCCCTTTGCCGCCAAACCCTCCATCACGGCCACTAACTCTTTGACAAGCAAACTGTTTAAAAGGGTATTGGCCTGAATGTGCCGACGGAAGGCGTTATGGATGTGGGACGGTACCACCGAAGGGCAAAGGGAGGACAGGGTGCGATACACCAGTGGCGCCACTCCCTGTTGCCTCGACATCCGCCATACGCGATCCCAATCGATGGTCTCACTGATCAAATCCTCGACCTCAACCCGGATAAACTCATTGATCGTCGTCCGCGCACAGAGCACGATGAGCCGACCTTCCAGATGCATCTGAGATGTTACTGGATTTGGCGTCATGCACCTGTGCGAACTATCCCTTGACTGAAATCGATTCCGGCGGATTGCCGTAGGCTGCAGAGGTTTCCTCATTCTCAGTGCTCGCGCCTCATTGTTTGATTCTCCAGGAGCGGCGTCACCAGCCAAGGCAAATCCAGAACGTCGCGCCCAAAGTGCAACCGGTAACAACTTGCCTGATCGATCAACTTAACGAGCGCTTGAAATTCATGACGAGCGACTTGTGCATCGTACACGAGCAATGAATGCGGGAGGATCAATTCCAACGATTGCCGTTTCGAGAGTGGCTCTAAGCAGCTATGAGCGGAGTCAGCAATTTCGGGAAATAGAATCATCGTTGCGTCACATGGTGCTCCTAAGGGCCCAGGATATACATCATCAACGTAAAAATAACGTTTAGGCGAACCGGCGCGCAGAACGGTTGCCGGCGCATCACGCAATTCGGGAAAGTACGACACGGTACTTTCGGTTACGTTAATTTTGAGTGGATAAGGCAGAATCTCCACGCGATCACCGGCAAGTCGAAAGAATGGATGATCGTCCGATATATAGCGATATCCAGCTCTAAGTAGGGATAGGAACGAGGTGGTTTTACCTCTTCCGCTGAACCCGGGGATCAAGATGCCTCGCCCATTCTTTTCCAGTGCCGTGGCATGAAAGGTATATAGACCTCTCCGTTTGAGGAGTTCGATCATGGCAAGGTGCACAAAACTGACCTGAATATCTGACGCCATAAGCTCAGGCCGCACAAGGTATCCTAGTACAGATTGCGATGTTCCATCGATAACCACGACTCCTTCTTCGTGGAAGTCTGCGATCAATCTCCCCTCTTCCGAGTAAATGTCGCATAGCCAGGTTGCCTTCCTCTTGCCCCCAATCATAAGGCCGGAGCCGCTGTACAATAAGGATGCGGTGCTCGAAATCTGGAGTGGGATGTCCTCACGACACTCGACCCTATCAAACTGCATCAGCATGGCGTCCGCATTGACAGCCTGGCATTGGAAATGACGCAGTAACGCCGCCACGGAATTCGCCAACTCTGGAGAATTGGTAGTAAAGACCAGATCGATGCCATGGACAGAGAGGAGAAGCTCATTTGTTGCCAATGTCATCGACATTACCCACTCTCCTTTCAGCCCCTCGTGCTACTATGCTCATCACTTCCGCAGACGGGAGCTGGCCGGTCGAGAAGACCGACCAACTCCCCCCTCACTCTCATCAAAGCGTCGGCGTTACGTTACCTGATGCTCTCCATTGAGCACGCGGGAAAGCTGTAGAGCCGTCACATCGCGCAGCAACTCGTGCTTCACAAGCGTTGGCTTCACATAAACGGTTTTCTTCTGTTGATCCATCTACTTCACCTCCTTTCGGTTTGAATGAGCCCTTCCTGATCAAGTTCGACGACGAGATCAAGCAGATCGTCTTGCGCTTGCCGAGCCGTAACATCAAACTTTTCGCAGATAGTCGCGACAACCTCGTTGAGCGACCGATCTCCCGTAGACAAATCCCACACAATCGATCCCACGACGTTCAAGGTGTAATAGCGTCCGGTGTGGAGATTCAGCAACACGCTTTCTCCATCCAACATCGTGCTATGTACATCTTCGTTTCGCTTTGGAAAAAGGTGAGACAACTCGACCATCCGATCAACCGAATCGTGTGTAATGGCAGGCATGCACCCTCCTGATACGACGACCATGAAACCGACTACTATAGCGAACGCTCTTCCCGGCGGTGCGACAGCAATCATAGCGATAGCACTGCCCGTCGCCGTTGTCCTCGCCTCCGAAGGGCAAACATACTTTCTCACCCATGCCTTATCTATTCCCGTGAGGTTGGGGTGGCTCTCCCATTTGGGGGAGCCGTCGGAGTGAAGACACAGTTGGATGGATTGTTGAATCGATCTGTGCGAAGGCTCAGGATAGACAGATCGTGTCACAGGGAACAGGAGAACTAAAACGAGAGGCGCAGGAAAATCGTGGCCAGGCTTCTAGGGAAAGTGAGACTCTTACTTAGAATTCGACGCTTGAGTATTCCGCGGGACGGGCATGGGAGGGAAACTAAGCGTCACGGTGAAGTCACGCCAGTACGGTGATGGCTCAAAGAACTCCCGCCCATCCAGCATCAACCAGGCATGGCCCTCGATGCCTTCACTAATCTTCATCACACCGCATTGAAACTGGACGGGGACACCGGCGCGGCGGGCAAACCAATATAGAGTCAAGGCACGAGGAAGACAGTTTCCCTTGGAGTTGTACGGAGCCAGCGCAAGCCAGCGTTCAACGTAGTATGCAACATCTTCCATTGCGAGTGGACCGTGCCCTCGAGATACTGCCTTGCAAGTCAACCACCTTAAGAGTCGCGGAAGACTCGTCATCCGCAAAGCGATTCGGATCGCAGCCACCACGAATCCAGTGGCAGCGATCAATTGATATTTCCTAACAAGGGACATGACAGGAGTGTAACAAGGCAGAAAGAGAAGTCCAGACGATCCTAGATTACGCGCAAGCAGGTGACTGGCGCGTGGAAGTCTTAGCGGGAGGACTCGAAGAGACCCAATTGAAGTTCCTCGGCACGTGTAAACGAAATGGGGTACCGTTCCGTGAAGCAGGCATTGCAATACTGCGCTGGGACACCCGGCGAGGCTTTCAACATTCCATCCAAACTCAAATAGGCCAGGCTATCGGCAGTGATGTACTTCCGGATTTCTTCGGTTGTGTGACTTGAGGCAATCAGCTCTTTCTTGGTTGGTGTGTCAATTCCGTAAAAACAAGGTGACACAATTGGCGGGGAACTGATCCGCATATGGACTTCTTTTGCCCCGGCATGACGCAACATCTTCACTATTTTTCGACTTGTAGTTCCGCGAACCAGCGAATCGTCCACCACGATCACACGTTTCCCCTCCAGGACCTCAGGAACTGCGTTCAGCTTTACCTTTACCCCGAAGTGGCGAATAGACTGCTCCGGTTCGATGAAGGTTCGCCCCACGTAATGATTCCGAATGAGGCCGGTCTCAAAACGAATTCCCGATCCCTCTGAAAATCCAAGCGCTGCCGGCACTCCGGAATCGGGAACCGGAATTACGATGTCCGCCGACACCATGGATTCCTGTGCCAATTGCCGCCCGAAGGCTTTTCTAATCGAATAGACCGCGCGGCCACCAAAAATTCGACTATCGGGACGGGAGAAGTACACATATTCGAATACGCACATTGCCGGAGTGGTTGACGCGAATGGCTTGTAACTTGTGACACCCTGATGGTCCAGTACCACCAACTCTCCTGGTTCAATCTCCCGCACATATTCGGCATCCAGCAAATCGAACGCACAGCTCTCGGAAGCCACGATCCAGGCATCACGAAAACGCCCCAAACAAAGCGGCCTGAATCCATGAGGGTCTCTTGCGGCGATAATCCCCTGATCCGTCATCAGGACCACCGAAAAAGCGCCGCGAACCTGAGTCAATGAATCGATAACGCGATCGAGGAGGGTATCCGCTCGTGAATGGGCGATGAGATGAATGATGACTTCCGTATCCGACGTAGATTGGAAAATGGCGCCATAGGCCTCCAATTCGCTACGTAGCATGGTGGCATTGATCAAGTTTCCATTGTGCGCCACGGCCAGATTGCCGAATGCAAAATTGACACTCAACGGCTGCACATTCTTGAGCCCTGCTCCACCGGCCGTGGAATAACGATTGTGACCGATCGCCATTGTCCCTGGCAGCCCCGCCAGGATTTGCTGGGAAAACACGTCAGCCACATGGCCCTGACCCTTCTCGATATAAAAATGCTCCCCGTCGTTGGAGACGATTCCAGACGCTTCTTGGCCTCGATGTTGGAGAGCGTACAGGCCGAGATAGGCGAGATTGGCTGCTTCCTTGTGGCCGTATATACCAAAGACGGCGCACTCATCATGGAATTTATCTGGAGAAATCAGTGGTAAGTCTCTCGGCATGAATCAGTATCCTAGCCTTGACCTAACGCCCTGGGAATGGCCTGCGCCCATCGGTCATGCAATGTTATAAGGTCCAGGTCAATTCTGCAGTCGCCACCAGAAGTCTTGCCGTCCGCTTGAATGACCAGTCGATTACCTCCGACGGCACCAATATGTCCGGCAGGCACACCGGCCTCGCGACAAAGGGTCAACACCCGTTCGAGGTGATCTGGTCTGACAGACAGCACAACCCGAGATTGGCTTTCTCCAAAAAACAAGGCATCGCAACGCAGCCCATTAAGGGGTAATTGTACCACAGCGCCCAGCTGCTCATTCGAACCGGAGATGCAACATTCCGCTAAAGCCACGGCCAGTCCGCCATCGGAACAGTCGTGGGCCGACTGCACCAACCCTTCTCGGATGAGTCGAATCGTGCAGGCCTGGACGGCCTTCTCAGTGTCCAGGCTTAACAATGGGGGGGAGCCTTGTTCGCGATGGTGCAGCACCTTCAGATATTCCGTCCCGCCCAGGTCTTCACGGGTACTTCCTAACAGGATAACCGCGTCGCCCGTCTGCTTGAACCACTGGGTGACCGCGCGATCGGCCGGCTCGATTAAACCGACCATGCCAATCATTGGCGTGGGGTAGATGGAGAGCTCGTTCGTTTCGTTATAGAAACTCACATTGCCGCTCACGATCGGCACCCCCAATGCCTCGCAGGCATCCTTCAATCCTTCGATGGCGAGAATGAACTGCCACATAACCTCCGGGCGCTGAGGATTTCCAAAATTCAGGCAATCGGTCACGCCAATTGGTTCCGCTCCTGAACAGGCGAGATTGCGCGCGCATTCGGCGATGGCAATCTTCGCGCCCTCGTAAGGGTTCAACAGGCAATAACGTGCGTTACAGTCAACCGAGAGGGCCAGGGCCTTCTCCGTTCCCTTGACTCGCAGCACGGCGGCATCGGAGCCGGGCCGTACCATCGTGTTGGTCCGCACCATATGGTCGTACTGTTCGTAGACCCACCGTTTGCTGGCAATGGAGGGTGAGTCCAATAAGGCCAGCAGCGCGGCATTCGCATCCTTCACATCCGGCAGTGCATCAAAGTTCAAAGCCTGCAGCATGTCCTGATAGGCAGGCGGCGCACTGGGTCGGTCATACCGCGGGCCTTCCTCCGCCAACGCTTTGGCGGGGATATCGGCAACCACCAGCCCGTTGTCCTTCAGGACCACCCTGCCCGTATCGGTCACCTGTCCAATCACCGCCACATCAAGGTCCCATTTCCGGCAGATCTCGATGACCTCGTCTTCTCGCCCGGCCTTGGCCACCATCAACATGCGCTCTTGCGACTCGGAGAGCATTACCTCATAGGGTGTCATGCCCGGCTCACGGCGTGGCACGTGAGACAATTCCAGTTCGATGCCGGTTCCTTCCCGCGACGCCATTTCACAGGCCGAACTCGTCAGCCCGGCGGCACCCATGTCCTGAATCCCAACCAGGCAATCGCCGGACATGAGTTCCAAGCAAGCTTCCAGCAGCAGCTTTTCAGTGAAAGGATCCCCGACCTGGACAGTGGGCCGCTTCTGCATCGCTTGTTCATCGAAGGAATCCGAGGCCATCGTGGCGCCGTGGATGCCGTCACGTCCGGTCTTCGAACCAAAATAGATCACCGGATTGCCGATCCCTGCCGCCTTGCCCAGAAAAATCTTATCCTTCTTGGCAATTCCCAGACAGAACACGTTCACCAATGGGTTCAGGGCATAGATGTCATTGAACACAATCTCCCCACCGACCGTCGGCACGCCCATGCAGTTCCCATAGCCGGCAATACCGGACACGACACCTTTGAGCAGATGCCGGGTATTAGCATTGTCCAGGCCACCAAATCTCAAGGAGTTCAAGAGCGCAATTGGCCTGGCGCCCATCGTAAAAATGTCGCGAAGAATCCCGCCCACACCTGTCGCCGCACCCTGATAGGGCTCAATAAACGAGGGATGGTTGTGAGATTCCATCTTGAAAACAGCGCAAAGGCCGTCACCGATATCCACCGCACCGGCGTTTTCACCCGGTCCCTGGACAACGCGTGGCCCGCTCGTCGGCAGTTTCTTCAGGTGAATGCGCGAGCTCTTATACGAACAATGCTCACTCCACATGGCGGAGAACATCCCCAGTTCGGTCCAGTTCGGCTCCCGTCCAAGGATCTCCAGAATTTTCTTGTACTCCTCTTCCGTTAGCTTGTGCTGCGCCAGAACGGCTTGAGTAATGACGGGTGATTTCATGGGTTACACAGTCTCAGTTATCTAAGGTTACTGATGATTCCGCCAGAACTGCTCCGGGCCAGCTTTACGCCCTTACCAATCTGGGATGCAATTGAGATGTTCCGAAGGAGTTCAACATCGACAGAAAGATGAGGCGCCCCTCGTCGTTGCCCAACACCGCTTCTGCAGAGCGCTCTGGATGAGGCATCATGCCGAGCACGTTTCCCTCAGCGTTTATAAGTCCCGCGATGTTGTCAAGCGAGCCATTTGGATTCGCCTCGGCCGACACTTTCCCCTCGGCGGTGCAATAGCGCAGCACGACCTGGGCATTGGCTTTGATACCGCCAAGCGTGACCGGGTCGGTAAAATAATTTCCGTCGGCATGTGCTATGGGAATCTTCAGCACCTGGCCTGATGCGCAGCGATTCGTGAAGCGGGTTGAGGCATTCTCCACCTTCATGTACACATCCTTGCAGATGAAGTTCAGCGAGGTGTTCCGCAGCATCACCCCCGGCAACAAACCGGCCTCTAACAGAATCTGAAATCCATTGCAGATGCCGATCACCAACCCGCCCTTACGGGCAAATTCCTTCACGGCACCCATAACCGGCGAAAAGCGCGCGATGGCGCCGGTCCGTAGGTAGTCCCCGTAAGAAAACCCGCCCGGCAGCACAACAGCGTCCAAGCTCTCGGGCAGAGTTTCTTTGTGCCAGATCATTTCCACCTGCTGACCGAGCAGGTGACCGAAGACATATTGGCAGTCGTGATCGCAATTACTACCCGGGAATACCACCACACCGATTTTCATATTTGCTGTCTTGCCCTCCGTGTTCCCTGAGCTGTCACGCACATCGAAGGGCCGGCGAATTGGCGCCCTTCACAGATGGAGCGAAGGCTGTGACTCATACGTTCTGCGATGGAGGAGCCAGGCCCTGCTATCCCGGCGAACACTATTGCAGCTCGTACCGATACTCCTCGATGACCGTATTGGCCAGCAGCTTTTCACACATGGCTTTCACTTGGGATTCCGCCTTACCCCTATCCGATTCATTGACATCCAGTTCCATATACTTGCCGACTCGCATATTCGACGCATTTTTGAACCCCAGTGAGTCCAGCGCGTGTTCGATGGCCTTGCCCTGCGGATCAAGAATGCCCTGTTTCAACGTCACATGAATCTTGGCTTTCATCGTGCCTTCCCCATTCCCTGCTTCGCGTTCGACACCTTATTGACGTACTTCCTGATCCAAAAAATGACGCCGATGGTCCCGAGTCCTGCCAGCGACAGTAGAATAAAGACCCAGCGCCAGGGCGACTCCTTGAGGTGATAGGCCATTAATGCGACCGTGGCCGCCCACACTAAGATCGCCGCCACCAGGCCATAGTTGAGAAACAGTTGGAGAAACCGATTCATTTCTCTTCACACTCCCACCGCCCAAATCCAGCAGCCGACAGGAGCAAAGGAACAGCCAAGTCAGGGTCTCGGAAAATCCTTCGCGACTGCGCCTTTACGCGCACACACAAGCATTCCTCACGACTCCTACCCGCACACTCGCTTTAACACCTCCTGATAGGCCTCTTCGATCTTACCCATGTCCTTGCGGAATCGATCTTTATCCATCGATTCCTTCGTGGTCTGATCCCAGAAGCGACAGGTGTCGGGAGAAATCTCGTCCGCCAGGATCAGCCGGTTGTGAAAGACGCCGAACTCCAATTTGAAATCAACCAGGATCAGGTGTCGTTCACTGAAGAACGGCCGCAATACCGCATTGATTTTCTGGCCCAGCTCTCGCATCTCCCGCAAGACAGCCGGAGTCGCCACATTCAATAAACGAAGATGATCATCATTCACTAACGGATCGCCCAAGGCATCGTCTTTGAAATAAAACTCAATGATCGCCGGCTCGATGGCGGCGCCTTCTTTCAAGCCGAGACGCTTGGAGAGACTCCCCGCGACCACGTTCCGGACCACCACCTCGACCGGTACAATCGTCACTCTCTTGGTGAGCATCTCGCGGTCGCTCACCCGGTCAATGAAGTGCGTCGGCACCCCCTGCTGCTCCAGTAGACGGAACAGCCGTTCGGACACCTTATTGTTCACTACGCCCTTGTCGACAATAGTGCCGCGCTTCTGAGCATTGAATGCCGTCGCATCGTCCTTGAAGTACTGCAACACCTGGTCCGGCCGATCGGTCGTAAAAATCTTCTTGGCCTTGCCTTCATAAATCATCGTGCCCGCAGGTTCAACCGTCATTCTTTCTCCTCCACTACCGCGCGAACAATTCAAGAATGTCGTCCAGCGACCTGACGGTCCCCAGCAGTGTTGGATGCCCGAATCGTCGGTTGTGGCGGAATTCCTTCACCTGTTCGAGTGCCCGGATGAGGTCGTGAAACTCGTCGAGTTTTTCCGTCTCAAAATAGGTAATGAAGTCGAAGTCATCGAGACCACTGGAGTGATACAGTTTCCGTTTGACGGCATTCAAATAGGGAAGCGCCGCCTGGGTGTGTTCCTGCATGAGCGTCACGCGCGTGTTCTGATCCAAAGCCCACCAGTCGGCGTCTTTTCTGATTGGAATCACGATCGCATAGGACTTGGCCCCGGGGTCGCTCGGTGCCTGCAGGTCCTTCTTCATCTGATCGGGAAATCCAGGCACATACGCGACCTTCCTGGTGAGGCCGTGCAGATAGTCGACTGCCACGAGATGACGCCCGAAACGTGTGCCCAATAATGAGGTCAGAAACTGTTGCGTATCCGCCAATGCATGGGCATGCACCCTCAACATAAAATCGGCATGGTCCGAGAGCCCGCGCAGAAGGTAGGAGTCGATTACGATCTTGTTCGAGAATTGTTCGATCAATCCTTTCGCTTCAGACACCGCGATGACGCGCGCTTCGCCCGTGAGATCCCACCAGTCGTGATCCACCTGGAATGAGGCAAAGGTCCCGTACACGCCGGGATCGGTCAACAGCGTATCCCGTTCCGTTGCGTTCACCGACAGAGCAGGCCCCACCATACACAGAGCAACCACCAGCGTGCCCCTGACAATAGCCCAGAGCTTCATGTCCGCCTCCTACGGCCTCGTCCCGACGCCACCGCACTGGCCCCAAACACACGACGAAACACCTGATCGAGATGTCGCAAATAATACATAGGGTCGAAACAAGCCGTGATCTCGCTGGGCTTTAGATGTTTTGTGATGAACGCATCCTGACCGACAAGTTCCTGAAAACCGATCCCGCCTTTCCAGGCGGTCATGGCATTGCGCTGCACGGCCTCGTAGGACTCTTTTCGCTGTGCCCCCTTCTCGATAAGCGCCAGCAACAATCGCTGAGAGAATACCAGTCCTCCGGTCAGGTCCATGTTCCGCTTCATGCGCTCGGGATAGACAATCAGATTCTTCACGAGGTCGGTCACGCGAGCGAGCATGTAGTCCACCAGGATTGTGCTGTCCGGCATGATCACCCGCTCGACCGACGAATGGCTGATGTCCCGCTCATGCCAGAGTGCGACGTTTTCCAGTGCAGCCAGACTGTTGCCCCGGACCAGCCGAGCCAGGCCGCAGAGATTTTCCGAGGCGATCGGATTGCGTTTGTGCGGCATCGCCGACGAGCCCTTTTGCCCCTCAGAGAAATACTCCTCCGCTTCAAGCACTTCCGTCCGCTGGAGGTGACGAATCTCCGTCGCGATTTTCTCAATGCTGGCCGCCAGTAATGCCAGCGCTGAGGCGTAGGCTGCATGCCGGTCACGTTGTACGACTTGATTCGACACCGGGTCCGAGGCCAGTCCCATCTTGCCGCAGACATATTCCTCGATTTCCGGACCTTGATGTGCGAAGGTCCCCATTGCTCCCGAAAGCTTGCCTACCGCGATATCTTTGCGGGCCGCTTGCAGTCTGGTTCGATGCCGGCAGGCCTCCTCGTACCAGATCGCCAGTTTAAAGCCGAACGAAACCGGTTCGCCATGTATGCCGTGCGAACGACCGACCATGACTGTGTGGCGATGTTCCAGGGCTCGTTCCTTCAACACGGCGATCAACCCGTCGAGGTCTTCGAGTATGAGATCCAGCGCTTCGGTCATTTGCACCGCAAGCGACGTATCGACAATGTCCGATGAGGTCAAGCCCATGTGAAGGAAGCGGTGTTCCGGCCCCACGGAATGCATCAGTGATTCCAGAAATGCAATGACATCGTGCTTCGTGACCTTTTCGATGTCCGCAATGCGACCCACGTCAATGACGGCTTTTTTGCGAATACGGGCACTGGTTCCACGAGGAATTTGCCCGTCTCGCTCAAAGGCGGCACAGGCTTGGAGTTCCACTTCCAACCAGATTTCGTACTTGTGCTGCAGGTCCCAGATGGCACTCATCCGCGGACGGGTATACCGGTCAATCATCGTGTGTTCTCATCGTTTCCCGTTCGTGAGGAGGCCTACGTTTAGGATGCTCGCACGCACCATGTCCATCGAACGCCTTATGCGCCACGATTCGCGCCCGGATCACTCCCCACGACGGGCAGTTCCGGGAACGCACGCTTCCGTTCCAGCCGGGCGTCGGAGTTCAACAACTTGTCCAAAATCCCGTTAACGAATTTGGACGCTTCGTCATCGCCGAAACTTTTGGCCAGTTCGATCGCTTCATTCAGCGTCACCTTCGCGGGCACTTCAGGCGCATACAACAATTCAAAACAGCCCATCCGCAGAATATTGCGGTCGATGATCGGCATGCGGCTGACTTTCCAGTTGGTGGCATAGGTGGTGATCAGGGCATCCAACTCTTTCCGGCTGGTCCGTACGCCTTCGACCAATCGATCCGCGAAGACCCGCAACTCATCGGACAGGGGATACTGAGCCCAAAACTCGTCCAACCACGAGCCGGCCTGGCCATGAATGTCGTATTGAAAGAGAATCTGTACCGCCCGTTCACGGGCATGATGTCGAGAGGCCATAATGCGGCGCCGATCAGCGCTTTTGCCTCGTCGCAGATCGCCCGGCCCGTCGCGTAGCACTGACCTCCAGTGACGACGGCCCTCCGCTCGCATCCTTACCGAGCAACCGCATAACGTTCACCATTTCGATAGCCGTTTTTGCCGCGTCGGCCCCGCGATTCATTTTCATCGGATCCGCGCGTTCGATCGCCTGAGCCACCGTGTCGGTCGTTAACACGCCGAACACCACCGGCACATTCGACTCCAGGGAGGCCTGCATAATTCCCCGACTGACTTCGGTGCTGATGTACTCAAAATGAGGAGTATCGCCACGAATAACCGCGCCCAGACAGATCACCGCATCAAATCGGCCGCATCGTGCGAGTTGGCGAGCCACTAACGGAATCTCGAAGGCGCCCGGGACCCGAATGACCTCGATGGCCTCATCTCTCGCTCCGGCCTTGATCAAGGTGTTCACGCATTCTGCCAGCAAGCGGCCCGTCACGAACTTATTGAATTTACTCGCCACGACGCCGAAAGTCAGACCCGTCGCGTCTTGGGACCCTTTGCGGAGCTTCATCGGCTTGCGTGACGGTTCGGACGTCTCATGAACTGTGTCTGTATGGAAGAAAGAGGGGGATCATACCTGGAATGGGCCTCAAATGGCTACACGTTTCAGGCCGTGGTCGAACCTACGCCACCCTCGAAAGGTGATGCAGATTGAACCCGTCTTGCGGTGTCAGACTTTCTTCAACAGATGGCCGAGTTTGGATTTTTTCGTACGGAGATATTTCTCATTGTCGGCACGCGGGGCAATTTCGATCGGAACCCGTTCGACGACCTTCAGCCCGTAGCCCTCTATCCCGACGATCTTGCGGGGATTGTTGGTAATCAATCTGATGCGATGCAGGCCAAGCTGGACCAGGATCTGCGCCCCCACGCCGTAATCACGCAGATCGGCCTTGAAACCGAGCTGAAGATTCGCTTCGACGGTGTCACTACCCTGGTCCTGCAAACCGTAGGCTTTAATCTTATTCAGCAGGCCGATCCCGCGACCTTCCTGATTCAGATAGAGCAGCACCCCACGGCCTTCTTTCTGGATAATTTCCATGGCGCGATGGAGTTGCTCGCGGCAATCGCAGCGTAGAGACCCCAGCACATCTGCGGTGAGGCAACCGGAATGGACGCGGACGAGCATCGGCGTCGGCGCATCGACCTGTCCCTTTACCAAGGCAATGTGCGTCGCACCGTCGATTTGACTTTCGAATGCAATCGCCTCGAAGTCGCCGAACGTGGTGGGCAAAAGCGCGCTTGCCGCACGATGGACAAAGGTTTCACGATGCATGCGGTATTCGATCAGTGCCTTGATCGTGACCAGCTTCAACTTGTGCTGCTTGGCGAATTTGGCCAGTTCCGGCACGCGGGCCATCGTGCCATCCTCGTTCATGATTTCGCAGATGACTCCCGCAGGATACAGGCCGGCCAAGCGGGCGAGATCCACCGACCCTTCGGTCTGCCCGGCACGACGGAGTACACCCCCAACCTGTGATTTGAGCGGGAAAATATGACCTGGACGCGCCAGATCCACCGGCTTGGACTGAGGATCGATAGCGACATGAATGGTGGTCGCACGATCAGCAGCGGAAATGCCGGTGGTGATACCCTTGCGCGCATCGATGGACACCGTGAAGGCCGTACCGAACGTGGCGGTGTTCTCCACGGCTTGCGGGGGCAGTTGCAATTCCTCCACCCGTTCCGGTGTCAGCGCCAGACAGATCAGACCCCGCGCATGCTTGGCCATAAAGTTCACGGCGTGCGGGGTGACCTTGCCGGCCGCCATCACGAGGTCGCCTTCATTTTCACGATCTTCATCATCGATGAGGATGACAAACTTCCCCTTCTTGATGTCCTTGATCGCATCTTCGATCGAATGAAACGGTGTCGTCATAGCTCCTCAATCGTAAGCTCCGGGGTCGTATCCGAGGCCCTCCTCGTGCTTGATCAGCCCCGGCAGCCGCTGATCATCATTTCCACCCCCGGTGGCTCAGCTAACTCTTTTCATGCCGCACCTGTCAACGAGAAAAGCCGCCGGCATTCGAAGCCTCGGTCACCGTGCGCGGGCGCCACCGCAACGCCGGAGTGACCGTCATCGAAGCCACGAGACTGAGCAGGGAGAGCCCGATGAAACCAGTGGTATAGGTCCCCGTACTTTCACGCAACAGTCCGAACCAAATGGGAACAAAGAATCCACCGATTCCTCCGGCCGCTCCGACGAGACCGGACGCCAGCCCGATATCCCTGGGAAACCATTCTGAGACAATCTGAAAAATGACGCCATTCCCGAATCCCATGACCGTAACCAGAACCATCAATAATCCCACGGCCCAGGTCAGGGCAGGAAGCGAGGCCGTCAGGAGGCTAAGGAGGGCGAGTAACACGAACACCCCCACCAGGACACGCCATCCACCCCACCGATCCGCCACATACCCCCCCAGCGGACGAATCAAACTCCCCACCAGTCCGCAGAGCCCGGCGATTGAACCGCCGACAATGGGATCACTGCCGTAGTGATCATGCAGGAGGAGCGGAAGAAAACTCGTCAGCCCGACAAACCCGCCGAATGTAATGCCATAGATCAAACAGAGCCAGTAGACGGAGGGAACGCGCATCATCTCCGTGGCGGCATGCAACCAGGCACCGCGGGCAGGGGACCGCACCGGCGTCTCGTCCCGCACCACGCTGGAAAAAAGCCCGAGTGCCAGCAGTAATGGGAGCAGCATGACCGCGCAGGCTCCATGCCATCCCAATGAGGATTCCCACCGCGGGGCGAGAAAGAGGATCAAGACAGTCCCAACATTCCCGGACGCGACCAGCCCTAACACCAGCCCCTGGTGAGCCGCGGGATAGGCCCGGCTGGCCACTGGCATGGCCACGGCGAAACTCGCGCCACCGGCGCCGAGTAAGAGTCCGATACCGAGCAACTCTCCATAGCTGGTCCCACCGAACACCGCCCAGGACACTGCGATCAACTGAAGACCCAGCACCAGAAGCCCGGTCCGCCTTGCGCCATACCAATCGCAGCCCCACCCTGCCGCGATCCGCAGGAGCGCACCGCCCAGCAGCGGAAGGGCCACCAGCAGGCTCAGTTGCGGCGACGTGAGACGGAGTTCTTCCCCGAGGGCCACAGCCAACGCGCCGAACAGCACCCACACCATAAAACTGACGGTAAGGTGCAGCCATGCGCCGGCCAGCGTGGGCCAATGTCCCGAACGAAGAGCGGCGACTAGGTTATGTTCCTTCATCTATGACCTCGAGTGCTGTCGGTTCATCTCACGAACTGCTTCACGTTGATTGTGACAGATCGCGGCCCGACTTGGGCAATATACGAGGCAGGATTTCGGAGACGCAAGGGATCGCTGATGCCGATGCGGCAAGTCGCGTATTGTCCTACGCCTGACATCTGGTATAGTCACAGCTTGCAACGAGCGAATGTACAGAAGCATGGCACAGAGCAAGCAGACGCCCGATTCCGACGAAGACCTGGCCGAAGACGCCGTCGACCCCGAACATTTGGAGCCGACTGACGAGGAGGTCACGGAAGAACACGCCACGGCCGACCGACAGGCACTGAACGAACCCGCCGAGACACCGCTCTCGACATCCCTGGTTCCCGTCACCACAATCCAGCAATACCTCACGGAACTCAGGCGGTATCCTTATCTCACGAAGGAGGAGGAGCTTCGTCTCTTCGAAGAATATCAGCAACGGGGTAGCCGCGAGGCGGCTATGAAGCTCATTCTCGCCAACCTGCGGGTCTCTGTCTCCATCGCATCCGAGTATCTCCATACGGGCGCCGACCATATGGATCTGATTCAGGAAGGGAATGTCGGACTGCTTCAGGCCATCAAAAAGTTTGATCCTACGAAAAACGTCCGCTTCTATGCCTATGCCGCCTGGTGGGCCAGGGCGTACATTCTTCGCTATCTGCTGAACACCTATCGCTTAATCAAGATCGGCACTACCCAAGACCAGCGCAAGCTGTTTTATAACCTCAAAAAGGAAAAGGCCAAACTTGAACGTGAAGGCTTTGCCCCGGACAGCAAGCTCCTTGCAGACCGCCTGAATGTCCGCGAGCGAGACGTCATCGAAATGGACCAGCGGCTGGGAAGCTGGGAATTGTCGCTCGACCAGCCGATCGGCCAGGAACAGGACGGGACGCTCATGGATGTGCTCCCCGCCCATGAACAACCGGCCGACGAAAAACTGGCCGATACGCAACTCAAAGCCCTGTTTCGAATGAAGCTGGCCGAATTCACGAAGACCCTCGACGAGCGCGAGGAAGATATTCTTCGCAACCGTATCCTGTCCGAAACCCCCCTCACGCTCGAAGACATGGGGGCCAAATACGGCATAACGAAGGAACGCACGAGACAGCTTGAGGCGCGCATCATTAAGCGGCTCCGCGATTACATTAAAAAGGATGTCAAAGATTTTGACAGGCTTCGAATGTAACCGGGCGTGCCTCGTCCGCCTCGCCAGTACGATCCTCCTGCTCACGGTCGTGACCGCATCCCTTGTCAGGGCCTACCCGACGACCGATTCACCCGTGACAATTGAGAATACCCGGCCCGGCAGCGCCGACTGGGTCCTGACCAATCCAGCCGACCACGAGGTCGAAGGGTATGCCTCAGCCACCAGCATCCAGCGCGGTGAGGCACTTCGCCTGTACATCCACAGCACAGATCCTTGGGTGAAGGTCGCGCTGTATCGTATGGGGTGGTATGGAGGAACCGGTGCGCGGCTGGTACTGGGCGGCATCAACCTGCCGGGCATTCAACAACCCATGCCGGTACCGGAGCCGGCGACGGGACTCATCGAATGTGATTGGCAGGTGTCCTATGTGGTGAACACACAGTCCGACAATCCTGGTGACTGGCTGAGCGGTGTCTATCTGGCCCAGTTGACCGGTACAACCAGCGGCAAACAAAGTTACATCATCTTCGTGATCCGGGAGGATGAGCGGACCTCCGACTTCCTGTTTCAATCCAGCGTCACGACGTTCCAGGCCTACAACAACTGGGGCGGCAAGTCGACCTATCCGTCAAACAGCCTGAATGAACAATGGGCCAGAAAAGTGTCGTTTAACCGTCCCTATGCCCGTAGCCAACATCCCAATGGCGGCAGCGGTACCGGTGCCGGAGAATTTCTCACTGCTCTGTCGATCCATCCTACCCGCTCACTTTCCACGGCCGGATGGGAATACAACATGGTCCGCTGGCTGGAGCGCAATGGGTACGATGTCACCTACAGCACCGACATTGATACGCATAACCGTGCGGACTTTTGGCGGGGACACAAAGCATGGCTATCAGTGGGGCATGATGAATACTGGTCGTTTGAGATGCGGCGCCATGTGGAGGGGGCTCGAGACCAGGGTCTGAGTCTCGGCTTTTTCTCGGCCAATACCTGTTACTGGCAAATTAGGCTCGAACCCAGCCCGCTGACGGGCGAGCCCGACCGAACGATGGTCTCGTACAAGGAAGCGGGCCAGACAGAAGACCCCTATGCTGTCGACGGGGATCCGTCGAACGATCACTTGGTGACCGTCCAATGGCGCGACCCGCCAGTGAACAGACCGGAGCAGGAATTAATCGGGGTCATGTATGAGACCGTGCCGGTAGATGGGGATGTTCTCATTACTATGCCTTCCCACCCCCTGTTCGCCGGTGTGACATTACCCAAGGATCATCGGCTCCCTGGCCTGCTGGGGTACGAAATCGACCGGGCCTTTCCAAACGGACCGGCCGGATTGACCGTGCTCGCCCATTCTCCTTATGACCGCGACGGACGGGTCGTTCACGGGGATATGACGCTATATGAGACAGCCGGCGGTGGCCGGGTATTCGCCTCCGGCACCATTCAATGGAGTTGGGGGCTCGACGACTACAACGCCCCGGCTCTGCGGAACGCACGGTCCAGCGAGGCCGCCCGGCAGATCACCCACCGTATTCTTGGATTTCTGGCCGGAATGGCACCATCGGAGGCTCCAGGGAAGACAGCTCGACCTTGTGAACAGGCGCTACGCCCCTACAGAGAGTAGCCTCCATCGAAGAGGCCCTAACCAGATGACCAGAGGCAGGAACCATATCGCCTAGAATCAAGCGTTTGCGATCGATTATCCCATTTGCAGCTCGTGCCAGAATAAATTTATAGTCCATCCATTGACTTGCCTCATGCCAGCGCTATCTATGCTTCGAGTTTACTGCAGGGAGCCCTTGCGGTAACACGTCAAAGCTGATTTGCCAGCTTTCACACAACTGTACATTAGGGCCTCGACGCTCATCACCAGAAGGAGGATTGGGTATGGCTACGGAAGCGAAAGAGAAGAAATCAACGGCTGCGAAGAATTTTCAGCCGCTCGGTGACCGTTTGTTCGTCACCTACACTGAGGAAATGGAGCGGACCTCCGGCGGAATCTATGTTCCTGACTCCGCGAAGGAAAAGCCGCAACGAGGGATCGTGCAAGCCATTGGGAAGAAGGTCGAAAACATCAAGGTCGGCGACCAGGTGTTGTTCGACAAGTATTCCGGCAGCAAACTCCGCATTGAAGATGAAGAATGCCTGATCCTCAAGGAAGAAGACGTGTTGGGCATTTTCACCAACTAATTCTGAATCTGACTAACCCCGATCTCACGACTATTAGACGATTAACGGAGGACGATTTATGGCAAAGCAATTACTGTATAGCGAAGCGGCACGGGCGGCCATCCTGCGAGGGGTGAACCAGCTCGCCGATGCCGTCAAGGCCACGCTCGGCCCGAAGGGCCGGAACGCGATTTTGGACAAGAAGTTCGGCGCCCCGACGATCACGAAAGACGGTGTGACTGTTGCGAAGGAAGTCGAGCTCAAGAATCCGTATGAGAATATGGGCGCCCAGTTGGTTCGCGAGGTCGCGAGCAAGACCAGTGACACGGCGGGCGACGGCACGACGACCGCCACTGTGCTGGCGCAGGCGATCTATCGCGAGGGTGTGAAGAACATCACGGCCGGCGCGAACCCGATGGAAATCCAGCGCGGCATCAATAAGGCCGTTGAAGTCGTGATCAGCGAACTGAAGAAGATCAGCAAGCCCTGCCAGAATAAGACCGAAATTTCTCAAGTGGGCACCATTTCCGCCAATAACGACAAGACCATCGGCGACCTGATCGCAGAAGCGATGGAGAAGGTCGGCAAGGATGGCGTGATCACGGTCGAAGAAGCTAAATCGATGACCACCTCGCTGGACGTCGTCGAGGGCATGCAGTTCGATCGCGGGTACATCTCGCCCTACTTCGTGACCAACGCCGAGCGGATGGAAGCCGTCATGGACGAGCCGCTCATCCTGATCAACGAAAAGAAAGTCAGCAGCATGAAGGACCTTCTCCCGGTCCTCGAGCAGGTTGCCAAGCTCGGCAAACCCCTCATCATCATTGCTGAAGAAGTCGAAGGCGAAGCGCTTGCGACCCTCGTGGTCAACAAGCTCCGTGGCACCCTTAATGTGTCAGCGGTGAAGGCACCGGGCTTCGGCGATCGCCGCAAGGCCATGCTGGAAGACATTGCCATCCTCACCGGCGGACAGGTCATTTCTGAGGATCTCGGCCTGAAACTCGAAAACGTCAAGCTGACTGATCTTGGCCGTGCCAAGCGCGTTACGATCGACAAGGACAACACCACGATCGTCGAAGGTCATGGCGATCCCAAGAAGATCGAAGGCCGCGTGAAGCAGATCAAGGCCCAGATCGATGAGACCACCTCGGACTATGATCGCGAGAAGCTGCAGGAGCGGTTGGCCAAGATCGTCGGTGGCGTGGCCGTCATCAATGTCGGCGCCGCGACCGAGACCGAAATGAAGGAAAAGAAAGCACGCGTGGAAGACGCCCTGCACGCCACCAAGGCGGCCGTCGAAGAAGGCATCGTTCCTGGTGGAGGCACCGCCTATCTCCGCTGCTTGAAGGGATTGGATTCTCTCAAGGATCTGCCTTTGGAGCAGAAGGTCGGCGTGGACATCGTCAAGCGGGCGCTCGAAGAGCCGGTCCGCCAGATCGCGGCCAACGCAGGAGCCGAAGGTTCCGTAGTGGTGGGTCGCGTTCGCGAAGACAAGAATCCGAACGGCGGCTACAATGCCGCGACCGACGAGTACGTGGACATGATCAAGCTGGGCATCATCGATCCGACGAAGGTATCGCGTTGTGCCTTGCAGAACGCTGCCAGCGTCGCGGGCTTGATGCTCACGACCGAAGTCATGATCACGGAATTGCCGGAAGAGAAGAAAGAAGCTGCCGGTGGCCATGCTGGTCACAACCACGGCATGGAAGGTATGTACTAAGGTTTCCGTTTCTTCTTCGCTGTCGAAGACCGGTCCGGCGGTGGCCCCGCCGGACCGGTCTCTTTTTGCGGCCGAGACGTGCTGCGGCGGGAGTGGCCTTCCGCCGCAGCCAAAATCGCGGTAAACAAGGGGGACGAATCCGGGTGATGGAACAGCGCCCGAAACGTCTCGTTGACAATCGCGCTGTGCCTCAGACGATCTGCTCGGAATTTGGTTAGTGCCGCCCCGCGAGACTCTGTCCCGTACCCCATGCGCACCGCACAACGCTGTACTTCCTCATCGCTTTCAGGCAACGCGTGCGTCTGTAAATCATGCATCATCTGCAACTTGTGTTCGACATCCCTCAGAAACCAGTAGGCCGCAGTCAGTCGTCGCTGATCATCCGGCGAGAGGAAATGGTGCCGGCACAAGCGGTCTAGAGCCCCGACGGTCCTGCGGTCGAGCACGTCCGGCACGGCGCTCCCGAGGAGGACCTGGATGGTTTGAACCAGAAATTCGATTTCCCTGATCCCGCCGGTTCCTAATTTCACGTTGCGATGTTGATGCCCTCGCCCGGCGATTTTCTCATCGATCATTTCCTTCACTGACCGCACATCACGAATAACCGCCAGCGCACGTTCCCTGTTCAGCGGCCGGGGATCAGGCTCAAAGACGAACCGCTTGACCATTTCCACAAACTCAGCTCCGATCGAAACGGAGCCGGCAATCGGCCACGCCTTCAGCAGCGCCAGCCTCTCCCATACCTGGCCGCGCTGGGCATAGTAACGGGCATAGGCGTCCACCGACCGTGCGAGTTGTCCGACTGTTCCCTCAGCGCGGAGCCTGAGGTCGACACGAAAGACGGCACCTTCATGGGTCTGCTCGGCGAGCCCTTTGGTGAGGGCCCGTGCCAGCAGCTCGAAGTATTCTTCATTCGACAGAGGATGAGGATGAGCCTGGCGAGTTCCTGCTCCTTTTCTGGTTTCTCCTTCCGCCGAGGCATAGACATAAATGAGATCGACATCGGAACTGTAGTTCAGCTCATGGGCCCCCAGCTTCCCCATCCCGATGACGGCAAACTCTGTCTCAACCCACCTGCCATTTGCCTGTTGATGCATCGGCGTCCCATGCACCGCCTTGAGATCCTGATCGACAATTTCATAGGCCGCATGAATGAGGACCGACGCCAGATCGGATAGGGACCTGGTCGTCTCTTCCACGCTGGCCAGATGGAGAAGGTCGCGGACACCGATCCGCAGCATTTCACGGCGGCGCACGCGGCGCAGTACGTCCAACTTCAGTTCCGTGACCGTGAGGACACCGAGGCTTTGACGAAGCGCTGCGACCATCCCCTCCCTGGTCGGAGCACTGGACAGCACGTCCTCCTCAGCCAGCCAATAGACCAACATGGGATCGCGAATCAGGGCGAATGCGAGGGAATCACTGTTGCCAAAAATTGTGCAGAGCAATCCCAACATTTTTGGGGAGGCCTGCAAATACTGCAACAGGGAGGAGCGATTCACGCTCCCGCCCAGCAGGCGTTCCCAATTATTCAAGGCCTGATCGGGATCTGCCGTTCGCGCGATTTCCGCTAACAAATTGGGCAAAATGGTGGCCAGCAGTCGACGCGTATAAGGCTCGCCAGCCATGCTCTGGATGTTGGCATCTGCCGCCAAGGGACGTTCCACCCCGTAAGGGACGAGAATTCCCCTCACCTCCTCGGGAGCAAGGCCGGAAGCCACAAGCAACGGAGCCGGATCGGGCACCTCGCGGGCGGAGGGGGCAACATGGCCTGCGCCGGGTGGATCATGTTGACGCGGATGTCGTGCCATGGAGCCGCATTATACTGGTGCAATTCTTCCGGTACAATGAAACCGGCTTCGGGTATACTCGCCTACCATGCTGCCTGCTGATGCCGCTCGCGATCGTCTCCTCGCGACTCTCACGCCGATCTGCCAAGGCGTGGACACCGACATTCTGCAGGACTTCATCAACCGGATGGACCCCGATTACTTCACGGCCTTCTCTCCGAAAATTCTCGCGAGCCATATCAAGCAGGCCGCCACACTCACGCCGGACCACCTCTGCGATCTGTCAATCGCCGACGCGACCGACGGCCGCTGTACCATCACCATCGTGGCCTATGACTACTTCTCCGAGTTCGCCACCATCTGCGGCCTCCTCTCCGCCTTCGGGCTAAACATCGAAGAGGGGCGGATTTACACCTTCGTCGAAGCACCCCCTGCGACTCGCACCAACTGGACCGGCGACACACTTGGCCGGCCGAAAGGCCGCCCCGGTCTGGGCAGAAAAAAAATCGTCGACGTCTTTCGCGTGCAGCCGGTGCGCGGCGCGTCATTTCAACAGGGCGATCGCAGCCGGCTGATGAACGAGCTCACGGCGATGATTACGCTTTTGGACGGCGGCCAGTTTGACGAAGCACGCCAGGCAGTGAACCGGCAACTGGTCGAATACCTGGGACAACGCCGCAGTGCATTCAGCGGCCTTCTGCACACTGTTCAGATCACCTTCGACAATGGCCAGTCCCCCACGGACACCGTGATGGAGATCCAATCAGACGACACTCCGGCCTTTCTCTATGCCTTTGCCAATGCCCTGGCCATGCGCAACATCTACATTGCCAAAGCACAATTCTCGATCGAGGGTGACAAGCTGCACGATCGCTTTTACGTGCGGAATCGACACGGCCGAAAACTCACCGATTCCGTCGACCAACAACATCTGCGTCTGACCGCGGTGCTTATCAAACAGTTCACTCATGCCCTGACCTGGGCGCCGGACCCGGCCAAGGCCTTGGAAGCCTTCGACCAATTCCTCGACCTCACCGTGCAGGAGGCAAAAGGGAAGGCCCAGCAACAGGCTCTCGCCTTTCTCAATGACAAGAAGACTTTTCCCATTCTCGCCCGCCTGCTGGGGACCAGCGACTTTTTATGGGAAGATTTTCTTCGCCGACAGCATGGCAATCTGTTGCCCCTCTTAAAAGACTACCGCGATGCGCCGCTTATCAAGCCCCAAGCAGGTCTCCGGAAGGAACTCGACCGCCTCATGGCCAAAGCCAAGACCGAGGCTGCGCGCAAGGAGGTCCTGAATCGATTCAAGGATCAGGAACTCTTCCGCATCGACATGAAGCACATGGCGGATGCTTCAAGCCTCGCTGACTTTTCAGAAGCGCTGACGGAGCTCGCCGAGGTGATCGTCGAACGCAGTCTGCGCGATTGCCAAAGCAAGTTGGGGAAACAATATGGTGCCCCGCGCCTGACAACTAAAACACCCTGTCCCTTCGCCGTACTCGGGATGGGGAAATTCGGAGGCCGCGAGCTCGGCTACGCATCGGACATTGAGGTCCTCTTCGTCTACGGCGGCGCAGGCCGTACTAGCGGAAAAATAAGCATCGAGAATAGCGAATATTTCGAACGGCTCGCACAAGAACTCCTACAAGGCATCGAAGCCAAACAGGAAGGCATCTTCCATCTCGATATTCGCCTGCGCCCTCATGGTGGCAAGGGCTCTCTCACCAATCCTCTCGACGAAATCGCCAGTTATTACAGCGCCGGCGGCCTGGCGGCGCCCTTCGAGCGACAGGCCATGATCAAGCTTCGGAGCGTTGCCGGAGATGCCGCGCTGGGAAAACAGGTCGAAGCCCATCGGGATCGGTACGTCTACAGCGGCACACCGTGGGATCTCGCCGTCGCCCTCGACCTCAGGCGGCAGCAACTGAAGCAACTCGTTGAGCCCGGAACCGTCAATGTGAAACATAGCGCCGGAGGGCTCGTCGACATTGAATATGCGATTCAATACCTTCAACTCATGCATGGACACCAACACCCGACCTTGCGGACACCCAATAGCATGCAAGCGCTGGCAGGGCTTGTCGGGCGTGGAATTGTAACCCGGCAGGACGGCGAACAGCTGCGCAAAGCCTACCTCTTCATTCGGATGCTGATCGACGGATTGCGCATGGTGCGTGGCAATGCCAAGGATCTCGTGCTCCCGGCAACGGACTCCGATGATTTTGTCTTTCTCGCCCGCCGTGTCGGCTACACCACCGACGATTGGCAAGCCGGAGCGAGGCATCTACAGACGGATCTTGAGGAGCACATGAGAGCAACGAAGCAGTTTTTTGAGAGGATGTTTGGGAAGTTGTGATCAGGACTGTCTGCTGCACGAAGGCGACACTTGGATCAAATTGAGTCTGTCGGTACCGGGGGTGGTCATTCACCTCTCGCTCAACCGATGCCCGGGCGGAGCCAGGAGACAGACCGTTCGACAGACTTGAAACGCCCCTACGCCGAATATTTATTCCCGCAACAGGCTGGCTCTGTCTCTCCCAATCGACAGGCGCGTGAGCCGTTCATTGGGCACGTGAACTCTGACAGCACCGAGCAATCTCAACACACAGCATTCACGGCCAGATGCGCGGCACACGATGGTCAATCAGAATAAAGATCCCCAAACCCCTGCTGCACAACAGCGTGGGATAGAACAACCATCCAGAAGCAACCCAATGTTGTGTCTCTGAAGGTCAGAAGTGAGGAAGTGGGGCGAGGAGCCTTTTTACAATGACCCCTCGCGCGACCCCTCGGCAGCGGGAAGTACTCGCGCGCTCCAGCAGCCAAAGCCCTCCTACCCACGGCCGGGAAAAGACACCAGCCCGACTAGTCCACGCAGGTCCCATAGGCCTTCGGACAGATCGAGGCTAATCCCCCGGCCGGATCGCCGGTTTGTGCGGGCTGAGTCAGCATCTCAGGCACTCGTGGAAAGTCATCCGGAGTCCTTGCCCAAAAGACATAGTTCGACTTCAAACCATCCCGAGCGAACGCAAGATTTTCTGACACGGTGGGCACTGCCCCTTTTCCATCACCGCGGGTGTTCCGATAGTTATTCCTCATCACCTGCGGCGCCAGGGGGACGATACCGGAAAGTGCCGGATAGTAGGTGTAGATACCTCTCGGAGCAGGGGGAGTATTCATGTTCAATCCCGGCTCGTCTTTGAATATATCGGGGCCGCTCAGCGCAGTCCCCATTTCTTTAAGTCTGCCTCAGCGCAGTCCCCATTTCTTTAAGTCTGCCGACGAAGGCCGGGAGAATCGGACGCGGGTAGTTCACCTCTTGAATGGTCATCGTATTGGGAAACTGCGCGCGCATCTGCCGGTGCACCTCCAGGAGATTCGCGTAGAAGCCGTCGATCTTGTCGGTCGAGAGGGGGACGAGCGATTCCCCTAACGCTGTTTCAATCATCCCGATCCCTTCAAAAGAAGGATGGGAGTTGTAGCGCTCTCCCAGGGCCTGAAAGAGGGCAATCGGACGATCGCGCACGCGGGAATTCCATAAGGCGATGTTGTGCCCTCCTGGAGTGACGTTGTGGGCGGCTCGCTTCCCCTTCTTCTGCGACGCAAACGGGAAATCCCCCCCGTCATACTCAACGCCTTTCAGATAGTCCGGCACGAGCTTCGACCCCGGGTCGAACGATTTCGTTTGCACCTGGATCACGAGTCGCTTACCCAGGGTGTTCAGTTCCGCCAGCCGCTGGTCGATGGACGTGAAATCATACCGACCTTCTGCTGGTTCCAGTTCGGCCCACAAGTATCGAATCTGCACCCCGCGCAAGGCGGACGTGACCTTGAGCTCTGCGTACACATCCTCCAGGTACTTCGGATTTTTTCCCCACCCCATGATCGTTACGTAGTGGCCTGGATGCCACTTCACCCCCTTGGTCACGGAGGGAGGTGGCGGCCCCGCGCCGGATTGCCCCGTCCAAGGGCTCGACATCAGGCTGAAAGTGAGCACGAGGACCACTCCGGCAGCCCTGCATCCGTCTCCGGCCGGCCAACCAGCCCGAACTCTGGGCCTGATGCCACTCGAGGTTGCCCCGCAGGGATCACCAGACAGGGAATGAGAGCCTGGGTTATTCATCCTTGCCGCCTCGCCGGCTCAGCATACAGATTCCGTCTAGATGCCCACAGGTTGGCGACCCTCGCCTGTTTCAAGGGACACATCCGCCACGTGACCGAGGGTATCCTAGCCCGGTTTAATCGACGGGAAGTCCTGGGCCGGCTGCCAACTAGACCCCACTGGGCGCGGGCACAGTGGCCTGATAAATGACAGCCAGCGCGCTTCAGGGCACGTTAAGCCGAGATGGACACGAGACGCAGGCAGGCATCTGCCTTCCTTGGTTGAAGAATCGAGATGGCCCAATATGGTGTGTGAACAGGCCCGTCGATCGGCCCTGTTCACCATAGGATACACGGGAAGCCGCCACAGAAGCGGCCACTTCCGGTGCTTTGCTGATGGATCGCCGCGGCTTCTTCGGTCGGCCGCTTACAGCTCGAGTACCTTCTCGTATGCCCGCAACAGATCTCCGACCGACAACACCCCGATGATCGTGCCGTCCTCGGTTACCGGAAGGTGCCGGATACCTTCCTTCTTCATGAGCGAGAAGGCTTCCATGAGCGGTTCACTGTCTTCGATGGTCACCACCGCCTTGCTCATACAAGAATGCACCGTCGTGGCATTCGGGTCGAGGCCCTTGGCGACGGCTTTTCTGCTCAGGTCCGTATCCGTAATGATGCCGATGTACCGCGATCCGTCATCGACCAGGAGGGAACCGATTCGCCACTTTTGCAGCAAGCGTCCGGCCTCCTTGATTGAAGCGGCCTTGTGCACGCTGCGAACGTCGGCGGACATGAATTCCGCCACGGTGTGGCCATCGATCCGTTCCTCGACGGTTCGTCGCCAATCGCGGCCGGCCCGGGCGGTTTTCTTGAGTTCGAGCTGCGCCAGACAACTTTCGAGAACCTGTTTCCGCTGATGGAGGCTTTCACGGTCGACATTGTGCGTCCCTGCCTCTTGCGCTTCCTCCGGCAAGATCGCGGATTCTCCGAACTTTGCGTATTGATACGCTTCGAGTTCCTCGGATGCTCCCCCAAAGGTTTCGATGAGCACCTCTTCGGCCTGCTCATCAAAGCCTTCCAGGGACGGGGTCAGCTTTTTTCGGGATAAGAACGGTTGAAACGCCAGCAACGTCTTGCGAATCTGCTCGATATGGCGATTGAGCCCCTCGCTCGGTTCCTCGCTTGTCTTCACTCTCTTGGCCATGCTGCCTCCTTGGTGAGCTCAAGAGAATAGCGCAAGTCTCGCATCGGCTCAAGTCTACATTGCGTTCCCAAACCGGTTCAGACCGGCCGGCCCGCATGTCCCCCTGTTAGGCTGATAACGGTTGCGGCGTAAATGCCCGCGTTTCGCTTCGATCTTCTGCAGGCCTCATCGCTCCCATTCCTTTGGACACCGCCTTTCCACGCACGCGATGCATTTTTTCTCGCGTATGGTAGGGCATGAGTGACTCCAGCACCGCCGGGAGCTTGTCGCAAGGCACATCTTCCATGATCTTGGTGGCCAGTTTAGGATCGGGCCCCGATCGGCCGCCGACGAACACATCAACGGCATCGACCACCTTTCCGCCGACCTTTGCCTTCTTTCCCAGCAGTCCGATGTCCGCGACGAGGTGGTTTCCGCAGCCGGCCGGACAACCGGACCAATGCAGCGTAATGGGCTTGAGGCCATCTCCCAGCTTGCGATCCAGAACCTGCGCGGTTTCGACGGCCCGGCTTTTTGTTTCGATCACGGCCAGGTTGCAATAGTCGCTCCCCACGCAGCTGACGAGCCCCTTATAGAGTGCTGAAGGGTTGTAGGCGAATTGCTTGACGAGCGGCTCCTCGGCCAGTTCGCCCACCAGCCGGTCGCTGACATGCGGGATTATGAAGGCCTGTGCCGGAGAAAGCCGCACTTCGCCCGTGCCGTATCGCCCCGCCAATGCGGCAACCTTCCGAAGATCGGACGCGTTCACCCGACCGACGAGGACCTTGAGGCCGATATAGTTCATGCCCCGTTGCTTCTGACGAAAAATGCCGATGTGGTCGCGCTCGCTCGCCCCTCTGGCGTCGACGCCGGCCGCAGGCAGAACACGGCCCACGCGGGCCTCAACCTCTTGCCGTAGCCGCGCTTCACCCCAGGCTTCGACCAGAAACGCGAGACGCGCTTGCGTGCGATTCTCGCGCGGTCCATGCTCGCGATAGATATGGAGAATGGTTCGGCACACCTCGAGGGCCTCTGCCGGATTCACGAACATGTCCAGCGGACTTGCAATTCGATACCCGCCGGATCCCAGCTTCCCCCCGACGAGCACGTTGTAGCCATAACACTTGTCATGTCCCAAATCGTGATAAGCCGGTATCAGCGCAATATCTTGCGTCTCCGTATGGAGACAATTGTCCGGGCATCCGGTCACAGCGATATTGCACTTGCGAGGCAGATTGGTATAGGCAGGATTGCCCAAGATCTCCTCGTTGATGGCGCGCACGATGTCCGTGCCGTCCAGCACTTCATTCGGGTTCAAGCCCGCTACCGGGCAGGTCATGATGTTGCGGACCGTGTCCATGCCGGTTTGCAGGGATGTGAGTCCCGAATCCGCCAGCCTGGCAAAAACCGCGGGGACATGCTCGATGGTCAAATGACGGAGTTGGATTTGTTGTCTCGTGGTCACGTCGACGACACCGTTGCCAAACTGCAGTGCAATGTCCGCCAACGTCTCGAGCTGCGTGGATGTCGTGCGCCCTCCCGGAATTCGCACGCGGAGCATGAAATGACCCGGTGTGGGGTTTCTCAAAAACAGCCCGTACCATTTCAACCGTTGGATATCCTCCTCGGGAATGGTCTCCCAGCCGGTTTGCGCATATTGTGCGATCATGTCGCGCACCGACAACCCGTCTCGTTCCGACTTGATCGCCTCAATTTTGTTCATCACACGTCTCCTAAGCCGACCGAATAGTCCGGTCCGGACTTCCTGAGTATCACCGATCCCCTCCGACTCAAACGGTCCACCACCAGCAGCACCTGTGACGCGCTCAGACCGGACAAGGCCATTAATTTCTCGAACGTTTGGGGAGCTTGTTGCTCAAGAAGTGTCAACACCGCAGATTCCGGGTTCGTGTTCATGAGGTCCTCCCTTCGTACGATCGCCGGCCAGTCCCTAGCGCGCCATTCCGTTCAGAATGTTTTGTACTCAAGCCACTTACCGTTCAGAGTGATCTTGCAGCGGGCTTCGCCCTGGCTGCCGGTCACTTTCTCCAGGTCCAGAGTGAAATCAATGGCACTCATGATCCCGTCGCCGAACATTTCATTGGCCATCTCCCGTAGCGAATCTCCGTAGACGCCGATGACTTCCAACAAGCGATACTTGAACGGATCCGTTGCATTCGGAAAGTCCGTCCGGATGGGAAAGGTACTGAGGGACCCGATTTGTTCCTTATCCAGGTCCAGCAATTTTCCGACCTTCAATGCCTCCTCGGGAGTGAGGCGGTGATTGCCGTTCAACGCCGCCGCCACGAACGTCGGATTCTTACCGACGGTCTTGGCGACTTCCGCGATCGTCACCTTTTTGTTCATGCGTTGTGCGCGAATTGCTTTCTTCATGACCTCTTTTTCCATCATGTCTCTCCTTTCAAAGATCTGCGTGTGAATAAGCTCGACCGTTACGAACCGACGACTGCCGAAGAAACGGGTTGAGGCGCCGCAGCCAGCTGCTTGTCCGGCACCCTATAGGGGCTCACCATCCAGTACAGCCCGCCGACGAACAGACCCCCGCCCACGACATTACCCAGCACGACGAACGCCTGGTTGTACCAAAATCCCGCCCAGCTGATGGCCGCTTCGTGGGGCAGGAAGAGCGCCATGCCCAAGAACGATTGATTGGCGATGCTATGTTCGAAGCCGGTGCCGATGAAGGCGAAGAGACACCAAAAGATCAGGAGAATTTTTGCCGTGTCGTTGCCCGTGCGGCCCGTCATCCAGACCGCCAAACAAATAAGCCAATTACAGAGAATCCCGCGCAGGAACAACTCCCATGCAGGCAGGGACATCTTGACCGCGGCCACTTTCTCGATCAGCTCCGCCGCCGGGCCCTTGCTGAACACGCCCGACTGAATCACCAGCCAGGCGAGACCTAGCGATCCTACAAGATTCCCCAGCCATGACCAGAAATTCAGCTGAATGACCTGTCCCCATGACAGGCTCCTGGACAGGCCACCGATCGTTCCGATCATGTTGTTGCCGGTAAACAACTCCGATCCCGCGAAAATGACGAGAGTCAGCGCGATCCCGAAGGAGACCCCCATGATGAGTTTGACCGCCGGAGACCCGGCAGCCGCCAACGGTGCCCCTACGCTGAAGATCAACGCGATCCCGAATCCGAGATAGATCCCGGCCAGTGCGGACAGGATGAGATACCCGCCTGGAGATTGCTCAAAAAACCACCACTTCTTTGCCGCGATACCTGCGATCCGCTCATGATCCGCTGTATGCATACGCTCCTCCTGTGGGTGGTCGATGGGCCCGTTCAAGCTAAAAAAAACGTCCCCACCCCGCTGTCGGGATGAGGACGCCATTGTCCTGCTCAGCCAGTCGGGGAAGACCCCGCTTGTTTTTGGAATGCCGACCACAACGTCGGCTGAAAATAAAGAGGCGTCCGCCACTCTCGAAAGAATGACGGACGCCTTTGTCCGTTTACTTGGTATTTGGTGCGGGCGATAGAGGCGTCATTGCCTCCTTTCACCTACGGGTTGAATTTCTACCATCCTTCGTTCGATTCGTCAAGAGTCTGAACAGGAAATTATCACTACACGTCGTAGTACAGAAAAAATTCATAGGGATGGGGCCGCAAGCGCATCGTATCGACTTCCTTGCTGCGCTTGTAGCTGATCCACGATTCGATCAAATCTTCGCTGAAAACCCCGCCTTTTAGAAGGAACTGGTGGTTCTTTTCGAGGTGACTGAGCGCCTCATCCAGACTTCCTGGCATGGTTCGAATTTTGGCGGCTTCCTTGGCCTCGAGATCGTACAGATCCTTCTCAGCCGGCTCGCCTGGATTAATCTTATTCTCGATACCGTCCAAACCGGCCATGAGCATGGCGGCAAAGGCGAGATAGGGGTTCGCCGCAGGGTCCGGGAAACGTACTTCGATACGCTTCGCCTTGGGGCTCGGTGAATACATGGGAATGCGGATACCGGCCGATCGGTTGCGACTCGAATAGGCCAGGAGTACCGGCGCTTCAAACCCAGGCGTCAACCGCTTGTACGAGTTCGTCGAAGGATTGGTGAAGGCGGCCAGCGCCGGTGCATGCTTGAGAATGCCGCCGATGTAATGCAGGCACAATTGGGACACCCCGGCATATTCCTTCCCGGCGAAGAGAGGCTTGCCCTCTTTCCAGATGCTCTGGTGCGTATGCATGCCCGAACCATTGTCACCGAAGATCGGCTTTGGCATGAAGGTGGCCGTCTTGCCGTGTCGCCGCGCGACGTTCTTGACGATGTACTTGAACATCATCATTTTGTCAGCGGTTTTGACCAGGCTGTCGAAACGGATATCGATTTCAGCCTGACCTGCCGTAGCGACTTCATGGTGATGTTTTTCGGTCGCGATGCCAGCCTTTTCCATCTCCAGCACCATTTCAGTGCGAATGTCCTGCTGCGTGTCAGTCGGCGGGACCGGAAAATACCCTTCCTTGTGACGGATTTTGCCGCCTAGGTTCACGCCTTCCTGACCCATGTTCCACACGCCTTCGTCGGAATCGATGAAGTAGTAGCCGCTGTGATTCGTCTGGTCATAGCGCGCATGGTCGAAAATGAAAAATTCGGCTTCGGGGCCCCAGTAGGAGATGTCGCCGATTTTGGTGCTCTGGAGATATTTCTCCGCCTTCTGTGCGATAAAACGAGGATCCCGATCGTAGGTTTCCCGCGTGATCGGATCGACGACATTGCCGATGAGACTCAGGGTCGGCACGGAACAGAAGGGATCGAGGAAGGCGGTGGTCGGATCAGGCACCAGCAGCATGTCGCTGTTGTTGATCGCGCGCCAGCCTCGAATCGATGATCCGTCAAGCCCGGAACCATCCTTGAACAGACCCTCGGTCAGCTCACTGATTGGAATCGTGAAATGCTGCCAGGTGCCGATCAGGTCCACGAATTTTAAGTCCACGACCTGGACCTTGTTCTTCTTTGCAAACTCTAACACCTCACGAACGTTCATCCCCTCCTCCTTTCAACCCCCGATGAAATGACTACCCACTCCCTGCGTCCTACGCCGCATTGGCACCGAGAAACGTCTCAATCTCGTTGAGGATCGCCGTCCGGATTGATTCCAGGCGACCGGCATCCTCCACCTTCTTTCCATCCATACTGGTCACATAAAACACGTCCGCGACTTGATCGAGACGGGTGGAAATCCGTGACGCATGGACCGACAAGCCCAGCTGAAAAATGGCATTGGTCATGACAAACAACAACCCTTGCCGATCATCCGCAAACACATCGAGAATGGTATATCGATCAGACGTCTCATTATCGATCCGCACCTCGGCTGGTTGCCGGTGCGCCGGAAACGACCGTCCCATATGGAGCCTGGCTCCACGACGCATCATCGCCTCGATGGTCTGGCGCCCGGTCAATACCTCTTCGATTCGCTGACCGATTGACTCCCGCCGGTCCGCAGGAGGCGCGCCTTGATAGTCGGGATCAGCAACCTGGAAGGTATCGACGACGATGCCGTCCTTGCGTGTGACGATCTGGGCATCCAGGATCTGCAAGCCGCTCGCTGCCATCACGCCGGCGATTTTCGAGAATAATCCGGGAGTCAGATCATTGTGTGCCAGTACGACGTATTCACAGGTGCCCAGTTGCGCATTAAACTCGGTGTCGATGACGACTCCGCCGACGTGCAGACGACGTATCGCAGCCAAATGCGCGGCGATGCGACGCGCCGTCGTTCCATACACATAGCGCAATGGAAATTGTTCCAACTCCGATTGCATCCACGATTTGTCCATGGAAAGATTCGCACCGGACCCCGGCTGCGACGCGACCTCGGCCACCACGCGCGCCAGTCGTTGCGGTTCATCGACCGTCTCTCGCTCGCCGGATACCTCCTGCATGGCACGGAGATATAGTTCGATCAGGAGGGACTCTTTCCACTTCGTCAGCACATCCGGACCGACCGCCGCGATATCCGCCGCCGTCAGGGCCAACAATTTGCGCAACACTTCCGGCGTACCCACTTCGCGGGCAAACGGCAGCAGGACTTTTTCATCGTAAGGATCGCGTCGAAACGCCGTATGGGCCATCAATAAGTGGCGATGGACAAGCATGACGAGCGTACGCGTATCCCGATCATCAAATCCCAGCAGAGCGGCCGTCTCTTCCGCCAAACGCTTGCCGACTTCGCTATGGTCTTCCTCGTGGCCCTTACCTAAATCGTGGAGCAGCACGGCCAGATGCAGCACGTCCTTGCGCTTGATCTCCCGGTATACCTCCCCCAGCACGCCAGGATGCTCCGCCAGAGCTTCGGCCTTCGCCACTGCGAGGAGACTATGCTCGTCCACCGTATATTTGTGGTACTGATTGAATTGCATGAGCCCTCGCACCCGCGAGAAGGCCGGCACCAGCTTCTCCAGCAGATGGGCTCGATGCATGGCTTCCAACGTCCGCGCCGTGCCCGGTCCCGCCAGAATCGATAGAAAGGTGCGACCTGTTTCCGGTGTGCGGAACCCCTCCACCGACAACATCTCTGCGTGGCGGTGAATGTCCTCCAGCAGCGACGGATCGATACTGAGTTTTCGCGACCGTGCCAGGTCGAATAGCCTCAGGAGCGAGGCCGGCCGATCCAACACCTGGGAGCGCAATTCAACCGGCACGGTCAACGCTTCACCGTCAACGATGAAGTACTGATCAATACGCGGAGATGGCAACCATCGGACCAGCCGCTGCCGCCACGAGCGGCGCCGACAGCGCTCGAGGAAACGCATCGAGGCAGCATGAAGCCCCATCGTATGGCGGTAATATTGCTGCATGAACTGCTCAACCGCCAGCAAATGGGGACGATCCGTGAATCCGAGTTGGTTAGCCAACCAGACCTGCTCGTCGAAGGTGAGAATTTCCTGCGCCATGCCGGCCCGAAGGTGGAGAAAGGCCCGGATGCGTAGGAGAAAATCCCGCGCCTCTTTCAGCGCCCGATAATCGGCCTGGGACATGATTCCGCGATCAGACAGTTCCCGGATCGTGGGAGCCTGGTATCTGGCCAACCCGACCCATTGCAGGAGGTGCAGGTCGCGCAAACCGCCTTTGCTTTTCTTGACGTTCGGCTCCAGCAGGTACACCGTCTCGCCGAACTTTTCATACTCGCGCTGCCGCTCGATAACCTTCTGCTCCAGATAGGCATCGCACCGTCTCGACACGACTTTTTTGATATAACGCGCATGGAATTGCTGAAATAACTCCGCACTGCCGGCGAGAAACCGCGCTTCCATCATCGAGGTCCGGACTGTCAGATCGGCCAGCCCCAAATCCACACAGTCCTGGATCGTCCGGACACTGTGGCCCACCTGAAACCCGCTGTCCCACAGAGGGTGAAGCACCTGTTTCACCAGGTCGGGTATCACCTTGGCCGCATCGGAGTGAAACAAAAACATCAAATCAATATCGGAGTGGGGCGCCAACTCACGTCGACCGTACCCCCCCAATGCGATCAGACAACAGTGTTGAAATCCGGCTGTCGTGAGCGCCTCTCCGCCGGTTCGCGCCGCAGTCCGGTATCGCCCGACGATCAGCCCGTCAACCAGATCCGTCGTCGCAGCGACCACCTCATCTCCCGACGCACCCGCCAGGAGCCGTTGATGAATCGCCCCACGCTGTTCGGCCAGCAGATGCGGCCCCGCCTCAGGGGCTGCGTCCTGCACCATCTGCGAACCTCTCTCTGGTGGCTGAGACATACCTAGAGCGCGCTTTCCCCCGTTTCGCCCGTACGAATCCTCACGGCGGCACTGAGATCACGGACGAAAATTTTGCCGTCACCGATGCTCCCGGTCTTTGCGGCACGGGTAATGGTCTCGAGCACACGCTGCACCTGGCCATCGTTGACCGCCACCTCGATTTTCACCTTTGGCACGAACTCGATCGTGTACTCCTGACCACGGTACGTTTCCTTGTGCCCCTTTTGGCGGCCGAACCCTTTTACTTCCGTCACCGTCATGCCCTGAATACCGATTTCCAGCAGCGCATCCTTGACCTCGTCCAGTTTGAAGGGTTTGACGATGGCCTCGATTAGTTTCATCCTTGCCTCCTAGAATCGCCGACCGCGCTCGGCCGATGGCGTCATTCACGAATAGGCTCGTTCGTTGTGTTGACTTAAGTCCAATCCGGTCGCTTCCTCTTCAGAAGACACTCGCAGACCCGTCATCGAATCGACCAGTTTGAGAATGACGAATGTGCCGGCCATGGAGAAAATCGCCGTCACGACCACTACGAGAAGCTGGACGCCGAGGAGGCCGGGATTGCCATACAAGAGCCCATCGGCACCGGCCGGGTTGATGATTTTACTAGCGCAGATTCCGGTGGCGAGAATCCCGATCACCCCTCCGACACCGTGGATCCCGACGACGTCAAGCGAGTCATCATAGCCGAATCGCCCCTTCCAGACAATCGCCGCGTAGCAGGCCATTCCAGCCACGGCTCCGATCGCCAGAGCGAACAGCGGACTGATATAGCCTGCTGCAGGCGTCACTGTGGCTAACCCCGCCACTGCGCCGCTGGCCACCCCGAGCACGGTCGGTTTGCCGCGATGTGCCCACTCGACCCCGCACCAGGCCATGGCTCCCATCGCCGCGGCCGTATGGGTCGCGAGGATGGCCGAGACGGCAAGCCCATTCGCACCCAGCGCGCTGCCGCCATTGAACCCGAACCACCCGAACCACAGGAATCCGGTTCCAAGCAGCGTCATCGGTAGGTTGTGAGGAGCCATGTAATCCGTCCCATATCCTCGCCGCCTGCCCAATATGACGGCACAAACCAGAGCCGACGCGCCGGAGCTGATGTGGATCACGGCCCCGCCGGCAAAATCCAACGCACCAAGCTTGGCCAGCCATCCGCCCCCCCAGATCCAGTGTGCGAGCGGGACATAGACCACGACCGACCAGATTGCCGCAAACAGCACCACCGAGGTAAAGCGCTTCCGCTCCGCAAAGGCCCCGGTGATGAGGGCCGGTGCGATCGCGGCGAACATCAATTGAAACAGGACGAACGCCTGATGAGGAATCGTCGGCCCATAAGTGGGATGAGGCTCGGCACCGACTCCGCTGAGCCCGACCCAGTCCAAGCCGCCGATCACCCCGCCCTTATCCGGCCCGAAAGCCAGGCTGTATCCGAAGAGAACCCACAGTACGCTTACCACGCTTAGGATCATCACGCTCTGCATGATCGTCGCGAGCACGTTTTTACTTCGCACCAGGCCGCCGTAAAACAGGGCGAGGCCGGGCATCAGCATCGCGAGCACAAATGCTGACGACACCAACACCCAGGCCGTATCGCCGCTATCGGTTGTCAACGCCGCGCTCTGCGCCCCGGCATCGGAAATTCCTATCACCAACGCCATGAGCAGTCCTAACCCCGTACAGAGGAGGATGCCGGAACGTTTCAAAATGGTCACGATCGCGCCTCCTTCGCATCGGGAAGCCGGGGCCGGAAAGGTGCCGCCTTTCCTCGCCCTGGCCTCACGCGGCTGGCCGAACTCAAAAGGTCTTCGTAAACTTCAGTTTGTAGAAATCCTGATTGTCGGTCAGGTCTTTTCCGGCCGTAAATCGAAACGCCATGCTGCCAGGCAGTTTCATTTCGACATAGGGCCCGATCCAGCGATAGTAGTCCTGAGCCGCCCCCGGAGCACTGCTGTCACGTGTTGTCAGCAAATGCTCATAATGAGCCCCCATCGACCACATGCTGTTCAAACGAACACCCGCGCTTACCCAATAATGGAGGAAGTCCCAGGTGCCGCGACCCCCACCCAGAGCCGGCCCCAAGCAATTGGCACCTCCGGGATTGCTGCAATTGATCGCGCCTCCGCCGCCGCTGCCGCCTTCGCTCCGGATCGCTTTGTAGTAGCCCAGATAGAATTCCCCTTCTAGGCGACTGTCCAGGTAGTTCATGGTGAGATTCGGGACAACACCTTCGAATGCCGTCGTACGTTCGTTCACACTTCCACCGCCATTGGGAAAGAATCCTCCGCGAGAGGAGAGCAGGCTGCCATGAACGAACCCGAACATGGGTGTCACGGACAACCGCTTTTGGAGGAAGGTGAAGTTGAGCCCCATGTCCGTTTCCAGCCATGGCGCGTTGTCGTGGACTCCCACTCCACTGATCATCGTCCAATAGGTAAAGTTAAACGCGAGCGCGATGTTATCCGTCAAACCATACGTCCCATAAATCGATGGATTAAACCCGAAAAAACTATCAGCTTGCATCGCCATGGTGACGGCCACCGGATGCTTGGTCGTGTCCATCGAGCTGTCGAGCACCTGAGGTGCCACTCCCTCGACATCCTGCGCCTGACCGTTCGAGCCCGCCAACAGCGTTGCCGCTACCACGATTCCCCGGACCCACCTCCGCACAAATCCTCTTCCGAGCGCTTGCATGGCACCTCCCAAAGAATAAGAAAGATTGTTCCGTCAGCCTCAAGGTGAGGCCACGATCTGTTATCCTCTGGCGCCATTGCCAGCCTCGCTGACCGACGTCATTGTCGGTCGTCATACGGGACGTATGCTATCGATACCCGTTTGTAATCGGCATGCGCCGATCTTTGCCGAATGCCCGATGTGTGATCTTGATCCCCAGCGGGGCCTGCCGCCGTTTATATTCGCTCCGATCCACCATGGCGATCACGCGCGCCACCGTCTCACGCTCGAATCCCATGGCCACAATGTCTTCGAGCGCACGGTCTTCTTCGACATAGGCCTTCAGAATGGGATCCAGCACGACATAGGGCGGGAGACTGTCCTCGTCCTTTTGATCGGGGCGGAGTTCCGCGGTCGGCGGGCGCTCCAGAATGCGTTTAGGGATGACCGGCGCCGGACCGATCAAATTCCGCAGATGCGACAATTCATACACCATCGTCTTCGGAACATCCTTGATGACCGCGAATCCTCCCGCCATATCTCCGTAAAGCGTCGCGTAGCCGACGCTCATCTCGCTCTTGTTGCCGGTGGTCAGCACCAGGTGGCCGAATTTGTTCGAATAGGCCATCAGGAGATTGCCCCTGATACGGGCCTGAATGTTTTCCTCCGTCGTGTCAGGCCGATGGCCCTCGAAGGTCCTGGCGAGAGCGCGCAAATAGCCGTTAAAGGTGGCCGTGATGGAGAGTGTGTCGACCTGTATACGGAGGCGGCGGCCGAGATCGGCGACGTCTTCGCGACTGGCACGGGAGGTATAGGGTGAGGGCATGAACACGCCGAGCACGTTCTCAGGCCCAAGCGCGTCCACGGCGATGACAGCGGTCAGGGCCGAGTCCACACCGCCGCTTAATCCGATCACGACACGTTTGAAGCCATTCTTCCGGACATAATCCTGCACTCCAAGAACCAGCGCCCGATAGGCCTCATCCAGGCACTCCAGCGGAGGCTCCAGGGCCGGTACGACGATCGGCCGCGACTTCCTCACCGGCAGTCGGACCTCAATCCGGTCGATTAGTGCCGCCACGCGCGGTGGCAGGGGCTTCTTCCGGCCCTGCGCCAGACGTCCCCGAGAGACTGCCGCGCCATTGAGATCCGCCACCAGAAAATCTTCCTCAAATGCCTTGCCCCGCGCAACAACCTCGCCGGTCTGGTCGACGATCACGCTGCAGCCGTCGAACACCAGTTCATCCTGCCCGCCGACGGTGTTCGTATAGGTGACGAGCACCTGGTTGTCCCGAGCCCGCGTAGCCAGCATCTGCTCTCTCGTCCGACTCTTGCCCACATGAAAGGGAGAGGCATTGATATTCACGATCACCTCGGCGCCCGCCGCGGCCTGGGCTCCGGTCGGTCCGTCGGGAGACCAGATGTCTTCGCATATATTCACCCCGACCGTCGTACCGTTCACCTGCAGCAGAGGAAGGCGAGAGCCGGGCTGAAAATACCGGCTTTCGTCGAATACACCGTAATTAGGTAACTCTCGCTTGCAATAACTGGCCACGATCCGGCGATCAAACAGCAAAGCCGCCGCATTGTACAGATCATGTCGATCGGCCGATGGGGATGATGGCCTAGCCGGCAAGGAGACCGTTGAGGCGCCTTGGCCGACATAACCCACCACGACAACGAGGCCGCGGGCTTCGGCCGCCACGGCCTTTAATGCCAGCTGGGTATCAGTGATGAAGCGAGTTTTAAACAGCAGGTCTTCTGGCGGGTAGCCGGTGATGGCGAGTTCGGGAAATGCGACGACGTGAGCCTGAGCGCGCCGAGCCTCACGGATCCAGGCCACGATACGGCGGACATTGCCCGACAGGTCGCCCACCGTGGGATTCATCTGCACCATGGCGATTCGTAAGGGTGGCATCAGCGAATCTCTCGGCTTGTAGCAACGCGGGCCGATTGGTCCTTCAACAAGTCCGAAAGGAGCCCGGACACCGGGGCGTACTGTGGGTCGTACCTCGGGGTGGATGGGCAACCGGGGGCGAGACTGAGGACCGATTTTGCCATGTTGATAAAAAAAACGTCCTCGGACCCACAGGGTGGATCAGAGGACGTCGTTGTCCTGCGCCATGTTTGACCGCGTACCCGTCGGAGACTCCATTGTCCCCAGAAAGCGTGGCGATGATATAGCACCAGGCCGAATCGGCTGTCAATCGCCCCATCGGAGGTTTTCCGAGGAAACCCATGCGGTTCGGTGGACTACCTATGGTACAATCCCGCGCCATGCGCCCCTCGATCCGATGCCTGTTCCGAACTCACTCTCCGTCTCTGCGCCGCTTCAAGGCCTGGCCGTTTATCCTCTTCTGCTTGCTCCTGAGTGCCTGCACCGGCATGTCGAGCCTTACTCCCGTTGGAGAAGGTCCATTAGGGACGGTGGCGTTGGAACGCCTGGTCAGTCGAGGGAGCACCGCCAGATATAGCAGTCCGCTGAATGCGTTTCAGGCGTCCCACCCGGCCATCTTGTCGGCGACGGTGGTATCACGCGTACTGAACGGCCTGTCGGTCTCAGGAGTCGACCGCCCGGGACGGACCCCGGTGCCATCGACCTATCCTCTCCTGTCTCCCGAGGAAGTGGAGTTTTTGTCGCCACTCATTGTCCGCGCCTTTGCGCAGGCTCAGCCGGATCAGCGAATCCGGTTTGCAGTACAGGACGACGGTCTCCTGACGCAGGGCGCGCTCTATCTGCATGAAACGACACTCGTGCTCAGCCTTTCACGCTACCGTTCTGCCACCACTCAAGCCGAAGCCTTTCCACCCTCGCTCACGCTCGCCTTCAGCCCGGCCGAGGCGCTCCTGCGCACCCATACACCACAGTCGTGGATGAATATCGAACCCGAACAGCCCCGCGTTGCCATCGATATCAATGCGCTCGGCCAAACGTCAGCAGACACCCCCGCCCCGGCCGATAAGCCTCAAACAGCCGCCGAACCGCCCGCGGGAGCTCCGACCACCGAGCAGAAGCGACTCCAGCAGGAGTTACAAACCACGAAAGATCTGGTGGTGAAACAGGCCGAAGAACTCCAGCAGCTGAAGGAAGAACGAGACAGGCTCCGGCGCCAACTTACGGAAATAGAATCCGTCGTACCCAAGGCAAAACCAAAACCGGCTCCGCGGAGGCCTTCGATCCAGCCCTAGTGCAATCTTAATTGCGACGGAGGTCTGGCCGCTCCAAATCGAATAGCCACATGCGGGCGGCCTGCCACAACGCCTCCTGAGCCGCGACCAGGCTGTGGGCGGAGCGTGCGACCAGTTTTACGGCCACTCCGGGAACAGGTGGTTCCGTGACCCCGCCGAGCAATTCATCCCCCATCGAATCGATGATACCCCCCATGAGCTCGCGCAACGCCGGCCATCTCCCCGAACCGATACCGTCACTGACCACAAGGAAGCTCGCGACATAGTCGTACGCGGACACGAGACCAGCCTGCCCCCGTTCGGGTCTCACGGCATACCGGTCGACCAATTGGGCACCCGAGGCGGTCGTCATGTGAATCTCGTTCCGGAGCGATGTGAATGCCCAGCGCTCGTGTCTTGCCACTCGACCGGAAGCAAAACTATCCCAGATTAAGGCCGTCGCCCCTTTCGCGAGTTGCACCTCCATCGTCTGCAGGAAGCGCGAGCCGGCGAACGGAATCGTCACGTCCGGGAACCATTCCAGGATTGCGCCTGATGCCACGGAGAGAGTCACGGTCTGCCTGGCCTCTTCACCCAAAGAGCGGTAGACGCGAGTGGCCGATGGTGTTGAGAGCACGACATGGGCACCGCAATCCAGCGACGCATGCATCGACAGTCGATCGCCTGCCACGTAGCCGCCCGATGGATTGACGAGGGAGGTGAAGGCACAACCGGACGTATCCAGATACATCGGCGGGAAGAGATGCCAGGGCGTAGAGCAGCGCGACCCCGCAAGAATCGTCCGTGGTCCCTGCCGCTGATAGTGCAGGTCCAGACGGCCGACTCGCCCGACTTCCGCCATGGCCGACTGGTGAACCGATACTATCGGCACTGATGCTGGCTCCCTCAGACAGGATGTTCACAGAGTCTATCCGGCCCGGCTACAGCGAACGAAAACGCGACGCGCGCCGTCAGTGACGACATCGGGCCCCGGACAAGGCGAGACGCAGGCCAGGAGACAGTACTAACGCCCCCTAATGGCGATGGGCCCGTAGCGGGAGGGTCTGTTCGATCCACACGATTACCCGGTCCAGGCCCTCGCCACGATGCAGATTGGTGAAGACGAACGGCAGATCGCCGCGCATCCGCCGGCTGTCGCGATCCATCACCGCGAGATCCGCGCCGACATGCGGCGCCAGATCGATTTTATTGATCACCAATAGATCCGAGCGGGTGATCCCGGGCCCGCCCTTGCGGGGGATCTTATCGCCCGCAGCCACGTCAATCACATAAATGACGCGATCAACCAACTCAGGACTGAAAGTGGCGGCCAGATTGTCTCCGCCGCTTTCGACGAACATCAAATCGACATCGGGATGGCGCTTCAGCAGGTCGTCGAGCGCAGATTGATTGTGAGAGGCATCTTCGCGAATCGCGGTATGGGGACAGCCGCCGGTCTCTACCCCGAGAATACGGTCCTGAGGAAGCGCACCGCGCTTGGTCAGAAACTCCGCATCTTCTTTTGTGAAAATATCGTTCGTCACGACGGCCAGACTGTAGCGGTCACGCAGGCCCAGACAGAGCGCCTCGACCAGCGCCGTTTTGCCCGATCCGACCGGACCCCCGATCCCGACGATCGGAATGCCCTTGGCCCGCGCCCTGGTCGGGCGACCGCTCCCGGAAAGATATTCATCTTCACGATGCATGATCAGGCCATCTTCACGAACGAAAAAGCCGCGACGCTAAACGGCGGTGGCGCATGGCGTAAATATCCTGAATCGGCGACCAGCCGCTCATCTTGCTCGATTCGGCTGCACAACCTGTGCATTCGTCGAGCAACGGCATCCAGCTCTCGAGCAAATGCTGCCCCTCCCGCTGTCCGATCGGCAGCAGTTTCAACCCGGCTGAAACATATCCCACGGCGGTGTGATAACAGAACGCCGCGATCGTCTCTGTCTTGCCCCAGCCCGCATCGGCCAGCGCCAAGGCCAGGGCAACCGGGAAATGCCCTGGCGTGCGCTCTGCTTCTATGGCCGAATGAAAGTCCTGCACGACGGCACCCGCATCGAGCCGCTCGACGGCAATCTTTGAGATCTGCCGGCCCATCTGTTGACTCGCCAGGCGCGACTCCTGCCCGATCTTCATCGCATGCAGTTCGTGATCGATCGCCAGCGCCGGCTGGAGATCGATGTGCGCGGAAGCGTCATGGGCCACGGCCACGGCCACGGCTTCACGGTGCGCGATGCCCCGCCGAAACACGTCTTCGACATAGAGCGAGAGATCGTCGCCTGAACGCACCGCCTTGGCCTGCACTGCCGCTTCCAGCCCCGACGAGTAGGCATAGCCCCCAGAGGGAAAGAAGCTATCAATGAACCGGAGGCCCTGGAGCAACGAAAGTGTGTGACGCATAGGACAAACCCTTTCCACGACCGACTACGGACTGCTCAAACAGACCATCCCACAAGGCCGGAGGCGACGCTCAACCGAGGCGTACCCGGAAGGGTACAGTGAGGACTATCCCGAAGCGGGCACGAAGTTGGGGAGCCTGTTTCAGTACCCGGACTAGAACAGGAAGTAACGCTGCGCCATCGGCAAGACCGCTACCGGCTCACATGTGAGCAGCTCGCCGTCCGCGCGTACTTCGTACGTTTCAGAATCCACCTCGATCTGCGGCAGCGCATCGTTCAATTTCAAATCCCGTTTGCCGATGTTTCGGCAACCCTTGACCGCAGCGACGCGCTTCTGCAACCCCAGCTGTTTCGGCACCTCTCGCTCCACGGCCGTTTGAGAGAGAAATGTCACGCTCGTGGAGAAGGGCGCCCGGCCGAAGCTGCCGAACATGGGTCTGGTCAGCACCGGTTGCGGAGTCGGGATCGATGCGTTGGGATCGCCCATGGCAGCCGACAGGGGAAATCCGCCCTTGAGGACAATCTCCGGTTTCACACCGAAAAAAGCCGGTTTCCATAAAACGAGGTCGGCCAGCTTACCGACTTCCACCGACCCGACTTCATGGGCCACCCCGTGGGCGATCGCGGGATTGATCGTATATTTCGCCACGTAACGCCGCGCGCGCCAGTTGTCATGCTGACCATCCTGCCGGTCGATGCCGCGCTCCGACAGGTGCCCCCGCTGTACTTTCATTTTATGCGCCGTCTGCCAGGTGCGGATGATGACCTCGCCCACCCGCCCCATCGCCTGAGAGTCGGACGACATGATGCTGATCGCCCCCATGTCGTGCAGAATATCCTCCGCTGCGATCGTTTCCCGCCGGATACGCGACTCGGCAAACGCGATGTCTTCCGGCACCCGCGGATTCAGATGGTGACAGACCATCAACATGTCCAGATGTTCATCCATCGTATTGACCGTGAAGGGCATGGTGGGATTGGTCGAGGAAGGCAACACGTTCGCCTCGCCGCAAACTTTGATGATGTCGGGAGCATGTCCCCCGCCGGCGCCTTCAGTATGGAACGAGTGAATCGTCCGGCCCTTAAACGCCCTGATCGTGTCCTCGACAAAGCCGGCCTCGTTGATCGTATCGGTGTGGATCGCCACCTGCACGTCATACCGCTCCGCCACGCTCAAGCAGGTATCGATGGCGGCCGGCGTCGTCCCCCAGTCTTCATGCAGCTTCAACCCGATGACGCCCGCCTCCACCTGTTCATTCAACCCCTCGGGCAGTGACGAATTCCCTTTGCCCAGAAAACCGAGATTGATCGGGAAGCCGTCCGCCGCCTCCAGCATGCGATGTATGTTCCAGGGTCCGGGCGTGCAGGTCGTCGCCTTGGTGCCGGTGGCCGGGCCGGTCCCGCCACCGATCAACGTCGTCAGTCCGTTGGCCAGCGCCTCGGTGATGATTTGCGGACAGATGAAATGGATGTGCGAATCGATCCCGCCGGCCGTGATGATTTTCCCTTCCGCCGACAACACCTCCGTGCAGGGCCCGATTTCCATGCCCTGTGTCACGCCGTCCATCAGATCGGAGTTTCCCGCCTTCCCGATTCCCGCGATTCGTCCATCGCGAATCCCGATGTCGGCCTTCACCACGCCCCACCAGTCGATGATGATGGCATTGGTGATCACGACATCGAGCGCGCCGTTCGCCCGGGTGGCAGCCGGCGATTGGCCCATGCCGTCACGAATGACCTTGCCGCCGCCGAACTTCGCCTCCTCACCCGGCACGGTCAGATCGCGCGTGATTTCAACCAGCAGATCTGTATCGGCCAGGCGTATGCGATCGCCGGCAGTCGGGCCGTAGAGATCGTTATAGTGGCGTCGCGGAATTTTCATATCAGACGGCTGCTGAGAACCGCCCCCAACCTCGTGCCCGGCCCGCCAGAGTCCTCAACCTACTCTCAAGGGTATACGTCCGGCTCTGGCCTTGCCTGCGGCCTCGTGGGGGGACCGTTTTGAGCAACCGTGCTCCTTTCGCCTATGACCGCGGGGGCCATTTCTCTGTGCTCATGAAACCCTGTTCCCGTGCCGCCGCCTGTGCCTGCTCACGCACATTCGGATCGTCCAGTTTGCCATTCACCAAACCATTGATGCCATAGACCACGCGATTGCCGCCAAGCGCGACCAGCGTCACCCGCTTCGACTCACCAGGCTCAAACCGCACCGCCGTCCCGGCCGGTATCTGGAGCCGGAATCCATAGGCCTTCTTGCGGTCGAACGTCAGCGCCCGATTGGCCTCGAAGAAGTGGCAGTGCGACCCCACCTGAATCGGCCTGTCGCCGGTATTCGATACCGTCAGTTCAACCGTCTGCCGACCCTGCAGCGCAATGATGTCGCCTTCGCCGAGAATCACCTCGCCGGGGATGATGGGCGCAGGCTGAAGTCCATCGCGCCGATTGACGGAGGAGGATGCCTTGGGTCGAGATGTCCTCGCTACGGTCTTCGCTTTCTGCTTCATTTTATTCCCTATCGGATCGGCTCATGCACGGTCACCAGTTTCGTGCCATCCGGAAATGTGCCTTCGACCTGAAGCTCCGGGATCATTTCCGGCACACCTGACATGACATCCTTTCGAGTGAGCAGCGTGGCGCCGTAACTCATCAACTCCGACACGGACTTGCCGTCGCGGATTCCCTCCAGAATCTCAGCGGTGATCAATGCCACCGCCTCCGGGTGGTTGAGCTTCAACCCCCGCGCTTTGCGGTCTTTGGCCAGATTTGCCGCTACATAGATCAACAGTTTCTCCTGCTCACGCGGTGTCAGATGCATATCCCGCCCTCGTCACACGTCATGCGTCATTCATTCTGTGGCAGTATTGCCGACTTGGCCAAAACTTCCCTGGCATCATGGAGATCAACCGCGCCGGGGGGTTTCTGTCCTTTATACATCGTCACTGTCATCGACGTCCGCCGTGAGAGGGCCAGGACATCCGCCCGTTGCGCCAGATGAAAAAAATCGTACCCTTCCCGCAACGTCAATTCTGCACAACGCCGGCGCAGGTAGGCATCCAACTGCTCCTGCGAGGTAAATGAACTGACACGATACTCGACGCGGTAGACATTTTCTTTCAGCTGATCGACCTGGTCCTTTTCGGCCCCCGCCAGCGGGGTGTACTGACCTGTAGCGCAGGCGGAGAGGACGCTCACCATGAGAATCCCCGCAAGGCCGGGAGCGCTCACACTGTTTCTAGATTCACGCACTTCGTCTGCTTCCCCTCCACGCCTCAACCCAGGGCGTGAATACTAGCGAGGCGGGCAGATGAGTTCAATGGGTCTCATCTGCGGCAACGAGATGAATCGGCCAGAGGGCCGTATGTCTGCCACGTATTCGAGGGCGGCTCACGAATGTCCCCATGGCTCGACAGACATGCTCCGCCTGCCCGGCTTGCGTTACACCGTCAAATGCTGCTTCACCATCTCGGCACTCAACTCGTCCTTCCTCCCCGCCGCCATCACCGCTCCTTTGGCCATCACGACGTAGCTGTCCGCCAGCCGTGCCGCGAAATGAAGGCCCTGTTCCACCAGGACGATGGCAAATCGACGCGCGGTTTTAAACCCGACGATCACGTCTTCGATCTGGTCGACGATGGAAGGTTGAATGCCCTCGGTCGGTTCATCGAGCAGCAAGACTTTGGGATCCGACAGCAGCGCACGCCCGATGGCCAATTGCTGCTGCTCGCCACCACTCAAGACCCCGCCTGGCCGTTCCAGAATTTGCGTGAGCTTGGGGAATAACGTGAAGACCTCATCGAAGGCAGCTTTTTCAGAGCCCCCGTTCGTGGCGCTCCCGCGCGCCCAATAGCCCAGCTGGAGATTTTCGCGCACGGTAAGATGCGGAATGATTTCCCGACCTTGCGGCACATACGCAAGGCCGCGCCTGGCCCGCCGGTCGGTCGAAGCCTTGGTGATGTCCACGCCATCGAAGAGGACACGTCCGCTGCGCACCGGCAACAGGCCCATAATTGCCTTCAACGTCGTCGACTTGCCCACACCGTTCCGGCCCATGACGCAGGCCACCTTGCCTGCCTCGATGTAAAATGAGACGTTCCGCAATATATGGCTCTCACCGTAGTAGACGTTGACCTTCTCAAGCTGCAGCATCGTGTTGTTCCGGTGACTCCCCGGGAGATTCACGCAGAGTTCGGGCGGGGCCGCTTACGCATGCGCCACCTTCTGGCAGCCAAGATAAATTTCCACGACGCGGGGATCAGCTTGAACCGTCTCCACCGGCCCCTCGCAAATGACGGTCCCCTCATGCAGCACCGTGACGGTTCGCGCGATCTGCCGCACGAATTCCATGTCGTGCTCAATGACGATAATGGCATGTTTTTCCGCCAACGACTGGAGCAACCGCCCCGTTTGTGCGGTCTCCTCGTCCGTCATGCCGGCTACCGGCTCATCGACCAGCAACAAGGCCGGATCCTGCAAAATGACCATGCCGATTTCAAGCCATTGCTTCTGGCCATGAGAGAGCGACCCTGCGCGCAAGCGCGCTTGCGCCGTCAATCCGATGGTCTCCAAGGCTTCATCGATTTGTTGCTGTTCCGCCGCCGTAGACCGGCCCCTCAGCGTAAACAAGACGCCCTTACTAGGCCGCTTCAACGACAGGTCGAGATTCTCCCACACCGTGAGATTGCCGTAGATTGAGGGGGCCTGGAATTTTCGCCCGATCCCCAATTGCGTGATCTCGTATTCGCGCATGCCGATGAGATCCGTGTCTTTGCCGAAGATCACGCGGCCGGCCGCCGGTTTCGTCTTACCGGTAATCACGTCCAGCAAAGTGGTCTTTCCGGCGCCGTTCGGCCCGATGACCACCCGCAACTCACGGTGATTGACGATGAAGTTGAGATTGTTCAGTGCTTTGAACCCGTCATAGTCGACAGTCACACCTTCCAGATAGATGATCGAACCATGCTCCGTCATGTCCGTTCCTCCTCGACGCCCTGAGCCTTTCGCTGACGAACGGTCCATTCCGACATTTTTTCACTGACTCTTCTGGTGACGCCCATAACCCCGTCAGGGAATACCAGCACCACGACGACAAAGAGCCCGCCCAGAAAGAATGGCCAGAACTCCGGAAAGTGATTGGTGAGAATGCTGCGTCCGAGGTTCACCCCGACCGCTCCGACAATGGCGCCGACCAGGGTCGCGCGACCGCCCACCGCGACCCAGATCACCATTTCAAGCGAGGGCAACACGCCCATCTGCGCCGGGGTAATGATGCCGACTTGCGGAACGTAGAGAATTCCCGCGAGCCCCGCCAGCGCCGCCGAGACCACGAAGACGAATAGTTTGTAATTGGCCGGCGAGTAGCCCGAGAAGAGAACGCGCGGCTCGCTGTCGCGAATGGCGATCAGGACCCGGCCGGCGCGCGAGGCGATGATCCAGCGGCAGAGCAGATAAGCTCCGCCTAGACACAGCACCGTGATGACATAGAGCGCCAGCTGGGTGCCGGACTCGGCCAGACGAAAACCCACGATCGTCTTGAAGTCGGTGAGACCGTTCGTTCCCCCCAGGTTTGTTTCGTTCCGGTTGAAGACCAGCCAGGCCATAAGAGCCAACGCCTGTGTGATAATGGCAAAATACACACCCCGAATACGGCTGCGAAACGCGAGGAAGCCGAATAGAAGCGCGAAGCCTGCAGGAACCAGCAGGCCCGCAAGGACGGCCGCGGGAAAGCTGTAAAAGGGCGTCCAGAAAAAAGGTAGCTCCGTAACCTGATTCCACACCATGAAGTCCGGCAAGGTGCTGCCGTAGACGCTCTCACTTCCGATCGCGAGCATCAGATGCATACCCATGCAGTAGGCGCCCAAGCCGAAGAACACGCCCTGCCCCAGGCTGAGGATGCCTGCGTATCCCCAGATCAAATCGAGCCCGAGCGCCAGAATGGCAAAGGCCAGGAACTTTCCAAATCGATTCAGCGCGAAATCGGAGACACGCAGCCAGGAATCCTCCGCCGGCAACACGTTGAGCACCGGCAGGACAAAGAGAAGCACAAACCCGACCAACCAAAAGACCGTGCCTTCGCGCCGCTCCACATTCGACTCTGGTACCAACAGTTCTCCCTTCTCCCTGCTCGAGACTATCCTTCGGCGTGACGCCCTTGAATCGCAAACAGCCCCGACGGCCGCCGCTGCAGGAAGAGAATCACCAACACCAGGATCAAGACTTTTGCGTAGACGGCTCCCAGACTCGGCTCCATGAGCTTATTCAACCCCCCGATTCCCAGGGAGGCAATAATGGTCCCCGCAAGTTTACCGACACCGCCGGTCACGACTACCATGAAGGAGTCCACGATGTAGTTCTGCCCGAGTCCCGGCTCGACGTTCCCCACCAGGGTCAGGGCCCAGCCTGCGATGCCGGCCAGGCCGGATCCGAAGGCAAAGGTGTAGGCATCGACTTTTCTGGTGGGGATACCCAGACAGGCGCTCATGTGTCGATTCTGCGTGACGGCCCGCACCCGGAGTCCCACAGGTGACCTGAACAGTAACAAATAAATGCCGGTGACACAGAGGATGGAAAGCCCGATGATGAACAGGCGATTGAAGGGCAGAAACACTCCCACCATGACCTGCGTGCCGCCGTTAAGCCAAACGGGAGCCGCCACCGCCGTCAGATCCCCGAAATAAATTCGCGCCGCCTGAATAAGAATGAGGCTGACTCCCCAGGTCGCTAGCATCGTTTCGAGCGGGCGGCCATATAGAAACCGGATGACGGTCGCTTCCAGGATCAATCCGAACAAGGCCGCCGCCAGAAATGCGGCCGGAAGGGCAGTCAGGTAATAGGCATCGAACCAGGCCGGAGGAAGATACAGCTTAAAACATTCCTGGATGACAAAGGTCGCATAGGCGCCGATCATCATCAGTTCGCCGTGGGCCATGTTGATGACGCCCATCAATCCGAAGACGATCGCGAGCCCGACGGACATGATGAGGAGAATCGAACTCAGACTGATGCCGCGGAACAACGTTTCGATCGCCGTGGACCAGACATTCCAGGATTCGATCCGATCGATGGCGACAGCCGCCACCCCCGCGACGTTATGCTGATCCTCGGTGCTAGTCGATTCCTTGGCCACCTGCACCAATTCCTTCAGCGCCGGAACGGCATTCTGGCTGCGCAGCTCGCCCAGCTTTGCCGCCGCCTGCGCCTTGATCACAGGATTATCCGAGGCGAGTTTCAGGAGTTGGATCGACTCCTGCATCGCATACCGAACCCACCGATGGGATTCGGTGTCGACCGCAGATTCCAACCAGGGAATGGCCACACCCCGTCCGCTCGTCCCCAGGTCGATCGCCGCCGAACGCCGGGCATCGGCATCCGGACTGGACAGGTTTGCGCGGTGACGCCAGGCATCGGCCACCGGCTTGATGGCCATGCGTAGGCGTCGATCCGCATTCTCTCGCAATGCGTCCAAGCGCGGGAGAGCGGCCGCATCGCCCTGCTCGATCAGGACATGAATCGCCTGCTCGCGCGTTGTTTCCTCATCGCTCGAGAGATCCTTGAGCGCCTGCTCAACCGCCGCTGACGGCGTGACGCCGACAAGCTCCTCCGCCGCCAATGCGTCGGTCATACCCCAGATCACACAGCACCAGAGCACTGCCATCCCGGTGATGCGCCTCATTCGCCGCGCACCCTCCCCCGCATCCAGCGCGCTGATTCTCGCTTCCCCATCAGGCCCTCTTATAGGTCCCTTGATGTTTCACCCAGTCACACCCCTTTTCCGGATTCGTGTATTCGCTCCAGGGTTCCGGTTTGACCAACCCCTTCGAGCGCCAGACGACTTTAAATTGACCGTCCTTGAGAATCTCGCCGATCAACACCGGCTTGTGGGTATGATGGTTAGCCTCGTCCATCATGATTTCCCCACCGGGAGCCGGAAACTTCTGGCCATAGACGGCTTTTCGTACCGCATCTGCATCGGTGCCGCCCGCCTTCTCAACCGCTTGCTTCCAGACATGTACGCCAAAGTAGGCGGCTTCGATCGGATCGTCGGTGACGCGCTTGTCACCCTCCGGCAGATTGTTCTTTTTGCAGTAGGCCTTAAAATTGGCCACGAACTGTTTGTTCTGCGGCGTGTCGACGCTCTGGTAGTAATTCCAGGCCGCCAGATGCCCGACCAGAGCCGTCTTGTCCATCCCACGCAACTCGTCCTCCGCGACGCTGAAGGCCATAATAGGCGCATCTTCCGCCCGCAACCCTTGGTTGGCAAACTCTTTGTAGAACGGCACATTGCTGTCGCCATTGATCGTGCTGATCACACACCCGCCTCCGCCGGCCGCAAACTTTTTAATCTTTCCGACGATGGTTTGGTAATCCTGATGATGGAACGGAGTGTACTCTTCCATGATGTTGGCCGCAGGGACTTTCTTGGCGAGCAACATGGCACGGAGAATCTTGTTCGTCGTGCGCGGATAGACGTAATCGGTCCCGAGCAGATAGAACTTTTTGAACCCTCCCCCTTCCTTGCTCATCAGATACTCCACGGCAGGCACGGCCTGCTGATTCACCGCGGCGCCGGTGTAGAACACATTCCGTGAGCATTCCTCCCCTTCATACTGGACCGGATAAAAGAGCAGCCCGTTGTTCTTCTCGAACACCGGCAATACGGACTTCCGGCTGACCGATGTCCAACAACCAAACACCACCGCCACCTTATCCTGCACTAACAATTGTTTGGCTTTTTCGGCGAAGAGATCCCAATTAGAGGCCGGATCGACGATGACCAGCTTCAAGGGTCGTCCCAACAGGCCGCCCTTCGCGTTGATCTCTTCCACCGCCATCGACACGACATCCTTCAGCGACACCTCACTGATGGCCATGGTACCGCTGAGCGAGTGCAACACCCCGACCTTGATCGGTTCCTTATCGGCCCCATATGACAATGCCCAATGCCCCAGGTTTCCCAGCAACGCCGCTACCCCGATGCCGGCCGCGGTTCGTGAACTCTGCCAGAGGAAATCGCGGCGCGACGGAAGGGCCTCGGCCTTGCTCGTGGCAATCTCCTGGTCTGTACTCTGTGGTTTCGGAGAGATCATCGTGAGACTCCTTTCGCCGTCATGCCAGGCTAAAAGTTGTACCAAGTTGAGAGCATGAAATTGTCTCCTGCAAAATGCTCCCCGGTGGACCATTCGGTCATGAGGTGATTCCACTCGAACGACGTGTACAAATCGCCCCAAATATGCCGGACGGCCGTCAGGTAGGTCCGATGATTGAGTACATATTGGGTGTCAGGCCCGGCGCTGGTGCCTCGCAGGTCTGAGTTCAGCGGGTTGTCGAACCCATAGCCGGCGATGAGCGTGAGCTGCCGATCGAAGGCATAATCCAACTCTCCCCAGCCGACCACGGTCCGGATCGATTTGCCCGTGCCCAGGTTTCGCTCCTGTCCGTATCGGAAAAACTCCACTCCCAGCGCCTGTCCGTAGGCAATCTCACCGGTGAATCTCAACCGGTTGGTCAAAGGCACCGCGAGTTCCGCCCCCACGAGATACGAATTGATATCGTTGCCCGCGGGAATCCCCCCGGCCGTCGGCGCCGATCGATAATGCCTAAACGCGGCATTGAGTGCGACCATAAAGCCTGCCTGGTCACCCGTGCCTGTATAGGCAAATCGAGTCCCCACATAGGGCATCTGTACCGGATCGTTGAAGGCGTTTTCAGAACAGCCGAAACCGCTCGTCCCGCAACTACCCGGCGCCGCCCCCGCGCCGGCCCCTTGAAACGTTCGTCGTTGCGTCTGCGGCTGAATGGCCGATAATCCGCGTTCGAATCGCATGACCGTCAACAGACCATTCACGTTGTCGGTAAATTGATGCTTCACGGTAATCTGCGGGAGTCGCTGCCACAAGTTCCCGTTATAACCCATGATGGAGAAATCGATCAGGTTTGGATGAGAGGACATGATCGGCGTCCAGTCCATGCCTGCCGTGATGGTCGTCCGACTATTGTTGGGAGAATATTTGACGTTGGCCAACCGCAGGCGAGGCGAGATATTGCCGGCATTGTCGGTTTGGCTGTAGAAATCCGCTTCGACGACACCAGTCAAGGTATGTTTCCCGTCCGTTCGGTCGGCACGCAGGCCGAACACGCTATAGCGAGGATTGAGCGTGGAGGACGCATTGCTGCTTTTGCCTGCGGCGGTGGCATAGCCATTGAATTGCCCGGGGTCGAGTGGATTCGTATTTCGGTTGCTGTATATCGCGTCCAGCTCGATACGACCATAGGGAACAATGCTTCCTTTGCCTTCGCCCGCGAAACTGGGAGTGACGCAGCCGCCGCAAATCACCGCGGGGGGAGTCTCCACTTCACGGCTCAGGCGGCCCGCTCCCGCCGACTCTCCTGCACTCTGGTCTTCTGCGCTCACCGGAACTGCGGAGACAACGATCATAAGCACGACCGAGCCGAGTATGAGTCCTCCTGACGTTCGTGCGCCCATCCTCATAGCCCTCCTGGTTACACACGATTTGACTGCCAGACCGGAGGTGCTAGAGGCCAAAAAAAAACGCCCTTCCGGTCCAACCATTGGACCAAAAGGACGTCATTGTCCCCTGCGTGATCGATGTCTACGCAGAATCAGAACGGCGTTGTCCTGATCCGGAACGCATACTGGTGGGGTGTATACGCTTTTGACGGCGTTCCTGTCAAGGGAGGAGACTGGCCAGTTCTTCGCTCTCCAACGGGGTCTCTATGCTACACTACGCCGGTCTCGGACGCCGGCAAAGTCGGAGCCAACTCTCATGCGCTACTCTCCCTCTCTCACCTTCACCCTGGTCTGGATGCTCTGGGCCACAGGATGCACAACCGGGTCACAAGTCGATTTTGTTGTGCGGCAATCCGAGCAAGGCACCGTCTATCTCGACCGTATTCCTGACCGCCACTTTCAGGCAGCCCATCCCATCCGGCTTGACCAGGCCCTCATCGCGCGCAGCTTACAGGGCATTAAAATCCACGAAGACACCGGGCTGCTGAGAGCCCTCACCTCACGGGAACAGCCAAACGTTCCGGTCTTTTCAGGGTCCGAAGTCGCTTTTCTCGCCCCCGCAATCGTGGACGGACTGAGGCAGGCTGCCGCAGATCAACGGGTGGGGTTTCGCTTGATCCAGGAAGGCACCGGCGGATATCGGGAACGAGCTGGCGCTGCAGTGGGGTCATCCGAACCACCCGTTCAATTGTCAGCCAAAGAAACCACGAGCGGCCACGTGTTCGCATACGGCCGTTCGCTCTACATTTCTCTGCATGAGTACCGCCGAAGAGCGAATGACCCCGACACGATCAGCATGCCCAATCGCCGCGTTCCCCAGCCCAATCAACTCCTCAATCGCCATCTCCTCTTTCTTCCTGCGGAAGCCTTGCGCCCCCAGTCTTTTACACCACGCTTTGCCGAGGACTTGGCGGACATTCTGATTATTGATTATGATGCACTGGCACGACTGCCCGCTCCGACCGCCCCTGCGCCGCCGACGGGACTCGCTGGGGAAACTCCCCGCCCGACTTCCGTCCAGCGGCCAACGCAAGCAGTGGAACCCGAGACAGACCTTCGAGCCATTCAGGACAATCTGAGAAGGAAGGATGCAGAGATCGAGGAACTACGCAGGGAACTGCAGGATATCAAACGTCAATTGGACACTCAGCAGCTCAATCGGGGGAGTTCGCCCTCCGTCGTGCCGCGTCCAACCGCACCTGAAGAACGCACACCCTAGGAGAGCCCTATTTTTTATCGGCGCGATCTTCGATTTCGCCCGCCAACAGAATGGCTTCAGCGATTTCCCGCATGGATTTTCGGAGGTCCATGCTTTGCCTTTGAATCAGCTTGAAGGCCTCGTCTTCGGATAACCGTTTCGCCCGCATTAAATATCCCTTAGCCCGGTCGAGCAACTTGCGGACCTGCAAGGCCTCCTGCATCTCAAACGACTTCTCCAATAAAGTCGTATGCTCGATCGAAATGGCTGCCTGGTTGGCGATGGCCTGCATGAGTTTCACGTCCTCACTCGTGAAGGTATGTGGTTTGGACGTATAGGTGTTAATGACCCCGATAGCCTTCTCCCGTACCAGCATCGGCACGCACAGCAGCGAACAGAGTCCCTCTTTCCCTGCCATATCCGGATACATATAGCTGCTGTCTTTCGTAACATCCGGGACGATGATCGGTCGACGATCCTGAACCGCCCGCCCGCTGATGCTCTGACCGATCCTCACATTGGGTTTGCGCCGGTATTGCTCGCTCAAACTTTGCGTGGCGGCGATCCGAAGTTCGCCGCTCGCCTGATCCAGCAAAATGATGGAACAGATCTTTGAGCCCATCATTTGCGCCGTCATCGTCACAATCAGCTGCAACACATCCTCGATCAATCGATTCGAGGACACAGTTTCCGACACCTGCGACAGTGTGTCGAGTTGCAGGGCCTTGCGCGTCATTTGATCGTACAGACGTGCATTTTCAATAGCCCCACCCACCTGTGTGGCGACCGTCGAAAGCAACGCCAGTTCGTCCGGACGATACCGGCGCGACCGCTTATGCTGCACGTTGATGACCCCGACCACTTCCTGCTTGGTCGTAATGGGCACGGAGACAAACGCCTGATAGCGGTCTTCTGGAAGGTTATGGAAAAATTTAAATCGCGAATCATCGCTTGCGCTATTCGGAATCACCACACGGGTCCGCTCCCGGGCCACCCAGCCGGTGATCCCTTCGCCCAACCCGATGGTGATCCGTCCGATTAATTTAGGATGGGGATTTTTCGAAGCCCTCAGGATGAGTTCGTCCCTCCCATCCGAGATCAAGTACAGCAGGCAGGCATCGGCTTTGGTCACCTCGACGACCATGTCGACGATATGCCGAAGGACCGACTCCAGATCGAGGGTATTGCTGATGGACTCGCTAATGCGATGCAGAACGTCGACCTCGCGGGTTTTCTCTCGCAACGCCTGTTCCAGCTGATTGACCGTGCGCTTGGCCGCCATAGGTTCCTATCGGGAATGTCGCTTGGTTGGGCGGATTCTTCTACCCGGCGCTTCACTAGCACGAACGGCATCGAACCATGCCCGGACGTTCCCTTTCTCCAGGGGAACGACGCGGACGGAGCCGATTCGTTCCGGCAGGACGCAGTAGACCGTTCCCGCCGATACCTTCTTGTCCTGCTGCATAGCGCGCCAGAGGGAGCTAAACGTGACAGAGGGCAGAGAGGTTGGCAGGCCGGCCGCCCGGATCAAGGCGCGTAGACGGGTAACCAGAGCTTCATCGCATAGACCCAAATGCCTCGACAGGTCCGCCTCGTATACCATCCCGACCGCCACTGCTTCACCATGAATCAATCCACGGTATCCGCAGAGGGATTCCAGGGCATGACCGATGGTGTGACCAAAATTCAGAATGCGACGCCGATCCGTTTCACGTTCATCCTCGGATACGACCTGCGCTTTTATTTCGCAGGACCGTTTCACGATTCGTCCAACAGCATCGTCATCCAACCTCAAGATCGGTTCTATATGCTGTTCCAAATACTCAAAGAACGCCTCGTCCGCAATCACCCCATACTTGATGACTTCGCCCAGCCCTGCCCTCCACTCACGCGCCGGCAAAGTCGACAACGTCGCCGGATCGATCAATACCGCACGCGGCTGATTGAAGGCACCGATCAGGTTTTTTCCCTTGGGATGGTCGACACCCGTCTTCCCACCGACACTGGAGTCAACCTGAGCCACCAAGCTGGTGGGCACCTGCACAAATGGAATACCGCGCTGGTAAATTGCTGCCGCGAATCCCGTGAGATCGCCGATCACCCCACCGCCCAGCGCCAGCAACGTTGACGTGCGCTCAAATTTGGCCTCTACCAGAGCATCCATAATCGCCGTAATAGAGCGCAGGGTTTTCGTCCGCTCTCCAGGAACAAGCACAACGGGAACGACGGCAAATCCGGCGGTTTTTAGAATCCGGCTCACCCCCTTGAGATAGCGGCCGGCCAGATTTCGGTCGGTGATGATTCCTACTTTCCCTGAGCACCCGAGCCGCTTCAATTCTTGTCCAATCGACCCCAAGAGATCACGTTGCAGGTGGATGGCGTAGCTGCGCGCTCCGAGTTCGACATGAATGGTTTGGCGAAGGCTGTCGGTATCGGGAAGAGTCATAAGAGAGGACACAGAAGACTTTCGCTGATCCTTTCAGTTATGGAAGGGGTGGGGAACGTTCATAGTGCACCCACCTGATCCGGCCTGACATTTTGAGACAAGCCCAGAGAACATCCTTCGTTATCAGATATTATGGGTGCCAGCAGAGAGCAAGTGTACCAATACACAGTGCGGGAGAAACGGGCACCGTGGGCCCTCAGGCGTAGATCCCCCCTGACGCTAATTTCAGCTGGGAAGACCTATGATGGTGAATCTGTCTGTGTGAGAGGGAAAGCCCGGAAGAAGCGCCTAGTAAGCCGGCGAGGAAGCACGTTCCGTGGGATTCGCCCCCATCGAGACAGCATACTGTCATCAATGGAGGCGATTATTAACTGGTCTTCCCAGGACCTGTCAAGTTGTCGATCGAACGATCGTCGGGGTCAGGAAGATCAAGAGTTCCTGCTTGGACACATTCTCAGTCTTATTCTTGAATAACCACCCCAGGACCGGAACTCGTGACAGATAGGGGATTCCCGCCACATTGTTCGACTGGGTGTCGACGAAAACACCGCCAATGACCATCGTCTCCCCGTCACGTACCAGAACCTGGGTCGTAGCCTCGCGACGATCAATGCTCGGACCGGCAGGGTTGCTTCGCGCACCAACGGCATTCCTGGTCGCTCGTACTTTCATCAGAATCTGTTTGCCGATCTCCTTTGGGTCCCGTGAAGTGATCTGGGGAGTCACGTTCAACTCCAGGTTGGCATCCACGAATGTGGTCTGTGTTCCCTGTAACGAAGTAGTTTGAAAAGGGATAGACTCTCCCTGTGCAATTTTGGCGTCTCGCTTATCCAGCGTAGTGATCTTCGGCGCCGCGATGACCTTGGTCAATCCCAGCAGTTCGCCGGCTGACAGCCGGACATCCAACATGGCTCCATCGGTTTTTCCAATTGAGAATCCCGCACCGGGCACAGACGGCAACCCGGGGTTGGCAGGCAAGTTGATCAGGAAGTCTGACACTTGAGCACCGAAGCTCCCTGTGGTGCCTGTCTTGAACGCGGATGTCCCACTCGACGCTCCCAACTGGTTGACGTTTTGAATTCCCCATTGGACACCCAGCGACCGTGTATAGGTAGTATCCGCCTGAACAATGCGCGCTTCGATCTGCACTTGCGGCACCTCAAGATCCACTCCATCCAACAGTTGCCGCAGCACGTCCAACTTGGACTCGGTATCGCTGATGATGAGAGCATTGCTCGCGGCGCTGACCGTCATGGTGCCCCGCGGGCTCAGGTTTTGCCGAAGCGACGTCTGGACTTCCAGCGCGTTGAGGTTGCGGATGTAGAACACGCGTGTGACGATCGGCTCGGCCTTCGCCTTCGAATCTTTGGCACGCGCCTCTTCGTCCTGCTGCTTGGCGATATTCTGCAGTGTATCAACCCAGACGATATTGCCCTGGCGGATCATGCCTAAGGCATTCATCTTCAGAAGCATCTCGAGTGCCTGATCCCACGGAACATTCGCCAGCTTCATCGTGACCTTATTTTTGACGCCCTCGCCGACCACGATGTTGAATCCGCTAACTTCGGCAATCAACCGCAGGACATTGCTGATGTCGGCCTGCTGAAAATCCAGGGAAATGCGGCGCCCGATAAAACGTGACGACCCGTGGACAACATCACTGGTGTCCGTCTTCTTATCGTCCTTTTGAAATGACTCGGCATTTAACTGAATGGACTGGGCATGCAACAAGGCCTTGGGTGCTTTATGAGTAATGAGCATCAGATGGGCAGGGGCTTGGAATGTGGAGGTCGGCAGGCTGTGCGGTGCAAGGACCTGCGACGACAGCGCCTCAGGCTCAGCCGTAACTGCCTCATTCGTCGCCACAGCCGTCTTGGGCTCCAGTGTTACGATTAGACGACCGTCGGTCGACTGAATGCTGTGGTCGACGGACTGCGTCAAATCAAGCACCAAGCGCACCTTTTCCGGATGGTACCCAAACCGAATCCGCTTCAAGAGAGGGTGGCCAACGAGTACTTGTGACTGACGTCCATCCGATTGGATACCCGGCATGTCGAGGACCATGCGGCGCTCCCCTATCATTTTCACGGTAGGAATCAATATACCGTCACTGGTCAGGAGCACCGCGACCCGGCTTCCTTCTGATTTGGCTTCGACCTTGGTTAACACAGTTGCCGGAGCTCCAACTGTCGCGTCCTGCGCGGTGTCGAGTGTGCTGCCCATCGACAGCCCTTCGGCGTCGGGACCGGCAACCTGCGTCAATCCAGGCAGTCCGGTTGTCTCACCGGGCATGACGGCCTGCCCATAGGCGGCAAATCCCAACACCCCGGCAATGACAGTGACACTCAGCAACGGATGAACACCAACCTGTGCTTGTTTCATTCTGTGCCCTCTTTCGGGTGCAGAAGCTTCACATATTCTCGCTCCTGCTTATTCCCGTACACGTCCGTGAACCGCTCTTGAACGATGATACCTCGTTCGGTGATTGAACTGACCACCCCGTTATTGGGCCCGATCCTCGTTCCGCGGCGAATACTGTATCCTTTGCCGTCGGGTGTTTGAACCATGGCCGTATAACCGTAATTTCCCCAGAGCACAGCGATCAAACTCAGCTCCGTCAAGCCCACCCGCTGCAGCGGAGGGAGACTGGAATCCAGCGCATCCTGTTCGCCTGACTGCAAGATGGGCAGAAAGGGATCGCGACGGCCGGAAGGATCGTATGAGAGTCCGGAGAATGTCAGGGGCAACGATTCCCCCGGCTGCGACACCGACGGACTCACGGGCTGAGCGGACGATTCGAAACTCGGCACAGGCTTTTGTGCCTCGGGGAGCGGCATGACCTTCAAGGAGTCAGCCGGACGCATGGATGCGACTTGACGAAGGTGGGGAAGGCTTTTGGATTCCCCGGGCAAGGCCATGCCGCCCACCACCAGTATCGCCCCGATGTTCGCCAGGGCAATCCACTTACTCCGCCATACTCGTATCTTCACGATGCTTCCCCTTGCGTTGGACGTGAGTCGGGCCCATTCGTCACTTCGGCTTCACTACCGGTCCGGCAGCGCTCTTTTCCTGTGGGGCGGCGTAGGCCACCAGATCGAATACCGTTTGCGTCACCACTCGTCCTTGATCAACCCGGGGCGCTCCGATCCGCACATCCTGAACGGTGACAATACGGGACAGTTTACTGATCCGGTCGAAGAAGATAGCAGCCGTATGATATCCACCGGCCACCTCCACGTTGATCGGCATTCGAATGAATAATTTTGACGGATCCTCTGCCTGGGGACCCGGCTTCCAGAGCCGAAAATCCAGTCCCAACCGAAGCCCAAGATCCGACACTTGTTTGAGCAACATAACCGCTTCCTCTTCCGGCGGGAGGCGTTCTTTTTTGGCTGCCAACTCAATCTCCAGTTGCTTACTGGCTGCCACGAGTTCATCCAGATGCTTCATCTTCAGTGTGAGATTTTGAATCTCGGTGTCCAACTGAGCCACCTGTCCCTGAACCGCGACTAATTCAGTACCCTTCGGTTCGACGACATAGAAATAAAATCCGACCAGAATCGCCGCCACGAGCAATCCGAGCAGTGCGATTTTTTGACCTATCGGAATACTGCGAAGACCGTCCAGACTGATCGCATTCAGACTCATATTAGCCTTTCATGGACAGGTCGAGTTTGAATTGATAGGTATTCATCTTGTTGTCTAGTCCTGCCCGGCTCTCCATCAGTTTGATCGAGCCAAACTGTTCGGTACGCCGAAGATTGTTGACGAATTCCACGACGTCATCGTTCGTCAGGGCTCGTCCTTCCAATTCGACACTGTTACCCTTGAGAGACATCCGCACGAGCCAGACCTTGAGCGGGTTGAGACTTTGACTGACATGATCCAGGACTTTCACCGGGCCGGTTCGACTCTTTTCCAATTCATCGATGATGCGATTCTTCGCCTCGAGTTGTTTCTTCTTATCCTCGAAATCTTGAACCGCTTTCACCTGCTCTTTGAGCTTAGCCACCTGAGTGTCTTTGGTTTGTTTCTCACTTTGTTTTGCCTGGATCTCATCCTCGAGCGAGGATGCGTAAAACCAGCACCCCGTCAGCGTGATCAAGAGTACGCCGACGCCGAGCAACGCCTCGGCGCGTACATCCCATTGCGGTTTGGCTTTTCTGGTCTTGGGCCCGGTTGCGAGTAAGTTGATTCTAATCATCGATCCCCCACCGTCCGAAGTGCGAGGCCTACCCCTACAGCGGCGAGGGGCCCCATCTCTGCCAGAACACCGGGATCGACATCACACAATGAGGTGTCGATCTCACTGAAGGGATTCGCGATGTCCACCTCCACTTGCATTCGATCGCTAAGCTGTTGCGCAAGGCCTTTGACCTTGGCTCCCCCACCGCACAGCAACACACGGGCAATCTCGCTCTCTGATGACGTGGTTCTGAAATAATCGATCGTGCGCGCGATTTCGGATGCGACCTCCGCATTGACGCTTTCCATGACGGCAGACAGGGTCGGGTCGTCATCACGATCGCTCTTCTTAAGTTGCTCCGCTTCCTCGAATGACACACCCATTTCGCGCTGTACCGCCTCGGAATATCGATTGCCTCCCAATGGAATATCTCGGGTGAACAGGGAGACGCCGCCGCGTACGATATTCACGTTCATGACGCTGGCGCCGATGTTAACCAAGGTCGTGGTGTCGTCCTGCGATGCGGGGCAGGTCACGCCATACATATTTTCAATTGCAAAGGCATCGACATCCATCACGATAGGAACCAACCCAGCCGCCTTCACCAACTCGGTTAACTCGTTGACCTTGTCCTTTTTGGCCGCGACCAGCACGATGGACATCTCATCCTGCTCAGCTGTATTTTCAGAAGAAGGCAGGACGTGAAAATCGAGATTGACCTCGTTAATGTCGAAGGGGATGTACTGCTCCGCCGAGAGCTTTACCTGTCCATCGAGTTCCTCGTCTGGCATGGGCGGGAGGCTGATCTTCTTGACGATGACCGCATGACCGGAAATCGAGATGGCCACCTGCTTCAGGTCGACCTTGTGTTCGTCCAACAACTCCTTAATTGCCGAGACCACACGCCCCTCGTCCATGACAGTACCGTCCACGATCACTTCCGGCTCCAACTCCTTCACGCCAAATTTCTGTAGGGTGTAATGGCCTCGATGTTCCTTGATCTGAACCACCTTGATACTGCTTGAGCCGATATCGAGCCCCAACAGTTGACGTTGCGGAGAAAACATAGAGAGAAAATCAAGACTCATCAGGCTTTTCAATGAAGTCATCGTGCCATACCCTCTCTACGCTACCTCTTTTCGACTTGCCATCGCGTGTTTGATCTGCTCGACATTTTCGGCTGTGTACAGGCGCCAGTTTCGCCAATCGCGAGGTGGGCCGGAGATTAACCCTTCTCTCTCCCAACGAAACAACGTAGCTCGCGAGATATCGAACATCTCGCAGACCTCATTGGTCTTATACAATTTGTTTCTGGACTCATCAGCGACTTTCTTCACGCACTGCCTCAAACGCCTCTATTGACGGTGCAATTTGAACTTACGAAATTAAGTATAGTTGATATAGTCCACCTGTCAAGAAAGCGGACGTCGAAGCGAGAGGGTTCACGGATCCGTTGACGGGAGCTGAAATGCTAGGATTTCTGCAGGTCTCGGTGGGTTACGGACACATCGTAGCCGAGGGTGGCGAGGCGCTCACGAAGGCGCAGCGCCATGGTCACAGACCGATGACGGCCCCCGGTGCAGCCGATCCCGATACTGAGATAACTCCGTTGCTCGCGTTCATACAGAGGGATCAGAAAGGCAAGCAGGCCCTCCAGGTGCTCAAGAAACTGGCCTGCAGTCGGATCTGCGAATACATACTGCTGAACCCGAGTATCCTCACCGGTGAGGGCCTTGAGTTCCGGCACGAAGAACGGGTTTCGGATAAATCGTACATCGAAGAGCAGGTCGATGTCATAGGGAACTCCGAATTTATATCCGAAGGTGACCAAGGAGATGGTCATGCGACGGGAAGGAATGTCCTGACGAAATTGCCTAATCAGCAGATCACGCAATTCATGCACGGTTATGTTCGAGGTATCGATGACCCGATCGGCGTGTTTCCGGAGTTCGCTCAGTCGCTCACGCTCGAATCGCACGCCTTCCACGACCGGCATGTCGGGCAACAAGGGATGCGGGCGACGGCTCTCCGAAAATCGACGAACCAGTACTTCTTCTCGCGCTTCTAGAAACACGAGTTGCAACGCATGTCCTTGCGCTTTTAACTCGCCCAGGACTTTCGCGAGGTCTCCAAAGAACACCCGTTCACGAATATCGATTCCGAGGGCGACGTTCTTAATCTCGCCGCCTTGCTGATGACACAATTCGACAAACGTAGGAAGGAGAGCAGGCGGAAGATTGTCAACGCAGAAATACCCTGCGTCCTCAAAGGCCTTTAAGGCATGACTCTTTCCGGATCCGGAAAGGCCACTGATGACGACGAGATTAAGCGCGGCCATGGGAGGCGCGGGCACGACCGCGCGCCGGATCAATCAGAGAGACTTTCCCATCAGGCATTCGCTGGATCACTTGGACATGGCCTGACAGGGCGTTGGTGAACATGAGCACACTTTGTTGTGAGGCCTGAATGACCGCTACGGCATCCTCGACACTCATGGTCTCAAGCGTTGGACGGACGACTTGAATTTCGCTCTGATCCTGACGTGGAACCCGTTGCACGAGAGCGCGCACCCGCGACTGATCGCCGAATTTGTGATTCGCTCGCCGTTCTTTCACCTTTCGCAATTGCGCCCCAAGCTTATCCACGACCTCATCAATCGAAGCATACATTTCTTCGGTGGACGTTTTTGCCTGAAGCCGTCGCCCCTGGACGACCCCGACGACTTCGGCCACATGATGAAACTTTTCCAGGCTGAGCAGAATCTGCAGCGTCCCCAGTTTCAAGCCGTAGCGATCGAGCCGCTCCATTCTGGTTTCCACATATTGCCGCAACGCCGGAGTAACCGCTACATGCCGTCCCGTGATCATCAATCGCATGCCATCCTCATTTCTCGGGCTCCAAACACCTCCGGGCGTTCGAGCTCGTTGAGACGATTGTTGCTGCCACGCCGAGATTAATTCGTGTGTGTTACATGCCTAACTAAAAGAAGCGCTTTCGTTGGGTCGCTGAAGGAATATTGTCCTCTGCGCGATATTTGGCGACAGTTCGCCGAGCAATCAACACCTGCTGCGTGCGAAGCTTCGCGGCAATTTCCTCGTCCTTCAGAGGCTTGCGTGCGTCTTCCGCTGCGACCATCTTCCGAATCATTTCGCGGACAGTGAGGGACGACAACATGTCCAATGGTTGATCAGCTCGCTGAAGCCCTGCGTTGAAGAAAAATTTCAACTCCAGCATCCCCTGCGGACAATACATATACTTATTAGCGGTCACTCGACTGATGGTGGATTCATGCATACCGATGTCTTCAGCGACTTGCTTGAGCACCAACGGTTTCAAATACTGTATGCCGCGCTCGAAAAATCCTTCCTGAAACTTCACGATGCTTGAGACCACTTTCACAATCGTTTTATTCCGTTGCTCAATGCTGCGGATCACCCATTGAGCCGCACGCAGCTTATCATCCAAATACGCCTTGGTTTCAGCTGCTCCCGACTGACCCGAAGACATTAACTGCTTGTAGTATGGGCTGATGCGCATGCGCGGAAGACCGTCGTCATTGAGCAAGACCTCCCACTCCCCTTCGTTCTTGACGACGAACACATCCGGAACAATGGCATAATTTTGCGTATTCGAGAAGGGACGTCCTGGTTTTGGCTCAAGGCCTTCGATGATCCGGGTCGCCTGAAATACGTCTTCCATCGAAATATTCAGCGCCTTGGCTATTCGGCTGTACTGCTTCTTTTCGAGATCCTTCAAGTGGTGAAGCACGATGGCTTCGAGCACCGATCCTTTCAACACTCCGGGACGCGATCCCAAGGAACCGATCTGGCTCCGGCCTAAGAATTTCAGTTGAAGGAGCAGGCATTCGGACAGGTCTCTTGCTCCTACTCCGTTAGGATCAAACCCTTGGACATCCTTCAGTACCGATTCCGCCTCCGCGACGGAGTAGGGCGTCCCCGACACCAGATCATCGAGAGTCATCCGAAGATACCCGTCATCATCCAAATTACCGATGATAAGACGGCCGACGGCCTTTTCTCGATCGGACAGACCGGACAGAGAGAGCTGCCAGACCAGGTGGTCCTCCAGCGAGGTGAACTTAGCGACAGTTTGTTCATAGGAAGGAAATTCCTCCTTGGATGAGGAACTGTATTCGGTTTCACCACGACGCATGTCTGTGTCGAAATAGTCTTCCCAGCTTGATGCCGAAAACTCTTCGGCATTTTCCCCGCTTTCGGTCGGCTTATCGTCGCCTTCACTGCTGGTCTCACTGGTCGCGGTGGTCGGAGTCTCTGACTGCTCGCGATCGCCTGCGGCCGCTTCCTCGTTCTCCTCAGTCTCGGTCACCAACTCATCCAGTAATGGATTTTCCAGAAGGTGTTGCTGCAGACTTTGCTGAAGCTCCAATCGAGACAACTGCAGCAACTTGATCGCCTGCTGCAGTTGCGGCGTCATAATGAGCTTCTGGCTGAGTCTGAGGTCCAGTCGCAGCTTCATGGCACTTCGCTCCTACCGGCTAAAGGCGGAATCCTTCTCCAAGATAGACGGCCCTAGCCATTTCACTTTTTTCGATGACGCCGGGCGCACCAGATTCCAAAATTAATCCCTCGTTGATGATATAGGCTCGATCGGTAATCGAGAGCGTCTCCCTGACATTGTGATCGGTGATCAACACGCCAATGTTCCGCTGCTTCAACCGTATGATGATTTGCTGAATATCGGCGACTGCAATGGGATCAATTCCGGCGAAGGGCTCGTCCAGCAACATGAACAATGGACTGGTTGCTAGTGCCCTCGTAATCTCCAGCCGCCGCCGCTCTCCGCCGGACAAGGCGTAGGCTTTGCTGGTGCGAATATGCGCGAGATCCAGTTCCTTCAGCAATGCTTCCACACGCTCCATTCGCTCACTTCTCGAATAGCCCAGCATCTCCAGAATCGCAAGGATATTATGTTCCACCGACAAACGACGAAAGACCGATGATTCCTGGGGCAAATAACCAATGCCGCGACGAGCCCGTTTATACATGGGCAGTTGGGTAATATCTTCGCCGCTTAAAGTAATCTCTCCTTCGTCAGGCTGGCAAAGTCCCACCATCATATCGAAAATGGTAGTTTTCCCTGCCCCGTTGGGCCCAAGTAAACCGACCACCTCGCCGGCCCGTACGTCGAGCGACACGCCTTTGACAACCTTCCGGCTCCGAAAGCTCTTGACCAGGCCCGTCGCCGCCAGACGATCTGCTGTCACATCAGGTGAAACCGAACCGGGGTCAATCCGAGTCTGGAATCTGGAGGATGTGACACTCACCGCTGGGCTCCGCCTTCACCTTCGATAATGACCTGCGAGTCGCCCTCTACCACACTTCGATCTTCGTCTAGAAACATGATGATCCGCTTTCCCGAGACACGAGTCCCCTTTTGCCACGCCACAGGATCACCCGTCAGGATAATTTTTTTGTCTGCTTCATAGTATATGGCCCTGCGGCAGGTGGCACGTCCATCTTCTTTCTCAATCTTGACTCGGCCGGTAGCCTCGAGCATGCGAATAGTGCGATCGGAAACCGTAGGTGTGGCCTCGCGTCCTCGTGACGCTGGTGCATTCCCTCCAAGACTCTGTTCTGGTTTGGCTGCGTGAGGGGATGTGTGAGCCTCAGGACTGTTGGCATTGCCGTGAAATGTCACCACCATATGGTCAGAATACACCACGAGCGGCCCTCGCGTTAGTACCACTGATCCGTCGAAGATCGCCGTATTCTCCTGATTGTTAACGGTCATTGTCCGGGACGTAATTCTTGTTGATACCTGCTCGGCACTGGGCGCTGGCATCCGTGGTTCGGCAGCATGTGCGAGGGGGCCGGCTAGCCACACGAGGACATTAAGAAGCAGGCACCACATCCACGCGAACATCGTCCAGCACCTGAAATTCCTCAATATCCATTTTGCCGAGCAGCCCCATGCCCGTGACTTGTAATCCATGCCCGTTGATGGTGACATGGTCTGAGGTTTGGATTTCGTGTCGTGCATCCGTCCACTGAAGGTGATTGGTTTGAATGGTATACCCACTTTGTGTTTCCACCACGATCGGGTCCGTGCGGTTGGAGAGCTGGAAGTTCTTCGTTTGCGTATCAAGCGTCCCCTCATCACCAGAGAGCGTCAGTTCTCGCCCCTGACTTCCGTAGAGCGTGACTTGAACATTATTTAGAATCGCTCGGCTGTCCTTCTCAAACAGGCGAGCCTGGTCTGCCTGCACCTTCCATTGAACGATGTCCCCTTTGGTCTGGGTGTATGTGAAGTCCTGAATCTGCGCGTCAGCCGAGTCGGCCCCCACTGTTGTCACGGACCTAGATGAAGAATTTGGATTGGATCGGGTGACGAGCAGGTACCCCAGAAAGGCCGCCAGAAGCACACTTAGGGCGAGAAGACTCCGCCTAAACCAACGTTCCCACATGCAAAAAGCCTGTAAGTTTATAAAGCTTCCCAGCCAAAAGACGGTGGCATGATAGTAGCATTCCACCTGGGCCAAGTAAACCTGCCGGTGCACATTGGACGAATGAAAATATTGACGATGCGAGGATTTATGAGGGAGGGCGAAGCAACCAATGGCGGGACTGCCACGACGACCAGACAGGCCGTCGTGGCAGTCATAACTCTAGCTCTCTGCAGGCGCAGAGCTCTGGGAAGAAGTGTCTTTCTGTTGAGATGCGGCAGCTGCACCGGATGCTGGCGAAGCCACGGCGGCTGCTGGTCGAGCAACGAGTTCCATTGCCACCATTTCGGCCGCATCACCCACCCGACGGCGGGTGCGGATTATACGCGTGTATCCACCTGGCCGGTCACGAAACCGAACTGCAACATCACTGAACAGCTTGGAAACCACCGCCTTGCTGCGCAAGAAACTCAGGGCACGACGGCGGGCCGGGAGACTGCCATCTTTGCCCAAGGAAATCATGCGATCGGTAAAGCCACGAATTTCCTTCGCCTTCGCCTCGGTCGTTTCAATCCGCTCATGCTCCAGGAGAGAGGTCACGAGACTCCGAAACAGAGCCCAGCGATGTTTAGTTTGACGTCCGAGCTGTCGACCCTTCTTTTTGTGGCGCACAGTCCTGTTCCTTTCTTATTCTGACCGAACGCCCGCGTCGCCTGACGGCAAGGCATCGACCTTCATTCCAAGGCTCAGTCCCATTTCGGTCAGGATTTCCTTGATTTCATTGAGGGATTTCTTTCCAAAATTCTTGGTCTTCAACATCTCGGCTTCTGTTTTTTGCACCAAGTCCGCAATCGTCTTGATATTGGCGTTCTTAAGACAGTTGGCTGCACGGACCGATAGCTCCAACTCGTTCACGCTACGATACAGATTCTTGTTGACCTCATCGGAGAGATCTTCGCTGCCGACGGCGGGCTTCGCATCCGAACGTTCTTCTGGATTGATGAAAATGTCTAAATGCTCTCGGAGAATGCCTGCGGCATTGGACAAGGCATCGCGGGGAGAAATTGTTCCGTCGGTCCAAATTTCAAGGGTCAGCTTGTCATAGTCGGTCATGCGTCCCACGCGGGCATTTTCGACATGAAAGTTGACTCGTTTGATCGGTGAGAAAATTGAGTCCACAGCAATTACACCGATGGGCAAACCTTCTTCCTTGTTTCGTTCGGCGGGTACAAATCCACGACCATGCTTGATGGTCATTTCCACATCCAGCGAGGCATCCTTGTCAAGCGTCGCGATATGCAAATCCGGTGTCAGAATGGTCACATCGCCGTCATGAGTTATATCCGAGCCCTTCGCCTCTCCTGGCCCTTTCTTCTTGAGGCGAATGGTCTTTGGCTTGTCGCCTTGCAAGGCCAACCGAAGGCTCTTCACATTCAATATGATCGACGTCACATCTTCTGTCACGCCAGGAATCGTGGAGAATTCGTGCAGGACTCCTTCGATCTTGACGGTCGTCACTGCAGCCCCTGTCAGGGAAGATAACAACACACGGCGCAGCGAGTTCCCAACCGTGGTGCCGAATCCTCGCTCGAATGCCTCAGTCGTAAATCTACCGAATGTCGGGGAAAGAGTGTCCTTGTCGACTTCCACCCGCATGGGGATCTGAAAGTCTTTCATCGCTTTAATCATGACTCCCCCTTCATTAACTCGTGTGAGCCCATCTATCGTTCAGCCTTGGCAGAGCACAACTACCGGGCTCAGCCAGGATCGCTTAGCGCGAGTATAATTCAACGACCATTTGTTCATTCACCGGCAGAACAATATGATCCTTGGTTGGCAGTGAGCGGATCGTGCCCTTGAAGGCCCCTCGATCCAATTCGAGCCATTCTGGAATACCGCGCCCGTCGACCGCCGCGAGCGCCCCCTGAATGGGAAGCATCTCCCGGCTCTTTTGCCGTACTTCGATCGAATCGCCTGTCTTGACCAGCGCCCCTGGTGCCTTGACCTTACGGCCGTTAATCATCATGTGACCATGATTGATCAACTGACGGGCCTCCTTGCGTGAGGCTCCGAAGCCGAGCCGGTAGACGACATTGTCTAAGCGGCATTCCAACAGTCGAAGCAGGGTATCGCCTGTCACCCCAGTTTGGCGCTCAGCCCGCTCAAAAATGCCCCGGAACTGACACTCTTGTAAGCCATAGATTCTCTTCAGCTTTTGCTTCTCGCGTAACTGCAAGCTGTAATCCGAGGTTCGCTGACGAGCCTGACCGTGCTGCCCCGGGGGATAACTCCGGCGCTCGATAGCGCACTTCTCGGTCATGCAACGAGACCCTTTCAAGAAGAGCTTCTCGCCCTCTCTCCGACACAACCGGCAGACAGGTCCACTATATTTTGCCACGCTCCTACCCCTCCTCTACCTCAACGACTCAATCAGCGATTACCAGTTGCAACAATGTCCGAACGACGTTACACACGTCGTCGTTTTGGCGGGCGACACCCGTTATGTGGTATGGGCGTCACGTCTCGAATCAGATTGATTCGTAATCCAGCACTTTGTAGGGAACGAATGGCGGATTCTCGCCCAGCTCCAGGCCCATTGACATACACATCCACCTGCCGCATACCGTTCTCCATTGCCTTCCTTGCGGCGGCCTCGCCGGCCCGCTGGGCCGCGAATGGAGTGCTCTTGCGTGACCCCTTAAAGCCTTGATTGCCAGAGCTGGCCCAAACCACGGTATTGCCGCTCATATCGGTGATGGTCACGATCGTGTTGTTAAACGATGCCTGTACGTGAGCCACGCCACTCTGGACGATCTTACGTTCCTTCTTCTTGCCCTTCTTCACACTCATAGAATCTCCCTCAGCGCATCGCGCCTGCTCGGTCTGGCCTCTTATCCTCTTGCACCAGCGGGCTTCTGCGGTTTGCTACCCACACCCGAGCGTCTCCCTTTGCGAGTTCGCGCGTTTGTTTTGGTCCGCTGTCCGCGAACGGGCAAACCCTTTCGATGCCGGAGACCACGAAATGTTCCGGTATCTACAAGTCGCTTGATGTTCATCGATACTTCTTTTCGCAGATCGCCCTCGACTCGATAGTCACGCTCGATAACTTCGCGCATTTTGACGATCTTGTCTTCGCTGACGTCCTTGACACGGATTGAGCCATCGACCCCTGCTTTCTTCAGAATGGCTTGAGCAGCCGCACGACCAATCCCAAATACATAGGTCAGGCCGATATCAATCCGTTTGTCTTTTGGCAAATCCACACCTGCGATACGTGCCATAATTCCCTCTAATTCTGTCCCTTCATCCCATTGGGGGCCGTCATGAAGGGCCTCTGCGACAGTGGTCCGATATCAGCGGGCCACCGATCAGTTAACCTTGCCGCTGCTTGTGACGGGGATTTGCACACAACACCCGCACGACCCCTCGCCTGCGGACGACTTTACATTTTGCACAAATCGGCTTTACTGACGACTTGACCTTCATAGCAGTTCCATTTCTCCACTACTTGAATCGATAGGTGATACGGCCTCTTGTCAGATCATAGGGAGACAATTGGACTGTCACCTTATCGCCGGGTAGAATCCGAATGAAATGCATCCGCATTTTCCCAGAGATGTGCGCTAAAATCCTGTGCCCATGGTCTAATTCAACGCGAAACATCGCGTTCGGGAGTGTTTCAGCCACCGTGCCGGTCACTTCTATAACGTCTTCTTTTGGCACGTATCGGTACGCCTCCCCCTCTTAATGTGATAACTGCGAGAGAATCCTAGCCGGCCCACTCGGCTGAATGGCGATGGTATGCTCGAAGTGAGCCGACCAGCAGCCATCCTGGGTCACAGCCGTCCAGCGATCCTCAAGAATCCTGATTGCGCTACCACCCATGTTCACCATTGGCTCAATGGCCAATACCATCCCAACCTGTAACCGCGGGCCTTGACCAGGCCGCCCATAGTTCGGCACTTGAGGTTCCTCGTGGAGCTGCCTCCCGATACCATGGCCTACGAATTCGGTGACGACGGTAAAACCAGCTGCTTCCACATGACGTTGAACCGCATGGGAAACATCCGACAATCTATTCCCAACCACGGCCTGAGCGATACCTTGGTACAGAGAGTCCTCAGTCACCTGAATGAGACGTCTGGCGTCGTTACTTACAGCTCCGACCGGAACAGTTACTGCCGAATCGCCGTAGAAGCCGGAGACAATTGCGCCAAGATCTAAACCGATAATATCCCCGTCTTTCAGGCGGCGCTTGGACGGGATGCCATGGACAACCTGTTCGTTCACTGATGCACAAAGTGTCTTGGGATAGTTTCTATAACCCTTGAACGCAGGGATCGCGCCTCGCTCACGAATGGCCTCTTCCGCCATGCGATCAAGATCGTCGGTGGTAATACCAGGTGCCACCTTCGTTTTCAATAATTCCAACACTTCGGCGACCACCCGAGATGCCTGCGCCATTAACGCAACTTCGTCAGGCGTTTTGAACACGATCATGCGGCCCCGAGCCCGCGGAGGACGGTCACTAACCTATCGTAAACATGCCCCATATCACCTGAGCCATCTAAATGGCTCAGGATCTGTTTCCCTTGGTAATACGCAATGAGGGGAGCCGTCTGCTCCTCATACACTTTCAACCGGGCCTCGATCGTTTCTGGCTTATCGTCGTTTCGCTGGACCAATCCATCACCGCATCGATCACACCGATCCGCTATTTTGGGAGGCGCGAAGCTTGTGTGGAAGATACTTTGGCACTTTGGACAACTGCGTCGGCCACTCAACCGCGCGACGATATCCTGACGCGACACGGTAAAATTAATGACGCGATCAAGCGATCGATTGCTCGTGCCAAGCATGCCATTCAACTCTTCAGCTTGCGCTACGGTTCTGGGAAAACCGTCTAAAATAAAGCCATTCTTGCACAGAGGATCCCCTAACTTCTCGCGCACCATATTTATGACCACGGTGTCAGGTACAAGCTTACCGACGTCCATAAATTTTTTCGCTTCGATCCCCAAGGTGGTTTGACTCCTGACTGCCTCCCGCAGGAGATCCCCTGTAGAAACCTTCGGCCAACCAAACTGATCGGTTACCCGATCTGCTTGAGTTCCCTTCCCGACCCCTGGGGCTCCCAAAAAAACAAGTCGCATCACAATGCCTTACGTGGTTCTGCCACGAAGTTTTCCCTTTTGTAGGAAGCCGTCATAATTGCGGTTCAGGAGATGCGACTCAATTTGCTGGGCTGTGTCCAATCCCACGCCAATGACGATCAAGAGAGATGTCCCACCGAAGTAAAATGGCATATTCAGCTTGTAGATGAGAAACTCAGGAATAACGCACACTATGGCCAGGTAAATTGCTCCGGCGAACGTGATTTTCGTAAGCACGGAGTAAATATAATCGGAGGTCCGCTGGCCGGGACGAATCCCTGGTACAAATCCACCATATTTTTTCAGATTGTCCGCCATATCCACGGGATTCATAACCACAGCGGTATAAAAGAAACAGAAGAAGACTATGAGACCAACATACATCAATGTATACAGAAGCGAGCCCGGGGCTAGTTGGGTTCCAAATTCCTTGATCCACGGGGTTTCAAAGAACCCCGCAATCGTAGCCGGAAATGCAATGATCGATGATGCGAAAATAGGTGGAATGACTCCCGCCGTGTTGATCTTAAGCGGAATATGGGTGCTTTGACCGCCGTATACCCGCCGTCCAATGACACGCTTCGCATATTGGACAGGGACTTTTCTTCTTCCGCTTTCCAGAAAAACGATTGCGGCCACCACAGCAAACATCACCAGAGTCAGAACTACTAGGAGCGGGAAACTCAGCTGACCCACTTTGTACAAATCAAAGGTCTGGGCCACAGCCGCCGGCAATCGCGCCACAATGCCCGCGAATATGATCAGGGATATTCCATTTCCGATGCCGCGTTCGGTGATCTGCTCACCCAGCCACATGAGGAAGCCGGTTCCTGCACAGAGGGTAATGACCGTCATGAACCGGAAACTCCAGCCTGGACTGAGCACAAAAGCACCCTGATTCATTTGTTCGAGTCCCACGGCAATCCCGAACCCTTGAATCAAGGCAATGACAATTGTCCCGAAACGGGTATACTGAATAATCTTTTTTCTGCCACGTTCTCCCTCTTTGGCCAACTTTGACAGGTGCGGTATCACCACAGTCAACAGCTGGAGAATGATCGATGCGCTGATATAAGGCATAATGCCGAGCGCAAAAATCGTCAGCCGTGATAGTGATCCCCCTGAAAAGATGTCCAAAAATCCGAGCAGGGCCCCGCCCTGCTTTTGCAGGAACTCAGATAGGGCTTCACCGTTGATCCCCGGAGTTGGAATATGCGCGCCAACGCGATAGACGACAAGCATCCCGAGTGTAAACAACACACGGGTGCGCAACTCCGGGATCTTGAAGATGTTCTGAAAACTCGTGAGGAGACGCTCAAACACTGCGAATAACCTCAGCCCTCCCCCCAGCTGCCTGAATCTTCGCCTCAGCCGACTTGCTGAACTTGTGAGCCTGGACCACTAGGGGTCTCGTGACCTCTCCCTGGGCAAGGATCTTAATCAGCTGTCCCTTTCGTCGCACAAGGCCTTCGTTCATCAACAGTTGGGGCGTAATGGCTTCTGTCGTCTCCAGATCGACCAGGCTCTTCAAATTCACAATCGTATACTCGGTACGAAACTGGTTCACGAAACCATACTTCGGGACTCTCCGAACCAGGGGCATCTGACCGCCCTCGAAGCCAGGTCGCTTTCCACCGCCAGAGCGGGCCTTAAGCCCTTTATGACCCTTCGTAGCAGTTTTTCCGTGACCCGATCCAGGACCACGGCCGATTCGTTTCCGCTTGTGTTTAGCTCCCTTAGACGGAGCAAGATCATGTAACTTCATTGCGGACTCACTTCCAGTAAATAACCAACCTTGGCAATCATACCTTTTACTTGATCACTCGCAGGCCGAACCACGGTCGCATGCATTTTGCGAAGACCTAATCCTCTGAGGACCAATCTGTGTTTATAGGGAGTCCCGATCGGACTCCGCTTCAGCGTAATCTTGAAAGTCGATGCACCAGCGTTGGATTTTTTATCAGTAGCCATTAGATCTGTACCTGCGCTTCGACTCCAGGACTTCTGCGCAGCCGCATGACTTCCTGCGGATCGCGTAGCTGCTGGAGCCCGTTAAGAGTAGCTCTGACAGTATTGAATGGATTACCGCGGCCCAACGTTTTGGCAATGATGTTATGCGCGCCAGCCAATTCCACCACCGCACGGACCGCACCACCGGCAATAATTCCCGTCCCGTCTGCGGCGGGTTTCAGCAGGACATGCTCCGCACCGAACAGTCCGTGTACTTCGTGTGGTATTGTTCCCCCCTTGATGGGAACTCGGACCAGATGTTTTTTGGCCTGTTCGACCGCCTTGGAAATCGCGACGGGAACCTCGGCAGCCTTCCCCTTCCCGATTCCGACATATCCTTGCCCATCGCCCACAACGACCAAAGCGCAAAAGTTAAACCGTTTGCCGCCCTTTACGACCTTAGCGACGCGGTTGATGAACACCACCTTGTCCTTAAGACTCAATTCTTCGGGATTGACTCGCACAACGTCATTCTCCTCTAAGTCGTCTGGTTAGGCCTATTGCCTACTGCAGGCAACAGACACGCGGGCGCGGAACGGGCGTGACTTAAAACTGGAGACCCCCTTCACGTGACGCCTCGGCCAGAGCCTTGACCCGTCCGTGATATTGTCTCCCCCCGCGATCAAACACCACCATTGATACATTGGCTGCCTTCGCCCGCTCGGCAATCAGTTTCCCAACCGCCTTAGCCCCCTCGATGCTGCCGGAAGACTTGACGGATTTCCGCAAGGCCTCATCCAGGGTGGACGCCGCGGCAACGGTATGCCCACGAAGGTCGTCAATAATTTGCGCATAAATGTGGGACCGGCTGCGAAACACGTTCAATCTTGGTCGGTCATCCGTGCCGATCACCGATTTACGCACGCGTCGTTTACGACGTTCCAGTTTCTGATTTTTTTCTTGAGTATTCATGAGAGGCCTCTACTTCCCGGTCTTGCCTGCCTTCTTCCGCAAGACTTCACCGGCGTATCGAATTCCTTTTTGCTTATAGACGTCAGGGGGCTTGATCGAGCGAATGTTCGCCGCAACTTGACCTACGAGTCGTTTGTCCACACCACGGATTGAAATCAGCGTCTGCTTGTCGACCTTCACATCGATGCCCTGAGGAACCGTGTAGTTCACAGGATTGATATAGCCGACGTTAAAGCTCATTTCTCTTCCCTGAAGTTGGGCTTTATAACCAACCCCAGTTATTTCCATAGCTTTCTCATAGCCCTTGGTCACACCCTGAATCATATTGCTGAGTTCAGCACGCACTAACCCGTGCATGGCCCTGAGCTGCCGAGCATCGCCGGCTCGGGTTACCACAAGCTGCCCATCAGCCATCCCCACGCTTACGCCCTCAGTTAGTTTCCAATCAAGCTTACCCATTGGCCCCTTGACCGATACAAGCTGACCGGCGACTTTAATGTCGACTCCCGTTGGAACTGGAATTGGTTTTCGTCCTATCCGCGACATGCGAACCCCGTTACGTTGCTGCGATTCTAATTAGTACTGCGTCTTTAGCCGACGATCCTACCAGACGGAACAAAGCACCTCACCACCTAAACCAGAGCGCCTGGATTCACTGTCGGTCATGAGACCTTTCGAGGTGGAAATCACGGCCACACCAATGCCGTTTCGAACCTTCGGCACATCATCTCTGCCTACGTACACTCGGCGCCCAGGCTTGCTGATCCGGCGCATACCCGTGATCATCGGCCTGGATTCCTCAACATAACGAAGCTGGACCGAGAAAAAAGGATGCCCGTCCACCTCCATCTCGCCAAACCCCTGGATGAATCCTTCTTTTCCAAGAATGTTAAGAATCTGGCGTTTGACCTTGGACACCGGCACTTTTACAACATCCTGACGGCGACTGGCAGCGTTCCCCAATCTCACCAACAAATCAGCAATTGGATCAGTAATCATGCAATCCTCTTCTGTGCCTGCACAGGCAAGCCTGCCACCTCGACCTTTACCAACTTGACTTCCTGACTCCTGGAATTTCACCCTTTAGGCTGAGGAATCGGAAGCAGATTCGGCACATTCGAAAGCGACGCAAGAAACCACGAACACGACCACACAGTGCACAGCGATGGTACTCGCGAGTGGCAAACTTGGGCTTGGCGGCAGCTTTGTTTCTAAGCGCTAATCTTGACACGCAATCCCCCTCACTAAATCATGGCATAAACTATGAGCTCTCATTAGGCCCGGAAAGGCATGCCCAAATGTTTGAGAAGGGCCTTACCTTCATCATTCGTCCTGGCGGTGGTGACGATAGTGATATCCATTCCGTGAATGGAAGCCACAGTGTCATATTCGATTTCAGGGAAGATCAATTGCTCTTTCAATCCCAGCGTATAATTGCCGCGACCATCGAAGGCTTTTGGTGACACACCACGAAAATCACGAATCCGGGGAAGCGCGAGCGAGATCAGACGATCGAGAAACTCCCACATCCGTCGACTCCGCAAGGTCACCTTCGCCCCAATCGGCATACCTTGGCGTAACTTGAAACCTGCGATCGCTTTCTTGGCCCTGGTGGTAATCGGCTTTTGTCCGGTGATAATGCCTAATTCCGTAGAGGCACTCTCCAGCAATTTGACATTCTGAATGGCCTCGCCCATGCCCACATTAAGGACGATGCGCTCCAACCTCGGCACCTGCATCAGGTTGCCGTATCCGAACTCTTTCATGAGAGCCGGCACAACTTGATCGCGATACGTTTCCCGAAGTCGCGGTGCGAACTGATGCTCAGTCCCGGAATCCTGGGACACCTCAGGCGCGGCGGCTTCTTTTTTTGCTGACGACCGAGGACTAGCCCCTTTGCCGCCCTTACCCTTCTCTACTTTTGCCATGAACGTGTTTCCTGTTCCGACTATTCAACGATTTCTTTTGACTTCTTACTCAGTCTGGCGCGTCCGCCATCGTCTTTGCGTCTGATACCCAACCGAGTAGGCTTCTTTGTTACTGGACATAAAAACATGACATTTGAGATGGCCAGCGGTGCCTCTCGCTCAAGAATGCCGCCCTGCCGAAGCTTTTGATTCGGTTTCGTATGGCGTTTGAGCATATTGAGCTTTTCCACGACGATCTTGGCGTTCACTGTGTCAACCGACAAGACCTTACCGGACTTGCCACGCTCCCGACCGGTGACCACTACAACGGTATCGCCCTTGCGAATTTTCGTTTTTATTCGTGCCATCCCTACTAGAGCCTTTCTTTCTCCACCTACAAGACTTCCGGCGCAAGCGAGATGATCTTCATGAACTTTTTCCAACGCAGCTCGCGTGCGACGGGTCCAAAAATACGAGTGCCGACTGGCTCGCCCTGAGCATTGATCAACACACAGGCGTTACGATCAAACTTGATGTAGGAGCCGTCATCTCTCCGGACTTCCTTCGTCGTACGCACAATCACCGCGCGGCTCACGTCGCCCTTCTTCACACCAGCCTGAGGAATGGCTTCCTTCACTGCGACAACGACGATGTCGCCAAGAGATCCATATCGTCGCCGTGTTCCACCAAGCACATGGAAACACATGACCTGCTTCGCGCCGGAATTATCGGCTACATCCATGTATGTGTAATTCTGAATCATGCCCCTGCCCTACTCACCATGCCAAACAGGAAGAGTCCCTTGGCTTTTCAAGTGTAATCCGGAGTTACTTTTCAGGCTGCCCCTTGACCATGACGCGCACCACGCGCCAATGCTTGTCTTTACTGATAGGACGGGTTTCAGTCAACTGAACCCGGTCTCCCACCTTACACACGTTCCCCTCGTCGTGGGCCTTAAGTGTCGTCACTCGCCGGAGAACTTTTTTGTAGACCGGGTGAATGACCGATCGTTCGACAGCGACAACCACCGTCTTATTCATCTTGTTGCTGACGACGTTACCGTACCACTCGCGCCGGTGCTGTTGACCTTCCTTCATACGCCTCTTCTCTCTTACTTCCCACCGGTGTTGGCGGGTTGTGTCTGCAACAATTCCAATTGACGCCTCACAGTCTTGACCCGAGCGATGTCGCGCTTGGTGCCGCGAACTTGCATGGGATTCTCCAGTCGCCCGGTACCAAGCTGAAAACGAAAATTGAACAGCTCCTGCCGCAATTGCTTTTCCTTGTCGGACAATTCGATGATCGTAAGCCCACTCAGGTCTTTCACATCCATCACATCACCACTCAACACGTGCTACAGGTTACTGAATTCGCCACGCACCACAAACTTTGTCGCAATGGGGAGCTTGTAGGCAGCCAGTTTCAAGGCTTGTTTCGCTACATCTGGAGCCACTCCACCCATTTCATACATGATTCGCCCAGGCTTAACGACGGCCACCCAATACTCCGGGTTCCCCTTACCTTTACCCATGCGTGTCTCAGCAGGCTTCTTAGTGATGGGTTTATCAGGAAATATTCTCGTCCACACTTGCCCACCGCGCTTGACGAAACGCGTGATAGCGATACGGGCAGCCTCAATTTGACGGCTGGTGACCCAGCCAGGCTCAAGTGCCTTCAGGCCGAACTCTCCGAGCGTAATTGCGCCGCCACGGTAGGCCTTCCCACGCATCCGACCCTTCTGCATTTTTCTGAACTTAACTTTCTTTGGCGCTAACACAAACCCACCTTTTCCTTATCGAGGTTCTCTATCCAAGTCGGCCCAACGCCGAGTCAGGTTTTAACTGGAGGGCAGGCAGCAGCTCACCCTTATAGATCCACGTCTTCACTCCAATTTGGCCCATTGTGGTGTGCGCCTCAGCAAAACCGTAATCCACCTCGGCTCGGAGCGTGTGAAGCGGCACTCGTCCCTCGCGATACCATTCGGTCCTGGCGATTTCCGCGCCACCCAAACGTCCAGCAACCATGATCTTGATCCCTTGCGCGCCCAAACGGAGCGCCGACTGCACGCTGCGTTTCATCGCGCGGCGAAAAGCCACCCGCTTCTCCAACTGAGTCGCAACATTTTCACTGACCAACTGCGCATCCAATTCAGGCTTCTTTATTTCCTTCACAGTGATATAAGCCTGCCCGGAATATTCCTTCTCTAGCGCAGCCTTGAGCTTGTCGACTTCGGCACCCTTACGACCGATGATGATACCAGGTCGAGCGGTGTGAATAATGACTCTTGTTTGATCGCCGGATCGCTCGATCTCCACCTTGGCCACTCCAGCATGATATAGCTTGGCCTTGACCATCTTGCGAATTTTGATGTCCTGATGGAGCAGCCTGGCATAGTCCTTATCTGCGTACCACCGGGAGCTCCAAGTGTAGTTATAGCCGATGCGGTAACCAATTGGATGTGTCTTCTGACCCATTGAAAATCAACCTCAGTCTAAGTGTAATACCGCTAACTATCCGGTCACGCCCCAGGAGCGGCAACCGCAATCGTAATATGACTCGTGCGTTTCTGAATTGAGTTCGCCCGACCCATTGATCTTGCGCGAAACCGCTTATAGATTGGCCCACAATTCACAACCGCTTCGGAGACCCACATTTCATCGGTATCGCCCAACTCCTTTTGCTCCGCATTCGCCACTGCGGATCTCAGAAGTTTTTCGATCACCCGAGCGGCATGCTTCGGAGTATGCCTAAGCATCGCAAGTGCCTTCGGAACCTGCTGACCGCGAATCATGTCAATTACGACGCGAGCCTTTCGAGGCGTCACACGTACAAACCGTAACTTTGCTTTTGCTTCTGCCATAGCTGACCCCACCCAAACCTGCCGGCCCTCAACAAGCCAGCGATTACTTTAGCGCCACTGCCTTTTCAGTCTTTGCCTGCCCATGCCCCTTGAAGAAGCGCGTTGGAGCAAATTCTCCAAGCTTATGGCCGACCATATTTTCCGTGACAAACACGGGAATGAATTTTTTCCCATTGTGCACCGCAAAGGTATGCCCGATCATATCCGGAACCACAGTCGATCGCCTCGACCAGGTCTTAATAAGTTTCCGGTCTTTCGTCTGATTCATCTGCTCTACTTTTTTCATCAGATGATCGTCGACAAACGGGCCCTTCGTAACTGAACGAGGCATAGGTCCTCTCCTACTTCTTTCTGCGCGCGATGATGAACTTGTCGGTCGCTTTGTTCTTGCGGGTTTTATATCCCTTAGCCGGAGTACCCCAAGGAGAAACTGGATGCGGGTTACCCTGCCCGGACTTACCTTCACCGCCACCGTGCGGGTGATCGACCGGATTCATAACCACACCACGAACATGAGGACGCTTGCCCTTCCATCGCGTGCGCCCGGCCTTCCCCACAACAACATTCTCATGGTCGACGTTACCAACCTGCCCCACGGTGGCCATGCAGGTCGACAACACTTTCCGCATTTCACCAGACTTGAGACGAATCTGGACATATGCCCCGTCGCGGCCCATGACCTGGGCAGACCCACCTGCACTGCGAATGAGCTGACCGCCCTTGCCGGGCTTCAATTCAATATTGTGGATAGTGGTTCCGAGAGGAATGTTAAGCAATGGAAGCGCATTGCCCGGCCGAACCTCAGCACCAGCGCCAGCCTGAATCTCATCGCCGATAGAAAGGCCAACTGGAGCCAGGATATAACGCTTCTCCCCATCCTTATAGTGCAGCAAGGCGATTCGCGATGAACGATTAGGATCATATTCTATCGCCGCAACTTTAGCTGGCACATCGACTTTGTCTCGACGGAAATCAATCTGTCGATACAGACGCTTATGGCCACCCCCGCGAAAACGTATCGTTTGACGACCATCATTGTTTCGGCCGCCCGTACGGAGATGAAACCCCGTCAACGCCTTTTCAGGCTTCTTCTTGGTGAGCAACTCGCCCTGTATCGCAGTCATGCCACGCCGCCCTGGAGAGGTCGGCTTATATACCTTTAGTGCCATAGGAGATTCTCACTCTATCGAGATGACCGCACGCTACACGCCTTCGTACAGCTCCAGCTTCTCGCCTTCTTTCAGGGTGACGAACGCCTTCTTCCAATCTGAACGCTTACCGACAAATCGCCCCAACCGCTTCATCTTTCCACGGATATTCACGACATTGACGCGCGAAACCTTTACTTTCAGAAGGGTCTCTACCGCCTGCTTGATCTGGATCTTGTTGGCATCCGGATGAACAAGGAAGCCGACAGTGTTGGTCTGCTCACGCAGCGCCGTAAGCTTTTCAGTCAATAACGGCTGGATGAGGACCTGATGGAGGTCGCCCTTCATGACCACACCTCCCGGACACGGTCCAGCTCACGCTGAGGGATAATGATAGATTGGCAACGGACAATGTCGTATACGTTCAACTCTTCCGGCCGCAATACCATAACTTCCGAAAGATTCTTTGCCGCTTGAGCAACATTAGAACTTTCATCGCCAATCACGAGAATCGCACTCCCTGAGATTCCCAGTTGCGTCAAAGCCTTCGCCAGCAATTTAGTCTTCGCCTGCTCGATTGCCAAATCTGATACCACCAGGACATTCCCCTCAAGCACCTTTGCGGAGAGGGCGCTCTGGAGTGCCGCCCGATACTTCTTCCTCGGCATTCCGAATGCGTAACTCCTGGGCTTAGGACCGAACACGGTCCCTCCATGCCGCCATACAGGCGAGCGGATAGAGCCAGAACGCGCCCGACCCGTATGCTTTTGCTTCCAGGGTTTTTTCCCGGATCCACTCACTTCACCTCGACGCAAGGTCGACGCGGTACCCTGACGGTCACAGGCACGCTGCATTACGACCACCTCATGGACGAGGCTCTCGTGAGGCTCACAGCCGAATACGTCATTAGGCAAATCGACCGTACCGATTTTCTTCTTTTTGGAATCAATCACGTCAACTGTCGGCATAATCAGCTCTTCTTCGACTTCCGCACGATTAGCAGGCCATTCTGACCACCAGGCACTGCTCCGCGGACAAACAACAGGTTTTCCTCAGGACGAGCATCGATGACTTTCAAACGCTGCACGGTCACCCGCTCGTCCCCCATGTGACCAGGCAAGGCCTTATTCTTCCACACCCGCGAAGGATACGAACTGGCGCCGATGGAGCCAGGCGCCCGATGGAACATGGAGCCGTGGGACTCCGGTCCGCCAGAGTAGTTATGACGCTTCATGACGCCCTGGAAGCCCTTACCCTTGGACACCCCAACCACGTCAACCCAGTCGCCCTTTTTGAAGATATCGACCTTGATCGTTTCTCCAATAGCGCCATCCCCGACTTTCGGGAATTCCCTGAGCCATCGACTGGCTGGAGACTGCTGCTTCTTCAGGTGGCCAAGCTCACCGCGGGAAAGCTTACGATCCTTAACTTCACCAAAGGACAGCTGAACCGCTTCATATCCATCCCGCTCTTTCGTCTTAATGGCAACGACCCGACAGGGACCAGCCTCAATCACCGTGACCGGCTCCAGGACGCTCTCGTCGTACATCTGGGTCATTCCCAATTTTTTTCCCAACAATCCGTTTGTCATCGTCTTCCTGTCAGCTCAGGATACGGTTGGCCAAGCCAACCGTCAGAGCTTGATCTCCACATCTACACCGGCAGCCAGATTCAACTTCATCAATGAATCCATCGTTTCTGGAGTCGGCTCCATGATATCGAGCAACCGTTTGTGCGTGCGGATCTCAAATTGCTCGCGCGACTTCTTGTCTACATGAGTCGACCGTTGCACCGTAAACTTCTCGATTCTTGTCGGCAATGGAATCGGGCCCACAACTCGCGCCCCACTGCGCCGCACAGTCTCAACAATTTCCACCACCGATTGATCAAGCACGCGATAATCAAACCCGCGCAACCTGATACGAATTCTTTGATCGACTTTCACGCTCAACTCCTCACATACCGGTCTATTGACCGCGACATCGCTACGCTAGAATTTCAGTGACGACGCCCGAGCCGACGGTTTTACCACCCTCGCGCACCGCAAACCGGAGCCCCTGATCCATGGCGATGGGGCTGATCAACTCGCCCGTCACCGTCACATTGTCTCCGGGCATCACCATCTCCACCCCCGGCGTCAGCGTCACGATGCCCGTCACGTCCGTCGTCCGGAAGTAGAACTGCGGCCGGTACCCGTTAAAAAACGGCGTATGCCGCCCGCCCTCTTCCTTCGTCAACACATAAATCTCCGCCTTGAACTTCGTGTGCGGCGTAATGCTCTTGGGCTTCGCCAACACCATCCCGCGCTCCACATCTTCCTTCTTCGTCCCGCGCAGCAACACCCCGATGTTATCCCCCGCCTGCCCCTCATCGAGCACCTTGCGGAACATTTCCACCCCGGTCACGATGGTCGTCTGCGTCGGCTTCAACCCCACGATCTCGATCTCGTCGCCCACCTTCACGATGCCCTTCTCACAGCGCCCCGTCACCACCGTCCCGCGCCCGCTGATCGTGAACACATCTTCAATCGGCATCAAGAACGGCTTGTCAATCGCCCGCGTCGGGGTCGGAATATAGGTGTCCACCGCCTCCAACAACTTCAGAATGGACGGCACACCCAACGGCCCCTGATCCCCCTCGATCGCCTTCAAGGCCGAGCCCTGAATGATGGGAATCTTGTCGCCCGGAAATTCATACTTGGTCAGCAGCTCCCGCACTTCCAACTCGACCAACTCCAGCAATTCCTTGTCGTCGACCTTGTCCGCCTTGTTGAGAAACACGACAATGTAGGGGACGCCGACTTGGCGCGCCAACAAAATGTGCTCTCGCGTTTGCGGCATCGGCCCATCCGCCGCACTCACCACCAAAATCGCTCCGTCCATCTGCGCGGCGCCCGTGATCATGTTCTTCACATAGTCGGCGTGGCCCGGGCAATCGACGTGCGCGTAGTGCCGGTTGTCGGTCTCATATTCCACATGGCTGATCGCGATGGTCATGATCTTGCTGGCATCCCGCCGCCCCTGACTCTCGCTCGCCTTCGCCACTTCGTCGTAGCTGATGAACTTCGCCATGCCCCGCTCCGAGCAGATCTTGGTCAGGGCACTCGTCAGCGTCGTCTTTCCATGGTCCACGTGCCCGATCGTCCCGATGTTCACGTGGGGCTTTCGTCGCTCAAATTTCGCCTTCGCCATCCCCAATCCTCCCTAGTTCACTGAACCGAAAAATCTACTCGCCACGATGCTTGGCAGTAATGGCCTCGGCGATTTGCCTAGGCACCTGATCGTAACGATCGAACTCCATACTATAGGTAGCACGCCCCTGGGTTCGCGATCGCAAATCCGTGGCGTAGCCGAACATTTCCATAAGCGGGACAGTTGCCTCAATTGCTTGGGCCCCAGCGCGCACCTTCATCCCCTGCACTTTTCCGCGACGACCATTCAAATTACCAATGACATCCCCCATGAATTCCTGCGGCACCAGGACCTCAACTTTCATGATGGGCTCAAGCAGTACCGGATCAGCCTTTTTGCATGCGTCGGCAAATCCCATGGAGGCGGCGATCTTAAAGGCCATTTCGTTGGAGTCGACGTCATGATAGGAACCGTCAATCACCGTCACCTTGACATCGCGCAACGGAAATCCAGCCACCACTCCGGTCTCCATTCGCTCCTTCACACCCTTTTCAATCGCAGGGATATATTCCTTCGGAATGGAGCCACCGACCGTTTTGTTTATAAACTCCAGCCCCTTGCCAGACTCTGACGGCTCTACCGTCATCACGACATGCCCATACTGCCCACGGCCGCCAGTCTGCTTGATATATTTCGACTCAGCCTCCGCCTTACGGCGAATGGTCTCGCGAAACGCGACTTCAGGCTTACCGACATTGGCCTCGACTTTAAATTCCCGCAGCAGACGGTCCACAATAATTTCCAGGTGCAGCTCGCCCATACCGGCAATAATAGTCTGAGCCGTTTCCTCATCCGTCCGAACTCGGAACGAAGGATCTTCCTGAGCCAACTTTTGCAGCGCAAATCCCATCTTTTCCTGGTCAGGCTTCGTTTTCGGCTCAATCGCCATCGCAATAACAGGCTCGGGGAACTTCATAATCTCCAGCAGAACCGGCTGCTTCTCGTCGGCCAATGTGTCGCCGGTGGTCGCGCCCTTGAGGCCTACGGCCGCAGCAATATCTCCCGCATAGACAATGTCGATCTCCTCACGCTTGTTTGCGTGCATCTTCAAGAGTCGCCCGACTCGATCCTTGGTACCCTTCGTTACATTGAGAACTGGCGTTCCGGTCTTCAACGTTCCGGAGTAGACCCTAAAAAACGTCAACTGCCCGGCAAATGGGTCGGTCATGATCTTAAATGCCAGAGCCGAAAATGGGTCGGAGTCTGACGGGCTACGCTGCGACTCCTTTCCGGTATTGGGATCAACACCCATAACCGGGGGGATATCAATAGGAGAAGGAAGAAAATCAACAACGCCGTCCAGAAGTTGCTGCACGCCCTTGTTTTTAAAGGCAGATCCGCACAACACCGGAACGACTTTCATGGCAATTGTGCCGGCCCGCACAACACGGCGCACCTCATCCTCCGTCAAAGGCTGACCATTGACGTACTTCTCCATAACCTGATCGTCGAACTCAGCCACAGCATCGAGCATTTTCTCGCGATATTCCCTTGCCTGCTCCAACATATTTTCAGGAATATCACCGATCTTGTATTTTGCGCCAAGCGTCTCGTCGTCGTAAAAGAAGCCCTTCATCGTGATCAAATCGACAGACCCTCGAAACTCACTTTCCCGCCCGATAGGAATCTGGATCGGCACAGGATTCGCGCCCAGGCGATCGATAATCGATTGAACACTGGCGTAAAAGTCAGCCCCCACCCGATCCATCTTATTCATAAACGCGATTCGAGGCACTTCATACTTATCCGCCTGACGCCAAACAGTCTCCGACTGAGGCTCAACACCCTGCACGGAGTCAAACGCCGCAACCGCACCGTCCAGGACACGAAGGGACCGCTCGACTTCAATGGTAAAATCCACGTGACCAGGCGTATCAATGATGTTGATACGGTGATCTCGCCAGAAACACGTAGTAGCGGCCGCCGTGATGGTAATACCACGCTCCCGCTCCTGCTCCATCCAATCCATCGTCGCCGCACCCTCGTGGACCTCGCCCATCTTGTGCGTCATTCCCGTGTAATAGAGAATTCGCTCCGTGGTCGTAGTTTTTCCGGCATCGATGTGAGCCATGATGCCGATGTTCCGAGTACGCTCTAACGGTGTTTGCCTAGCCACAACTCCCCCAGAAAAAACGAACGTGCCGCCATCCGAGCCGCAAACCTTCCGCCGCGATATGGGTGCCTACACAGCACCGTCGCAGCCCGGCTCAACAGCAGCACGACACGATATCAACTACCTACCAACGATAATGAGCGAAAGCCTTGTTAGCCTCGGCCATCCGATGCACGTCCTCACGCTTCTTTACCGAGGCACCAGTATTGTTCGAAGCATCAAGCAGTTCAGCCGCGAGACGATCCTGCATACTCTTCCCTCCCCGGGAACGCGAATATTCAGTGATCCACCTCAGAGCCAATGAGACCCTGCGTGACGGACGGATCTCGACAGGAACCTGGTACGAAGCACCACCAACCCGACGCGACTTGACCTCCACAACCGGCTTCACATTGTCGATTGCCGACTTGAAGATCTTCATCGGGTCACCACCGCTGGTCTTCTCCTGAATCAAGTCAAATGCACCGTAACAGATACGCTCCGCGGTACTCTTCTTCCCTCCGCCCATAAGAACGTTCAGGAATTTTCCTACGAGCTTGTCACGATACTTCGAATCTGGCTGCGCTTCTCGATGGCCGAAAAATTGTCCGCGTGGCATCGTTATCCTATAAAGTGAATTCAGTTTCCACTGCGCACAGGCGCAATGACACAATCATGCTATTTGGGCCGCTTGGCTCCGTACTTAGAACGCGCCTGTTTCCGATCGGCAACGCCCACAGCGTCGAGAGAACCACGCACAATGTGATACCTCACACCAGGCAAGTCCTTGACTCGACCGCCGCGAACCAGAACAATCGAATGCTCCTGCAGGTTGTGGCCAACGCCAGGTATGTAAGTGGTCACTTCCATGCCGTTCGTCAGCCGCACGCGAGCCACCTTCCGGAGAGCCGAGTTCGGCTTTTTCGGAGTCGTAGTGTATACGCGAAGACAGACTCCGCGCTTTTGCGGGCAGCGCTTAAGCGCCGGGCTCTTGGTTTTCGACTTGACGAGCGTCCGACCCTTTCGCACAAGCTGATTAATCGTTGGCATGCACTATACTCTTTCTCGATAAAACAATCGGTTGCTGAATATGTTCATGAGCGAAGCCGTCGGATTATAGAGACCATCACTACTTATGTCAAGAAGCTTCTGTTAATTCACTCATTATTTTCGCCTGCAGCTCCCGTAGAAGCTGCCGGTGCTTGCCCCACTGCCACGGGTTGCACTTGACCTCCCTGAAGCTCAGCGGCAGGTTTGGCACTGGCGACGAAGGTCTCTCTGTACTCCTCGAATCCGCTTCCTGCTGGGATGAGGCGACCAACGATCACATTTTCCTTCAATCCGAGAAGATTGTCCTCTCGTCCGTTGATGGCGGCCTCGGTCAATACACGAGTGGTCTCCTGGAACGATGCCGCAGAAATAAAGCTATCCGTGGTCAAGGCAGCTTTGGTGATACCAAGCAGGACTGGCTTTCCAAGCGCGGGCTTTCCGTCCTTGTCCAGCACTCGCTGATTTTCGACGTCGAACAGCCCCTTACTGACCTGGCTGCCAGGCAGGAACGACGTATCGCCCGGATCTTCGATCCGAACCTTCCGTAGCATTTGTCGCACAATGATCTCAATATGCTTGTCGTTGATGGACACACCTTGCAATCGGTAGACGTCCTGCACTTCATCGACAAGATACTTCTGCAGTTCTTTAGGACCAAGCACATCCAGAATGTCGTGAGGATTGGCGGAACCATCCATCAGCGGCTCACCGGCACGCACCCAGTCACCCTCATGCACGTTGACGTGCTTGCCCTTGGGGATAAAGTACTCTTTTACATCCCCCATTTTGTTATCGACCAGAACTTTTCGCATCCCCTTGACGAAACCGCCGTAGGACACTTCTCCGTCAATTTCGCTGATGACCGCCTGCTCCTTCGGCTTGCGAGCCTCGAACAACTCTGCCACACGCGGAAGACCACCCGTGATGTCCTTCGTCTTAGTGGTTTCACGAGGGATTTTGGCCAACACATCGCCCGGGTGGACCATAGCGCCTTTTTCCACAAAGATATGCGCACCCACGGGCAACAGATAGCGCGCCACCGGCGCTCCCGATCCAGAGACTTTGGCGGTCTTGCCGCTGTCATCCTTAATTGACACGCGCGGACGCAGCGTGGCACCACTCTGCTCGATGATGACCTTCCGTGACAGGCCGGTCACTTCATCAAACTCTTCCTTCATGGTGACGCCTTCGAGGATGTCCCCGTAGGCGACCTTCCCGCCGGTCTCCGTGAGAATCGTCAAGGAATAGGGGTCCCACTCGACCAGCTTTTGGCCAACCTCAATGCGGTCCCCGTCCTTAACCTTGATCTTCGCCCCGTAGACAACCGGGTACTTTTCCCTCTCTCGACCGCTGTCGTCGACAATCGCAATTTTCGCGTTGCGATTCATGACGACCCACTCACCCTCTTTATTCCTCACCGCAATACCGCCGTTGTGCACGTCCGCGTTCTTCTTTGCGTCCAAACTCATGAACTTCAGACTACCGGCATGCTTGGCCTCCAACACGGTTTGCTCCACCACTTTGCTGGCAGTACCTCCGATGTGGAAGGTGCGCATGGTCAACTGTGTGCCTGGTTCGCCAATTGATTGCGCGGCAATAACTCCGACCGGTTCTCCCTTTTCCACAAGACGACCGCGGGACAAATCGCGACCGTAGCACAGTCGGCAGACCCCGCGAGGAGACTGACAGGTCAGCACGGAACGGATCTTGACGCGGTCGACACCGGCCTCCACCACGGCTTTGGCCTGCTCTTCATCGATTTCTTCATTGAAGGAGACGATAATTTCCCCGGTCACCGGATCTCGAATATCCTCGCCGGCGAGACGCCCCAAAAGACGCTCCTCCAACGGTTGGATGATTTCCCCGCCCTCAAGCAGAGCGCTGACCAAGATCCCGTCGGTCGTTCCGCAGTCCTCCTCGGTGACGATGACATCCTGCGCAATGTCGACCAAACGACGAGTCAGGTAGCCTGAATTGGCGGTTTTCAATGCAGTGTCAGCCAAACCCTTTCGAGCACCGTGCGTCGAAATGAAATACTGCAACACCGTCAACCCTTCACGAAAATTGGCCGTGATGGGAGTCTCGATGATTTCGCCAGACGGTTTCGCCATCAGTCCTCGCATACCGCCAAGCTGACGGATCTGCTGTGAACTTCCTCGCGCCCCCGAGTCGGCCATCATGAAAATGGGATTGAACGATTCGACCTTGGCGGGATCTCCGCCGGCGCCCAGTTCCTTCATCATCTCATTGGCCACCTGTTCGGTGACGTGCGCCCAAATGTCGATGACTTTGTTGTACCGCTCACCGTTGGTGATCAGACCTTCGGCGTACTGCTTCTCGATTTCGTTAACCTCATGCTGCGCCTTGCCGATGAGATCTTCCTTACGTGACGGAATGTGCATGTTATCGATGCAAATGGACATTCCGGCCCTCGTCGCATAGTGGAAGCCAAGGTCCTTGATTTTATCCAGAAACGTCACCGTCTCACGATGCCCGGCCTGCCGATAGACGTTGTCGATGAGTTTCGACATTTCCTTCTTCGTCATCAGCTTGTTGGCATCGGCGAAGGGCATCATGGTGGGGAGAATTTCAGACAAGATGACCCGGCCGGCGGTCGTTTGCACCATCGTGCCATTACATCGGACTTTGATCCGTGCATGCTCATCCAGGGCACCCGCATCATAGGCGATTCTTGCTTCCTCCGTGGAACCGAACAACTTTCCTTCTCCTTTGGCGCCGACTCGCTCCTTCGTGAGCCAGTAGCAGCCAAGGACCATGTCCTGGGATGGTACGGCAATCGGCTTGCCGTTCGCAGGGGAAAGAATGTTGTTGATCGACATCATTAAGACGCGTGCTTCGACCTGGGCCTCCACGGACAAAGGCACGTGAACGGCCATCTGGTCACCGTCAAAGTCGGCGTTGAACGCAGCGCAGACGAGCGGATGAAGCCGGATTGCCTTACCTTCGACCAACACAGGATCGAACGCTTGAATACCCAAACGGTGCAGTGTCGGCGCACGATTGAGCAAAACGGGGTGTTCGCGAATAACTTCGTCCAGCACATCCCAAACCTCGGGCCGCTCTTTCTCGACCAGTCGTTTCGCGCTCTTGATTGTCGTGGCTGCGCCCCGCTCTTCGAGCTTATGAAAAATGAAGGGCTTGAACAATTCCAATGCCATTTTCTTGGGCAAGCCGCATTGGTGTAATCGCAACTCCGGTCCGACGACGATGACGGTCCGGCCCGAGTAGTCGACGCGTTTACCCAGAAGGTTCTGACGGAATCGTCCCTGCTTACCCTTCAACATATCGCTCAGCGACTTCAGCGGACGCTTGTTTGGCCCACGAATCGCACGGCCGCGGCGGCCGTTGTCGAACAGGGCGTCCACCGCCTCCTGCAACATGCGCATTTCATTGCGAATGATGACGCCGGGCGCTTTTAATTCGATCAAGCGCTTCAAACGATTGTTCCGATTGATCACGCGACGATAGAGATCGTTGAGGTCGGAGGTCGCAAACCGACCCCCATCCAAGGGCACAAGCGGACGGAGTTCCGGCGGCAAGACCGGGATGACGTCCATGATCATCCATTCCGGCTTGTTGCCCGAACGGCGGAATGCTTCCAGCACCTTCAAACGCTTGGCATATTTTTTCTTCAATGCCGCAGACGCCGAGGCTTTTGCCTTGACATGCAACTCATCCCATTGCGTATTGATGTCCACCTTGCGCAGCAGCTCACGGATAGCCTCAGCCCCGATTCCGATCTTGAAAGCGCCGCTTCCATACTCGGACTGCAACTCCCGGAGCTTTTCCTCCGTCACCAGCTCTTGCTCGCTCATGCTCGTGGAGCCCGGATCGACCATGACGTAGCTCTCAAAGTACAATATCTTCTCGAGCTGCTTGAGGCTCATGTCCAACAGGGTTCCGATGCGACTCGGGACACCTTTGAGGAACCAGATATGCGCCACCGGCGCAGCCAATTCGATGTGCCCCATCCGTTCGCGACGCACCTTGGACTGAATGACTTCCACACCGCACTTGTCGCACACGATACCGCGATGCTTCATGCGTTTATATTTACCGCAATTGCATTCCCAGTCCTTGATCGGGCCGAAGATCTTGGCGCAGAACAACCCGTCCTTTTCAGGCTTGAAGGATCGATAATTGATCGTTTCCGGCTTCTTGACCTCGCCATAAGACCACGATCGGATTTTTTCGGGCGACGCAATGCGAATTCGCATCGAGTCGAACGACACCGAGTCCCGCGGTTTTTCGAATAATGTGTATACACCTTCCAAGGTTGATCCCTCCTTAACGGTCGCCTGAGCGCAGTTCTAAGTGGTGAGGTAATTCGTATAGGGCATGGACACTCAGCACTAGAATCAGTCCTTCGATTTAACCAGCTCGACATCGAGCCCCAGACTCTGCAGCTCTTTGACTAACACGTTGAACGATTCCGGCAATCCAGGTTCCAGGAACGGCTCCCCCTTTACAATCGCTTCATACATACGCGAACGTCCCGGCACGTCGTCGGATTTCACGGTCAGGAATTCCTGCAGGATAGAGGCGGCTCCATACGCCTGCAGTGCCCAGACCTCCATCTCTCCCAAACGCTGACCGCCGAATTGCGCTTTCCCTCCCAGCGGCTGCTGGGTCACGAGGGAGTAGGGACCAATGGACCGGGCGTGAATCTTATCATCGACCAAATGATGCAACTTCAGCACATACATATATCCAACCGTCACGGGACTGCTGAACGATTCGCCTGTGCGGCCATCCATCAACATCGTTTGCCCACTAGGAGAAATCTTTGCCTTTTTCAGCAGTTCCTTGATTTCCTTCTCCGACGCACCGTCGAACACAGGGCTTGCCACCTTGATGCCCAATGCGCGCGCCGCCCAGCCCAAGTGAGTCTCCAAAATCTGGCCCACGTTCATACGAGACGGCACGCCCAACGGATTCAAAACGATTTCCACCGGCGTCCCGTCCGGCAAGTACGGCATATCCTCTTCCGGCAGCACTCGCGACACCACGCCTTTGTTCCCGTGGCGTCCGGCCATCTTATCGCCGACCTGAATCTTCCGCTTCATCGCGATGTAGACCTTAACGAGCTTGATTACCCCGGGAGGAAGTTCGTCACCTCTCCTCAGCCGACCAACCTTCTCATCGTACAAGGTCTGAAGAATTTCGATCTGCTCCTTGGCCCGGCGCTCCACATCTTCCAGCTCCTTCTGCTCATCAGGATCACTGAGAATGATGTGTCGAACCATGTCGTCCGGCAAGCGCTTGAGTATTTCGGCAGTTAACTTGCCCTTCTTTTTCAGGATGACGTCGCCAGTCTCAGGATCCATCAGATCCCGACCGACCACTTTCCCGAGTAACAGCTTGCGGACTTTTTTCGTCTTCTCGTCTTCGATAATCCGCAGCTCTTCCTGATGGTCGCGCTGCAGCTTCATGTGATCTTCGCTCTCGATGCTCTTGGACCGTTCGTCCTTGTCCAAACCTTTGCGAGAGAAGATCTTCACGTCGACGACAATGCCTTCCACGCCAGGGGGAACCGTGAGAGAGGTATCCTTGACGTCCCCGGCCTTTTCACCAAAAATTGCGCGCAACAATTTCTCTTCCGGCGTCAGTTGGGTTTCGCCCTTCGGCGTCACCTTACCAACCAGGATGTCGCCAGGCTTGACTTCCGCACCAATCCGGATAATTCCGCTCTCGTCCAGATCTCGAAGCGCTTCCTCGCCGACATTAGGAATATCGCGCGTGATATCTTCCTTCCCTAACTTCGTATCGCGCGCCTCCACCTCGAACTCTTCGATGTGAATGGAGGTGAACGCGTCTTCCCGCACCAGCTTCTCGCTGAGAAGAATGGCGTCTTCGAAGTTATATCCGCCCCAGGGCATGAACGCGACAAGCACGTTCTTGCCGAGCGCGAGTTCTCCGTGATCAATGGCCGGGCCATCCGCGAGTACTTGCCCCTTCTTGACAGGCTCTCCAACCCGGACTACTGGGGTTTGAGTAATGCAAGTATTCTGGTTGGACCGCTGGAACTTGATCATCTCATAGACATCGAGACCGGCATCGTTTCGTTTGCGCCCTTCCTTGGAATCCGCACGCACCACGATTCTCGTGGCATCGACACTTTCGACTACACCTTCACGCTTGGCCTGCACAACATAACCAGAATCGCGCGCGACGACGGCTTCCATACCCGTTCCCACCAACGGCGATTCCGCCTTGAGGAGAGGGACCGCTTGTCGCTGCATGTTGGAACCCATCAAGGCGCGGTTGGCATCGTCGTGCTCAAGGAACGGTACCAGTGCCGTGGCCACGCTGACGACCTGCTTCGGGGAGACATCCATGTATTCCACTTTATCCGGCGTGGCCGTAATGAAATCCCCTCCTGATCGGGCCGATACTGTCTCGGAAACGAGTCGTCCAGCCGTATCGACCTTTGAATTGGCTTGCGCAATCACATACTTGTCACCCTCGATCGCCGAGAGGTATTCCAACTCATCGCTGACCCGGCCTTTGATCACCTTCCGGTAGGGCGCCTCGATGAAACCGAATTCGTTGATACGCGCATAGGTGGCCAGTGAGGTAATGAGGCCGATGTTCGGGCCTTCCGGCGTTTCGATCGGACAGATACGGCTGTAATGGGAAGGATGCACGTCTCGCACTTCGAAACCGGCACGCTCGCGCGTTAAACCACCCGGCCCAAGGGCCGAGAGGCGCCTCTTGTGCGTGATTTCAGCCAGGGGATTGGTTTGATCCATGAACTGGGACAGCTGACTGCTGCTGAAAAACTCCTTCACCGCCGCCACGACCGGCTTAGCGTTGATGAGGTCATGGGGCAGCACCGTCTCCATGTCCAGGAGATTCATACGCTCCTTGATGCTCCGCTCCATTCGAACGAGACCAAGTCGGAACTGATTCTCCAGCAATTCGCCGACGGACCGTACGCGGCGGTTACCCAAATGGTCGATGTCGTCGATCTCACCGCGACCAATTTTCAGATTCACAAGATAGCGCACGACTTCCACGATGTCTTGAGCAGTCAAGGTTCGCTGTTCGAGCGCAAAATCGAGGCCCAACTTCTTATTAAGCTTCAACCGACCGACCGGCGACAAATCATACCGCTTGGGACTTAGAAACAGATTGTCGAACAGAGCTCGCGCGGTCTCCACAGAGGGCGTCTCGCCCGGCCGAAGACGGCGATAAATCTCCACCATCGCCTCTTCCTTCGAGACGGTATGCTCCATATCCAGGGTGTCGAGGATGACGAGGGTGGCATTCGTCGTATCCAGGTAAATGACCTTGAATTCATCGATGTCGCTGTCCAGTATCTTCTCCAGAATCTCTTCGGTGAGACGCTGATTCTTTTCGGCCAACGACTGCTTCTTGCCAGCATCTACGAGCTCCGTCAGGACCGCACGCCCGACGAGTTCGGCCGGGGTCACAGGAATCTCCTTGATTCCGGCCGCCTTGAGCTTGGCGATCAAAACCTTCGTCAGCTTGGCGCCTTCGCGGACGAGAGGTTCCTTCCCGCCTTTCTCCGTCACTTCCGTCGTACACTTCAAGCCATGATGGATTTCAGCATCGAGCTTTCGATAAAGTTTCCCTTTGGAAACACGTATCTCCTCCACCGGATAATACATGCGCAGCAAGTCATCCGTGCTATAGCCGAAAGCCTTCAGCAGGATGGTGGCCGGCATCTTCCGGCGTCGATCGATTCGAACATATAGGATATCCCGAGCATCGAATTCGAAATCGAGCCAAGATCCACGATACGGAATGATCCGTGCGGAGAACAATACCTTTCCGCTGGCGTGTGTCCGCCCCTTATCATGGGTAAACGATGCGCCAGGCGAGCGGTGCAACTGACTGACCACCACTCGCTCGGTGCCGTTAATCAGAAACGTGCCGCGCTCGGTCATGAGGGGAAGCTCCCCGACGTAGACCTCTTGCTCCCGGACGTCGAGGACTTTCTTTTTCGGCCCCTTGTCTTCCTTGTCGAACACAATCAGCCGAACCCGCAATTTCAAGGGAACGGCATAGGTCATCCCCTGCTCAAGACATTCCCGCTCGTCGTATTTCGGGGTCCCCAAAGAATAATTGGAGAACTCGAGCGCCGCGGTGTTGTTGTAATCCGTAATGGGAAAGACGCTGGCCAACGCGGCTTGCAACCCTTGATCCTTGCGACGATCCGGTTCGACCTCCATCTGGAGGAATTCCTCGTAGGACCGCTTCTGGATCTCAATGAGATCGGGAATGTCGATGCTCGTACGAATCCGAGAAAAATCTTTGCGTTCGACAAACTCCGAAAGAGTCGATTCCGACATTCGTTAGCCCTCCAAGCTCATAAGGAGATGACGGCATCGCGCCATCCCACCGGACAACCCCGCACACCGCAGATCAGCGCAGAATTACTTGATTTCGACCTTGGCACCGCTTTCTTCGAGCTTCTTCTTCATGGCGTCTGACTCTTCCTTTGTAACACCGGCCTTGACGGGCTTCGGCGCACCTTCGACCAAGTCCTTCGCTTCCTTGAGACCGAGACTGGTGAGCTCGCGCACGACCTTGATGACTTGAATCTTCTTGTCCGCCGGAGCACTGACCAAAATCACGTCAAAGGACGTCTTTTCCTCTGCGGGAGCTGCCGCCGCTCCACCGCCGGCCGGTGCTGCCATGGCCATCGGGGCCGCTGCCGTCACCCCAAAACGTGTCTCCAATCCCTTGACCAGGTCGGCCAATTCCAACACGCTCATACCCTCAATTGCCTTGATCATTTCATCTTGTGACAATTTCGTTCCTGCTGCTGCTGACATGTCGCCCTCCCCTTTCTTTTTATCCTGAATGGCTGCAATGACTCGTACGAACTTGCTCAACACTCCGCTTAACGCGTACACCACGCCGCGAATCGGACCCTGCATGGCCGATAGCAGCATGGCAATCAGCACTTCCCTCTTGGGCAACTGCGCAATCGCCGCGAGTTCCGCTGGCTGCACAAGCTTACCTTCAAGCACTCCGACGGTGATTTTGATCTTCTCGCTTCGCTTCTCGGCCAGAATAAAGTCCCGCAAAATTTTCGCCGGAAGCACCGGATCGTCATACCCGATCACCAGGCCCGTCGGTCCCTTGAAATGGGGCTTGGCATCCGCGAGGATCGTACCGGCCGACGCGCGCACGGCCAGGGTATTCTTGATCACGCAGTATTCTGCCTTGGCTCCGCGCAACTGCCTGCGCAACTCGGTCATCTGATTGACGGGCATTCCGGCGCATTCCGTCAGAATAGCCAAGCGGGCGCGACCGAATTTTTCCGTCAATTCACCGATCGCTGTTGCCTTCTCTTCTTTCTTCATGCCTTTCCCCTTACTGAGAACCTGACTGTTCTCAACTCCACAACTTCGACAAGGCCACAGGATCCAGCTTTACCCCCGGCCCCATGGTGCTCGACATCGTCACACTCTTGAGATAGCGCCCCTTACAGGAGGAGGGCTTTGCCTTCACAACAGACTCCAGCACCGCATGAGCGTTGTCGTACAGCTTTTGGGCATCAAACGACACCTTTCCCACCGGCACCTGCACAATCCCCGCCTTTTCGACCTTAAACTCCACACGTCCCTTGCGGATCTCGCTCACGGCCTTGCCCACCTCGAATGTCACGGTACCGGTTTTCGGATTCGGCATCAGGCCGCGAGGCCCCAGCACCTTTCCGAGCTTGCCGACGGACGCCATGAGGTCAGGCGTCGAAATAGCGCAATCGAATTCCATCCATCCGCCCTTGATCTTCTCCATCAAGTCATCAGACCCCACGAAATCAGCACCTGCCTGTCGAGCCTCCTGCTCCTTCTCGCCCTTAGCGAACACCAGGACGCGGAGCTTCTTTCCGGTTCCGTGCGGCAAGGCAGTGGTTCCACGGACCATCTGGTCCGAGCGCTTCGGATCGACCCCTAGGCGGATCGCCAGGTCAACTGATTCATCGTACTTGGCGAACGCCGCCTGCTTGACGGCCTCAACCGCCTCTTTCAATCCATAAAACCTGGGCTCGAGCTTTTCCTGAGCCGCGGCCATCTTCTTTCCCATACTACTACTCCTTCACATCCGCCGGAGGTTCACTCTGCACAGACTTACTGGATGGCAATGCCCATACTGCGCGCAGTGCCTTGGATAATCTTGATGGCACCCTCCAGGTCCGCCGCGTTCAGATCGGACAATTTCTTTTGCGCAATCTCACGAACTTGGTCCTGGCTGACCTTCCCCACCTTGTCCTTATGCGGCACCCCAGAGCCCTTTATGATGCCGGCAGCCTTCTTGAGCAAATCAGAAGCCGGGGGCGTCTTCATGATGAAGGTAAAGCTGCGGTCTTTATAGACCGTGATAATCACCGGGATGATGCTGTCCCCGTCCTTCTGCGTTTTCGCATTGAACTGCTTGCAGAATTCCATGATATTTACGCCGTGCTGTCCCAGCGACGGGCCGACAGGGGGCGCAGGATTGGCCTTGCCAGCGGGGATCTGCAATTTTATCTGTGCCGAAACTTCCTTAGCCATGAGTTACTCCCTGAGAACTGCGGACTAGGGCAGGCTGAGAGCGATTCTCATCCAACTCCGCCAATCCAATGACCTCAAATACGCTCAACCTGCAAGAACCCAAGCTCGACCGGCGTGGACCGGCCGAAGATACTCACAAAGACCTTGACGCGGCTATGATCCGCATCCACCTCATCCACGGCGCCATTGAAACCCAGAAACGGACCGTCCACAATTCGGACATTGTCACCCTTGATGAAGCGAACCTGCTCGCGCGGACCGGCCGCACCGGCATCCACCTGCTTCAGCAAAGAATCGACTTCTTCAGACGAAAGAGGCGTTGGCTGGGCACCGCCGCCGACAAACCCCGTCACCTTCGGGGTCTCCTTGATCATCTGCAGTGTTTCGTCTGCCAGCGGCGACTCTAATTCGATCAAAACATAACCGGGGAAGAACTTCCGTCGAGAAGTCCGTCGCTTGCCATCCTTGATTTCAATCACATCCTCCGTCGGCACCAAGACCTGCCCCAGCCGCTCAGTGAGCCCCATTTGATTTGCGCGCTCAAGGAGACTGGTCTTTACGCGGCCCTCAAAGCCCGCATAGGTGTGGATGACGTACCAGTTCTTATTGTTCATCATCTCCTCTCAGCTGAACATCCAGCATCATATCGTCCGGGCAATGCCGGACCTGTCCAGCCGCACGACGCAACTAAATGACCTTGCGCATCAGCCAGCCGAGCACGGAATCCATCATCGACAGATACAAGGACATAAGGATGCAAAATACAATCACAACCGTGGTGGCGCCGATCGTTTCCGCTTTCGTCGGAAATGATACTTTCTTCAATTCTCCGTGGACGCCCTCGATGAACTCTCGAACAGATGCGGTCATTCGCTGAAACACGATTACAATCCTCTCGTGGAACTATCCAGACGCGTCATCCGCCACGACCCATCGCTTTGCGCCGCGCCAGCAACCAAGACAATCCGCCAGGGACAGGGCCCCACCTCTAAATCAGCAACTTTAGCAACCACGACCATCCCTGTGCCGATCATGGGCGGCCGGCTTGGCAGGGGCACTAGGATTTGAACCTAGACTCTCGGTTTTGGAGACCGATGTGCTGCCGTTGACACCATGCCCCTCCATGCGGAACATGAGCGCTGCCGAGCGGAGGTCAATGCCCTCACCCAGCACGAAAGAACTACTTCACTTCTTTATGGGCTATGTGCTTCCTGCAGAATTTACAGAACTTGTTCCGCTCCAGCCGGTCTGGATCATTCTTCTTGTTCTTGCGGGTCGTATAGTTCCGCTGCTTGCAGACCGTACAGGCCAAATCGATAATGTCTCGCATGTCGCATCCCGCGAAGCGTGCAACGCACAGGGCACGAGATCAGGGATCTCACGCACCTAGGACGCCCGACGCTTCACGCCTCCCCTCTCCTACGCTAGAATTTCAGTGACGACGCCCGAGCCGACGGTTTTACCACCCTCGCGCACCGCAAACCGGAGCCCCTGATCCATGGCGATGGGGCTGATCAACTCGCCCGTCACCGTCACATTGTCTCCGGGCATCACCATCTCCACCCCCGGCGTCAGCGTCACGATGCCCGTCACGTCCGTCGTCCGGAAGTAGAACTGCGGCCGGTACCCGTTAAAAAACGGCGTATGCCGCCCGCCCTCTTCCTTCGTCAACACATAAATCTCCGCCTTGAACTTCGTGTGCGGCGTAATGCTCTTGGGCTTCGCCAACACCATCCCGCGCTCCACATCTTCCTTCTTCGTCCCGCGCAGCAACACCCCGATGTTATCCCCCGCCTGCCCCTCATCGAGCACCTTGCGGAACATTTCCACCCCGGTCACGATGGTCGTCTGCGTCGGCTTCAACCCCACGATCTCGATCTCGTCGCCCACCTTCACGATGCCCTTCTCACAGCGCCCCGTCACCACCGTCCCGCGCCCGCTGATCGTGAACACATCTTCAATCGGCATCAAGAACGGCTTGTCAATCGCCCGCGTCGGGGTCGGAATATAGGTGTCCACCGCCTCCAACAACTTCAGAATGGACGGCACACCCAACGGCCCCTGATCCCCCTCGATCGCCTTCAAGGCCGAGCCCTGAATGATGGGAATCTTGTCGCCCGGAAATTCATACTTGGTCAGCAGCTCCCGCACTTCCAACTCGACCAACTCCAGCAATTCCTTGTCGTCGACCTTGTCCGCCTTGTTGAGAAACACGACAATGTAGGGGACGCCGACTTGGCGCGCCAACAAAATGTGCTCTCGCGTTTGCGGCATCGGCCCATCCGCCGCACTCACCACCAAAATCGCTCCGTCCATCTGCGCGGCGCCCGTGATCATGTTCTTCACATAGTCGGCGTGGCCCGGGCAATCGACGTGCGCGTAGTGCCGGTTGTCGGTCTCATATTCCACATGGCTGATCGCGATGGTCATGATCTTGCTGGCATCCCGCCGCCCCTGACTCTCGCTCGCCTTCGCCACTTCGTCGTAGCTGATGAACTTCGCCATGCCCCGCTCCGAGCAGATCTTGGTCAGGGCACTCGTCAGCGTCGTCTTTCCATGGTCCACGTGCCCGATCGTCCCGATGTTCACGTGGGGCTTTCGTCGCTCAAATTTCGCCTTCGCCATGATTCACTCCTTTTGTCGAAACACTGTTTTCTCGAAACATTGCCCTGGATGCTGGATAGCCATCCGGCAGAAGAGCCCGGCCGCGCCAACCTAGAGTATGGAGCCCACGACGCGAATCGAACGCGTGACCTCGTCCTTACCAAGGACGTGCTCTGCCAACTGAGCTACGTGGGCCATCAACTCACAATTTGTTTCCAGTCGCACGCCCCCGGAACACCCCTGACCGAGTGCGCTCATTTTGGAGCGGGCGATGGGATTTGAACCCACGACAGCCAGCTTGGAAGGCTGGAACTCTACCACTGAGCTACGCCCGCCCACGGTGAACCTGCCAATTATCCACGGCTTGCCCGCGGTCTCGCCGAGAACAAGTCCACGTTTCGCTTCGCCAGACACTCACGAACCACACTCCGCACAGGCAGAATTAATTCAAGTATTGGTGGGCAGGCAAGGATTCGAACCTTGGAAGCCATCAGGCAGCAGATTTACAGTCTGCCCCCTTTGTCCACTTGGGTACCTGCCCGTTTCTCACAATAGTCACACCAAACAAAGACCTCTTCCCAGGCAAGTCTCTAACCGAAGCGATTTCATTCCTTTGGAGTCGGAGAATGAAAGTAAGCCCCACCACGCACAGCTTCCCAGCAAAACGACAGGGCTGGGGTACTGATGAAATGAGGATTGACCTGGCTTTGAAAGCAGCCGATTTTATTTGCGACACGCTCCATTGTCAAGGGGGTATGTTCTGTGCAGGAATGATTTTAATGGGAAAGCGGGGCACCGCAGGTCTTTGGACTGCCGGATACCGGACTAGTGGGATTAATCACCCGGCGAGCCTCCAGGATTGACTCCGGCTGGCTTCCCAGGACTTCGCGCATCAGAACAGTCAACTCAGGTACGGACAGCCTGAATTCAGGCGCTAAATATCGCTTACGGGCCATGAGCTTTTCACTCGGGTCTTCGGGCTCGTAATAGCCCTTCAGTGCCGCATCCTGATCGGCCCGCTTCAGCCGCTTCAGCCAGCCGGCGAAATTAGGAGGGCTGCTGGACCGCCGGAGGGCATCCCCTTGCTTACTACCTACCTCAAGCTGAGTCCACACGGCCCATCCGATGAATACTGCCCATGTCTCATTCAAAGCCTCCCAAGATTCGGTCTCACTCAGATATCGTTCTTCTTTCAAGTCCTTTTTTTGGAGCACCGGTGTAATAAAGACATGCTGATACCGGCACTGTTGCTGCTCGCGAGCGAACGCCATCAATGGGGTATCCCCCACACTGTTCCCATTCCCCTGTTCCAAGTAATCCATATAGGCATGGAACAGCTCGTGATACAGGGTCTCCAACTCCTTATGCGTCAGCCGTCCCAATGGCCGTAATGTTCCGCCTGCCGCGTTCAGGGAGAGCGACCGGTCCAACACCATGCGGTGATCCTTCGGATGGTACTCCGCGGCAAATGCGCGCAAATCCTCAAACTCGAAGGTTACAAACTCTGGAGGGATTTGTTCCAGAAATCGGGTGGGGAGGGTGAGCGATTTCGCCTCTGACACCAGAGCCTGCCAAAGCCTCCCCTCTTGCTTGGGCGCCGTCGCGATTTCCGCCTCTACGTGTTGGGATATCGGAAATCCCAGCAATATTCCGGCAAGGGTCAAGGCAACCAGGTTACCCAGACGGCGGACATATGAACAGAGGATACGCATGGGTTGTACCGAAGTGGCCTGGATCGCGAGAGGCAGCCGGACATTAGGCAGCGGGAGGGCTTGTCCTACACAAAGCGGTCACGGTCGTGACCCCATTCATACGCGCCCCCTTCTTCGACGAGGGCCAGCGTCTCAAATAATCGCGGGGAGACGTGGTCGAGAAACCGGGACGGCTTCGACAGCAGCATGCCTGAACTTCTATCATACACATTGATCGGATAGATTAAAAACAGGTATCGCTTCGCCCGGGTGACTGCGACATACAGCAACCGGCGCTCCTCCTCTAGTTCCTCATCCGTATTGAATGAGAAGACCGAGGGAAACTTGCCATCCACCACCCACAGAAGAAAGACGCACTGCCATTCGAGACCCTTGGCCGAGTGAATTGTGGAGAGCACGACTTGCTCGTCATCCTGCCCTGATGGCTCCACCCCCACCGCACTGCCATCCGGCGGCGCCAGCGCCAGATCAGCCAGAAACTCGGTTAGACCAGGATAGCTCTCTGCAATGGTATGGAGATGGTCTAAATCCCGGATCCTTTTCGGATAGTCGTCATGAAGATCTTTGAGAATCGGCACATAGTACTCATACACCCGGTTGACCTGTTCGGTCGGACTCAGGTCGTCACTCTGCGAGAGATTCTCGAGCATGACTGCCAGTTCTCGTAACCCCTTACCTGAACGACCGCTGCTGTCTCGCAGTCGCTGATAGGGATCAGTACTATGCAGCATCGACGCAACCAGATCGTGGGCTTTCTTGGGGCCCACTCCCTCGATCAGCATGAGCACGCGATGCCAACTGACCGCATCCTGCGGATTGATGACCACGCGCAGATGCGCCAGAAGATCCTTCACATGCGCTGCTTCGATGAATTTGATTCCGCCTCGCTTCACAAACGGCAATCCACAACGGGACAGCTCGATTTCCAGATCGAAGGAGTGAAAACTAGAACGAAAGAGTACGGCGATTTCACTCAGCGGCACGCCTTCTTCGCGCAGTTCCAGGATTTTTTGCGCCACAAATCGAGACTGCGCGTTCTCGCCGGCCGCTTCAACCAGGGCGGGCAACGGCCCATCCAGTTTGCGTGTGAACAGATGCTTCGTATATTTTTCTGGCGCTTCTTGAATTATTTCATTGGCCACACTGAGGATGGGCTGAGTACTGCGATAGTTCTCCTCCAACTTGTAGATGGTGGCGCCAGGGAACCACGAAGGGAATTCCATGATGTTGCGGAACGTCGCGCCACGGAAGCCATAAATGGATTGCGAATCGTCCCCGACAACCATGACGTTGTCGTGCGTGGCCGCCAACTTGCGAATTAGTTCGGCCTGCAACCGATTGGTATCCTGATATTCATCAACGAGGATATAGCGAAATTGGCGCGCAATGGCTCCCTGGGTGTCCTTATGTTGAGTCAAGAGATCGAGCAGCAATACGAGCAAGTCATCGTAATCGAGTAATTGTCGCTGGCGTTTGGCCGAGCGATAGGCTCGCTGCAACGTCCCAAGATCATCAAGATGGTCCGCGAAGTGCGAAAATTCGTCGAGGACGATCTCTTCCAGACCTCGCAGTGTGTTTTCGCACTTACTGTAAATCTCCGCGATCGTACCCTTGCGAGGGAATCGCTTATTTTTCTCATGGAGACCCATCTGGGCGCGCAATAGCGCGATCAGATCTTCGGCATCGCCCCGATCCATAATCGTGAATCCCGGCTCGATGCCCAGGACCCGCCCATGGCGTCGAAGCAACATGTTCGCCACCGAGTGAAAGGTGCCTCCGCAGACTCTCTGACAGCGCGACCCGATCAAAATCCCAACCCGCTCCAGCATCTCCTCCGAAGACTTGCGCGTAAAGGTCAGAAGCAGAATGTGGGACGGGTCCACTCCCGAATCGATCAAGTAAGCGACACGATGGACGAGGGTGCGCGTCTTGCCGCTTCCGGCGCCGGCAATGACCAGGGCAGGACCCTCGCCTGCCGTCACGGCTGCATACTGCTGCGGATTGAGAGCCCGTGCATAGTCCAGCGAGAGCTTCGGGACGATGTCCTGATCCGCGGTCCGTTTCAGAATGTAAGGTTTTATGTCTCGATCCATGACGACATCCGAATTGGCAGTGAGAGACATGCAAAAGCGGTCGCGCTGTATAACATACCACTTGATACCTTGCAACGATAGCGCCGCCCCTGCCGAGCCGTGCTCCCTACAGAACGAGATGAGCACTTGGACCTTCAAATCGAGTTGTATATAATGCCGAGCAGACAGGGGACTTGTATGCCAACCAGACAAATGCCGTTCGCTCAACAAATGCAGATCGTGGCGGAGCTGATGCTTGCGGTCGCGGGTGAATCCGTCTCGGTGATAAAAAAGGCCGTGCCGGAACAGGCATTGAAACTCAAACGTCAAGACGAGTGGACCATCTATCTCGAGTTCCTGCGCGTCATGTTCAATCTGGCTGATCGTGTATCGATGCTGCACATTCCACTCAAGGAACAGCCTCAATTCATGGATGAGTTGACAGACATGGTGATCGATCAACTCAAAAAAGCGCTGGAGCCGGCCTTCGGGGCCGGGAGCGACCAGACGGAAATTGTCTTGACCATCGGAACAGCTGTGGCAGAAAGCCGTCAGACCTACGAGCGTTATCGTTTCCTGGTGACCGAGGACAGCGCAGCCAAGAACGACATGTACCGCGACTTCAGCGATCGCATCGCCCGCCTGGTTGCGGCTCCTGGAAATCCGCGAGTGACCGCGGCCGCCACGCTCTGTATCAGCGCGGTCATTCCCGCGCTCATCGGCATATTTGAAGGGCAGACTCCGCCCGCCGCCGCCGAGGCCCCTGCGAATGACGGAATGGCCGCAGCAACCGCAGCACCTCGGGGAACTACGGGCACCGACATCAAACTGGTCAGTGTGATGTCGAGCATCAAAGGCGAAGAGGTCGAAACCCGATGGGGGTTACATCCACGCTTTCGTCAAGATTTAACGCAAGAGGAGACGAAACAACTCACGGCGACCATGAATCGTGTCGCCAAAATCCTCGGGGAACGATACGCCGCCGTCGCCTTTTCTGACCAGTGGGCATCCTGGCATAAAGCCGGACACGCCTGACGCACATTCCGGAAGCGTGACCTCGCGGTCTTCTTCCTCAGCCATCATTCATAATTCCACGGAGGCGTCGTGCAAGCACCCGATCAAGGACAATTCCCTCATGAGACGGTTCCGAACAATCTCCATCGCTTGGGTGAGCTGGCCCGCAACTTATGGTGGAGTTGGACTCCCACGGCGAGGCAACTATTTGAATCTATCGACCCGACGCTCTGGTTTCTGACCCATCACAATCCCGTCCAGCTTCTTTCCAGTGTGAAACCTGAGCGGCTCACGACTTTAGCAAGCGATCCGAATTTCGTACGGCAATATTCTGCCGTCCTGCGCGCATTCGACGACTACATGAGCGACAAAAAAACCTGGGCGGCTACGGAGTTCCCGGCGCTTCAGAATTCTCCAATCGCCTACTTCTCGGCAGAATTCGGTCTCCACATATCAATTCCGATTTACAGTGGAGGACTGGGTATTCTGGCGGGTGACCACTGCAAAGAGGCCAGCGATCTGGGAATTCCCCTCGTCGGTATCGGCTTCATGTACCCACAAGGCTATTTCAAACAGCGCATCAATCCCGAGGGCTGGCAGGAAGCCACCTATGCACCATTCAATCGACACGACTCACCTATCCACCAGGCCTTGACCCCGGCTGGCACCCCCTGCTCCATAACGGTGGAGATCGGCCACCGCCATGTCAACGTCCTTGTCTGGCAGGTTCGGGCCGGCCGGATGTCGCTGTTCTTGATCGATACCGATGTGCCCGAAAATACACCGGAGGATCGCGCCCTCTCCGCACGTTTGTATGGCGGGGATCAAGAGACGAGGCTCTGTCAGGAATTCCTATTAGGGATCGGGGGCGTGCGAATGTTACGCGCCCTCGGCATCACTCCCGCTGTCTGGCATTGTAACGAAGGCCATTCGGCATTTCTGACCTTGGAACGTATCCGTGAATTCGTCGCTGCTGGCCACAGCCATGCCGAGGCCAGTGACCTGGTAAGACAAAGCACGGTTTTCACCACACACACTCCGGTCCCAGCCGGGCACGATATCTTCCCCTTCCATCTCATGGACCGCTACTTCTCGAACTACTGGGGACAACTTGGCTTGTCCAGAGAGGAGTTTCTCCGTCTCGGCGAGACCCCGGAAAGCACAGGCCACGGTTTCAACATGACGGCCCTCGCCATGCGACTCTCCGCTCATGTCAATGGCGTAAGTCGCGAGCATGGCCGGGTATCTCGTCATATGTGGCAACATTTGTGGCCGGGCTTGGCGGAGGACCTCATCCCCATCCGACACCTGACGAACGGCATCCACGCGCCGACTTGGATTTCGCCGGAAGCCAATTCTCTCTATGCCAAATACCTCAGTGCCGAATGGGCTGAGCGGATCGATGACCCAACGATCTGGCAGCGGGTCACTGATCTGCCTGATCAGGAGTTGTGGGCTGTCCGCCAGACCAGTAGGCGAAAACTCATGCGGTTCATTCGAGAGCGTGCACGCGATGGATGGATTCGCGGCCACCTCCAGCCTATGCAAGCCATCGCCAGGGGAACACTCCTTGACCCGGAAGCCCTTACCATAGGATTTGCCCGACGCTTTGCAACGTACAAGCGAGCCACGCTCCTGTTCCGGGATCTCGAACGCCTCAAACAGTTACTTCACAATCGATGGCGGCCCGTCCAAATCGTGTTTGCCGGTAAGGCGCATCCAGCCGACGAACCTGGCCGATACTTCATCCACGAAGTCCTGAATTTCTGTACCGATCACAAGATCGGTGGACACATCGCCTTTCTAGAAGACTACGATATGCATATGGCGAAGTACCTCGTTCAAGGTGTGGACATCTGGCTCAATACCCCCCGAGCCCCGCTCGAAGCCAGCGGAACCAGTGGACAAAAAGCTGCGCTGAACGGGGTCATCAACCTGAGCGTACTGGATGGCTGGTGGCAGGAGGGGTACAACGGTGCCAACGGGTGGGGCATTCAGCCCCTCACTGAGGAAGCGGACACCCAGGCACAGGACGCTCACGATGCCGAACAATTGTTCCGTCTACTAGAACAAGAAGTCGTGCCATTGTTTTATCAACGGGATCTCGATGGCATTCCCAGGGGATGGCTTCACATCGTCAAGGAAAGCATCAAGACCGTCGCACCTCGCTTCTGCACGAAACGCATGGTCAAAGAATATATGAGGCATCTGTATGCGCCCGCCACCGCACGTACTCCGAACAAATGGTAGTGTGATCCCTCGGAGTCATGCGACTTGGCGCCAGCCTTACTTCACGGTCGGAACTCTCCTCGCCGGAGTACTGCTTCTGACATGCGTCGATTCCTTCCAGGCGACGGGAGCTCCTGTTTCGCAAAAATCTACTCTCATCCCGCTGGAGCGACAGGCAATGACCCGGTACCAATCCGGAGAATATGACGGCGTGTTACAGCTCCTGCAGAATCTCCCTGCCGACAAGGAACCCAGTCGAGAATTGGTGCGTTATGCCCTCCTGAGTGAATTGAAGCTCGGGAAGCCCGAGGCAGCATGGAAACGATACCCCACGCTTGTCCCCGCAAATCACCCCGATGAAGTGGGCCTATTACGGGAACTCGCGCGAAGCTTTATCGTCACCCGAGTGAGAGACTCTCAGGAATATATCCGCATTGCCGCCTACACAGCACTGGCAGAAATGGGCGAGCGCGACACGCTGCCGATCTTGGAGGATGGCCTGCTGGATTCATCCGCACTGGTCCGTGCACGCGCGGCGGAGGCAATTGGTCGAAGCGGCTTGGCGGAGCGCTCCTCGGCATTGAGAAGAGCGCTCCGCGACGAAGCGCCGGGCGTCCGTATCGCGGCCATTAATGCCCTCAGTGACGCCAAAGTGTCGAGCATTGCGGATCAGCTCACTGAAATCGCACGGGTCGATGAAGGGCCGGAATCCATTTTTGCCTTCGCAGGATTGTATAAACTCGGGCGCGCGGACGTTCTGACGGATATTACCGGCGCCGCCACCCTCCCGGATCCCGAAGTGCGCATGGCTGCAGTAGGCATCTTGGGCCGGTTGCGCCGCCCGTCCAGTATATCCGCCCTCAGTCAAGCGGTGTACGATCCGCACCCCGCTGTTCGCGCCTTTGCAGCGGGAGCCTTAGGTGAGTTTGGCAGTGCTGAGGGCATTGCTCCTCTTACGCATTCCGTGAGTGACGATAATCCACGCGTTCGTGCCGTAGCCGCGTCCAGCCTTGGTCGTCTGGGTGCTTCAGAAACACGCAGCATCCTTCAGCCTCTTCTACAGGACCCAGACGAGCATGTACGCATCAATGCGGTGGAAGCCCTCCTGCGTTTGGGTGATAACAGCATGATTTTGAATGCTGCGGACTTGGCTCGACATCCTGATCCATCGATTCGTGGAGGGACGGCACAGGCATTGTCGGCCGCAACGACACCGAATGCCCTCACCATTCTGGAGGGCTTACTTAAAGACCAGCAACCACTCCCGCGGCTTATGGCCGCGCGTGCACTAGGCAAAGCACGCCTTCACTCCACTGTTCCAATCCTAAAAATGGGGCTACAGGATTCGGATGCTGCCGTCCGTATCGCCTCAGCCGGAAGTCTCTTCCAAGTGCTATCACGAAAGGCAAAACCAGCCAGCGTCCGCTAGGGAGGACTAAAGCCTGCCATGTTTAGGTGTGGTGTATGGGGCTGCTTGTGTTATTCGCTGACCTACGACTCTGGCTTCCTCTGGAGAAAACCGGCGAATGACCGGAGCAAACAGTAAGGGATTTATCCCCCATATGGTGGGAATCGCAATCTGAATCAGGAGTGTTTTGAGTAAGTTGCAGCCGTGTGGTCACAGGCCCAGCACTACAGGCGAAGGCTGAACATTCCATAAGAATTTGACAGAAACTGTGACGGAATTAAACGAAGCCGTGATTCGCTGGAAACTATCACACGGGTAAGGAAAAGATAACTGCACAGCACGGGCAGGATTTTAATACGTAAACTTAAAGAGCCGCAGCTTGAATTATCTCGGGCCGGAAAGAGTGCTTCCTTCTAACTTGAGTAGGTCAATAAGACCTGAATGCATTTGTCCAAAAGTGACGGCCGCTTTATACGGTAGCCGGCTGCTTTTTCCACTTGGCGAGAATGCGTTCAACCCTCATCTTGACTACCATATCACTATCTTTCAGCAGAGGCTTAATGGCCTCTCGACCACGTTCATGACCGATAGCTTCCAGCGCCGCGGCAGCCGTTAATCGAGTAAACCAGTCTTTATTCTGTAACATTTCGATCAATGGATCTATAGCTTCGGGCGATTTAATCCGCCCCAATGCAATCACCGCCTGTTTCCGCACCAACTCCTCTTTGTCCTTTAAAGCCTTGATTAAGCCAGGCAAGGATGGCTCACCCAGGTTCACTAATGCATCGGTGGCGTCCTCCATAAACTCATCATTGCGGAGCTGCTGCATGAGCGGCTCGAGGACCCTTTCATCGCGAATCTTTCCTAACGCCAAAATAGCGGACTTACGTACGTCCCAATCGCGCAGTAACTTGAGAAGTACCTCAACCGCCGGGGACCCGATCTGACCAAGGCCATCGATTGCTACCTCTCGAACCTGCCAATCGCCATCTCGAAGTGCGTTGGCAAGTGGCTCCACGCATCGCTCATCGCCCATTTCGCCGAGCGTAATCGCGGCTTCTCTCCTGACGACCCAGTCGGGATCCTTGAGAAGATCAATCTGAATATCGATCTCGTCTTTGACCTGCTCTTCCTCAAGCGGAACCTCTTGGAGCGGGTCAACAAGGTCCTGGGCAGCATTGGATGGATCAGAGACTGCTGCGAGTTGGTCAGAGAGCTGATCCGTCAAAGACTCATCCGCGTCCTGTCCAACGGGGGAATCAGTCTGGGCCTTTTGTTCTTTTTCACCAGCTTGTTCCATTGCAATCTTCCTTAATTACGCACGGAAATGGAGAGCGTCATCACGACCGAAGCAGGATCCGACTAGGCTTTGGTCTCAGCCTGACTCCCCGCTGCATGTTTCTTTCGCGAAGAGATTGCGCGACGTTTACGCTGCACTCGCTTGAGTCGCTTTCGCAAGGCACGCGCAGCAGAATCCCCTGAAAGTTTTTTCTCATCTTGTAGCCGCACCGAAATTTTCTTTTTGAGGCGGGTTTCATCTGACTCGCCGGTCGGTTTCTTTGCCATGCAGCCTTTAGCCTCCAACAGTTAAATCAATAAAAATGCAGAATGACGATGTCAACGTCATCCCCCTAAGAGGGCAGTCTAATCAAGTGCCTACGAGAGTGTCAACTGACGCGGGTAGCGTTCCTTATCTAGGAGACGATCAACACAGGAACGGTATTGTGCGCCGTATGATCCGCGGCAAGCATGCTAGCAATACGGCGTTCACGCCGCACATACAATGCCTCTTGAGGCATCATTCGGACAGGAGCGGCTGGCACCTCGAACCCATCCGTCGTCCGGCTTCGCTGTCTAACCGGACGCATCTCTCTGTTCAGGAGCATACCAGCGACAGCGGAAATCTCCCCAGCGGGAACGGGGGCGACGACGCGGTGGTTCGCCATCACCTCAATCTGCACAGCAGTAGTACCAGCTTCCACCATGCCAAGTTCTCGAGCTGCTGCTTGGGACAGATCCAACATTCGACCTGGAACATAAGGACCGCGATCGTTGATACGAACCTGAACGGATCTTCCATTCTCTAGATTAATGACCTGCACGATACTGCCAAGAGGTAATTTGCGATGGGCGGCCGTATAGGCCATCATATCAAATACTTCCCCATTCGCAGCGAGCTTCCCATGGAACTCCTTCCCGTACCACGAGGCGATTCCACGATCCTTGATCCCGAGATCCAGAGGGAGTTCGCCCTTCGGCAAGGAAGAACAAGCACTCAAGAATAGGCAAGCGGCCATGGGAACTACCGCTAATCCAGTCCTACCGTGAAAAGCGCTTCTGATTGCTTGGTTCATGGAAGTACCTCGTGTGTAAGCCTGAACGTCTAGAGCTGTCCAACCGCCGTCGTACAAGGTAGTTTCAGGCTACGGAGTATCCCGCTTCGCGACAATACCATCTAGGGTAGGCAAGCTCCCCTACATACGAGCAAACAATCCGCCCTTCCCTGAGATCTAAGCCGACGTGTCACCGAATGTCATGTACCAGTGATACAACGACATGCCGCCTCAGGTCGAGGGGGGACAGATCGGCCCGGGTCCCGTATGTGCATAGCCCGGCCTGAACCGAGCGGCCAGTTAGAACAAGACAACCTGAGAGTAGGCCTTGGCCACGAGGGTACGGACAGAGTTTAGCGGAACCGAATGGCCCGATCCTCAAACTTGGTGTTGACGACAAATCGCTCAAAATTCTTTTCCAACACTTCGGAAAGAATCTGCTCGCCATCCTGCGGTTCAAACCACAACACATTGTCATGACTACCTGAATGCGCATCCGTTCTTGTCAGAGAACTGTTATCCTGCCGATTGCTTGCCTGAATAACCAGCTTACTTTTCGCCTCGATATCCGTAAGCAACACGCCCTTTTTCGCCTCGACTGCTAGATCCAGGATTTTACCGGACAAAATAATGTCTGGGCCATCTTCTGCCTGGGGCGGTTCGCTTTTCGCGTATTGAGCCTGCCACCCCCTGCCCTTCAAATAATCGACGAATGCCTGAGCCGTTGCCTCTCCTGCACTGCCACCCGCGACATTAAAATAGCTTTCTCCGCCCCACAATGAAGTCCTGCTGCCGACTTTACTTGGATCAGCCCGCCCATCTTGAAATGGAATGACTGTAACCCGGGGTCCCGACATCGCCTTCCCCATCTGACTGGCACTGCCATCCATAATAGAAGGCGTAGGGTTCAGGTTCATCGGAATGACGTCGCTTTTTCCTGAACATCCGCAAAGAAACAGCAACCCCACCACAACCGACGCAGTCATACCCTTCGCCCCGTCATGTCGAATCATAGAATATCTTTTCCTCCTCATGACCACACCACGGCGTGACCAGTTAGCTATCTACTTTCGGTGGAGCACAATAGATCGAACGGACAAACCCTCACGGGTCTTGACGTATTTCAAGGTCACGTCGTCCCCCGGATGAATCTGATCAAGGCCGACCTTTCTTTTCCCGCGCAAAACATGGGCGCCTTGCTTGACGATCGCGCCTACCACGACTTCTTCCTTGGACCCATAAAGGCTGGTAACGACGATGACCGGAGGGGTCTCCCCTGGACTGACAGACCGCACCGTACCTCTAAATTCATGCACGGTATTGCTGGCAGCATAGACTGAACTCAGAAAGCTGCTAAGACCTGCGGCAACCACGCAGAGAACCGCGCCAATCACCAACGCCCCGAGCAAACTGGATCGCGACTGAATCATCCTCACCTCATCCGTCGTCTGGCGAACCCTGACAGAAAAGTCGCGGAACTTTAGCAGTTACCAATCACCCTGTAAAGCCAAACGAAGGCCTCCCCCTCCCCCAGGCAATGAGGGAGACGCGTCTCTTGACTGGACCGTAAGCGACCGTTAAGATCAGCGCCGGTTTGCCGCGCCACGTCTTAATCAACGAACAGCAGAACTCAGACCCGTCCAGCCATTCTTTCGACTGCATGATCGAAGTTCGCAATATTACGAAACGGTATGGGAATCTCACTGCGATTGACCGCGTGAGCTTTCGCGTGGAAAAAGGTGAGGTGCTGGCGTTCCTGGGCCCGAACGGTGCAGGGAAAACGACGACCATGCGCATTCTCACCTGCTTCATGCCGGCAACAGAAGGGTCGGCGCATGTCGCAGGATTCGACTGTGCGGACCAATCCGATGAGGTCAAGAAACGAATCGGGTATCTGCCGGAAACACCGCCGGTGTATCAGGAGCTTACCGTCTTTGAGTATCTCTCCTTTGTCGGGAGGGTGCGCGGTCTCAGCGGAGCCGGTCTCACTGCCGGCATGGATCGTGTGATGGATCGGCTGTCGTTAGGATCCGTGCGGCAACGCCTCATCGCCAATTTATCGCGCGGATATCGACAACGAGTCGGCCTGGCCCAAGCGTTGATCCACGATCCGCCTGTGCTGATTTTGGATGAGCCCACGGTCGGCTTGGACCCCAAACAGATTATTGAGATCCGCGAACTGATCAAAAGCCTGGCGGGTTCGCACTCCGTCATTTTGAGCACTCATATACTTCCCGAGGCCACAGCAGTCTGCCAACGTGTGGTGATCATCAACGGTGGACGCATTGTCGCCGAAGACACGCCGGACCAGCTCTCGGCCAGATTACGGCGGTCGGAGAAAATCAGTATCACGGTAAAAACGCCGCCCGTCGATCTACTCGAGCAGTTGCGAGGGGTTGCCGGAGTGGAACACGTGCTGACGACGTCCGATCCTCAGACGGTCCTTATCGAGTGTGCCCTGGGCAAGGATATCCGAGAAGAAGTGGCCCGTTTCGCCGTCAACCACGAATGGGGACTGCTCGAAATGAAGCCGGTCTCTATGACCTTGGAGGACGTCTTCCTCCGGCTCACTCAACATGAAGACGGCTTGTCGCAGCCGGCTCCCACCACAGAGATTAACCAGCACTGATGACACCCGTTCAAGCCATAATCGCAAAGGAACTGCGCTCCTACTTCGTTTCTCCGATCGTGTACGTGGTGGCCGGAGTCTTTCTTCTGACCTTTGGTTTCCTGGCTTACCTCTATATCGTTTTTACCGGAGCTCAGGCCATTCAATTGATGCAAATGCAGGGTGGTACGGCGCAGATCAACCTGAACGACCTGGTGTTTCGCAACCTGTTTACCAGCATGCGATTCGTCCTGCTGTTGATCCTGCCTATCTTGACGATGCGCCTCCTCGCGGAAGAGCGAAAACTGCGCACCTTCGAATTCCTGATGACCGCTCCGCTGCGTATCAGCGACATTATTGTCGGAAAGTTCGTGAGCGTCTATCTTGTGTTTCTCGGGATGCTGCTAATGACAGCACTCGTCCCGCTCACCTTGGCTCTTTTTAGCGATTTCGACTGGTATCCCGTCCTGACCGGGTATCTGGGGCTGACACTCCTCGGAGGGTTGTTCCTCGCGGTGGGTTTGTTTTCTTCATCCATCACTGAGAATCAAATCGTAGCCGCCTTTACCAGTTTTGGCCTGCTCCTGATGTGCTGGCTCCTCTCCGGTCTCGGCTCACTCCTGGGCGATACCCCAGCGGGCCATGTCGTCTCTTATCTATCGTTTATGGAACACTTCGACCATCTCGTCCGCGGGTTGATCGACACCAAAGACCTGATCTATTACGGAAGCGGCACTGTCTTGATGTTATTCCTCGCCCAGCGTGTTGTGGATTCTGCCCGATGGAAGTAACGCGCCGCACCATTCCCGTGGGCGCCCTAGGGATCGGACTGGCCGTGGCCGGCTTGATAGCCTACTCTCTTGTGCCCGGAATGCTCTGGCTCGTCACGATGCTGGAAGCGTCGGCGCTGGTCTGCCTCATTTGGTTTTTTGCGAACCATTTCCACCGCCTGAAGACTTTCTCCGCCCAACGCTCAACTCGTCTTGGCGCGAATAGCGCGCTCATGATTGCCCTCTTTGTGGCTATTCTCGCGATCATCAACTTCCTCGGCACGCGCCATTCGACCCGCTGGGATTTTTCCGAGAATCAGAACTACACGCTCGCTCCTGAAACCCATCGCGTGCTTCGGAACCTGACCCGAGACGTCAGTGTCACGGTCTTCACGAGAGAGAAGGATCCCGGCTACCAGGCCTACAAGGAACGCTTCGATAGTTATAAACAGGCCAGCTCCAAACTGACCGTGCAATTCATCGATCCGGAACGCCAACCCAAGGTAGCGCAGAATTACGGCATCACGAGGACCGACATCGCCATTTTCGAAAGCGGCCCGCAGTCGGTGCGCATCACCTCCCCGGCGGAGGTGGAAATCACCGGCGCTCTCGTCCGTGTCTCCAAGGATACAAAAAAAAGAATCCTGTTCCTGGAGGGTCATGGTGAGCGGAGTCTGGACGACAAGGACCGGGGCGGATTGGCGCTGACAAAAGAAGTGTTGGAAAAACAGGGATACGAGATCGGTACATTGTCTCTGCTTCAGGAATCCGTCGTCCCTGAGAATGCGGCCTTACTGATCATCGCCGGACCGCGCCGAGCAGTAACTAAGGAAGAGAAGGACCGCATTCGAACCTATGTCGCCAAGGGTGGTCGCCTGCTCGTCCTGGTGGATCCTGACACACAGGCCGGCATGGATGATCTGCTGAATACTTGGGGCATGGAACTGGGCCCTGGCGTGCTGGTGGATTTACAAGATCGACTGGCACAAGGCGATCTGACCGCCCTTCTGGTCCGCACCTTCACCGACCATGAAATTACCCATGAATTGACAGCCGCCGTCCTGTTTCCGCTGGCTCGTCATCTGGTCTTCCATGAAGAAAAGGGAAAGGATTGGGACTATGTCCCGCTTGCGCGCACATCGCCCCGCAGTTGGGCCGAGACTGACATGAAGGGTCGAGTCGTCAGTTACACCGAGAAGGAGGACATACAAGGTCCTCTCGCACTGGCGGCGGCATTGACTCCGAAACAAGCTCCTGAAGAAGGCAAACCCCGTCCGGCCTTGGTTGTCGTCGGAAACTCCTCATTCGCCAGCAACGGGTTTATCAACTTCGTCGGGAACAGCGATTTCTTTCAGCGCACGGTTGGATGGCTCACGGAAGAAGGGGATATCATTTCTCTTACGCCCAAAGATCCTGCGTTCCGACCCTTCACGCCCAATCCGCTCCAGGAACGCATTCTGCTTTACGTCCAGGTCATTCTCCTGCCCACGATGACCGTCCTCTGCGGCCTCCTGGTCTGGCGAAAACGGCGTCGTTTGTAATGCCATGAGTCGCTATTGGCCGACCGTACTACTGGCGGGCGTGTTTGCAAGTCTCGGACTCTATCTCTATTTCGTCGAGTTTCCCGAGCAACGCACCCAAGAAACGACTGCCACCGAGGCCAGGCAGATTCTGGCGTTCAAGGAGGCGGAAATCACCACGATAACGGTTCGGAGTCAATCAGGCGAAGTCGTCCTGACGCAGGCACCAGCTCAGGAATGGGCAATCACATCGCCCATTCAAACCAGCGCCGATCAGAGACAGGTACAGGGACTCCTGCGCGCGCTCGTCACGGGCAAAGTTACGAGACTCGTTGAGGAGCATCCGGTGTCGTTGACGCCATTCGGCCTCGATCGGCCATTCACGGTGGTGACGGTGGGGACCGGCGCTCAGCAGGAAACGCTGTCGATCGGTGATGCCGGGCCTTTATCCTCCAGTCTCTATGTGCTCAGGGCCTCCGACCAAGCGGTCATCCTGACTGATCTCGCACCCAAGGACTTTCTGAACAAGACACTGCTCTCGCTTCGCCGCAAAGAATTGATGCAGTTTGCCCAGCAGGATGTGGAGCGGCTCCGCCTCACCTATCCGACCACGGAAATCGTGCTCTACGCCCAGGATGAAAAACCAAAAAAGAAATGGAAGATCCGTTATCCCATCGAGGCCGAGGGGGACCGGACCCAAATCCAAGCCCTGATTTTCCGTCTGGAAGATTTGAAGGCCCTGGCCATTGTCGATCCCGGACCAGAACGTGAGAAACTGATTTCATCCCTCACCAAGCCCAAGGTCAAAATTACGCTGCACGCCGCCGGCAACGACCAAGTCATCCGGCTATATCAGCCGGACCCGGCCAGCGGGGAAGCCTATGCCCAGACGGCCGCCGACGGTCCCATCTACAAAGTCAGCCCTTCTGTCATTAAGGACCTCACCAAAGACCTCTTCACGCTGCAAGACAAAAGGCTACTGGGCGTAGACAGCGGCGACATCGCAATGCTGTCCATCAAAACACGGGACGAGCAGTATGTGCTGATTCACCAACAGAACGAATGGGTCCTCGAGGATCAGCCGACGGACAAGATCCGTCAGGAAATTGCAGACCTCATTGTCAGCCGCATCGTTAATCTCCCTGCGGAGGAGCGGGTCTTGAAACAAGCCGGTCCCCTCACGCCCTACGGACTGGTGTCACCCGTGGCGGAGTTTGTGGCGACTGGTAAGGACGGACGGGTCGTGGGCCGCCTCGCACTCGGTAAGCAGGTCGGCGGCCTAATCTACGCTACCGGCCAGCGTATTCCGGGTGTGTTCCAAGTTCGCCCAGACCTGCTGACCCAAATTCCTTCACGGCTGGCCCTGCTCGGACAGGGATCCGGACCCAATCCTTAAGTCGGCGAGCAGAGGTGTTTCCAGGCAGGGGCGATTTGTGCTACTGTGCCGGCATTGTCTTGATCAAGGAGGATCGTTCAATGATGTACTCGCAGTCGTCCGGTGCTCTTGTCTTGTCCTTATCCTTGTTCCTACTTAGCGCCTGTGCTACCGATGAGGCGAGGGTTACCAGTGGATCCACACAGGCCTCTCCCTCGGCTGCCCCGGCCAAAGCCGTTGCGCCTGCCCAAAACCCGGTGCAGGCTTGTCTGGCGCGTATTCCCGCTGGGGGCACACCCGGGACGCGTATGCTCGCCGAAGACAGCTGCCGACGGGAAGGAGCGATCAGTTCTTCACTTCTCTCAACCGACTCGAAGACTCGCAACCGTGTCGCGGCCGGCAGTGTAGAAGATAGCCTGGAAGCCTGCATGGCACGGATTCCGAAGGATGGATCCGCAGGGCAACGGATGTTAGCCACCGAAACCTGCGAGCGCGATAACCCGAGGAAGCGTTAGGACAGCCACGCTGTAGTGCTTGGCCTCCGAAGAGCCACGAACGTTCGGAGGCCAAGCATCTCCCACTCTCCCGGCCCGCTTTCACAGGAGTACTCGCACCCCACAGGATCCGAGTCTCCAAATTTCACCATGCATGTTCAGGTGCTCGTCCCTCAAACAGACCACGATTCCCGCCAACAGGGTTGACGGGTAGCATCGGATCGTTCAAGGCGCTGTCCACTCCTACGCTCGCTCCCCTTCGGAATCAGGGATCCGCCGACCAAACCAGGCGCTTCCCGATGCCAGGACCAGCATCACCCCGCCAATCCCAATCACGCTGACCATCGATCCGAACGATTCAGTCAGCCATCCGAAGAAACTCATGCCCACCATCGAAGTGGCCGTAGCAATTGCCGTATAAACAGCCATGACCCGCCCCACCATTCCCGGAGGCGCGACCTCTTGAATAATCCCCCAGGCGATAGGCGTCCATGCGCCGAACCCGATTCCAACGCAGGCGATGAGCAGTGCCGCTACACGCAGATCTTGAGTCCAGATGAGTGCAATCACGGACAATCCTGCGATTGCAGACGATGCCGTGATGGCTGAGAGCCGCTGACGAAGGCCCAAACCGCTCAACCGAATCAAACCAAGTGAGGTGACAAACAGACCCACACCGAGCCAAGACCACAGGTATCCGATCTCGACCGGTCCGACGCCAAGCATATGCCGCCCGAAGACCGGAAAGAGGGTCGTGAAAGCCCCTGTACCGAAGGTATAGATCGAGGCCAGCACGATGAGAATCAATATGTTGCGGTGGGCGAAGAGCGCGTACCGCAATCCTTCGAGCAACTGCCGGACCAACTGCCCCGCGCCTACAGAGTCGGTCTGAGCCGGCTCGGTTGCTCGCAAGTGAATCGGTATGAGACAGGCAGCGGAAGCTAAATAGGTCACGGCGTTCAGACACAGCACGTCTTGCGAGCCTGAAAACGCGATCCCGATGCCGCTCAGCGCAGGTCCGATAATGATCCCCAGGCTGGTCGTGCTTTGTAAGAGCGCGTTCGCGGCCGTAAATTGCGGCCGGCGTACCATGAATGGCACGGCGGAGGAGAGCGTGGGAACAAATAGCGCAGTCGCCAGGCCGTAGAGGAAGGTGAGCACATAGAGCGATTCGACAGTGAAGTTCTCAACCGATACCCAGCAGGGTATCAGCCCGATTAAGACCCCCCTCGCCAGGTCGCTCCCGATCAGGATCGCTTTCTTCGGGAGGCGGTCGACGATGACGCCAATCACCGGCCCGAAGAGAATCGGTGGCAGCGTCTGCAGGAGCCCGATCATCGTAGTCTTGAGCGGCGAGCCGGTGATCGCATACACAAACCACAATAAGGCCAGCTTGCTGACCCCATCGGCGATCTGCGACAGGACCTGGCTCCACCACATCAAACTGAAATCGCGCGTGAGCAGCCATCGATGGGTTGCCTTGGGGGGTGCGGCCATATGGTCAAGATGGAGTGCCGCGGCATTTTCCGGCTCGATCAGAATGGGGGGTCCCTGATAGCGTGCCACGCATCATCCTTCCATTCGCCAGAGGCTGCCCGCCGGCAGGTCTGAATAACCCGCCCTCAATGCAGGCGAATATGCGTATCTACGGTCCATCACGCGGTCGCCACACGAACTCCATTCGTGCTGTACGTACATTGCATCGCGACCCCTGCAGTGATGAGCAGGACCAGGCCAAGCCCTATCAAGCTCGCTGCGGGACCGACCGTCTCCGTCATCCATCCGAAGCCCGTCATGCCTGCCATGGCAGAGGCCATCGACCCCACGCTGAAGGTCGTGAGCACCCGACCGATAAGATGGGCCGGCGTCACTTCCTGCAAAAGCGCCCACACTATAGGATTAAGCACAGCCGTGCTGCCGCCCACAATAATGACGACGCCCGCCGCGACCAAGGGCGTCTCGAGTAAACTTAAACTGCCCACCGCAATTCCCCCGATCGTCATGCCAGCCACAACAATACGCAATCGATCCTGCATGTCACTGTGTTTTTTCCACGCCAGCCAGGTCGAGGCCGCCAACATTCCCACCCCGAGGGCGGACCAGAGCCACCCCAGTTGCACCGGTCCTACCTGCAAGAACTCCTTTGCGTACACGGGGAGTATGAAAACAAAGGCGCTGACTCCGAGATTGTACAGGGAGGAAATGATGACCAGGGTGAGCACCATCGATTGTTGACCGAACACGAAGCGGAATCCGGTTTTCAGCTCCTCCCACACCGACGATGACCCGTCCGCCGCTCGAACTTGCGGCAGGGAGAACCGGATAGGCATTAGGCAGATCGCCGAAACCAAGAACGTTGCGGAGTTGACGAACAGTACATTTTCGGCGTTGATCATTGCGATCATGATTCCGCTGATCGCCGGCCCCAGCAACATGCCGATATTATTCGTGCCTTGAATGAGCGCGTTGGCCGACATGAGTTCAGACGGCCGGACCAGCAAGGGAACAGCCGAGACCAAGGCGGGACCGAATGCAGTCGATACCACGGACGTGAAAAAAATGAGGCCATATAAGACTTCGATGGAGAGGAGATTCGCCGCATACAAGGCTGGGATAAGAAATGTCAGAAGCGCACGAGCCACATCCACCCATACCATCACCGGCTTCTTGGGCAGGCGATCCAGGTAAACTCCGATCATCGGACCAAACAACAATGGGGGAATGGTCTGTAACAGTCCCACCATGGTCATTTTCATGACCGAGTCCGTCAGATCATAGACAAACCATAGAAGGGCGACCTTATTAAGACCTTCACCGATCTGGGAGGTGGTTTGTCCCCACCAGAGCAACCCGAAGTCTCTCGTGGTGATCAGACGCCATCCACGACTAACGCTTAAACCTGGCTCCTCACTCGACATGGTCGCATGCCTCCTGGATATCACTCTTTCAGCGCCTTGCACCGCTATGCCCAATAGCGACCTGTGCACTATCTGTCGGCTACCTGGAAGTATGCTAAAGGTTCGTCAACAGAATCCCAGCTAGGGAAGCCCCTGGACAACCCTCGACAAATGCTTGTACGAGGGAGCAATTTTATCCAAACGTTCTGCCATAGCGCCTCAGGGTAAAAACCTGGCCAACCTCCAGGGACTTCGACGTGGAGCTGTATTACCGGGGAGCGCCGCTGACTTAAGAACTCGTGCATGGAACGCTCCGGCCCCTCGAGGACGGGAGGGGAGCATCTGAACAAAAGACGGCCGGCGATAGTTGACACAACCTGATAGTCGGCAGGTCGCTGCCTCCGAGCTTCACTTGAACGAATGGATCCGTGCTTCCCGTCGCAGGCTTGAGGGGCATTCACACCCCAATGCCGCATTCTCATACGCCCATCATCATCTAAAGCCCGTCAGGCGGCTCGGTGCGGACACCCATCAACATCAAGATACCGATGAGAGCCGAACTGCTGATCTATGACGGAACCCAGCGATCCCATCAAGGCGGATATCAAGGCGAGACAGAGGTGGTGAGATTCGGGGACAATCCGTCACTCTAATTCTGGCGGGTGACAGGGTCGGCAAGGACTTGAATGACTCAGAGCCGGCCACAGCGCTGCCATCATCACCGTTGCTCCAGCGGCAACTTGCCGATGTCATGATGAGCGTTACGACTGATCCCCTTTCCGATCCGGTTTTAGGCGCTGGTCCTTGGGCGTCTGGTCGTACTGCCGCCGGTAGCCTTCGAGAAAGTCACGGTCGATCCAGTCTTTCAGCCACATGCTGGAGCGTCCGTTCCACCAGAACGGTCCCCACGTCGACAACGCCGAGCCGTCGCCAAGATTGAGGATGGCGAGATAGCGCGTCTGAGGTTCGTATTCGGTCAGCGGTTTCCCTCTCAAGCTGGCCAAGAGATTGGCATAAAGGCACACCGCTTGGCGCACACCGAACACGCCCAGCCTGGGGAGATCGAAACCCTCCATAGAAGCACAATCGCCGGCCGCGAACACCCGCTCGTCAGCGATCGATTGCAACATGGCGTTGATACGCAGCCCGTTCTTGGGATGGGTCGGCAGGCCGGTGGCGTACACGAGCGGTTGGGCTTCTAATCCAAGCGCCAGCACGACAAGATCGGCATCGATGCGGCTGCCATCTTCCACGAGCAAAAAACCGGCCGCGCGGCGGACCACATGAGTCTGTGTGCGGATAATCACCCCGCGGCTGGTCAATTTTCGTTGCAGCGCCTGCGCGGCGCCCCGCGGAGCCTCCGGGATCAGCCGCTCGCTACTGGTAATGAGGGTCACTCGCATCGCCATGTCATACCGTGCGGCCAGCGCGGCCAAATTAGCCGTTACCTCCGAGCCTGTCGGGCCGCCGCCCACCACGGCGACCCGCGGCATCTCGCGCGCGCGAAACCGACTTTCCAAATGCTCACGTAGTTTCCACAGATTATGGATCGGTTTGACGGACCAGACATTGGGATCGTCCATCGCGCCGGGAATGGCATCGACATTCACTCGACTGCCGACATTGATTGACAGATAGTCATAGGCCAGAGTAAGCCCGCAGGCCAGATGCACCTTCCTCGCCCCCGCGTCCACCGCATCGACCCGGTCCTGGAGGAACTCCCCCCCATGCGCCTCGATCAATGCTCGAGCATCCACCTGATCCGCCTCAGGCTCGTACATCCCTCCCAACATCCCTGTGGCCAGCCCTGAATACCAGAACCCCGTCGGATCGACAAGGATGACACGCGCCCCCTGCTCGACGAGGTGTTCCGCTCGGGAAGCCACATACAAATGGGCGTGGCCAGCCCCGACCAGAATCACCGTGTGCGGCCTACTCACCTTTGCACCGCGACTGTCCTCAATGGCTGGAGTGGACATGTGTTGTGGATCACTGCTCCCCGGGTGGGTGTGCCGGGAGGGTGACAAAGCCGCCGCTGCGCGGCGGCAGTCTCCCACCTGATCTGTCATGCTTACTGGGACGATAACGCATCACGATCTGTCCTCCGCACGATCAAGGTCAAGAGTGTGATCCAGGAGCGTGTCCGCCGCCTTCGGGAGCGCCTGCCTATCCGGTCAACGTCAAAGCCCTGCCGAAGCATGGAGCTTGGCAACTAACAAACATGGATCGGACTGCGAGTCTGCGTCCGGATCAGAGGCCGTTGTACGAAGACTCACGCGGACAAACCTGAATGGCTGTAGCGCTGCTGGGGGATGTGCCTGTGCTGCGCGCCACCTTCCGCTGTTAACGACGAACGGTGCCGGTTTTTCTGGAGGCCAGCCGGCTATAGGCCGGCTTCGGGATAGGACTGCTGAATCACGCTGGTCGGGGAACGTCGATAACAGGCTGCATCGGTTGAGCATGGTATCAAGCTCCTCTGCCTCGAAGAAAAGACGGAGGCCTGGTCGAGAATGGGATTGCCTCCTGGCGGTGATCCTCATTTGAGCTGCACGGGCAGCCGTTCGTCGGCGGAAGAATACTCGTTTCCCTGTAGGAAATCATCAAGTCAGGAACCAACAGTCTGAACATCCGATCTGGCATGGTGCTGCGCCACCAGTCCATTGCCCCGAGTCTTCGGGCAGACCCCGAGCCTCTCCATAGGGGGCATCTGGTCACCTGTCATCATTTGTTGCGATATAGCGCAATCGGCCCTTGAGGCGACGAATGCAGTGGTGTAAGGTAGCGAACATTTCTGAATGCCCCCGTAGCTCAGTTGGATAGAGCAGCGGTTTCCTAAACCGAAGGTCGCCTGTTCAATTCAGGCCGGGGGCACCAATCTTTCAACAATTTAGAGAAACAGAAGTTGCCGCTTCTCCTCGCTGTGCTAAATTTGTGCTAATCCTCCCCTTTCGGTCCAACACCTCTACTCCATCCCGCAAACTTTCAGGATAATGATGGGCATACCGCTGAGTCATCGTCGGTGACTTATGCCCCAGCAGTCGTTGAACCTTATAAAGATCTACTCCAGCCTGAACCAGCCGCGTTGCGAAAGTGTGGCGAAGATCATGGAAGTGAAGGTCCGTGATCTGTGCGGTTTTGAGAGAGCTGATAAACCTTCGACGAAGGTTGCTGCTATCCAATGGAGTGGCAGATTGACTGACGAAGACGACATCCTGTTCCAGAATCCTTGTCGATCCACTCCTCTGCGCACGTTTCTGCGCGAGCAAATCCAAGACCGTTTGGTTCACCGGAATTGTGCGCCGCTCTCCGTTTTTCGATTGAAAGACAGTCACGGTTCGACGAGTGAAATTCACTCCAGCCCACGTGAGTGCCAGAATTTCGCCTCTCCGCATACCAGTATGTATGGCAAAGATCACGACTTCTTTGACCCACGGCAGAGCAACTGCGAACAGCCTCGCCTCCTCATCCTCAGTCAACCAACGGTCTCGCGCGTTCTGCTCTTTCTCCATAGAAACTCGGCAGACGGGATTGTCCTCTGTCCATTCCCACTCGCGGCAGGCCAAATTGAAGGCTTTTTTTAGTAACGCGAGTTCCCGATTTATCGTGGCAGGCTTCACCCCATCGGCATACCGTTTGTTCTTGTATGCCACAATGGTCTTTGGCGTGACTTGCACTAGACTGGGGTTCCCGAAGAAGGTCTTCAAATTCTTCACCATGTCCACATACCGTCGATAGTTCGCTCGCCGGCTAGCATGTTCCCTCAGATACCGATCCATCAGTTCGGTGAACGTTTTTAAATTTTCCTTCGGTTTCTCGAAGAAGCGCCCTTCAATAACCTGAGCCTTCACTTTGCCGAGAATCGCCTCAGCCATTCGCTTGTCCGCCGTCCCTGTCGACCTTCGGACTTGCTGCCCCTGATACGTAAATGACATCCACCATGTATTGTTCCGTTTAACGAGCCCCATGCTGCTCCTCCTTCGTGCGTGGGCTCGGTGTGATGGTTTCCCCGTGGCGGGGAGTATAGACGGCACGTTTGGCCGCGGCAATCAGGTGGTCTACGTCGTTGGAATCCTGGCGGGTCGGCAGTGGGCACGGCTTGACGGGGTTGGCCCCAAAGCCCTTCAGCCAGGCTTGTATGGCCTCAGGTTCGAATCGGATGAGCCCATGAATGCGACAGCACGGAATCTTGTTCCGTGAAACCCAGAGGTAGAGTGTGGACGACTTGATGTTGAGCCAAGCCGAGAGCTCTTTGACGGTGAGCATGTGCACATACACCGGGGGCGTCTCGCGACACCCCCAGTCCCCCTAACATGGCCTGCCCGCGTTCCCGCCGGCAGACGACGTGTGAAACCGAGTGGGTGGTTGTTTGAGCAAGTTCCGGTGCCGGTCTTTCCACCGGGAGATGCCCCTGACTATTTCGTGCTGTAGCCATTCTTCCCCTCCAGGGGTGGCACAGATGACCGCCAGCATTGGCGTCAGGGTGTCGCTCACCCATCGTTTCACATCTTGCAGGGTCTGCACCTGCGTCTCCTGGGCTAATCGCCCCTTCTGAAATCCCTCCGTCAGAATGGCGTACCACTCCAGCACTGGGAGCCCGGTAGCGTTCTTCATCCTCGGCATCCTTCGGGATCTGCCGGAAATCCACATAGGACCGGAGTAAGCCGATCACCAACTCCTTCCAGTCGGCTTCGTCTAAGGTGGCCAATGCGCGGGCACATTGGTCAGCCCGATCCTTCTTGAGTTCTAGTTCCCACCGAGTACCGTAGTCCTGCCAGTTCTCTTGGCCCTTACTCTTAAGTTCGAGCCGTTTGTCATAAATGCGCAAGAGGGTCTGGCTCTGTGGACTGCCGAAATACATCGTCTCGCCGGTCGTCGCTCCGTTCCCATGCGTCAGGTTGGAGACAATGTGTCGAACCTGAGCTGCACGGGTCACACACTGACCAGCAGCGACGGCCTCTCGAACCGTCGAGACGGAGACGGTTGCAGCTCGATCATCGAGGGCACAGTCGATTCGAGTCACGTGCCCTTGCTGGGCATGGACCCACTTCAGAAGCACTCGAATCTGATCGAGTGTGAGCGCAGAAACCAAACCGCCAGAGAGATCGACATGGATTTCATTCGGACGACGAGGCGCGTTCGTGCCCAGTTTGCCCACTCCTCGCAGTCCATCTGTCTTGACCCATGAGAGGGGATAGCCTCGAAAGCCACCTTTGGCCCGACTCCACTCTCCACCGAGGACCTTCATGGTCTCTTGAGGATTGCTGGCCAGGACCGTAAAGGCCAACCAATCAATGGAGAGCGTGAAGGTAGAATCCATGGAACCTATCGACCTCCTGTACGGAGCGCTGTAGGTAGCGCCCCCGTGTTACCAAGACGGGGGCCATTCCGGTCCGCCCCCCAGCCTGCCGGCATGGGGCGCGGACCGGCTTTGCCTGCTGATGGTGAACCGAAAAGCACTCTTTTCAGCGTCCTTCCTGTGCCGGTCGGGTTAATTTCTGCCGCACCACCGCAAACGCCTTCTCGCCCACTTCTCTCGCCACAATCTTGATCGCCTCGGCCTTCCCATCCATCACCATGCTCATGAGAACCGCCCCGCGCACGTATTTGGATACGGTTGTCCCTTCCTCCTGAGCGCACTTCTCAATCAGCTTACGTTCGTGCTCGGTGACTTTGAATTGCAAAGTTTCGTTCTTGGCGCCTTCAACCTTCATTTTAAGCATGCTCCAGGTGACTAGACCTTACACTAATATACTTTATATTATATGTCAATTCGACAGACTGGACTTCCACTCAATAAAATATGCATGTAGAAACATTCTTGTCGTCAAAGAGCCAGGCATGGGAAACCCCTTCGCATGACATCCTGTAGTGTCCTAGTCGAGGATCACTCTGTGCCCCATACCGGAGGTCAGACCGGAATCAATGTTCATCCTCTTAACGGGAATCCAGAAGATAAGGATCATCAATCGACTTGATCTGAACGGAAGGCAGATGCTTCGAGGAAAAACTGGACTCTGAGATGTGCTTAGGCAAACAGACTGGATATCATGCAACGTGCCAAAAGCTAACGCTAGTCAGCCTTGACCTTGCACAAATGCCGGACTCTCTGAGAAAAGGCGTAGCGTTCGGACCAGTTACTCGCCCAGCACCGCCCAGTGTGCGCCATAGAGCGCTGATCTTGTTAGGCAGAGCTCTCTATTTAAAATAATCCACTGCCGCACCGGAGGTCTACAGGTGTGAGAGCAGCGGACAAATTGTCCATGAGCAAGCTAATTGAAAGTGAGCGTAAAGACGCGCATGTAAGCGTTAGTCCGCTGAGAGGCGCTTATGGCTGCGACTAAATTGCCTCCTGGACGAGGAGGCCAATAGGACCGGTTTTGATGAGAAAAGAGAATATATCTACTAGTTGGGCTGAGTGGGCTCATCCAACAATCCTGCAGGCTGGTTTGTTATATACGGCAATCAGCACTCCAGGGCAAATGACTTCTGCACCGACACGAATCCATTTGTGGTATGTGCCTCACTGCGCGCGCAACGCTTCTTCCTCAATTGACCAATTGACTAGTTCCAGACACTAATCAGTTAATCTCTCCCCTCCGGCCCGATGATTCCACAAACTCTTGGATTGTGGAATGTAAGTCTTCCGTTGCTTGCTCTTTACTGATTAAGTCGGCTCCTCCAGCTTCAACAAAAGCTTGGAGCGTTTGGGGCGAAGATTGCACCGACAAACCAATAACGATGATGTGCGGCCACGCCTGCTTTATTTTCCGTGTAGCATCAATTCCATTGAGACGAGGAAGGTTGATGTCCATCAGGACGACATCCGGTTGGAGCCGGTGCGTGAGTGACACAGCTTCTTCGCCATCCACGGCCTCGGCGACGATTTCCAAATCATCATAATTATCAAGGATACTACGAAGCCCTTGTCGGACCATGGCATGATCATCTACAAGTAACACGCGCGTGCAAGAAACAGGTATGTCCTTGATGCCGTGATCGGTTGCGCGGGGCTTAGATGGTAGCCTTGCAGGGGAAGGCCTCTCAGCGTCATTCGGCACGGCTAGACCTAATTCGATGCGGGTGCCACCTCCCGGAGCCGAGTGGATATGACACCAACCGGCTATGGCTTCCATTCGCTCTTGGATGCTGAATAGCCCGAAATGTCCATCACCGAGTCGTTGTCGCATTAAAGCCGGATCGAAGCCTACTCCTTGATCCTCCAATGAAATGACCCAATCGCCGCCCTCACGCTGCTCCACGGAAATGATGGCGTCGGATACGCGGGCGTGCTTGAGCACATTAAACAGGAGTTCTCGAACCGACTGAAAAAGTAGATCGGCCGTGGTGTCAGGTAACCGCGGCATATTGGGCGTGAGCACCTGCACGGCGACAGTGAGCCCTTGCTGCCCCATCTGTTGAGCCAGCCATTGAAGAGCTGGGACGAATCCAATGTCAACCAATACAGACGGGCTCAGTTGACCCATCAGCGTGCGGGTATACCGGAGGCAGTCCTCAAGCAGAGTATCAACTTCTGTGAGTGTCGGCTGATCTTGGGCTGAAACCCGACTGGATGGGCGCCTGGCTTGACCTAGTTTGATACGAGCCAAGGCAAGGAGTTGGGCCAGATAATCGTGAAGATTTGTCGCCAGGCGACGTCGCTCACGTTGCTCAGTCCGATTTAATTGAATCGCCAATGCGCGAAGTCGGTCCTGTGAGCGAACTAGCTGCTCGGTGCGTTCCTCTACCCTCCGTTCTAACTCGGTCCGCCACTGGGATAGCTCTTTCTCCGTGCGCTTTCGTTCCGTAATGTCACGGAAGATTAAGACCACTCCCAATAGTTGCCCCTTCGCATCTCGAATCGGTGCCGCACTGTCGTCGATAGGCACATCAGTGCCGTCGGGGCGAATTAGGACCGTATGGTTAGCTAAGCCCACCACCACGCCCTCCCGGATCACACGGTCCACTGGGCTTTCGACGCGGTGTCGTGAGTCTTCATTCACGATGTGGAAATGATCAACTAACGGCTTCCCTACGACCTCATCCAAGGTGCGGCCCATGAGGTGTGTTGCAACGGCATTGGCGAATGTGATTTTCGCCTCCGCATCGGTCGCAATCACGGCATCCCCAATGCTGGCTAACGTGACTAGCCACCGCTCCTGTGCTTCCTCGATGGTTCGCTTGGCGAGCTTCTGGACGGTGATGTCCCGGGCAATTTTAGACGCACCAATAATTCGTTCGTTCTCATCCTTAATAGGCGAGACGGTGAGCGAGATGTTGCATAAGGTCCCATCCTGTTTTTGCCGCACGGTCTCATAGTGGTCAATGTGCTCGCCTCGTGCCAACCGTGTGAGAATCTCCCGTTCTTCCGTTAGCCGATCTGCCGGAATAATTCTAGTGATGGATTGCCCGATCATGTCATTGGCAGAATATCCAAAGATCCGCTCCGCGCCGCGATTCCAGGTCAATACGATCCCGCTGAGGTTCTTGCTGATGATGGCATCGTCGGAAGAGGCGACGATTGCGGAAAATTGCGTGGCCAAGCGATGCATACTGCGCCGCTGCGTCACATCCCGGAACACTAAGACGACGCCCAATAACTGTCCTCTCGAGTTCAAAATAGGTGCGGCGCTATCATCGATAGGCAGTTCCGAACCGTCGGGACGCACCAAAATTGTGTGGTTGGCAAGACTGGCTGCTTTAGAATTTTGTAAGACGTCGTCCACTGGGCTCTGAATAGGCTGTCGTGTGTCTTCATGAACGATAGTAAAGATTGTCGCTAGCGGTTGGCCCAGCATTTCATGTTTGGAGCGACCCAGTAATGTTTCAGCCACCGAATTGGCAAATGTCACGCGGGCCTCCGCGTCTGTGGCGAGGACAGCGTCGCCGATGCTTTGCAAGGTAACGGTCAGTCGTTCCTGAGTTTCCTCCAATCGGGCCCGGGCTGCTTTTTGCTCGGTGATGTCACGTGCGATTTTCGACGCTCCGCTAATGTGCCCCTCGTTTGTACGAATCGGTGAAATGGTTAACGAGATATCAACCAGGGTTCCATCTTTTCGACGTCGCGTCGTCTCAAAATTGCTGATGCGCTCTCCCTTGCGCAAGCGCTCCAAAATATATGCTTCTTCGTGTTGCAAGTCGGGCGGGATCACGAGCAGAATTGATTGTCCGACGGCTTCTTCGCGCGTATAACCAAAAATGCGCTCAGCGGCTCGGTTCCAACTCTGGATGACTCCGGACAAATTCTTACTGATGATGGCGTCGTCGGACGAATCGACGATGGCGGCTAGATATAGTGCCGCCTGGATTTGGTCATTCGGTGGTAGCAAAGATGGCATGTGCAGAGCGACAAAAGGGAGTCAATTCTAAACGGACCTGTCTAGTGACGACATCAGTACCGCTCGAGGTTGGTACTCTGCCAGATTGAAGCAGAGTATTCCACCCGAATATATGCGTGCGGTCACATTCATGGAGTGGCTCTTTTGCAACTTATCCTCAGGGTCTGAAGGCTGTCCTGGAGGAGTGGAGGTCAGTGTTACATAGGTCTAGCTCCTATTTCCCTGTGAAGGCATACGCAAGATCGAGGTGGGGTTCTCCCAAATCATTGCGCTAAATTTGTGCTAAACCTCGCCAAAAGAGAACAGAATTGCTGAATCAATCGGAGCCCTTAGATCCGATAAAGCGCTGATTTTATTTATAAAGCTAGAAACAAGACGTAGGAACAAGGCATTAGAGAACTGCACATTAGGCATCTCTTAACTCCCAGGTCAGAGGTTCAATCTCTTCTCGCAACCGACTATTCTGTCGTGGGTCTTAACGCGCGGTATTTTAATCCAGCCAGCTCATATAGGTAGTCACCCTGTGGTCACTTTTGTGTCAGAAATCATCTGATCTCCTGAAACGTAATGCAGAGAATAGAAGCTATAGAGAACTCATAACCACTTGAATTTTGAATCTTTATGGGGAAACCATTGCAACAGCGAGCAATTAAGAAATCTTCGCTTTTGCCTTCACACAGAAGACCCCACTGGTTCGATACCAGTATGGTTCATCGTTTCTTCCACTGCTTCCGAGACAGAGCGCTCTTCTTGATTCTGCTGCCCCCGTTTACCTCAGCATGTTTCGCATCGATGTATTAGTACAGGTTTAGAAAGAAGAGAAATGTGGCGGTCCCCCAGACGTCAATCAAGGATTGAAAAGTCGATAGGTTTGAAACTCCCGTTGTTCGAACCTTCAGCCGAGCAGGCTGTGAGGCCGCACACCATGTCCATCTCGGCCCGCAGGTCGATGTGGTCCCCCGGCTTTGACATAGGCACGCCCACCGTCACTGTTCCCTGCGGATCGACCTTGACGTTCATGAAGATGTTGAAGGTTGTCGAGATTTGATGGCCGGAGATACCGTACGCTTTTAACGAGTTAACGAGGTTCTCGAAACAGCTCGGATGGTGACCCTCATGCTTGTACAGAATCTGAAACATCTCTTGACTACAGGGCGTCAGGAGGAAGTCATGCAGCCCCACGGTGTCTTCGACGATGGTGAACATCGGCTTGCTATTGCTGGCGTAGAGGATGTCGCTCGTCGTCAGGTAGATCCGGCTCGCATAGTCCAGCGAACGACCTGACGACAATCGGCAATGGTGATCGTGCTCGTCGAAGGCGAACAGGTCAGAGACCTGCTCGCCCAGCGGATCGACAACGCGCAGCACTTGCCCACGCTTGATATTGAATGAGCAGCCACTCTGTGGGGCAATACGGGTCCACTGATGAGTGGTCATGGTTCGTCCTTTGTGTGTGCATGGAACGGGCATGGCCAATTGTCTGAAACGGCCTGCCCGGAATATTGATTCGCTTCGGAGCCTTTGCCAAAGTTTTTCAGCATCGGGTTGATCGAGCCCTGGAACGCCATCTCGCGTGCCCGAATGAGCTGCTGCATCGTCTCAAACTTACCGCGAGCGCGCAAGCGCTCAAACTGTGCATGCAGGTTGAACACCATGGTCGGATACCTGAAGGTGCGTGCGAGACGTGAGGCCTTGGGGTGCATGCCGATGATGAACATCGCTCGCCCGCCGATGCTGAATGAAAAGTTATTGTTCTGTGGGTTGGAGTCGACGCTCTTGTCCCAGGCAAAGAAATCGGAATCAATGACGTGCATGGCCTGTAGCTGAGTCCAAAGCAGATCCTCAAAATGCTGTTCTGATTCGATCGCGGGTCCGCGGAACATCGCGATAAAGGTCGTGAGCTGGTCGTCCATGATCGGGAATTCGTGGCAGAACTCATAGAGATCGTGACAGACGGCACGGACGGCACTGTCGCCCGCGAGTTCTGGGAATAATCCGAAACGATAGCTTTTTTGAGCGAACACCGAGATCGCGCCAGCGCATGGGTAGTACTCGCCAAACATCTGTTGTCTCAGTTGATCGTGCGCATCGGTGAGGTCGGCGCCGACAGGTACGTCCGGTACCAGGGGCCTGATGACCGCCGTGTCCTGGAAGGCCGCGTAACTCGAGAACTGGCTTGCCACGGGATCGATCGTCAGGGGGTTCCAAAGGCACCTATCGCGTCTGAGGAGGTCGCCACCGTCAGTACGCATCGAGTCTATGAAGTTTGATTGCATGGGTATATTCCTCAAATAGATCGAGATGGTGCTCGCAAGGTCTCGTCAGGCTCGGTGATATCTGCGTCCGTGGAACGGTTGCCGCAACAACCGAACAGGATGCTCTCCTGATCGACCACAGGCGTGGGAGATTGGACGTTCCGTCTGCAGACTCAGGGAAGTAAAGGTCCGCGTTGTTGCTGCCGGTACGATGCGGAGGCATCGGAGCACAGCTACAGGACCTGCTCATTCGAGCACCACCCTATGACTTTAGCCCCGACTTCGCTTTTGGTGCACTGGGCATAGCCCCGGTAGATAGCAGCGGACACGAGGGGAACTCGGATCTATGAGACTCAAGGACTAGGTGAGGGAGACTAGGCGCAACTTCAGCACCCATCCGGGCGATACATGATCCACAGTACACTCAGGGGTATGCGGCGCCGCCCGTAAAACGCTAGGCACGAGGAGCACCGTGAGGAGCAGCATCATTAAACCACCACGTGCGCGATCACAATCTGTCTCACCGGAGGGGTTCACCCCAAACCACTGTGCTAAATTTGTGCTAAAAAACTTCAAAACCGATCTATACACCTCGAATTCATCGAATCAATGGAACGCGTGCAAGTACCTGCTTTCGCTGTAAAAACGGGGAAACCATTTGAAACACCGAGCATTTTAAAAACTGTCCTGTCCTGATTCCTAAACCGAAGGTCGCCTGTTCAATTCAGGCCGGGGGCACCAAATAATGAAGCAGTTATAGGAATCGGTAATGGAGTCGAATCGGCAGGTGTTAATACAGTGTTAGCTTCGAGGTAAGTGTTCAGTCTAGCCGCTGCCGTGGTCAGGTCCTTCTCATCGATAGCGTTGTGCCGCTTCCACGTCTTTTCCGACTTGTGATCCACAATCCGCATTGCAGTGGCCGTATCGACTCCCGCTCTTCGGAGGTTCGTCGCGGCACAGTGGCGTAGGTCATGGAATCGCAAGCCTTCCACACCGGAAACCTATCTGGCACCAATCCAGGTCAACACCGTTCTCAGGGAGATCGATTCTTCTGACACCTTAACTCTTAATCTTAGGTTTCATTTGCGTCATGTACCTATCTTCATGGCAAGGTGTATCCAAAAAGCCTGTGGAAAGCAATCTCAATGAACGCGTAGTAGGTTAATGGAGTATCTTGTCGTGGCATCCGATTTCTAGATGAAAGCTGGCGGACAGAATCATCCTAAGGTCGTAAATTTTAACGATCAACAACGGAAACTAGCTTTTCTGGCGGGATGTTAAGTGCCCGTGCAATCCGCACAATGGTATTCATTGTTGGTGATTCCAAGCCACGTTCAATTTGACTGACATACGTACGATGCACACCGGCTTGGAATCCTAGCTTACCACGCGGGTCCTATGTAAGGGCTTGTGATACAGAGCCCTGGCCGTACAACGTCCCCCGGGGGCGGCATGTCTGCGGAGCCTGAATTGACAGGCGTGCTCGAAAGTGTGCCCTGCATCAGCATAGAACCGTCACGCGCAACGTAACTCAGTGCAATCTGACAAACTCTAGTTTCCCTTTGAGCTTCGGCTACCTCCTCTGGAGCATGGGGAGGTGCGGGGAGATGGACTCTTGGAAAGAACGTCTTACCGGGACGGCCTGCCTCAGAATGACGTGAATGGGCGCATGCCAGGCTGTAAACGATGATGTCGGGGGTTCCTTGGTAGAGGCGAGGGCGTTCTATCCTTGCTCTAGCCGCATACAACATTCAGGTCCTATATGTTCCATAGCGCCCGCTGGGGATTTCACCCATCCGTTGGCTAGCAAAGCTCCTTACCAGTGTCGTGGCACACTGCCCGGTACCCTCACGACACGGCCCGAGCTTCTGAGGTTCTATTTGCGTACAACTTCATCAAAGGTGTGACCGTGATCCCATGCGCCAGTGCAGACACCACGATGGTCGCAAGCGTCAATCCGATCAGCGTTCGGGCTTCCACCTCCGGAACTCCATGAACTAGTCCATACATCAAATAGTAAACGGATCCAATGCCTCGGATGCCGAACCAGCCGGTAAACTGTTTTTCCAGCGCAGGCACTGAGCTTCCGAGCAGTCCCAGATACACCGATACAGGCCTGATGATCAGCAGCAACAGGGGAACAAACCAGATTGCCTGCCAGGGCACCAACCTCCACGACAACATTGCTCCGATCAGCACCACGATAACGAGTTCGCCCATCCGTTCCAGTTGCTCAGTGAAGTGGAGCACAACTTCCGCCATGGCGGCGGGCGCCTTTTCCGGATCGGTTGCCACCTCCTCTTCTGACTGGCCCGCATCAAAGACCGATTCTGACTCGTTGTCCTCCTCCGGACTCTGGTGGCGTTCGATACGGCGTAAGGCTAACCCGGCGGCGAACACCGCCAGAAAGCCGTACGTATGGCAGAGCAGCGCCAGGCCGTATGAAAGTCCTATCAAGGCCAATGCGAGAAAGTCATCGAGCCCGACTGCCTCACGATGAACCCGCCGCAAATAAAGAACGCCTCGGGCAACCGCCGTCCCTAATAAGGTGCCGATGAGCAGGCCTCCGACGATGGCCCAGACCACGTCTACCACGAACCATCGGACTCCCCAGTCTCCCATCGGGTGCAGTCCGAGGAGACCTAAGCCAAGCATGACGAACGGGAAGGCCGTGCCATCGTTGAATCCGGCTTCACCTGTCAGAGAGAATCGAAGGGGGTCGTAATCAAAAGGATGCTCCACTTGAACGTCACTGGCGAGAACTGGGTCTGTAGGCGCGAGCACGGCGCCAAGCAGAACTGCCGCGCCCCAGGACAACCCGATCCAATACACACCTGCGAACGCAAGAGCGAACACAGTCGCGGTCATGGAAACGAACGCAAGCCGCAGCGGCGGCCTCCATCGGTAATCCGACAGGGGAATGCGAAGTTTTAGCCCGGCAGTAAACAGTGAGATGATAACCGCCACCTCGCTGACCCGTTCGAGAAACGCGGCATCCTCGAAAGGGTCAAGCCGGATCACTCCCAGGCCAATGGGACCGAGGGCCACGCCCACGGCCAGATACAGCAGCGCGGTCGATAGCGGCAGACGCCGCACATAGGAGCCGACTACGGCAACTCCGAGGAATAGAGAGCCCACGAGGATGAACCAGAGAGTGGCATTATCCATTGGTCAAGAAAATGGCGTGAAGGCGAGCACGCGCAGACTCAACGCTCTTCGTTAGGGTGCCCAGCCCGCCCCGCTATTGGTTGGACTTTGCAACAGGGCTTCTTTCTCCGCGTTCGCATAGAAAAGCTCGTGCCGTATAGCCATTCCTGATAGCCGCGTCCCGCGGGTAAGCAAACGGGACCGTAACATCGCGGTTGGGAAAGTTCAAGGCAACCAGCGTGGAATGGATGGTGCATGGACGGGGTCAGGCTAGCAGGAGCTGTCTCATGCAAGGTGAGTCCTTAACACGCGGGTCCCATGTACGCCGGATCGGTGAGGGCGGAAGGTCGCGCAAGGCACCCCCCGGGGGTGGCTGGACAGGTGTTATTACAGTGTTAAGAAGAGGAACAAAGTGAGGTGATTTGAAAAGAATTGAGACTACTGGAGGGGAAAGAATGGGCTTGCAGCAATAGCGCGGGGGGCGGGGAATGCCCAGGTCTTCAACAACTTGAGCATCCCCTCTCCACTGATTCCTAAACCGAAGGTCGCCTGTTCAATTCTGGCCGGGGGCACCGATAAGCAGCTATAGGAATGGACAGCGCTGCTGAATGGGCAGGCGATACTGATGTATCAGCTTCGAGATACGTGTTACTTCGTGATGCTGTTGTGACGAAGTCCTTCTCACGATGACATTGAACCGCTTCAACATCCTCTCCGACTTGTGGCCCACAGTCTGCATCGCCGTTGCAGTGTCGCCTGTGCCGTCCATCCTAAGACGGTTTAAGGGATTCATGAAGTACGATTCCTGTCCGCCATAATTTGATACCCACGTAACGACCTCCCCGATGTCACGTGCCAATGTCGTGACCTGAAGCCACGCTTCTTGACGGTCTCCACTCACCCTCATGACTATCGATCCAGGATGCATTGGTGGACTGGGAGCCGACCGTGTACCTCAGTCTACGCATCGCACATCGTACATCAGTATCTGGCCGCCCAACATGAAGCGGCTGAGGATCTTCAGGTCATCGACCGGACACGCAACTCCACCGTTGGCTTTGGCTCTGGCTGTTAGAACGTGGGTAATTCGCCGTAAGTCGCGCCAGGTTAGCTCTTGCGCCCATTCGATTGACTGAGAAGTCATGGGGCGAATGCCCGAGGGACACACCAGTCATAACGATGCTGAAACGGGATGGGTAATAGGCAGTACAACAGCGTCACGGCGAGAAACCACAGCCATCTCAGTGATCGGTGACCCACTGGTGATGACTGCGAGACAGCTGGTCAAACCCAGAAACCTAACGCCATCCAAGGAACTGCGTCAGCGAGCTAGGGATAAGCGGCCGCCTACCGATTGGGTTGCCGCCCCCTGACCAGAGAACCAACGGTCCCCCATCCCTAATAAATGCCAGGACCGACGGTCCAATAAGAACGACTGCGAGAAAGAGGGCACACAGTCATTTCAGAAGCGGATGACCACGAGTTACGCGTAGCAGGGGTACAGCCTTGTCAAAGATGACACAGGACACAGGATTACAAGATCGCTCGCCATCTCGTCTCGCAGTCTGGTGAAAAAGGGATTGCGGGCTGTCTGAATGGAGAGGCTGAGGTGGGAATATGGTGTATCACATGCCGTCTTCCCTGCGCCCACAGGCATCTGATAATCATCATCTCATCGGGTACCAAGACCCAGCGGATGGTTGGAAGGCAGCGTGATGCCATAAGGCCCAAGACTCCTGCCCGGTACGTTCGGACTCATAATCTCTGGGGTGCGTAGTGGCGAAGAGTGAGGACGGTCGTACCCCGCTGACGGTCCGGGTATTGGGGACACGTTGGACCAGGAATACGGGCCGGTCGGGGCAGCCCGCCCAATGCCAGAACTGCCCTGACGACTAATGCTCCACGATCCGCCCGGACTGAAGGGATTGCCGCTAGTGCTACTGTTATTCGGGTTCGGGCTAAGATCGCCCACGTTTTGGGCATGGGCACATAGAGGCAAAGCGAACGTGATAATCAGTGCCACCAGCCGCATAATGTCCTCCTCTATGCCGCTTACGGCACCTGAGACAATGCCGTCATTGCTCAGCTCGTTCTAGAATTACTTGCCGCTCATCCTTGACACCGCCGGTGCTGCCTGAGATCCGATGCCGGGGACCGACTTGTCGGTCTCATCTCCTTCGATCCGGCGCTGGAGAGTCGGACGGTTCGTGCCGGAGAACCCCTGCCTCATGTCATCATGAGTGATGCTGTACACCTATCCTACTTAAGCGAAAGGGCTAATGTGTCCAGGTGTAGCATAATGAGTTATGGCGTTCAAACTACGTAGCACATTCCTGAACCGAAGGTTGCCGGTTCAATTCAGCCCGGGGACACCACATTCTCAAAGCGGTTCGGCGCAAACCTTCGACGGAGATTGCCAATCCACCGGAGCACAAGATTGACTCACGAACACAGCGTCCTGTTCTGAATCCCGGTTGTTCCACTCCTCTACTCACGTTTCGGTGCGGGCGAATCCAGTACTGGTTGGTTCAGCGCGTTTCCGTACCTCTTTCTTTTTTTATGGAGGGACCTTCACCGTTCGAGGGCGCACCTTCACTCAGCCTCGCGGCGCCAGAACTGGGCCACTCCCCGCCCCGTGTCCTCATTCTCTGTTAGCCAACCGGGCACAGTGTCTTAACGGGAGCGATTCCGACATGACAACCGGCCGCTGCGTCGGCAAAGACAAAGCAAATCCTGACTAGGGATTATCCTAGCTCGCCTAACGAGTGCGGCGGTTATAAATTCTAATCGGAATTCTAATTGGAGTTACAGCTGGACTATGGACGCACACAACACAGAGCCAGACAAACGCTGCGACACGGGCGTAGATGGGCTGGATGAAGTCCTCGGGGGAGGGCTACCGAGCAATTGCTTGTACTTGGTTCAGGGAGACCCGGGGTCTGGTAAAACCACCTTAGCTCTTCAGTTCCTTCTTGAAGGCGTACGCCGGGGAGAAAAAAATCTTTATATCACCCTCTCGGAGACGAAGGAGGAGCTCCTCAAGGTCGCCCGTTCGCATAGTTGGTCGCTGAACTCCATCGCGCTGTTCGAACTGTCAGCAATCGACGCCCTCATACGACCGGAGGCACGAACCACGGTCTTCCACCCTTCGGAACTTGAGCTCACAAAAGTCAGTGAGTTGTTGCTTGAGGAGATCCGTCGCATTCAGCCTGCCCGGATCGTCTTCGATTCACTCTCCGAGTTCCGGCTGATGGCGGAAACCGCGTTGCGGTATCGGCGACAGCTTCTGAACCTCAAGCAGGAACTGCTCAAGTACAACACCACCGCTCTGCTGCTCGATGACAAGATGGACAATAGCCGGATCGGTACTGACCCTCACGTATTGAGTCTTACGCACGGCGTGATCGAAATGGAACAGTTATCGCCCGATTATGGTCGATCACGGCGAAGGCTGCGAGTCCTGAAGATGCGCGGCATGCGATTCCGTGAGGGATATCACGATTACAGTATCGAGACAGGCGGATTGCGAGTGTTTCCGCGAATCGTGGCGTCTGAGCACCGTGGTGATTTTGAGCCAGAAGCAGTATCCAGCGGGCATAAAGAGTTGGACGAGCTTCTTGGCGGCGGATTCGATCGAGGCACGACGAACCTGATCACAGGTCCGGCGGGTACCGGAAAATCCACGCTAGCCATGCAATATGCCACACAAATGGCGAAGCGGGGGGAAGCCAGCATGCTGTTTGCTTTCGACGAAATTCGCAGCATCGTGCTGGCTCGTGCCCACGCTCTGGGATTGAATGTGATGCAGCACATCAAGACCGGCCTGATACATATACAGCAGGTGGACCCCGCCGAACTCTCGCCCGGTGAACTGGGGATGTCCATTCGCCGCGGAGTGGAAAATGGCTGCAAGCTGGTCATTGTCGACAGCCTCAATGGTTATCTGAATGCGATGCCCGGGGAGCAGTACCTCGTCAATCAGCTTCACGAGCTGTCCGCCTACCTCAACCAGAGGGGAGTCATCACGATTTTCATTCTAGCTCAGTACGGACTCATTGGCCCGGCCGAAGGCCCGCTGAACCTGAGTTATCTCGCCGACACAATTGTGAGTGCACGATTTTTCGAAGCGGCTGGCTCCGTTCGGCAGGCACTCTCGGTCATTAAGAAACGGAGCGGCCGTCATGAAAAAACCATTCGGGAATATCAGTTGGTATCACACAGCGGGTTACGGATCGGCCCGCCCCTCACACAATTTCAGGGAGTCCTGACGGGCGCTCCGGTCTTCCATGGCGGCGTCGAACAGGTGATGGAGCGGCCCGATGGCACGACATAGGGCCGAGGAGCGCATCCTTATCCTCGCCCCGATCGGTCAGGACGCTCCTGCCATGGCAACGCTGCTCGCGAGAAATGGATTTGACGCGACGGTCTGTCTCACGGCCGCTGAAACCTGCCACCAGTTGACGGTGGGTGGAGCAGCCTTGCTCGTGACCGAAGAAGCGCTTGAGCTCCCACAGATTCCTGATTTGCTTCGCCACCTGGATTCACAACCGCCATGGAGCGAGTTGCCCCTGATCGTGTTGACGCGTGGTGGCGAATCGCGTTTGGCGCGGTTGCTCAATCTGGTGGCCGAAGCGGCCGGCGGTGTCACGCTGCTTGAACGGCCGATAGGAGAGGCTACGCTGGTGCGTTCCATCGAGGTGGGCTTGCGATCACGTCGTCGGCAATATCTGGTGAGGGACTTAGTGGAACAGCAGTCGTTTGCGCAACATCAGCTGCGTGAATCCGAACAAGAGTATCGAACCCTGTTCGAATCGATCGATCAAGGGTTCTGCACGATAGAAGTGCTCTTTGACGAGCATCACAAGCCAACCGACTACCGCTTCCTTCTTGTCAACCAGGCCTTTGAAATCCAGACAGGCCTGCAGAACGTGGTGGGCCGACGCGTGCGGGAGATCGTTCCCCGGCACGAAGACCACTGGTTTCAGATTTACGGGTCAATTGCCATCACGGGCGAGCCGTTGCGATTCGAGAAGGAAGAGAACGAGCTTCATCGCCATTACGAAATATATGCCTGGCGTATCGGCGTGCCGTCGGAACGAAAAGTGGCCATCCTTTTCAACGACATCACCCACCGGAAGGCATCGCAAGCGCGATTGGAACAGTTTGCCGAGGAACTCGAGAGGAAAGTCTCGGAGCGCACGCACGAGTTAGTGTCCTCTCAGCAGCAACTTCGCGCGCTGGCGAACCAGTTAAATCTGGCCGAACAACGTGAGCGCACTCGGCTCGCTGCCGAACTGCATGATCATTTGGCTCAAATGCTCGTACTCGTACGGTTGAAGTTGGGCCAGGCCAAAGTCGGACCGCTATCCCGCTCTGTGGAAATGATTAAGCAGGCTGAAGACGTCGTGAATGAATCCCTGACCTACACCCGAAATCTGGTGGCGGAACTCAGTCCACCCGTCCTTCATGAGTTCGGGCTCTTCACCGCTCTGCGATGGCTCGGCGAGCAGATGCAACGTTACCACTTGAATGTAACCGTGCGCATCGACACACCGGAAGAATTGAAATTACCCGAACATCAGTCAGTGCTCGTCTTTCAATCAGTTCGTGAGCTGCTCCTGAATGCGGTCAAACATGCTGTCTCGAAGAAGGCACTGATAGTGGCGGCAAGCAGTGATGGTTTTCTCAGAATCATCGTGGAAGACCAGGGAGTGGGGTTCGATCTGAGTGCCTTGTCATCCCAAAAGCTGGCCGCTCACTCATCCAAATTCGGCTTGTTCAGTATCCGGCAACGCATGGAAGCTTTAGGAGGCCGCCTGGAGATGCAGTCCAAACCAGGCGAGGGTACTGTTGCCACCCTGATTCTCCCCCTGTCCGGCTTAACAGAACCGGCGATTGAGGCCTCATTGGCAAATGTTCCACAGCCTGAAGATATGACACAGGCGCTCATAACGAGCTCCCTCAAGCCGGGCTCATGTCGCGTGCTCATTGCGGATGACCACGCAATGGTTCGGCAGGGGCTACGCCTGGTGCTTGAAGGCTTTTCGGATATTGATGTCGTTGCTGAGGCGTCCAATGGGCGGGAAGCCGTAGAGCTGGTGCAGAAACTCAAACCGTCGGTAGTAGTGATAGATATAAATATGCCGTTGATGAACGGTATTGAGGCTACTTCACGAATAAGGACCGCGCATCCGGACACGATCGTCATCGGAATGTCTGTCAACGCCTCGGTCGACAATCAGGATGCGATGCGAACGGCTGGTGCCTCGGTGTTATTGCCCAAGGAAGCAGCCGGTGATCAACTTCATGGAGCCATTCAAACCGCGATGAAGGGCATTGAGCTGACTGGCTTGAACACCTTCACCAGCCCGCCTTAGTGGGCTATCGCATACAGCCATGGGGCTCAGCTGCACAGACGAGCACTCCTCCCCGAGATAGCTTCGATTCATGTGGTTGACTTTCTTCCGGGTGTCCGCCTCATCCCAAGGTGTGACCATCGATAGGCGCCCGGCGAACATCAAGCCCAGTGAGAAATTGAAGCCCGACTCGGTCTGGGGCTGACCAACGACCGCACCATCAAGCACCGTGGGACATCCAGTCCATACCAACACAATGCCCATTTTATAACGACTACATGCTGGCCTGCTGACGGTTGCACTGGGGTCCTACAACCCCGTTGGCGCTTCCTTGCGCCTGGCGTAAGTTGTCGGTCGGTCGGGCTTTTATTCAGTAGCGGGGACGACCTGATGTGGCTAATAATCGCATTGTGGAGCGGGAACTGGCCTTGCCCCGACAAGCTCATTCAGAAGCGGGACTCACCAAACAACGCATCTGTATTCATACGCCGCAAGTCATCCGGTCGATCCCGGGTCACCGCCACCTCTTCTGTCGGTCTCGCGAAGTCGCCCACACCTGCGAGCTTGCTTCACGCTAATCCGCCCACCGGTAACGTGATATGGAACGAGGTTCCAACGCCCGGTTCGCTCTCCACGGTAATCCCCCCGTGATGCGCGTCGATGACATCCTTCACAATCTTCGTTCCGAGTCCGGTCCCTCCGACCTTTCCGGCTGATGGCATGGTAGGTGAACAGACTCTCTCGGACTTCGCGAGGCATGCCCCTGCCGGTGTCGCTGACCGATACCATGATGTTCCTCCCGTCCTGGCTCCGTCTCGACCCTGATATGGTGATCGAGCCGTCCGGCGGGACTTCTGCTAAGGCATTGTTCACCAAGTTGTAAAAAGCATTGAACAGCTGGCTTTCATCCGCTTGAATCATCGGCAGGCTGTCGAGCCCCTCGACGCCAAGGGCAATGCCGCATTCCTGGGCCGGGATATCCGGAGGATCGCATAAACGCTCGACACCACCTTGGCGATGTGACAGGGAGCAATTTGCGGAGATCGAGTATGTCCTTTGATGGAATCGGCGAATTCCCCCACCCGATGCTGAATCCGCATGGATCCGTTCTGGATCATCTCGATCAGCTCTTTTGGTGAGCTCGCGGCTGCGTGTCACGCCGGTCGTCGCCGGCTGCGGCATGCGTCCGTAGCACTCGTTGAGTTCCTCTTCCAGAAGAGATGCTCCTGAGACAACGGCATCAGCATATTTTTGATGTCGTGCGCGATGTCTCCCAACACGCGCGCCACCTCAGCCAGCCGGGCCTCTTCCTCGTCCTGCGCCGCCAATACGCGAAGCGCGACCTCCGTCTCTTTTCGATCGACAAATTGGCCGATCTTGATGCCGATGTCCGCCATCATATGCAGCACGGCGTGATCGGGCTGACGGATCTCCGGACTGAAGCATTCAATGACACCATAAATCCGGTCGCCTTTTCGAACCGGAAAGGCACACCAGCCATGGAGACCCGCGCGCGCCGCGATCGACGCTCGTCGGAACCCAGTGTCCACGACAATGTCCGGAGCCCAAAACGGCTTGCCGGTTTTCCAGACCCGCTCAATCAGGTCTCGTTCGCGCTGGACGGATTCGTCCCGGCTGTCCGCAATGAATCCCGATGCGTCGATCCTCGAGTGATGCCAGAGGCTGATAAACCGCAACGTACTTGTTTGTTCATCCACTTTCCAGAAGAGGGTCAATTGCCATCCAAGACTTTCGCCTATGTTTCGGAGAATAGCTGGAATGGCCTCTTGCAGGGTCGCGGACTCTGCCAAGACCAGAGTGATGGCGTAGTGCGCCAGCAAGTGCGATTCGGAACGCTCTGCGCGAGTGAGTGCCTGGAGCGGAGTTGTGACTTCAGTCATGATCGTCCTCCAACTTCTTCATGATGGTTATCACTAGGGCTCTAGCAGCGATCAAAGCCCCAACTCCCCCGATAGCTAAGGTCCAATTCAATCGGTTTGAGGCGAATCGGAGGTTGAGGAGCCCTGGGGTGAGCCGGTTCACCCACGGCACAGGCTTGAGGCGATTCTCTCCGTTGTTTTCGTCAAGACAACCCATGAGGGCCGTCACCACGGGAGAAGCGGATCGTATGGTACGGTCAAGGCGGCGCGTGTCCCCTCTCCGGGCCTAGATTGTATTTCAAGAAGACGAGCACTCAGGACTCGTCAGTGACGTCTTCCTGACTCTACCGATGGGTCACCTCGAAGCCTTGAGCTACGTTGTTAAGCGCTTCTCTGAAAACCTGTCGAGCTGGCCACGGCGGCTATTCTGGACACCTTGGTCCGAAAGGGGATGGGATGCAGTGTTCTCGTTGCGAAGGACTCATGGTGACGGTCTGGATGGGAGATTTGCTCCTTGCCGGGACCGTTAAAGGATGGCGCTGCCTTCTGTGTGGGGAGGCTACGGATCCCGGAATTGAAGCCAATCGTAAGAACCATCCTCCATTGACCGAGGGCCGACCACGGCTACCGGGCTCAGTCGCGTCCTGGCACGGGAAAAGAAAACTCTAGGGTGCGCTGCTGTTCGAGCACTGATTAGATTCTCAATACCCACGTTGCCGCCTGTGCCGACGCGGGAGACAGACTGTGAGGTTCCTGGAAGGGGGTGAACGTGACGGTCTGGCATGACATGTGGCCCGAGATCTCGGTGTCGTTGTTCTTGCTGTTTTGGATGGGTGCCATGGCAATCGCGTTTTTCCTCACCCAGTAGCCCGGGTGCCCATGCAATAGGTATGGCTTTCGGAGCAAACCAAGGCCTACCGCGACCGAGTCGTCGCTAACATTAGGGGATTCGGAACTCGTTGGAACACGGTGCTGCCGGCTGAGTCACTGATCGGCCTGGTGGCGCACTCTTGTTAGCGGGTTTGCATGCACCGGAGGCGACTTCTTGGCGTCGAAGGCCTGGAGAGCCAACGGTTCGAATGCACGTGAGAGTCGAACAATCTTCGTCCTCCCACCACTCAACAACCCTTCATGCTCATGAAGACGAAACAGGCCTCCTCGCCGCAGACGGCGGAGAGCGGGGGGTCAGCCATTTCACGAAGGTTGGAGGCGTCGTTGCAGGAGACGGCTTCCATTCTGGCCCCCTCCGCCCCCTGCTCTGTCTATGTACCTAGCGACCAGATTAGGTGTCACACCCTCATCCTGACTCTTGTGTCCATTCGGTACGAAGGCCACGTCCGTAACTTTGTTTTCGTCATCCACGAGAAGGGTCGCGGCATCGCCGGTCGCCAGGGTGCCCAGTCTCTGTTGAATCAACGGCCGCACTTCATACGAGTGCTCCTTGCCATTTGCCATGCGAGGAACAATCGTATTGTTCTTCAGGGGCGTCGCGATTACCCCAACGATCTGGGAGAGGTGGCCCTTCGGGGGGCTCATCTTCTGCCAAAGGTCCCTAGCATATTGAACGGCTTGTTTGCTGCCCAACGTCGCGTCCACAATCTTCTCCAATTCATCAATGAGAAAAATGACGTCGGCGCCAACAGGAATGGAGGCCACCTTGCTTTGTGCACTGGGACGCACCATGTGGGATTCTACTTTTCCGTCCGTCGTACGGATCACGGCCTTGTCATGGCCGGTATCCAGCGGAGCGGCGAGTTGCCCCACCACGACGCGATGATGGTTGGATTCCCCTGGCATATGTACGTCGACCAGCAAATTCTGGTCGTTCAGGGTAATTTCGACCAAATCACCTATTTTGAGTATGGGTAACCCCTTTTCGCACATTCATCGGAATGAAACGAGGGCGGCCCTCACTCGTGCCGATGCGGGCTTGATCACTTCTGACTTCCTCGACTACGCCAAGCACCAGACGGTCTCCTGCAATGAGCTGCTGAACGGTCTCCATTGCACCAGGTCCTGCATGTACAACGGATTGCGCTGCACCTGCCCATAGCCCGCATACGATCAGTCTCCAAACCGTTTTCTGTTTCATGCGGCCTCCCTTTTGTATGCATGCAGCGATAACATTCCCAATGAGAATCTCAGGGGAAAGACAACGTCACTCATGCTAATGGCCAAACCCGACCGGATACTGGTCACAATTGCTCAACACTGAATGGGACAATCATCTACTCTCTTGCGAATGCGTGAGGTGCGGCCTAAAGAGCGCACCTTCTCCGAACTGTTTATGCCGTATCTACCATCGAACAACCTTCGAATCGAAAGGGTTTTGTACCGCAATTCTGCACTCCAACCAGTCGATACAGAAGCGTCTCGCGAAGGTCACTGTGCCGGCGCATTTCGGAAGGACCATAAGCCAGAGGTGGCACTCGGAGTATAAGCCCGAGGATGGCGGTCGCAATGATCGGCGCCAAGCGATCACGAATTAAGGCTGTTCTGAATACGTTTCGGAGGCGGGAAGACAGCTCGATACAAGGGAACTCAATGCGCGAACATGTTCTCAGCGGCTCGTGATGGCGCGTGAAGTAGGCTTCTATGGGATATCCGGCACGTCGGACCTCTTTCAACGCTGCGGCTGTGTCGTCCACGCCCTTGGGAACTCCATCCGCAACAATCCCCAGGCCGGTTGGCTGGGGAGTGCCAAAGCTACTAATCATGCGAGCCGACTCAACGGTGCCATACGGCGCATAGATTTCACGTAGGCTCTGGTTCTAGATCCCCTGAACTAGCCACGGATGTCCAGTGTCCAGTTCATGAATGTTCCTCCGCACACGAGTAGCTGCGCTTTAATAGGGCAGGAGCTGTTGTCCCATCAACTCGTCGGCAGGCCTCACGGTGAAAATGCCGCTCCTCCAGCGCAACGTACATGATCAGATCAGCGAGGCGACGGCCTCCCGGAGAGCTCGACCAGTCAGGTCTGGAAACAGGGATGCCAACTCCTCGATTCGACAAGTAGGTATCTTGGCCACTGCTTCGAGGATTTGATCAGCCAGGGGAGACTCCTGATTCATACCTGTCCGCGCAAGGTGTGATGGTGATGACGGGATATGCTCTCTTTATAGACTGCCTGAAGAAGGTGGTCTGATCAATTTTGCTCAACTAGATAAATGAGTCGGACAGCGGCAGACAGTAAGGCGGTTACGCGTTGCGTCCCCCATCGATCTGATTCCTTAGGAATGCCGCATAGGAGCCAGTCACCGACGGATCAACTGAAGAGCAGGCACGCTTGATACACTTAAAACACTCAGTAATCGAATAGACATTTTCCGGCATTCCCTGTTCAAGAGTGCTCTCACGTCTTATCGGCTGGTTGAAGTTGAGTCCGACATGTCTCGAAACAACGCGCCTCGAATCTTCACGGAAAAATCGCACAGAGTGGCCCAAGGTAAGACCCGGCGGCCCCGATTGGCGGTGATACCTCCAAGCGTGTACTTATCGGCTACTGATGGCGGCTGTCACGCGTTGACTGGACAGCCTAAACTTTGATGCTGCTTGCCAAGGCAATATGGTTCGGTAGAATGCCAACAGGAGGCGATTTTCGATGAATGACCGGGAGCAATATAGCGACACGTTTCTGAATAGTGCCGAGGGCGCCGACCTCTTCGAGTGGCTTCACCCCTGGCTCATGCTGGTGACTTTCATTTTTGCGCTTGGCGTCGTAGCCCTCTACGACCTGCAATAGGCTCAGGCCCCCATAAGCCCTGCTTTCTGATTCGATAACCTCCTTCACCTCCAGTCGTCGATCATGGCCGTATAGGTCTTCCGCCGATCGGGTTGCCTAATATCGGGAAGGTCCGACCTCTCGCTCCTGCCGGAGAAGGTACTCGATCGGATAAGCCGGACGAACAGACGCCACCGCTCAGGAGCAAGGGTTCCTCCCTATCCATGCCACATGTGCCCGGTCCGACTCGAGAGCCACACACCTGTTCGTCATCTCTCCTTATTGACTGGCGCGCCAGGGTTCCTACCAGTGGTGAATCGTTTTTGTTTACATACAATTTCATAGGCACAGAGGAGAGATTGACTTCCGTGACTGCATACACAACACCGCATCGGAAAAAGCACCCGCCATGCATACATCGATGCGGAGACGGCTAACGCGCTTACCACCGCGTAGTACCCCTTTAAACAAAGCGGTCATTTCGTTGACCCCTCAAGCGAGATCCTTTCAATATGCCATACCTTTTACTCTTCGCACTTGTGACCCTTCTCGGGCTGTCTCAAGGGTGCGTTACGACAGAGCTGCCCCCTCAGCCACCCCCGTCCGGACGCGTTCATTCCCAGCGCATTGATCACGTGGTCATCATTGCAGTCGACGGCCTGAAGCAGGATACCCTGCTGTCGTACCTCGAAAGACCCGGTGAAAGAAGGAAGGGCGGGCTGCACGATCTCTTTGGGATCACAAGCGACGGCTCGGGAACCATGTTGACGAAAGGCGTCGCGGTGCAACAGGCCGTGACGGTATTTCCCTCTTTCACATATCCCTCGTGGACAAGCATGTTCACGGGCGTCTATCCGGGGACACATGGCATCACCGGGAATAATCTATTTTTTCGGGATCGTGAAATTGCCCGCTACTACACGGAATATCATCTCGATTCGATTCGCGTCCAATTAGACAAGGACTTTCTCTCGAACGATATCAATCCGCACATCAAGACGCTCCATGAGTACGTGGGATCGGCCGGAGGTCAGAGCATGATCGTCCACAATATGGTTACGCGCGGAGGTGTCGCGCGAAAGCCCGACTTCGATACGCTCTGGAGTTATCAGCGCAACCACAGTCATGCCGTGGACGAAAATTCGCTCTGGGAGGCAGTTCACTCACTCAGCACCTCCACGAAGAATTCGAAGGAACCCGGGCGAATTCTGCCCTCGGTATTTACAGTCTATTTTTCCGGGTTGGACCACGTAGAACATATCTCCCAGGAGGGAATGGGAGGGGGGGAAGGCGCACGAATCGCCTACGTGGATCATCTCGATCATCTCATTTCGAAATTTTTCGCAGGCGATCCTGCGATCGCCAGGAATCACTTTCCCTCGCCTGCATCGGAGCCGGTCCGCACCGATCCGATCGCATGGCAGGGCATTATGAACAATCCCGCCTGGCAACGGACGATGGTGGTGCTGGTCTCCGACCATGGCCACACTCCCGTGCGGTGGGTCGACGCACTCGGCATCGATGATCTTAAGCTCATTTTCGAGGAACTTAGCGAAAACAGTGGTCGGGCCTACCATGTGGAAGAGCCGTCGCTCATCAACGAAACCGCTTTGTCCAAGATTCGCGCCCTGTGGGGGCTTGTCGAGGAAGGGCAGGTCTCCGAGCGCGCGAATGTCGTAGCGACCCTCAATGGAGGAACGTTGGGGATTCATCTCAAGCCCAGGGATGGGACCTGGCGTGACCGTCCCGATTATCTCCAGGAGGTGAAGCCGGTCCTTGAGCACCTGCTCTTAACCATGCATACGAATGGTTATGGACCGGAAGCGGTGCTCTATCAGACCGGCGGCCGTTATGTGGTAATTCCATACAGTCTTGCAAATGCTGGCATTCAACTACTGCCGCCGCAGGAAGTCAAAGACAGCCTGCTCAATACCGCGGCCTTTCCGATGGCTGCTGAAAGGCTCGATGGACTCGTCTCGAGTCTGCCAGGGGACCCGTCGAGCGCGCCGGACATTGTTCTTCTGGCTGATCGCTCCAAACGATTGACCTATGCCAACAAACAGGAATGGCGTGTCATAGAGGGACTGAAGACCGAGAATCACCGGCATTTTCATTCCGATCACGGGCACTTGAGAGCTGCCGAATCGGTCGTACCCTTACTGTTTGTCGTTGGCGGCACGCCAACATCGCAGCCGCATTTGACTGTCTGTCATGCCTCGCTGGTCGACGTAACGCCGACGATTCTTGATGTACTTGGAATACTCGAACCATTTGAGCGTGCCATGGCAGCACGTCCCTCAACCCTGCGAGGGCACTCACTCAAAAATTCACTTGAACTCATTATGGACGGGCATGCGAAAGACCACACTTTGTGCCCCTCATCCATTCCATGGACGGGTCAGTCCCCGGGCACAGTACCGCGCCTATAAATCCCCCGCAGCATCGCGCGTCTCAGGTCGCCAACCCTTGCCGATGTACGCGACAGCCTTTGAAGCGGCCCGGCCGGATTGCATGGTTCACTCGGCGTCTCAGGAGCGAAGATGGGCTCTCTGCTAGACCTATTTCCTCCCCGCTGTGATTTTTGGCCGACTCAACGTAAACGAAGCAGGCTCCAAGCGACCGGCTCTGCGCCGCCGGCATAGTCTTGTTCCTTCGCCCTTACCGGTAGGCGTTCCAGGCCTTAGGCCATCACTTGCTCAAACTCCAGAATGACGCGCATCACAAAGCGTTCCCCGGTATGGCTGGGCCCGGCGTTTTACCACAACAACTGGGGAAATGGGGTTATCCTGCCCCGGTGCGAAGGGCGCGCCGCCTCTCGGTGCGACTAACGATCCAGTACTCGAAGATCGATTGCAATGCCCCCGGCAGCCTACCCTGGTGCCTCTTAGACTCACCACAGAGTGCGGTCGCAGGGACGACATCTCTTGAATCGTTGAATTCTCTATGCCACCATTGGCCGCAGTCCGGCCGTTGCTACTGGCAGTGAGGGGTTCCTCATGGCAACCAAACGCGCCCCGAGGTTTTGTCCCGACTCGTTATTGGCTAAGGTGGGGGCCGGCAAAACGAGCCTGAGTACGCCTAAGCACCACACGATTTTTTCGCAAGGGGATGTCGCGAATGCGGTGTTCTTCATCAAGACCGGAAAGGTCAAGCTTAGCGTCGTCTCCAGGCAGGGCAAAGAAGCGGTCCTTGCGTTGCTGGAACCCGGCGCGTTTTTCGGAGAATCGTGTCTCGCGGGCCAGGTGATACGCATGGCAACAGCGACCGCACAGGAAGAGTCGACGCTGCTGCGCATTGAAAAAAGTGCGATGCTTCGGGTGCTCCGCAAGGACGCGTCGTTCTCCGAGCTCTTCATGTCCTATCTGCTGTCTCACAACATGCGCATCGAAGAAGATCTGGTCGATCAACTGTTCAACTCCAGCGAAAAGCGACTCGCCCGTGTCCTGCTCCTATTGGCACATTTTGGAAAGGACGATAAGCCGGAGCCGGTCATTCCCAAGATCAGCCAGGAGATACTGGCTGAAATGATCGGCACCACGCGCTCACGGGTGAGTTTCTTTATGAATAAGTTTCGAAAACTCGGATTCATCGAGTACAACGGCACGTTACACGTCCACAGATCTCTTCTCAACGTGGTCCTGCACGACTAGTTCCACCTTTCAGGTCTTCCTGTCTGCATTACTCCCCCGCCTGCACAACAGGCAACCTCAACTCCGGCCGGCATAACGTCGAACCTGAGCAGTTTTGACCAGCCTCGCAGTCGCAGGCGTAGTAGCGTGAACGTACATCCGTAGCCGGCTTTTCGGGGTGGTGACCAAGATGTCTCGACGACCTACGGATGAAAAACTCGTCTCGGCACCACGGAGGCGGCACCATGACCTGCCGGACTGCCCGTGCACCTCAACCTATAGCCTGTATTGAGTTGGCGATCTGTGCGGCATGTGGTTCGCCAAATCTGGAGGTCTGCTCAACCGCCAGAATCTCGGGCCCACATCTGTGTGCCTCCTGCACGCCCGCCAACAGAACCCACGAGATGTCGAGGCACAAACCGAAGTCGCGAGAAGGGGGGCCGGGTCCTGACGCCGGTCCTCGGGATCAGGAACTCGAAGCTGCACGCGAGAAAGATGCGAGATGGCATGCCCCTGCTGCCGGCGAGCGCTGACGTCTCCCTATCTGCCTCGTAGTTTTATCTGTGACCTGTGGAGAGAATGAGATATTGCCGTCCACGATGCGTTGCTCGGGCTTCTACCGAAGCAGGGTGGCGCCGTCGACGGTTCGCGAGTATGACCGGGTCATCGATCGACCCGCAGTTTACGCACCTGGTTCCCTGGATGTCCTTCTGTGTGAGATCGCCGGCGAGATTCAACCAGTTTTCGATCATCAGAAACCCGCCGCATCGTTTGCATGGCTGCATGGCTCCTCCTGTTCTGCCCTAGCGAACTGACAGCCGACCTCTCCAACCTTAGGGCACGTCTTTGCCGCTCTCGGGACGCGAGCAGCACACACCACCGAACCTCCGGTACCATGCTATCCCGATGCACCGATGACGACTGATCAAAATTGCTCACAGGCAGAGAATTGGCACGGAGGAGGCAATCGTTTCCGGTGGTCCTCCAGGTGCGAGGCAGGGACAATGGAAAGGCTTCCGTATGCCCCGGAAGGCTTTCCATTCTGCCCGACTACCCTTAGGTCTTCTGGCTCAGCGTAAAGTGCCCTGATTGCACAAGTTCTTCCCTCCTCCGCTGTCACAATTGACGCACGCTTGCGATCGACCTGGCACTCACTCGTATGAGGAATCAATACGTTACGGAACGACAATGGTACGGCCCCGGCTTTGCATAACAGCGCTCCAGATAACAAAGGAGTTCCAGGCCATGATTGAGTTCCCGTTGATCCTCATCGGTTACGCAGTGGTTCCATTTATCGCGGTCCAGCTTATGGTCATGGCGGATCGGCCACAACAGACCGGCGACCAGAGCACGTTCCCACAGGTCGAAATTCTGTGAGTTCCGCGGCGGTCCTAGCAGCCTTCGCTAGAACCGCCGCGTGCTTGGTACCTCGCGCCACCTAGTCACGCCCCCTCTCACCATCAGTTCTCCACAACCCATGACGGATCAGACGCACGGCTGGCAGGCTCATCCCCTGCGCTCCCCAGCGGCTCGAGAGTGCGCGTCCCTCCGTTCCTCCTATAGCCAGGTTCTTCGTCATGCAATCGTCTCGACGAATACGGCTAACCTGTGTAGAATCGTTCATGTATACTGTCTCGCAGCAGCAGACACTACCGCGCACAAGCTCACATGTCTTCGATGAAACAGCTTCACAGTGATGACCTCCGGCTAGTCCCGGAGCTGAGAGACCGATGAACACAATGACACTGCGTCTGGTTTTATGCCTACTGTTGCTGGCAGCCGCCGGCTGTAGAGGATACGCATTCGTGGACACGCCCATGACGGATGGTTTCCACTCGAAGCTCCCTGCCCCCTATACCAGAGCAGTCGTGTGGGGTGGACGCCCCGATACGATCCAGAGCGCCAGCACCTGGTTGTTGAAGAAGGGCATTCTCGTGGTGGACCAGACGAAAGTGCTCCAAGCCGCAGCCGATCAAAAGGTCAATCTCACGGGATACCAGTACCTTGAAACAGACGTACTGCGAATGGCCAAATTAGTAGGCGCTCGACTCGTGGTCTTCAGCAATGCCGAGGTGGGATCCTGGGAGGCTTTGGATTGGAGCACCGGTTTTCCGCACAATCAGCGTGTGTATTCGGCGACAGTGGCTCTCAGGGCCGTGGATGTGAACACCGGTGAAATTGAATGGAGCGGCAAAGCTCAGTCCGCGGAGCGTTTCGGGAATATCGAAGAAGGCATCAGCCTCCTCACCTGTCATGCCCTTGCGACGGCCTGGGGCATGCGCAACCCTGGTGCCAATGCGCCCGAGAGTATCTGCCCTCCGGGATCCGGCCTCATGACAAGCGAGGTGAGCCATCCCAAACCACAAGCCGCTCCCCCTGCTTCGAGCAATCAAAGTCCAACGACGTCCACGAACTACTAATCGATTTATCTTCCATCATTCGCCCCGACCCTTACCATCATCCCCTGGCTGCGCGGGTACTCCACCGGATCCTCCAACGAGCGGGAAAATGGTCTTTTGTCGATTTTGCCCGCCCAGGCGTTATACTGCAGGAGTGCTGACCGCAACCTCATTCGGCAGGCAGGCCTATGGCCCGTTTCATTGCGACCTCGCTCCTGAGCCTCAGTCTGCTGGTGGTCTCGACGGCAGAGGCCGTTGAAAACCATCCGTTTTGGACTGAGCAGGCTCTTTTCCACTTTGGCGACGACGTCTTCTTCACCGGACGATCCTCTTGCGCGCCGAACGTGGAGGAAGGACGTCAACGTGCATATGTCGCCGCGGTGCAGGAGGTGAAGAATTTCACGAGGGCCCGGGAAATCGGCGGCTTTCCCCTGGATACCCAAATGGTCTTCGAGGAACCACATCCTCCCGACTGTCCTCCAGGATTGGTCACAGTATGGCGGCTCTTACGTGCTCCCAAAACCATGCTCGAATCCCTCACGAGACAACCTACCCCTGGCAGGCAGGCGGATATTTCGCCAATCGTCGCCCACATCACAGCAGTCCGTAATCTCACTCCACGCGTCGGCATGCTGCGGGACGAAGTGTGGAACCGCTACGGACTTCCCCGTTCCATCCTGGCACATCCAGACAGAGGCGAACTGACATGGGAGTATTCCCAGTTCGGCCTGACCATCGTGTTTAACCAGGACGACGTGGTGACACGTTGGCGACTGAACGGTCCACACCCGCGCTCAAGCGACGATGCACCCCCCGCGCCACAGCCAGACAGACCGGCAGACAGAGAGCTTCCCGCCATCGACTTGACGGTCCGGCTACAACAGCTCGAGGAGCAACAGGACCAGGACCGGCGGCAACAGGCGCAACGATATTGCACGTTACGGTTTGCGGAGGTCCCGGCATCTCTGCGGCCGGAGCAAAAGCGCTGCGAACAGCGCGAATATGAACGTCTCAAGGAGCAACGTCGTCCCTTCTAGGCCGGCGAGAGAGCGCACATCCCGCGGAGAAAACCGCCATGACCACCGACCCGAAACAGCCTTCGACCATTTTGATTGTAGACGACGATCCCTCTAACCTCTTGCGTTGCTCGAAGCCATTACAGGAGGCCGGATACAAGGTGCTGCAAGCGCCAGGAAGCTCCGAGGCACTGAGACTCTCTGCCGAGCAGCTCAAACCGCTCGATCTCGTTCTCACCGACATCTTCCTTCCGCCGCCCGGATTCCAGCTCTCAGTAGAGCAGAACCCCTATCCCCGGGTGAATGGGCTTGAGATGATTGAGCGGCTGTTAGCAGGAAAACGAGAACTCCGTGTGGTTCTCATGTCCGGTAGTCCCCGTCTTGAGTTGCTCAGTCGCGGTCTTATACGGGATGGTTTGCCATTTTTGAAGAAGCCCTTTACGACAGAAGCATTGCTGACGCTGGTGCTGCAGGTTTTAGCAGGCCCACCGGCCACGGCGAATCTAAAAAAATCCGCACGGACCGGCCAGGGGGAAGTTGAGTGGTTTGATTAGCAGCAAGTATGTCCACGTTGTCCCCGAATGAAATCGGACTCGTCGCTGCGTGACAGCATCCTTCTCGAGAGAGTCTGACTAGAGGCGCATGATTCATGGCACGACCAAAAACAAGCGAATCGCGTAAGGCGAAACTCACCATCGCTGAGGAACTGACCCACGGAATTGAGCAACTGCGGGTACTGAGCGCGCAAATCGACGACCTTAGCCGGGAGGGCTTTCCCTACCGCGACGCAGGCCGCGCCAGAACCGAACTCTCATTTCGTGAAACGATTCGGCGGGTGTTTGGAGACAAATCCCCGGAGTATCAGACGCACAAGAATCACAAGCTACGAGTCGGAAATCCGGCCGAATCCGCGCAAAGTACAACCCTTCTCAAACAGTTGATCCGCGCACTGGAGGACCAAAAGGCCGACCTCTTGGGTCTCGCAGCCATCTCAGGAGCGTCACCCCCGGTCACAGCACCGGAACGTCCGACGCTGACGGCAGTTGCCCCGGCCTCGCTGTCCGATTCTCGAGGCAAAGCCGCTTCCCCGCGAGATACCCCCGGCACAACGGGGACACCATCCAGTTCTCCGAAGGTGACCACAAGTGAACAGTCGGCCAACGTCATGCCGTCGCCCCAGGCTAGCGATCCCCTCCCCGTCAGGCCCCCGGCTTCCGTGAATCCCCCGCTTCCCGTTCCGACCCCCGCAAAGGCCACTCAACCGATCAGCGACACCTCCATGCCCGGGCAACCTCGGCCGCCATCGCCCTCCCGGACTCACGATGCCGAGACTACGCCCGATGTCAGAACGGGAAGAGAGGGGACCTCAAGCGTCCCAGTACCGGATCGCAGCCCAACGATGCCTGGCCCGGCGTCTCCGGCCGGCGTTGCAGCTGTGCCGGAGACATCGGAGCCCTGTTCGACCACGCCCATGCCGGTCCGCTCGGCTGGGCTCCAGACAGTGGTTTCGCAGACAACCGTTCCCCGCGCGCCTCAGACCGTCCGGACTCCACCCAACCTTTCGACTCCTTCGGCAGAACCGCTGATCCAACCGCCACGCCCTGCAGGAACGGTCGAAACCTTGGACGCACTTCCAGATACGCTTTCCGACTCGACATCCAGAGCTGTCCCGATCCGATCGATGCCTTCGATAGAATCGGAATCCCCTGACCAATTGAACGCCGCACAACACGTCGCCCGTGAGGTACGGAGCACTGAGCGCCCGTCACCCCCATGCCCCGAGCCATCACAGGCCCCTGGCCTTTCTACGGTCGATTCAATTGTCGCGCCCTCTCATCCTTTCCGGAACGTGGTCATTGGGACAGAACACACTGAGACCGGCACGCTCGAAGGGCTTCGGAGACTGTGCACCCGATTTCACCTGGTGGCCCGGCAACTACGCCTGCGAGGAGAGTACCGCCCCACGCTGGAGATCACCGACGAATACGACCTGCAGGATCTCGTGTATGCGCTTCTGCGTCTGCAGTTTGATGAGGTGGGGACGGATGAGTGGGCTCCGGCCTATGCGAGTGGCGCCCGTCGGACCAGCTATCTTCTCGATTGGGAGAGGATTGTCCTGGTCGTCAAGCAGACTCGATCCGGGCTTACGACAAAGGATCTGGCCGAGCAGGTCAAATTGGACGCAGCCCACTACTCTGAGCGACCGAACGGACAGATCCTCCTCTGCTTTATCTACGACCCGGAAGGTCGCGTCGGAAATCCTCGCGGGCTGGAGGCCGACCTCAGCGTAGTCAGCGGGCGGTTGAGAGTCGAGGTCATCGTCGCCCCTAAATGACGTGAGAGACCGTCGTCATCCCCGGACGACCGACCGGGGTTCGGTTGACTTCACCCGAAGCAATCCGATACGTTTCGAAACGCTGGAGATAGTGCCGCCGCATTCGTGCACACCATGGGAGATGCCCTGCATGCCGGACAAAGCCTACGTACTGATCAATGTGCACCCCGGTCAAACGGCGGATGTCGTCAAGGCCTTAACGACGATCAAGGAAATCAAGCAAATTGATCCTTGCTGGGGGAAGCCGGATATTTTCACCATCGTCGAAATCCCCCATCAAGATGCATTAACCCAGTTGGTGCTGGCTAAAATTCATGCCATCCCCGGTGTCGATCAGACGGATACCCACATGGTGTACCGCCTTCAGGAAACTAAACCCAAATGAAGTTCCGGGCCGCCAGCCTGTGGCTGCTACTCATCCTTGCGACGGTTGGAGGATGTGCCTCCGGGCCGCCCCTTCAGGAATTCGATGTGATGGAAGTGATGCTGCCGGTCCCTGCCGACCAAGTCAAAACCGCGGTCGCGTATGTCCTGACGCAAGGAGGGTATGAAGTCGAGCAGGAAGACGACGGCAATCTGACGACCGGGATGCGACGGGAAGTCAGAAGTCCGTGGAACGGGCTCCTGCGCTGGCGATTTGGAGTGGGTAAGAGCCGAGTGGAGGCTCGGGTGGTCGCGCTGGACGAGAGCACGACCCGTCTACGGCTGCAAGTGTTTTATCGCGAGAAGGACGGGCTTCTCGACTCGTGGGAAGATGCCCAGACCCCTTTGCCACAAAGTGCGGCGAATGAAATTCGCCTGGTCAAGAACGCGCTTCGAGTGCTCTGACGAGCCGATCTACTTCCCTTCGGCCTCGTCCCCGAAATCCAACCCAAACCGCTCGGCCATCCGGTACAAGGTGCGCCGATCAATCCCCAGAATCTTCGCCGCCTTCACCTTATTGCCGCGCGTCTCTTTCAGGACCAGCGCGAGATGCCGCTTCTCCACCTCATCCAGCGTCATCAGGGCGTCCTGTCCCCTGTCGGAGGACTCCGCCCTCAGCGAGTCAGCAGGCGCCGGGTCCGTTCTGATCGCCTCGGGGAGATCTTCCGGCAGCAAGAGCGGCCCATGGCTCAGTGAGACGGCCCGTTCAACGGCATTTTCAAGTTCCCGCACATTGCCCGGCCAGTGATAGCGCTTCAGCAGGGCCATCGTTTCCGGCGAGAATCCTCTGAGATGCAGCGAGTGTTTGGCATACTTCTGCAGAAAGTGATGCGCAAGCATCGTAATATCTTCCCGTCGCTGGGCCAGCGAGGGCAAGGCTATTCGCACCACGTTGAGACGGTAGTACAAGTCGTCCCGGAACCGACCTTCTTTGACCAACGTGGCCAAATCTCGATTGGTGGCGGCGATGACGCGCACGTCTACCTTAGCGGACGAGGTGCTACCCACGCGGCGCACTTCCTGTTCCTGCATCACCCGCAGCAATTTGACCTGGAGTGCCTGTCCCAGATCACCGATCTCATCAAGAAACAGGGTTCCGCCATGCGCCGCTTCGAACAGGCCGACCTTCGTCCCCACGGCTCCTGTGAAGGCGCCTTTTTCATACCCGAACATTTCTGATTCCAGCAGATGGTCAGGGAGGGCTCCGCAGTTGACGGGGATAAACGGTTTATCCCGACGAGGACTGTTCAAATGCACAGCCCTGGCGATCAACTCCTTCCCGGTTCCGCTCTCCCCTTCAATGAGAACCGTACTACGTCCTTCGGACACACGCGCCACCAGCTTATACACCTCTAACATGGCCGGACTGCTGCCCACCAACTGAGACCAGGGTTCGCGAACACGCGCATCATCCCGGAAGCGGGCATTCTCTCGAACCAGGCGGCAGTGCTCCAGGCTACGCTGCACCACCAGCCGGATGTCATCTTTTTTGAAAGGTTTGGCAAGGTAGTCATAGGCACCCTGCTTGATCGCCTCGATGGCGCCCTCGAGCGACCCGAAGGCCGTGAGTAGGACAATCGACGTCTCCGGGCTGAACCGCTTGAACTCCTTCAAGACGAGAAAGCCGTCGCCTTGTTCCATGCGAATGTCGGTCAGGACCACATCAACAGGCGATTGTTTGCCCCGCTCAACGGCCGCTTGCCCGCTGGAGAAGGCTTCGACCTCATAACCTTCCTTCAGAAGCGCTTCAGCCAGCAGCGCGCGTGCCGCATCGTCGTCATCAACCACGAAGAGTTTCGCCTGGCTCATTGGGGGATGTCTCCTAGACTGCGGTCGGGTCCGAGCGGAGGCCGGGGAGAATGACGGTCACAGTCGTGCCTGTCCCCACTTCGCTCTGGAGCGTCAGGTGTCCCCCGTGGGCCACGACGGCCTCGCGGCTCAGGAACAATCCCAAACCCGTGCCCTTCCCGATCGCCTTCGTCGTAAAAAATGGTTGGAAAGCCCGTTCCACGTCCTCCTGAGGCATCCCGCAGCCGGAATCGCTCACCGCCAATATGACCATGGTGTCAAGATCGAGCCGGCTCCTGTCCGACGCGCGCTCTCGTTCTTCCATCGAGGCGGCCCGCGTCGACACGTCGACTGTCACCTGTCCCCCTGCGGCAGTGGCAACTAGAGCGTTGGTCAGAAGATTGACCAAGACCTGGTGGATCTTTTCGGGGTCCGCCCAGACGAGTACCGGATGCGTCACGGTGGCTCGAAGTGAAACCGCCTTAGCGTGATACGCTGGCTCGATCAACTCCACAACCGGCTCGATTAACCGCTCCGCAGGATACCACGTCGGGTCAGGCTTGCGTTGTCGCGTTGACGAGAGAAGATCTTGAATGATGCGTACCACCCGATTCAACTGTTCATCGATGATATCGATTCGCTTCTGCATCTCAGGCGTGACCCCCGGCTCCTCACCCAAGGCTTCCACATGCCAGGCGATAGAATGCAGCGGGGTTCCTACCTCATGCGCAACCGAAGCGACCAGTTGTCCCAGTGCCGCCAGCCGCTCAGCCCGCGCCAATTTATCCTTGACCTCCACCAGCTGGGTATTCGCGCGCAATAGATGTTCGGTTTGCTCCGCGAGGGCGGATCGGGCGGCCTCCTCACGCGCTTTGCGTTCTTCCCATGTGACCCCGATGTAGGCAACGACCGCCAACACGCAGACCACCATGGTGCGATTAAAGACGACGGCGGTGAAACGTTCCTTTTTTTTACCCGGCTGGATGAGTCCGATCACCGTCACCAGGATACACAAGGTCAATGTGATGATCATCAGACGGCGACTGCGAAGGGTGGCCACGAGGAGGATCGGCAGCACAAATCCGAATGCGCCCACCACATTGAGCGGGAACATCCATTCCATGACCACGATCAGGAGAAATAACAACGATGCAATGGCGAGGATGAGGTGATTCCGGCTCCTCATCGCGATTCCGGACCGGGCAACAACCACGGCCTATTGGCTGGCGGCAGGGGAACGGACGGCGCGCACGGCCGCGGCAAGCGATTGCACTCGTTCATCCCGTTGAAGCTCCTCGAGCAACAGCGATAACTTTCGAGACCAGTTCGGATAGGCATCCAAAGTCCCGGGCAGGTTCATTTGTGTCACTTCGCCGATGAGATCGTCAAGGTTCGCCATCACAATCCAGGCCTTGGATGTTGCGAGATAGGCATGGATCACCCGGCAGAGTTCCGGTGTCATCCGGGGCACCTCTTCCGGTCGGTCGCTCAGATCTGACGGCAGGAGTCCCGCTTGCCTGAGGGCCGCAAGCATGTGCCCCTTGTCCCGCATCCGCTCCTCAACAGCCTGCAGACGGGCCTCTTCGCTCGCATACATGCCGAGACTCGCGCGTAGCCGGATATCCTCTCCCTCCCAGTAACCGGTCAGGGTGGGAAGATCGTGCGTAGTGACGACCGCCAGCGATTGCTCCGGGTAGTCCGCAGGCGGGTTGAACGACCCGTCATTCCAGTTACGCTCGAAGTAGAGGACGCGGTAGGAGAGGATCTTGTAGCGCGCGAGCTGTTCTCGCACGTAATCCGGTACCGTGCCCAAGTCTTCACCGATCACCAGCGTCTGAGCGCGCATGCTCTCCAACGCCAGCAGACGGAGCAGGTCTTCGGCGGGGTATTGCACGTATGCCCCCGCCGCCGCAGTCAATCCACGGGGAACCCAAAATAGCCGGAACAACATCATGACGTGGTCGATGCGGACAGCCCCACCCTGGCGGAGGGTTTTCCGTAATAGCTCCACGAAGGAGCGATACCCCGTGGCTTTGAGGCGAAGCGGGTGAAATGGCGAAAAGCCCCAGTTCTGCCCTTGTGGAGCAAACGCATCAGGAGGAGCTCCGCAGTCCGCTCCCAATGCCAGGACGTCCTGTAACATCCAGGCCTCGCCGCCGTTGCGATCGCTGCCTAGCGCCAGATCGGGATACAATCCCACCGTCATCTGTACCTGAGACGCGCGGACCTTGGCCTCCTTCAACTGATCGGCCGCAATCCACTGCATATATTGGAAGAACCGGACCCGCTTGCGATGTCGCCTGAAGAATTCTCGTAATGCCGGCAAACCGGGAGTCCGGTACTGGTCAGGCCACTCGGGCCATAGCTTGGGAGCCAGCTCGACCAAACGCCTCTCTTCCTCCAGAACCTGAAACAAGGCGAACCGTTCAAGCGATTCACCCTCGTCGCGAATAAACCGTTCGAGTAACCACCCGCGCGCGCTGGCCGGCTGCAGGGAGGGCTCAATCCCTGTGTAGTTGTCGGTGAGAAACTGACGGTAGGCAAAATCCAACATGGTGCGCTTCAGCTTCACCACGGCCTCGGAATCAAGATGGTCCGCTTGCCGGACCCGCTCCAACTCGTTCTGAAACTCCGGACTGTTCCGTAACCGCTGCGCTTCCGGCGAACTGCGATATTCCGGCAAACGTTCGACATCGATATAGAGTTCGTTCAAAAAGAGCCGACTCGTCGGTGAGTAGGGACTCAGATGGTGGGGACGGGTATTTTTTAACGCGTGTAGCGGATTCAAGCCGATGATCCCGGCGCCCAAATCCCTCCCCGCCCATTCGACCAACTGGGCCAGATCTGAAAAGTCGCCGACCCCCCAATTCGCCCGGGATCGCAGCGAATACAGTTGTATCGCCAGGCCCCAGACCCGCTCCCCGTTGGCCATACCTTCCGGCACGTAACAGTGCGGCGGAGCGACGACGACACGGAGTGATCCCTGCGTCTCTTCATGGCTTCCTCTAGCCATCACCGAGAGATCGTAATACCCGAGCGGCAAGTCGGCAACGAGCGGCAATTGAAACCGCACAGCGCGGCGCCCCCCCAGATCCTGCTCCTCTGCCGCGACCAAGTGGGGGCCGGCTTCCGCGCGATGAACGACCGTGCCTTTTTCATCGGTCACATGCCATCGGACGGCCACCCGCTGTTCGTCCTCTCCCTCAAGCAGAAGTCGCAATGACCAGTGCACCGACTCATAGCCCTGCTGGAGGATGAGAATGGGATCGCAGGGCTGCCGCCAGATAGCCTCGTCCCACCTGGTAAGTTCCTGAGCCAGCGCCTCACGCGAATCGACGCAAAAGCCCATCGCGGACAAGATAGCCCGGGTCGTGTGCTCGCTGGTGGTGTGAAGAGTGCCGGCGATGTCGTAAAACTCGGCAGAAATTCCGGCCCGCGAGGCGAGGAGGCAAAGCAGGTCTTGCTCGGTACCATCGTACATAGTGTGCTGCCAGAGTTTGAGTGAAGCGCTCAATCAAGTCAAGGCATCCGAGGGTTTCTCGCAGCAGGAGGCTGCAATTCTCCCCCTTATCGGCCTCGATGGTCCGCTCGCTCTCATATGAAGAGACCGGCAGGATCACACACCGCCATGTACGTGATCAGAGAACGATGGCTGCCCGTCCGGGTTGAGTCACATTGCTGACGGTTCGACCGCGTGGTAGCATGACTGAGAGCCGCCGCTTGGCGATTGGCATCCCGACCGATCCGAAACTTGCCCCAGAAAGGTAGGTGGCTTGTGATGACCCGACTACGATCCCTCTTAACCAGTCCTGCGCTGCTGGCATGTGTCCTACAGTGCATCGCATTCGGTATCCCCTCGCTCGCGCTTTCGGTCACGCCGGCCATCGAAATTGTGGGGGATTATCGATATGCCTATCACGCACCTGAAACCCTCTCCGAAGCCAAACAAACGGCTTGCCTGGAAGCCCTGCATCAAGCTATCAGCACGACGGCCGCGGTTCGCGAGCGGACAGCCTCGCTGGTGGATTCCAAAGCGTTTCACAATCTGGTCCACACCTTAGCCGCACAATATGTCAGCGGCCAACAGATTCTGGAGCAAAGCGACAAGGGGCGGACAGTCTACTGCAAGGTCAGGGCGGACTTTCACCCGGAAGGCGTGGAACGAGTGCTGCTGTCCCAGGCCAGTACCGGCGGTGAGCTTGCCGTGGATCAGAACCGGGCGCTGCGGATCCTCAGCACGCGAGAAGAACCTGATGGCACCGTCGTCGTCGTGTACCAGGCGCTGAAACGTCTCGACTGGCTTAGCACCGCGTACCAGGGTACGCTGCGAGAATCGGCGGATGTGATGGTAGAGTTTTATGATGACCAGGGCATTTTGCTACGGAGCACCCGGTACCCGGCAAGAAAAACCACGACCGGGGACGACGTGATGAATCCCGGAGAGATCGGCACCCTCAAGATCGCCAAACCTCTTAATACAAAAACGTATCGAGTGTGGCTGGTGAAATAATCCGCGAGGATTGGAGGACGAGCCGTCTCCACGTCCGGCTCGTCTCTCCCCGCTTCTGCCCGACAGGCATTCCGATTGCCGTGACTACCGATCCCCCGCGATGGGCGGAAGGTTGACTCCGAAGCGCTCCAGTCCCATGATGACGGTCAAAGCCGCCGGTGAGTGCTGAACGATCTCCTTCTGAACTTCGACCCGACGCAAATCGACGAATTCCGGTGCGGTCAGTCCCAATGATTCCCGATACGCACGGTCGGCGATCCCACGCTGCTTTTCAGCCTTTTCGCGCGCCTCTTCCGCCTTCTGAAACTCAACCATGGTGAGCTTCCGCTGTTCCTGCACGATGGTTTGGGTCGTCTGTTCGACTACACCTTTGGGCGGCAGGATGCTGCCCACCACAACGCGATTGAGGCGAATCGGCATCGTTTGTTTGTCGATGAGCTTGGTCTGAACCTCACGCGCTATGGCATCCTGCAACTTGGTTCTGGTCGTGGGATCGGTAGTCAATTGAAAGAGCGGGTACCGCTGCACTTCTTCCCGAACGAAGGTGCGGAAAGCTTCCTTGACGTTGTTCTGATACCAGCTGGGACCGTAGCGACTGATTAGTTCCGGTGACCGGCCTTCAATGACGTTAGCGATCATGAACGCATCGAAGGAAACCGGGGCATTTTCCGCCGAAATGATGTCGAAGTGCTCCGAGTACTGGAGCGGCCTGATGTCGACTTCCTGTACCTTCGTGGTGGGTGCAACCCAGACGCGTCCGGTCTTCGTGGGCTCGGGATCGACGCCTCCATGACCGAAGAAAAAAGGTTGTTGAACCAAAACCCCTTCATGGCCCGCCTCGATCGCGACGCAGCCAGACGTAGCCAGCACAGCCGTCATTATCGCCACCATCAACCCGGCTCCCTGTCTCATAGGTTCCTCCTCTGTTGGACCGAGGCCCACGAGTTACGCCCGGTGGCGTCCAGCGCGATCTGAAGCCTCGCGAGGCCATGCGAATACCTTACGAACCACTTGAATGCCTTGTCAAACGGGGATGGTGCTGGAACAGCAGAGAAGAGCAGGGATGCAGGGATTTCGACGCACAGAAGGCGCGATACTAATAAATGCCGGCCTCCCGTTGCAGCCATCGCACGTAGCGGATAATGTGATCCACGTCCCCCGCGGTTACCCCTTCGACCTTCGGCATGTTGCCGAACTCCCAATGATGAGCACGAACGCCATTCTCCGCTGCCCGCTGGAAGGCAGCATCGGCATGATGATTCGGTTCGTAGACCTTATGGACCAACGGAGGGCCTTGCTTGGTCCCGACTCCTCGAACGCCATGGCAGGCGGCACAGTTGGCGGCAAACTTTGTTTCGCCCACCTGAAATTCCGTTGGCGTAGCGCCCCCCGGGGCCTTCGCGGCCTCCGGACTCGTGGCACTCGTGTCACAAGCCGCCAGCACAGCCGACAACAAACCTATCGCGGTTACACGCAGCAATACGTTCGCCCGTTCACCATTCCACGTGAGGGGCCTCATCGCGGGGGCTCCGGCCTGGGAACGGTGGAGGGGGCTCCCTGGGATTGGTTCAATTGCTCACGCAACATCCGGGTTGTTCGATTCAGGGTCAATCGCCGATAGATCCGCGCACCGATAGGCGCGACGATCACAAGACCGATGATGAGATACATGAAGAATTCTTCGGGTGTCATAGGTACGTTCTCCAGAATATTGCGTGACCGCACCCTACAGGGCTGGGAGGGAATCGAAAACGGTCATCCCCCCTGAGAACGACTCGTTTCTCTCTCTGATGGTCAGTCCGACTTCAGTCAGGGTATCGCATAAGCGACAGGATCCACAACTCCTGCCTGACGAAAGCCTTCCCGTCGGATGCGGCAGCTGTCACAGCGTCCACAAGCGACGCCGTCTTCGCTCGGGTCATAGCAACTGTGCGTCAGTTCGAACGGCACGCGCAGTTCCTTCCCCCATCGTACAATCTCGGCCTTCGACTTCATGAGCAGGGGTGCGCGGACCTCGATCGCTTCGCCTTCGACGCCCATCTTTGTGCCCAGCCGCGCAACGGCCTCAAACGCGCGGATAAATTCAGGCCGGCAGTCCGGGTATCCGGAGTAATCCAGGACATTCGCACCAAAATAGATCGTCCGCGCACCGACCCGCTCGGCATAAGCCAAGGCCAGCGACAGAAAGACGGTGTTTCTTGCGGGAACATAGGTGACCGGAATCGCCCCTGAGCGCTCTGCTTCCGTGCGGTCTTTGGGGACCTCCATGTCATCGGTCAGAGCGGAGCCGCCGAACGCTCTCAGGTCCACGTCCACCACGACATGCCCCAGTGCCCCGAGCGCCCGGGCGGCCGCCTGTGCCCGTTCGATCTCAATAGCATGACGCTGTCCGTAGGAAACCGTCACACAGTAAATGGCGAATCCATCCTGTTGTGCGATTGCAGCTGTCACAGTGGAGTCCAACCCGCCACTGAGCAACACGACTGCCCTGGGAACGACCTGAGTCATAGATAGAGGAAGAAAAGGGGTGGATCACCGGCACAGGCGAGAGGGTCGCGAAAGCTGCCCCGCGGCGCAACACAATGCTCAAGAACTGTAGTACTGATGCGACCAGCCCAGGGGACTAGTCGCGGTCCTCTTCCTTCTCGATCTTTTCCAGTAATTCCTGCCGAGACTGGCATTGGACACAGAGCTTGGCGAACGGCACCGCTTCTAACCGCTTTTCACTCACTTCGATGCCGCATTCCGCGCAGATCCCGTACGTTCCCTCGTTCAAGCGGGTCAAGGCCTCGTCGATCGCTTGACGCTTCCGATTGCGCATCTCCATCAATGAGATGCCCAGTTCCCGATCCAGGTCCATGAGGGCCTGATCGCCCACGTCACGGGCAGATTCCAGGCGGCGCTGCTGATCTTCCGTCAGGGACTGACCCAGATTGCCCTCGATCTCCCGCATGATTTCCTGACGTTTGCCGAGCAACATGCGCTGCAACACCTCACGGCGATGCTGGCGCTCCTCGCGCTCTTTCGGCGTTTCCTTGAGGGTAAGCGCCGCTACAACACGTGCCGCTACACTATCTTCGTCTTTTTGCGTCATATGGGTAACCGGTGCCGGTCGCTCCTTCTTCACAGGCTTTTCAGGAGCGAGCGCTTTGGCTTTCGTCGTTGGTGTTTTCTTCTTCGCGTGGACTTTCGTCGCCATAGAGTCTCATACCCTTTCGTGATGAGTGCAAGGCGAAAAAGTTTGGCTGGTATATCACGCTACAAATCGTTTGACAAGCCCTTCGCTCCCCTAGGGCTGGGGAGTTACGGATAGATGATCATCGAATGCACGTCGTACCCGGTAAGCCGCTCGCGTCCGTTCAGGCCTTTCAGCTCCACGAGGAAATCCAATCCTGCAATCTCACCACCCAGTTGTCGGATCAAGTGAACCGTTGCCGCAGCCGTTCCACCTGTGGCTAGCAGGTCGTCCACGATCAGGACTCGCTCGCCGATGGCCACCGCGTCCCGATGAATGGCCAATACACTGGACCCGTATTCAAGGTTGTATTGCACCTCAAAAATATCAGCCGGGAGCTTTCCGGGTTTTCGCACGGGAACAAAGCCGGCGCCGAGACGAGCGGCCAATGTCCCGCCCAGGATGAAGCCTCGCGACTCGATACCGATTACCTTCGCGATGCCCTGCCCCTGATACCGCGTCGCCAGCTCGTCGGCGATGGCCCGAAACGCCTGCGCGTCTTTGAGGAGGGTCGTAATGTCGTAAAACAGAATGCCGGGCTTAGGAAAGTTGGGGACTTCTCGGATGAGGGCTTTGTAGTTCATGATGGCGGTGGCGTCGGGACGTTCTCATAGGAGATCGCCCCGCTTCATAGTTTTGCGTTCGATAATTCCTCGGAGCCTGACAAGTGCCGCCGTTTCAATTTGGCGTACCCGCTCTCGAGTCAGTCCCATTTCGCGACCGATCTCTTCTAACGTCCGCGACTCGGCGCCGTCAAGCCCAAACCGGGCCAAAATGACCGTGCGTTCCTTCTCGGGCAGCTCTTTCACCCACGCCATGAGCTCCGCCCGCCGCATCACCCCTTCGGTCGTCTCGGCCGGCGTGAGGCAGAGGGGGTCCTCGATCACGTCCCGTAGAAAGGTATCTTGTCGATCACTGATCGGACTGTCGAGGGAGCAGGTGGTACGGACGAGTTGCTTCAGATCGTCGACTTCTTCCTCGCTCGTTTTCAACTTGGCGGCGACTTCATCGGTCCGGGGTTCCCGTCCCAACTCATGCACCAATTGCTCCACCTTGCCCAGGTAGCGGTTCAATCGCTCGACCACATGCACGGGCAGCCGAACCAACTTGCCCTGATTGATAATCGCACGCTCGATAAATTGACGAATCCACCAGGACGCGTAGGTGCTGAAACGGAAGCCCCGTTTATAATTGAACTTTTCCACCGCCTTGATCAGGCCAAGATTGCCTTCCTCGACGATATCGGCAAACGGGAATCCACGGTTCATGTAGCGCTTCCCGATGCTGATGACCAGACGGAGGTTGGCCTCGATCATTTCCTGGCGCGCGGCTTCATCGCCGGCCATGACCCGCTTACCTAACGACTGTTCCTGTTTGAAATTCAACAGCGTCGATTTACGAACTTCTCTCAAATAACTTTTTATCGTGTCGAGGCCTTCAGCCCGTCCCGATTCCGCGGGGCGACTTTCCGCTCCGGAGGCTTCGGCCTCAGGACCTTCCTGCGGATCCCCGTCGTCGTCCTCCTCAGCGCGGGCGGCACGAGGCCGGCGAACCGCAGCGGCCGGATTCATCTCAGCTGTCTGACGAACTGTTGCGCGTCGAGCCATAAGATCAGTACCTGCTACCAAATCGTGAAATCGTGATGTCGGCCCGTCGCTGCACTCCACTCTACTTGGAGCTGGATCACGCGTGCCCCGACCGGACCCTTTTTGAGATCCACTAATAATGCTTCAACCGACTCCTTGCCCCCTTCGACATCCAAGGCCACTTGCCCGCTATCGAGGTTTTCTACGCCGCCCTTGAGTCCGCGCGAAACCGCCATTCGGCAGGCGAACGCCCGATAGCCCACCCCTTGCACGTGTCCGCTTACCAGAATCTTGGCATGTACCTCGGCACCGGTTGTGGTCATGCTTCGCAAGCCTCTACGTGGCGGGACAACCGTCACCCGTTCCGCACGGCACCCAGGAAAGGATACTCTCACAGCTCCCATACGTCGTCACGCGATTTGCGAGTTTACGCGGCACCATCGCACTGTTTGTAGTGATATATCGGACGATCGAGTACGGAGCATAAGCGCCCGGATATTTCGATAAAATTCCCGTGCAACGACCCGACAGTGCCGGGAGGAGCAGTGTCTCGGCTGCGCACCACAGGCGCCGGATTGAGAAGACGTTTGTGCGGGTGAGAGAGGTGGCATCTCCGCAGCTTCGAACGAAGTGCGGTTTTGGTCGGGGCGAGAGGATTTGAACCTCCGACCCCTGCGTCCCGAACGCAGTGCGCTACCGGGCTGCGCTACGCCCCGACCGGGCAGAACCGAGCACGAGTTCCGGATTGTCTTACAAGATGGATGTAAAACGCAAGCCATGTGCTTCGGCCACCGCCTGACAGGTGATTGCGCCGTTTCTCACGTTCACCCCTTTGGCTAGGCCAGCATCCGAATGAATAGCGTGCTCAACGCCCTCCGAAGCGAGTCGGAGAATGTACGGCAAGGTCGTATTGGTCAAGGCCAGGGTTGACGTATGGGGAACAATGCCCGGCATATTTGTGACGCAATAATGTAGCACGCCGTCAACCGCATAGACGGGATCCGAGTGGGTGGTGGGCTGTGTTGTTTCGCTGCACCCGCCTTGATCAACCGCCACGTCTACAATTACAGAGCCAGGATTCATGGTCGATACCATGTCTCGCGAGATGACCTTTGGCGCGCGCGCGCCAGGCACCAACACTGCGCCGATCACCAGATCAGCCTCGGCGATGGCACGCCTGATCGCTGATTCCGTCGCAGCGCAGGTCTCGATGCGTCCACCGTACAAATCGTCGAGAGCCCGCAAGCGGTCAAGGTCCAAGTTGATCACCGTAACCCGCGCTCCCATGCCGACCGCAATCCTGACCGCGGACGTTCCCACAACTCCGGCTCCCAGGACGACCACATGCCCAGGCGGCACACCGGGAACTCCTGCCAGCAAGAGCCCGCGGCCACCCTGCACCTGCCCCAGATAGTGAGCTCCCACCTGCACGGACAACCGCCCGGCAATCTCGCTCATCGGTCGCAGGATGGGGAGGCTGTGGTCGTCGGCCTCGACGGTTTCATAGGCGATGGCGGTCACCTGTGCGGCCATCAGCGCCTTGGTCAGATCCGGCAATGATGCCAGATGCAAATACGTAAATAGAACCTGGCCGGGACGAAAGAGCGCACACTCAGACATCTGAGGCTCTTTGACTTTCACGATCATTTCCGCCTGTTGGAATAATTCTGCCTTCGAACGAGCCATCTGCGCGCCGGCTTGACGATAGGCTTCATCCGGAAACCCGCTGCCTTCTCCCGCCGAGGGTTCCACCAGCACGTGATGTCCGGACTTCGCTAACATGCGGACGCCATCCGGCGTCACACTTACCCGATGCTCATGATCCTTGATTTCCTTCGGGACGCCAATGAGCATGACAGCCTCCTTGATAACAACGGATCTCTGTGACACTTCATTATACATGGAACACCTCGGCCACCGATGCGCCACGCAGACAGGTCCACCTTGCTACGGCAAAGTTCAGTGCGGTAAGATCCGCGGGCTGTCAATCATCACTTTTTCTGGGAGGAGCACCTCGCGCATGGATGCCGGAGCTTGTAATGCCTGCAACGCCGCAGGCACACCGTTAATGAAGCTGTCGCTGGGTAAGGATTTTTTCGGACGCACCTACGATCGCCTCTCACCGGCTTCGGACCAAAGCCCGAAGTGGTATTGTGATCCCTGCTCCATGATGAAACACCTTCAACGCGATTTCCGAGACATCCAGGCCGAGTTCGACAAACTCGCCAAGAAGCGGGTATCCGCCCTCTCGGAACCGGAAGCGAAACAGCGCGCCCAGTTGCGCCTTCAAGAGATTGCCGCAATTGCAGGCACCCAGGCTGCCGGCTCGCCGCTTCTCAATGTCGGGGACGTCAAGCAACTCATTGAACGGTTCCATAGTCAGGCATGACCGTGCACATCAGACCGCATTTCGTGGAAGAAGTCGTATGACCGGCTATCAACGCCACATATTCGTCTGCACAAACAAACGCGAACCCGACGATCCGCGGGGAAGCTGTTCGAAGCTCGGGTCCGAAGGGCTGCATGCCTGTTTCAAGCAGGAAGCCAAGCGTCTGAATCTGAAAGGGATCGTCCGTGCCAACAAAGCGGGTTGCCTAGACTATTGCGCTCAAGGTCCGAGCGTCGTCGTATATCCTGAAGGCGTTTGGTATCGCGTCACCTCCGAGGCTGACGTCAAAGAAATTATGGAGCGCCACATCGTGAAGGGGGAGCTCGTCGAACGCCTGCTCATGCCCGATCAAGCCCCGACCCCGCTCCTCTCTCCACTAAAGGCCTGAATTCAGCACAGGCCCCTGCATCTCGCGAGGTTTCTATGCCAGCCGACGATAAATGGAAGGCCAACATGGAAAAGGTGGCCTACCTTAAAGCATTTCCGGGATTGCTCCACCACTGGGAACAACTTACCGGGAAGACGGTCGAAGTCGTGACGCCACTGAAAAGCAAGGCCGGATCGGTGGTCCTCGTCTTCACAGATGGCTCATTTGTCGTGGCTCCCGCGCTGGCGGCCGAACCATACGAACTGGGCGAAGCGTTACAAGCAAGCCGACCCTATCTGGAGCCTCTACACCGCGAGGCCTATGTCGGATATGATCAGCTGGTGAAGCAAGATAAAGATGCCCAGCGATCGGCGCGTCTTGAAAATATCCTTGGGGCGATCCGCAATAACATGGAACAGATCCCGGAATTGAAAGACCGGCTTAAAGCTCTGGTCAAGGAGTGGAAGTGAGCAGTCTACCGCACAAAAACATGTTCGAGATCTTCTCGCAAGGTCTCTTCGAAGGAGTGAAGCCCATGCTGGTCATTCGCGATCACCTCGTCCGCCATCCCGATCGTTGCACCCATCAAGCCATTTGTGTTCCCATCTGCCCGACCAGCGCATGGCTTTCGACACCGCCCTATAAGTTCGATCCCTCCCGTTGCCTCGAAAGCTGCCGGTTATGTTTGGACGCCTGTCCGTCGCAAGCGATCTATGCCGTCTTCAAGAAGGGCGAGAAGCTGCTGGAACCGCAGAAGAAGTAAGCGGACTCCTGGCAGAGCCTCCTGTTCCGCACAGGCAGGCTAACAAGGCTCTCATTGGACGCGCGCCGCGGGAATCTACCAGGACAGACCTATAATGGGACGCACACTGACGGACCGGCACACACGAGGAGTTGCGGAGACACAAGGGGAACGTGCGCGGTCAGGCTAGACGATCTGCTTTCGTAGCCGGCCCCAATAGGCGGTGCCGACATAACCGCAAGCTCCCGTGAGGGTCGTGAGCGCCAGCACGCGATAGACGACGGCGCGCGGCGCTTTGACATTGACGGCGGGGTCCAGGAGATCAGTCGCCGCGGCCACACGCTTGAGCGTTTCCCCGGCCAGTAAAATCGGCCACATGCAAGCCAATCGTTGACGGATTTCAAAACGTGGAAGGGCCATGGTGTACATCCAGCCTTGATCCAAGTGTTCCATGGCCGTTCGGATCAACCTGTTCAAAACCGGTCTGAATTTCGGCAGGTTGCCTTGGTTCAGCAGGTCTGCCGGTGTCAGTCCGACTTCTCGCAGGAGCGGTTCGGGCACGTAGCAGCGGCCACGTTGGAGGTCCCGTGCGAGATCTTTGACAATGTTGGTGAGCTGCAAGCCCTTACCGAATCGTACACCGATGGCAGACATCTGCTTCACATCCCACCGGGCCATTGCCGGACGGTGGGCACAGATCATCCTGGTCCAGAACTCCCCCACACAACCGGCAACGTGGTATGTGTACCGATCGAGTTCGTCAAGTGTTCCAAGGGCCGTTAGCTCCTGCGCCGACTGACCGGGGAAACACTTCAGATCCATTGCCATGCCGTCAGGCAATACTCCCATCAGCCATCGAATGCGCTCTTGATCGGCCGAGTCGAACCGGTCATAGAGCGCCAGACACTCGTCCAACCGTTGCAGCAGCACCCGCTCCGCTGACTCCGTCTGACGGCCAACGAGCGCCAGTTGGATCGCCAGCACATCCTTCCGTTCCACATGAGCGACGCTGAACTGCGCCCGGAACTGTTCCAGATACCTGAGACGCTCCTCACGGCTGATCAAATCGGTATCGGCGATGGTATCGGCGGCGCGAGCGAAGAGATAGGCCAGGCCCATCTGATCCCGCACATCCGCCGGCAGCACGTTGAGGGTCAGGTAGAAAGACCGTGAAACCTGCTTGAGGATGCCGTGAAGAAGTTCGTGTCTTGCGGAATCAATAGACGTGGAGGTACCTACTTATCTCACTTCCAATGTGCCTTCCATGCCCTTCTCCTGATGACTAGGGAAGAACAGGAGTTTTTTGTCGCAATGGAACGGGTAGATGCCGGGCTTCATCACGGTGAATTGGACGGTAACGGTACGCCCTGAACCGACGTCGCGCTCGATAGACAGACCCGCGGCCTCGTTTTTTAATAAAAAGTTATGCGGAGTGATGGTCGTGATACTGGTCAGGAGTAATTCGACCGGCCTCCCGGCTTGCACGATCACATGGTTCGGCGTGTACGCGTAGCTGTCCAGAATGATGGTGGCACGCTGAATACCATCTAGAGGATCGACGGGTACGAATAACGGCGGGACGAGTGGCCCCTCCGCGCCTCTCACGGGCAGGGTAAAGACGGGACCAACCAGCATGAGAAGAGCCAACATGCTCACATGAACATATCTCCAGGCCGTTCTCATGGGGCTTTTCTAGCAGAAGGGCGGAGAGTGGGTCAACCAGACGGCGCCCGCTTGCCGCGCCGTCCCGCTGCTATGGACCTCTGTCGCTGAAGGACTCCCTGACCCATCCAGCCTTGACTGTATGGCAAAATGGTATTATCTGCCATACCGAATCCAAATCGTCGCCTGTTGCTATCCCCAGAGCAGGTCAGGACGAATTGGGTATAATGGTAACCAGCTTCCTCTCGCCCGAGACAGAGAAGAGCGCGGAAATCGGCCTTTAAGGAGGGCATACATGAAGTCGCTGAAGGGTATCGGGTTGCTGCTCATTGCGAACGTGCTCATCTATCTCACCCTGTCGATAACCGTCAGGGTCTTGATCAATGTCGTGCTGCCGACCTTCGGAATAGATGTCCGGGGAGCGTTCAGCCAAGAGTTACTGGTCTGGTCCCTCGTTATTGGCTTTGGCGGCGCCTTCATCAGTCTACTGCTTTCCAAACAGATGGCGCGCGCCATGTTGGATTGCACCCAGATTACGCAGCCGCGCACGAATGCCGAACATGTCATTTACGGCTCCGTGCAGGAAATTGCCCAACGCCTCCACATCACCATGCCGGAAGTGTGGGTCTATGAGTCAGCCGATCCCAATGCCTTTGCCACCGGACCCAGCAAGAATAATGCGATGGTCGCCGTGTCGACCGGTCTCCTGGCGAATTTGCGCGAAGACGAAGTGAAATCGGTGCTCGCCCATGAAATGGGCCATGTCTTCAACGGCGACATGTTTTCCACCACCGTTTTGGCCGGTCTGATGAACACATTCGTTCACTACATCAGCAACTTTGTTTACCAAATGGTTGCGCAGCCTCAAGGGGGGGATCGGGAAGCAGGTCAGAGCGGGAATCCCATTCTGGGCTTCGTGGTCTACATCTTCCTGCAAGTCGTGCTGTCGGTGTTGGCCATGGTCGTGGTCAGTTGGCACTCCCGCCGCCGGGAGTTTGCCGCAGACGCATTCGCGGCAAAAGTGTACGGGAAACAGTCGATGATCAATGCGCTGCAGGGAATCGACCGGTGGGTAAATCGCACCCAATTCGAGTATTCAACTCAGGACGCACTGGCAACCATGAAGATTTCCGGCAGTACGTCGGGCTTCATGCACTTGCTGGCAACCCACCCTCCGATTGAAGAGCGCGTCGCAGCCTTGCAACGACTCTAACCAAGGAGTATTCCCATGCCGTTCATCCGACCATCATGTTCCTGGAAAGTGCTCGTTGGGGGGCTGTTTATAAGTCTTGGCCTAGGCGCCTTCCCAGGCCTCGAGCAAGTGAGTTCGGCAGAACAAGGAGGAGTCCGTATGGCCGCTAAGGCATCGACCGTGTACGATTTCACCCTGAACGACATCGACGGGAAACCGGTTTCGCTGAGCCAGTTCAAAGGAAAGGTGATTATGCTGGTGAACACGGCCAGCTTCTGCGGCAATACCCCGCAATATACGGACCTCGAAACTATGTACGAGAGTTACAAGGACAAGGGCTTTGAGATCCTTGCCTTCCCCGCCAATAATTTTGGCCAGCAAGAACCTGGAACCAACGAGGAAATCAAGGGCTTTTGCCTGACAAAGTACAGCGTGGGGTTTCCTCTCTTCAGCAAGATCAGCGTGAAGGGAAGCGACAAACATCCCCTTTATCACTACCTGACGGAACAGAGTCCATTTCCGGGTGAGGTGGAGTGGAATTTCCAGAAGTACCTGGTCGACCGCTCCGGCAATGTAGTGGCTCGTTACCACCATCGGACAAAACCCCTGGCCGCGGAGGTCGTGAAGGACGTCGAACGTTTTCTTGCCGGACAGTAACGCGCCTCACGCCTTCTTTTCAAAGTTGATGTGGGCTCGATATTCTTGAATGGCCGCGCTCAACGCGGCCTTCCCAAGGGGGATATTCGCCTCCAAGGCGTCTTCTACCGACGGGTCATCGATGATCACATCATACCGGTCTTGAATATTCGTCCGGACGGCGGTACCGTCCTTAAAGGTTCGAGGCATATAGATCTCGGTCCAGACTTCCTTCTCTACCAGACACACGTCACAGAAACGCTCGTATAACAGCGCCAACTTCTCCGCATCGGTTTCATTCATGCACTTACTCCCGGGTAAAATCGACTGACCGTCGCCGCCGTCGACTACGGCGGACGGTGATGCACGTTAGACCAAGCTATGGGAGATTTCAACGTGTTGTGGGATCCGGCACGAAGGATGAGGCATCGGGAGCCGGGGCGTCGGTGACGGTAAAATGCATCATGCCAACCTGATTGACGGCGTGGAAGGGCTGCTGTCCCAGCGAGGTGATGTAGATTTTGACGACGTATTTTCCTGACGGCCATCCGGCAGAAGGTTTTCTCAACTCGAGAAATCCATATCGCTCATGACCCGGCACCTCCAGTCTATCGCTCACGATGACTGTATCGGCCGTTGTGCCTTCCGTCGACACCGGATAGACCTGTGCGGCAAATTGAGCGGGGTCCTCCAGCGGAGCAACCTCGAAGACGATGTACACCGCCGGGGTGTCGGGCGTGAATCGAGTGGTGCCCGGATCGATCGGCTTCAAACGAGGATCCTGCGTATACCAGCCCTTTCTCCCGAATGTATCCCATTCCACTTCGTACCCGCGCGCCATCTTGATCCAGGTAAAAAGCGACTGCGGAACGCCTCGTTGTTGAGTATCCAGCGAGGGCGTCTCGGTCGGCTCGAACTCCGTCGATTCCTGCTCCTTCGGAACCATCAGGTCACGACCCTGGACTACGGACGGTGAGAATCCTAGACCAACCGTGAGAAGCAGTGCCGAGACCAGACGGTAGGGTGGCAGGCCGAGATCCATGTGAAGGCATCGCCGCACAGTTGACCATGACGGATTCAAGTTCATACTCGTATCGTACTCAGTGTCAGCGTAGGGGTCAACGGGGTGGGTGTTTCGTGGGACAAAGCGTATTATGGCCCCTGGTTCTGATATACTTTCGCTAGACCTCGGGCCTCAAGGATTTATCTCTATACCTGCTTCCCTTCACGGTCCCGCGTCGCCTCATGAATCAGTTACCCGCCGAGCGGCACATGGCTTCCGTTCCGTCTTCCGATGATGGAAAAACTCCGCTCGACCCGGACGTGAAGGCTCTCGGCCAGCGTTATGGCGCCCGCGACGCGGCCTTCCAAGCAGCAGCCCAAGGCGGCGGGGAAAGTTATTTTTCCGCCTTCGCGTTGCTCCTACAGGCATCTTCCTTCCACATCGGCATACTCTCCGCACTGCCTCAACTGGTCGGCATGCTCGCTCAGCTCTGTTCGGTCAAACTTCGCCGGTACTTCCGTGTGCCCGGCGACCTCATCCGCGCCGGCGGTTGGGGGCAAGCCATCTGCTGGATCCCGCTGCTGGCCCTGCCCTTGCTCGTGCCCGAACATGGCCCCTGGCTCTTAATCGGTTGCGCTATGGCCTACTTTGCCTTCGGTCAGGCCACAATTCCAGTCTGGAACAGTCTGCTGATTGATCTCGTCGATGCAAGTAACCGGGGCACCTATTTTGCCCGTCGAGCCCGCATCACGGCATTGACCAGTTTTGTTGCCTTGGGAGTGGCTGGTGCAGTCCTAACCATCGGCCAGGAATGGGAGATCAGCTGGGTCGGATTCGTGATCATCTTCTTGGGTGCCGCCGCGGCTCGAGTAGGAGCCACTCGCTGCCAGACCAACATCTCCACGCTGGTCCCGACACATCAGATCGAAGCCCCCCACGGATTCCGCCATTTTCTCACCGAAACCGCCACTGCAGATTTTCGGTACTTCCTCCTATTTTCAGGTTTGATGCATTTCGCCGTCCTCCTTTCCGGACCATTCTTCGTGGTCTATTTGCTGCGGGATTTACAGTGGACGTATCTGCAGTATGCCGGATGGATGGCCAGCAGCATTTCGGCGCAGTTCCTCACCCTCACCGCCTGGGGACAACTCGGCGATCGATACGGCAATAAGACGCTGTTGGCGGTTACCGGATTGGCAGTGCCCCTGCTGCCCATGGGGTACCTGTTAAGCGAGCAGTATTTGTTCTTGGTGCTGTGGAACTTCGGAGGCGGCGTGATCTGGGCAGGATTGTCGCTCGGGCTGCAGAACTATGTCTTTGATTCGGTCCGGCCCGAGGAGCGCACGCGAGGCGTCGCGCTTGGCAACGGGGTGAATGCGATCGGATGGGGTCTCGGAGCCCTCACTGGCAGCTGGCTCGCTACCATGATACCCACCCATCTTTCGATTGGCGTTTGGGAACTGACGCCGGCTTCGAACCTGCCCTTCCTATTCTGCCTCTCCGGCGCATTACGATTGGTGATTGCCGCCAGTTTGCTCGGCGCGTTCGGCGAGCCCCGGCCACTCCGCCCCCCGTCTCGCCGGCAACTGGTGTGGGAACTCCCGCTGGTCAAACCGATCGCAGCCCTCTGGCCCTGGAGAAATCCTGCCTGACCCCTCCTAGGATGAAGAGTCCCCGGCCAGGGCCGATCACATGCCGGCCGGCCTGCGATCCCGTTCTTCCTGTTTGAGCTTATCGAATGCGCGATCCGCACTACCCTTCACCTGCTCCGGTGATGGCTGAGCCATCGGTTTTGTTTTGTCGCTGGCACAACCCGCGACCAACAACGCGCTGGCAAGAAAGCCGCACACCATCACCCCAAGCCGATTCCCCTCCCCCCTGCACCCGTTCCTGTCATTCATCTCAGGACCCCTCCATTTATCTGTTCTCTGCCGGATCGCCTTCACGCACATTCATTCATTATGGGACAGACTCCCTCGGCTCTCAACTTGAAAACCCTGGCCTTGGAGGGCCCCTCGCTTTCTCGTCCCACGGTCGAGCGGCCCTTGCGTTGACTGCCTCCTGCAAAAAAGCTATTCTGCAGGCCGGTACTGCTTCCCACCTGAAAGGACGCCTATGTCACTGCATGATCGATTGAGCGAGGATTTGAAATCGGCGATGAAGTCCAGGGATCAACTGCGCATGGACGTTATTCGCATGATCAAAGCCGCTGTGCAGTACAAGGAAGTCGAACTCAAGCAAGATCTGGACGATGCAGGCATGAGCCGGATTATGACCACTCTGATCAAGCAGCGAAAAGAGGCTGCCGAGCAATTCGAGAAAGGCAACCGGCAAGACCTCGCCACAAAGGAACGGCTTGAGATTACCATCATCGAGGGATATCTCCCGAACGCCCTTTCCTCCGGCGAAATAGCAGAGGTCGTCGAGGCCGTGGTCAAGGAATGCGGCGCGTCCTCTCTCAAAGAGCTGGGCAGCGTAATGAAAGCGGTCATGGCCCGCCTGGCCGGTCAATCCGTCGACGGCAAGCTGGTAAGTGAATTGGTGAAGACCGCCCTCCAACGTTAGCCCCCACCCGCTAGACTCAACCTGGCCATCCAATCTGCCGATACGAATATGACGGACTACAAGAGCGGATCTCGTCTGCGGGATGTCGACTGTCCGGCTATCCCATCGTATCTCTCGAGGTCTCTCAGGCCAACCATCGGATGAGGTCGACACATGAGCATTTTGATCGTTGACGATTCGCCGGACCAGCAATTGCTGCTCCGTACGATTTTGAACAAAGCCGGTTATTCCGAGTTGCTCGTCGCAGAATCGGCCTCCTCCGCGTATGACCTACTCGGCGCGACGTCTGCTTCGACATCAGATATTCCACCTTCGATTGATCTCATTCTCATGGACTTCCTCATGCCCGGCACAGACGGGGTGGCCGCCACTCGCCATCTCAAGAGCCTGGACCGTCTTCGGGATATCCCCGTGATCGTCGTCACGGCAAAAACGGATCTCGATAATCTGCAAGCCGCCTTCTCAGCCGGCGCCATGGACTTCATCAACAAGCCGGTCAATAGCGTAGAACTTCTCGCCCGTGTCAACTCTGCGCTCATGTTAAAAAAAGAAATGGATTGCCGCAAAGCGCGCGAACGGGAACTGCGGCGCAGCAATGAAGAACTGCAACAAGCCCTGCGCGAAGTGAAGGTCCTCAAAGGTCTCGTGCCGATCTGTGCCTCCTGCAAGAAGATCCGCAACGATCAAGGATTCTGGCAACAGTTAGAGGAATACCTCCAACAACATTCCGAAGCCGAATTCAGTCACGGACTCTGCACCCCCTGCATCAAAAAGCTTTACCCTGGTGTTTACGCAGACTAGCTGCTAGCATCCTCCTACGACACACCCCTACGGAGACTGCTGCCATGGGTATCTTGATCGTCGATGACTCGGCGGACGATCGCCTCCTGATGCAATCTATTCTCACGAACGCCGGTTATGAAGAAACCTTCGTTGCCGAATCCGCCGCAGCCGCGTTTCGCCTCCTGGGTCTCGACGGCGGAAAGCAACTGACTGGCCGGGTCGATCTGGTATTAATGGACATCGTCATGCCGTCTACGAACGGCATCGAGGCCTGCCGGCAAATCAAAGCCGTCGAACGCTATCGGGACATCCCCATCATTATGGCTACGGTCAAAACGGATCCCGTGGATCTGCAACTCGCCTTTGCCGCCGGCGCGATCGATTATGTGGCGAAGCCCCTCAGCAAGATTGAGCTCTTGACGCGCGTCCGCTGCGTGCTCCGCCTCGTCCATGAAATCGAACGGCGGCGCGCACGCGAGCAGGAACTCCTCGAGGTCATGCGCCAGCTCCAGGAAGCCAATCAGATGTTGTTACGCCTCTCCTGTCTTGACGGCTTGACGGGGATTACGAATCGGCGGCAATTCGACGACTTCCTTGATCAGGAATGGCGGCGGGCCGCCCGCGAATCGACGCCACTGTCTCTGATCATGCTGGATATCGATTTTTTCAAGACCTACAACGACAGCCACGGACACCAGGCCGGCGATGAGTGTCTGCGCCAGGTCGCCCAACTTATTTCCAGCCATGTCAACCGTCCCGGTGACTTGGTAGCCCGCTACGGGGGCGACGAGTTCGTCATCGTCTTACCGGGAACCACGGTGGAAGGCGCGGCACAGGTTGCGGATACGCTGAGGCGAAAGGTCTGTGAGGCTGAAATCAAACATCCCAATGGAGATCCCATTACTATCAGTCTTGGCTTCGCGAGTACGGTACCGAACCGCGTTGCGGCCCCGACCGATCTGATACGGGCCGCCGATCAAGCGCTATACCAAGCGAAACAGGAAGGGCGCAATCGCGCCAAACAGGCCGGCGTGCTGACATTGGTGCATCACATTCATAAGGACTAACGGCCTCACGCCGATGTGCGGTCCATTCCGCATCCCCATCCGGGGCTGAACACGATCCGACCAGGACATGGCGAAACGCGCAGCTCATCCCCACCGAACCTCCGCCCCCCCGGCAAAACCCGTGTCCCGTACTCCTTCTCGTCCGCTCACGGCCTTACAACGCGAACAGGCTGCACGCCGGCGGGCGGAACGGGCCCTACAGCGCGTCTCCGGCGAACTGGAGCGCCGCGTCGCAGAGCTTCAGACCGCCAAGGACGCCGCTGAGGTCGCCAATCGTGCCAAGAGTGAATTCCTGGCCAGCATGAGCCATGAGATTCGGACTCCCATGAACGCCATCATCGGCATGGCAGATCTGTTATGGGAAACCGCCCTCACGTCTGAGCAAAGAAAATATCTGCGTATCTTTCGCCGTGCTGGCGCGAGTCTGCTGAGCCTCATTAACGACATTCTGGACCTCTCCAAGGTGGAATCAGGGCGTCTGGATTTAGACAGGATTGACTTTGATCTCTCTGAGTTGATCGACAAGGCCAGCGAAATGCTGGCGCTTCGGGCCAATGAGAAGGGGCTCGAACTGGTTTCGCATCTGGCACATGACGTCCCCTGCCATCTGATCGGCGACCCTAATCGGCTGTACCAGATCCTCCTGAACCTCCTTGGGAATGCGATCAAGTTTACCGAGCAGGGCTCAGTGGTCATGACCATAACCAACGATCCAGACTGCCGGGAAGCCGGCGGGATTCGATTCTCTATCAAGGACACCGGCATCGGAGTCCCTCCGGATAAATTAAAAACCATTTTCGAGACATTTACTCAGGCTCATAGCACCATCGCCCGTCAGTACGGCGGCACAGGCCTGGGATTATCGATATCGCAGCAATTAGCCAAGCTCATGGGTGGTCGAATCTGGGCCGAAAGCACACTCGGCGAAGGCAGCACCTTTCATTGCGCAGTTCGGCTCGGCGTACAAACGGCTCCGTCGGCATCCAAGGTACCCGTCGCGCTGAATTTGAAAGGATTGCGCTGCCTGGTGGTGGATGACTACCCGACCAACCGCTTAATTCTGCGCGAAACACTATTCGGGTGGGGGGCCCTCGTGGACGAAGCCGAGTGCGGCGAGCAGGCCATGGAACTGCTGAACCAGGCGGCTGCTTCCAACATGCCCTTTAGCCTCCTATTATTGGATTGCCGAATGCCCGGCATGGACGGGTTTGAAGTCATCGAGCGGATCCGAGATGATCATCGCCTCAGCGGCCTCACGATCATCATGTTGGCTTCCGACCGTTGGGCTGACGACATTGCCAGAACTTACGAACTCGGCCTGGGTGGGTATTTGGTCAAGCCGATCCGGCGTCCTGATCTCCAACAAACTATCAGCATTGCCCTTGGACGCAGCCAAAATGGTCTTCTGGCAACCGCTCAGCATTCTCATTTGCCCGCAGCCTCCCTGTGCAAGCCATTGCGGATTCTCCTTGTCGAAGATTCGCCGGATAACCAGATCCTGATCAAATCCTACCTCAAGGACACCCCCCATCGAATGGATCTGGCCGACAACGGCCAGATCGGAGTCGCAAAATTCCAGAACGGACATTACGACCTGATCCTGATGGATATGCAGATGCCGGTCATGGACGGCCTCACCGCCACCAGAACCATCCGCAAATGGGAACAAGAGCAAGACCTACCCGCGGTCAAGATCGTGGCGCTCACGGCGTTGGCACTGAAGGAAGAATCCGCACGAATCATTGAGGCAGGCTGCAACGCCCACATGACCAAACCGCTGAAGAGAATCACACTCTTAGAGCTGTTGACTGCCTTCGAAAGGACCCGACCTCAATGATCCCCGCGCGCCCGACTGCCGAAGAAAAAATTGTCGTACAGGTGGACGTCGACCTGGAGGCCATCGTGCCGGGATTCCTGGCCAATCGCCAGCGGGACCTCAGCACGATCGCTGCCTGCCTCCAGCAGGGAGACCTGGATACCATTCGGGTTTTGGGCCATCGCATGAAGGGCGATGGCGGAGGGTATGGGTTTGCCCAGATCAGTACGATCGGGCATCACCTTGAAGAGGCCGCCATGGCGAAAAACCTTATCGCGCTGCAGGATCAGCAGGAACACCTTCAGAATTTCCTCGCTCGGGTCACCGTCGTGTACAAATGACCGTGACTGCCTTCCCCCGCATCCCTCGACCTTGCTAGACTTTCACCGACCCTCAATTTTCAACGTCCGTAGACTTCCATGGCGGGCCGAGACATGCGTGGCCCTGTCGTGCACGCAGTTCTATCCCCTAGCCCCGATGACAACGCATCAGCACGAAAATCAGAGTGAGGTAGACCGAGGCAAGTGAGGCTCGCGCTCCGCAGGAACTCTGCTCTTTTTTGTTGGCGGAGTCCTTCTGAGCCAGCGATCCAATCGTTGATACGCTCCACCTGCATGAAGACGGCTTAAGTAGTCACCTCGTAGTAGCTCACCTCCATATAGTGGCCGCACCGCTCGCACGGGCCCTCCCGCTGTTCGAGTTCGCCCCCGGACCTCCACGCATTCAGCAGAACATCCAACCGCTGCCGGTCCTCCGATGTTTTGCCATCGCCACCAGCATTCAACAATCCCGACAATAGGCTGAAGGTCCCATGGCCCCTACCTCATGAACGTTTCAGAGGCGGCACGTTACGAAACTTGTGGAAACATCTGAGGCCTCGATTCGCCCATGTTCTTCTTGGCGCCGCCATTCTTAGAGAGCTAACCATTGCATCTGTCAGGCATGGAGGCAACAGATGTTCGGGGCCTTACCATACGGTCATCACTAATGGGGCTGTCGGACTCGACGATCTTAGAGTCTTGAACCTGCGGCAAACCCGCCGTCCTGCCGGGAATACCATTGGGTCCCCAGGTTATTGCCGTGCGCACCATCCCCATAGTTCTCAGTCGCCCGCCGACCGGGATTCGGCTTGGGTCTCATTGAGCGCACCTGACCTTCCTTGCTATCTGGAAAGGGACTCTCACTCCGTAACTGATGGACAACTCCGGTCGCCATCTCTCCGAGGTCTAGGATGAGGAGAATCACGAGCATGAAGCCGGTAGCTACGGCGGTGAGTATCGCCAGCCGATTTGGCAGATTATGCCTTCGTCGCTCGACAATTATGCAGGCATTCGATGAATACCAGTTGGCTGTCGCATCATTCCCGGATAGGCGCGATATCTTTAGGCTAGGGAGGTTCACGTGCAGTCAGCGCCTGATTCCGGGCAGTTCCAGAATGAGGATGGCAAGGACTGTCACTAGAAGAATCGCGGACGCCAGAGCCAGTTTTTTAAACTGATTGTCCTTCAGCTTCAGATCACTGAAGTTTGCATGAGGAGTCATGTGCTTCATGGGCATCTCCTTCGAGGGACCCCGTTTCACCACGGGGTTGGGTCCACTCCATCACGGATTGTGAGCCTTCGTATCCGACGCTAACCGGCGGAGATGTCGGAGCAGTTGATCTACATTCGGGAAGCCATCGGCCAGCTATTCCTCACACAGCGCAACACTCGGATGTCCCGGCGGTTTTCCGATCTCACAAACATTCAGCGTGATGAGGGGAATGACGTGCCCGTTCTCGTCACGCAAGTCCTGTGCGATCGAGCATCGGTCAAACTCCCGGCCATCCAGGAGGCTGCGGGATAAAACTCGCAGGCGATTGTTGGCTCTGCTCAAGAGAGAAGTCGCGTGTTTCATCACACATGGCTCCACTTATTGTGAAATCGCCGCACCGTTCACGAGCTTCTATCGCTCGATGCGACTACTGCTTGTCGAGTTTTCTGCCCGCCTCTCCCCCGAGTTTTTCTCGAGAGTTTCGCAAGGCGCCCGTCCCCCTGCTTGACGGCAAATATGGCAAGCAAGGTGCCATATCACACCACAACGAAGGAATCGGGGTTACCCTTGGAAAGAGTCGAAAAACACCTTAGGTAATACAAAGTTGAGGCGATCGGGAGCTTAATCTGGCTTGACCAGACCGGTGCGGATCGCTAGGCGGACAAGACCTGGAACATCATGGATTTCAAGGCGCTCCATAAGCTGCGCCCGGTGGGTTTCTACCGTTTTGACACTCAGCTCCAGCCGTTGCGCGATTTGTTTCGTAGAGCATCCCTCTGCGATCAATTGCAGGATTTCGCGCTGCCGACCGGTCAGACGCGCCAGTGGGCCGGTCTGATCCTCCCCTTTTCGACAATAGGCATCCACGGCGAACTTGGCCATGCTAGGTGTGAGATAGGTCTCTCCCCGCCACACGACGTTAATGGCCAGTTCAAGTTCGTTTCGATCGGCATCTTTGAGAAGATAACCAGCCGCGCCTGCCCGTAACGCTTCCTTCAGATACTCCTCATTCGTGTACATGGACAGCATTAACACCTTGATGCGCGGGCTCTCCTGTCGGATGCGGCGAGTCGCTTCGAGCCCGTTCATCCCCGGCATGGCGATATCCATCAACACAACATCAGGTTCGAGTTCTTTCGACGTCTTCACTGCGATCCGGCCATCGCTGACTTCTCCGATGACGAGAACACCCGGAATCTTTTCCAGCAACATCCTGAAACCTGCGCGCACCAAGGTATGATCTTCGGCTAGTAATACGCGTACATTATTCATAGGCTGTCTCGGCGCGACTCGTGTCTAGCGGAAACGTGGCGCGGATTTCAGTTCCGGCCGCGGGGGTGGAATGGATCAGGATTCGTCCTCCTGCAAGACGAACGCGTTCTTCCATGCCGGAGATGCCTACACTTGTCCCCGCACGAATCCCGCTGCGAATAAGATCCGGCACAAATCCGACCCCATCGTCCCGAATGATGAGATCCAGCTCCGCACCACTGCGTTCGAGACGAACTTCCACTACTGTGGCTTTCGCATGGCGCGCCACATTGGTCAAGGCCTCCTGCGTGAGCCGGAAACAGGTAATCTCCACCTCCGGAGACGGTCTGGTCATGGCCTCATCGGCCAGAAACTTCAGGATCCATCCAGCACGTTCGGCCTGTCTTGCGACGTACCACCTCAAAGCGGGAATGAGACCCAACTCGTCAAGCATCGAGGGCCTCAGGTCCAACGCCAGGTTGCGTATATGCTGAAGCACCTGATCCAGAATTAGTAGACTCTCGGCCAGCTGTTTGTCGGACGGCCCCTCGGCCTCACGCTGCACTTCGAATTCGCGAAGGTTCATTTTTATGGCCGTCAATGCCTGCCCGATCTCATCGTGCAGGTCTCTCGCAATGGCGCGACGCTCCAACTCTTGGATCTCCATCAATCGTCGCGAGAGGACCTGCAATCGGGTATTGGCGTCGCTCAACGCCATCGTGCGCTCCTCGACACGCCGTTCCAGTTCTTGATGGGCGGCCGTCAGCGCTTCTTGCGCCTGTTTTTGCTTAGTGATGTCCGTATTCAACTCCAGACTCGCGCTGGGGACGTCCTCCGAATTCCTGAGCAGAGTCCAGCGACTGGAGACGGCGATCCTCTCGCCGGTCCGTGTCGTATGCAGAAGTTCCCCGGTCCAAAATCCGTCGGCGAGAAAACTCTCTTTAATCTCCGTCAATGGCTGAGGAAAGACCGTCTTCAGAAAATCATGAATATATGCACCCTCAGCCTCGCTACTGGTCCATCCGTAGAGACGCACGGCCCCGTCATTCCAATAGTCAATGGTATCGTGTTCCAGATCTCGTACCAGTATCGCGTCATTCGCGAGGTCAAGAAGTTCCGCTTGATGCCTGAGAAGCTCGCTGGAACGCGATTTTTCATCGTGGGGTTGAAGGACCATGACGTACCCCGCTATGCCGTCAGTTTCGTCGGACAGGGCCGTGACCCAGAGGCGAACCCGCACGGGACGGCCCTTGCAAGGGATATAGGTCCACTGGTGATCGGTCGTATGACCGGGTACGGCCTCTGCGACGATGATGCCAAACTCATCTCCTGCCGCTGTCCTGATTTCGGAGAGATCGGTTGCGCCTCGACGCTTCAACTCGGCTGGATCATGGAACGAGACGAGGGAACGTAATCCGATGATCTCCTCCGCATCAAACCCCAAGAGGCGTTCGGCGGCTCTATTGAAGCTCGTGATGGTTCCAGTCCGAGTAGTCGAGACTATGGCAAGCGGCTGGTGCTTGTCGGTATCCTCCTTGCCCATTTCCGTTCTCCTGCCACGCTACCCGAATCCTCTAGCCGAGGCCAAGCAGTGAGCGATTAGACCTCCTCGAGTGCGGCGCGCTGGCTCGACTGGAGGCACCCGAGGCAACTATCGGCGGCAATATATCGATCTTCGAGGAAGATATCGAGGCCTTTCGGCCAGGAGAAGGGCCTTGGCAGGCGGGATGGCTGGAAGACAAGAAAGCAAGTATTGACGAACAGAGCTTTTGCTTATCAAGCACCTACTGAAGCGCTTGGGGGATGTGACTTAGGTGCATTGAGCATCAGGCATCACAGATTCGATCGATCGGGAAGGCGCTCGCCACCGACCCGTTCGCCCGGGGGACCGCCGCGATCGATCTTGCGGTCATTACCGCTGGCGTGGCAGGGGTTCTTGGTCTGTTGCGCGAAAGGACGGGAGTCGCCACCGGGCGCGAATAACTGCAGCACTTCGGTCGCGTAATGAACCACCAGTTCCTGCTCGTCCGGGAAAGCTGCCGCACGCGTGGGGATAGCAGATGCTCGCAGGCACGGATGTATCCCAGCACTTCTTGGTGAAGTGGTGTCATGCCGTTATCCTTTCTCAGGGTGAGGCGAGACGAGAACTGCCTCAGGGTGAACACAGCGGAAGGCTGCATCCTAGGCCTGAGTCTCTTCACTGTATATGGCACAATTGTATCGGCACCTAAGTGCCTGATGAGACCGAGGCCGCAAGGCGGAGGTGGTCGATGCATCACTCCAACAGGAGCAGGCGATCAAGGGACCTTGTGCGCGGAGTTGACGAGACCTGATGGATGTGACCCAAAAGGCTCACATGAATGAGAAGCTACTCAGCGGAGAATAGAGCAACCGTTTAGGAGACAACCAGCCTAATGACCCGCCAGGTATCATGTAGCAGCTGCGTGACAGGGAGGAAGGAATTGGTGGAGGGCAAGCAATCCGCCCATCGTTGGTATCAGGGCTTTCCTTCAAAATTGAAGGAATCGCTCTGGCTGCGTGAGGATGGTCGGAATTCACACCGGTGAAAATTGAGTGAAGATCCCCGACCGCAGTGGGAGCTCCGAGCAAAGGAATAGCCTATGGGACACATCGACCAAAGTGGAGAGGCACTTAAACGGGCCTAATGGAATGCGCTACACGGGTATGAATCTAAGTCATTCCTAGTGAAGAATTCGCGCGCGCACTTCGCCTTCAAAGGGCACCAGGCCAAAAGTAAAATCCATCGTATATCCTAAAACCTGCCAAATAGGATAGGTTCACTCGAATCCAATCAGGTGATCGAGTATTTCGTCGGGGGGACGGATCTCAGAGCGTTCCCGGTGCCCTGGAGGTGTTCGTTATGCACGGGCAGGGAAGACTGCACGGGCAGACGATGGAAGGGACGGACCCGAGAGGTGCAGGCGGCCAAGAGAGACCACATCGCTGCCTTGGGCCGCCAGCCATCGTGCGTTGGCGGGGTCGCTCCAATCGGCCGATCCCAGGTCGTATCTTCCGTACCGTTGGAGGACGGTCGGCAAGTTCAGATTTTCCAGCACACGTCGAAATGCTTCCATCGTGTCCGGCTGCTTGGCCAGCCACGCCCGTTCGACTTGAATGACTTTGTCAGGGCCCCCGTCATAAGGGGCGATGACCACGACAGCGTACTGCTCCTCCACCTCACGAGAAAAAATGGTGGCTTGGAGAAAGCTGAGCACCAAATGCCGGATCAGCATCTGGAGTTTCGCGTCAACTGTTGCCTTCTCAAGACGTTGCATGCTCACTCCCGGTTCCATGTGCGATGAAATCCCTGGAAGCACCGGTGGTCAGTCTCGGGCGCTTTGTTCGGCTCGCCGCTCGTCATAGAGGCTCAGGATGCGGGTCAGATGTTCAACTTGGTGACTCAAAAAAGCTGCCTTTTGCACCGAACACCCTTGCTCGTGGAGAAACACTCTCAGGCTACGAGGGGTCAGTACTATGGCATTCAAATGCGCGTACAGGCAGATTTCATACATCTCTTCCCAATCCTTCTGTTGAAGATCGCTGGCGGGGCAGGTTCGGGCAAGATCCTGCAGCAGTCTCTGAACGTGTTTGTCCATGCCAGTCGTACTCCTTTGTGAGGATTCTTCAGGGGGCAGGAATGGCTCGTCAATTCGCGACTAGGACCGAGGCGGCTCTGAGAGAGCCTTCGAGCTGGTCCTGCTCCTGCCTCGAGAAATGAAGAAATCCCACCGTAAAGTCCCTCCAGTGACTCCACCCCACCTCTGCCTGGGGGACCTTGATTGGCCAGGCATGTCCGCGCAGATAGATCCGGAGCTCCCGCCAGGCGCCGGGCTGAGGTACATGGGCAGCGACGATCCGGCATTCGGTAGCAGACAGCCGAGCGACTCGGCCGGTCCATTCGCAAAATTGCTGGGCGTTGGTCGGGCGATAGTCAACTCGGCAAGGGATCTCAATCATGGAGGCAACACTTTGTTCTCCTAGGGTAGCCGTCCTGTCCATGAGGAAGAATAACCCAACCTCGCATCTTTGCCATGCCCCAGAGGACGTACCGCAAAGGCGGGAGGGCACCTAGGTGTACTGTGCAAAGATTTGAAGGATGGCCTGCATTTGGAAGGCGGAGTGACCCACGGGCGACGACTTGCTATCATGGCAATGACGGCCAATTAGTTCCCACCGGAGACTAGCAAGAGAATGCGGTCGTCGAAGAAATAATTGTGTGACTCAGTCCGTGTATAGACGGGACTTCAAAGCGTGCTTCTGGCCTGACTGCCGCGCTATGTGAAGAGCCCAGCACTAAGACCATACCACTCGCTGTATTCCGAAAGGAGGGCAAAGGCTCCAGAAATTGAGCGATAAGTCGTTCACCGCATACTTTGGTTTAATCGATGCCTTGAAACCGGCTGAGCCACATGGACACTGCGGCTGTCCTTTTTTTCTGCTATTCAATTTGTGGTCCAGACGACCTGAAAAGAGGATGCGACCTGGTGAGATAGCAGATAATCATGAGGAGGGCGTTCGGGTCTCGGGCACCATCCACCAACTCGACAGCTCGGCTGGGTCAAACGTTGCAAGAGGCCGGTCTTGTGCATCCACGACTGTGATGCAACCGTCCACTATGTCGACCCGTCTTCCCTTGACGACAACTGACTCATGATTCTTCCGATTAAATTGGAACCGACACATCCGTCGCTCCTTGGTTGTGAGCGTGAGCCTCAGCGCCAGTTTGCGTTGGCGTCTCGTCCAGCTTCTGGACAGAGGTCTGGGGATCGTGACCACGCACCTTCAGCTGGTGAAGGTAGTGACTATAGTACTGACTCACGGCCGTGGCCTTGTTCTCCGAACAGCCATGCTGGATCAAGAAATCCCGAAAGGTCGAAGGTGCGCACTGAATCTCTTGCTCGTGGATAAACACACAAATTTCATGCAGGCCGGCCCAGTCGTCTCCTTCTAAGGGCGTGTCCTCGGGACACAGTCGCACGAAGTCTTGCAGAAGGATCTTTAGATGTGCGTCGACTTGCTCCATAGACGGTGACTGGTCTCCTCAAAGTTAATCCGCGGGGAGTGTTGGGCACAGGTGGACCCTGGAGACATGGGCGTGATCGACGGCCGAGACCTCACCTGCGCATGGTAGCCGCTCAAAGGTGGTAGATGCCGAACTGTGTGGAAACTCAATGCCGCATGCCTTGTCGCAGACCCATGTGACGATCCCAGGCCCGAGCCGGACCCGCGCGATCTCAGAGAGGTCCAACGTTTGGGAGACGCCCATTCCGAGAGTGAGGCCGCGACCGCTTTCAAGGAGACAGCGATGCGGGTAGAAGGCCCAGATCGTGCCATCCATGGGCTCGGCTTCATCGGTGATGGAGATCGTACAAGAGAAGGGAAGGCCTTCATCCTCGTTCGGCGAGCAGCATATTTGCATGGCGCGACTCTAGGACAAAGCCGCTAGGACGGCTATTCCGCGTTAGATGGAATGGGCTCTACGATTGGGAGGATCAAGGCGTCCTAGGGCCTGGTGCTGGTGCAGATGACGTCTTTCTCGCGTGTATGGACCAAACTTCTGCGCGAACCACGACAGAGCTCACAGAATCATCGCACGCATGGCCAGGTAGCGTCCTCGTTCTGGGATGGTTCTCAGCCCACCATGCCGACTGACGAGGGGTCAACATCCCCAGGCAACCGCGAAGGCCGATCACCGAGCCCAGCGACGTGCGCACAGGGATGCGTGAGTCTCGTCCACGTGCGCATCGCATGGTTCAAGCACACCATCGCCAGTACGCTGATCCAAAAGGAGAACAGTCCCATACGGGATTGAATCGACCACTCGAGTGCCTTTCGGCATTCAGGGGCTACCAGGGCACGGCCGGCAGCTTCAGCAACTTCACCTGTACGGTATAGCGGCGAGTCGTGCTAGTCAGAGTTTCCTGTACCACGGCTGGTTTATCGGCGAAGGATAAAGTATGAGTGACCCCGTGCTGTGCGTCTTTACAGGAGAAGGGCGTCCCGAATGCAGTGTAGTACAGCACCAGCAGCTGATCGTAGTCGCTGCCGGCCATCTCCACCGTCTTCTCGTGGATGCCTTCGCCCACACTTGGCATGGCGGCATTGTGAGCCGCAACGACTTCCAGCATGATCGGGACAAGTGGGGGCGGGCAGTGGTTGAGAGGGGCGTGGGGGGACAACGGATTTTCCATCATCTTATTTAGCCTCAGTTGGCAACACAATTCGCCGATGTGCGCGCGTGTTCTGGAGGCTCGCTTTTCTGGAATCGACTGGCTCCGACCCTGAGCCATCAATGACTCAGCAGCTCCGCGACGACCTTTAATAACACTGAAGGAGAAAATGGCTTTTGAAGGACAGCCACGGCGCCTAAGGACTGCGCGAGTGGAAAATATCCGATGGTCCCTGAGGCCCCCGAGATCGCGAGGACCTTAACGCTGCGATGGGAGCGCCGCACTTCCAAACCGTCTCGCTCTGGCATATACAGGTCGGTCGGCGACTTCCGAAATGCCTTGAGTCCGAGTCGGCCGTTCACCGCATCGATGACGTCGTATCCCGCCGTCCTCAAGGTGATATGTATCAATTCTCGCAGACTGACATCGTCTTCGATGAGAAGAATCGAGGACATACACCTCCGCCCGCTTTGACTCCGTGGCAATAGAGAGAGTGTTGCCCACTCTCTCTATGCTAATCTGCGATTCCCCCGTCCCTGCTGAATGGAACGGGTGCAGCCTGCCTTAGGGTCTGGATCCATGCATGGCTTCTCGAATGCATGCGTGGAGTTGTTCCACAGCCGCCTCTTTGGTGAGCAGCAGCACCGCCCCTGCTCCCCGCATGGCGTGGTCATTCTCAGGCGAGGCGTTGACTGATAATCCGATGACCACCATTTCGGGGTGACGGGTCTTGATCATGCTCGTCGCGTCAATGCCATTCATGTTTGGCATGTTGATGTCCATCACGACGACCGACGGGCACAGCCGGTCGGCTTGGGCAATCGCTTCCACGCCATCGCACGCTTCCCCGACCACACAAATGTCCGAATACCTCTCAAGTACGCTGCGTAAGCCTTGCCGTATCATGGCATGGTCATCCACCAGCAACACTTGCACTCCGGTGTCCGCTTGGACGGCCTGTGACGCCAACTGAGCGATGAGCGCCCTACGTTGGACTGCGGGCTCAAGCTCAGGCGATGGGTGAGGCACTTCTCGTGGCATGGGCAAGGTCAACACGGCGAGCGTTCCATGTCCGTCCTCAGACTGAATCGTAAACGACCCACCCAACGCCGTCATGCGCTCACGGATGCTGAAAAGACCGAATTTAGGTGAGAGCCCCGCTTGCGTCAATGCCGCTACATCGAAGCCCACGCCCTGATCCCGCACTTCGACCCGTAATGCCTCCTGTCGATATTGCAGGATAACTCTGGCCTGAGAAGACTGGGAATGTTTCGCGCTGTTCATGAGTAGTTCACGCACCGACTGAAAGACCAGCACGGCCTGGTCTTCGGGCAGGGATATGGGAGGCCCATCCGGTAATTCGAGAATGACCGTTAGGTTGTACTGCTGCATCTGGTCGGCCAGCCACTTAATCGCTGTCGGTAAGCCGAACTCATACAGAACAGAGGGGCTGAGACTGGCAACGAGTGTGCGAGCGTAGGATAGCGAGTCCCTCAGCGCCTTGTCCGCTTCACCCAGCAAGGCCTGGCACTCGGAGTCCAATAATACGCTTTGCTTTGCCTCTCCCAGCTTTAGGCGTCCGAGTACGAGCATTTGGGCCAGATGGTCGTGTAATTCCGTCGCCACCCGCTTGCGTTCGCGCTGTTCAGCCAGGTTCAGCTTGGTGGCTAATCCGCGCAGAAGCGTCTGAGATTGCTCCAGGTCATGGGTGCGTTTCGCCACCCGGCGCTCTAAGTCGGCGTTCAATTCTATGAGGTCCCCTTCGAGCTGTACTCGCAAGAGCGCCGCCGCCAACACGTTCGCCGCCGATTGGAGAAGCTGGGCTTCATCGGCTGTGAACTCACGACGGGTTGCCGAATGCACCCCCAAGATGCCATAGGGATGCGCCTGGTCCTTGCCATGGATAACGACACTGAGGCCGCTGATGATGCCGTGATCGGGCAGGAACGGGGCGGGAGAAAAACGTCTTTCCGTCGTCAGATCACTAATGATCACCGGTTCGAGGGTGCTCAGATTCCCTGGAATCGTCGGACGGCTGGCGCGAAGCGTGAAGCCCGCCAGCGAGTCCAATTCGGCCCCAACTTTCTCCCGTCCAACAAGGCCGTCTTTCCACCCCGTGCCCGCGCGTAAGAGAAACCGGTTTTCGTCTGGGAGAAACTCCATCAAGATGACGAACTTAACGTGCAATGCATGCGACAATGTGGACACTGCCCTGTCAAAGAGGCAGACCACGTCCTTCTCATATAAGGCCTGTTGACTGAGATCGAACAGAACCTGTTTCCGCGAAACCTCTGCGCGCAGGCGGGCGTCGGTCACTTGCCGCTCAATGGCATAATCGATGGCTCGGTAGAGCAGCTCCGACGAGAGATCGGCTTTGCAGAGGTAGGCTTGCGCCCCTTCCTTCAACGCTTGCTTGGCGAGGGCGCGTTCTTCAATGGTGGAAATAACGATGATCGGGACCTCGACGGTATACTTCAGCGTGCAGCGCAAGGTCTCGTCTATCTGGCTATCGGGCAGTTGGAGGTCCAAGAGAAGGGCATCGAATCGCTTCGCCGCGAGCAGACTCAGCCCATCGGCCAGACACGAGGCCCGCGAGACGACCACGCGGGCATCTTCGACTTGCCTCAAGTGTCGAGCAATAATGGTCGCGTGCTCGTCGTTGTCCTCAATCAAGAGGACGCTGAGCTGAGTGGCGTTAGGCACTAGGCGTCAATGCAATGTTGGGGGATCGGTTCCAACTGCCCCAGTACAGACTCATATCTTGAATCATCTTTTTGAAGTACTCCCCGCTGAGTGGCTTCACCAGGTAGCTGTTGGCATGCAGATGATACGCTTGCATGCGATCACTTTCGGCGTCGGAGGTGCTTAGTACGACGACGGGAATCACCCGTAGGCGTTCGTCCCGTTTGATTTCCGCCAACACTTCATGGCCGTCTTTTTTGGGCAGCTTCAGGTCCAGCAAGATCACGTCTGGCAGCGATTTGTCCTGAAAGGGCGCCTCCCCCTTCAAATATTGGATTGCTTCGACGCCATCGGTGGCGCGGTCAACGGTATTGAGACCATTCTCTCTTCGTAGACATCGGATGACGATCGTGGCGTGGTCGTCATCGTCCTCAACCAGGAGAAACTTCATACTTCTAGCGACGGCTTCAGTTGGCATTTATGGACTCCTTTCGCGTGGGCACTTTTGGAAACGCAAGCCAAAATTCAGAGCCCTGGCCTAATGCAGACTGCACCCACACGCGACCCCCATGGAGCTGCATGATACGAGAGACGATCGTGAGCCCGACGCCCGTGCCTTCCTTGCTGGAATCCAACCGTTGGAATAGCCCAAAAATCTTGGCATGGTATTGTGGCTCGATCCCTGGGCCGTTGTCTTTGATGCACACATGGAGTTCATGTCCAGCATCGCTCCACAATACTTGCACCACGGGCTGTGCTCCCTCAGCGGTATACTTGAGTGCATTGCCGATGAGGTTTTCAAAGGCCTGGGCAACGCGCTTCCGATCCGCCATCAGCTCAGGAAAATCGGCTGCATACTCAAACCGCGCATTTGTGGACTGTAATCGCTCCGCCGCATTCTCCCCCACTTCCATGAGCACCTCTTTGAGCACCACCGGTTCGTAATGGAGTTCCATGCGGCCAATGCGGCTCACCTGCAACAGGTCATCAATGAGTTCCTGCATGCGCTTATGCGCCTTTTCCAGGCGGACCAGTGAGTCGGCCACTTCCTCAAAGTTTTGACCGGCGATGTCTTCCTTGAGGAATCCCATAAAGGACATGCTGGTCACGAGCGGAGCCTTGAGATCGTGGGAGACGGTGTAGACGAACTGCTCCATCTCCTGGTTTTTCTGCTGTACCTCTTCGTAAGCCTTGTGCAGCTTGTCGTCGATGCCTTTGCGCTCGCTAATATCCAGAATTGACGCGAGAATATAGCGCCCTTCGGGGGTTTCAATCGGATTCAGTCCAATTTCAACCGGAATTTCTGTGCCGTCCTTTTTGAGGCCCGAAAGGTCACGACCCGCTCCCATCTGGCGTTTCTGGGGGGAATCAATGAATCGGTCCCGGTCGCGAGGATGATTGCCCTGGTATCGCATGGGGACCAGGGATTCGACTTTCTTGCCGAGCAATTCACCTCGGTCATAGCCGAACATTTTTTCCGCCTCAGAATTACTGAGCGTGATAGACCCTGTCGTATCGACCATGATGATGCCGTTCGGCACGGATTCGACGATGGTGCGAAATTTTTCTTCCTGTTTTTTTCGCTCGGTTATGTCCACGACCGAGGCAACTACGAAGGGGCCTTGCTCGGTTTTGATATGATTGAGCCCGATCTCCACGGGAATCTCAGCCCCGTCTTTGCGAATGCCGGTCAGATCGCGGCCGGCCCCCATTTGTCGTTTGGATGGATCGTGCAGAAAACTGTCCCGATAGCTCGGATGCCTTTCACGGATTTTTTTCGGCACCAGCGTTTCAATGGGCATGTTCAATAGTTCATTCCGACCATAGCCAAACATTCGTTCGGCTTCCGTGTTACACAGCGTGATTTTGCCTTGTTCATCAACCATGAGAATGCCATTCGGGACCGACTCAATGACGGTTCGGAGCTTGGCTTCTTTTTCTAGTTGAGTGCCCGCCGTTATTGGGTCGTGCTTTGCTGGCATAGCTGCAACCTCCGATCAGAAAGAGCCGACGGTGTTCCGACTAAGGATTTTCCCAAAAGGAAGGTACAGAAATCCTAGAGACGTAGAAGCTAGTGGGATCCCTAGTTCGCGAAATGGAGCCGCATGAAGGCGGTGGCACATAGAAAGCCTACGAAGTACTGGCAGATTCACCTTCGGGGACCGAAGCAATCCCTTAACGTGATGATGGGCGCTCGCAGAGCGTGCGATGTAGTCTAATCGTGCGGTATTTTAGCTCGACAGGGTGTCCTTGGGGGTCCATCCACATCGAACTCCCCCAGCATGGAAGTCTAAAATCCTTCATCCATTGACGTTAAGCCCACCTTTGGTTCGCCACTAGGGATAGTGACTGAACACACATGCCAGGTGAATACAGTAGCATTAGCATTGTTCTTTCACTACCAATAGAACCAATGGGCTCTGTAGGCGTCTACCTACACTACCTCCTCTAACGGGAGGGCACGAATGATTAGGGTAGCGTACTTGGCGTGCATGGCGAGCCATTCTATGCAACGCAGGGAAGGACAGAGAGGGGAGGGAGCGAGTGACCTGTTGGCCAACGAAGGCTTACGAGCAGCTCCCAGGCGCTTAGTCTATAACTACAGGCTCACTGGAGTCGCAGGGAGTGTGGCTAGACCCGTACAATGCGCTCCGAGAGCACGTAGTACTATTCGACGACCTGGCATTGATTCTTCGTCATGGGGCTATGCTTTCTGTGGGTGCACATAACGCTCTCGAAAACAGCACAGCACCCACCACGGCACATGTTGGGGCTGCGGTTCCACGCCACTCCGGTCGATAGGACAACTTGCTCCCGAATTACCTACTGTAGAAGCCATTCTTAGACGGTGGTCACATCGACACAGCGCATACTCAGCAGTTGCTCTCGTTCACCGATCTAGCTACGATGCGCGAGAGCACCCCGCAATCGGAGGACCAATATGCCAAAATCCAAGAGTCGGGCACGGCCCCGCCCGACGGTGCAATCCATTGCCTCCTACGTGCAGAAGAATGCAAACCGCGTTCTGCACCTGCAGCAACACCAGCACCCTGTGACCGACAGCGTTCGAGAGGCCGACTATCAGGGCCATCATATTGTCGTACGCACTCACTATGAGATCGAAGTGGACGGGCGTGCGGTGACCGGCCATATGGGCGTGACGAATGATGGGCAGGTGCATTATCATCCCGTGCCGAATATGTCGTTTGCCTCGGCCATTGATTTAGTAAAACAACTCATTGACGTGTTCCCCGATGACTTCTCCAAAAAGGCACCACGGACTCGTCGCCGACGTCCGGCACGGAAGCCTACACGCACTCGCCCGCATCACTAGACGCCACCGGAAGGATAGCACCCACATGGCAGTCACCCGATTCAATGTTCTGGCAAACCCTGCGGTGAGGCAACAGTACACTCAGGGCGTCATGCTGCTGAAACGAGAGTTTACTGGTCCCACGACCACGAGTCTTGGCATCGCGGGACCCTCGCGCCTCGTGAGTACCTATGACCTCTTCGTCGTCTGGCACCACACAGCCATGTCGACCCTGACCCCGCCCACGCAAGGTGATCGCAACGCCGCCCATCGGGGGCCAGTCTTTTGCCCTTGGCACCGCTTCATGTTGTATCAACTTGAACTGAATTTTCAGCGAGTCCTGAATGACACGACATTCGGGCTGCCATATTGGGACTGGGCCGCCGACGGTGCGGGGTCTCCCGCGGAGCAGAGGCGATCGGCCTTGTGGGCCCCCAACGCACTTGGGAGCTCAGGGAGTCCAGTCAGAACCGGACCGTTCAGATACAACGCGGCTAACTCCAACAGTTTCCGCGTGCGGATCGAAGCGAACGTCAATGGACAGCTCGTGCAGGTGAATCGCGGGTTGCGACGTGCGTTGGGTTCGCAGATCTCAGTGTTGCCCACAACCACCGACACCCAGGGAGTGGTGACCATGACCCCGTATGATACCGCGCCCTGGGATACCTCTTCCTCAGGATTCCGCAATCGGCTTGAGGGCTGGGCGCCGCCCGCCGCGCCGGCGCTCCATAACCGTGTGCATGTCTGGGTGGGTGGAGACATGCTGCCGTCGAGCTCTCCCAACGACCCGGTGTTTTACCTGAATCACTGCAACGTGGACCGCCTCTGGGAAGGCTGGCTCACGCAAAACGGACGGTCCTATGCACCGCCACAAAGTGCGCCATCGGCCTTACGAGGCCACCGGATCAACGATCAGATGGACTCGCTCATTTCTCCCCCGATGCGACCCTCCGAGGTGCTGGATATGCGATCCATCTACACCTACGATGATCTGACCCCCTAGCATCTTTCCCTACGCCCATCGCACTTTCCGGTGCGCCGAACATGGGTAATCAATCGGTTCCGCACCGTCTTGATCGCTCTACCCTCACTGGTCGTCTCTCGACGCGCTCAGTTGCGGCTGTGGCGTTAGAGTCCTCCTCTCCAGGCACTAAGCACCCTCCTGGGACCGAGGCGCTTGAAGCTGCGAGATCCCCTCCAGCACACCAAGTGAGTTGCGTAGCGGTTCGGCGTGCCCAGAGCCACTCGCATCTGGTCCACGCACACATTCGGGCAGCCAGTTACAAACGGTGATTCGAAGAAAAAGCAGAGGGAACTGCTACGCCACCTATCCCTCTAGCTTTGGAAAAAAGGAAACACTGTCTCGATCATGAACTGTTTTTTGAAGACTTAAAGGCCGCACTTTTGAGCCGATTCCCCAAGGACGTAAGAAGCGAGAGGTAGTAATATTTTGGTGGGTCACTGCGGGATTAGCCGTGGGCTTTCTCGTTTCATTTTATAGTGGAGCTCACTGACGAGGTCCGCTTGTTACGATTCAGGTTAGCGACTCCGGTGAACGACACCTCACAGGCTACTGTTCTTGCTTCGAGAAACCTGGTGGGGCATCGCGATCCGAGGGCACGTGAGCGTTCTCATTGGTGTCATCACCTTTCTGTTGCCGCTTCCCTCCAATGGTGGCTTTGGCGTGGCTCTTCGGTGGCTACGCCCTTCTGGACAGGCTGTTCAACCTCGCGACCGTGTGGCGACGCGGACGAACTCTTCCGTGGTGGGCCATGGCGCTCGAAGGGTCGTGGGTATCGGAGCCGGTGTCATCCGGTTTGTAACCTCCCATCTTCCATCTGCCGAAGCGTACCCACATGAATGAATCCCTCTGATTTGGTGCCAGTCGCTGCTGACGGTGAGGTAGTGTAACCCTTTTCATGTGCCATGAATACCATTGGGCCAGGCTCCGCGCCCCATGGTGATGGCTTCGTGGGAGCGTTCACGGGTGCGTCGCTCGGGCCCCGGACCCTGGCATCCTGATGCGAGGCCTTCAGGCGACCCTCGCAGGGAGATCAGGTAGGCCTGCTGGGTCTCCCTTGAACATCGTCTCGCTTGATGACGGGGGACATGTCAGTCCGACGCCAGACGGGTGGCGTCCCTGCCGACCGAAGCACGGGGCACGTCGGATCAATTCGGTCCCCGCTACGACGGCGAGCGCGCCAAGGCAGGTAGAGACGGTGACGGCCTCGCTCAACCACATATAGGCCAAGCCAATGGTGCAGATCGGAATGAGATTGTGGTACGCACCCACCACGGCTGGCGAGAGCGATTGCAGCGCCCGAGAGCGCAACAAGAAGACCCCAGCGGTGGCGGTGCCGATGAAGAAGAGCAAGCCATACACCATAGCGGGCAGATCATGCAGGAATAGCGTGCCTTGGGCCGCCTCGCCCGACAGGAGGACGAGTGAGGCCGTGCCAAACATCATCGTATTTGCCGTCCACACCCCCACTCGCTTGATGGTGTTCGGGCTCACGACGAGGTAGCAGGACATCATCAACGTAAACAGCAAGATCAGGACATCTCCCACGCCCCACCCCTTGCCTGAAACGGTGGGGCTGGCTAGGACGGCCAGCAGACAGCCAGCCCAGGACAGGAGCAGGCCAGTCACACTCGCGACAGTGGCGTGGTCCCTGCCACGCGCGATGCTCAACATCGTCGTAAAGGTGGGCAGCAAGCTGTAAATAATGGCGAAATGCGTAACGCTCGTATAGACCAGCCCCCACGCGGCGATGGGGTACCCGCCGACGCCCAGCAGTCCTAAGAGCGTCAGCTTTCCCACCTCGCGCGGGGTCAGCGATCGAAGACCCGGTAAATCAAACCAGACCGTGATCCCCGCCAGAAACAGAAATCCAATGGCGACCCGGCTCGTCGCCAGTTCCAAAAAATCAACGGCACTATGCTGGAGCGTATATTTGATCGCTGGCGTAATGGCACTGACGAGCACGATCACGCCGCAGAGGCAAAGGAGGGGCACCAGGTGACTCACCGGATGCGACGTAATCCGAGGTGTCCTGTGTTGGGGCTCGTGATCCACCACGACCGTGTCCGTGATATTGACGGTGATTACATCCTCAATGAACTGCGAAAGCCGCGCCCGGTGTTCGGTCGACATGTCGACGATCTGTGTCCCCACGCCCGACGGATGAAGATGCGTCACAACCACGCGGCACTCGATGTTGTCGTGGGCACCCAGAGCACAGGTCAGGTGCACGACGTCGCCCACCAGGACGGACAGCGCGTCTGTCTGAAGACGGAATCCCTCTTCGGTAAAATCTAAGACCCGGCATTCCGTGGTGTGGCCATGACCACTCACCAGACCGAGGCGTTCGATGGCGATCCGAGACTGATGACGCAGTGAGTGCATCGTGTGGTTCCTTCATGGAGATTGGTCAACAAGGCATCGGCGTGGCCGATGTCGACTGTGTGAGCCCGGCTGTGGGGAAGAGGGTTACAAAGGGGGAGAGTCCGCCCTGGCGCCCGTCCGTCCGCAGTGGCGGTGTCCGTTACTGGGTCACCCTATCACGAGTCGACGAGGCGTCAAGCATCCTTCACATTCGCGCATCCGAACGGTTCAGATAGGGTCGCACAGGCCTTAATCGCCTCCGCGTCGGTGCACTCGTGCCGAATGGAATGGAGGAAGACCCTCGCGAGGTAAGAGTCGATGAGTGACAGGCGGCAGCCGGAGTACAGACTGAGATTCCTCTTCATCTGCCCCCAATACTAGCTGGTGAGAGTACGGAAAGAAGTCGCTGGAATGCCTCGCATAAAAAGCGGCTGAGACGCCGCGGCTTCCGCAGCAGACCCTTCATTGTGATCGGCGGTCTCTCTGGTGACAGACCCCAGGGAGGCCGCCTTTTTTCTTTCCGCTCCTGATCTTGCCCTCCTTGGTCCTCGATGCGCGGGCGCAAGGTCCGATGTGTTCCCGCTGTAATCTTCGAGCATGGCTTCGTGAATCGCGGGCGAGGCCTCTGGTCTCCGCACCAGCATCTGATTAAGACGAATGACACTTGGGTTTAGTGTGGCCCTGGATGGCACCGTTTGGCCGCCGCGTAATGGCAAAGGGCGTCTTTGGGACGGCCATGCCGCTCATACAGCTCCCCGAGCTGGCAGGGTTTGAGTGTACTTGTACTTCATTGATGAGGGCGTGAAAAACCTCGATGACGCAAGGGTGCAGGTACTCGTGAGTCGCGGTCTCAAGCTCTTCGTCTGCGCGTACGGATGTCAGCAGCATGTCGTAGCCACCGCCGGGCTCGATTAGTGCATTTCGCTCTGTGGACTGGTCGTGCTGACCGATATCATCAAAGGCTGCGATCGCTTTCTCGCGTTCACCTAAGCAGTTGCCAAGGCCCCCCAGTGTTCTTTATTGCCCGTCACGGTACTTACCCAAAAATCAGAGACAGGAGAAGAACCGATCAAACCTGAAGGATAATGCTGCTACAGTTTAGCCACAGTGCTCTGGGGTGAACCCCTTCACTGAGACAGGTTTGCATTAGCACATTTTGGTTTGATTGTCGTTTCTTCCTCTACGGTCCCTCTCCCGGTTTAGTTGCTGTGCTGGCCCGAAAAACTGCATGCGTGGGCAGCAGACGGTGGCACCCTACGCCGCTCATCCTCGCGAAGATCGTTCAGAGGCGGGTGAGGACATTGTCCCTTTGGATGGGCAGGTGTGCTGAGATCTACGGCGGGCCAACAGGTGCTAACCACGCACGCCTCAGCAATGGTGAGGAAGGTCGGTGCGGCGATAGTCACCCAACTAGTCACGAAGCCATGTAGCCCCCTTTCGGACTGGGCGGTCTGAGGGGCGTAGTGTCCTCTTAAGCAGTACTGCCTTCAGGTCTATCGCAATCGCTCCAACCCGATAGACTTCATGTATCACATGTCACGAGGGGGTGATGCATGACCTGTCCACGATGCCAGGGGTTGATGGTTGGGGATTTGAGCTGTGATCTCGGAGAGACCCAAGGGATGTGGGTGAGCACGATCCGCTGCATGAATTGCGGGCATGTCACGGATCCCACAATTGAAAAGAATCGTCTGCAATCAACTCCCCAGGCGGCACGAGTGCCGGCCCTCTCAGAGATGACTCATGCTCAGCATTACTAGCTCGCCTTAATCTTGCTTGCCGAGAGACACCGTACCGAAGCAGTACATCCTCCGCATCATGACCGGTCGAAGTTCATCGCTACAATCAGAGTGTCGACAGAGATAGTAAACGCAAGCCTACACCGTCACTTTTTAGGAGGCACGCCATGTCCCAACGAACGATCCTCGGTTTTGCACTCGGGGTCCTCCTGGCCGGGGGGATAGCAGGCTGTACGATGATGAAGGCTGGCTCGTCCACGACCCTACCGAGTAGCGCCTACTTTTCCAGCGACGCGGCCGAACTCACTCCGCTCAAGGCGATTGCCCAGGCACAGGACACTCGAATGAAAACTTGTCACAAAGGGTCTGCGTGTGAAGATGCGTACTATGCCCGCGGGTTGGTGGCCCTTTTCGAAAATCGTGCCGATGCGATTCGGGTGTTTCAGGAGTTGCACACGGCTATGCCCACTAGCCGCTATGATGCCGCTACCATTGGTTGGCTAAACCTCTTGCAAGATCCTGCGGTCTCTTCCATGGCGAGCAAAGCGTTGCGAGGGCAACTCCGACAGGAGGTATTGCACACCCTGTTGGGGCACCCTGACCTCACGTCGGCACGCAACATGAAAGAACGCGACCTGCGTGTCGCGGAACTCAGCCGATAATCACGCTTCAGTGGAGCCTACCTCTAAGGGATCTGTCCGATCCCTTCTGTAGGCTAGCTGTATCCTTAACTCCTCGATAGCCTAGGGCTCTCTGGAGGTGTAGCCATGAACCCTGCGACCTTGGAGCCACGCATACATACTACTTTCCTGCCTTCTCATGTGTCTCTGCAGTTCGACAGATACGGGCACCGAATTTTGACAAGGGAAGAGGTCAGTAGATACCGAGAAGAAGGCTTCTTACGCGTCCCTACACTCACCAGGCGGAGCGAGATTGCGTGGATAGGCAGTAGGATTGACCGCCTGTATGCTGACCAAGGGCTTGCCTATGGAGCCATTGACCGACCGACGCGGCTAGTGCCTGCCTTACTCAACACTCGCGTCTTTCAATCCTGTCAGGTTATCGCGAGGCAATTGCTCGGGCCCACGGCCCTCTATGGAAACGATCGAGCTCTCTACAAGGAAGCGCATGGTAGCGTCGGGAGCCCCTGGCATCAGGACGCAGGCTTTCATGGAAAGTACAGTCGCCACAACAGCATCGTCTTTTGGATTCCCTTGCACGATGTCGGTACCGAAAACGGGTGTATGCAGTATATCCCTCTGGAGCGAAATCAAGCCGTCCTGCCGCATCGCCCCTTCTTTCCCAATGATCCCTCATCCTTGATGACGGATTATGTGGATGCGTCTAAGGCAGTGAACTGTCCGCTGTCAGCAGGGGGAGCCATGGTCCATGGTGCGCTGACGTTGCACACCGCCCATACGAACACGTCGGCCAATACACGCCGCGTCTGGACGTTGACATTTCGGCCCTGGGGACGCTGGGGAGGCCTTGCACCTTCGCGGGTGATCCACGTGGCGCACGTGATTTCTACCGACATCATGTCACGAACTCTTGGTTGAGTAGGTGTCCGAACTGCCTCACGTGCTTCTCGATGTGGCTTAAAGTAATTTAGGAGTTCTAGTGGGACGCAATGCATCTATTGATTCCCATCGTTGGACTGCTTAATGCTGTTCTGCCACTCCCAGGGTGGCTCCGGCCGCGGATCAACCCATAAGCCTCTCTTCGCTATTCTCGCCTGCCGTTCCAACTCTCCCAACCGTAGATTCTTCGAATACTTTCGAAACCACCAGGCGAAACCAGCCTTGACCAGTTCCTGATTCAGGCTACGGCCGTCGGGGAGGAGGACTTCGGCCAGCCGTCAGCCATAGCGATCTCGCTTGTCTCCGTACACCGTGACATCCTGCCCAAAGGCCAGCTCAGAGGTATATTCCCTGGCCCGTGTGCCGAATGGCTGACGTTTCTCGGGGCAGTCGATCCCGAGGAGGCGAATCTGCTCGGCCTGGCCATCGTGGATGACTCGGATGGAATCGCCGTCGATCACGCCCACCACTGTCCCGATATACTCCGCATGTGCGAGGCTCGGCGCGACGACAAGAACCAGCAGTAACCCAGTGGCGCGATAGCCCCAATAGCGGGATATGGTTCTCATGCGTCCACAATCTACAGGTAAGAGCATGTGTTCACCAGCATCGAGGGTATATCCTTGGCACCTCGGGATGACAGCAACGGAAGGATGACAAAAACTAGGGCTTCTCACAGCCATTCGAGGGCTATTATACTGGTAATATTAAAAGGTTACTCGTTTTCACGAAGGGACACCGTGCAGCATACCCTCGAACCAATCTCGTCTCCTGCCGTCGCGTCGATTCTGGTGATTGACGATGAGGAGGCCGTGCGCACTCTCATCCGGGCGATTCTGGAACCCGTCGGCTATACGATCGTCGAAGCCGAGAACGGCCGAGCGGGCGTGTGCCGCTTTCGAGCGTCGCCCACCGACGCCGTGATCACCGATATGCACATGCCGAACGGCGACGGCTGGGAAGTCATTCGTGAGTTACGAGCAGCGTGTCCAGCCCTGAAAATCCTTGCCGTGTCTGGCTTACCAGAGCCGGAGGCAATGCTGACCTCCCGGGAGCGACGCGGAGCTGACGCCGTGCTGACGAAGCCGCTTGGCGTCGACCAGTTGCGCATGACTATGCAAACACTCCTTGGTCCGACGCACTAAACGCAACTCCGCTACGATAAGGTCTCGGTACGCCTGTCTTGGAGTTCCCACGCGAATCTTCTAGCTTCCCGCTGACCACGGTCCTTCCTCTTCTGCCAGCTAGGCCGAACAGGCGTTGGCCAAACCATACACTCTGCTCTAGAGGACTTACTAGCTGACGACTACGTAAATAATGATAGAGTGACGCCATCATGGCACCTCGCCTGTCAGCGTCCCTTTCTCTGTCCCCTACCGTCCACTTTTATTCAGACAGTGGCTCACCCAAATTTTCTGGTCCCCCATTTCTGTCCGAAGGATTGCGCGAGCGGGAGCGCGCTCTCGCCACCTTAGAGACGCAGGCTGATCGCGCAGCGGAACTTAGACCTCCACCGTAAGGACGCCATGCCCCGTCTCAGCACAACCCTTTCTCAGACACTGCCCTGGGGCAGTCATCTATGTGCCTTCTACCGATCTGCCGCTGACTTGCACATGCTCATCTGTTCTTATATCGAGGCCGGATTAGCCGACCACGAAGGTTGCCACTGGATCCTTCCGCCCTGGCTGAGCCCGTCCGCGGCCACGATCCTCCTTCAGCGCACTGTTCCAAACGTGTACGATTACCTTCAGACGGGACAGTTGGACCTCGTCGCCTCCAGCGAATGGTACCGGCCGGAGGCCCCGCTCGATCCAGAGACGATGTTCGCGACGTGCATGCGGAAGGTGGTACAGGTGGCGCCCCGCTTCACAGGATTTCGCGTAACAGGCGATTCATCGTGGCTGCAGTCCCCGGAGCAGCGCGCGCGATTCCTCGCCTATGAACGCGGCGTGACCGAGGCAGTCGGGGAGGCGAATATTGTGGCCCTCTGCACGTATCCAGTTGACGCCTGGACTCCAGACGACACCCTCAAGGTATGGGAATGCCACGACACCGTCTTACTGTCTGATAGGCTCGGATGGAGGGAGGTTGAGATACAGCGCGACTGATGAGACAAACACCCCTTTTGCGTCCATGGGTCAACCATTATCATCGGGGGCCGACTGCTGACCGGCGTACGAAAAAGAATTAAGTTCTGAACGGGTCCATGACTCGGTACCAACTCGACAGCTCGGCTGGGTCAAACGTCGCAAGAGGCCGGTCTTGCGCATCCACGACTGTGATATAGCCGTCCACTATGTCGACCCGGCTCCCCTCGACGACAACGGAATCATGATTCTTACGGTTAAATTGGAACCGACACATCCGTCGCCCCTTTATTCTGAGAGTGAGCCTCAGCGCCAGTTTGCGTTGGCGTCTCGTCCAGCTTCTGGACAGAGGTCTGGGGATCGTGACCACGCACCTTCAGCTGGTGAAGGTACTGACTATAGTGCTGACTCACGGCTCTCGCCTTATTCTCGGAATAGCCGTGCTGAATCAAGAAATCTCGAAAGGTCGAAGGTACGCACTGAATCCCCTGCTCGTAGATAAACACATAAATTTCATGCAGGCCGGTCCAGTCGTCTGCCTCTAAGGGCGCGTCCTCGGGACACAGTCGCATAAAGTCTTGCAGAAGGATCTCTAGGTGTGCGTCGACCTGGTCCATAGACGGGAATGGCCTCCTCAATATTAATCCGCGGGGAGTGGAAGGGACATGTCGCCCTGGAGACATGTTGCGTATATATTTAGTCAGCAGGATAGATTGGAACGAGGATGATGCACGGGCCTACAAGTTAGGCCACTCGCCGAAGATGATCAGAAGGCTCTGAGGGTTGTGCTGTGACACGAGGGGGGAGATGGGGATCCGAATCAATCATACGGTTGACCAAGACCTTCAAGACGGTCCACGTCAGCACCATGACATCGAGCATCAGGAAGAGGATGAATTCCGGCGCGAGCATAGTAGAAGTATAGCGCTTTCCGGAGATTTGGCCAGGCAGCGGTACTTGAGCATCTTATTTTTATGTTTCGAAGCAGCCCTCTCCAATTGCCATTGATCCCGACGCCACGCGCGACCGACTTGATATTTTGATTAAAATCAACCAGGACTGAGTAAAAAGAGAAAAATCGCCCATGAAATACAGAACAGGATTCTGGAATATGCGAGGCGTCGGCAGAAATGTCAGTAAACCCGACGGCGCCTGCAGCCAGTGCGATTAGAAAGAAGATTGCGGCCCACATGAAAAACATCGGCACCTTCCGACGACCCGGTCTCCCAGGAACAGTCACCTTTGTTATCTTTCTTGATGCCATGGAGCAGGCTGGCGGATTTCAATCGCGGTCTCATCGTCCAAATCCTCATCGAATTCTTCGCGATCGTCCGGTCGCTTCGGAGAGAACCTCTGCGATCTTGGACAGCTGATGAGAGGGTTTCTAGATATTTAAGCCCGTCTAGGGTGTGTGAATCACATCCCGCCTTCGGCGCCTCCGCAATAGTGTTATCGATTCATTCAAAGACATCCCATGGGATTTGCCAAAGGAGTTTTTGATAACGATGGGTTGCTCGGTGCATCTAGTGGCCCTCTTCTGTCGTCCACTTGAAACGTTTCAGGCAGTTTTTGCGGCCATACGATTGCCGAACTCTCACCGCAGGCGATGCTAAACCAAGCTTCCTGATGACGCTTCTTGCTCAATATCAAGGTGCACGATTCCCGTTGTGACGCGGATTACGCTTCTTGAACTCTCTGGTCAATTAGATTTTTTAAGCGGTTATTCTAGGCCGACGAGGACTTCCCATTCACAACTTCCAGGCTGGGGCCTCGGGCTGACCCTCGTGCAAGCCGTCGTGGAGGATCACAAAGGGAGAATTCGCGTGCACAGTTCAGAAGACGAAGGGACAACCTTCGTTCTGGAATTCACTGCTATTCAGCCGGGCTAAAGTTTCACAGAGTCTTCCTGCCACTGCTGATCGAGTGCTCCCAACTGCCGCGAAGTGCCAAACGTGCAGTAGGGGGGTTTCTGTTTAAGGCTGAGAGATAAGAACCTCTTGTACCGCATGTGCGAACTTAATCGCTTGCAAGCCCACTGTAGTCGTGATTATTTTCTTCAGCCGCATTGGTCGGCCAGGACCATACCCACTTCACACTCACCCGAAGGTGAAGTCGATTATCTCGGGCTCTACAGTTTTCCAGTCTTCGCTCGTTGGAAGGCCATCAACCATTACTTTCTTGCAACACCGTCCACTGTGACTTCTCTCTATTGCCCAAAGCACGAGGCTCGAATTCGCCCTGTTGAGGCCAGAGCCATTTGGCCCTATTCAAAGTAATTTGGCCCGATGACTATTTTTTGCATGATTGCGCCGTATTTTGATCGGGGCGCTAAAGATGATTCGCCTCATCTCAGTTCCATTTGCCCTATAAATTTCCATAGGCCTTATTCGTACCAGCCGTCGAACCATCAAGCCCAGCGTGGCCTTTCGTCATTCTTCAGTAGCGACTCATCCTCCTGACAATCTTTTTGCATAGATTCCTTCGACTCCCATTCCTGCTCTGATCACGGCTTGGAATGGAATGCCGTAGTGTCCCTCAGTGTCCCCTGGTGTCCCCAGGTCCATGAACCGGCCTCTTTTCACCACCGCACGCAGATGCGTATGGTTCCGCCATACATCGTGTGCTGCACTCACAAAGGAGACGTGATGGAACAAACATGGTTAACCGTCGATGAGTTGGCCGCCGTCCTCAAAGTCAGCCCGAAGTCGATCCGCCGCGCTTACCGCAAAGGCGAGATTCCGGTTGATCGCTTCTGTCGGTTCGTCCGTTTCGATCTTGAACGCGTCAAGGAAGCGCTGCAGGCCAAAGGGAATGGTCCGTCTTTTGTCGAAGCCGGGAGAAAGACGGGATCGCGCAGCGCGCAAGGCGGCGCCAGCCGGCGGCGCGCGCAGCCGACCCCGCCCCCGACTTGGTAAGACGGGGGCGTCTATCGCACGCAAGCCAAGGAGCAAAAAATGACGGGTTCTGGCGGATTCACTCACACGATTGATTGGCTGGCGTTCACACTGCCGAAGGCTGACGTGGACGAGGTCATCAAGACGATTGGGGGCGATTGGTTCCAGAGTGAGACGGGCTTTCGCGGCTATCCCGTCGCACGGCTCATGACGCAGGGCAAGACCGGCGTGGGGAAACTGGGGACGGGTGCGCCTCGCAGTCCGAAGGAAGTGCACGTGGATCTGTCGGCCGGAATTATCTCCCAGTGGGATGAGATCAAGCTGAAGACGGTCCTGGCCTGGATCTTCGCGCAGAAGGGCCATGTGACTCGGACCGACGTGGCCCTGGACGACCGGGAGGCCACGGTCGCAGTTGAGACCGTCCGGCAAGCCGTGGAAGCCGGACAGGTCGTGAGTCGGTCTAAGCAATTCAAAGTGATCCAAGCCTCCAATCACGCGACGGGGTCCGGACCGGTGAAACCCTCTACTTTGGCAGCCGGGAAAGCCAAAGCATGCTGCGGGTCTATGACAAACGACTGGAACTGCAGAGTCGAAGGCCGGGAAGACGCGGCCTCCTATGGAGTCCGGTGGGAAATGGAATTCAAACAAGACCGGGCCCAAGCCTGCGCCAAAGCTCTGCTCACGCTCGATGCCGAAGACTGGCGGGCCTTTATGGTGGGGGTGCTCCGCTCCTATGTGGATTTCCGCGAGACGACGCGGGAAGCGGAATCCTACGAAAAATATCGGGCGCCGCTGTTGGGGTGGTGGCACGCCCTGACCGAAGGCTTCAAGCGCTGCCGCCTGGTGGTTGAACGGATTCAGCAACGGCTAGATGACGTGGCCGCCTGGCTCGCCCAATCCGTTGCCTCGATGCTGGCCGTGGTGGTGGCCTGCCGAGGTGATCAGTTCCTGAAGGAGTTGATCTATGCCGGCACCAAGAAATGGAAGCAGAAACACTATGCCCTGCTGAAGGAACGACGAAAAGGCACGCCCTATGTCCTTAGAGTTTCATAACGGCTACTGGCGACGCATGTGTCCGGGATGTGGCGCGAGAGGCTGTCGGTGCAAGTGGGAACAGGGCGCCTTGTATCTGAGCTGTCGGGAATGCGATTCGGAATTCTGCTTTCGACCAAAAGCCCGGTCTGAAGGCCGGGGCGTGTGGGTCAGGCGCTTGGCTGATCCGAATTCAATCCATTATTCAGGAGGGGACGACGATGCAAGTCAAAGCGGAGGGAGCGGTCCAGGGCTATGTGGAGCGGAGGAGTCGGGAAGGGAAAGTCTACCGATCGGTGGATCTCTATGTGAAGGGCCGAGATCCGGGGGTGCTTCGATTGGGGATTCCGGACGATCAGATGCCCTTAATCGAAGCCTGCAAGCAAGCCGAGGGCAAGCAAGCGAAAGTCTCGATCGAAGTCCGGAAGTTCGAGCAGACCGGACGGGTCTTCTTCGACCTCTCTGGGCTGGAAGTCTTGAAATAACGGCAGAGGGAGGAAGGCCGGTGGATCTCACCATTATTCTCGTGGCGGTCCTGTTACTGGCCTTCCTCACCGGCCTTGGAGTTGGACGATTGTGAAACTGCTTTCACTCACCAGTTATCTCTCACTTATCTGGGGCCTTTTGGTCTCGTTCTGTCTGGCACCTGGAGAATCCCTCGCACAAACCGCCACGCAGTATTCCAGGGTGGTCGCGCAAGCCGAACGCATTGCCTATCTCGCCGCGCAACGGTCCGCCTTGGCGGGTCAGGTGGCCTCCGCTGCAGTGGCGCCCTCGGCCGCCTCTGTAGCCGTCCGCATGGTCGCCGGTCCGGTTGGGTGGGCCGCACTCGGCGTGGGGGCCGGCTTAGTCCTGGCTCAGATGTACTATTCGCAATCCGACCTGTCGGCCATTAAATCGGCGGCTTCAACACCCGGCGGCTGGCAAGTCACGAGCAGCAACGCCGGCATCCAGACCTTTCCGGGTCTCGGGACCAGCACCCCGGCCAATGCGAATTACCTCAATGCGAGCATCCAATTCAGCACGACCAATGTTCCCCTCTGTGCGGTCGACGTTGCCGGTGATTGCGCTGCCCTCCGCCTTCTTCGGCAGTCAGCACGTCGACTTCAATCAATGGGCCTGGTTCTTCACTGTGCTCCGGACATTGGTCATTGCGGCGGCTTCCATTGCGGCGTACCGCATCATCTTTGTGGGAGGCCAGACCAGCTCATGACCGCCATTCTGACCCTGATCTATTGCTGGCTGCAGGAGTTCTTCTTCTCCCTCACCGATTGGGGATTGAGCATCTGGGATTCGCTGCTCTCCGCGGCGGACAGCACGCTCGCGACCGTGGGGACGGCAGGCCTCACGCTGCCGGTCATCCCCGATCAGTACGCGTGGGTGCTGGGCGCGACGGGCATGAGTCAGGCGCTGGCCATCCTGGCGAGCGCCATGGGGACCCGATTCATCTTACAGACTATTCCATTTGTCCGGTGGGGTTCATGAACCAGCTCGTGATCGGGTGGGCCTATGCCTGGACCGTCGTCTTAGCCCTGTGGATCTGGGTGTATCTGAGGAGTCTCCGATGATTGAACTGTATGAAGGCGTGCCGGGCTCGGGCAAGTCCTACCACGCGATCTGCGAGAAATTCTTGCCCTGGGTGCGGCAAGGCCGGCGACTCTACATCGCGGTCGATGGGATCTATCTGGATCGGCTGGCCTTGTTCACGGGCATCGAACTTTCCGTCCTCGAACAGCAGATCACGATCTGGAAGGATTCCGTGGAAGTCCTGCAGGCCTTTCCACATGTCGAACCGGGCTCGGCGGTGATTATCGACGAAGCCCAGACCGTGTTTCGGTCGATGCAGAAGGTGGAGCCAGGTCTCCTCCGCTGGCTCGAAACCCATCGGCATTACGGCGTGGACATTCTGCTCATGAGCCAGGATTTCCGCCAGATGTCCCAAGGTGTGACCCGGCTCATCGAAGCCACGGTGAAGTTTCGAAAACTCGCCTTCGTGGGCTTGGCGAAAAAATATCAGGGCAAGGTGCGCGGGAACCCCGAAGACCATGACGTCATTCGGGCCTTCGTCGGGACCTATTCGCCGGCGATCTACGCCTACTATTCCAGTTACGCGTCGGCGGCGATCCGGGAAGAGAAACGCAGCCATACGGTCTTCAAGTCGGCGCGGGTGGCGATCGGCATTGCGGCAGGGCTGTTTGCTCTCACCCTCATGGTTTGGCGGCCCTGGTCGTCATTAAGCAGCACCAAGGGAGTGCCGGCAACGAGCGTGAGTAGCACCGCGACATTGTCTTCGCTGCCGTCTGCATCGACGCCGGGCAGTCTGGTGAATCCCTTGGGCGCGTTCGCTCCCTCCGTGGCCACACCGTCACTTCCCAAACGCCCCGTGCGCATTCTTGGCGGCGCCGGCATGTCGGCGAACCGTCAAGGCTGGCGCTATCTGTTGGACAGTGGCGAGATCCTCACGGCGGCTCAGATCACCGGCCGGTATGGCGTCGTCGTGTCGGAAGTCTATGAAGAGGGATCGATGCAGCTGATCGGCGAAGGAGTGTTCTATGGACCAGCAGGCGATTGAGATGATGACCTACTTCACAGCGATCTTCTGGCTCGGCGGGTTTGCCGTCGGTCTGATTATCAAGCTGATTCTGCCTCAGCACTGATTCTGCCTCAAGGCCTTGAGGCACTCGTCCGCCGGCGAGCATTCCGGCGGCGTGGGTGGACGTGACCACCACAGCACAAGGAGGTGCAGTATGAAGGGATGGGGTTGGGTCAAGGGGCTTGGGGGCGTGCTCATGGCGTTCGTGTTCGCCCTGGGCATCCCGGCGCTGTCACAGGCGCAGTTGTTTCCGGTGTCGGCGGATGTGGCCACAGTGCGGGCTGATCTGCTCTTGTGGGCTACGGCCCTGATCGGCGTGGCCCTGGCGATCTACGCCTTTAAGCGCGTGCGCGCGATTGTGGGCTAGGAAGAGCCCATCGAGGCGGGCTGAGCAGCAGCCTGCCTCCTTTTCTCGCATCCTACGACAACATCGAGAGGGTGGCGGCAAAGGAGTTTCGTGATGACGGCGCAACAGATTCAAAACATCGGGAACGCGTTGGCCACCGACCTGGTCGCCTGGGGCACGGCAGCGATCGGGCTCGCCTTGGTAGCCGCCGGAGCGACCTGGGTGGTGCGGCTGCTCCGCTAGGCGCCGAACCAGCCCTGGTCGGCGAAGCTGTAATAGCGGTCGTCAGCCAAGATGAGATGGTCCAGCAGCGGAATGCCGAACAGATCAGCCGCTTCGCGCAGCCGTGTGGTCAGGACGCGATCTTCCGGGCTGGGCATGGTATCGCCAGAGGGGTGGTTGTGCGAACAAATCCAGGCCCCGGCATTCATCAGGATCAGCGGTTTGAAGACTTCGCGGGGATGGACAATGGCCAGGGTGAGCGACCCGGTGGACACCACATTGATGCCGATAAGCCGATGCTTCGCATCCAGGCCACAGAACAGGAACTGCTCCCGGTCCAGACCGGCGAACAAGGGACGCAGGAGCTCCGCAGCGCCCTCCGACGTCGTGATGGACTCGGTCGCGGGAATGGCACGGCCCTCGCGCACGAGCGTGACGCGGTACCGAGGCACGCCGTAGCGGGATTTTTGGCTCAGTGGCCGTCCACCGTTCGAGGAACCGAGAGAGCCTTCAACAGACATGTGCGCCTCCTTCTTCATTGCTATGTAGCCCCACCCTTCACACACCGAGGGTGGGGCGTAGAAGAAGAGGCGGCACGAGGCTCTCGCAGCGGGCAGGCCTGGACGAACGGACGGGAAGGCCTGATCCCCTGCTCCCCGGCCGCGGGTCGCACCTACTGAGATTTACTCTTGGCGTGGAGCCGTTGGACCGGCAGACGGTTCAGTCGATGGAACTGGGATCTTGTAAATGGCACCGGTCCAATTAAATCTGAAGAGCATTTATATGAAACGATGTAACGCTAGGTCGATCCATGTGAGAGAGAAATCAATACAATGGACACCAACCGACAAGACAGCTATTTCCGCTCAACTCCGCGATGACATTTCTTCATTGCTTGATGATTTACTTCTCTTGGATCTTCAAGCACATACAGTGTTTACGGTCGATTCCCCTTCCCGAACCAACCGTAAATTAGCGTTGACACCGTCCACTGAAAGCTAATAATCCCTCAGCGTCGGAACATTCATGTTCCCTCGCCGAAACGCGGCGACTTGGAATTGAAAGGAGCAGTGGGATGATTGCGGCCATCTACTGTAGAAAGTCGACTGAACAGGTAGGGTTCAGTGATGAAGAGAAGTCGGTTACTCGTCAAATAGAACACGGTATTGCCTATGCCGAACAAAAGGGCTGGACCGTTTCTAAGGAGCATATTTACTCTGATGACGGCGTGTCTGGCGCGGAATTCTTAAAGCGACAGGGCTTTCTTCGACTGATGAATGCTCTTAAGCCACGTCCAGCTTTCCAAGTTCTTATTATGAGCGAAGAGTCTCGATTGGGCCGCGAGGCCATTCAATCAAGTTATGCCTTTAAGCAAATTATCGACAGTGGCGTGCGCATATTCTTCTATCTGACCAATCAAGAACGAAAGCTCGACAATGCTCTCGACAAAGTGATGCTCAGCCTCACGAATTTCTCGGCAGAAATGGAGCGAGAGAAAGCGAGTCAAAGAACCTATGACGCCATGTTTCGAAAAGCCAAGGCTCTTCACGTAACGGGGAATAAGGTGTTTGGCTATGACAATGTCCCCATATACGGTAACCAGGCGAACGCGGACGGGACACCACATCGTCAACACGTGGTGAGAAGAATTAATACTGAACAAACTAAGGTCGTCGTCCGATTTTCGAAATGTACGCGTCAGGGCTTGGGCTCGCCCGCATCGCAAAAGCATTAAATGAAGATCACATCGCACCTCCGCACGGCGGGGTTCTTGGGTGGTGCCCGACAGCCCTTCGAGACATTTTGCACCGTGATCTTTATCGTGGAGTGGTGCTCTGGAATCGGACTCAAACCGTCCAGCTGGGTGGAACCCGTAAGCAACGAAAACGTCCGCAGTCGGAATGGCTTCGATTAGAAGCGCCAGAATTGAAGATTATCTCCGAGACGCTGTGGGAAAAGGTCGAAGCGCGCAGGTTGAGTAACAAATGCGCGTACCTTCGAGAGAAAAGTGGCCGTCTCATTTCGCGACCGACAGGCGAGGATTTAAGGTCTACTTATTTGCTCAGCGGCATTGCAAAATGTGTCACCTGCGGCGGGTCAATCGTGGCAATCAAGCGAACCTCCAAACAGCATTACACACGAATCGCATATCGCTGTGCCTATCATCATAAGCGGGGCCATGCTGTGTGTACCAACAGTGTGGAAGTCCGACAGGATATCCTCGATTCCGCAATTCTTCACGCAATAAACGACGTGCTAGATGAGCAGGTGCTAGAAGCTTCAGTAGCCAAAGCTCTCGAACGAGTCAGGAATGAACAGAAGAAATTTCCTGATCAGCGCGTCGCTATTGAGCGAGAACTCTCCTTGATACAAACGCGGCTACATCATCTCGTTGAACACATCGCAAACGGTAGAGCAACTGATGCTATAGATGAGTCCCTACATCATGAGGAAGCAAGGAAGAAGACGTTATTGGCAGAATTAGTAAAACTTGATGAGCTTGTCGAACTGGTTCAGGTAGACGAGAATCGTCTGGCCAAGGAACTAAGAAATCGTGTGGGAGACATCCCTGCCCTGTTTGCCAGACAGATTCCTCTTGCCCGCCAAATGCTCAGGAAGCTTTTAGATGGACATATTGTGTGCGAGCCCGTTGAGAAAGGCGGGAAACGAGGCTATCGTTTCACGGCCACGGGTACATTCGATCGTCTACTGACAGGCGTTGAAGTCATCAACGAAAGTGGTGGAGGGCAGGGGAGTTGAACCCCCGACCCCTACGTTGCGAACGTAGTGCTCTCCCAACTGAGCTAGCCCCCCACAATTCTCAGGGGCATTATACACAACCGACGTCAGGGTCTCCATACCAAGTTACACCGGATTGTGAAAACCGTCCGCGGCCAGTCCTGGCTCATCCACGATCACTCGCCGTCCCTCGACCCGCAACCGTCCCTCAGCGAACAGTTGAACCGCTCGGGGATAGATCCGGTGTTCCTGCTCCAGGATGCGGGCTGCCAGGACATCCGGGCTGTCGCCTTCCAGAATCGGCACGGCAGCCTGGATGATGATCGGCCCCTCGTCGACGCCTTCGGTCACGAAATGCACCGTGCAGCCGGCGATTTTACACCCATGGTCGATCGCCTTCTTCTGTACCTCCAGCCCGGGAAATGAGGGAAGCAGCGACGGATGAATATTCATCATCCGGTTCTGATAAGCGGTTACGAGCGCGCCCGTCACAATTTTCATGTACCCGGCCAAGAGTACCAGATCCACTTCGTATTTCCGCAGGACGTCCAGCACCGCCCGATCATACGCCTCACGACTTTCCGGCCGGCCGGCGAAGGGCTTCGGATCCAGCCACACATGTGGCACCCCGTGCTTCCGTGCCCGGTCGAGACCACCGGCATCCTGTTTGTTGCTGACGACCACGGCGACTTCAGCCGAGAGTGTTCCGCTTTCAATGGCATCAATAATTGCTTGGAGATTCGACCCTCGGCCTGACAGTAACACGCCGAGTCGTACCAGTTGCGCCGGCCTACCCGACATACTCCACCACACCTTCGTTCGCCGTTTGCGCTACCATCTCACCGATGGAGTAAGCGTGATCGCCCAACTGCGAAGCCTTGGCCAGAACCGCATCAACATGTTCAGGGGCGACGATCAGAATCATTCCGATACCCATGTTGAATACCCGGTACATCTCATCCACCCCAACGGCCCCGCGGTCCTGGATCACCTGAAAAATCGGCAGTACTGGCCACGACCCGCGGCGGATGCGCGCCCCGCAACGAGCCGGGAAGACTCGGGGCAGATTATCGGTGATTCCACCACCCGTTATATGCGCCATCCCTTTGATCGGACAGGTTTCTGCCAGCGAAAGCACCTGTTTGGCATAAATACGCGTGGGGGTGAGCAACGTCTCACCCAATGGTCCGCCGAGTTCCGGCAGCACACTTTCGACCCCTAGGCCGCTCCGCTCAAAGAGTACTTTCCGCACCAGTGAAAACCCATTACTATGCACGCCGGTCGAGGCGAGGCCGATGACGGCATCACCCGGCGCAATCTGTCGGCCGTCAATCATCTTCGGGCGATCAACCACCCCGACGGCAAAACCGGCCAGATCGTATTCCCCTTCGGCATAGAAAGACGGCATCTCGGCTGTTTCCCCTCCGATAAGCGCACAGCCTGCCTGGCGGCACCCATCCGAAATTCCTCGCACCACGGCCTCCGCCGTGCCCAACGATAATTTCCCGGTAGCGAAGTAGTCGAGAAAAAACAACGGCTCTGCGCCACTCACGGCGATATCGTTCACGCACATCGCGACCAGATCAATTCCGACCGTATCGTGTTTGTCCATGAGGAACGCGATTTTCAGCTTCGTCCCCACGCCGTCGGTTCCGGACACGAGAACGGGCTCCTGGTAGCGATGCGCCTGTAGCCGGAACAATCCTCCAAACCCGCCAAGATCGGTAAGGACCTCAGGACGAAACGTAGCCCGCACATGCGGTTTGATCCGTTCCACAAATTCATCACCGGCATCGATATCGACCCCGGCATCGCGATAGGTAGTCATAGGGGTCGCATCTTAGCGATGCGGCAGACAGTTGGTCAACAGTGGAAGCCTGAGAGATGTCCCGGACACTCGAACAGCGGGCTGCCGTTCAGGCCGCAGACGGGAGGAAATTGCGGAGCACGGAGGAAAAGTGGGAGGCAGCTCGAACCGGAAAACATGGGGTGCACAGGTTCCGGCTGCGGCTCAGATTTCAGGGCGCATCTCCACATCCAGCAACTTGATCTTGCGATGGAGGTGGCTGCGCTCGATCTTGAGGTCTTCGGCCGTGCGGGAAATATTCCAATGGTGCTCGCGCAGCTTGCGTGCGATAAATTCCTTCTCGAACGCATTGCGGGCGTCGCGAAGGGAGTCGTAATGCCTCGTCAGCAGGGCATTGGCCGGTGGAACACCCGCCATGACCGGCGGCGCCGACAGATTAGGACGGACGTGTAATGCCACCGATGCATGCGTGCCCTCGATGACCGGACCCGGCACCATGATCATGAGTCGTTCGATCAAATTGCGCAATTCGCGAATATTACCCGGCCACTCGTAGTGCATGAATACGTCCATCGCCTCCGGCGACACCTGCTTGATCTTCAAGCCTTGTTCTTCGGCATGCACATGGAGAAAATGTTTCACGAGCAATGGAATATCTTCACGACGGTCGCGCAGCGTCGGCACCACGATCGGCACCACGTTCAGGCGATAAAACAGGTCTTCCCGAAAGGTACCCTTGTCAATTTCCTTCAACAGATCCTTATTGGACGCTGCCAACACCCGCACATCCACCTTGATCAACTTGCTTCCGCCAACCCGCGTAAACTGTTGCTCCTGAAGAGCCCGCAAGACCTTCGCCTGGGTGCTGAGGCTCATGTCCGCGATTTCATCTAAAAACAGCGTGCCGCTGTCGGCCTGCTCGAATTGGCCGCGCTTCATGGCCGTGGCGCCGCTGAACGACCCTCGTTCGTGCCCGAAGAGCTCGCTCTCGATCAAGGTTTCGGGAATGGCGGCGCAGTTCACGGCCACGAATGGACGGTCGACTCTGGCACTATGTTGATGGATCGCCCTGGCGACGAGTTCTTTTCCGGTTCCATTCTCACCGCCGATCAATACACGACTGTTGGTCGGACCGGCCGTTTCGATAATTTGTTTTAATTGCTGCATGACCGGAGCACGTCCAATCAACTCGAACTTGCGTTCCACCTTGGTGCGAAGCGTCCGGTTCTCCTGTTCGAGCCTGTGTTGATCCAAGGCATGCTTGACCCGCAGCGTGACGTTTTCGAGTGACAGAGGCTTTTCGATGTAATCATAGGCTCCCAGCTTAATAGCCCTGACCGCCGTCTCGATCGACCCATGCCCCGACATCATCATGACTTGCGTATTCGGAACCAGTTCACGCAAGCGCCTGAGAGTTTCCAGCCCGTCCATCTCAGGCATCCAGATATCGAGCATCATCAACTCCGGCGGACTCACCGCGCACAACCGGAGAGCCTCCGTTCCGCTCTTGGCCACACTCACCTCATAGCCTTCATCCTCCAGGATGCTGCTCAGTGAATTCAGAATCGACACTTCATCGTCTACTATGAGGATCGAGGCAGACATGTCTTCTCCAGGCTAGGAGGACGTGAGGAAAAAGTCCCGTGCTTTGCGGCTCGCCACTGTGACACCAACCTACCGGCTTGCGATCCTGACCGGCCCTTGCCGGATGACCGCGCGGAATATCCTATGGGTCCCTGGTCCCAGCGTCGTTTACACCGGCAGCTCAAAGGTAAACAGCGCGCCTTTGGGCTGATGGTTTCCCGAGTGAATCTGGCCGTCGTGATCGGTCACAATTCGCCGTACAATAGCTAGTCCCAGCCCCGTTCCGGTCTTTTTTCTCGAAAAGTACGGCACGAATAACTTCTCTTGATCCTCGGGCGCGATCCCTGATCCTTCATCCGCGACGGTTACGACCGCCCTTCGCTGTTTCGTGTCGTAGCGGGTGGTAATCCAGAGCCGGCCCTTGTGGTTCATCGCGTGAATACCGTTATCGCACAAATTGACCAGCACGCGCTTGATCTGCTCCCGGTCAAAATTAAACGACGGCAGGTCAGGATCCAAATCCACCACACAGTCGATCTCGCGATGCGCGCTCTGATACAGCGCGACCACTTCTTTCACCACGTCGTCCAATGAGCCCATCGTCATGTGAGGCGCCGGCATGCGCGCGAATTTGGAGAACTCGTCCAGCATCTGCTTCAGACTACCCACCTCATTCACGATCACCTGGGTGGATTCGTCGCAAATCCGGTCAAAATCCGGAGCCTTATCCTGGAACTTTTTCCGCAGCCGTTGGGCTGAGAGCTGGATGGGCGTCAACGGATTCTTGATCTCATGGGCGATGCGCTGCGCGACCTCACGCCAGGCCGCCGCCTTCTGCGCCTTGATCAATTCCGAAAGGTCCTCAAAAATCAGCACGAACCCCAGATCCCTCGCCGCTTCATCCTTCATCCGCGAACAGTGCACGCCGATGGTCAGGAATCGCCCCTGCAGGTCCAACTGACCCTCGACCGCTATATTGTCGCGCTGGTCGGCCAGCATACGATCATACACGGACTGAAACAGGTCCAGCTTATATTCCTTAAACGCCTCATTGGCCGGCCGCCCGCGAAACCGGTCGGCCCAAAGCCCGAGCATGCGCTCCGCGGACGGATTGAAGGTAGTGATGATCCCCTGCCGATCAATGGAGAGCAGCCCCGCAGCAATCGTATCCACCACCGTTTCAATATAGGCACGCCGGCGATCCAACTCGAGGTTGGATTGCCGAAGCGACACGTTGGCCTCTTCCACTTTCGTCTTGCTGCTCTGCAGATCGCCTGTCATGCGATTGAAGGATTCGACCAGGGTGCCGATTTCATCGGTCGCTTTCGCTTCAATGCGCACGGAGAGATCGCCCTGGGCAATGGATTCCGTTGCCTCGGCCAGCCGTTGAATCGGAACGGTGATACCACGGGCCACGTAGAAGCCGAACCAGGTGGCACTGAACAGGATCATGACGGTAATGACAGCTACCAGCAAATAGGCCCCGGCCTTGATCGGATTCTTCATGGCCTTCATCTGTTTATACTCGGAGTACTGGCGCCCGATGCTCTCCATCTTCCCGAGCAAAGATTCAGGCACGTAAGCGTCCACCACCACCACACCATCGATCTCACCACGGTGGATGCTCGAAGCGATGGGGACCCCGGCCCTCACCAGACGGCCAGTCTGCGCTTCCTGCACCGACGTGAGTTCCTGCTTGCCGTTAATCACCTGCAATACCAACTGGCCGATCGGCAGATCAAGCACGGTGACCGGCACCTCCGGATCGAGCGACTTGGTCAGAGTTTCCATTTTCGAAGAAAAGACTTCGATCCCGGCCGTGGCATATTCCGCACGTTTCCTCGCGATTGCCGCGACAAGTAGGTCACGTTGCTCAGGTAACAGCAGCTCTTCGCGGAAGATTTCGTGACTGATGGCGCGTGCGCTATTGATCGCCAGCGACACATGGCCGGCATGATGCATCCGCGCGACCTCGTAGGAATCCTTCATGACATGTTCGATTTGATCGTTGAACCAGACGTCGACCGCCTTATTCACCAACCCGCTCGCGACCAGTGCCAGCAAGACGGTCGGAATCAGCGAAAATCCGATAAACGCCGCGACCAGTTTCGCGCGGAAGCCGGACCCCACCAGCCGATGCCGCCGTTCGAAATAGGCCTTAATGAGATTGCGTGACAGCAGGAGCGTGAGAACGACGAAGCCGATCAAATCGAGATTGACCAGCAGAAGCACGAAGGCGTACCCGGTGCTGGGCAGAAAGGAATCCGACTCCTCACCTAGCGGGATAGCGGTCTGGGCATAGTAGAACGTCAGGACGAGACAGGGCAGTAGCAGGATGAGCACGATCCAGACCGGCCGGACATGGCGTTTACGCCGCTCGCTTTCCGCGGAGGCGGAGGACAACGGCTTTTCCTCCCGCAGCACGCCGGGCGGGACGAGTTTGGTCATGTCCATCGATTCGGGCATCCGGCAGCCTCCGGCTCACCTCCCCTTCGCGCGACCTAGCATCATAACGAATTTCGAGGGGAGTCTCAAAAAGGCAACGACTGATATGGGGTGCGTTCTCATCTAGGAAGATTCTTGTACCAGGGAACGCGGGACACCGATGCGACCGGAGAAACCGGGACGGCGCCAAGCAGGACGGGCAGCGAAGCAGAGGTCACGGGACTAGGGCGTATGAATGGCTGATTTTCCAGAGGTCAAACTCACGAATTTCATCCTCAAGGCATAGAGCATGTCCTTCATGACGACTTGCTCATCCGAAGTGAGGTTGCCTCGCGTCTTTTCCTCGAGCATTGAAAGCAGGTCGATGATTTCTTTGGCTTGCGGGAGATTCAAGGGCATGGCCGGCTGACCGGGATCCAGTTGTTCGCCCATAAGCATTAAGGCCGAGCTTCCCATGGAAATGACGAAGGAAGAAAAGTTTACCGGAAGGTGACCGGCCCTCGAGTCTCCATGTTCGTGATGAGCTTCGGCCGCCGGCGGCGGTCCGGACTGGGCCGGAGGTGCAGCCTCGGAAGGGGAAGGCGCGCCCTCACTTCGTCCACGACGATCCCGAATCACAAATCCCTGGTCCTGTTCTTCGCCCATGCTAATGCCTCCGATCAACCAACCTTCAAAGACAGGGCGGTACCCTACCATAGGCCTGTGACGCGCGCAAGACAGCTGCCCCGTTGAAGGCGCCACGGAACTCAGCTAGAGTGACGCCATCAAGGGGGATCTTCATGTCCGACGAGTTTGATAGAGTCGTAGCCATCATGGCGCAGCTTCGTGCGCCCGGCGGGTGCCCATGGGATCGCAATCAGACGCACGAATCCCTCAAGCCCTACCTGATTGAGGAAACCTATGAGGCGCTGGATACGATCGACCGGCGAGATTTTGCCAAACTCAAGGAAGAATTGGGCGACGTACTCCTCCAGGTCCTGTTTCACAGCCAAATCGGCTCGGAAGAGGGAACCTTCACCATAACGGATGTGGTGCAGCAATTGGGGGACAAACTGGTGCGCCGGCATCCCCATGTCTTTGGCGATGCGTCCCCAGCCGAGTCTGGGCTCGATTCCGATCAAGTCGTTCATCGCTGGGAGGATATCAAGCGGGCCGAGCGCAAAAATGCAGGACAACCCGAATCAGTCCTTCACGACATTCCCCAAGCGCTCCCGGCCCTACTCCGCGCTTATCAAAGCCAGGTCCGGGCGGCACGCGTCGGGTTCGACTGGCCTGACAGCCCGCAGGGCCTGACCGAGGTCCTTGCGAAGGTGGAAGAGGAGATCGGCGAACTCCGAGAAGCCATCAACGACGCGGCCGGGGCAACGACCGTGGGGGACCCCACGAGCGAAATGGCAGATGAACTGGGAGATCTCCTATTTTCACTGGTCAACGTCTCTCGGCACCTCAAAGTGAATCCAGAAGAGTCGCTTCGTCAGGCGACTAACCGGTTCACAAACCGCTTTCAGTTTATCGAACGAGAAGCGGCGCGCGAGGGACGTCGCGTGAACGACCTTACCCTGACAGAAATGAATCAGCAGTGGGAGGCGGCCAAACAGTTGGAGGTGGGCCAGTCTGCCAAGTCGCCCTCGTCGAATCCCCCGTCGACAGGAACAACGCAGGCAATCACATGAGCGATGAAGACAATCCGTACGAAGAAGGTAAACGGGCGGGGCTCCACCCGCTCATCGTCCTCTTCGGCGTTATTATCGTGATGTGGCTGCTGATTAACCTGGCGGTCCCGAGCGGGAAGCAAAAGCAAGCCGCAGGACCGGAGATTTCACAAGTCGTCACGGAAGACCCTGATGCAGCCCCGGTGATGTTCAAAGTTGAGACGACATTGACGGAGTTCAATGCCATGAGCATCGTCGTACCGGCCCAGGTGACGACCAGCCAGGTCGTCGGCCTCCTGAAGCAGTTCAAGCAAGCCAGACTGAATCACACCCTCGAGACCATGCTCCCGGCGACCAGCCCCGGCCACAAACTGGGCGACCAGGCTGTCGCCGACCTCTACATATTTTCGGAAGCGAAATATGCCACGCCGGATGTGCTCGGTACATTGGCTCGTGGTGCCCACGCTCCAGGCAACCTCTATCCTCAGGCGATTCCGTTCGAAGAAGCCATGGAACATGTAGCGGGACATTATCGGATCGATCTCAATGACACCAGCAATCCTGACACCGGCTCCCTCGGATTCGCCGACGATTCCGGCGTACACAGCAGACAATACCGCCGTATTTTTTGAGCCGCTGCGCCAAAACGCCTCGTCCCGATTGCCTCCATTATCCCCAGACGCCACCTGGCCCTGAAACATATCCCTAGGTGTTTTCATCCTCTACAGGATCTAGGGGGTCGTGAAGTCAGTGACCCCAATGCCTAAAACTTGTGCAGGCTGCTGAAGAAGCAGTCTGATAGGGACATCCGGCTGGGGGAAGGCGAATATACACATGCTTATCCACAGATTCTGTGAGCGAATGACTGCAGCACCATGGGAGAGAATCGGCAGCAAGTCGCCCAGGCGTGACGGTGATCCGCGGGACAGACACGTGGACCGTACGATCAGTCGCACGGGATAGGCCTCTGATCTGTGCGACCGCAAACACGTCCCTCACACAGTCGTTGCCAGGAAGGATCAGAACGAGAGGCCAGTGACTTTCCGGATCTCGGCCCGGAGCGCATCATGCTCCGCCTGAACCCAGGACTCCAATTGCTGAAAGTATTGCGCCCAGGGTCCGGTGAACGCCGGCAGCAAGACGTCACCGCGCTCTTTCAACATACCTTCCGCTTCCGCGATCCGAATCTTCTGGTCACCGATCTTGCGGGATAGAAATTTGTTCAACATCAATTGTTGACCGGGGCTCCCCACGACCGGCCCCAGCAATTTCTCTTTGACATAATCCAGTTCCTCCGCCAATGCGATTTTCACTCGAACCGCATGAGTCGCGGCCCAGGTCGCCCGCTGAATGGAATAATCGTAAGACAATGCCGGCTCCCGCGGCTCGCGGAAAGGGCCTGTCACAGTGGAAATCACTAATTGGTCGTTCAACATTGCGGTAATCCTTTTTCCAGGAAGTCCGAATCAGTTCCGGCCCTTACGCCATCGTGGTGTGTAGATAACGCAGTGTCTGCGCCGCTATCTCCGTACCGTCCCGGATACAATCGGGAATTCCTACTCCGCGATAGCCCGCTCCCGTGATGTTCAGGCCTCCGAATCGAGAGAGCGCCGCCTCCAGCTGCGACAGCCTGTCGAGGTGGCCAATCGTATACTGCGGCATCGCTCGATGCCACCGATTCACCTCGGTATAATGAGGCACCGCCTGCAATCCCACGATATCGGCCAACTCCTTGCGCACACACTGCGCCAACGCCTCATCGTCGCGCTGCAGAATGGCTTCCCGCCCGACCCCTCCGAGATAACAACGCACGGACACCTGCTGCGGAGGCGCCCGATGGGGCCATTTATTTGACGTCCACGTTGCAGCAATCAGGTCCCGGCCCTCGATCCGGGGAACCACGAAGCCGAACCCTTGCAGCCGGTCGCCCACCGCCCCGGCCTCATACACCAGGGAAATGGTCGCCGTCGAGGCATAGGGAATCCGATCCATCAGTCCAGCCGCCAGGGGTGATAAGGGCCGGACCAATTCGGCACTCACATAGGCCGGCGTGGCCAGCACCAATGCTTCGGCAGAAAGGGCCGTGCCGTCGCTGCAGATGATGTCGTACATCCAGCGCCCGGCTTGGTGCGATCGCACACGCACGGCTTCCGCCTGAACGCCTGCTTTCAGAATCCCGCCTGTCTTTTGGATGTGACCGCCAAGCGCCGTCACCAAATCTCCGAGACCGTTTTTCAAGGTAACGAACATCGTATGCGGGGGGCCCGCTGCGGCCCCCTGCCGGGCCTTGGCACGCCGGGCCTCCATCATGCCCCGAATCACGCTGCCGTGTGCCTGTTCCAACTCAGAAAAGCGTGGAAAGGTCGCGCGCAAACTCATTTGCTCGGCATCACCGGCATAGATGCCAGCCATAAGCGGCTCCATGACCCGATCGCAGGCATGTCGCCCGAACCGGCGGCGGAAAAATGCGGCGAGCGATTCGTCGTCCGTGGAGCGGCGCGGCGGAATCACCAGATCGCAGCCCATGCGCGCCAGGTCGAGCCACGACAATAACCCGCTACGGAAAAACGGCCCCAGTTGAGTCGGGGTAAACGTCACCAGTCCTTCAGGCAACTCGTGGAGCTGGTTCCCCCATAACACGCTCGCCTTTTTTGCGACCGGCTTGGTATTCACGAGTTGATCGAGTAGACCGAGGCGTCGGCACAGATCCATGGCCCACGGTTTCTGCGACAGAAACGAATCCGGCCCGGCTTCCATGACCAGCTGTCCCACGCGATGCGTTTGGATCTTTCCGCCCCAAGTCGGCGCGGCATCGAGAATAGTGCAGGTTAACGGGACAACAGCCGCCGAAGCCTGCTCGAGTAGAGCAAAGGCGGTAGAGAGCCCGGAGATGCCTCCGCCAACGATAACCACTGACTTGGGGGTACGCGCCACGGGTGGTGCCGCTAGTGACTGAGGGAGGTTTCGTGCGCCTCCACTATCGACGTGATGATGTCGATCAGCCGAGCTGAGGCATTGAACATCGGAATACGTTCCAGCTGCATACCCTTCGCATGGGCCAGCTGCTTCAACTCGACATCGATATCATACAATGTCTCCACGTGATCGCAAATGAAGCCGATCGGGGCCACGAGCACGTGACGATGCCCTTCGTGAGCCAGTTCAGCCAGCGCGTCCTCCACCGACGGTCCGAGCCACTTCTCGCCGGACCGGCCCTGGCTTTGATAGGCGAACCTGGTCGGTTGACTCCTGAGACGGTCGCACACTGCCTCAACCGTCCCTCTGACCTCCTCCGGGTATGGGTCCTTCAGGGCGACCACCCGTTCCGGCAAACTATGAGCGGTAAACAGGATGGGGACCTGGGTGCGCGCTTCCGTCGGAAAACTCTTCAACGTCAGTCGAATGTTGTCGGCAATACCCGCAATCAGGAGCGGGTGGCGATGCCAACTTGTCACGAAGGTGATCGGAGTGTCATCAGAGAGCTCGGTCCGCGCGTCTTCAACTTTCTTGACGTATGCCCCGATGCTCAACGAGGAATACTGCGGGGCCATGCAGAGGCCAATGATTCGTTCCGGCGAATCCACCAGCAGCTGGTCATAGGTTTCCCTGATAAAAGGATGCCAATGCCGCAGCCCCACATAACACCGGTAACGGGCCTCATCAGGCCCGTTCAGTCGCGCTTCCAAAGCCCGCGCGACCTCGCGCGTGATGCCGAGCACGGGAGATTTGCCGCCGGTGACACGATACCGATTGCGGATTTCCTCAACGAGCTCGGGCGAAGTCGCCCTGCCTCCCCGCACGTCCTTGAGGTAGGCCTCGACATTCTCCAGACTGTCTGGGCCACCCATAGCCATCAGCAGCACCGCAACGGGTCGTTGTGTTTCAGGCATCGTCACCTTCGTGGGTAATGTTCACTTGTCGAACGAGCCCGGAACGCCCGATGAGGTTCGAGCGTCCTTCTCAACCTCAACGCTCGATTGAACCAGGACAAGACCGCCGAGTGTTCACACCCTAGCGGGCGCTTAATTTGTGTACCAGATCGATCGTCGCGGAGACGTGCTCAACCGGCGTGTTGGGAAGAATACCATGGCCGAGGTTAAAGATATGTCCCGGACGTCCTGCGGCGCGGCTCAGAATATCCGTCACCCGGCGCTCGATCTCGTGGATTGGCCCGAACAACGTGACAGGATCGAGATTTCCCTGCACGGCACGATCATGCCCCACCAGAGCCCAAGCCTCGTCGAGAGGGATTCGCCAGTCAATCCCGATGACATCACCGCCCGCCTGACGCATCGACTTCAGAATGGCCGTGGTGCCTGTACCGAAGTGAATCAGCGGGACGCCTTCATGCTTCAATCCCTCAAATATCAGCTGAACATGGGGCATGACGTACTCGGCATAGTCACCGGCAGACAGACATCCCACCCAACTATCAAACAACTGCACGGCCTGTGCGCCAGCCTTGATCTGACGACGGAGGTACCCGGTAATCACCCGCGCAAACTTATCCATCAACCGATGCCAGACCTCCGGTTCGCTGTACATCATCTGTTTCGTATGGATATAGTTCCGGGAACTACCACCTTCGATGGCATAACTCGCTAGCGTGAAGGGCGCTCCGGCAAAACCGATCAACGGCACTCGACCGGCCAGCCTGGTACGGGTGAGGCTGATCGCGTCCATCACGTATTGGAGTTCGGTGTCATCGATTAATTTGAGCCGGTCCACCGCCGCTCGATCCCGTAGAGGATTATGAATGATCGGCCCTTCACCCTCCGCAAATTCCAGTGAAAGTCCCATCGGTTCCAGGGGAAGGAGGATGTCGGCAAAGATGATCGCGGCATCGAGCGCGAAACGGTCGATCGGCTGCAGCGTGACCTCTGCCGCGAGTTCAGGTGTCTTACAAAGGTCGAGGATCGAATGTTTCTCCCTCAACCGGCGATATTCAATCATGTAACGGCCAGCCTGGCGCATGAACCACACTGGCGTGCAATCAACGGGTTCGCGCCGGCAGGCTTTCAGAAATCGATCGTTCATAGTGGGGCGCATTTTAGAGGGGCACTGTAAACGGAGTCAAACGATTCTGTACCGCCTTGAACGCGCAGGTCGCCCAGGCCATGGACACGAGAATCCACGTAAGCCTCATCTGCCGGCCGCGGCCCACGGCTGCCCGTGAAACCATGGGTTTGCAAACGGTAAAAAATCTCACGACATTTCCTCTCGAATCCGTGTATACTCACGGCACGTGTTGTCGAGCCCCAGTGACATCGCTCAAGTGAGCAACACAAGCCGACGCATTCAGCGGCCTGCCTCATCGTATCACTTACAAGCGCCGCGATGACAAAGTGACGTGAAACCACGGCGCGACCTGTCAGTAATACATTCTGATTCGCACTAAATGTGGAGGTGGCATGAGTAGTGATCTGCATCCGCTCACCTTACCGGAAGGTGAGCTTTCCAAAGGCGATGAGCAACCCACCAGCGACGCTCCCTGGCTCACCGTCTTACGCTGGTTTGACTCCTGGGCTGGAATCGACAAGATGCGAACTGATGCCGCCCCTGCAAGTGTCGATTGGCTGCGGGCCATTCCCCTGATTATTGTGCACCTGATTTGCCTGGGCGTATTCATTGTCGGCTGGAGTTGGGTGGCCGTGGGCGTGGCTGCCGCATTCTACTTCGTGCGCATGTTCGCAATCACAGGCTGGTATCACCGCTATTTCTCTCACCGGACATTCAAGACGTCACGGGCCTGTCAGTTTGCCTTTGCCCTCCTCGGAGCGTCTTGCGCCCAGCGCGGTCCCCTCTGGTGGGCCGGCCATCATCGCCATCACCACGTCTACTCTGACAAGCCGGAAGACACTCACTCGGTGCGCCAAGGCGGATTTCTGTGGGCTCATATCGGCTGGATCTCCTCCAAGAAATTCTTTCCTCCACGCCTCAAGAGTATCGGTGATTTCGCCAAGTTTCCAGAACTGCGCTTCCTGGATCGATTCGACACGCTCGTCCCCACGATCTGCGGGTTCGGCATGTTCGGCCTGGGTAAATTACTCGAGGCCTACGCGCCCAGCCTCGGCACCAATGGCCCCCAAATGTTGATCTGGGGATTCTTCGTCTCCACGGTGGCCCTGCTTCACGGCACCTGCACCATCAATTCGCTCTCGCATGTGTACGGCTCTCAGCGCTACAAGACCGGGGACGACAGCAAGAATAATTTCTTCCTTGCCATGATTACCCTGGGCGAGGGATGGCACAATAATCACCACTACTATGCAGCCTCGACCCGCCAAGGCTTCTTTTGGTGGGAAATCGACATCACCTATTACATGTTGCGGGCCATGCAAGCGATGGGGCTGATCTGGGACATCCGGGAAGTGCCCGTTCACGTGCGGGAAGGCAAGAATAAACTCGCTTAACCAAGGGCCAAGGCGGGCGCCCGGCGCCCGCCTCTCCACCCCCCGCCTACACCCACTCTGAGTCATCGACTGGCAAGGTCGGACGTCCGTACCGAGAGGCCAATCGATCCCGAATCTCCCGACTCATGCCATCGAGTTCCGCAACTTCCTCCGCCGTCGCAATCCAGGCATCTTCCGGCACGAGTTCGATGCGATAGTGATTCTTGCGCATCGAGAACCATTCGAAGTAGGGATGCGGCACCAGGTGCGGATGCGGGTCGAAGGAAATCAAACTCACCTCGCCGATCTGAGGAATCTCCACATCTCCCAATACTTGGCCGGCGAGGTCCTCGTCGGCAAACCGGCTATTCTGAAATCGTATCACCTTGCCGAATACCTCTCCCCGACCATTACCGGCCAGGTAAAACTCCACGGGGCCTAATACCGCGAACGTGATCCTGCCGATGACTGCGCCCTCCTGTCGATTGTCCAAAAATCCCTCTTGCACCCATCGACTGTTCCCGAATTTCTGCGCCACTTCAGCCTCCTTCTGTAGGTGCCGGTGATCCGACCTGAGCAGGCGACACATCCCCAGTCGTCCACGACCCGAACAGCACCCCGCCCAGAATCATCGCGCTGCCGAACCACCCCTGCGCATCGAGTGTCTCGCCCAGGAAATACCATGCCAGCCAGGCCGCGACAGCCGGTTCCGCAGCAAACAACAGCGCGACTTGCTGCGCCGGCAGCAATCGCTGGGCCCACATTTGAATCGCAAACGCTCCCGTTGCCAGGACACCGGTCACGACTAACCCTACGACCAAAACACGGGTCGGTTCAAACATCGGCAGGGTCGGACTTTCCCCCCACATGGTCCCCAACATGGCCAACGTAATGAACAGCAATTGCCATGCGAAGAGCGAAATGGGATCTACGATGCGGGTATATCGCTCCAGACAGACAATATGGGCAGCAAAGGCTGCGGCACTCGCCAAGGTCATCAGATCTCCCCAATTGGCGGAAGCACTCGGACGGACCAGCAACCACAGTCCAACCAGCGCGATCCCCGTGGAGACCCAGGCATGTAGGCCCATACGGCGCAAATACAACGGGACGAACACGACGTAGAGCACGGTGATGAAGGCGGAATTGGAGGCTGTCGTGAAGCTGAGACCGACCGTCTGCAATACATAGCCGAGAAACAGCCAGCATGTGGCGATGAAGCTGATCCGCAGGGTAAAGGAATCCCTGACCAAGCCCCGTCGCGCAATCAGAAGGATCGCGAGGACGAGCATCAACCCCAGGAGGAACCGTAAAAAGAGGAACGAGAGCGGGGAAATTTGATCAAGCGCCGCTTTGGTGGCAGGAAACGTCGCTCCCCACACAAACGTCGTGAGGAGTAGCGCGAGTTGAGGCATGGCGAAGGGAAAAAATTGCGAGGCCTAGGGCCTGCCAACGGGCGATTCAACAGGGATCATATCCACATTACGGCTTGCAGAGCGCACACTTGCGCTCATCACTGGTACCGGCCTGCTCCATCGCCGCCAGCGCCCGTTCCTTATCCGGGTAGTCGAACCACCCGCCCTCCCAAAAATCACTGCTCGACACGCTGGAGGGCACCTCCGAGCAACGATCCCGATGGAGGGTGACTCGGTCAATTGCCCGGGCAATGTGAACCCAATAAACCATGGTACCCCGCTGCTGCGTCACGGTCGCTGGGCGAGAGCCTACCATGCGAAAAGGCAGGAGGGCAATGCGCCAAAGGCGCCTCCTCCCCGCAATCAGTGACGATGAGAAACGTAAGATTGTTAGGTGATACGAGGAGTTCGCTCTACGGCAGGAGCAGCCACTCATCCTTCTCAATCACGGTCTTGACGCCCGTCTCGAGCTTCTTGACGTCCTTCTCGTCAAATAGCCGCAAGTAGCGTTCGATCCTGTCCGGATCGTCGATCCGCTCTTCCTGCATGATGCCACTATTGCCTTTGTATTTCCGAATTAACAGGGGCATTTGAAACAGTCCTCCAATTGTGACTCGCGTTTCGACACAGATTTTCGGTACAATAGTTCAAAGATATGCACAGGGTCAAGCGATACTGCCAGACGTCGTCGCTTTATCCATCTTAGCGCCCGGCCATGGGGTCTTATCCAAGGAGTCGGCTATGCCGGTCTACGAATATCGTTGTGAGCATTGCACTCAGCAGTTTGAGGCCACGCAATCCATTCATGCGAGGCCTGAAGATACCGTATGCCCGCAATGCAATGGAGTCGGTGCCACCAGGGTACTGTCTGCGTTCGCCTCGAAGGTGAAAGGCTCACACAAGCCGGGATTCGAGGAGATGAAAGCGTATAATATGCTGAACGAGCGGATGGACCGTTTCTCTAAACTTCCCCCCGCAATGGGCAAACGTGTGGATGTCACCTCGGACATGATGTCCGGTGGCGGAGGCTCCGCACCCCCGGAAGGCAACGGGTTTTGAACAAAGATTGAAGGATTGAGAAGGCCGCTCCCTTGCTTCGCCCACTCTTCCCGCCGCCCCGCAGAGAAGCAGAACGGCCAGGACCGACAGGGAGACAGGTTCAGCATGCATGCGCTTATCGACCGATTCGTTATATACCCAGCCCTCTTTTTTCTCCTCTCCGTCCCTGCCTCAGCAGAATTGGCAGGATCTTTAACCATCGCCGGTCACGGTCCCGAACAACGCATGATGGAGGCACTGGCCCACGCCTTTGAAAAATCCAATCCGCGTGTCTATTTGGACGTGCTGTGGGATGACAATTCGAAACCTATCGAGATGGTCAAAACGAATCAGGCCAAGATCGCCGTCGCCGGAACACCGGAGCCGGGCCTTCGGTCCCGTCAAATTGCCTGGGACGGGATCACCATCATGGTGCACCGCTCGAACTTCACAAAAGAAGTCACCACACAAGATGTGGCCGAGCTATTTTCCGGAAAGTTTAAAATGTGGGCCGACCTGGGCGGGCCGGATACGAAAATCCTCCTCATCGACCGGCCTCGCAACGAAAACAATCGAGATGCCTTCGAACAACAGCTCAATATAGTCGGCAAGATTCCCGAGGGAGCCAAAATCATTGCCAAGGACGAAAAGGTCATCAAGACAGTCGCCGGCACCCTCCCACCCAACTCGGCTGTCGCCTACGTCTCCCTCGGCCAGGCGTTGGAAGCCGTCGCCTCCGGCGTGCCTGTCCGTCTCCTACCGGTGGATAAGGTGGAGCCCGAAACCCCCACCGTCAAAGATGGCCGTTATCCACTCCGCCGTCCAGTCCTGTTGATATCGCCCAATGAGCCCGACCCGCTCGTCGAGGCGTTTGAGCAATTTATCCTTTCGGATCCGGGGCAAAAAATCATCAGCGAGTTTTATACGCCCCTCCCGAAGACATCATCCCCATGAAGGAGGCATTCATGCGCACTATGCTATCGGCCATCATCGGCATCACCCTTGTTCTGGGCCTGCTCTTTATTTCCGCGCAAACGGGTCACGCTCAAGAGGGCGCGATGGTGGAGGGGGCGGGATTTAGCATGTTCGATACGGAATCCATCAAGGGATCGGATGCGTCGAAACTCGAAAAAGATCCGGTCTGCGACCGCTCGAAGCGTCCTTCCATCGCCAAGGTCGAGCCGGACGAAGCCAAACCAGGCGAAAAGGTCACGATCAAGGGCGAGAATTTCGGCAGCAAGGAGTGTTTCCACGGAGTCACGTTCAGCGCCGCCTCCAAGGAAAAGGTCGACTATAATTTTCTAAATGACACCACCATCGAAGCCGTGGTGCCGGAAGCGAAAGCCGGCATGTCGTTTATCATCGTTGTGGCGGGCGGAGGTAGCGCGCAGTCCAAGCCGGTACTCATCCACACCAAGTAGGACTCTCCCGGGGCAGGATACCCCCATCCTGCCCCCGTTCTCTCCTCCGCTCCAGCAACTATCGTTTCGTCCTCGTTCGTCTCGACAACTCTCTTGACCCTATGCTAGGTTACGCGATCTTTTTTGGAGGCGGTCCAGAGGTGAGCTGCGGCTCCACTCCTCTCGCAAACCCGTTATGTTCCGGAAGATCCTCGTGGCAAATCGTGGCGAAATCGCCATGCGCATTATCCGTGGCTGTCGCGAACTCAAGATCGCGACGGCGGCGATCTATTCCGAAGCCGATTCCTCCGGTATCTATGTCAAGAAAGCCGACGAGTCCTACCTCGTAGGCCCGGGACCCGTCAAAGGCTTCCTGGACGGGAAACAGATCGTGGAAATCGCCAAGCGCATTGGCGCCGATGCGATCCATCCCGGATACGGGTTCCTGTCAGAAAACGCAAGCTTCGCCCGCCTCTGCCAAGCATCCGGCATTACCTTCATCGGTCCGTCGCCGGAAACGATCGACCTCATGGGCAGCAAGGTAAAGGCGCGGCAAATCGCTCAACAGGCGGGCGTCCCGATTGTGCCAGGCACCGAAGGCGGAGTGACCAGCCTCGAAGAGGCCCTGGCATTCACCCACCGGATCAACTATCCGGTCATGATTAAGGCCAGCGCCGGCGGCGGAGGACGTGGCCTCCGGGTCGTCCGGTCCGACCAGGAGCTGCGTGACAATATGGAAGTCGCGTCGCGGGAGGCGCAGGCGGCCTTCGGTGACGGCAGCATTTTCATCGAGAAGTATATCGAGCGGCCGCACCATATCGAATTTCAAATACTGGGCGACAAACACGGCAACATCATCCACCTGGGTGAGCGGGATTGCTCCATCCAACGCCGGCACCAGAAGCTGATCGAAATCGCCCCCTCCCTGGTCCTGACGCCGAAACTGCGCGCGCAGATGGGCGACGCCGCCATTGCCATTGCCAAAGCGGTGCACTATGACAACGCCGGCACGGTCGAATTTCTCTTGGACCACGAGGGGCATTTCTACTTCATGGAAATGAATCCGCGACTCCAGGTCGAACATACCGTCACGGAACAAATTACCGCCATCGACATCGTCCGCAATCAGATCTCTATTGCGGCCGGGCAAACCGTCTGGAGATCCGCCAGAAAGATGTCACGCTGCAAGGCCATGCGATCCAGTGCCGCATCAATGCCGAGGATCCACGGAATAACTTCATGCCCTGCACCGGAACCATCACGGCCTATCTTGTCTCCTGGAGGCATCGGCGTCCGGATTGACGGCGCTGTGTATCGGGACTATACGATTCCCCCCTATTACGATGCCCTGCTGGCGAAACTCACCGTCCGCGGACGCACGTGGGAAGAAGCCGTCAGCCGCATGAGGCGCTCGCTCGAAGAGTATGTCCTGCGAGGAGTGAAGACAACGATCCCGTTCATGATGAACATTATGATGGAGCAGGACTTTCAGGCCGGACGATTTGACACGTCCTACCTGGATACTCATCCAGACCTCTATCAATACGAAGAGTCTCGAGGAACCCGAGGACCTGGTCTTGGCGATTTCCGCAGCAATCGCCGCCTACGAAGGACTCTGATCTCTCCAACCACCAGGACAGCACTTAACCCTGTCACGTAAGCGGATTTGCCGCCCAAGGCCGCCAGTATGGCAACGAAAAAACCTAAGAAAGCCACTCCCAAACAACGTTCCTCAAAGAAACTGTCGTCCAAATCTGTTCGCCCCGCGCCTATACGCAGCGTCAAGCGTGCACGCCGACGAAGCCGGAGTTCGCCTTGGAACCGGCTCCAGCCAAGAAACTGTTACTGACCGACGTGGCCTTCCGCGACGGACATCAGTCGCTCTTGGCCACACGGATGCGGACAGAGGACATGCTTCCCATCGCCCAAAAGCTCGACGCGGTCGGGTATTGGTCGCTGGAAGTGTGGGGCGGGGCGACGTTCGATACCTGCCTGCGATTTCTCAAGGAAGATCCCTGGGAACGCCTGCGCGCCCTACGGGAGGCAATGCCGAACACCAAACTGCAGATGCTGCTACGCGGTCAGAATCTCGTGGGGTATCGACATTATGCCGACGACGTCCTGGACAAATTCATCGAACGGTCGGCAGCCAATGGCATTGACGTCTTCCGCATTTTTGATGCACTGAACGATGTTCGCAACCTCGACCGGGCCATTCGCGAGGTCAAGGCCTGCGGCAAACATGTCGAAGCAACGATTTGCTACACCGTGAGTCCCGTCCACAACATCGACCGGTTTGTCTCCATGGCCAAACAACTGGAGGATCTGGGTACCGATACCCTCTGCATCAAGGACATGGCCGGCCTACTCGCTCCACTCGACGCCTATCAACTTGATACGCCGGCTCAAAGCCGCCGTCAAGGTTCCGATCCATCTGCATACCCATTACACCTCCGGGATGGCCTCGATGTCCTCCCTCATGGCGATCCTCGGCGGATTGGACATGTTGGATACCTCCGTCTCGCCGCTTGCGGGAGGCACGTCGCATCCTCCGACCGAAACGTTGATCGCCGGCCTGCGCAATACCCCGTACGATACCGGGCTGGATCTGCGGCAGTTCGAACCCATTACCGAACACTTTCGCAATGTGCGCCGAAAGTATCGGCAATTTGAAAGCGACTTCACCGGCGTGGACGCGGAAATTCTGACCTCGCAAATTCCCGGCGGCATGTTATCGAACCTTGCGGCGCAACTGGCCGAGCAGAATGCGATCGATCGCATGAAGGAAGTGCTCGACGAAGTCCCGCGTGTGCGCAAAGAGATGGGTTATCCCCCGCTCGTGACGCCGACCAGCCAGATCGTCGGCACGCAGGCCACGCTCAACGTGCTGACCGGCGCGCAGGGTGAGCGGTACAAGGTCATCACCACCGAAACTAAAAACTATTTCCTGGGACTCTACGGTCGGGCACCGGGACCGCTCGATCAGGAAATCATGGCCCGCGCCATTGGCGACGAGGAACCGGTCAAAGGCCGGCCCGCGGACCGGCTGGACCCCGAATTTGACAAGCTGCGGAAGGACATGCCGGAGACGGCCACCACACCGGAGGACGAACTGTCGTTCGCCCTGTTCCCGGCGATCGCGAGAGATTTCTTTGAGGCGCGGGAGCGAGGGGAACTCCAACGCCGAACCGCTCGAGCCGACCGAAACCAAAGGTCCTGCCGTGGCACACGACCTCCATCTCGCCCCGGCCGAGTTCAACATCACCGTGCACGGCGAAACCTACCACGTCGTCGTCTCCGGTTCAGGCCGCACCACCGACGGTCGCAAGCCGTACTACATCCGCGTCAACGACCGATTGCAGGAAGTTTCGTTGGAGCCGTTGCAGGAAGTACTCGCAGGGGTGCCCGAAGCGCCCGCCACCGGGAGCGCGGCCAAACCGAAACGTCCTAAGCCCACCAAGCCGGGCGACGTCGCACCCCCCATGCCGGGCCGCGTCGTGAAGGTGCTGGTGAGCGAAGGTGCCCAGGTGAAAACCGGCGAACCGCTGCTGATTATCGAAGCGATGAAGATGGAGAGCCAGGTTCCTGCGCCCATGGATGGGCGGGTGACGGCTATCCTCGTCGCCGAGGGAGACAACGTCAAGATCGACGAGACCGTCATGCAACTGGAGTAGCGGGTCATGCTCTCGGCGTGGCTCGCTCCGCTTGCAACGCTCGCATCAACGACGATCGCAACCCTGTGTACCACGGCGATCCTTATGAGCAGCTGTGCGAGCGTGCCGGACATTCCTCCCTGGTTCGACGGCATTCAGCGATTCCCCATCAAGACCGCCTTTGTCGACGGTCACCGCCTGGCCTATCTCGATGAAGGCCAGGGCCCGCCGCTGATCCTGATCCACGGCTTCGGCGGATCTATGTGGCAATGGGAGTATCAGCAATCGCTCGCTACTCACTTCCGCGTCATTACGCCGGACTTGATCGGCTCCGGTCTCTCCGACAAGCCGGATCTCGACTATCGCCCGGAAGCTCTCATCGAATCAGTGCGCGGCTTCATGGATACCCTGGGCCTCTCCACCGCCACCCTGGTGGGGAACTCCATGGGGGCCGGGCTCGCAATCGGCATGGCCTTGAGTCATCCTCACCGAGTCGATCGGCTCGTCCTGATCGATGGATTACCCGACCATGTGCGGGAACGCCTGGCCAGCCCGCTGATGCAGCGCGCCGTGAATACAGACGTACCAGTCTGGCTTGCCCGCTTGGGCAATTGGCTCTTCCCACGTAGTGGAACGGAAGCGATCCTCAATGAGATTGTCTTCAACCAAACCTTGCTGACACCGGCGGTACTTGATCGGTCCAACCGTAACCGGCAGCGGCCGAACCTTATCGCGCCGCTGCTCTCCATTCGAGACAACCTGCCCTTATGGGAACAGCACTTTGCGACCAGACTCCATGAGATACCACATCCCACTCTGATTATGTGGGGGGAGCACGACCGGCTCTTCCCCCCTCAAGTCGGCCGTGACCTCCAAGCCGCCATTCCCCGATCCAGGCTGATCGTGATTCCCGATTCCGGCCACATCCCTCAATGGGAACAACCCGAGACCGTCAACCGGCATCTCCGCGCATTTCTGCAACCTTGACAGGGCGCCGAACGCTCCATAAAGTGACTGAATGTATCGGCATCATTCGTTCATCGATGGAGACTTCCTATGCGACCAACACCTTTACGCTCCCTAGCTACGTACTTCCTGCCATCGCTCTTCACCGCACTCAGCCTGGGTCTCTCCAGCTGCGGGACACTGCCGGGCGCAGGCAATCCAGACTTCGCTTATAAGAATCTGACCGTGGCCAATGGCAGCGCCATGGCCGGCGAAGGCAGCAACATCCTCTTCCAAGGCAAACCCATGGCATTGTCGGGCATGGCGATCAAGGTCGGTGACACGCTGCGAGACGTGAAGCTGGTGCGACCCGATCTTTCGATGGTCAACATCAATGAGACCACCGGCAAGGGAAAAGTTCGTATCATTAGTATCGTTCCCTCCCTCGACACCAAAGTCTGCGAACAGCAAACGCACTATCTGAGTGAAAAGAACAAGGGATTGGATCGAATGGTGGAATTAATCACTATCAGCATCGATACGCCCTTTGCCCAGAGGCGTTTCGCGGAAGAGGCCAAGATCGCCAACGTCACGTTCTTATCTGATTTTCGCGCCGCCGATTTCGGCAAGGCGCACGGTCTCTTGCTGAAGGACCCCCATCTGCTGAGCCGCGCCGTGATGGTGGTAGACAAGCACAACACCGTTCGGTACCTTCAGATCACCCCCGAACTGGCCCAACTGCCGGACATGGATGAGGTATTCCGTTTCGCGCACTCGCTGGTGACCGACAGCTGATGCGGGCATCGACCATGGACGTCGGACCGGTGTGATGCTCAGGCTCGGCAACCAACTGAACCCTGGGCGCTAAAACATGCAGCGTTTGGTTCGGATGCGAAGATGGGACCCGGTATGACATGAGAACGAAGTCCTCCGTCCTTCTCATCTTCTGGCAGTAGGAGGGACATGGCGCATTACGATCTGCTCGTGATCGGCACCGGCCCGGCGGGCCAGAAGGCCGCGATCCAGGCGGCCAAACTCGGCAAGAAAGTCGGCATCGTCGAACGCAAACTGGTGGTCGGCGGCGTCTGTACCAATACCGGTACGATTCCCAGCAAATCCCTACGGGAGGCGGTTCTCTATCTCTCCGGGTTCCATCAGCGTGCCCTCTATGGCGCGAGTTATCGCGTCAAACAAGACATCACCATGGAGGACCTGACCTTCCGTTCCAATCACGTCATCAAGCGCGAAATCGAAATCATCCACAACCAGATGGCACGGAACAGGGTTGAGATGTTCTTCGGCACCGCCGCATTCGTGGACCCCCATCGCCTCAAGATCGAGCGCCCGCGCGACCAGGTCGAACATACGGCCGACTTTATCGTCATCGCCTGCGGGACCATACCAGCCAGACCTGCGCATATTCCGTTTGACGATGAGACCATCATCGATACGGACGGTCTGCTCACCATTAAACAACTCCCCAAATCCATTACCATCATCGGCGGGGGTGTGATCGGGACCGAGTACGCTTCGATCCTGGCCACAATGGGCATTCATGTCACCTTGATCGAGCGTCGACCACGTCTGCTGGAGTTTGTCGACACTGAAATCATCGAGGCGTTGCAGTACCAGATGCGCAGCATCGGAATCACCTTGCGCCTCAACGAGGAGGTGCTGTCGGTTGAAGCGCATCCCACGCAACAGGTCGTCGTCGGCCTCAAGAGCGGCAAAGAAGTCGGCGCCACCACCGTGCTCTATTCAGTGGGCCGGACCGGGGCCAGCGCCGCCCTCAACCTTGAGGCGATCGGCCTTTTGGCGGATACCCGCGGACGCCTTCAAGTCAATGAGCACTATCAAACGGCGGTTCCCCACGTCTATGCGGTAGGTGACATCATCGGCTTTCCCGCCCTGGCGTCGACGTCCATGCAGCAGGGACGCCACGCCGCCTGCCACGCGTTCGGAGTCTCCATCCAGACACAGTCCGAGCTCATGCCCTATGGCATCTATTCGATTCCCGAGATTTCCATGGTCGGCCGCAACGAAGACGAACTCACCAAGAATGGAGTGCCCTACGCCGTCGGCATCGCCCGCTACCGGGAGATCGCCCGCGGGCAGCTCATCGGTGATGACATCGGCATGCTGAAACTCCTCTTTCACCAGAGGACACACGAACTCCTGGGCGTCCATGCGATCGGCGACGGAGCCACGGAACTCATTCACATCGGACAGACTGTCATGGCCTACCATGGCCTGATCGACTATTTCGTGGATGCCGTCTTCAATTACCCCACGCTGGCGGAATGCTACCGAGTCGCTGCACTGGACGGCATCAATCAACTACCCAGGCCCTGGACACCGCGAGCGTAAGGCCGGCCGACTGCCCTGCGCAATACTCGATGACTCTTGCCCATCTTTCACCGGACAGTGAGCCGTATCCGGACCGACGAAGGAGGAACTGAATGTCATTCTCCAATCATCTTCGCAAATTAGCGCAACCCGTGTGGGACGCACAGTTGACCCATCCGTTCGTGCTCGCACTCGGAAAGGGCACGCTGCCGGAGCGAAAGTTCCGCTACTACATTCTCCAGGATGCGCGCTTCCTGGCGGATCTCGCGCGCGTGTTCGCAGCGGGGGCGCTGCGCGCGCCCGATTCCGAGTCGGCGCTGCGTTTCGCCAAGCTCGCCGAAGAGACCATCACCGTCGAACGAAGCCTCCATGAAAATTACGGCAAACGTTGGAAACTCTCTCCGCAGACGATGTTGAATGAGCCGATGGCCCCCACCAACTACGCCTACACCCGCCATATGCTGGCGGTCGCCCAGGGAGGCACCGCCACGGAAATCGCGGTGGTGGCCCTGCCCTGCGCTTGGATCTACTGTGTCGTCGGCAAACACCTTCTCAAGAACGGCCCGCCGCCGGCCAAACATCCTTATCGAGAGTGGCTCCTGCTCTATGCCTCGCCGGAGTTCGAGGCGGTGCAGGAGTGGATGCGGGCCAGGGTGGACACGTGGGCGCGCACGGCAGGGCATGAAGAAAAAAAACGGATGGAGCAGTCGTTCCTGATCAGTTCGAAATACGAGTGGATGTTTTGGGAAATGGCCTGGAACGAGGAGCAGTGGCCGGTATGAGGAACGGGCGAGGGGGCGATCTCTTCGTGTTGACGCCCCACGCTTCGCCCCCACTCCACCAGTCAGTCACACGTCCTCCCCGGGAAGAGCTGAGGGAATAGGATGTGCTCCACTAGCGTCGATCCACCGCGATACCCGGCCACGCTTAGCCGGTCTTGCGGTAGTCTTGGAGCTGCTCCAGTGGTTCCAGCCCCCAGTCAGGCTCGTCCTCCCCTATCATGGACGAATCACTCTCCTGGGTCACAGAAGCCCACACCGCAATCAGGCAAAACAGGATCGTCAATGCACCTAGGATATAGGCCGGCATAGTGACCTCCCTCGGTTGCAGCTACTTCCTGTCCAGAATGCTACTCATCCAGGCAAGCCTATACAACTAGGTAAATGACTGGGTCAATTTTCCACAGTGCGTTGCAGCGACCTCACGCTTGCTGGCATCCATCTCACCAACAGGGATGACTCCGGTTCCGCTGAGCCGCCCTCCCGCACGGCGGGGCTTGATTCTCTGCTTATCCATGCCCCCTCTCATCAAGCGGCTTTCGCCACGTATTCCCGCGTTTCCAGCCATGAAGGCGCCGAGCAGATGGACGGTTCGCCGGAGAGCGTAGCGCCAGTCCACCCTCGAGCCCGCTTCCTGTCTGCCCGCGCCGCTCGGCTTTGTGATACCTTACGTATGTCCCTTCCACTGGCATCACCCATTGTCATCCCGCATGACCAATTCCGCCCCATCACCGACCCTCTTGAGTCCTCGCGAGATCGGTCTGCACCTGGGAGGGCTCTTCCTGTTCCTTGCCCTGCTGGCCCTCTGGTATTGGTTTTCCACCGGAGCGCGGGCCGTGCCCACCTTGATCCAGATGCTCTCGGATGACGATCCCTCGACACGTATCGTCGCAGCGGAGCAGTTAGGGCTGGTCGGACCGGCGGCGAGCGCAGCGGTGCCCGCACTCCTGGCCCAGGCCACTCGGGACGGCAGCCAACATGCCAATACCACCGCGGCAGCAGCCATCAAGTCGATCGATCTCACGGCGGCCCGGATCGTCATGACCCACTTTATGCCCCGGCTTCACGATGCGGACGTGCAGCAACGTCGCACGGCTTGTGCGGTGCTGGGGAATCTTGGGCCGGTCGCGAAACCCGCCGTCGCTTCCTTGCTCGCTGCCGCCCGGGACCCTGATGAGCTCGTACGCCGCAATGCACTGACGGCTCTGGCAGGTATCGGCATCCCGGCGACACCGATCGCAGATGCGCTCATCGCCGGGCTGCATGCGCCATCAAGCCTCGTTCGCCACACCGCCGTCGCTCAATTTGCCTTCACGACTCCCGTGCCGGCGGCGGCTGAGGCTTCACTCCGGGAACTCGTCGGCGATCCGGACGCGGCAATTGCCGGATTGGCCCGGAGCGCGCTCAACAAGCCGAAGCCGGACGATCGCGCTCATATCCAATCATTGAGTCTGATGGTTGAGCAATCGACTGCGCGCGACTATGCGTTGCATCAGCTTGCTCAATCGGGCCCCTCAACCGGCGAAGCATTATCCACCATCCTGCCCCTGCTTCAGGATGAACGGCCGTTGGTGCGGTATCTGGTTGCGGAAACGCTTGGTTCCATGGGACCGTCCGCAAAGGACGCGCTCGCCGCCCTCCGGCAGCAGCGTCACGATCCGGATCCGGTTGTCCGGGGGAGTATCGCGGACGCGCTCGCGGCGATTGAGTCCGAACCGACGACATCCGGGCAATCACCCCCAAAAGGTTCCCCGGAATGATCGTCACAGCATTCAACACCGTGGCGCAACTCCGGGTGCTGACCCTATTGGGCGCGTGGGTGAGTGTGCTTGGAGGCTTGGTTCTGCCCTGGGCGATCATGCTCGCGGTGGACCGTTTCGTCCACCATCTGCCGCTCACTCGGGCGTGGCAATCCTTTTGCCTCCACCTGTTCGCGCCTGGCTATAACCTGTTTCTCGTGGGCATCCTTACGGCCGTTCCGTTTCTCGTCTTGGCTGTGGTGATCCTTGTGCACATGGGTACCACGTCGACCCGGGCCATCATGACCGCTCGTCGACGGATGGTAGGCCTTGTCTGTGCGGGCGTCGGTATGATGGCTGTCACCACCTGGATTCATGTCGATGTTCTCATCCACCCCGATGCCCAAGGCGCGCTCGCCTACTTTTTTCTGCCGCCCATTCTCCTGCTTCTGCTGCCCGTGGGGTATGTAAGCGGACGGGTCGTGGCAAAAGCGCTCCTGCCTCCTGGCGCCTCATAAAAACAAGTCCGGGCGCATCCTCATTCAGCAGGGGTCTGAGCCGGCGTGACGAAGGCGCGGGCTGGACAGGGTCGACCGCGTGAGTATAATGTGTGCCATGAGTTCGTCCCTGAGTACATGCTGATGACACGGATCCTCTGTTGTGCCCTCGTCCTCGCCTTCGGCTACTCGCCTGTCCACGCTGCCTCAAAGTATGAAGACAGCCTGCGTGAATTGGCCGAAGGCGTGGCCGCCGAGGCCATCAAGATGAAGAAGTCACGATTGGCGGTGCTGGATTTCGCCGATAACAAGGGAGACGTGACGCCGATCGGACAATTCCTGGCCGAAGAGCTGTCCACGCAACTCCTCGTAGCGGGCGAACTGAAGGTTGTCGATCACAAACTGCTGGCCGCCACCATGGCAAAGCACCAACTCACCCATCTGGACACCTCCCAGGCCAAGGCCGCCAAGAAAGTGGCGAAGGCACTCCGGGCGGACCTGTTCGTGACCGGGAGCTATCTGGAAATCCCGGAAGGCGTTCGAGTGACGGCCAAGTTGATCGGCCCCTATACCGTGTTTCCGGTCGGAGCGGCCCGGGCCATCGTACCGAAGGCGGGCCCGCTCGCTGCCTTATTCAAACAGGCCAATGCCCCGAAGACACCTGTCGCGACAGCTGAGATCGAGCCCGCGGGACCGGTATTGAGTGGTCATGAGAATGAGTGGTACAAGGTCAGCGTGGTGGGCCTCTCCCGGCAGGACGATCAGCTCGCGCTGGACCTGTTGTTCGTCAACCGCTCCTCGCATCCGATCAAACTCGGCTGTCAATTGCGGGACACCTACCTGCTGGACGAGCATGGCGAACAATGGCCGCAGGATATCGAACAGAGCCGGGAAACCCTCTGTACCCGCGGCATGGAATTGTATCCCCGGAAGGGCCAACCGGCGAGACTCCTCTTTTCGGTACCTCGGACATCGACCACAGGCCCCCTGACGCTGCATTACCATGAAACTTCGCCCAGGCCCGATCGTGTCGTCAGTCTGGATGGACTCACAGTGGACACCCCAGCAGCCGCCGAGGCCGAGCCCTCCGCGCCGCAAGAGTCCGTTTCCCCCGCGCCATAACCCACTACCTCCGGAACCATTGCATAGGAATTATCGATGATCAGACAAGTATTGACGATAGCAGGCTCAGATTCAGGCGGCGGAGCAGGAATTCAGGCGGATCTGAAGGCCATGTCGGCCAACGGGGTCTATGCCATGTCGGTCATAACCGCCATCACGGCCCAGAATACCGAAGAAGTCACCGATGTGTTCGAGCTGCCGACGTCGATCGTCGCCGCTCAGATCGATGCCATCTTCGACGATTTTGAGGTGGCCGCCGTCAAGACGGGAATGCTGTCATCGACGGACATCATCAAGATCGTGGTGAAGCTATTGAAACCGCAACAGGTCAAAAACCTGGTCGTAGATCCGGTCATGATCGCCAAAGGCGGACAACCCCTCTTACAACCGGACGCCATCGACAGCATCAAGAAAGACCTCTTTCCTTTAGCCCTGCTGGTCACGCCCAATGTGTATGAAGCCCAGCAGCTCTCAGGCATAGAAATTACCTCCCTGGCTGACGCCCGCCGCGCCGCCAAGATCATCCACCAATTCGGTTGCGCCAATGTGCTCATCAAAGGCGGCCATCTTGCCAGTGATCGCGCGACAGATCTTCTGTACGACGGCCGGTTTTTTCATATCTATAAGGGCGAATTCATCGACACGCCGCACACCCACGGCACCGGTTGCACCTTCGCCTCAGCCATCGCGGCGCATCTTGCCCGGGGCAAAACGGTCCCCGACGCTGTTCAGACCTCGAAAACTTACCTCACCGAGGCGATCAGGCACAGCCTGTCGATCGGACATGGCAAGGGTCCTACAAATCACTTCTATTTTCTCAATCAGGACCACCCCCTATGAGCCGAGGGCTCGGGTCGCCATTGTCGTTTCTCCTTACGGGATGGACTTGGCTGCTGCTGACTGCCCTGATCGGTTTGGCGACCTTTCTCGGCATCGTCCGCGGTTCTCCATTGCCTCCCGGCCTCCGCATGCTTCACGTTCACGGGGCGCTGGTCGGCGGACTCATCCAGATGATGACCGGTTTGTCCCTGACGGCGATCGAACTGGCCGGTCAGGACACAAAACGCCCGGCGTATCGTGGACTGTTGATCGGGCTGAATCTCGCCGCGTTCGCTTTGGCCGCCGGATCCTGGTTCCGCCATGCCAATCTCCTCATCACGGGCGGGCTGATCCTCCTACTGTGCTTCATTCCCATGGCGCGTCATATGGTACGGGCGCTCCGGACCTCTCCGGAATGGACCTCGCTGACCGGATTGTTTTTCGGCATTGCTTTGACCGGCCTGCTCGGAAACATGATCCTTGGAGAGATACTCGTCGGAGCCTGGTTCCCAACCTGGCATGGCATGCTCCGACTGGGACATTTACATGCCGGCCTGTTGTTATTCCTCACGCTGGGGACGGTCGGGACGATTCAACTCGCAGTGCCGGCTATCTTAAACCGCCCGCTGCGGAGTGCGGGCCTGGGGCAGGCGGTGCTGCTTCTGTTGCCGGCCGGTGCTGCCGGGCTGGTGACCGGATTTATTCTTTCCTCGGTTCACATCCAGATGGCCGCGGGAAGCGTCCTGCTCATCATGTTGGCACTCTGCACCTGGAATCTGCTCAGTACCTGGAGTCAGGCCGGACAACCAGGTTCGTCTGCCACCGATCACCTGATGACGGCCCTGTTCCTCCTGGTTTTCATGACGCTCCTCGGCATGGCGGTCGGTGCCAATGTCTTATGGACACCGCCGGTTATGCCTTATGGCACCCTTCACGTCGTCGCCTACACCCATGCCGCCTTCATTGGTTTCCTGTTGCAGGCGTTCGTGGGAGGATTGTCCTATGCGTTGCCAACGCTCCTGGCGGCGCAACGCGTCAGTAATCAGAAAAAGCGCCCGGCCTATCGGGAAGGTCTCAATCGAATCCTCAATCGCTGGCGGGCCCTGCAGATTTCGACACTGAGCTTTGGGACCTTGGGACTGGTGCTCGTGGCGACTTTGACATGGAAGCTGCCACTCTCTTCACCCTGGATCCTTACGGCAAGCTGGGGCACAATCGGTTTGCTTCTGATCAGCCTCACCTTGTTTACGATGAAGATCACGCAGGTGGTGGCAACGCAACCGGGAGGCGAACGGCCGACCACCCATTGATTTCGATTTCTTGCGCCGCGGAGCCCCTACACCATGGAAGAATCCTTATACCTTCACGATGCATCCGGACACCGCATGGCGGCGGTCCTGGTCAGGCCGGATCAGCCCACCGACCACGGCGCCGTCCTTTGCCATGGCTTCCTCTCCCACAAGAACAGCTCAAGTAATCAGGCCCTGACCGCCCGCTTGATGGAGCGAGGTATCGCGTCATTCCGATTCGATTGTTTCGGCCACGGCGACAGCGACGGGCCCTTCGCCAAGCTGACGACGACCCTCGCCGTCGGCCAGGTGCTGACGGCCTTGCACCACATGTTCGATCGTGGATATCGCCGGCTGGCCTTAGCCGGTTCCAGTTTCGGTGGCCTCATGGCACTCCTCGCTGCCGCCGACTGGACCACGACGCATGCGGCAAACCCCGGGGCCGTCCCTCCACTCGCCTGTCTCGCGCTGAAGTGTCCGGTGGTCGACTTCGCAGAGGAACTTCGCTTAGAACTGGGTGAGGAAGGAATGCAACAATGGAAACTAACCAACACGATCCCGGATCTTCACGGCGGACCGGCCCGTCTTTCCCTCGACTATGCCTTCTACCAGGATTGCCTTGAGCGGATCGCGTATGAGCCGGCCAGGAACCTGACCGTTCCTACCTTGATCGTCCAAGGTGATCGCGATGAATTTGTCCCCCTCCACCAGAGCCAGCGACTGTTCGACTCCCTACCAGGCCCTAAGCGGCTGAAAATTCTACCTGGGGCCGATCACCGATTTACCAAGGCCGCAGACTTTGAGCTGATGCTGGCCTCTCTCACCGAGTGGATCACTCGGCACCCCATCGCGTAACAGGATCCCTTCCACCACCCGGCTCGACCATTCGCCGCAGAAGATCGCGAGACTGCGGACATAGTGCCCCACGTGCGCTGAGCAGCGGACCTGCGACGAAGGGTTTCTCCTGCAGCGGCTGCTCCATCTTGCACGGCACTGTTAGCGTCATAAGATTCCAGCGAAGATTAGCCCGCAAAATGGCGCGTGACGGGGCCTTCTGGCGATTCTCACTCATCCATTACATGGCATGCCGGTTGCTATCTAAGCGTCTTGCATTTTCCCTGGAGGAAACACAATGAAGACGTCAATGAGTGTGTTCGCAATAGGTTTTGCCGGCTGCCTTTCTTCTGCGCTGCTCCATACCGCGCTGGCTCCAACCGCTCTGGCCGCCGACAGCTCGACCGCGCTCAGCCTGCTTCAACAATCTTCCCTGACCGCAGCCGCCGTCAAGGCTCAGGCCAGCGGAACCGCTCCTATCGTGCCCAGTCCAAGCGCGTTGTTCCTGACCGCCCCGAAGGGGCAGACCGCTGTCGGGACACTCGCCCTCACGAAATCAAGCGGCGATCAACATACCTACTATCTCAGCACCAACCAGTCCTGGGTGTGGATGAATCCACCCTACGGAAGCACCCGAACCATTTCTTCGGAAACGGATCAGCTCGTGATCACCGTCCAAACAGCCGGGCTGCCGGCCGGCACCCATTCGGCGGTGGTCTATATCGTTGATTCCGGTCCGAATAACTTCACAAACATGCTACGCGTTCCGGTCAGCTTGACCGTGACGGCCGCGTCCGCTACGCCGCCCCCGCCGCCGGCGCCCCCTTCGGCCACTCCTCCCCCGCCGCCCCCCGCGGTGGTGACGCCGCCCCCGCCGCCGCCTGCTGCAGCCACTCCTCCGCCGCCCCCGCCGGTCGTCCCCACCACCGGCATCTCGGCCAGTCCGATGTCCTTGGCGCTGACCGCGGTAAAGGGTCAAACGGCTGTCGGCACCTTCTCGCTACGCAAGGGTGGCACAGACCAGCACACCTATTACCTGAGTACCAACCAGTCATGGGTCTGGATGAATCCGCCCTACGGGAGCACGCAGAGCATCTCTACCGAAACGGACCAGCTCGTGATCAATGCCCAGACGGCCGGGCTGTCGGCCGGCACCTATTCGGCGACGGTCTACATTGTCGAATCAGGCCCGAATAACTTTACGAACATGCTGCGTCTTCCGGTCAGCTTGACCGTGACGGCCTCAAGCGCGTCCGCCACGCCGCCCCCGCCGCCGGCGCCCCCTGCAGCCACTCCTCCCCCGCCGCCCCCGGTCGTCGGTCACGCCGCCCCCGCCGCCGCCTGCTGCAGCCACTCCGCCGCCGCCGCCCGCGCCTGTCATTAGCGCGACGGGGCCGATCCAGGTCACTCCGTCTTCGCTGGCACTGACGGGTTCAAACGCCGTCGGCACCTTGACGCTGAAGAAATCGGGAACCGACCAGCATGTCTATTCGCTCAGCGCCAGCCAGTCATGGGTCTGGATGAATCCGCCCTATGGCAGTACGCAAACCATTTCGACTGAAACTGATCAGCTCGTCATCACTGCTCAGTCCGCCGGACTTGCAGCCGGCACACACTCGGCGGTGGTGTATATCGTCGAGTCCGGGCCCAACAATTACTCCAACACCATTCGGATTCCGGTGACATTTACGATTGCCGCCGGTCAGACGGCTCCCGCCTCTGCCTCGAACACTCCCTCGACCACACCGAGTCAGCCCACGATCACGCCACCGCCGCCGCCGCCGGCCACCCCCACTGCGCCGGCACCGGTGGCCACCATTCCCTCCACCGGCACGGCCAGCGCCACCGTCAGTTGGAACGCCAACACCGAGGCCGATCTGGCAGGCTATCGTGTGTATGTCGGAACCCAATCGGGGATCTACAGTTTTGCCGGGCCCTTTGAAGTTACCGGTAGGACCAGCTTCACCGTGCCGAACCTTCCCAAGGGCACGACCTACTACTTTGCCGTCACCGCGTTCGACACGACGGGTAACGAAAGCAGCAAATCAGCCGAGGTCAGCAAGAGTCTGTTTTAAGCGACGATGCAGCGGCAAGAGCGACATCCCGTGAGCTGGTGCGCAGGGGCGCCCGGCTCACGGTGGAGTGGATGGAGCAGCCGTTTTGGCACAACGAAACCCCGTATAGCTGTTACGAGTTCCCGGCGGCAGTTTGAACCGCCCATAGGTGAGCAGGTATTTCGGAAGGTCCGACCAGGACCCGCCACGCAAGACTCTGAATGATCCGACGGCTGGACCGGGCGGGTTTCTGTGCGGGCCGGTGTCATAATAGTTCGATCCGTACCAGTCAGCGACCCATTCTCCGACATTCCCCGCCATCTGATAGATCCCATAGGGGCTGACTCCGGCCTCATAATGCTGGACCGGCATGAGCGCCTGGCTATAGTCGAACCTGGCGCCCAGGGCAAAATTCGCGAGTCCTTCAGCCGGCGCTTGATTACCCCAGGGAAACAGTCGCCCGTCGGTCCCCCGCGCCGCCTTTTCCCATTGGGCTTCCGTCGGAAGTTGTTTGCCTCGCCAGCGGCAATAGGCGTCGGCATCGAACCAACTCACGCCCACGACCGGACGGTCGCGATGTTGTGCCAGTTGCACGTTCTCCCATTGCCAGGGAGGCGGGTGGTGGAGGATGGTCAAAAATTCGGCATATTGTCCGGTCGTCACCTCATACCGATCCATCTCGAAGCGATCCAACCAAACGGTGTGCTGGGGCCGTTCGTCCTCCAAAGCGGCTGTTCCGTCGGCTCCCATGGCAAAGCCCCCTTCAGGAATCACCACCATAGGAGCGGCAGGAAGGACCGGCGCCTCAGGGACGGATCGCGGATTACGCAACTGCTGAAGCTGTCCCCAGACAGTCCCGACGGACTGGCTGAGCAGCAGGGTCAGGAGGCAGGTGAACAGGAGAGGAACGAAACCGTACATATGGATGTCGCTTAGGGAATGATGCCGCCGACGACCCAATGGCGATCGTCGGGGACATCGATCAGGAGCCGGGACAAGTTCATTTCGGCGAGCTGCGCCGCGACTTCGTCCTCCGTGAACGCCGCCAGCAAGGAGTTGTAGAAATCCCGCTGTAGGATCGGATCCTCTCCGGAAGCATACTGCTCCACCAAGGATCGGGCGTCCTCGGGACTTTCCGGCCGCAATAAATCCATCACAAGGATAGCCGCCCCCGGCTTGGCCCATTGCTTCAGGTGGAACCAGAACTGCAGCGGATTCGGCACATGGTGCAACAGACTATTGGACAGGAGGGCATCGGCCTGCTCAGGCAAGACCAACGATTGAAACCTGTCACAGCACAACGTGATCCGGTCCGTCAGTCCGGCTTTGCCGATGGCTTCTGTCGCCAGATCCAACATGGGACGGCTGGCATCCACGCCGGTCACTCGCGCCTGGGGGAATGCGCGAAGCAGCCGAATGGGAATATCTCCGGGACCACAGCCCAGGTCAACGACATGCTCCCCGCTCCAATCGGGAAAATACTCCCGGAACCGATCCACGAAGCCTTGGTTTTCATCGGCAAAATCCGCTTGCGCGTAGGCTTTGGCCTGCGCGACATCATCCATCACTTCCCGCTCAAGTATCCGCTTCACGCTCTATCCTTCTCCCCGGGGCGAGTCGTTCAATATGACCTGATCACCCGGACGAACGGCACCTTCGGCGAGCACTCGCGCATAGAGGCGACTCCATCCGGGATGGAGCTCCTGCGCGATCCGCTTGGAGTTTCCATCCTTGAACCACTGTCCGTTTAATCGGCAGGGGGCTGTGTAACTCATGATTTCCAGCTGCACATGGAGGCCAATGCCGAGGCGATCGCCAGGCTGAAGGTTCGCCCACTCGAGTCCGGTGATCGTGAGGTTCTCACCGGCGGCACCGGGACTCATCGTATGGCCCTCCGCCCGCAGCGCCTCGATCGCCTCCAGAGAATACAGACAGACGGCTCGATCCGGTCCGCCATGGAACGTTCGGTTGCGTTGGCGATCCCCGCTCAACCCTGCGACCGTCACCCGCGCCTCCGGCACCGCACGCTTCGGCACCCCGCCATCGGAGACACTCACCTGGTGCACGTGGGCACCGGCCCGCGGCTTCGTGGCGCCCATCAGGAACAGAGCCCTCCCTCGCAGGACTCCATGCCGACCGCCTCCAGGGCACCCCATCCCTCGCGAACCCGCACTCGTTTCACGTAGACTCCCCGGGACGCATAGGCGGCTTCGATCTCCGCGCGCTGATCGATCAACAGACCGGACAGCAATAACCGCGCGCCGCCGGCCGCATAACGGCAGAGCGTCTCGGCGGAATCCAGCAGTGTCTGTCGATCTAAATTGGCGACAACGAGTGAGGGGACCGATGAATCGTGGGCCTGCTGCATTTGAGCATGCCCCACCGAAAACGTCAGCCTGCGATCGAACCCGTTCACCTGCGCATAGTCTCTCGCACAGTCGATGGCGACCGGATCACTGTCCACTCCCGTAGCCTCCGCAGCCCCAAGCCGCAACGCCACCATCGCCAGCACCCCGCTTCCGGTTCCCACGTCGAGCACCAGGTCGTTCGGGGTCACCACCTCCTGCAGCCATTCGATCAACAGTTGCGTCGTCGCATGATGGCCCGTACCGAAAGCCTGCTTGGGATCTAAAATCAATTCAATCTCATCGGGCTGCAGCGTCAGGGCTTTCCAACTCGGCCTGATGACCACGCGGCCGATTCGGATCGGCTCGACCAGACGCGACCATTGGGCATTCCAATCCTGGTTTGCCAGGTCATTGATCGTGATGGCACCGTCGGGATCGGAATGACCAAGTTGGGTCAGGGCCCGTCGAAGGGCCTGCCAGGTATCCGGCCCGCAACGGCCTGTTGGCCAGTAGAGGTGGATACAGTCGTATTCCTGCCAGGCGCCCGTCACAGCCGGATCGTCCAGCAGGCCAAGAAGTTCCCCGGCATCGAGCGAGGTCTGCACGTCGACCTGGATCCAGTCGCCTGAAGGCTGCGAAGGACTACCGTCCATGGCGGGGCCAGTTGTCTTGGTGGTTGACGCCATCTCAGACTATCGTTATCGTCAGCAGTACGATGTTGCCGAGTACGCAGTCGCAGGGTGCACCAGCCAGAGAACGCGGTCTCGTGCGGCAATTACGCCGCCTCGGCGTCCTCGAGGCAAGGGGCCGTCGCATCAGCGAACGGTTCACCACGTGGCGGTTGGCGACCTTTGCCGCAGGCTTGGTGGCATCCATTGTCATCCACAAACTGGGGTGGACTCAGCTCGGCAACGGCGCGCTCGCAACCTTCTTCCTCGTGTTCCTGATCCTGGCCTGGCATCATAACAAACTGGAAGACCGGTTGCATCGACTCCACCGCTGGCAGCGCATCAAACAGGCGCACATCGCACGCATACGATTGAATTGGTCGGAGATCCCCCTCCGCCAGGTTGCCATGCCGGAACGGCATGGTTATGCCATAGACCTCGACCTGGCAGGCCCGCGTTCACTGCTGCACCTGATCGATCACACCATTTCATCGCAAGGCCAGGAACGTCTGACCGCCTGGCTGTTTGATCAACCGCCGCAGGCCGCCCGGTGGGCCGCACGGCAGACGCTGATCCGGGAACTGGCTCCCCTCTCGCTGCTCCGTGACCGGTTGTCTCTGGAAGCCCAGGCGGTCGAAGACGCCGACATCGACGGTCGCCGGTTGCTCGCGCTGCTCCAGAAGCGGGTGGATACCGGCAGCCTCATGCCCATGCTCGTCACGGAAACCGGGCTTGCGATTCTCACCGCGGGGCTCCTCCTTGCCGATCTCCTCAGTGGAATCGGGAACTACTGGATGCTCTCGTTCGGACTCTATGCCTTCCTGTTTCTCTCAGTCCGCAGCCGGTCAGAGGAAATTTTCGACCATGCGCAGTCTCTGCACCGCCAACTGGACCGGCTCAGCGCAGTCCTCGGCTATCTGGAACGGCGGTCCTACCGCACATCCCCCCGATTGGCCGAACTGTGTGAACCGCTGCTGCAACAGCGGAGCAGACCTTCCACCTCCCTCAAGCAGGCGGCCTCCATCATGAATCGGCTCAGCGTGCGAGCCCATCCGTTGGTGCATTACCTGATCAATGGTATCGGTCCTTGGGATCTCCTGCACACCTACCGCTTGCAGCAACTCCAAGACCGGATCACCGCCGTTGCTCCGCAATGGTTTGAAACGCTCGCCGAATTGGATGCCGCAGCTTCCCTGGCAACCTTCGCCTATCTGCATCCCGACTATGTGTGGCCCTCCCTGTACCAACCAGACAGCACGGCGCAGTCCAACGGCGATCGGCCGATTCTTGACGCCCGGGAGTTGGCTCATCCGCTGATTCCCGCCACCGTCCGCGTAGGTAACGACATTCTGCTCCAGGGGCGAGGACGCATTTTTCTCGTGACCGGCTCCAACATGTCTGGCAAGAGCACCTTTCTCAGAACCATCGGCATCAGTGTCTGCCTGGCGCAAGCCGGAGGCCCGGTCTGCGCCAGATCGTTTCGTTGGTCACACGTCCAAATCGGCAGCTGCATTCGCGTGGACGATTCTCTCGACGGCGGGCTTTCGTTTTTTTACGCTGAGGTCAAACGGCTCAAGACCATTTTGGACCGCACGCGGGAAGCACAGGGGCCTCCGGTGCTGTGGCTGATCGACGAAGTCTTCAAGGGGACCAACAACCGCGAACGTCTTATCGGAGGCCGCGCCCTCATCGCCAGCCTCGCGGGAGGAAACGGCTTCGGTCTGGTCACGACCCACGACTTGGAACTGGCGGAACTGGAGCGCCAGCTCCCCACCGTGACGAACGTGCACTTTCAGGAAACCGTGTCCGAAGGCGCGCTGCATTTCGACTACCGGCTGAGACCTGGGCCCTGCCCCACGACCAACGCCCTGCGGATTATGGCGCTGGAAGGGTTGCCCATAGAAATCCCGTCCTCGACGCCGCCGCGATAATGGATTGCATCGTGCCCGCTGTTTCGGCAGACTGAGATGTCATGCTCCCGAGCACCGGTACAATCACTTGAAGGAGCCTCCCATCGAGCCGCAGCCCGACGTCACCCCGCCACCTCGCCTTCCCCTGCGCGGGCTCTTGATTGCGCAGTTCTGCGGCGCGTTTAACGACAACGCCTGGAAATTCATTGTGGCACTCCTGGGGATCAGGGTGGCGACGGCGACCCTTTCGCCTGGGCAGGATCTCGAAACCGCCTCGCAGTCTCAAACCACTCTTGCGATGGTCGTCTTCACCCTGCCGTTGGTCCTGACTTCATTCGTCGCCGGCTTCTTTGCCGACCGCCTCAGCAAACGCACGGTCATCATCGCCATGAAAGGTGTGGAAGTGCTGCTCATGGCCGGCGCAACCCTCGCGCTCCTGGCCGATCCCACGGGTGGCCTCTGGGGTTTGGTCGTGCTTGCCGGTATGGGCATTCAGAGCGCCATTTTCAGCCCTGCCAAATACGGGATCCTTCCGGAACTGCTGCGGCACGAACAGCTCGCGCAGGGCAACAGTGTTCTGGAACTGTTCACGTTCCTCGCGATTCTCACTGGCACGACGGCCGGCGGATTTTTATTGGCCGGAGCGGGAGACATGCCCTGGCTGGCGCCGCTCATATTAACCGGCCTGACAGTGGTCGGATTAGCGGCGGCCTTGGCGGTGCCGACGGTTCCCGCCGCACGGGCGAGCGGCGGCCTCTTCGACACCTTGCGCGGAGCCCTGTCCGCCTTGCGTGCCGATCGCCTGCTACGTCTCGCCATCACCGGGGCGGTCTTTTTCTGGACCATCGCCAGCCTGGTCGTGCAGAACGTGCTGGTCTATGCGAAGGCCGTGCTCGGCCTCTCGGATGCGCTGGCGACCGTGCCCTCGGCCATGATCTCCGTGGGCATCGGCCTGGGTGCCCTTATCGTGGGTCGCCTCTCCCGATCGCACGTGGAATACGGGTTGGTCCCGCTCGGCGCGTCCGGGGTCGCCCTGTTCCTCTTGATTCTCGGCTGGTGGGTCCCGCCGTTCAGCGGCACCCTGGCGTTGATGATCGCCTTGGGCATGTCGAGCGCGCTCATCTTCATTCCGATCAATGCCTTGATCCAGTGGCGCGCCCCTCACGATCGACGAGGTTCGGTCATCGCCCTCGAGAACATTTGTGTGTTCACCGGCATTCTGCTGGGCTCGCTGAGCGGGGGCCTCCTGGCCAATGTCGGCCTCTCGACCGTCGGCATTTTCCTCGCCACTGCGTTGGCCACGACGCTCGGTACCGCATGGGCGATGTGGCTCATGCCCGAAACCTTTCTCCGGTTGATGCTCGTCCTGTTGACCAATACCCTCTATCGGCTCCGCATCGTCGGGCACGAACATGTGCCGGTGACCGGCGGCGCCCTGTTGGTCCCGAATCACATTTCCTTCATCGACGGATTTCTTCTGATCGCCAGTCTGGACCGCCCCATCCGGTTCGTCGTCGACGCGGAATACGTCAACCATCCTCTGTTCAAACCATTCATGGAGGTTCTGCACGTCATCCCCATCTCGTCGTCCCTCGGCCCCCGCGTCATATTGAAGGCCTTGCGCCAGGCGGGCGACGCCCTCGACGCGGGAGACCTCGTCTGCATCTTTCCCGAAGGCCAAATCACCCGCACCGGCAATCTGCTACCGTTCCGTCGCGGATTCGAGCGGATCGTAAAAGGCCGCGACGTCCCTATCGTTCCGGTTCATCTGGACCGCGTCTGGGGAAGCATCTTCAGTTTTGTCGGCGGCCGGTTCCTGACGAAGTGGCCGGAACGCATTCCCTATCCTGTCACCGTCTCGTTTGGTTCACCCGTTCCCTCGACCACCCCCGCGCACGAGCTCCGCCGGCTCGTGTTGGGACTTGGCGAGGCGGCCTGGGAACTACGAAAACCAGATCGACGCCCCCTGCACAGGGCCTTCGTCACATCCATGCGTCGTCATCCGTTCCGTCTGGTGATGGCCGACGTGACGAGACCGCATGTCACCTGCCTGCAGGCCCTCATCGGCGCCATCGCCCTCGCCCGGGCGCTGAAGACTCACTGGCGGGAGCAGGAATGTGTGGGCCTCCTCCTGCCACCGACTGTCGCAGGAGCCTTGACGAACGTCGCCGCCACCCTGGCCGGACACACGACCGTGAATCTCAACTACACCGTCGGCAAACAGGGCCTCGAGTCGGCCGTCAGACAGGCGAAGCTTCGCACCATCGTCACCAGCCGGAAGTTCGTGGAGAAGGCCAAGCTCGATCTCCCGGACGGTCCGACCATTCTGTGGCTGGAGGACATTGCCCATACCATCGGCGGCTCACAGAAAGCTGCGGCGGCCGCGTTGGCCATCCTGGCTCCGGTTCGGCTCCTGGAATCCGCCTGCGGACAACAGACCCGCGTCACGATGGATCATCTCGCCACCGTCATTTTCAGCAGCGGCAGCACCGGTGAGCCGAAGGGCGTGATGCTCTCGCATTTCAATATCGATGCGAACGTGCAAGCCGTATCGCAAGTCCTCCCCCTGGATGCGAAGGATCGGATTCTCGGAATCCTCCCGCTGTTCCATTCGTTCGGGAATCTCGTGTTTTGGTACGTGACGCTCAATGGCGCCGCCATTGTGTTTCATCCCTCGCCCCTCGACGTGACGGCGATCGGTGAACTCTGCGCCCGGCATCGCCTCACCTTCCTGGTCTGTACCCCGACGTTTCTGCAACTTTACCAGCGACGCTGCACTCCGGAGCAGTTCAGCTCCTTGCGGGTGGTCCTCACGGGAGCGGAAAAACTACCCCTCCGTCTCTGCCAGTCGTTCGAAGACCGCTTCGGCATCGTCCCGATCGAAGGGTATGGGGTCACGGAATGCGCGCCGGTCATAGCCGTGAACTGCCCTGACTTCCGGGCGGCCGGATTTTTTCAACCTGCCTCTCGTCGGGGGACCGTCGGCAGGCCGCTGCCGGGCGTCTCCGTCCGCATCGTCGACCCGGAGACCTTCGTTGGGCTGCCACCAGGCACAGCCGGAATGTTGCTTGTCCAGGGACCGAACGTGATGATCGGATATCTGGGGCGCGAAGACCTGACGGCGCAGGCCATGCGCGACGGTTGGTACATTACCGGTGATATCGCCACCCTCGACGATGACGGCTTTCTGACCATTACGGACCGCCTGTCGCGTTTCTCCAAGATCGGGGGAGAAATGGTGCCCCATCGTCAGGTGGAGGAGGCCTTTCAACAGGCGTCGGGGGAGGAGCTGCAAATCTGTGCCGTCACCGGGGTGCCTGACGATCGCCGGGGTGAGCAGCTTGCGGTGCTCCACACGCTCGATGAACAACGGATCGCGCAAATCATCACCAAAGTCGCGGCAAGCGGGCTGCCGAATCTGTTCATGCCGTCCCGCAGCCACTTCATCAAGGTCGATGCATTACCGGTGCTGGGGACGGGCAAGCTGGACCTCAGGGCTCTCAAACGCATCGCCACGGAACGATTGGGAGAGCCGGGATCGTGACCGGCCTTGCTTCACAGCAATGAGCGCAGCAGACAACAAGTCGTTGATCGACTGTCATGTGCACCTGGCGGCTCTGCCGGATGGCGACAATGGCTGTTTCATCTCGCCGAAACTGCTCAAGAGTCCGTTATTCCGGTTTCTGTTATGGAAACAAGACCTCTCACCGGCTCATCCCCGCGAAGCCAATCGCAAATATCTCGAACATCTCGTCACGGAGCTTCGGGCCTCGCGCCATGTGCAGAAAGCCGTCCTCCTCGGCATGGACGGATTCTACGACCGGACCGGCCTGCTGAATCGTGCCCATACGGAGTTTCTCATCAGCAACGACTATGTCTTGAAGACCGTCCGGGCCTATCCGGACCTGTTTCTGCCCGGTCCTTCGATCAATCCGCAGCGGGCCGATGCGATCGATGAGGTCCATCGTTGCGCCGACGCCGGTGCCGTTCTCATAAAAGTTCTGCCCAATGCGCAGCAGTTCAATCCGGCCGATTTGCGATACAGACCGTTTTATCGCGCCCTGGCAGAGCGGAAGCTGCCGTTGTTGAGTCATGTCGGCTATGAATTCAGTCTCATCGGAAAGGACCAGTCCGTCGGCGAGCCCGACCGGCTCCGTACCGCCCTCGATGAAGGCGCAACCGTCATTGCCGCCCATGCCTGCAGCTATGGCCTGATTCTCTACGAGAAGTTCCTGCCGACCTTTCGAGACCTGGCACAGCAGTATCCAAATTTCTACGCCGACATTTCCGCACTCACGTTGCCCAACCGCCTGGGCATGTTGCTGCATCTCAGACATCACCCGGACCTCCAGGACCGGCTGCTGTTCGGGACCGACTACCCGCTGTCGGTATTCCATCTCGCAGCCTGGGGGCGGGTCGGACTGCGGGCGCTGGGAAGAATGATCCGCACCACCAATCGCTTCGACCGGCAGGTGGAGGTCTGTCGAGGATTGGGGCTTTCCTTCCGCTCAATCGGGGAAGTCCTCTCGTCTCATTCCCCAGAGACACTCCCGCGGGGCGGTTAACAGATCCGGTGACGGCCAGAATCGAGGCCTCACTCGGGGACACGCTCGGGATGTCGAACGCAGGGTACGTTTCTCGACGCGCCCGTGGGCGCGACGCTGCTCTATCCTGTGTTATGCTTGTCCGGGCATTCAGATACGCCTAGGCTCCACACCTTCACAACGACCGTCGTCAACCTTCTACGTTTGACCTATGGACCGGGATCAGATACTCATCCAACTGCGCGAAAGGGTCCTGGCCTTCGCCACATTACGATTGAGAAGAGACGCTGCCGAAGATCTGACCCAGGACGTGTTGACGCTCTTGCATGAGAAGTATGCGAACGTCGCCGAACTCACCGAGTTGGTTCCGCTGGCCTTTCAGGTGCTGCGTTTCAAAATGCTGGACGCCCATCGGAAGTCGCTGCGTCGAGGCGAGTATAATCAAGAGCCGATCGAAGACCATCCGCTCGCGCATCCCGGAGACGACCCCGCCGGACAACTGGATCAGAAGCAACGGGTGGACAGGCTTTTGAAAGCGGTGGCTCAGCTGGGCGAGCGTTGTCGCGAACTGTTCAGACTGAAGCTGGAGGGTCAGAGCTTTCCAGCCATTCAAAGGACACTCGGACAGCCATCGATCAACACGATCTACACGTGGGACCTGCGCTGTCGGAGGCAGTTACTCGAGCTGATGGGTGGAAGCTGGAACTAGACGTCGGATGTTCAACTAGAACCGGCACCTGAACCTTGCATCTTTGACCGATCAGATGCGCACGCAACCGATGGAGCCTCATGTCCGAACATGACCTGGAAAAGCTGCTGGGCGGATTCGCCGCCGATACCTTGATGCCGGAGGAACGCATCCGGCTCTATACGGCCGCCATGCAGGACCAACAGCTGTTCAATGCCATGGCCGACGAACAGGCGCTCAAGGAGCTATTGGCCGACCCGCTCGTGCGGCGCAGACTGCTGCAGGCCTTGCAGAAACCCGTCCCCTCAGATGCGGGGGGGTCCAGCTCCTGGTGGAACTGGATCAGGCGGCCCGCAGGGCTCGCGTTGGCAGGCGGTGTCGCCGTGGCCATTGTGGCCGTCGCCTTCGGAACGAAAATCTACCTGGAGACTCTCGATCGGGCCGCGCAACCGGTGGCTACCGAAAAGGCTCATGCTCCCGGGCCGCAAGCATCCCCGGCGGAAAAGGTCTCCGACGCCGAACTCCGGGTCAATCGGACGACGAGTCCGGACTCCGCTGATGCGCCATCGGAACACGATGCGCGTACCGACAAGTCCGCCGACAGCAGGAAACCTGTGACACCCTCTACATCCCGCGAGCAGCGAGCCGAACGAGATGAAGCCGGAAGGAGCGCCGGAAAACGTCCGGCGCCGTCAGCCACCGCTACGGCGTCCAAGAGCCTGCAGGCTCCCGCCGGCACTTCCGCCGACAGCATTATCACGCCACCCCTCAGTGCACGCGCGTTGTTCTATGGGGAGGCGCCGAATGTCGAAGCGGCATCAAAGGCAGCCCAGGACCGAGCGCTGCAGACCCCGTCGGAGTCGACATCACAGGCCCGTCGTCCTGAAGCGAAGCGGGAACGATTTGCGGACGCAAACAAATCCGGAGCGACTGCACCAACCAGGCCCTTAGGCTTACGGTATAGCTTCGTCATTCAGGGACAGGATGGGCAGCCGAGAGAAGTGGACCCAGTCACAGCCGTGAAGAGTTCAGGCCCGGTGCGGATCAGTGTTGAAGCCAGTCAGGACGCCTTCCTTCAACTCCTTCAAAACCTTGGCGCTGCCGGCACCCGACTCTGGTGGCCTCCGCAGGAGACCGGGAAAATCTCCCTCAAGATCGCGGCTGGAAAACGAACCGAGATCCCGTTGCCCCCACCGGCGGAGGGCGGTCTGCTCAGTCTGACGATCCGCCTGTCTCCGAAGCCGTTTGCCCCCCTGACGATGCAGGAAGTCGGCATGCTCGATCGCTTCTCCACGAATCTCATTACGGAAGCGGTGTCTCCCGCCACTGCAACCCGCCCGGAGCAAGCAACCTACGTGGTGAGCCCGGAGTCATCGCCAACGAGCCAGATCGCAGTGGAGATTCCGCTCAACCGGTAACAGGGCTTCCTTCCGCAACCGATCGCAAACGCGCCACCCAAGAGAACGCACTGCGGCGAGCCAACCAACGGATCCCGAGGCCCGGCGAGTGCGCCAGATCGTCACGCGATACGGTTCCGCGCGGTCCCGTACGTCCAGGTCATCCGCGCGACCCTCCCATCAGCGGGCGGGTCTTTCGGCAGGGATGAGCGTGATCTCCGCGGGTTGCCCGGGATTGTGACTTCTGATTTTGAACTCGTCCTGGCTCAGGCTCAGCACATCCACCTGGTAGGGCAGCCCCTGTTCCACCATGGTCAAGACCCCTGTTTCATCTCTCCAGATTCCGAGCGCCGGCTTATCATGTGGAGACGTGATCACCAGGGTGCCGTCGGACAAGAAGACATAGAGCGTCCCTGGCGTCACGCTGGACGACTGGCTGACCGTCCAGACACGGTTGACGAATCCGACCGCAGATTCCGCGGCTGCCTGAGGGGGCGGTTCACTCGGGGTGGATCGTTCGGAGCAAGCGGAGAGAAGGAGGACTGCCGTTAGAAGCAGGGCACCCTGTCGACGCTGTCTGGCGGGCGACCTATCCATGACCGTGCACCACCCTCCTACGAGGTGAATCAGACTCTCTCACTCTCAAATTCAGATGGACAAGCAAGCCAACCTATCAGTTCACACAGGGTAACCGAGCCGACCTGTCATTTCAAATTCATCACTTTCTGCAATCTTTCCCAACCCGCCGGTGAGCGGTTCGGAATTCGAACGCACCCGGCGACGGAAAGCGTCACTCCCCTCTCTCCGGCTCCGGTCTCGTGTACCAGTAAGCCCAGCCGATGAGCAGCCCTTGAAGGGGAAGCCGGAGGAAGAGCAGGACGGGCGATGCCCATGGGTATTTTTCGGGATGCAGGGTCATGTGAACATTCGCCGGGAACACAGCGATCAGCAACGCCATCAGTCCCCAGGCCGCCACCCGGGACCATCGCTCGAATAGCAGCAGCCCGCCCAAACCAATTTCCGCCACGCCGCTGAGGTAGACCAATTCGACCTGCCACGGCAGATACGGCGGCATGATGCTCACGTAAAACGGCCAGTTAAGGAAATGGTTGGTTCCCGCCGCGACAAACAAGGCACCGAATAGATAGCGGGTGATGCGTTTGTGGTGATGCATTCCATATCCTTGTGCAGTCCACGACGCGACAACTCACACAATCCTGACAAGCCCCGGTCACAGTCCTCACATCGTGGGGTGACTGCTGACAACGTAGCTCCCACGATGTCCGCAGGCCACTCCCGCCCAACGCATGACTGCCTGACTCGACACAGGGACAGCTCAGTGGGAACCGGCCGGATGGGGGAACGGTAAAACATAACGAAAGTACCGCACACCGGGTCGCATGGGCAACTCAAGTGTCCAGCTGAAACCCAAGGGGCCGGTGGACCAATTCCTGCGTTCGGCCCTTCCCCTTTCCACCCCAATCCAGCGAGGGGACCGGCATGGGCCTTACCGCGCGCCTCGACCGAGCATCCCCCTTGCCGTAAAGATCTGCCCGTTGAAGGGCGCGCGGGCGGCGAGCACCGAAGCTACGCCGGCCTCCTGGCCCACCCCTCCCCCTCTGAAAGGATTCTCCTCCTCGCACCATATCCTCCTGTGAACGGAGGATGCCATGGCGCAAGAGAACGAGCCGTCCCGGCCAACGAAGCCCGCGAAATCATTCGATCCCCGCCTCTACCAACTCGCGAGCCTCAGCGCCCTGCTCCTCTATGGCCTGTTGTGGCTGGACTTCGATGTGTCGCCCTGGCAAATTGCCATCACGCTCGGCACGGCGCTCCTGACGCAATATGCAGGAACGCGCGCCTATAACCTGCTCTCCTTCGATCCCCGGAGTCCGCTCATCTCGGCCGTATCCCTCTGCCTGCTGCTTCGCACCGACCAGCTCATGGTCGCCGCGCTCGCCTCGTTCATGGCCATCGGCAGCAAATTTCTGTTCCGCTGGCGTCACAAGCACCTGTTCCATCCAACCAACTTCGCGCTGGCCGTCATGCTCGCAAGCGGACTTGGGTGGATCTCGGCGGGACAGTGGGGACAGGTTGCCTGGTTCGGGTTTCTGGTCGCTTGCCTCGGCAGTCTCGTGGTCACCCGGGCCGAACGAGCCGACGTCACGGTGGCATTTCTGTGCTTCTATGTCGGCTTGCAGCTCGCACGGGCGCTGTGGCTCGGCGATCCGCTGGCAATTCCGCTTCATCAGATTGAAAGCGGCGCACTGCTCATTTTTGCCTTCTTCATGCTCTCGGATCCGAAGACGACGCCGGATTCCAGGAGCGGCCGGATCGCCTATGCGCTGATCATCGCGCTCGCTGCCCTCTCTGTACAATTCGGTCTGTTCCGCCCCAATGGCCCGCTCTGGGGACTGATGGCCTGTGCGCCGCTCGTGCCGGTCCTTGATCGCCTCTTTCCCGGCATTCGCTTCGAATGGCACCTGCATGACCTGAACTCCCGATCGACGACGATGTCGGCCCGTTCCCTTTTCGCTTCCCCCTATCCACCCGTTCCCCACCATAGGAGGTTCTGATGAAACGTACGATCATTCCCTTCCTGGCTGTCCTCGTGAGCCTGTTTGCCTGGAGCAGCGGAGCCTCGGCCTTCTGCGGCTTTTATGTGGGCAAGGCCGACACGAAACTGTTCAACAAGGCATCCGAAGTGGCCATTGCACGTCACGACAACAAAACCGTCATCACGATGGCCAACGATTTCAGGGGCGAGGTAAAAGAATTCGCGCTGGTGGTGCCGGTGCCGACGCTGCTGGAGAAGGATCAGATTCACGTCGGGGATCCGGCGGTGCTGAAGCATCTGGCTGACTATTCCGCGCCGAGGCTGGTGGAATATTTCGATGCGAATCCGTGCCTGCGGGACGAAATGATGGAGCGCCGCAGCATGGACGGGGCGAAGAGTCTGGCGCCGGCCAGCATCAGAAAACCGGAACGCGACCGTGCCTTAGGCGTCACCGTCGAGGCCCAGTATACGGTCGGCGAATATGACATTCTGATTCTGTCGGCAAAGGAAAGCGGCGGGCTCGAAACCTGGCTGGCTGAAAACGGCTACCGTACTCCGGGCGGAGCGTCGTCTGTTCTGCGGAGCTATCTCAAACAGGGCATGAAATTCTTCGTGGCAAAAGTGAATCTTGGCGAGCAGGCGACCCTCGGCCTGACGCGGTTGAGACCACTCCAGATCGCGTTTGACTCGCCAAAGTTCATGCTGCCGATCCGCCTCGGCACGGTCAACGCCGAGGGACCTCAGGAGCTCTTCATCTATTTTTTGACCAAGCAGGGCCGCGTCGAAACGACGAACTATCGGACGGTGCGGCTGCCGGAATCACAGGAGATTCCCCTCTACGTGAAGGAGAAGTTCGGCGACTTCTACCGGGATCTCTTCACTCAACAGGTGAAGCGTGAGGACCAGCGGGGCCTGTTTCTCGAATATGCCTGGGACACGAACTGGTGCGACCCCTGTGCCGCGGATCCCCTCTCAGCCGACGAACTGAAGGGGTTGGGCGTCTTCTGGCAGGAGCGGGACGCTCGTTCAGCCGGGGGCATGGGCGGAGCGCAGCCTGTGTTTCTCACCCGGCTGCACGCCCGCTATGACGCCGCGCACTTTCCCGACGATCTGATGTTTCAGGAGACATCCGATCGTGGGAACTTTCAGGCCCGCTACATCGTGCGGCACCCCTGGACCGGCCAGGATGCATGCGCCGCCGCCACCGCCTACCGGCACCGGCTGCGCGAGCTCCATGAGCGGCAAGCCGAAATGTTGGCTTCTCTGACGGGCTGGAATATCGGCGACATCCGCAGGACCATGCATCTCGCGTCACGACCGGACGGAGAAGAGAAGAGGTGGTATCAGCGATTGTGGGGGAACTAACGATACGAGGCGGGCGGCGAACCTGCGGAGGCCGGACGAACCCGGCCTCCGGCACACTGCTTTGATGACACGCGGCCCCGAGCCACGGAACTCGATTATTTATGCTTGCACTCCCCCGTCCGTTTCCCGTCGACCTTCATCGTAACCAATACCCCTTTTCCTGAGGGGGGCTGCGCCTTGCGCACCACAGAGAAGGAGGTACTGGAGACCGTGCCTTCCACGCGGGTGATCGCATGTGGCCCCTCGATGTCATAACTCACCGTTCCATCCTGTATGGACACGTTCGTCACCTTGTTAGACGGTCTGGGCTTGAATCCCTGCTTCACATAATAATTGAACACGGCATCGGGATTGGTCAGGTGCTCGTCTTTCAGACAACGGGTATGACTGTCAGGTTTGCCCGTCTCTCCATTGCTGGCTTCCGTCACGGCCGTGATCTGATATTCACCCGGCTTCAGTGGAATCGACTCCGCCCACACCGGCGCAGCCCCAACCGTCATCCCTGTGATCATGCCTAGCAACATCGCTGTCTTCATTCTCAGGCCTCCCTGCCATATCGATTGGATCCTGGTCTGGACTAGTGTGCTCATCTGAACCACTGCCCGTCCCTGCCCTCCTCTTCAGCTTTATTCCTCGATTGTGCGCAGGCACCGAAAGATTGTCAATCGCCATCCTCACGATGCCATGCGCCAACGAGACGGCGCCACGACCACGGGATGACACCCGCCTCCGCTCGGTATTTCCCCAGGGTCACGGACATTGCCACTATGGTATAGTCGCGCCACATCGGAGTCGGGTGGATAGGTCTGCCCCACGAAAGGAGCTTCGGACCATGAATCCTCGTCACACCCTCACGGCCTTGATCGGCGTCTCCCTCGTGATGTTGCTCTCAGGCTGTTCCGTGAAGGCCACCTTTAAACAAACCACCGACACCACTTCGAATATTACGGGGACGACGTCAGGACGTGTCTGGTGGAACGAGGACGGCCTGCTTCAGCCCGAACACACAGTTGCTGCGTTTGTGGCCTACAATGCACCGAACCTGGAAACAGATCTGGCCCGTGGACAGGGAGAATACCTGGCCTCCCTCGGCACATTGCTGGGAACGCCGGAACCGGAGGCCTTTCAGCTGATCGCCCAGGACACGTTCAGCCGATGGAGTCAATCAGACAGTACTTCGACCGACGACCTCATAAGCCGGGTGCTCTCGACGCGTCGCTAATCACGGCCGGTCGCCATGTACCCACCAGCACCTCACCGGAGATCGATATCGACATGAACCCGACGCTCGCTCCACGACCCGTTCACCGCATTTTTCATCCCACGGATTTTTCGAAAGACAGCCAGGTCGCCTTCGCCCACGCTCTCAAACTGGCGTTGGTCCACCGCGCCGAACTGACGATCATGCATGTGGATCCCACCGTGGCCCCGGAAGGATTCGAGGACTTCCCTCGCATCCGCCCGACGCTCGCGTCGTGGGGGCTGCTCCCGGAGTCCAGCGCCAAGAGCGACGTCGTGCGGCTCGGGATCGGCATCAAAAAAGTGCGCGCCTTGGCTGCCGATCCTAAACAGGCGATTATCCATCATCTCACGGCCTCCCCGACCGACTTGATGGTGTTGGCCACGCATCAGCATGAGGGCTTTATTCGATGGGGCCATCACCCCGTCGCAGAACCGGTCTCACGCGAAGTGCATGTGATGACGTTGTTCGTGCCTTCCCATGTGGAGGGGTTCGTCTCGCTCGCTACCGGGCAGACATCGCTCCATCGCCTGCTGCTACCCATTTCGACGGATCCCCCGTCTCAACCGGCGATCGATGTCGCCACCTCGCTGATTTCGAAACTCGACGCTCTGCCTGTCACATTGACGCTGGTCCATGCCGGGGAGAAAGCGGGCATGGAAAACCTGGTGTTGCCACAGAAGGCAGACTGGTCCTGGAACCAGCTGTTTGGTCAAGGTGATCCGGTGGAATGGATCCTGGCGGCCGGTGCGGAGTTCGACGTGGATTTGATTGTGATGACGACGAAGGGGCAGGATAGCCTGTTCGACATGCTGCGCGGCAGCACCACCGAGCGTGTCCTGCACGGGGCACGCTGTCCCCTCTTGGCGATTCCCGCGCCGCTCATCTGAGCGGCAGAAACCTCTCCCCAGGCACAGGCCGCCTGTTATCCCCCGACCTGGCCGACCTCGACCAAGGACGGTTCCAGACGATCGATCCGGTCCCGGCCGGTCACGGTGCGAACGACCACCCCGTCTCGAAACACCACAAAGTTCGACGGAACCGCGGCGATCCGAGGGCCGGGCAAAATGACCCCGGCCAGATTCAACGGATCCGCGGCCGAAATTTTGATCTCCTGCTGAGTCCCGGGCCGTTTCTTGAGCGCCCGCAGGCTCTCCAGCGCCTCAGGCAAGGCGAACTGTTCACCGGTAAATCCGGACACGAAGCGGCCGCCCCTGAGTTCTCCTCTGGATTCCATGCGGCGGTAACAGACCAGCAGATCACGCCAGGACGAAACCACCGACTCCCGCAGCAACAGGTCTCGAAACACGACGCCGTATCGTTGCAGCAAGCGATGGGCCAGCTGTTCTGTCTCGCCGCTCCCCGGCACCGGGATGGACTCCTGACCTGTTCTCAACAGCGACCACCGGCCTCCGACATGGCGCGGGCGGCAACTCCGCCCCTGCCCCTCTGCCCGCCGCCGCCGTGGATCGATGAGCGCGCGCAGATTATCGAATCCATCGGCCGTGACCAGTCCGGCTGCCACCAACTCCCACAACCCGTCCTCAACCTCCGATGCAAGGAGACGCGTCACGTGGAGCAGCTCACTGAAAAAGCTGGCCCCGCGCTCCTGCAAACCCCGCCGGACCGCTTGAGCCGATCCACCCAGACGGGCGCTGATATCCAGATGCTGCATCCCTTCCCCGGCTGCGGCCAGCAAGGCTGCGGCATCCTCGCGGGCAAATAGGCTTACCGGCGCCACCCTGGTCGGCACGACCCGCCGGCCCGGCACAGGCGTCAACTCCTGCATCAAGCGGGGATGCGGCGTCAGACGCCCCCACATGACGGCCCCGCTCAGGCACAACCGATCGAGCCACTCCGGGGCGTACTTGGACAATCGGGTCCGCAGGATCTGGGGTTCCCATGCCGAGGCGGCCGCCTCGAATCCTCCGAGTTGTTTGGCGATTTCCAGCAGCCCGGCCTCGCCGTGTAACCGCGCCCCCGGCGACGCATGCTGCCACTGAAAGAGAAACCGCATGAACTCCGCGGCCGACACCGGCTCGACCTCCTTGCGGAGGCGTCCGATCGTCAGCCGATGGATCCTCGCCAATAACCGGCGATGGCACCATTCCTGTTCGGCCAGGGCGGCTCCGTCGGAATGTTCGATGGTTCTCTGAGGCAGGAACCGGCCGCGCAAGAGATGACCCTGGGCTTCGAGCCGGAAAAACGAGGCCTTTATAACCGGCTCCGGAAGCCGCAGGTTGTGCGACAGTTCCACAGCCGTGGTGGGGCCGGTACTTTCCATCCATCCCAACACCACGCGGTCGTAGGCGGCTTCAGGTTCCAGGGACTCGGCCGGTGCGACATCGACCGGGTCCGGATCGATTCGAACATCGGGAAAGAGGAGCTGAAGAACATGCCGTAATTCGGCGGGCCCCCATCCTTCCTGCCCCTGCGCGTTTCGGAGGGTGAGCAACCGGCCGGCCGCGGACAGGGACGGTGCCCATTGGCTCCACTCCGGCATGCGTTCGCACGGTACCCATACCAATGACAGGAGAGCATCGTGCAGCTCATCCGCATCGCGCACCACCGGCCAGGATTCCTCGATGACCTGATCGATTGCCGATTGATCCAGTGCGCCCAACCCGGCAGCCAGATCGGGCGGCAAGGTGCGTCGCATTTCCACGGCCCGTGCCCTGCGTTCTTCGAGTGGTGCATCGTCGAGATAGGCGTAGGGGTTGGCGTTCAGAATCTCGTGGCAGAAGGCAGAGGGCATGGGCGTGTCGACGGCCACGCAGGTTATGGCCCCGCGTTCGATTTTCTCCAGCACGGCGGTAAGGCCGTCCAGATCCATGGCCTCGGTGAGGCAATCCCGGATCGTTTCCTGCGCGAGCGGATGGTCAGGGATCTGTCGCGCCATCCGCTCACCGTGAAAATTGTCCTGGCAGGCGAGCGCGTCCGGAAAGACGGCCGCCAGCAGATCTTCGGCTCGCATGCGCTGAATCTGCGGAGCCACTCGTTTCCCGCCGACGAACCGGAGCAGGGCCAGGGCTCGCGTGGCGTTCCAACGCCAGCGCGTCATGAACATGGGAGCCTGCAGCAAGGCCTGCGTCAACACCTCCCGGAGCGTCTTCGCATTCAAGAAGGCAAAGACCGTCTCGAGCGGAAAGCTGTGCCGTTCTCCCAGAGACAGGACAATGCCTTCGTCCGTCGCTGCTGCCTGCAACTCAAAATCAAAGGTCACGCAGAACCGCTTACGCAAGGCCAGACCCCAGGCTCGGTTGATCCGGCCCCCGAAGGGCGCGTGAATGACGAGTTGCATCCCGCCGCTTTCATCAAAAAAACGCTCCGCCACGATGGTCTGCTGCGTCGGGACGGTTCCCAAGACCGCCTTGCCTGCCAGCAGATACTCCACGGCCTGTTGCGCCCCCCGCTGGTCCAGGCTGCACTCCTGCCTCAACCACTGCACCGGCGGAGCGTACGGCATCACGGATGACGCATCGGCATCGAGATGACGGTCGATATCCGCCCTGAGGCGGGCGACCTCCGCAGACAAATCTGCGGTGCGGGAAGGCCCTTCTCCGCGCCAGAACGGAATGGTCGGCGGAGCCCCCTGCGCATCCTCGACACGCATCTTGCCGGTTTCGACGCCCCTGATCCGCCACGACGTATTGCCCAGCAGAATGATGTCTCCTGCCAGGCTCTCAACGGCAAAATCTTCGTCCACCGAACCCACGACCGTGCCATCCGGTTCCGCAATCACCGCATAGTTCGCCGTATCGGGAATCGCTCCGCCGGAGGTGATGCCCGCCAAGCGGGCTCCGCGCCTGCCCCGGATCTGGTGGTTGATGCCGTCATGATGCACATGGGCCCGCCCCCGGCCGCGGCTGGTGACAAATCCCTCCGAGAGCATCTTCAGCACGGCCTCGAACGCCGGGCGGGTCAGTTCACGGTAGGGCATGGCCCGGCGGCACAAATCGTACAAATCCGCCTCCTCCCAGGACTGGGTGGCTGCTGCGGCGACGATCTGTTGAGACAAGACATCCAGTGGCGCCGACGGCACTTCGATGCGATCCAACATCCCGGCCCTGATCGATCGAATCAAGGTGGCGCATTCGATCAACTCATCTCGAGTGGTTGCGAAGAGCCGGCCTTTCGGGGTGGCGTGCACCCAATGGCCGGCCCGACCCATGCGCTGGAGACAGGTGGCGATCGAACGAGGAGACCCGATCTGGCAGGCGAGGTCAACCGTTCCGACATCGATACCGAGTTCCAGCGATGCCGTGGCAACGACCACGCGCACTGTCCCCTTCTTCAAACGATCTTCCGCAGACAAGCGGATCTGGCGCGACAGACTGCCATGATGCGCGGCGACCACGCCGTCACCCAAATGGCGAAGCCGCTCCTCCAGATGATGGGACACCCGCTCCGCGAGCCGTCGCGTATTCACGAATACCAGGGTCGACCGGTGAGCCTCCACCAGCGCGGCAAGCCGGTCGTACACATCGCTCCAGATGGCATTGGTGGCGACAGCTCCAAGTTCGTCTTTCGGCACCTCGACAGCAAGATCCATATCACGGCGGTGGCCGACGTCGATCACCCGCGGCAAGGGCCGCTGCCCCACCAGAAACTCCGCCACGGTCTCGATCGGCCGCTGGGTCGCCGAGAGTCCGATCCGTTGCACGTCACACCCGGTGAGGGCCGCCAGCCGCTCCAGCGATAAGGCCAGATGGGCCCCGCGCTTGTTCGGAGCGACGGCATGAATTTCATCCACAATGACCGTGCGCACCGTCTTCAACATCGCCCGGCTTTTTTCCGCCGTTAACAGGATAAACAGCGACTCGGGTGTCGTGATGAGAATATGCGGCGGCCGCCGGAGCATCTGCTGCCTCTCGATCATGGGCGTATCGCCGGTGCGCACCACCACGCGCAATTCGGGCAGCATCAGGCCGGCTGTCATGGCAGCTTGGCCGATCTCGATGAGCGGCTGTTGGAGGTTTTTTTGAACGTCGTTGCTGAGCGCTTTCAGCGGCGAGACGTATACGACCAGGGTCTCATCCCGCAAGGCGCAGTCCAGAGCAGTTTGAAACAGATGATTGATACAAGAGAGAAAGGCGGCCAGGGTTTTCCCGGAACCGGTCGGAGCGGCGATCAAGACATCACGTCCGGATTGAATGGCAGGCCAGGCCTGCATCTGGACATCGGTTGCGCAGGAGAAACGGGTCGTAAACCACTCGGCAATGATGGGATGGAACGGCAGAGTTGTCATCAGGCCGTGATGGTACCACAGCAGGCGAAGACAAAAAATGCACGTCTATCCACCGGCGGCTCCGCCGGGGCTCGACGCTCCTGGCCGGCCTTCAGCACACCAACAAGGCCCCGCTACATCCCGTAGCTCTTCAGAATGTCGTAGGAGAGTCGGCACTCGCCGCAGTAATCGCTCGAAAATTGTATCTGGGATGGGGCTACGACATGTCGCGCCAGATAACTTTGGAAATCCACCCAGGCCGTCGCGCCCCTGGTCGAGTTCCCATCATCACAGACACGCCGACACAATCCACACATCGGTACGACTTGGATCATCAGTACACTCCTCTGCGCTGGGGCAGACTCTCCTCATTTCATCTCGGGTCGTTTTTTCTTGTTGGCGACCACCTTCTTCTGAAGATGATCCGGACAACACACCCGTTCCCCGCGCATCACTCGTCCGAGATAATGACCGAGATCCACGGTGTGCTGTTTCACGAGATACCCGACGGCTCCCACCTCGAATGCTGCAGCCGCATAGGCGGGGTCCTCATGCGACGAAAAAAATACGACCTTCGTGGTCGCCACCGTCTCCTGGAGCTGTCGACCGAGTGACAGGCCTTCCAGAAACGAGAGAGAAAAATCCAGAATCACCAGGTCCGGATTGAGGGTCTTTGCAGTCAGCAGCACCGCCTCGCCCTCAGTTTCGGAGGCGATCACCTCGAACTGCGACTCCAGAAGAATTTCTAAAAACGCGAGCATGGCCCGGGAGGAATCAGCGATCAGAACCCGTGGACGTGGCATGTGTTTTCCCATATTCCTACGAATCAATGCTTAGAACGAACATGGGTAATCCTAGGCAAGTGAAGGGAAAACCACACGCGTAACAACACGAGTGCGCAGCACTAAAACTTACCTGGATTCAGGCAGGTACCGAGTCGTGCGGGAGTAGCAATCTCTAGGCGCGGATGAGGATTTTAGGTATGGCCGGTGATGCCCTGTGCCAGAGCATACTTCACGAGTTCCACGGTCGTATGCAGGTTCAGCTGTTCCATAATCTGGCCCTTATGAAACTCAACTGTCCGGGGAGAAATCTTGAGCGTGCCGGCGATGTCCTTCACCGTATGGCCTTCGGCCAGAAGCTGCAGAACCTCACGCTGACGGGTCGTGAGTTCCGGCCCAGGCGTGGTCCCGCCATCGGTCGCTCGCAACATGCCTTCGACCACATCTTTGGTGACCAGAGGAGTGACGTAAAAATTGCCGCTTCGCACGGCTCGCATGGCCTGCCCTAATTCTTCGCCCACACAGCGTTTCAGCAAGTAGGCGGAGGCGCCCGCCTCGAACGCTGCCCGGACATAGGCCGGATCGGCATGCATCGTGATAAACACGACCTTCACCTGAGGGTACTTGACCCTTAACAACCGGGCGGCATCGATCCCGTTCAACACCGGCATGGAGATATCCAGAATGACGATATCCGGTTTCAACTGGGGAATGGACTCCAGGAGAGCCCGCCCGTCTCCCACGGTGCCCACCAACTCACATTGTTCATCGAGTAGCCGGCGGAATCCCTCCAGAACCAGGGTGTGATCATCGGCCAGCAAGACGCGCGGCAACGTCATATCATCACTCGCACCAGCGGGACGTACATGGACACGGCGGTTCCTTTTCCCGGCACGGACGCCACCTCGCAATGACCCTGTACGGACAGCAGTCGTTCCCTCATGTTCAGCAGTCCCAATCCACCCGCCGTCCGAGCGACTGCGGTCTGATCGAATCCCATGCCGTCATCACGGACGATCACGACGACTCCCTCGTCTTCCACGGTCACCTCCACTTCAACCCTCGTGGCCATTGCATGGCGAGCGATATTCGAAAGGCTCTCTTGGACCACTCGATATAAGGCCGTCGCAGCCGTCTTGTCGAGTGTGTGGTCGATGGGCTGATGCACGAAGAGCGCCTTCACCCCGGATCGGGCTGAAAAATCATCCAGCAGTCGCTGTAAGGCCGCCTTCAGGCCCAAATCATCCAGGATTGACGGATGAAACCGATAGGCCATGTACCGCACATCGTCCGAGAGTGCTTCCAGCCCTTTCAGCACGTTGCTGACTGCCTCTCGGACGTCGTGCGCCAGAGGGTCGATCTGACGATCGATTCCCTGCAATTCCAGCAGCAACAAGGCCAGCCGCTGATTCACATCGTCATGCAAATCCTGCGCGATCCGTCGGCGTTCTTCTTCCTGGGCCGTCAGAATCCGACCGGTCAACGTGTGCAACTGTTCTTCATTTCGCTCCAGCGCCTGACGGCTGGCCGCGAGAGCCGCTGTGCGTTCCTCCACGCGCCGTTCAAGCTGCTCGTTGACCTCCTTCAGCAGCCATTCGGTGCGGCGTCGCTGATACACGAAGGCGACCGGCGCCCAGACCCCGAACAGACTCAACAGATGGTTCGACCATTCAAACCAGACGGGAAGACCGGGCAGTCGCGGGCTGAACAACGCCGCAATAAATGTCAGCAGTGAGCACGCGATCGCCGTGACGACGGGCAACCATCGGTAGCGGCTGGCTGCTGACAGAAAGACTACCGAGCTGTACAGAACCGCATCGGCCACTCCGAGGGGCACGAGAAGATCCAACGTAAAAAAGAGGCAGGCTAGGAGGGCCGCCACCCCGACCATGAGATGTTGCCGACGCCGCGTGAAGGCCTCGGCTATCCCGCTCCCGACCTTCTCCGCAGCCTCGTGCCGTTGGTCGTATGACGCCATCGGGTCGGGATTCTAGCATGCGTCTTACTCTCGAGACCAGGACTGGAACGGCCACACAGCCTCCGGGCAGGCAGGGCAGAGTTCCTGTATGATGCACCGATGAACACCCGTCGCCCCCTCGTCATCTTAGGATCCGGTTATACCGGCCTATGGATCTGGAAGCTGGCTTCGCAACTGGCCCTGCCGGTGTACGCCAGCAGCCGACAGGCTGACCTCCATCTGACATATGTCGCACCGGACAGACGACTCCGTTTCGATCTGGCCGAACCCTCAACCTGGTCTTCGCTGCCGGCGGACGCCGATCTGATCTGGACCTTTCCCGCCACACCCTTGGAGCAAGTCCAGGACTTTGCCAGCCAACACTGCAGCCCTTCTCACAGACTGGTCGTACTGGGGAGCACCTCGGCCTATCACCAGGACGATGGGCATGGGGATCGGGAAGCGGCCTGGATCGATGAGACCAGTCCAATCAATGCCACCATCCCGCGCGTTCAAGGGGAGGAGTATTTACGCCTGCAGCATGGAGCTATTGTCCTGCGGGTGGCTGGCATCTATGGTCCGCACCGCAATCCGTTGGAATGGATTCGGCAAGGCCGGGTCGGCCCGACAAACAAGTTTGTCAATCTGATCCACGTCGAAGATTTGGCGCAGCTGTGCCTGCTCGCCTTGCAGAGGGGAGAGGGGGGAGAAGCCTACAATATAAGTGATGGGCAGCCGCGCCGCTGGTCTGATATCTGCACCGAGGTGTTCAGACGATGGGGAATCGTCAGTTCACATCCGCCCGTCCTAAAAGAGTCAGGGAAGCGGATTCTCAATCGAAAAATGATTGATCAGTTCGCTCCCGTCCTTCGCCATGAAGATTTGTACGATGCGCTAGAGGCGTTGTAGTTCCCCGGTACGTGATGCCGCGCGGTTCTCGCTGCCCGAAACATTCATTCCCCCGGCGGATCGCCCGATGGAGGCCAGAATCGGCCGATGAAGCGCCTGCCCGGCTACTCGCTGGCCCTCCGTTGTCCAATGCGTATCGTCCGGCAGGTACGTCAAGACGCCCGCAGCCGCGGCCATTCTGAGTGGATGGGTCAGATCAACGAAATCTATGTCCTGAGAGATCGCCCTGAGCATCGGCATCAGCTCCTCAGGCAGATTATTCAGCGGCCACTCCCGCAATTCTCGAGTTAATGGTTCGAAATTTGCCAATCCCTGATGCACGCGGTAGCTCACCGGCGCAAAGGCCACCACAAACCGAATCCCCTGTTGCCGGCACAATTCATGCGCCTCAGCCAGAATCGTTTGCAAACGTTCGAGCCGGAGACGATCCGTCCCCGTCAGAGGCGCCGGTTTCTCCCAGAAAAACATTTCGGTGTCCTTCCCGCCCGCCTCTTGAAATCTTCCCCGATACTGCAAATACGTTTGATGAGGCACGCAGCCTCGCGCCGCACTTTTCGACAGAACCAATAGGTTGCGGGTCAACGAATGCAGCCAATATTTGTCGTACGGAGTCGACGGCTCAGGCAGAGCGAGTTCGGAGTTCTCAGCTCCGGGATCCAGCTGCAGAAGATCATTGCCTTCAAAGAACACCCACACGATCGTTTTGGGTTGCAACTTGAGCGCATAACGCTTGAGCACGGTCAGCTCCTGCTCCGGCCCATATCCGCTGATTCCCAAATTGGCCACCGTGGCGCCCAGTGAGTGTGTTAACGCGGTCGTGAACAGGCTCGAATTGGGTAACATGGGCGATTCCACATAGGAGTCGCCGATCACGACGACATCCGCCCTGTGCAAATCTTCATCATTGCGGAAACCATGCTGGTCGTAGCGAAGGTCAAATTCCACAGGGGGATTCGGTGGAAGGCAGAGCGCTTCGCCGATATTCCCTCGAACGAAGGAGCCTTGTTCACGATAGTGCGCCTGATGACGATACCCCAATTCGGGATCAGGCACGTATCCCGCGCGGTCAAACCAGGCCCGTCCCTGAGTTCCCAGCAGAGCTTGGTAATCGACTAGCCCCGCCACGCCGACTAACTCCGCTCCTCCGATCATGGCTACGGGTACTAGAGTCATGAGGACAAATCTGGCCCGAATTTCCTCGCGAGGAAGCGTCGACAAAAAGCTATATAGGCCCCAGGCCAGCAGGTATCCGGCAACCAAGTTATCCAAGAGATGGCCTGTGCTGGTCACCCCTGTGAACCAGAGCGTGACGTACCCGCCCAGGAAAATGGCCAAGGTAACAAGCGCTGCTTTATCTCTCAACACAGAGCCTCCTTGTCTCAATACTCGGTATTGCTCCGTTCATGGCACCATCTCTCGACAATCTGCAGCCCTCTTGCTGATGGCCGGCATTACTTCGTACGCCCGAAGCGCCGTACGCCCACGTGCTATCTTAGACGTGCAAACAGTTGGAATAAATTGTCTACTCTTTACACGTGTCCAGTAATACTGGACAGGATTATGAACTGTACAGCATGAATTTGCTACTGGGTGCTTTCCTAGAACGGGACCGGGTTGTCTGCCATCCTGTCAGAGGAATCTGAGGGGGCTGCAAGATGACTGGTGCTTGAGACGTGTCTTTAAAAACTGCTACAAAGATAAACAGGGTTTCTAAACCATGGGAAACTTGGAGTTCAATCGCGGGCGATCGGGGGAGGAATATTGTGAAGAAGTCCGCCGATGTCCCTAAAGCCTCACCTCGCAGGCCCGAAGTGCACGTCGGGGACATCATTCGTCATCTGCGGAAAACCCGCCAACTGTCAGTGCGGACGCTGGCCGACAAGTGCGGCTTCTCTCCCAGTTTCATTTCCCAAGTTGAGTTGCGCCAGGCATCCCCTTCGATCGCATCGACCGAACGTATCGCCTCCGCATTAGGCGTCACTCTGGGAGAGTTCTTCCGGGCGATGGACCCCTCATTGCCGGCTATCGTCCGTTCCGACGCACGGGCCGTAGTTCAAAGTGAATGGTCTCGCGCGACCATCGAAGCGCTCGGCCCGTTCAGCACGGACAGCCAATTTGAACCCATGGTCATCACGATTGAGCCGGGAGGCGCGAGCGGGCATAAACCCTACGTGCGACAGGCAGAGCAGTTGGCCGTAGTACTCAAGGGGATCGTTGAATTGACCCTTGAGGATGAGATTCACGACCTCAAACGAGGTGATGCGGCAGGCATCCCGGCAGGTCACCGGCATTGCTGGCGAAACACGAGCCGGAGGTCAGCCCAGATTCTGATCGTCACCGCTCACCGGGTCTGATAGCCTACCATCGCAGCGTCACTGCGCGGCCCTTCGCCGTGAGTTCTCCGATCATTTCCGGACTGGTTCCTAATGGCCAAATGGCTTGCGGGGTGAATGACGCCATGCTTGACCGCGGCCGGAATGGTGTGTGGCAACACACAGCCCGTGGCCGAGGTGAGGTTCTTCGCCCGGCTCAACTACGCAGAAGGGCCATGACGCTCAGACAGACCAGCAGATTGTTGATGGCATGGCCGATAATTCCCGGCCATAGACTGCCGGTATGTTCATAGGCCCAGGCCCAAATCAGCCCACTCCAAAAGACGCTGAGGAATCCGATCAGTCCATAACCATGCGCGAGGGCAAACAGCGCCGCGCTTAACAGGGCGGCAGGCCACCACTGAAAGCGCCGCCGCAACAGGCCGAACAGGAGACCGCGAAAGGCCAGTTCCTCGAAGACCGGTGCAAAGAGCACATACTCCATCAGGCTGACGGCGAGAGTCGGTGACGCCCCCCATACCAAATCAGCATCAAACCACTCCGTCCAATGGCTGACCAGATTCAAGGGCTCGGCTATCCGGCCCATGGCCCACTCACCTACAAGTCCGCAGGCCACGACCATGAGCACCGCAAGTCCCATTCGCCCAAGGGCCCGCGCTTCGACGCGCAACCCGAACCCTGACCAGAAAGTCTGACGCTGAGGCCGGAGCAAATGATAGTACGCAAGGGCCAACAGGGGCAGATTAGACAAGGGGACCGCGAGGACCCGCAGTGAAGGATAATCGATAGCGGCATAAAGAAACGCCACGGTCAACAGCGCGCCGACGGCGCCGCCCCTGAGCAAGACACCCGCCCCCAATCGGCCTGCCCACAGCGGCGGAAGCTCAGCCGATCCCACCCGAATCATCGCCGCTCGCCTGTTCCGCCTCGCCCACCAGGTCACAACCGCCAGCCCCACCACCATGAACGTGAGTTCAAGGGCAGCTAAGGCTCGCGAGCGCCATAGCAAGGCTGCCGCTCGCTGCCCGGCAGACGCTTCAATGGTCGCCAGCAACGGCCGGTCTCCGGACCGTTCGGCGATACGGCTTGCGAGCCGGCTATAGAACCAACCGCTGATAGGCTGTTCCGCTAATTGAGCCTGCAAATTAAAGGCACGGGCGGGAGGAACATGCGAACCGAGGTACCCGGCTTGAAGGAAGCTTGCAAAAAGCGGGTACGGTTCGCTCTTTCGTCCCCACTTTGAAACCTTCCGCTGGATCTCCTCCTGACGGTCCGCCTCCCCTTCCAGGATCGCAAGATGCAAGTCCACGAAGGGATCGGAGGATTCCTCGGCCAGTTCACGATACCAGTCGATGGCCTGAGCCCGATCGTTCGCATCGCTGCCCATGGTGACTTCGTATAAGAACTGCTCCCAGACGGGAAGGGTCTTCAGGCCCGCCTCTAGATCCATGAGCCGGCCCACCATGTGACTGAGCGCCCGTTCGGCATCCGGCACACGATCGACACGCGGCACATCGAACGATAGCCAGGCCACCACGGCAATCGAGGAACAAAGGACCAATGCGGATAGCATCGTGATCAAACGAGAAAAACGGGGATTGTAGGGATGCGGGGGCGGCGGAGCCCCAACGACAGAGACGGGCGTGACGGTCTCATCGGGAGTCGACAGATTTGGTTCGTGCATATCCACGGAGTCCTCGCGAGCGCCGGAGTATATACTATCCGCCTTTCGAGAATCGAAACTGAGTGCCATGCCGGCGCCGGCCTCCCCGCAGCTGTCCGCCCGACGGATGGGCCGGACGACAACCCCATGGCCGAATCTCACCTGGTTTCGTTATACTGGCCCGCATTCTGAGGTCGGTCGAGAATCACACCCTCAGCCCGCCGGACCTTCCGGGGTTCTGCGATAATTGTGAGATGCGATCAGGAGCGAAGATGAGCACTGCCCAGGATCATGACTTCATTCCCCCTCACCGGCTCCTCATGGGCCCGGGGCCGAGCATGGTGCATCCCAGGGTGCTGCACGCACTCTCCTTGCCGCTTCTCGGACACCTCGATCCGGTCTTCCTCGGTCTGATGAACGAGATCCAGGCCCTCCTTCGCACGACATTCCAGACCCAGAACGACTTCACGATCGCCCTATCCGGAACCGGATCCGCCGGGATGGAGGCTGTGATCGCGAATCTGATCGAGCCGGGCGATCGCGCCATCGTGGGCGTGAATGGCGTCTTCGGTTCCCGCCTGTCCACCATGATCGAACGTCATGGCGGCATCGCCTTGCCGATCGAGGTGCCCTGGGGAACGACGATCCCCTTGGAACTGCTGCAGGACCGGCTCTCTCGTTCGGTTCCGGTCAAGGCCGTAGTCCTGGTCCACGCAGAAACGTCGACCGGCGCCTGGCAGCCCCTGCAGGAGGTCGGGGCTCTGTGCCATGCCCATGATGCGTTATGCGTTGTGGATGCCGTCACCTCGCTGGGAGGCATACCCGTTGAAGTGGATGCCTGGGAGATCGATGCCTGCTACAGCGCGACCCAAAAGTGCCTCAGCTGTCCGCCTGGTCTATCCCCGCTGACTCTGAGCCCGCGCGCCATCCAGAGCATTCGCCAGCGACGAACCCCTTGCCGGAGTTGGTATCTCGATGTATCCCTGATCGCCGAGTACTGGGCAGACCAGACCCGTGCCTATCACCACACCGCGCCGATCTCAATGCTTTACGGCCTCCGTGAGGCCTTGCGACTCGTGCAGGAGGAGGGGCTTCCGGCCCGGATCCTACGGCATCAGGTGAACAGCGACGCGTTACTGGCGGGTCTGGCCACGCTGGGCCTCAGGCCGCTTCCTGACGCCGGCCATCGACTCCCGATGCTCAACTGTGTCACGCTACCCGGCCGGGTCGACGACACGATGGTCAGATCGCAACTGTTGAACACCTATGGCATGGAAATCGGCGGAGGATTAGGATCTCTCCGCGGACGGGCGTGGCGCATCGGCCTCATGGGCGAATCCTGCCAACAAGCCCATGTTCTGACATTCTTGAACGCATTGGAGGAAATCTTCACCAGGCAAGGGTGGCTGACGCATCCCGGCCAGGCGGTGCAAGCGGCAGTGGAAACATATACCGGCTCACAGCCGTCGGCGAGGAGGAGCGCATGAGTCGAAGCGGGTTATGGATCGTGGCAGCTGGGGTCGCGGGCTTTGTCGCCGCGATCACGTATTGGGTGATCGCGCTCGCGGTCGCTGACTCGAATAGGGCCGATATGGTGGCACCGGAGCGCGTCACCGGCTTCATTCAAGCCGTGATCGATGCGAACCGCGCCAATTACACTCAGAACGTCGTGGACAAATTGCACAACCAGGGCGTGGTCGAGGCGCTGGAACATTGGAAAGAGGAGAAGGGCCTTCCGCTACCAGCCCAATTCCTGCTTGAGTCCGGACGTCTGGTGGCGCAGAAGGATCTCAAACTCAGTTTCAGGCTTGCGAGCCTGACGCCGATTTACGTGTGGAACGGGCCAAACAGTGACTTCGAACGGCGTGGGCTGGAAGCCGTCGTAAAAAACCCGGATAAACCCTATACCGGGTTTTATCAGCAGGCCGGGATCCGGTATTTTCAAGGTATTTACGCTGACCGGGCGGTCTCTGAAAGCTGCGTGTCCTGTCACAATAATCACACCAACAGTCCGCGCCGTGACTATCAGCTCAACGATATTATGGGCGGCGTCATTGTGACCATTCCCATCACCGAGATGCCATGACCATCGCCATTCGCCAGATTCGAATCCTCGACGGCCTCGGCCACAGACTTGAGCGAGGCACTCTCGTGATCGAAGGCGGCCGTATCCTGGCGGTTGGCTCAGACCGCAGCGTCCGGATCCCTAAAGGAGCCCGACGTATTGACGGACGAGGTTTGACCGTCCTGCCAGGGCTCATCGACTGTCACGTTCACCTGTGCCTGGGAGCGGAGGCGGACGTCGTGGCTGCGGTGGAACGGGATTCGTCGACCCTGACCCTGCTCAAGGCCGCCGAGTTGGCTCGCCGCACGCTGCACGCCGGTTTTACTACCGTGCGAGATGTGGGATTTCGGGACCATGCTGTCTTCGCCCTGAAGCAAGCCATCGAGTCCGGGATGACGCCGGGGCCCCGTATCCTTGCGGCCGGCCTCGCGATTTGCATGCCCGGCGGTCATGCGCGCTTCATCGGCCGCGAAGCGGCCGGGGTCGAAGCCGTACAGGCGGCGGTGCGGGATCAGTTGGCCGCAGGCGCCGAGGTCATCAAGCTCATTGCTTCCGGGGGCGTGCTCACTCCCGGCACCTCGCCGGACCAGGCGCAGATGACCGTCGAAGAACTGACGGCCGCCGTTGACGTCGCCAGAGCACACGGCCGCCCTGTGGCAGCCCATGCCCATGGAGCCAGCGGGATGAAAAATGCATTGCGTGCAGGCGTTCAGTCCATTGAGCATGCCACGCTCATGGATGACGAGGCGGCTGAACTGATGACTCAACGCGGCGTCTTCATGGTACCGACGTTGTCCGCTCTCGCGACCACTGCGGCCTGTCCGGTGGGGTGCGGCATTCCCGACAGTGCGCGCACCAAGGCCAAAAATATGGTGCGGCAGCATGAAAAAAGTTTTCGAGCGGCCCTGCGGCGCGGCATCCCCATTGCCCTCGGAACGGATGCCGGCACGCCATTCAACCATCACGGAGACAATGCCCAGGAATTGGAACGGATGGTGGCGTTCGGAATGGCACCGATGGAGGCGATCATGACAAGTACTTCGGCGGCGTCGCGATTGTTAGGGATACACAAGGATATCGGGACGATTGCTGTGGGCAAGCAGGCTGATTTGCTGTTGGTGGAGGGAAATCCTCTCAGGACGATCGGGAGGCTGCTGCAGAGGGAGCGGATCATGGGGGTCATGCAGGGCGGGCGATTTGTAGCCGGGCCCCTCGCCCAAATCTGATCTCCGCGCTCCCGCTCCGATTATCGTCGCTCGTACAGCAATTCAAGCGCTGTCGCAAAGCCTTTGATCCGACCCTTTCGAAACGCCTCATCCAACTGGCCTCGCAGCGCTCGAATGCCTGCGTCATCTCCACGCGCCACCACCGACTGCGACACCATCATTTGAACCGCAACCTCCAGGAGGCGTTGTTTTCGCTTCTCCATTTCAGGAGTGACGAACTCCTCAATCACCTCAGCCGCGCGCGCGTCCACAATGGAGACCTTGAATGAGTCGTAGCCCTGATGCGCCACCGTCCGCTCGCGAACTATCGCCAGTTCCGCTTTCACCCGCGGCAGCATCGTCATGAGGACGGCGAAGACCTCCTTGCGTCCTTCATCGAAAAGTTTCTTTTCCATTTCATCGAGAATGAAGGACGGGTCAATGGCTTCATTTCGCGTCTCCTCCCCCCAATGCAGCCGATCATAGGTCCGCCGACTCTCCGAATCGCCCAAAACTTCGTAGGCGGAATTGATTTCACGGATTTTTTCCTCGGCCTTCGTGCTGTTCGGATTGCGGTCGGGATGATGCTGGAAGACGAGCCTCCGGTAGGCTTTCCTGATGTCATCATCGGTGACATCGCGGGAGACACCGAGCACCTGATAATAATCTACCCTTGGCATATTGGAGGCGACTATACCATGCTCGCCGCGCCGCGTTCACCTTGACAGAGCACTTTCTCCCCCGTAGCCTTGGGCGGCATCCACAGCTCGTGTTTTCCTTGCATGGCATCCAAAGGAATCCTCTGCCCGAATGATGACGCGACGTTCGATCACTGGCTCGTCGCCGAGCGACCTGTGAACATCATCCCACGCATCGTCCCGTTCAGTGAGCAGGGCGTGACCGTCGAATTCGGTTCGACCATCGACGTTCAGACCAACGCACTGGTGTTAGCCTTTGCTGCGACGGTTGAAGGGGCTGCCATTCCCGGCGTCCTGGACGTGGTACCGACCTATTGCGCGGTCACGATTTACTTCAACCCGTTATGCACCGATGCCGCGGCCTTGACGGACCAACTCCTATCGCTCATCAACACTTCTTCACCGGCGGCAGAGACAATTCGCACTACCCATCGAATCCCCGTCTGTTACGGTGGGGACGTGGGACCAGACCTGATCGGCGTCGCAGACCATGCCGGGATCGCGCCTTCCGCCGTCGTCTCCCTGCATACGTCGGTAATTTATCGTGTCTACATGATAGGATTCAGCCCCGGCTTTCCCTATATGGGCCTGGTACCGGATCTCCTCACGGCCCCGCGATTAGCCACGCCGCGCAGGCAGGTCGCGGCAGGATCGGTGGGCATCGCCGGGCAGCAAACGGGCATCTATCCTCAACCCAGCCCGGGGGGATGGCGCATTATCGGACGGACGCCTGTTCGGCTTTTCGATCTCACCAGGCCTCAGCCCTTTCTGGTCGCCGCCGGAGATCAGGTGCAATTTATCCCGATCGACATAACGGAATTCCGCAATCTCTCGTCGGAGCAGGCATGAATCAGCCGCGTGCCATCGACATCAATTGCGATCTAGGGGAGGCGTCGACGCAGGAGCAATTGGATGTGGAGGCGCGCCTGATGGCCTACGTCACCTCTGTGAGCATCGCCTGCGGCGCCCATGCGGGCAACGCGGCCCTGATGCGTCGTACGGTGCAACTCGCCCGTCAGCATGACCTCGCCATCGGAGCTCACCCCGGGCTGCCGGATAAGGAGACGCGCGGGCGTCGTGAGCAGCCATTGTCCACCGAATTTGTGCAGGAGTTGGTTCTCTCGCAGGTGGGCGAGCTCATGGCCATTAGTCAGTCGGAAGGGGTTCGACTCACCCACGTCAAACCCCACGGGGCACTTTACAACCTGGCCGTTCGCAATCGCACGGTGGCCGATGCCATAGCCGTAGGACTGGAACGGATCGACCGGCGGTTGATCTTGGTCGGATTGGCCGGATCCGAACTCCTCGCCGCGGGAACGGCGTGCGGGCTGGCAGTGGCCGCCGAAGGATTTGCTGATCGGGGCTACCAACCTGACGGACAACTTGTCCCCCGCGACCGGCCGGGCGCTCTGATCCACGATGAATCAACCGTCGTCTCACGCGCACACTCGCTGATCCACGAGGGCACGCTCGCAGCGGTCGACGGAACCATCCTCCACCTTCGCATCGATACCCTCTGTCTGCACGGCGATACTCCGGATGCCCTGCGGCTGGGCCATGCTTTGCGGAGGATGCTGGACGATGGACAAATTTCTGTGATGCGACTGGACCATGCCATCTGATCAGGATCGGCCCTGTATCCAGGTCCTGCGCCCGGGTATGTTGACGACCATCCAAGACCTGGGGCGACTGGGCTATCAACGGTTCGGCGTCTCGATCAGCGGCGCGATGGACCGTTGGGCGCTCATCGTCGGCAATCGTTTGCTCGGCAACCCAGATCAGGCCGCCGGATTGGAAGTGACGGTCCAGGGACCGGACTTGCTCTTCGAACAGTCCACGACGCTCACGATCACGGGTGCGGATCTTTCGCCCTCCAGCGATGGTTGCCCCCTGCCCATGTGGACGGTGATTGTGATGCGGAAAGGAACCCGGTTACAGTTCGGCGTGCGGCTACAAGGGACCCGTGCCTACATCGCTATTGCGGGGGGCCTTGATGGTCCGCTGATCCTTGGAAGCCGATCCACCCATCTCCACAGCCGGGTGGGGAGCCTCGGAGGCCGCGCGCTTGTAAAGGGAGATCGCCTCGGAACAGGAGCGGCACTCCCGGCACATGCGTCACAATACGTAGGTCGTGCGCTTCCCCTGCCGCATCGGCCGCACTATTCCAACTCCCCGACGGTCAGAATCGTGCCCGGCCCGCAGGCCGATCGCTTCTCTCCGCAAGCGCTGCACGTCCTGACGGAAAAACCTTATCAGCTGACCTCGAAATGCGACCGGATGGGATATTGTCTGCTTGGAACGGCGCTGACACATCAAACACCGGCCGACATCGTATCTCATGCCGTGACTTGTGGCACGATTCAGGTGCCGGCCGCCGGGCAGCCGATTTTGCTTATGGCAGATTCCCAGACAACCGGTGGGTATCCCGTACTCGCGACAATGATTGCCGCAGACCGTTCTCCGGCAGCGCAGTTATGCCCCGGCGATCACCTCTCGTTCACGCGCACCACTCAGAGCGAGGCGTTGGCATTCCTTGCAGCGCAACAGGCTGAATTGAACCGCATATTGCCACCTCTCCCTGAGTCCGGCTTCACGACGCGTCCATAGGGAGGTCGATCCTCGTCTATGGTATGAGTCCTTGACAATGCACTGAAGCGATCTATTATTATTCGTATGGACACTACGCTGGCACCTCGAGAGATTACTCACGATGAGAAAAAGGCGGCTGAAGCCGCCTTTACTGGTCGCCCGTTCAACAAGAAATGGTCGGACGCGGCTCGCATCGTCTATGACGGCATTCTCGCCGCAATGGAAAAAACAGCTCGCCCCGTCGAAATCGACGACGCACTCGAGCCGGTTGAGCCATTGGCATAACACGCGCCTCAGGTAAGCGCCGACTGCTCACCACGCGATGGCGCTCTCGTACGCTCACTCGAAGGAGAGACCGGTGCACCTGTCGGCTCTCTCATTATCCTCGTCACAAAGAATTACTGCTGAGATTTCCCCGGATCTTTACCGACGATCTGTTTGACCAGTTCCCGTTCCTCCGCCTCACTGTTCACCTCACCATCCAGCCGTGCCTCCGTCAAACGCGCCAGGATCCTGCTGAAGAGCGGACCAGGCAATAGGCCGAGTGCCTTGAGGTCTTTTCCTGTTAACACAGGTTTGAGGGACTGATAGGTCGTGAGGTAGGCAGCGATGTGCCGCTTCGCCGATGCCGGTTTGTTTTTTGCCAGGAGAAAGATGAGAGTCTCGTTAGACAGGCCGGTCAGCAACCGTACGGTCTCCGACGGACTTAATGGCGAGCGCCGGCCGAGTTGCCGGCAGATCTGCTGCGTGTGGAATCGTGCCGCGGTGATGGAGTCTCGCTCTGGCTGCGTGAAGGGGAATCGTGCGAGGAGATCACGGACGGATTGGTCCGGCAAGAGGTCGGCTAGTGCCATGAGATACACCAGCCATCCACTCATGGCCCGGTCGAGGCAGGAAAGCCTGTACCAATCCAAGGCCTCCTCCAGCTCGATCAACCGCCGGTCCAGTCGACTCGACCACACCAGATTCGGATGGATGAACCGCAAGAGATCGAGATCCGACAGCCTGCGGACTGCATGCCGTGGCGTCCGCTCTGAAAACAGCAGTCGCAGTTCATCCAACAGTCGCTGGCCGGACAATCGATGAAATAATTCCATCTTGACCGCACCTTTAATCAGCGTCAGCGTCTCCTTGCTCAGACGGAACCCGAACCGCAGTTCAAAACGAATGGCGCGAAACACCCGCGTCGGATCCTCCACAAAACTCAAACTGTGAAGCACCCGGATGTTGCGTTCCTTGAGATCCCGCTGACCTCCATAGAAGTCAATCAACTGGCCGAATGGTTGCGGATTGAGTCTGACCGCCAGGGTATTGATCGTAAAGTCGCGGCGGTAGAGGTCCTTTTTGATAGAACTCTGTTCGACCGTGGGCAAGGCGGTCGGATATTCGTAATATTCAGTGCGGGCCGTCGCCACGTCCAACTTATATCCATCTGAAAACACCACCACCGCCGTGCCAAAACGGTCGTGAACCGTAAGGCGTGCGCCCTTGTCTTTAGCCAGGGTGCGCGCAAAGGCAATGCCATCGCCTTCAATCACGAAGTCCACATCCAGGTTATCGATGCCCAGCAGCAGATCGCGCACAAACCCTCCCACGACATAAGCCGAAAAGCCCAGTCGCTCCGCCAATTCGCCTCCCCTGCGAAGCAGGTCCAGCACCGCCTGAGGGAGTCTATCGCGCAACAGCCCGCCAACTTCCCGCCGTCGAACCCCGTCCATGGAGTCCAATCCCATGAGCGATTTCGGCTTGGCGCGGGCAGCCACGAGCACGTCGTCATGAAGAGTTCGGAGCAGATCGGTTCGCGTAATGACTCCCACGGCCCGGTCGCCGAGCAACACCGGCACGAAACGCTGATTCAACTCGATCATCCGTGATTCGATGTCGTGATACGGCGTATCCGGTTGCGCGCTGTACTGATCACTTCTGGCGAACTCTTCGACCGGTTGATTCCCCAGGCGATGAAACAGCGCTTTCTGCACGATCTCACGTGAAATGATCCCGGCATACCGCTTTTTCCGGTCGAGGACCGGCAGGACGTTGACCCCGCACGTGGTCATCGTCCGTTCGGCTTCGGAGACCGTCGCATCCCCGGCAATCGATTTGACCGGTCGCGTCATGACATCCCGGGCGAACAGCGCGGGCCGGTAGCGCTGCGTCAGCAGACGGGTCAGTTGCTCCCGCACTTCGACCAGCGTCCGCCCTTTCACACTGGCGGCTGCCGCGACGGCATGTCCACCCCCGCCGAATTCACGCGCGATCCATGCGATATCGATCTCAGGCCGGCGACTACGCCCGATGATTTCAACCTTGTCGTCCAGGGCGATTGCGACGATGACTGCGTCCAGGCCCTGCAACTCCGCCAGGCGGTGAACCGCTTCCGCCAGATCCCCTCGATAGCGCGCATAGGTGCTGCCCGCCACCAGTATTTTCCGTCCTTCGAGATAATAGATCTCCCCGGATTGCAGCAGATCGTTCAGCAACGCAATCAAGTCGGGATCCAGCGGGTGTCGTAACGTGTCTGCGACCACGTTCAGATCGGCTCCCGCGCGCAGGACGAAGGCCGCAGCATCCACATCCCGCGGAGTGGTGGAGGGAAAGGCTAGTGATCCGGTCTCTTCATAGAGACCAAGCGCCAGAATGGTCGCTTCAAAGGGGGTGACCGGCAGGTGCCGCTCTTTCAGACGCTCCACGACAAGCGTGGTCGTGGCTCCAACCGCCTCCACCTGTCGACGCGTGACCAGGGGCCATGGAGATGGCCGCTGTTCTGCGTCGCCCCCATGATTTCCATGATGATCGAAGATATGCACTTCTACATCTGAACGTGAACTGAGCATGGTCATTGGACCAAGCCGATCCGGCTCCTCAACATCCACCAGAATGAGCCGGCGCACCTGTTCGAGCGCCACATCCTTGAGCCGGCTGATGTCTACCTGATGGGTAGCCAGAAAATTCCGCACGGTCTCCTGCGCCCCCCCGGAAAAAACCAGTATGGCGCCGGGATACAGCTTTTGCGCGCCAACCATGGAGGCCAAGCCGTCGAAATCCGCATTGACATGCGTCGTGATGAGATCCATGGGAGCATTTTAGCAGGATCGAGCGAGCCGATTCAGTGACTCCATTCAGAGATAAAATTACACCGGGCACTCACAGGTCCACACGCGGGCCATCTGACCGGAATCGCCGCGTGCATAAACAACCATGCCGTCCACAACTGACATTGTGGGCGGCACGTTGAACTCAAGATGAAGAGCGTATCTGCTTGTCCCTCTCGAAGGGGACAACAAATTCGTTACCCGCTACAGGCCATGGGCCGAGGAGGGCTGATTACCTTTTCTGGGCATCATGTTTCTGACGAGCAATACGGCGTGATGCGCGATCCTGTGCTTTCGCGATTTTCGTCCGCTCCTTCTTTGTCACGACGCCATCGGATTTGGCCTTGTCCTCCATGTTGTTGATATGTGTCTGCTGATTGTTCAACCGGTTGGCCTCTCGCTCTGTCAGCTGGCCGCTCGCGATGCCCTGATCAATCCGTTTCTCCTGATTGGCCTGACGCTGATCCATCACCGGCGTCTCCGCCTGGGCCATGGCTAACGACGCGATCCCGAGCGACAACAAGGCCGCACTCCAAATCACCTTCTGCATATTTCCTCCTTTGGTTATCCGACGCTCCACTCTCGTTCAAACCAACGTACAGGGTGTCGAGAGCGTTGACAACGAATTGGGTGTTTTCCGGGTCTTCCTGGTAGGACCTGCTGCACGACAGGAACCGGATTCGAGGGAAGGTCATCGAATATCCTGAAAAAACACACGCGGGAGATAGGGCAGCCTGTATTCCACGTGCAGGATAATGAGCAACACGCGGATAAAACTTCGCCAGACACCCATTTGGAGAAACTTGCGGGCATCCGTCACCACCGCCGGCTCCAGGAGCACAGGCGTCGTGACCCGTAACAACGTCTCACAGAACGCCACATCCTCCAGAATCAATTGATTGGGGAAGCCGCCGAGTTGCTCAAATAAAGACCGCCGCACGAACAACGCCTGGTCACCGTATATGATACGGCTTCGTACGCAGCGAATATTGTCGAGCCACGAGATCAGCCGAAGTCGCCAGTCTGCGCCCCCAAACTGATGATGGAAACCGCCGGCCTGTACGCCGATGTTCGACTCCAAGGTATTCAGCCGGGTGAGCGCATGAGCCGGCAAGACGGTATCGGCATGGAGGAACAGCAACCACTCTCCGCGTGCCACCGTGGCGCCTGCATTCATCTGCGAGGCCCGTCCTTTCCGTGCGCTCATCAAGAGGGCCTTGCCGTGAGCTGCATGGAGGGAGTCGACCAGGAGAGACCTCACAATTTCACAGGTCCGGTCGTTGCTCCCTCCATCCACGATAATGACTTCATAGTCGCCGCCTTGTTCGAATAAGCGCGGCAACGTGACAGGCAGCGCGCGTGCTTCGTTGTAGACGGGAATTACGACAGAGATCATCTCGTCAACCAATCTGGAAGAAAGGTCCGTACGTCCGCCGCCCAGACGGACGCATCCTCATCCAGGGTGCTGAAGAGTTCGCAGAGGGTTAACACCATCGTCTCAGTCAGCGCCAGATAATCTTGCGTGCGGCCGCGGAGGTGCTTCAGGTCCATGGCCCCATCAGCCATGGCTCGTTCCAAGATCCGCCGGCCGAACGCATGATGGGCCTCCTCCTGATGCAGGAGCATCCGGCGCAATCTGCGGAATGGGGCCTGTCGCCTCTCAAGCCCGGCCTCCATTCGAGATAAGATCGCTTCACCCAGCCCCTCGAGAATCACCTGTTCGGCCAGAATGCTTTCCAGCCAGTCGCCCCGTTCAACGGCTTCCATAAGGAGTCGGCGATACTCTTCGAGCGCCGGCAGAAAAGGAGAATCACCGAGATGGCGCGGAGCGAGCCATCCGATCGCTCCGCGAAAGATCAGGGCATGCATTGATTCTTGGCGCGCCTGAACGGCTAAGAACCGTTGCGTTTTCGTCTCATGAGCCAATGCCGCCTGGCCCTGAGCGCAGCTACTCGCCAGTCGCTCACCATGTTCGAGAAAAACCAACAGTCGGGCGATCGGCACCCGCTCACCGGGCAATACGACCACGTCATCCTCCCTCTGGTATGGGTGGCGAGCCGTTCAGCCGCCAATCGTAGGCGAGAAATTCTACGGTGTAGTCGGCTTCCAGCAGGTCCTCTTTCAATGACGTATCCTGTACATATTCTCGTACGAAATTCAGAACAGATCCGGAGCGGGCTTCGAAATCCTTCGCGAACCATTTGAAGATCATCGATAGGAAGGCGATCTTTTTCGACCGATCGAATCGATTGCGCGAAGGGTCGTTGACGAACTCACTCGTGACGCGATGCAGCTGTCGATCCAGTCGCTGGCCCTCATACGCCCAGGGCTGAAGCTTCGGGCAAGATGCGGAGGCACAAACAATCGCGAAGTGCATGCGGGGCTCGTGAAACTGGGAGATCAGGATCTCTCGTTCCAGATCGTAAAGGTTCACGGTCTGTCCGCCGACTCGGTATTCACGGGAAATGAAAAACTGATACCGGCCGAACAGCGTTCCCGGCGAATACTGGTCCAGGATACCCTGCACCGCAAACGCATTATAGGCGTTGATCCAAAAGGCCAGCCGCTCATTTGTGGACAACTGGTTTGGATCCGCACGATCCAATAAGGCCAGATACTGCGTGAGCACCCCCTCTTTCTGGATGGCCGGATAGTCCACCCGTCCTTCCTGAACATGCGTACCTACTGCGTCCTGCCAGAGTGCGTGAGAAATTTCAGCAGGAGACAGGGGCCGTTCCGGGGTAAAAGACACCGGAACCGTCGAACAGCCTGCCAATATGACGACCGTGAGGATAAGCATGAGGGGTCGCATCAGAGTGGACTCCCACTAATCAGAACGCCATGCGTCTCAGCACGACCAAATCCAGAACCATCGTCCGCACCACCACACCCTTTCGACTCAAGAGGGAAATTGGACAGGCTTGAATGTAAGTCCGATTCTGAGACGGCCTCCAAATGGGAACATGGAATCCCCGCTACAGTTAATGAACGGTCACTCGACGGGAGACCACCATGGCAGTCGGCTCTAAGCACACAGGACGATCTTCTGCGGGTGCATATTTGAACAGAATGTGCCGATTTTCCCCTTGCACCGGCTCGCGTTCGACCCAATGCAGCGCAATCAGCACAAACCCGAGCGATCCGGGTCATTTGCCTCCAGATTGTCCGGCATATGCCTTGCTGCATGGTTGACGGACAGTTTGTCGTATTCTTTGCAAGGAGGATCGTTATGGACGCGCAAGGCCACCCCTCAATGCTCACAATGGTAGTGCTTACCCTCGCGGCCGTCGCCTTGACGGGCGCACCTGTATTTGCAAAAGAAAAGGCGAGCAAGCAGCCGAAACACGCCACCACCACATCAGCGGCAGCAGCCTCGTCCCTGTTAGGTGCCGTCCCTGAACAGTCTCCGGCTCCCAAGCCAGGTCAGCAGGATTCCAAACCCGGCATGGCTTGGAAAACGGTCGGAGGGACTGTCAAAACTATCCAGGGCGAGACCTACGTGGTCGAAGACTATGACGGCAACCAAATGAAGGTACGTGTCGGACAGGGCACCAAACACCTCAGGGGCAACAAGAAAGTAGGCGACACCATCCGGGCCGAAATAACCTACGGTGGCTTTGCAAACTCTATCCAATAGGGAGCGGTTTCGCTGATCGAAATCGCTCCTGACCCGGAAGGGCCGTCCCTGTACAGGCCGGTCCTTCCACCTCCTTGCCTCTCCACTCCGGCCTTCACTCGCCTCGCTTCCTGACAAAGACAATGTCGCCATAGTAGGCCACGGCGCGCTCCTTAGTATTGTCCGTATCGCTCATAATGGCAACCCCATTGATCTCGGACGGTTCCTCTCCAAAGGCCAGCTTATAATCCTGATACACATTTCGCTCTTCCTCCACCCAGGCACCGATCCGTTGTACGCCGCTCTGCACCACGATCATCTTGGCAAAATCTGTGAAGGCGTTGTCCACAATCGTTCCGATCGGACTCGTGACGTCCCAAATGTAGTTCAACGCGCCGATCGGAATCTCCCCGAAGAGGGCGCGTCCGGCCTTGTACTTCAATTTCCTCCCGAAACTCACCTTGTCAGGATCGTAGGCAAACGTGATGTAGAGGCGCGCGGGATAGTCGTCGCCCTCCTTACGGTTCACGTCTCCCTTTCGCAGCACATTCTCAACTTTCCATCGCCATCGCACGATCGGATATTCGCGCGGGTCGATCTTCACTGCTTTGGTTAGTCCCGAAGCGGAGGCCTCGCTGACCGCTTTCACGACGGTGATCGATCCATCCCTGACCACTTCATACTGCGTGTGTCGGTCGACCTTTTTGAAGGTCAACGGTTTCCACCCGTCAGGCAGTGTAGTGCCCTCGGTCGCGGCCGAAAACATACCGACATTGAGCATGTCGGGTTCCTGCGCGACCCCGACTGCCGCCATTCCCAATACCACTGTGAATAGGACAGGCCCTGCGCGCATCATTCCGCTCCTCACCGTCGCCACCAGGCAAACAGCTTTGTCAGGACGGTCTTAGTCCGTGGGGTAAAGTGGGCCTTGCGCCACAGATTGACGACCTTCTTGTTGACTTCCGCTTGGGTAGGATAGGGATGGATGGTGGCGGCGATGGTTTTGACGCCGAGGCCGGCTTTCATCAACACAGAGAATTCGTTGATCATGTCACCGGCATGCGCCGCCACAATAGTCGCCCCGAGAATCTTCTCGGTCCCTTTTTGAATATGGAGGCGAGCGAACCCCGCCTCTTCGCCGTCAAGCACGGCCCGGTCCACTTCATCCATTTTAAAGGTATACGTTTCGACATCAATGCCCTTTTTCTTCGCCTCCTCCTCATAGAGGCCGACATGAGCAATTTCCGGATCGGTAAAGGTACACCAGGGCATGATCAGTGATTCCATGCTGGCACGCCCCAATCCGAATGGATGGGGAAATAGCGCATTTTGAATCACGATCTGCGCCATCGCATCGGCAGCGTGCGTGAATTTGTATCGGGAGCATACGTCACCCGCGGCGTAGATTCGCGGATTCGTCGTCTGAAGCTGGTCGTTTACTTTCACCCCGGCCTTATCGTATTCAACGCCGGCCGTCTCCAGACCCAACCCATGGACATTCGGCGTACGACCCACTCCCACCAAAATCTCATCAATCGTCACGTCATGCTGCTGGCCATGTGAATTCACGACCAGCCGCTTGCGACCGTCGCTTGTTTCAACCACCAGGTCCTTGCCGCAACAGAGCACCGTGACACCATCCCGATTCATGGCCTGGTGGACGATTCCCGCGGCATCCCGATCTTCATTGGGCATGATTCCGTGCAGTGACTCCACAAGAAACACCTGGCTCCCGAAACGGGCGAATGCCTGAGCCAGTTCAGATCCGATAGGTCCCGCTCCGATGACCCCCACGCGAGCCGGCAATTCGGTCAGAGAGAACACGGTTTCGTTTGTGAGATAGCCGGCTTCGTCCAGGCCCGGGATGGCCGGAGCAGTGGCCCTCGCTCCGGTGCAGATTGCGGCCTTCACGAACGCCAGCCTCCGATTCCCGGCCGGTCCCTCCACCACAACGGCCTCCGGCCCGTCGAACCTCGCCTGGCCGATGAACACATCGACCCCCAGGGACTTGTAACGTTGGGCCGAATCGGTCCGACTGATCCTGGCTCGCAGTTTCCTCATCCTGGCCATCGCGACGCCGAAATCATATTTCACCCCAGAAGGAATGTGCAGGCCGAAGGTCGATGCATCGCGTAAACCCGCCCAGACGTTGGCCGCACGAATTAGCCCCTTTGATGGGACGCAGCCCACGTTGAGACAGTCTCCTCCCATCAGCTGGCGCTCGATGAGAGCTACCTTCGCGCCGATACCGGCTGCAATCACCGCCGTCACCAACCCTGCGGTACCAGCCCCGATGACCACGATGTTGTAGCGGCCGCCGGGGGTGGGGTTTACCCAGTCGGAGGGATGCACATTCTCAATTAACTGTCGATTATGTTCGTCATTCGGTAGAACAAGGCCGGCGAGATCGACCGTCCTCGAATGTGCATGATCGGTGCGATGACTAGACATGACGCCGCCTTTCCATCGATTCTCGCGGGTCTTCGTCTGGGACCGTCAGGCTGTTCATGCAGACTTGCCGGCGAATTTTTTATAGAGAATGGGCACCAGCGCCAGAAGACCCAAAAGCGTAAATGCCATCAACACACTGGGCGAGGCAATTTCCCTGAGAGAATTGATTGTACCGAGCTGACGCCCCGCGTAGGCGAAAACAAAACTCCCTGGAATAATACCCAAGGCAGTCGCTGCCATATACGTCCCGACGCTGACACGGGTCAGCCCCGACACCATATTGACCAAAAAGAACGGGAAGAGCGGGATCAGGCGCAAGGTCATGAGATAGCTGAAGGCATTTTTCGAAAAGCCCTCCTGGATAGGACCCAGTCGGCTGCTAAATTTCCGTTCGACCCAGTCCCTCAAAAGATATCTGGCGACTAGAAAGGCTAAGGTCGCCCCAACAGTCGCACCGACATTTACATATAGTGTCCCCAACAGGCTGCCGAACAGGAATCCTCCCGCCAGCGTCATGATCGCCCCACCCGGCAACGACAAACCCACGACCACGCAATAGGCTAGGACGAAAATGGCGACCGCTGCGGGGTAGTTCGCCTCCGTGAATGCGAGCAAGTGATCCCGATTGGACTTGAGTCCCTCTAGCGATAAATAGCGGCCGATGTCGAAAAAGAAGTACGAGGCAATTCCGAGAGCGACTGCCAATCCCAATAGAAACCTGCCGTAGCCGCTTCTTTTCTGAGATTCTATCGGGGTAGTCATAGCGTCTGGATCGGTATCATGTGATCTCCTCAATGCTGTGTCAATCATGTACATCCCGGAGAACCGCATGACTTGGTCGACCCCCCGGAGAGTGATTGTAGAATGCGATCCCTCTTTGTATCACACAGGATCCTCACTCACTCATCTGGAACCCTGGAGTCCTAGCACCGCAAAGCAGCTCAAGAACCCGGCTGCGGCATCCGAAAGATCTATTGATGCCGGAGCACAAGTGGAGTTAAAGTCTAATGGACGCATTGATTGAACTCTTGGATGGCAACACCATGACCACACAAACAGTTCCACACCACGTTCAGACCTTACACGCCAGGTGCGACACTGGTTCCCATGTCTGGATGCGGCCCTGTCCCCAATGCTCATCCCGCCTGCGCAAGAAATCGCCCGAAGAATCATGGCGTTGCGGCTGCGGGTGGCACACTGATTGAAGTGGTACAATTAGACCATGGGAGGGTGAGATAATGGTGCCTCTCTCGATGCACGATATGAAAGGTGGATTCTTTCTCATAGCAAGCTTTCTGCTTCTGGCCACCATTTGCGCCATCGCGGCACTGGGAACGTTGATGCGTCCCCAACGCTGGTGCGAGCGAGAAACCAGACTCCACGTCTGACTCCCGTTCTGTCGCCAGTACCGCACGCCTACTGTCCCGAGACCGTAGTGCCTAGTTCTCGTCCACTTGCCGACCCAGCACACCTCGACCTGACCCGCAGCGGATCCATGCCCAGAGGCACTCAGAGCGCAATGCAGCACCTCGTATTGTTGGCCCGGATTCCGCAGGCCAAAGATCCATACGTCGAACGCATGGCCCTTGTAAGAGCCTGGCATCTTGTCCTACTCTGTCTAAGGAGGCGGGGCATGGACCAAAATGATCGTTTAACAAAAACCAAGGAAAACTGGGCGAAGGCCAGACGTGGTGGGGAAGAGCGTGAAGTCTTCTACGAGGGAGACGACCGGCTTCCTCCCGGGCAACACCTCGTGGAAACCTGGCCGGTACTGGACCTCGGTCAGAAACCCGAGATCCCTCTCTCGGAATGGACGGTGACCATCGGCGGGGCGGTCACGAATCCCGTGACTTGGACATGGCAACAATTCCTTGACCAACCCCAGTTCAAGGACGTCTCTGATTTTCATTGTGTGACATCATGGAGCCGTTATGACAATGAATGGGAAGGGGTGAGTTTCAAACACCTGCTTGCCATTGTCCAACCACTTCCACTCGCCAAGTTCGTGTTGTTCAAATCCTATGACGACTACACCACCAATTTACCGCTCGACGCCTGTGATGATGCAGATGTACTCCTCACTTATAAATGGAATGGCCGCCCGCTTACCAAGGAACACGGTGGGCCGGTCCGCATGATCATTCCCAAGCGTTATGCGTGGAAAGGCGCCAAGTGGATTAAGGAGATTACGTTCTCGGAGCGCGACGAGAAAGGATTCTGGGAGGTACGCGGTTACTCCAACAGCGCCTTCCCATGGAAAAATGATCGGTACGGCTGATCCGTCACATGCGACCACGCACGTTCTGTGAGTTCTAACCCCATCCAACGAATTGAGATCTGGCCGATCGACATTCCGATCACCGATCCGTTCGTCGTCGCGACCGGGGCGCGAGTCCTGGCTCAGAACCTGTTCATACGGGTGACGTTGCGCGATGGGACCTGCGGCTATGGCGAAGCCGCGCCCCTTCCCGAGGTCGGCGGTGAAGATAGAGCTTCCTGCTTCGATACGGCCATTGCCCTCGCTACCTCGTTGATCGGACAACGCACCGATGACTATCAATCTCTTGCCGAGACACTTCAGAGCCAGGCCGCCCTTTACCCGGCCGCTCGTTGCGGCTTAGAAACCGCGATATTGGATGCCCATGCTCGGACGTTGCAGATCCCACTGTGGAAACTCTGGGGGTCGGCCGATGTTCGAGATCGAGAGACCGACATCACCATTCCCATTTGCAGTGTGGACAAAACTGTCGAACTCTCTCGGGGGTGGTATGCGCAGGGGTTTCGCCTCTTTAAGATGAAAGTGGGCAATGATGTAGAGACAGATATTCGGCGGCTGGAACGCGTGCATAAGACATTGCCTGGTATAGGCTTCATCGGGGACGGCAACCAGGGCTTTTCTCGCGAAGCATGCCTCCACTTTGTCCACGGCGTGAAAAAGTTTGGCGGGCAATTGGTTCTGCTCGAACAACCGGTCCTCCGCGATGACCTGGAAGGCCTTCAGGCGATACGTCACCTGACAGGCATACCGGTGGCGGCCGACGAGTCGGTCCGGTCGCTGGACGATGCTCACCGGGTCGCCCATTTACAAGCCGCCGATTACATCAACATCAAAATCATGAAAACCGGTGTAGTGGAAGCTCTCAGAATCGCTGCATTCGCTCGCACCATCGGACTGCGTCTGATGGTGGGGGGCATGGTGGAAACCCGTATCGCAATGGGCTGCTCCTTCAGTCTGGTACTGGGACGAGGAGGATTCGACCTGCTCGACCTCGATACCCCCTTGCTTCTGTCCAGCGATCCCGTTCGAGGGGGCTATCGGTACAGCGGCCCCCTGCTGCATCCCTGGCACGAAGCCGGGCTTGATATGCAGTCACCTTGTCCCGAAGACTGCGTGACGATTCAATAACGACGGACTCACCCCGTCGACGCTTCGCGTCCTCTTCCCGCTCTCTGCAGTTTTCCTGAAATCTTTTGCCGTTTTTTGACTTTTCTGAAAAATTAACCAGGAAGAACGTCGCTTCGCTCGGGTGAACCACCTATTGAGTTTCTTGGCACTGCACGAACTTGTGAGGGATGTCCCATGCATTTGATTGCTGCGCGTCGAAAGTCCACAACTGTTCCTTTCCCGAATGTCCCGCAGGTCGCTTTCTGCTGGATGCTCGGGAGTGCCATCCTGACACTGGGAGGATGCGTTTCACAACAGACATACGAGGGTGCCAGGCAAGAAGCCGAGACGCGAGCCAAGGAACTCGACCAGTTCAGGGCGGAGGTCCAGGGCCTTGAGGGGCAACGGGATGTGGCTCAAGTCGCCAACCAGCGGGCGGAACAGACACTGTCCGCCTTGAAAAGCGAGTTGCAGAAAATCAAAGCCTCGTACGAAGAGATCAAAAAAACCAATCAAGCCAAGCTGGCGACCTTACAGCACAACATTGCCGTCCTCCGGGCCCGGCATCAAGTCATGCTGAAAGAAATATCCGAGACGAAACGCTACGAGAAAAAATTGGAAGCCCTCACAACGCAGTACGAGCGGGAATTGGCAAGCATGCCGACTTCCTTCGAGGCTCACGCGGCCACTGTGGACCGCATCCAGCAGGAACCTCACATGGTGGCAGTCATCACACCTCAACCCTCTCAGACGGATGGCTTCGTGCCGTTCTCCCCCACCGCGGCGGCGCCGCCTCAGCCTGAGTCTCCCTCACTTTCCGATATGGGTCCGTCGACATCGGCACCTCGGGCCTCGGGGCCATCCGTGGCGGCACCCGTACCACTAAAAACCTCATCACAGGTCGCATCAATACCGGTAACCGGTGCATCACCCACAACCGGTACACCATCTGTGCCGCAAACTATCCCGCAGGACGAATCCTGGTATTCGAGCATGACGGAATGGTTGACGTCCTGGTTTGGATGGATCTGGGGCTAGAGCACCCTACCCATCCCACCCTCCACCCTTCGAAGTCATCACGCCAACTCATCCGGCTCCCCCATGGTGCTTCCATGAAGCCATGGCGGAGCCTCGCCACTACCGATCCTCGTCGCATTGTTTACAATCTAACGACGTGCCCAAAAAGCTTCGCCGCCCATCCTCGGTCAATACCCAAGGACGGCTGGTCATAGGCGGCTGATGCCGCACATGCTGGCCATGACCGCAGCGAAGATCAGCTACCCAGTGGCCTTCTTCGTCCTGATGGTACCCCACGATGTTCTGCTGCAAGGATGACCCCATTATTCCGGCGTCATGCCGGACAGACGATCCAGCGCCATGCTGCACGGCATGCTGCAGGAAGGACTGCCCGTCAGATTCCGGCCCTGAAACGGACTGTGCTACACTGCGCGTCCAGCCGCAGGGTAGCATGTTTACCGGGAGGTCGCGGATGACAAAATCCGGCTATCGTATCGGAATCGTAGGAGTGGGGCGTATGGGGGCCAATATGGCCAGGAGACTGCGCGAGCTCCAGTACCCCATTGCGGCCGTATATGATGTCGACGCGCAACGAGCTGAAAATCTGGCCAAGGAACTGGAGTGCCAATCGGCCCTTACACCAGCGCACCTTGCAGGACTGGCAAACACCGTGCTGACTGTCGTGTCGGATGATGGCGCGATGCGTTCGATCTTCTCCGCCGGAGGGCCTGACAGTTTGTTGCGACAGGCTACCAATCGCCTGTTCATCAATTGCGCCACACTCTCACCTGACACCCAACGGGAGATTGAAGCCCTGGTAGAGCAGGAGGGAGGACAGAGTCTCGAAGCCTGCATGGCGAGCAGCATCACGCAAGCGCGCGAAGGAACTCTGTATTTAATGTGCGGTGGTCGCCCTGATGCGTTCGAACGGGCGCGACCGATGCTCCAAGACCTCAGCGCCCACCTTCGTTATATCGGACCGGCCGGCGAAGCCGCCAAAGTTAAGGCTCTCGTCAACATGGTGATGAACGCGAATACGGCTGCACTGGCGGAGGGCCTGGGACTGGGATCGGCCCTCGGGTTGGACCTTCGCATGCTCCGGGAAGTGTTCTCTCAGACAGGTGCCAATTCTCGCGTACTCGAGACCGACGGGGAAGACATGCAGCATCGGGCTCACGAATGTTTCTTCTCGGCTGCCCATGCGGCCAAAGACTCCGGAATCGCCTTGGCGCTGGCTCGACAAGTTGACCTGGATCTGCCTCTAGCCCAAGCTACGTACAAACAATATCGCCGGTTGATCGAGCTTGAAAAGGGGGAACTGGACAAGTCTGCAGTGGCCGAACTGACCTTCAAAAACCGATCGAATCGGTAGATCAGAAACGAACCGCCGGATCATTTCCCGCTCCAAGACTGAATACCCAGAATCTGAGGCCCAGCGGCGTCGCCGCGGGCCGCTTCCGTCATCGAACATGACTGTGACCATAGCGATCGGGGCTCGTGATCGTTGCCTGTCTCTCCAAACCAGGAGTCGATAGAGATCCAGTCTTTTCTACAGTGGATGAATCAGCGTTTTTCAAACGAGCGCTCAGCCCTCTCCGTCGAGGGGACATACCGCCACCGCTTCTGCGCATCCACGTCAAACGAACCCAGGAACGTGGTCGGGCCACTCAGTGATTGAAATTCCACCAGCCGAATACCACAGCGGTCCGGTTCGATCACACGGGCGTCGTACTGGCCTAACACTATGATCGCGCCAGACGCCTGCTGATAAAGGTTCCGGCGTCCCACGTAGCCGGTATCCGGAAACAGCTCGGCCGTGCCTCTGCACCCCCGCGGACCGTCAATTTCCAATGTCAATCGATAGCGGGCAAGAAACGGATGGGTGGCGGTACGAATGAGTCGGATGCGGGCATCGGCAGCTGGAATCCTGACTTCGGCAGGCTCGGGACGATCACTGTTACAAGCCGCGAGCAGGAGGACCAGACAGACCACACTCCAGCCTGGTCCTCGCAGCCCTGTCATTTGGCGGCGGGTACCTTGGGAGCCGCTCCGATCGCGTCGAGACCGGCCTCGGCGCAGGCATCGTCCAGATGGGCTCCAGGCGCGCCCCCGACTCCGATTGCCCCCACCACTTCACCGGCAATTTCAATCGGCAGGCCGCCACCGACCATGAGAATGCTGTCATTCATATCCCGCAGAGCCTGCAGGGCCGGCTGTTTGGCAATCATCTCAGCCAGCTCCGTTGTCGGGCGTCGCAGGCTGGCAGCGGTATAGGCCTTCTTTCGGCTGCTATCGACCGTGTGCGGACCGGCGCCATCCGCACGCATCATGGCTCGCAAAATGCCTGCGCGATCCACGACCGAGGCGCTCACCCGATAACCATCCTTCTTGCAGACCTCAAGCGCAGCTTGCACGGCCTTTCCCGCCAATGCCACGGGCAACAGTGATTCTTTCGGCAGATCCTCAGCCGCCTTGGCTGCACCCGGCGCTCCACCGACCAGTAACAGGGTCCCCGTCACAACACCGACATATCCCATCTTCCATCCAAAACCCGCCATTGCCCTCACCATCAAAGACCTCCCTTATCCTGTCTGACAGCATTGTATACGGCGTCCGGCCGCCTCCGTGACGCGCGAGCCTACGGGGAGAGCACTGATCTGTCAATACTGGATTCCGACGGGTCGGCTGGCGAGGAGCCGGAGGCACGCTGAAAACATCGCCTCCTTCACAAAAGCCGGCGATTCACAGTGGACGGGAGAGGCTAATTAGAGGCTGGCCCCAAAGGCCTGTACTAAACGATAGAGAAGCAGTCGCGGGGTATTCTGAGCGGGGGTTCAGAAATGTACTGCGATAGATTCAAGAGCCGGAGGGCAACGGTCGGTCAGTTGATGGAAATGGGATGGATCACCCTATCAATCGTGCCGGGTCGATGCAGCTCTTCGATCCAGACCTTCGCCTTCGCGACATAAAATGTGTAGTCACTTTCGGGATAACTCGACACTACCGCGTGGAGGAGCTGCTCGGCTTCTTTTTCCCGTCCTGCGCTCAAGCTCGTCCTGGCGGCCTGCAGAGTACAGGATGCCGCCAGAGCCTTGGGATCGACGGTGGTGCGCACCGGTTGCTTCGTTACGAATCGATCAAGGCTCTTGGGAACTTCTGAAGCGGAAACCACATGGGTATCGGCCGATTGTTGGAGTTGCCTCGCGGCAGATAGCACAGTTTCGACATCGCCGCTCGATTGGCAATGCCGATACAATTCCCACATGGACATGACGGGAACCGGTGATGAGGCAGCCGAACGGTCAGAGGGCTGAAACAACTGGCAGCCAGCCAGAAGCAGAGTCAAGACTATGAGTGCGGACGTTTTCATACACAAAGTGTCGAATGGCCTATCCTATCCTTACCGGATCGTTTCTCCCGCTGTCAACATTTTTGCCCGGCACAACGACGAAAGATTGGGAGTAGATCGCTGAAAATACGTGGCGGGAGAAGTGGCCCACCATGATACGGACCAACAGGCCTAACTCAGCGACCGGTGGACCGCTTGTCTCGATCCACTCCAATATCTTCAATCAAGGCCCGTAATGGTTCGGCTACTGACCAGGCTTGCGCGAAACAACCCCGGGAGTAGTGCGGCTTGTGCCCGTCGAAGATCTCCGAGATCTGCCCGAGGCAACTCTCCTCCAGATGGGGAAGCAATCCGTCGAGAAAGGTTCGCGCTTCGCCGCGGACGGAGGAACTGCCGCCATACGTCTTGACCCAAGCCGTCACGAACGGACCGAGGAGGAAAGGCCAGACGGTGCCTTGATGATAGGCGGCATCCCGCTCGGCCATCCCTCCACGATAGGAGGCACGGAACCGGATATCCTCCGGCGCCAGGGTGCGCAACCCGACTGGTGTGAGCAACCGCTCCTTGATGAGCTGAAGTATCAGTCGCGCGCGCGGTTCGGGAACCAAGTCGCCATCCAGGGCCAATGCAAAGATTTGATTTGGACGGAGCGAGGCATCGTCGCCGCTTCTTCCGTCCACCAGATCGAACAGATATCCCCCAGTCTCGTACCAGAACCGGGCACGAAATGAGGCGATGGCACGGCCACGATCCACCGCGCATTGCGCCGCATAATCCGGCTCGACGAACTGTGTGGCCAGGTCCGCTGCGACCGCCAGTCCCCTCACCCAAAGCGCCTGAATCTCTACCGGCTTGCCCTGACGGGGCGTCACCACCTCGTCTCCGATCCGGGCATCCATCCACGTGAGCTGCGCGCCGTCCGATCCGCTCATGATCAATCCGTCATGGTCCATACGAATTCCGAACCTCGTGCCGCGCCGATACCGTTCCAGGATCTCTTTGACCGCCGGCCAGGCTATCCGGCGTATCCCGGCAAGGTCTCCGCTGTAGTGAAGGTAGCGCCCCACAGCGTGGACGAACCAGAGCGACGCATCGATCGTATTGTACTCAGGCTGCTCGCCGGCCTCGGGAAATCGGTTTGGCACCATGCCCTGCGAGACCTGTGAGGCGAAGGCCTCGATGACCTGTCGGGCCACATCGTAACGGCCTGTCACCAGGCAGAGTCCCGGTAAGGCGATAAACGTATCGCGGCCCCAGTCGGTGAACCAGGGATATCCGGCGATTACAGTCTGCTGCGCTCCTCGCCGTGCCAGGTACGCCGCGCTCGCAGTCCAGAGCCTGCGCGTCAAGGGATCGTCGGTCGGCACCACTGCCCGCAGCGCCTCGCGACGCCGACGCTCCTGAGCCATAATCCGCAGCACATCGATGGACTGCAGACTCTCAGTCGTAAACACAAGCTCCGCCGCGCCTCCTGGAGTCAGGAGAAACACCCATTCGCCAGGTGACCACCAGTCCTCGGCCTGATCCAGCCCGCGCCCTCGCTCAATCGGATAGTCCACCTCGCGGTACCACTCCGGCCCATGTCGGTACTGTGCGTTGTGGAACGCATGTACCGCAGGCATGCCCTCGTACGGCTGCCAGGTCACCTGGCCCGCATCGGTTGAGGCCTGACCGTGGACGGCAGGGTTCTCGTGATGTGTGGCATGGTATTCGCGGCCCGAGAGCATCGGTCTGACTCGTAGAACCGCGCCCGAAACCGCCCGATCGAGCAGTCGCCACCGTACGACCACCATGTCGCGGTCATGCGGACACAACACTTCCCGCTCGAGGAGAATGTCCCGGGACCGATATCGCCAGGTGGGCCAGGGGTCGGGAGAAAATCCTTCACAGTACTTGTAGCCTTCGGGATGCACCGCCCCGCGGTACAGGTTCGTCGAGAGCGGGAAGGAGTGACCGGCCGCCTCGACCCATTCCTCGAGATGGTTGACCAACACGACGCGATCGACCGGTGGGCGCCTGGCGACCAGCAGCAATGCGTGATAGCGGCGTGTATTCGCCCCGGCAATGGTCCCCGACGCGTAACCGCCCCGCCCATTCGTCTCCAGCCATTCCAGGCCGAGCGCTCGACTGAGGTCCTGGCAGGCCAGCCGATCGACCGTCAATGCCTAGTCTCCCGACTGTTGAATCAATTTGGCCACGAGCCCGGTCCAGCCCGTCTGGTGGCCCGCCCCGATCCCCGCGCCGTTGTCCCCATGGAAATACTCGTAGAACAGGATGAGATCACGCCAATGCGGATCCTGCTGAAACTTTTCAGTTCCTCCATAGACAGGGCGCCGTCCATCCGGACCGCGCAGGAACGTACGCGTCAGCCGGCGGGAGAGTTCAGCCGCCACTTCTGCCAGATTGAGTTTCTTCCCGGACCCCGTCGGGTACTCTACGGTAAAGCTATCTCCCAAGAAATAGTGAAACTTTTGCAAGGATTCGATCAGCAGATAATTGACTGGAAACCACACCGGCCCACGCCAATTGGAGTTGCCCCCGAAGAGGCCGGTGCTGGACTCCGCCGGCTGATATTCGACGCGATAGTCTCGGCCCATCGAGGAGAAGACGTACGGGTGATCCTTGTGGTAGCGAGACAACGCTCTCACGCCGTACGGCGACAGGAATTCCTGTTCGTCCAGCATGCACCGCAGCACCTTGGTCAATCGAGTCCGATTCACGAGCGACAGGAAGCGGCTCACCTCACCATCGTGTGATTCGGTTTCGATGTGGAGGCTGAAGTCGGGTCGGTTCTCGATGAACCATTGCATGCGATGCTTGAAACGCGGCAGCTGATCGATCAGTTCCGAGTCCAATGTTTCGACGGCAAACAGCGGAATCAGCCCGACCATCGATCGGAGCTTCATGGGAAATGTCTTTCCGTCGGGCAAATGCAGGACATCGTAGTAAAACCCGTCTTCCTTGTTCCACAGCTCGATCTTCTCGTTGCCGAGATTGTTGATCGCCCGGCAGATGTAAACGAAATGCTCGAAGAATTTGCTGGCGACATCTTCGTAGGCGCGATCGTCCCTGGCCAACTCCAGCGCGATGGACAACATATTCAGACAATACATCCCCATCCAACTCGTCGCGTCGGACTGCTCGATATGACCGCCGGTCGGCAAGGGTTTGCTTCGATCGAAGACGCCGATATTGTCCAGCCCCAGAAAGCCGCCTTGAAAGATATTATTTCCATTGGCGTCCTTACGATTCACCCACCATGTAAAATTCAGCAGCAGCTTGTGGAAGACGCGTGCAAGGAAGAGGCGGTCTCCCACCCCTTTTCGCTTCTTCTCGATCTTGTAGACGCGCCAGGCCGCCCAGGCATGCACGGGCGGATTGACATCTCCCAACGCCCATTCATAGGCGGGTATCTGCCCGTTGGGATGCATGTACCATTCGCGCAACATGAGGACGAGCTGGTCCTTGGCGAAACGGGAATCGACGAGCGCGATCGGGAGACAGTGAAAGGCCAGATCCCAGGCCGCATACCAGGGGTACTCCCATTTATCCGGCATGGAAATAACGTCTGCGTTGAAGAGATGCGTCCACTCGCTATTTCTACCGCGGAGTCGATCCTGCGGAGGCTCGGGACCTGCCGGATCGCCCTTGAGCCAGCGATCCACATCGTAGTGATAGAACTGCTTGCTCCAGAGCAGGCCGGCGAAAGCCTGCCGCTGCACCATGCGCGCATCGTCCGACACATCAGCCGGCGCAAGCCCCGCGTAAAACTCGTCGGCTTCCGCAATGCGTTCCGCAAACACCTGATCGAACGCCTCCGGATCCAGGCCCCCTTCGATCGGCCCGTTGGTGAAGCGCAACCGAATGGTCACGGTCTGCCCGGGCAGGGTGGATCGGACATAATGCGCCGCCGCTTTTGATCCGATGCGGCCGGGATTCACGGCCGACTTATCACCCTGCACGATATAGTCATTGATACCGTCCTTCGCATAGCGGACTCCATCGGCATCGCCATAGAGACGACGCGTATTGGTTTCGTTCTCCGTGAATAACAGGTCCGGTTCCCCCTCGCACAAGAGGCGACGGCGACCGTAATAGTCGTGTTCAAACTCAATCGCGCTGACACCCGCCACCGCATCGACGGGGCGCAGCCGCGGGCGACGGACATCCAGACCCCAAGACCAGGTATTTCGAAACCAGAGCGTCGGCAGCAGCGTCAATTCAGCCGTTTCCGGCCCCCGGTTGATGACTTGAATGCGCAGGAGCATGTCCTCGGGCGCGGCCTTCGCATATTCCACAAACACGTCGAAATACCGGTTGTCGTCGAAAATGCCGGTATCGATCAATTCGAACTCCGGCTCGCTCCGGTTTCGGCGCCGGTTTTCTTCGACTAATCGCGTGTAGGGGAAGGCCGCCTGAGGATACTTGTACAGAAACTTCATGTAGGAATGTGTCGGCGTCGAGTCGAGGTAGAAGTAATATTCTTTGGGATCTTCCCCGTGATTCCCCTCATGGCCTGTCAGCCCGAACAGCCGTTCCTTAAGAATTGGATCGCGTCCGTTCCAGAGGGCCAGCGCGAGACAAATGAACTGGTGTCGATCGCAGATTCCGGCCAGGCCATCCTCATTCCAGCGATACGCCTTCGACCGGGCGTGGTCGTGCGGCACCGCTTCCCAGGCCGTCCCGTAAGGACTGTAATCTTCCCGCACCGTCCCCCACGCACGCTCACTCACATAGGGTCCCCAGCGTTTCCAATGTCGCCGGCGCAGGTCGTCCTCATCAAGACGACGCTGCTCAGCCGACTCCGAATCTGCGGATTGTCCTTCCGGCAATGTCGATCTCCCGCACCGTTTACGTCTTATGTGGCAGGGTTGGCGCAAACAGGGGCCAGCATGCGCTTGCCTCCTAAAAGATTCAACCAGGATTCAACAGTGGAGAGTGAAGGCTATTCGAGCGGGTCCCGTCCGGACGAGAGCGCAGGGAGTCGCGATGGGCGGCTCCATCATAAGGCTCGGTGACACAACCAGTAGAGGGAAGGGATGAGCGGTCACGGATAGGGATTGGACCGAGGGACGGACAACGACGGATCTCGGCCGGGAAACGAGTCTTCTAACTCCAGACGACCGTTTCCTGGTTCATGAGGTAATCGATCACCTCGATACTATCTCGCAATTGGAGTTGCGCCTCTTCTGACATCGGCAGGACCGCCCCCAGGATCTTGCCGGATTCCAACTCCGCCAAGTTGGGAATCCCGTCGGTGTTGCGCCGTTCAAGATCAAATCGAAAGCTGGCCATCTGGTACCTCCCATTTCCTTGTCGGTCGTGGTACAGCAATTCTTGAGCCACACCGGAGCATCGTCACTGCACTGCGCACACTCAAGCATAGCACACGAAATGCCACGGCTGGGGAAGCCGCCTCATCTCACAAATTGTAGTGCTATACCGCCGGATTTGCGGAGTTTAGTGTGACTCTGTCAGTGGAGGAAGGGCACCGAGATAGGAAAATTCTCCGATTTTGACCAGCGTCGTATCAGCCCGTAGCCGGAAATCGTCTCGTGTGGTGTCAACGAACCGTGGGTCCACCGTCAAATCCGAGTCGGGCTTGAGTTCAGGAGCCGGCTGGCGAGGGGGGCCGGGACGGAGATAGTTGGATTCTGAATTTTGCATTGCATTGTAGGACAAGGCCACCCGGCTGGACGGACCCACCACAAATCCGTAGGTGTTGAGACTGACAATGTTGCCGGAAGCCTCGTTCTGGGAGGTCCCGAGAAAGGCCGCTCCCCCGCCATTCTTCACGAGGGTATTACCGACCAGCACCGCTCGCGACTGATCATTGACGACTACCGCCTCGAACAGGCTTCGGGTAATGACATTCCGTTCAAGCCGTACGTTCGATTTGCCGGCCACGCTGACGCCGTGATCGTTATCATGGATGAGATTATCCCGCAGCACCGCTTGAGAATTGGCAAATTGCACCCCGGTGGTTTCACTGCCGCCGATGATGCAGTTTTCGATACGGACATCGTCGACCTGCTGGGTGAACAGCATCCCCTTCACCCGCACGTGATGCAGCAGAATCCCCCGGCCGTTGAACATCCCCATGGCATGGCCGCCATGCTCATTGATCGTGAATCCTGAAATCTCAATGTCTGTGGCTCCATAGGGCCATTTGCCGACATGAAACACGCCCACCCGTTCACGTCCCAAAAGAGTAACCTGATCCATACCTGCCCCGATCAGGCGGATTTTTTCCTTACTGTGGATGGTTACGTCCTCGGGATAGGCGCCGGGCTTGATGAAAATAGTATCGCCTTTTTTCGCGGCATCGACGGCCTCTTGAATAGAACGGTACTGACCCGACCCGTCCATCGCGACGATGAGTTGCTGAGGTTCGTTCCGAACCGCCTCCTCAGCCCGGAGGCCCGCAGGCAGAAGCATGAGGCACACAAGGACGACCTGTAGTATCCACATCATGGTAGGAATGGTCATACCGCCGGGCAAGGCGAGATGTCAATCGGCCGCGTTGCTGGAACCGGTTCTGCGTGTTATCTTCCGCAACCATGATCCTCGTAGGCCTCACCGGGGGCGTAGCCACCGGCAAAAGCACCGTGACCGGCATGTTTCGGCGATGCGGAGCCTATACCATCGACGCAGATGTCCTCGCCCATGCAGTCGTCGAGCCGGGCCGACCGGCTTGGCGTGAGATTGTCGCCGCCTTCGGCAAGCGCGTGCTGAACCCGGATCGGACGCTGAATCGCCACGCATTGGCCGCTATTGTCTTTCGCGAGCCCTCGAAGTTGCGCCGCCTCGAGCGGATCATTCACCCGCGCGTGGCGCGGGAACAAGTCAGACTCGCGCGACAAGCCGCGCACACCGATCCCAAGGCCGTCGTCATTTACGACGTTCCGCTCTTGTTCGAGGCCGGAATCGACCGGCGCGTGGACAAGGTCATTGTCGTCACGGCCGATCGAAAAACCCAAATCGCCCGCCTCAGAAAACGAAACGGATTCACGACCGCGGACGCACTCCGGCGAATCCGTAGTCAAATGCCTCTCAGACAAAAGACGTCCGCTGCGGACTATGTCCTCGACGGCACCGCCGCGCGCGCCGGATTGTTGAGTGACGTGCGGGGGCTCTACCGCGAATTACGCGCCCTGGCCTAGGCTACCGCTTTTCCCTCGCCGCTTGCATGTGTTAGCATTCCGTCATGCGGCATCTTGTCATCATCGGTTCCGGTCCGGCTGGGCTCACCGCCGCCCTCTATGCCGCGCGGGCCAATCTGTCCCCGATGCTCATTGAAGGCTGGCAGTCCGGAGGACAATTGACGACCACCACGGAGGTCGAGAACTTTCCGGGCTTTTCCAAAGGCATCATGGGCCCAGAATTGATGAAGGAAATGCGGTCTCAGGCGGAACGATTCGGCACAGAATTCCTGACCGGCGAAGTGTCGGGGGTCGAACTCAAGAGCCGACCCTTCCGTGTGACCATCGATGGGGAACAGGTCATTGAGACGGCCGCGTTGATCATCGCTACCGGAGCCACGCCTGTCCGCCTTGGCCTCCCGGATGAGGCACGGCTCACAGGACATGGGGTCTCGACCTGCGCGACCTGCGACGGGTATTTTTTCCGCGGCAAGGATCTGGTGGTCGTCGGCGGCGGAGACAGCGCGGCAGAAGAAGCCATCTTCCTGACCAAGTTCGCCCGCACCGTGACCATCGTCCACCGACGCGACAAACTGCGGGCTTCCAAAATCATGCAGGACCGGGCCATGAAAAACGAAAAGATTGCCTTCGCCTGGAATTCGATTGTCGAAAAGATCACGGGCGACCACGTTGTCACCGGTGTGAGGCTCAAGAACGTCGTCACCCAGGTTTCGACCGACCTGTCCTGCGACGGAGTCTTCGTCGCCATCGGTCACCGCCCCAATACGGACCTCGTTGCCGGGCAACTCGATCTGGATGAACAGGGGTACATCCGCACCTCCCAGGAGACCGCAACGAGCGTCGCCGGCGTTTTCGCCGCCGGCGACGTACAAGATAAGAAATACCGGCAAGCCGTGACAGCCGCCGGTTCCGGCTGCATGGCGGCCATCGACGCCGAACGATTTCTTGAAAACCAATGACGATCGACTCCAACCCCTCACAATACTGACAATGACTGGCCAGTCAGGCCGCCGACGGGAGAGACACCGATGGCATACCCTCGAGGGTACGTTAAGGATCTTGTCGCGCGGAGCACGACGTTGACGGTCGTTTCCGACATCCTGGTAACACTATGCATTGCGCAATCGTCCACTACCACGAACTTGCCCTTAAAGGCCGCAACCGCGATTTCTTCGAACAACGCCTGGTCCGCAATATCCGGCTCGCGCTGAAAGATCTCCGCATCCGGAGGGTCAGCTGCGTGCAGGGACGCATTCGAATCACGATTCCCGAACCGGTCTCGCCCGACCTCGTGGCGGAACGGTTGCGCCGGACCTGCGGCGTGGCGAATTTTCTGCTGACCGAATCGGTGCCCTTAGACCTGACCAGCTCGGACTTGACGTCACTGAAAGGGGCGGCCGAACGGCTCGTCTCCAACGAACTGTTCGAGACCTTCCGGGTGACGGCGAAACGGGCGGACAAGCGTCTCGCGATGACCTCCATGGATGTCGAACGCGAAATCGGAAGGCACCTCTGTGTAGTGACCGGAAAGACCGTACGACTAAAGCAGCCTGATCTCACCCTCTACGTCGAGCTGCTCACCCGTGAGGCCCATGTGGCGGCAAGGAAGATCCAGGGACCGGGGGGCATGCCGGTGGGCACCAGCGGCAAAGTGGCCTGTCTGATCTCAGGCGGCATCGACTCGCCTGTCGCGGCCTACCGAATGATAAAACGCGGTTGCAAAACAGTGTTCGTCCATTTCTCCGGCCGTCCGCTCGTCACCCGGGCCTCCGAAGAAAAGGTCCAGGAGTTGGTACAACTGCTGACAGCCTACCAATATCACTCGCAACTCTACATCGTGCCGTTTGGCGAGATTCAACGCGAGATCGTTGCCGAGGCCCCTGCTCCCTTCCGAGTGGTGCTCTATCGGCGAATCATGGTGCGCATTGCCGAGGAACTGGCACGACGCGAGGGCTGCTGGGCTCTTGTCACCGGCGATAGTCTGGGGCAGGTCGCCTCACAAACCGCGGAGAATCTTTCGGTGGTGGAAGAGGCGGCTGAGCTACCGCTCCTCCGGCCTCTCATCGGAATGGACAAAATCGAAATCACCGAGCAGGCCCAGCAGCTGGGCAGTTATGCCACGTCGATTGAGCCGGATCAGGATTGCTGCAAGCTTTTCGTGCCGCTCCATCCCAGCACCAGAACCAAGCTGGCTGACATCCATCGTGTCGAGCGGGGACTGGAGATCAGTGCCTTCGTCAAAAAGGGCGTGGAAAAAGCCGAGCTCTCCACCTTTACTTTCCCGTCGTAGTCCGATCCAGCGCCTTCTGCCGCACGATACGAAAATGGGCCTGGAGTTCGCGCTCCATGGCCACGGCCACCAACCAATCGGGTGCTATCGTCTGGATCTCGACCAGCAATTCAAAGTCCGCCCTGGTCTGACTGCCGTCACCTGCCGGCTGCAGCTTCCACACCCGATGGTATCGCTTGAAGTCTCCCCCCCTGAGGTCCGTGACGAGTCCCCCTCCGGGTAAATCTTGCGACTCACAGAGCAGCCGTTGCTCGACTGGCAAGAGCGCGTGAGAAATATAGAGATCTGTGAGAACGTGCCCGCCTCGCTCCTCGATCCGGCTGACTCGCATGCCGGTTTCAAACAGCTCCGGCCACTTCCGATATTCAGACAGGATCGAGTGGAGAACGGCCGGGCTGCCGGGAAACAACAGCGTGGCCGTGGCCCGAACACCGCCGGAAGGATCCGGTTGCACGACCAGCGACTTGAGGGATGGACCCGGATCGGCCGAACCTGCCGCCGCCATTGACCCGGCAAATACCGCAGGGCACGTCAGGCAGACGGACAGCAACGCGAGACACATGGCGGGGCGTGAGAAGATCATAATTTATTACGCAACCATGCCGCCGGCCTGTTGCCCGACCGCATATACCCCCGGCTCATAGCAGCACCGGTCTGAGGCGGAATCCGATCTCATACACTCCCACCATCAACACAAAGACCCGAGTGTAATCCCACCATATGCCCGACGCCTGCAACTGTCCATGGATTATACTGAGCGGCAGGTCGGAGTGCGAGAGAGGCCACAGGAACATATTCATCAGTGTTCAGCACGAATGGGCAACCGGGCGGCCGACGCCTAGCGTGTCCCATCCTCTCGCATAGGAGCCGTACGCAGCACCATCACCACGCCTGACGGATTGCCCCCATCATCCTGAATCACCGTCACCGTTCCGCCAATTCCCTGTGCGATACCCTGGCGACTGATCAATAGGAATGAACGGGGGAGCAATTCCGTCTGTCTCCCCGTCCGGAGAGCTTGTACCGCCGGATTCATGACAGGGTACCTGCTCTGGGCCTCTACCAACAGCACCACCTCCTCGGCAGGTTTGCCTATGACCTCCGAGTGCAACCATCCGGTCAGGCGTTCTGCGGCCGGATTCATCATCGTAACCTTGGCCTGTCCATCGACCGTAATCACGGCATCCCCCATGGACTGCACGACCGTATTCAGCCACCGTCCCCGCTGTTCCGCCATGCCGGATACGCGGTGACGAAAAAGCGCCACTTCCACCGCCACACGCAGGTCGCTGCTCACGAACGGTTTGATCAAATAGGCTAACGGCAGCGTCGCTCTCGCACGCTCCAACGTCTCTTCATCCGAGAAGGCAGTCAGGTAGATCACAGGGATGGCATATCGGGACCGAATCGTCCTGGCCGCTTCAATGCCATCCATGGAGCCTTTTAATTTGATATCCATGAGGATCAAGTCGGGCCGATGGTCACCGGCCGATTGGACCGCATCATTCCCGGTCGATACCACGCCCACGACCAGATAACCAAGCGCACGCAGCTGTCGCTTGATGGCCTCAGCCACCCCCACTTCATCATCCACGATGAGAATCTTTGCTTGCGCCATCGTGCAACCGGGCAATAGACGAGGCTCAGATGAGATCACGCCATCGTCGCGGGCGCCATTCACGTGATGGGATGCAGGCCCCGCGTCAAAATAATCCCACTCTCTCCTGTCCGCATGTTTCCCCTGGCGACGGAACGCAACTAATATGCCACTGCGCCCCCTGAGTGTTGTCGGTACGTTACGGGGAACCGGACTTAGGCGCGGCCATACAGTGATGGTGGTTTTTGGACATATCCGCATGGAATCGGAGGACCTGGGGCACACCGCACCGTTCGCGCTGGCCATCGCGGCTGTGTTAGCATTCAGTCTTTTCCAGGAGCGGAATACCCATGCAACGGTGCACTCGTCCATTTCTTTCCACGCTGCTCGGTGGGAGTCTGGCCCTCTGCCTTATGGCAGACCCGGGGCAGGCCCAAATGCCGGCTGATTCCTCCGCAACGACTGAACAATCCTGCAGTTTCGGGATGACGAAGGGCGATCCGACGCACCAATGCCAGGTGCCGATACCGGCCGGCTGCGTCATTGCACAATTCCCCGGGACCAACAGGCCCTGGACGACGGTGTCCAAAGCAGGCCGCACCTTCTGCTCCTTCGAAGAAAAAAGTACGGATTGGAAGACTCGCATTACCGGCCAGTGCACCCGCTGCGATTCCAGCCAATGCACCGGCCAGTTTATGGTGCGATTCGACTGCTCGAAACCCTAATGTCCGCCTCGCTCACACGTGAGATCAAACAAGCCGCCCGCGAACTTGGTTTCGACGCCGTCGGCATCAGCATTCTGCCGCCGGCACCCTTCTCCCCGGACCAGGATCATTCGCCCCCCGCTGGTCAACTCCTCGGCCGGTTACACCAATGGCTCCAGCGCGGATTCCACGCGACCATGGCCTGGATGGCCCGTGACCCGGAACGTCGAGCCGATCCAACCCGCGTGTTGCCCGGTTGTCGCGCTCTCATTTCCGTTGGCATGAACTATTACACGGAGACACGGGCCGACGAACGTCCCGGAAACGGGCGCATCGCCCGCTATGCCTGGGGCACCGACTACCATCAAATCCTCGGCGACCGGCTGACCCAACTGGCCGACCGCATCAGTACGCTGGCTCCAGACAGTCGCCAGCGCGCCTATGTCGATACCGGACCCGTCATGGAAAAGGCCTGGGCGCAACAGGCCGGCCTCGGCTGGATCGGCAAACATTCCAATCTCGTCTCAGCGCAATTCGGCTCCTGGCTGCTTTTGGGTGAAATCCTGACGACTGCGGAGTTAGACCCCGATGAGGCGGGAACCGACCTTTGCGGGAGCTGTACCCTCTGTATTCAAGCCTGTCCCACCGGCGCGATCACTGAGCCCTATGTGGTGGATGCAGGCCGATGCATCTCGTACCTCACCATCGAGCTCCGCGGAACGGAGCCCCCGCTGGCGGAGGACCTCCGGCGGGGACTGGGCAATCGGATTTTCGGCTGCGATGATTGTTTGGATATTTGTCCCTACAACCTCCAGGCGGAACCAACCCGTGAGCCGGGCTTTCACTCCTCCTCGCTCACGAGTGCTCCTTCGCTGCTGATGATGACGAACATGAACGAACAAACCTTCGCCACCACGTTCAAACAGAGTCCCATTCGGCGGGCAAAATACCTTGGGCTGCAGCGCAACCTGGCCTGGGCGCTGGCCAACGAAACCGGGCCCGCCGACCACTCACCCGATACACCTTCGCCGAACCATGGTCCCCGATAACCACCCCACTGTTCCTGTTCTGCTGATAGTGGTAGGCTACCTGCCCATGTCCTCGAGCCCACGAGAAGCGCTCTCCATCGGTTGAGGCACCATGCAGGCACCAACCCTCCTGATCGTGGAAGACGAGGCACGGATGCTCCGGCTCTTCGAGCTGGTGCTGAAGCCGGCTGGCTATGAGTTGCTCACGGCACGTTCCGGAGCCGAGGCGATCAGCCTCATCCACGACCATGGCAACTTCGACATGATCATTACGGATCTGCAGGTGGGAACCCTGTCGGGGATGGACGTGCTGGAGGCCGCGCGTCAACAACTGCCAGAGGTACCGGTACTCATCGTGACAGGGTACGGAACCGTCAAGTCGGCCGTGGAAGCGATGCAGAAGGGTGCCTACGACTATATTTCCAAGCCCGTCGACAATGAAGAGTTGAAGATTGTTATTGCCCGCGCTTTGCAAGTCCGGCAGTTGGCCAGGGACAATCGCAGTCTGCGGGCAGGGTTACATGAGCAGTTCGGATTCGATCGGATTATCAGCGTCTCCAAACAAATGGAGCTCGTGAAGCGCCTGGCCCAAGAGGTGGCGCAAACCGACGCCACCGTACTCATCACGGGCGAGAGCGGAACGGGCAAAGACCTGCTTGCCCGGGCGATTCATCTCGTCAGCCCGCGCGCCCAGGGACCGATGGTCGCGTTGAACTGCGCCGGCATTCCCGAACACCTGTTGGAATCCGAACTGTTCGGATATGAGAAGGGTGCGTTCACCGATGCCAAGAAAGCCAAGCCGGGACGTTTTCAGCTGGCTGATGGCGGCACGCTGTTCCTGGACGAAATCGGAGAATTGAGCCTGGCGGCGCAAGCGAAGCTGCTCAGGGTCCTTGAGCAGCATGTGGTGGAACCGCTGGGGGGAGTACGAAGTCTCACCGTCGATATCCGCGTGATCGCCGCGACAAACCAGGAGTTGCCCGATCTCATCAAGGCCGGTCGCTTTCGACTGGATCTCTACTATCGGCTGAACGTTTATCAGCTCCGGATGCCTGCGTTGCGGGAACGTCCCGAGGATATCGAACCGATTCTGCTTCAATTTTTGGACCGGGCCCGCAGAGAACGCGGCAGCCGCATCCGGCGCGTGTCTCCGGAAGCCATGTCCGTGCTGCACCAGTATGACTGGCCGGGCAATGTGCGTGAACTCCACAACGTCGTAGAATGGCTGACCATCACGTGCAAGCAGGAGGAAATCGCGCCGGACCATCTTCCGGCCTCGCTCAAAGCTCCATCTCTGCACCAGCACGTCGCGTCGGCCGATTCTCCCTCACTCCTTTCACTGGGACTCTCGGTGGACGAAGTCGAAAAGGCGATGCTCCAGGAAGCCCTGCAAAAGACCCGCGGAAACGTGTCGGAAGCCAGCCGGCTACTCAAAATCACACGCAATACGTTGCGGTATCGTATGGCGAAACATAATCTGTCGCAGCCTTCAGGTTGATGCGTCCCACGCGGCGAACGGGCGGGCTCCAGAGGAAGTTGTTCGTTGCGCTGCTGATTGTCGGCATCGTGCCCGGCGTTGCGGCCCTCTGGGTCACCTACCGCTCCAGCACCGACAGCCTCAAGCAAGCCATCGGTGAGGGGTTTCAGGAGATCGCCCGCTCGACCGCCATTCGATTGGCCGCCGCCGTTGACAACGAAGTCGACCGGGCCATCCGATTGGCGCTTGTCCCCCTCCATGTCCGGCAACCGGTCATGCTCGCGAATGAGCGCGCAAGACATCACGCGGACAGCGCCTTCCGTCGTTCACCGCCAGACGCGCCGCTGCGAGACCGAAACAACTCCGAAGCAGTGACCACCACCGTCCGGTATCTGGAAGAATGGGCGCGCGAGTCCGGTCACTATGTGCGGATCACCGTGGCCGATCAGCAGGGACAGGTCGTGGCATCGACCGATCCGCTGCTCCCGTCGCAACAGGCGGGGCAGGACTGGTGGCGTGAGGCCATCCGCGCGAGCCCCGGAACCTACTACGTCAGCGGCCTGGCGCCGGACGCGCGAACCAATGACGCGCTCTTCCACGTGGCGGTTCCGATCCTCGATGAAGCCAAGGGCACGCCCATCGGTGCGGTCGGGCTCGTGATTCGTCGCAGCCTGCTTACCAACATGATTCTCCCGATTCACATCGGCAACACCGGGCATGGCATGCTCCTCGACACGCAGGGCACCCCGTTGATCTGCCCCGTACTCCCGCCGACCGCTCACTTGATCCCCCCTGTCCTGCTGAGCAAACTGACTTTGGACCACCCTCTGTGGCTGGTGGCGGAAGATGACGCGCATGGCGGCCGCGATGCCATCGTCGGAGCCGCGCCGGTTCATTTCAGTCATCATCTGACGCCTTCCAGCCTGGGAGGCGACCGGTGGTACGCCTTCATCCGGCAGGCCCCAGAAGAAACCTATGCCCCGATCTACTCATTGCTGGTGACAGTGGGGCTGGTCGGCTTCGGACTCGTCCTCGGGCTCTCGGCCTTCGGATTTCTGGTCGGCTACCGCATCGTCAAGCCGCTCGCAGCACTCCAACGCGAAGCCGAAGGGCTGCGCCATCTTCTGGCGCTAGCGCCCAGCGGCACCTCGAGCCCGTCACTCGTGCCGGCCCTCCCGGTGGAATATCACACCGGCGACGAGATTGAAGATCTCGCCACGAGTTTTGCGGCGATGAAACAGGTCTTGGAGGAAAATCTGCGGACGATCCGATCCCAGCAGCATGAGCTGATCCGGCAGGAAAAACTGGCCTCCGTTGGGCAACTCCTCGCCGCGCTGGCCCACGATCTACGCAACCCCCTCGGGGTGATCCGGAGCAGCGCGCAAGTGGTGCTCGCCGGTCCGCAGGAGGAAAGCATTCGCCAGGAAATGGCAGGGTATATCATCGACGAAGTCGACAAACTTTCGCACCGCCTCCATGACTTTCTCCGGTACGCCAGACAGAAACCACCGGACAAACAGATCGTCGCCGCCGAGGAGGTGCTCCAAGCGGCTCAACGGCAGTGGGAGGCGCAAGGCGGGCACGAACGGATTCAGGTTGAGCATCGGTTGGGCGCCGATCTGCCCGCCGTCCATGTCGATCCGGAACAGATCAAGGAGGCCTTAATGAACGTTCTGATCAACGCGCGAGAAGCCATGCCGGACGGAGGCAGGATGATCCTTACCACCCGGCTGGGAGACGAGGGCGACGTGGAAATTGACGTGACGGATAATGGGACCGGCATTGCCCCCGAGTATTGTGCCAGGATCTTCGAGCCGTTTTTTACGACGAAAGATTACGGAACCGGACTCGGGCTGACGAACGTCAAGCGCCTGGTCGAAGACAACGGCGGAAGTTTCGTCATCGCGAGCCCCACGGGAAACGGAACGTCGTGCACCTTCCGGTTTCCCCCCGCGACGCCCGACTGAGATCCCACGGCCGCCGTCTGCCTGGAGGTGGAGACGAGCGGGCAAAGGGCAGGCACTCTCCGTCTAGACTCGTTTCGTCATACGCACAAATCGATCCTGCAGCAAGAGTCCCGTTGCCGGAAGATGTCTGGTGCGAATCGTCTGCTGCACCGCTTCGATCCGGGCTGAAAAGTTGGGGTGGGTTTTGAAAAAGGCCTGGTCATCGCCTTTAAGTTCACGCAGCCGCGTCAACAGCGCGACATAGGCGCCTGAATCGTATCCGACTCGTGTCGCGAACACTTCACCCACCCTGTCGGCCTCGGTTTCCTTGTCTTGATCGAGGCCTTCATCCAGCAATTTTTTAACGGCGCCGTCGATCACGCCTTTGAACGCTCCGGGATTATTGGTGGCATAGGACAATCCTGCCTCCGTCACACCGGCCAGACGCTTGCTCCGTTGAATGACATCCAGAATGTGCTTTTCACTCACATGGGCGATTTCGTGTCCCAGAACGGCGGCAAGTTCCGCCTCGTTCCGGATCTGTTTCAGTAGCCCGCGCGTGAGGAAGATATACCCGGCTGGAGCGGCAAAGGCATTGATCGAATCGTGTTCCAGGATGGCGACGCGGTACGGAATGTCGGGCCGGTCGGACGTGTTGGCCACCGCCCTCCCCACCAGATTTACGTACCGGACCAACTCAGGCTGATCCACGACTCCGCCGTAGCGCGCCATGACCTGTAATGCCATCGCCTGTCCGATGGACGACTCTTCCTCATAGCCGATGGGCAGGAGGCTGCCGACGACATTCCCCGCACCCTTGATGGCACCCGCCAATCGCGGATTCCCCGATTGCTTGGCGGCATCTTCCGCCGCCCGTTGCATCTCGGCACAACCACCAAGCGCCAGCGCGCACGCGACCAGACTCACCAGGATGCGACGCTTATTTGGCATATTCACCGAGCCCTCCTTCCCGCAGAAACTCCTCCACCTCCTGGTCCGGGATCTGGTAGGACGTCATACGATCCACAGCCTCCCGATCACGCGCAGAGACTCCGGCCCGGTTGGCATAGCCCTCTGAAGCCTTGTCCAGTCCTCGCGCGCCGGCCGAGGCCGTCGTCGCGGAAGCATCTCCCCCTCGCATGCTCTGACCGAGCCTGGCCAGGCTATCATTGCTACCGGAAGGCTTCGATGGCGTCGTTTTGTTGGCAAAAATCCATCCTCGCGCACCGGTCGGCGTTTTGACCTCCACCCAATTGCCATCCCGACCGACGACCTCGAGCGGATCACCGAACTTCACGTTCCCGACCACCGCGTCCAAAGAGGTTTTTCCGGCACGCAGTTGCGCCTGCTTCGCTTGCACGTAGAGCGTCTCGGCCGATGCGTCCACCCTCCAGACGACCAGCCCGAGGCACAGAATGATAAGCGGCACCCAGAACGATCGTAGTGGTGTCACAGGTTCCTCCCCTTGAGAACAGCGGTTTATTTGGATGTCAATTCATACACCCCGTCCCAGTCCGGTGGCGGAGGGTTCTGTTGATAGGCCGTCGATCGATCCAGGTAGACCCGTGAAGGCCCATCCGAGGGGTCCAGGTTCATCGCTTCTGAAAAGCGTGCGCAGGCGGTCGAGAGATTCCGCATTTTGTACGCCGCCAGCCCGTCCAGGTAGAGCTCGACAACCCGCCGCTTCCGCTCATCCAGTTGCCCCTTGCGGCCCAGCAGTTCATACACGACGACCGGCTCCTTCTTGCCCTTCACTCGTAGCAGATCGATCTCCCGCACTTCAACGTCCTCCCGGGCCAATTCGGCGGTCCGTTGCCCGATCAGAATCAGCGTGTCGTAAAACTTGCTCGCGCCTTCGAGCCGCGAGGCCAGATTCACGCTGTCACCCATGACCGTATACTCCATCCGTTCATCGGAGCCCATGTTGCCGACGATACAGGGCCCTGAATTAATACCGATTCTGGCTCCGATCTCCGGAAGTCCTTCTTGGGTCCAGGTCTCCCGGAGCCGGGACAGCTCAACCTGGCAGTCCAGCGCCGCATAACAAGCGAGTGTGGCATGTCTGGAATCTTCCAGCGGGGCACCGAAGAGCGCCATGATTCCGTCACCCAGATACTTGTTCACGTTGCCGCGGTGATGGTTTTTGATGATGGTTGTCATGGCCGACAGGTAGCGATTGAGCAAAGCCACAAGATCTTCCGGCGCCATTGTTTCAGAAATGGTGGTAAACCCCGCGATGTCGGAGAAGAAGATCGACAGTTCCCGCTTCTCACCACCCAGTTTGATCGCCTCTGGATTCCGCATGATCTCTTCGACGACCTCGGCGGACATATACTTATCGAAGGCTGCTCGCATCAACCGTCGATGCTTCCCTTCGGTCACATACTCAACCGTCGCAGCCGTCCCGAATGTGAGCGCCAATGCCGCTTCAGGAAAGACCAACTCCAACCATCGCTCATGTCCGGAAAAGGCATGCACGACCAATCCGTAATAAGCCACGGCCAACCCCAATGTGACCCCGAATTTGATGCGGTAGGAACGGAACAACATGAAGGTGCCGGCTGAGACAAGGCAGAGCACGAGCAGCGTCGCCTGGCTAAACCACCGCGGCGTCGGTTGTAGCGCCTGCCCATGCAGCATATTGTCGAGCGCGGCCATGTGAATGAGCACACCGGGGCTGGCCGAAGAGAACGGGGTCACGCGGAGATCGTACAAACCAGCTGCGGTACCGGCAATAAACACGACCTTGTCCTTGAAAAGCACCGGATCGAGAGAGGACCGTTCACCTTTGGCTTGCTGCACGAACGCCTGCAAGACGTGGCCGATCGAGTACTTTTTGGCATGGTAGGTTCGCTCCAGTGGCCCGTGCCAGTCAATGAGCATGGTCCCGTCCACTCCCATGGGCACGGTCCGCGCGCCGATATGCAGGCCGTTGTCCTGAATCGAGAGGACGGTGGCGCCTAGCAGGTATTGCGCCACGGCCAGCGACAGGTGCGGCACCAGCTGACCGTTGACTTCGCCTAAGAGGGGGATGCGCCTGGTGGGTCCGTCCACGTCGGCAGAAAGGTTGATGACGCCCAGGGCGCGCGCCTGTTGCGCCAGGACCGGGATCGGCAGCTTCAGCCCTGCATAGGGTGCTCCCGTCAGGAATCGACCGGCATCGGACGGCTCTACCCGTACTGTCGCCTGGGCCTGGATTTCAGGGGGGATGCGGTCGGGTTCCGCCTGCAACAACATTGGCAGAAAGACATTCCCCGCCGCTTTGACATCGTCGGCAAACGATTGATCGAATTCTTCGGCGTTTGCATCCGGTTCCAGGAAGAGGACGTCGAAGACAATGGCCTTGGCTCCGGCCTCTTTGAGATACCGTACGACGTAGCCGAAACGATCCCGAGGCCAGGGCCAACGCCCAAAGGCCTCGAGGCTGGATTCGTCTACTGCCAGCAAAAGCAGGCCGGGATCGGCCTTGGCGGGATCGGCATACCGCCGCACAAGATGATCCAAGGCTTTGAGCTCCGCCACTTCAAACCATCCGGTGAGGTTCAGGGTTGCCATCAGACCGAAGACGGCCAACCCCACCGCCGCCGCAGACAGAACTTGTTTCCGAGAAGCAGTGGATCTCATAAGAGGATTCGAACACAGACGCGCTGGCTGGGGGCCTATCGTACGCGACAATGAAGAAGAGCGGAAGGGGGCAACCGGCCTGGTCCAGACGCATCGAATCCTCAAGGCTCTGACTATTTCCGCGAACTCATCGGTCGTTCATCGCCCCGGGGCGATCCAACAAGAACCCAGGGATGCACGCCCGGCCTTCCCGCAGGCAAGGCCGGGCCAGTCGGACTTCCGGAGCGTCGGAGCGGCCAGGCGAGGCTCGAGCGGGGAGCGGGGATGGGAAGAGGGATCGGGGCGTTCCAGTCGTCCGGGCTATGGAACGTCGTTCGCACAGCGGAATCCCAAGGTCGGCCCCCAGTACGTCATCTCATCCCACGCGCGATAGCTGGTGCGCAATTCAATGGGGCGTTCCATCCAACTCCCACCGCGTAGAACGCGAAAGGTTCCGCGTAGCGGCCCCTGCGGATCTCGTGATGGCGACGTGGGATAAAAGTCTTCCGCGTACCAATCTTTCACCCATTCAGACACCACTCCGACCATGCCGGACACTCCGTAGGGTGAAAGCAAGACCGACGATGCTTCAATCGAATCGACACCGTTGGCCAACGGGTGTCCTACATGGAGCCTCCCTTGTTGAATGACTTCATCACCGTTGCCCCAAGGATACCGCCGGCCATCGGTCCCACGCGCCGCTTTCTCCCATTCGGCCTCCGTGGGCAACCTCTTTTCCAGCCATTCACAATAGGCTCGAGCTTGCATCCAGGTGACATTGGTCACCGGATGAGCATCCATCTGCGAGTCATCAAATGCCTGACGCACTTTCGGGGGCAGACACCCTCCCCGATCGACGCACCGCCGATAGTCGGCATTCGTCACCCCGTGCACATCGATCCAGTACGCGCTCAGGTAGACAGGATGGAGCGGTCGCGCATCGGCGGGGCCGTCCTCCGCTCCCATGAAAAATTCACCTGCCGGAATCAGCGCCATGCCCTGCGGAGGAGTCAGACCCTGATCGCGGAGCCGCTTGAGTTCCTCCTGCTGGTTAGCCCGAAGCTGAACAGTTACCCGTGCAACTTCGTCCTCACCCGCCAACGGGGGTAACTCAAGAGAAGAGGCGGAAGGGGCCGGCACACGAGTCGTCGAGGGATGAGCAGTCTGCCGGTTGTCTGGTGAGGGAGGAGTCGGCCCGGGGGGGAGAGTGGTAGTCGCGGCGGCCGAGATCCTCACGGTCTCGATCCTGACGGATGTGCGCGCCAACTGGGTTACCAGGCCCGGGCTCTCCTGTTTCGGTTTGGGTTCCTTGCTGACCTTACCGATGGAGGAAAAATCAAAGTCCGGGATGTTCGCCAACAGCGGGGTCGCATAACTGATCGGCACGGCGAACGCCATGCCTTCAGGGACGATCCCAGAGGGATGGCTGAACTTCGTGGTGAGAATCCCCACGACCTCGCCGCGGCGGTTGAAGACCGGCCCTCCGCTGTTGCCGGGATTCACCGCCGCATCCACTTGAAAGACCCGCTGCACGCCTTTCGTCCGTACGGCGGCGACCCGTCCACGGCTGACCGTGATCTCGCGCAGGCCGAACTGGAATCCGACGGCGATCACTTCCTGATCCAACTTCACCCCTCCGGCGTAACCGAGTGGAGCCTCGTTGAAGCCGACGGTCTCGACCTTCAGCAATGCCAGATCGTGTTCGGCATCGGCGCTGACCAGGAGGGCAGGAACGCGAAATTCTCCCGACGTCACGACCGTGATCCGCTTGGCGTTGGCCACGACGTGATGCGCGGTGAGGACGTATCCATCATGGTGGACAATGACGCCGCTGCCGGCCGGCCTTTCCACCGGTGTCGACTGAGGTTCACTCGCCCGTCCGCTGGCGACGGGCGCGCACACCATCAGGATCAGCAGAACCACAGAAGTTCTCATTTCGTGACCGGCAACAGGACGCTAATGGCACCGGCATTCTGCCCCAATGTGAGGCCTTCCCGTGCATAACCCGTTCGGTCGAGGCTTCCCTTGGGCTCCCCATGGCAATCCAGGCAATGTCTGGTCGCATACAACGGATACATCAGGCGCAGGACAGTGCTGCTGGCTGCGATCTCACTGATGACCTTCTCCCGGGGATAGGTGGAATCGGCAAACGCTTCCAGCGCAACCCGTTCGTACGGGTCCGGACGGTTGGCTGGGTTCCGTGGGACCAACGCCGTTTGTTTCAGTCTCACACCGGTCTGAGCGGTGAACCGGGCCGCGACCCGCGCGCCGAACACCGCCGGAAGAAACCCCGTGAACCCGGTCCCTTGTCGATTGAGGTTCGTTTGAGCGTCCTCGACGACCTGCTTACTCACCGTCACCAGGTCCTTGAGCAGCTGCTTGCTCCGTTGCGACAGTGCCATGCTGTCGAGTTCACGCAGATCCATGCCGCCACGTCCGCGAAACATCTCTACCAGTTGTCGTTCGAAGACCTCCGACGTAAATCCCTTATCGGCTTTCGTCGAATCCTCCAACAATGTCTGGTTATCGTTGACGACTGCACGGCCTGAATCGAGAAGGATAGCCACCAAACGGGCGGTCTGTTCGAGTTCCAGGATGGTATGCAGGGGGATACCGGACTGTTTAGGCGACTCAAGTCCCCGAGCGGGAACCGTCACGACGAGCCATCCTCCGGCTACCAGCCAGGTCATCATCCATAGGAGACGACGTTGCATGGTCCGCCCCTGCTGTGTTCGCGTTGTGAGCTGAGAGGAATCGCGCCCCTGCGGGTGGAGGACCAGCAGAAGCGCGACGCCTGAAATGGTACGATCCACTCCTGATGATGTCAAGGCGAACGCGGGGCGACCGACGACGAGGCCTCACCGTCCGGCGTGAATGTCGATCATCACGTTATCCGCGTCCAACTCGATCGTCACTGGCATGCCCTCCTGGAAGACCGACAGCTTGCTCCCCGCAAGCGTATCGACTTCATAGCGCTCAAATCCCTCGGGCGTCGAAAGCTGGATTTCGCCCCAGAAAGGGTCCGCATAATGGATACGACCGGCAAGCACTTTGTGGTTCTCGAACAGTACCCCGCCCGGTCGAGAGGCATCCAGCAACACATTTCCTGAATCGATCAGCAGCCACACTTCATCACCGATCCGGGCATGATGCAGTCCGACGCGGTCGGCCTTGTTTGGACTGATCGTCCGCAGTTGCATCCCGTTCGGCAGTTTCACAAACAAGAGCCCGCTTTCAATTTTGGCAATTTGACCGCTCAATGCCAGATGTACCCCTAACGTGAGACCGTCCGTAGGATCTGCCCGGCTGACCCCTGCCGGACAGAACAAGCCTAATGCACCGACGACAATGCATGTTTTCCACCTCATGGTCATCTCCTTTTACGGCGGCTGAGACCTGACAGGCCGGTCAATAGCCCATTTCACCGCCGCCCCCCGGGATCGGCGGAACCGTGATGCCGTATTCCTCGATCGGCGTGACCATCAATGCGAAGTTGAACAGTTCATCAGCCGCGACATCATGAATCCCCTGATCGCGCGTCCTGAGCATTTTGAACCACTTTCCCATTTCGGTCTTGACCCTCTTGGTATCCCCGCTGCCCACCGCCTCCTTCACCACCTGCAGCCGCTGGCTATAGGGCTCCCAATTGGAGCCGGGATAATTGGTTTTGTAGAAATTGAGTGAAGTAGTGATCTCATCGACCCACGATTGCTGAGCAGGGGCGGACCCAATGAGCAGGCTCAAACCGATGCATAATCCCAAGTAAAGCGCCCAGAAACCGTATCCTTTCCTCTGAGTATTCATGGTACGCCTCCTCTGTCATGACGGGACGGTCCCGAGACCGAGGTCAGAAGGAAACTCCCGACCGACTGTCGGATTCACGGGCATTCTCCGCATCGTTTCGGTCCGGCATCTTCAGCATGTTCGTGTCCATGGCGCCGGATGCACCGGTTTCCGGCACGGATAGCTGACGATCAAATCCTTTCTCCAGATCGCCGCTCGGCGGCTCGATGAATATGGCACCACCCTCCGGCGATGACTCTTTTTGTGGCGACTCCGACTGGAGACTGGTGTCGGTATGGATAACCTGGGCCTGAGTGGGAGACGCGAACACCATCGCCATCGCGACAACACAAACCAGCATGGCTCCTCTCCTCCATCCCTTGCTCATGGTACCGCCCTCCTTCAATTCACATGATGTGTTCGACCACGCCACCAAAGGTGACGCCCATGACTCTAACGAGAGCAGCGACACAGGCCCATTGCCCGGAGGGTGGATTTTTTCTCCACCCTTCGGGTGAGGCCCACGGTGATGAGGCTGAACGCTTAGAGACTACCCAGGTAGGTGAGGACTGCTTCGACCCGGCCACTCACCTTCAACTTTTGATAGATGTGGTGGAGGTGGGTTTTGACGGTATCGAGAGACACGCAGAGTTGATCGGCAATATCCTTGTTGCTGCCTCCCGATGCCGCGCAGGCCAGGATTTCTCGTTCGCGATCGGTTAAAAGATCCAACCCGCGGGAACCGGATTCGTCCTGTTTGTGGATGAAGGCCACCGCTTGTTTGGCGAACCCGTCGGGCATGAAGGCCGATTGCACCGGTTGGCCCATGAAGGTGGCTCGAATGATCCGCAGGAACTCCTGATGGTCCGCGTCCTTGAGGATGTACCCGCAGGCCCCCGCCCGCACCGCCGCCACGATGCGGGCATCGTCGTCATGCACCGACAGCATGAGTACCTTGGTGTCCGGCACACAACTCCGGATCAATCGCGTGGCGGTGATGCCGTCCAATCGCGGCATGTCCACGTCCATCAAGACGATGCTCGGTTTCTCTTTCATTGTCAGGTCAAACGCCTGCCGGCCGTCCATCGCCTCCCCCACCACCACGAGGTCGCGCTCGTGTTCGAGCAGCATGCGCAGGCTCTGCCGGAATAACCGTTGATCTTCAGCGATCAAGATGGTGATGGACATACCTCTGCCTGCCGGACCGGCAACTCCACCCTGAATACCGCGCCGCCTTCCCGGCGATTGCCGGCCGTGAGCCGTCCGCCGTGCGCCTGGACGACCAGTTGGCAGAAGTGCAACCCCAGGCCGCGACCGATGCGATAGTCCTGTCCGTCCTTTTTCCTGAAAAACATTTCAAACAAATGCGGCAAATCTTCCGGCGCGATGCCGGGGCCCTCGTCCTCGACCTGAATCATGGCCTTCACGCCCTCGCCTGCCGTCTCTTGACCGGCCTGAAATGACGAGGGGGCTTCAGAGAAATGAAGCGTGAGCGTGACGACACCCTGGGGCGGTGAATATTTCAGGGCATTGTGGACCAGATTGATCAGCACACGCTGCAACCGCCGGCCGTCCCCCATGATCCTGATCTCTTCATCGGGAATCTGAAACCGGAACTGCACGCCCTGCGCCTCGGCCTCGGACCGAAACAAATGCAAGACGTCCCTGAGCAGCAGACTCGGCGAGACCGGTGACGTGCTGAGCGGGAGGCCGGAGTAATTTTCCTGATACACGTCCAGCATGTCGTTGATCATGCCCAAGAGCAGGTCGGTGGTGAAACGCAGATCCGCCACACAGCGACGCGGCGGATCCTGCTCCATCTCCGGACGACGGCCCAGCCACTCCAATGTTTTCTTGATCCCGGCCAAGGGGTTGCGGATGTCATGGGCGAACATGGACGCAAATTGGCTCAAGGATGCCAATCGTTCGGATCGGAGCAACTGACGCTCAAGCTCCTTCTGTTCGCTGAGGTCCCTGAATTGCAACATGATCGATTCGATGCAGCCGGTTTTTTTGACCGGCACCAAATCAACCTCCATCGTCAACAGGCCTGACGGAGTGGGCACCTGCATCATCCCGGCCTGCCGCTCGGCCCCGTCCTGTAACACGAGCGACAACTGCTCTTGCAAGCGGACCCGTCCGGAGTCGTCCACCAGCTCGAACACCGGCCGATCGATGACGCTCGCGGCCGACCGACCCAGCGTGACCTCGCCACGCCGGTTGATGTCCTGCACCGCGCCGGTGGGATCGATCAGGATCTTGGTATCGACCGAATGGTTCCACAACAGCCGGTAATGTTCTTCCGAGGTGGCGAGATCGAGATTCGCCTGCTCCAACCGGTTGACATATTCGGTCTTGGCCCGTGAAGCCTGACCTAACCGTTCCGACAGGTCATCGAAACTCGCGGCAAGGGCGTCGATTTCCACAATCCCTGAAGGTGAGCCAATCGACTGACTCGGAAGTGGTTCTGACGGCCCGGAACGTTCAAGCAGGTTGACGCGGTGTATCAGCGCCGTGAGGGGCTGCACGATCCGTCGTGCCAACCTCCAGCGGAGCCACAGGATGAATCCGACCGCCCCAAACCAGAAGGCCGCGAGTTTCCCCACCAGGGTCAGCAGCGGCTCGAATGTTTCCTCCGGATCCTGCTGCATCAGAATATGCCAGACACGCGCCTGGACGATCGGCGCAGGAAGCACGACGCTCGCCACGCCGATGATGCCTCCCTTGCCGCCGTGGGTGTCCCGATCCATCCGCACCCATCGCGCGGCGGGAACACCCGTTCCCCGTTCTGTGAGGATGGCCGGAAGTGGCCTGTGAAGCCTTGGTGGCAGCAGGGAACAGGCCAGTACCGAACCATCGTCGGCCAGGATCATCGTGTGGCCCGTTCGGCCGATGCGGTTTCCCCCGATCGACGACAGGATTCGATCCGTCCCGATGACAACCTTCAAGGCCCCGAGCGCCGGCTCGTCCCTTCCACCGACCCGCACCACTACTTCCCAGTACCCACGCCCCTCCTCATCGATGGTGAAGGGCCCGGCCCAGGGACGATCGTCCTTAAAAATAGTTGGCCACCATGGCTGCTGGGCATAGAGGTTTCGCGTGGCATGGCTCGCCTGGCCCCCGACCATCTGTCCATCCGCCTTCACAATCGTCAGCGAGTGGAAATACCGGTTCTGCTCTTCGCGCCATTGCTCCAACTGTGGATGGAACGGTTCTCCCCGCCCCTCTCCTTTTACGGACGCACGAATGTCAGACAGCGAACTGAGCCGCTGTAGCCATTCGATTTCCTGGACCAGCAGGAGGACGGTTTTGTCTGCGCTCTGGCGGGCGATTTCCTGGAACGTAATACCGACGGTGGTTTGAAGGGACTCTTTGGCATGCCAATAGGCATAGGCGAGGCCTACTGTGCCGGAAAGAATGCCGACCGACAGCACAGACAGGGTGATCAAACTCTGGAGGCTGACCCGCTGACTCATGGCGGCAGGCCATCCTGAAGGATATTGACTCGCCTCCTCCATCCCGCCGGGAGTCATCTCTCTGCGGGACGGAAGCCCCTAATCGAATCATGGATCAGATCATGCCATGCCACACTCCCGAGATGCGGAACATCCAACTGACGGTCGCTTTAGCATACAAAATTCCTCTCTCCGAACATAGACCCTGCCGGAGCGTAGTTTCCGATTCAGCGAGTAACAATCCACGAGCCACCGTTCTACCTGTTCATCGAAGCTCGACAATCGTGACGCCATCGCCTCCTTCCGCGCGATCGCCGGGCCTGAACGTCACCACGTAAGGAGAGGCCTTCAGATACTCGCGCAATGCCGCCTTGAGCCGGCCTGTCCCCTGCCCATGGATGATGCGCACGAAAGGACTGCCCCCCAGAATTGCGCGATCGAGCCCGGCCACGACCCTATCCACCGCATCGTCCGCAGTCTGGCCGCGCACATCAAAAGATTCCTGGATGTCCTCGGGCGCCAGCGTCTGGCTGCCACGCCTTTGCGGAGCCGCCCGTCCTTTAGCGGGCTCATGACGAGCGGGCTGCCGGGGGCGTGGGATCCCGGCCAGACTTGCCACATTTGCCAGGAGCTCTCCTTCTCCGACTTTGACACGCACCCGTTTTTTCCCATGAGGATGTTCAAGCAGCGTTCCGGTTATGCCGAGACCCACGACCTCCACCGCATCGCCGATCGCCATCTGGTCCACAGGAACCGGCTCGTGCGGCTCCCCGACCTCTCGCCTGACTTCCTGCTCCAACTCAACCAGTCGGACTTTGGCTTCTTTCGCCTTGATCAGTTTTTGATCACGCTTCAGATCATCAAGCGTTGCCTGGACCGACGATCTGGCACGCTGGAACTCTTCGGACAGTTTTTTCTTCAGCCCTTGTCGCGCGTCTCGTTCCGATGTCTGCAAGGATGTCAACAAATCCTCGGCCTCGCGCGCCATCTGTTCGGCGGCCCGCTTCGCCAGACTGGCAGCAGCCTCGTCTTCACTCACTCGCCGCTGTCTGTCCTGTAGATCGCTCAGAAGCGTTTCTAGCAGGCGATTATCTCCCTGTAGTCGCGCACGAGCATCCCGCAGCAATGACTCGTCCATGCCTAGACGCCCGGCAATTTCGATCGCGGCGGACCCGCCAGGCTGCCCCGCGATCACCCGATAGGTCGGCGAGAGGGTGTCCAGGTTGAACTCCACGCTCGCATTGGCAAAACCCTGCGTCTCCTGCGCCAATCCTTTTAAGAGGCTGTAGTGTGTCGTAGCCACCACCTTGACGCCGGAAGCCGCCAAACGACAGAGCAGGGCACTCGCCAGCGCGGCACCCTCGGCCGGATCCGTGGACGTTACCGGCTCATCAAGTAATACGAGCGCTCGTCCGGGGTCTTCTGGATGGTCGCTGTCACCCTCCGTCCCAGACGAAACCTCCCGAAGCAATTGCACCATTTGAGTAATGTGGGCGGAAAAACTGGACAAGTCGCGCGCCAGGTCCTGTGCATCACCGATGTCGGCGTAGACGGCCGGGAAAATGGCCATTTCCGAGTCGGGCGCACAGGGAAGGTGCAGACCGCAACGCACCATCAGGGAAAACAGCCCCAACAATTTCAGTGTCACGGTTTTCCCACCGGTATTGGGGCCCGACATAATGAGGACACGCACAGTCTCATCAAATGTCAGATCATTCGGCACCACCTGCTCCTTGGTCAGCACAAGAAAGGGATGCCGAGCCTGCTTGAGCATGATTCGCCCTCGGTCATTGAGGCGCGGCGGACTCGCGTGCAACTGCCGGCTCAGCCCTGCCTTGGCGGAGATGGCATCAAGTTGCCCCAGCAGCGCCACACTGATTGAAAGCGCAGGTGCGTGCGGCGCGAGCATCGCAGACAGTTCCCGGAGAATTCTCCGCACCTCGCGTTCCACTTCGAGGTCCACCACTTTGATGGAGTTATTGAACTCAACGAGCTCACGCGGTTCCAGAAACACGGTGGCGCCACTTGCCGACACATCGTGCACGATACCGGGTATTCTCCCCTGCATGTCAGTCTTGATCGGAATCACATAGCGCCCCTCGCGCTGCGCGAAATAGTCTTCCTGCAAGACGCCCTCGTAGCGGCGGGAATGCAGAATCTGGTCAAGGCGATGACGCATGTGCTGCTTGAGGTCATTGGCCCGATGCGTCAGCCGATGTAATTCGGGGCTGGCTGATTCCCGCATGGAGCCGTCCGGATCGATAGCGGCATTCAACGCAGCCCGCAACCTCCGGAACTCGCCCATGGGCCCGAGTTCCGAGGCCATGGCGCTCAACGTAGGCGCATCCCTCTGGTGTCGCCCTAGATACCGATGCACCTCTTCGATCACCTCCAGCACCAGGGCCACATCGCGGAGCTCATGGACCTCTAAGCAGGCCCCCTTCGCCACACGGCCCAACCCTTCAGCGACTGAAGGAAACCGAAGCTGAGGAAAGGGATCACTCCCTGCTTTAAGTCGTATCAGGTCGGATGTTTCCTCCTGCCGCATCGAAGCACGGGCAAGATCCTGCTCCAGCCCCAAGGAGCGACAATGCTCTGCGCCCACAGTGGATTGTGTGTGGGAAGCTAAGACGTCCAACAATTGAGCCCATTCTAAAACCTTGGTCGCCTCACGCTGAAGCTTGTCAGACTGCATGACACCCCGCCTGTTGTCGGCCCCTCAGAACGCCAGACTCTACCCGACCTCATCCAGTCAGGCAAGGCACGCAAATTGGTTGTGATGCTGTCCAATAATCACGGCATCGATTGGAACCATTCCCCATTTTTGTATGCTTGACACGCAGAAAGTCGGTCAGTACTATCGCCTCAGGCTCACTCTGTTCAACCCGCTTAATTCTTGAGGACTTAGCCCCATGACGACACGGATCGGTATCAATGGATTTGGACGCATCGGACGCAACGTGCTTCGCGCCTCCCTGGGGGATTCCAGCTTAGAATTTGTCGCCATCAACGATCTCACCGATGCTAAAACATTGGCCTATCTCCTCAAGTACGATTCGGTCCATGGCACGCTGAATGCCACTGTTGAAGCCAAAGACGATCAACTCCTGATTGACGGGCGGGCTATCAAAGTCCTAGCCATGCGTGATCCGAAGGAACTGCCATGGAAAGCGCTCGGAGTTGATATCGTAGTGGAATCAACCGGTCATTTCACCGATCGAGCTGGCGCGGGAAAACATCTTTCGGCCGGAGCAAAGACCGTGATCATTTCGGCTCCCGCAAAAGATCCCGATGCCACGGTAGTGCTCGGCGTCAACGAACAGGTTTACGATGCCAAGGCGCATCATATCGTCTCCAATGCCTCCTGCACCACCAACTGCCTGGCACCGGTCGCCAAAGTCTTGTTGGAAAACTTCGGCATCAAACATGGAGTCATGACGACGATTCACTCTTACACGAATGATCAGCAATTACTCGATCTTCCCCACAAGGATCTCCGACGGGCGCGAGCCGCCGGCATGTCAATGATCCCGACCAGTACCGGTGCGGCCAAGGCACTACATCTCGTGATTCCCCAGTTAAAGGGAAAGTTGGATGGATTGGCCATTCGGGTTCCAACCCCCAACGTCTCACTGGTCGACCTGACGGTCGAGACCGAAAAAGATTGCGATATCGCCGGTGTCAATGCCGCCTTCAAAAAGGCCGCCGAAGGCCCGATGAGAAATATTCTGGCCTATTCGGAAGCCCCCATCGTTTCGATCGACCTGAAAGATGATCCCCATTCCGCCATTGTCGACGCCCCATTAACGGCCGTCATCGATAAACGGCTCGTCAAAGTCACGGCGTGGTATGACAACGAGTGGGGCTATTCCTGCCGTGTGCGGGACCTGATCAAATATATTGTCGCCAACGCATCATAAACTGGTCTTATGCCAGGCTCTTCTGACCTGCGGCACCAGCCGATCCCTGAGATCACCGGTTCTGGACATACACAGGAGGAGTGAGGATCTGCCATGAATCTTCGGAAGCGAATCATTGAGGATGTTCAGCTCGGTGGGAAGCGCGTCATCATTCGTGCGGACTACAACGTCCCGCTCGACGAGTCATTGCAGATCACCGACGACACGAGAATCCGATCGACCCTCCCGACCATCAATCGCGCAGTCGATGAAGGAGCGAAGGTCATTCTCTGCTCACACCTTGGTCGCCCGAAAGGAAAGTTCGACCCGAAATTCAGCCTGGCCCCCATTGCCAAGCGCCTCCAACGCCTGCTGGGCAAAGAAGTCATTTTCGCTCCGGATTGTATCGGTCAGGCCGTGGAAGGCCTGGTGGCTAAAATGCAGCCCGGTGATGTAATGCTGCTGGAAAACCTTCGTTTCCATCCCGGAGAAGAAAAAAACGACGACGGCTTCTCCAAAGCCCTGGCTTCCCTTGCCGATGTCTATATCAATGACGCATTCGGCGCCGCGCACCGCGCTCATGCCTCGACAGTCGGCATTACTAAATTCATTCCGGAGGCTGCAGCCGGCTATCTGCTGAAGAAAGAAATCGAGTACCTTGAAGGGGCAGTGGAAAACCCGGTTCGACCCTTTGTTGCCATTCTCGGCGGCGCCAAAGTGTCCGGCAAAATCGGGGTGATTGAGAATCTCGGGAAAAAAGTCGACAAGGTCATCATCGGCGGCGGAATGGCCTTTACTTTTTTAAAGGCCATGGGACTTGAGATCGGCCAATCGCTGGTCGAAAATGACATGTTGGACTTCGCCAAGGGGGTTCAAGATCACGCCTTCGCCAGCGGCGTCAAGTTCTATCTACCGGTGGACTGCGTAGTCGCGGCCAGTCGCGAACCGGGAGCCGAGACGAAAATCGTTACGGTGCAGGAAATCCCAAAAGGTTGGTATGGGCTGGATATCGGCCCCGCCTCCGTCAAACTGTTCTCCGAAGCTGTGCAGGACGCCAAAACCATTCTCTGGAATGGTCCCATGGGCATGTTTGAAGTGGATGCCTTTGCCCGAGGCACGCTGGCAATGGCCCATGAGGTCGCCAATGCCTATGCCCTGACCATTGTCGGCGGGGGAGAAACGGCGCTCGCCATCCATCGAGCCGGAGAATCTGAAAGCATCTCGTTCATTTCAACCGGTGGAGGAGCCGCACTCGAGCTATTGGAGGGGAAAACTCTCCCTGGTCTCGCGGCACTCCCCAATCGCACCTCCTAGCGAGTCTAGGTCGCTTCGCCATCACCACCGAGGACTCGTGAGAACTCGCTTTATTGTCGGCAACTGGAAAATGAACAAAACTGCCTCTGAGGCTACGGCGTTCGTTCGCGAACTTACGCAACAGGTCTCAGACTGCAGCGGGATCGACGTGGGCCTGACGCCGCCATTCACGGCTCTGCCTGCAGTCCGTGAGGCGCTGGGAACCACATCGCAGTTTTTATTCGGTGCGCAAAATCTCTACTGGGAGGAGAAAGGGGCCTACACCGGAGAAGTGTCCGGCGCGATGTTGAAGGATCTGGGTTGCCACTTCGTCATCATAGGCCACTCCGAGCGCCGGCATCTGTTCGGGGAGCAGGACACCTGGACCAACAGGAAAGTGCACGCGGCCATTCGTCACGACCTCCAGCCGATCCTTTGCGTAGGGGAAACACTACAAGAATACGAAGCCGGCGGTACGAACCTCGTCATTCAACGTCAGCTTCGAGCCGGCCTCGCCGGAATCGAGCCGCGGGCGCTCCAGTCCGTGACAATCGCCTATGAGCCTGTCTGGGCCATTGGGACCGGTCGGGCCGCATCGCCCCATCATGCTGTCCCGGTCCACCAAATGATCCGTCAGACCATTGACCAGCTGAGCAACTCAGACAGCAGCCGCCGGGTGCGGATCCTGTATGGGGGCAGCGTCACGCCACAGAACATTGCCGGTTTCCTCGATTCTTCAGAAATCGACGGTGCACTCGTGGGTGGGGCTTGTTTAGACCCAGCCTGTTTTGCTACACTCCTGTCGGTCGCACTCGGGTCCAAACCTGCCACGGCCTAATTTCAACATGTACACCTTACTCGTCATCATTCACATCATCGTCTGTTTGCTCATGATTGGGGCAATTCTATTGCAATCCGGCAAAGGAGCTGAAATCGGTGCGGCCTTCGGTGGTTCAAGCCAAACCGTATTCGGCAGCCGAGGACCGGCGAACTTTCTGAGCAAGTTCACCGTCATCACCGCCTTTGTGTTCATGTTCACTTCGCTAACCTTGGCGATTCTGGCGAAAGAACGAAACTTCTCCTCAACCGTCATAGATTTGAATAAGAAACCTGCCGCGGGTGGGCCAAGCACAACACCACCTGCAGCTCCCACGCCTCCTGCCACGGAATCACATCCCGCAGGCGAAGGTTCCCACTAGCAGTTCTTCGAATCCCCCTGTCGTCCCTAGACAAGCTTCGCGAAACCAAGCGGCTGCAGAGCGCCCTGTTTCATTTGATGTTTTTGGGCTGGGGGAAAAAGAAACGGAATCAAACTCTAGACGGGGGTGAGCCACTGCCGGTGAACAGGATCTGTCCCTCCCACAACCTCAAAGAATGCCTTTTGTAGTGCCTGAGTGATCGAACCTGGCCTTCCCGTGCCAATGCTCCGCTGGTCGATTTCAGTAACCGGTGTGAGTTCCGCCGCGGTGCCGGTGACAAACACCTCCTCCGCCACGTACATTTCGTCCCGTGTAAAGCGTTCTTCGACCACAGGTATGTTACGTTCCTTCGCCAACTGAATGATGGAATTTCGTGTAATACCCTCAAGAATCGAGGTCAAGGGGGTTGTTTTCAGGACACCACGCCTGACGATAAAGACGTTTTCCCCCGTTCCCTCCGCCACATACCCCTCGGGGTCGAGCATGATGGCCTCGTCGTAACCATCCGCCTTGACTTCACGTTTGGCGAGAATGGAATTGACGTAGTAGCCAGATATTTTCCCGCGGGTCATGGACACATTCACATGATGGCGCGTAAATGAGGAGACCCTTGCCCGAATTCCTTTGGACAGTGCCTCGTCCCCCAAATACGTCCCCCACTTCCAGGCAGCGATACTTACCTTGATGGGATTTTCCCCAGGATAGAGACCCATGGATCCATACCCGATGTACACGAGGGGACGAATGTAGCACGCTTCCAACCGATTGATCCTCACGGTCTCGACGATGGCCTCGGTGATCTGCTTCTTGTCGTAGGGCATCTCAATCAATGCAATATGGGCGGATTCAAACAGACGATCCACATGCTCGGGCAATCGAAAAATGGCCGACCCGCTTTTCCCTTTGTAGCACCGGATGCCTTCAAAGGCCGCCAATCCGTAGTGGAGCGAGTGTGTCAGCACGTGGACCTGGGCATCGGCCCAGGCGACAAATGTCCCATCCATCCATATTTTTTCGCTGGCTTGCAACATGCGCGGGATCATACCAGCGGGTCACAATGAGCGTCAAGACAACAGCCCGGGCAAGGGAGCGTTGGCGGTTCTGATTCGAGTTAAATGCACCGGAACGGGTCTCAAGCCGAACTCGTGGCTTCCCACGGTTCACCGGCGCAACACAGGGATGACTTCTCCTTGACACCTCATTTCCAGCTGTGATAGACACTCACGTTCTGCTGACGAGGAGAAAGAAGCACATGTACGCTATTATTGAGACGGGCGGGAAACAGTATCGAGTAGAATCCGGAACGGTACTCCAGGTGGAATCACTCCCTGGGGAGGTCGGGAATTCGGTGCAGATCGACCGGGTGCGGCTGCTGCATGGCGAGGGCGGACTGGTGGTCGGCCAGCCGATCATCACTGGGGCACGCGTGACGGCGGAAATCATTCGCCAGGGACGCACCCGATCCATCACGGTCTTCAAGAAGCATCGCCGCAAGAATTATCGTCGAACCCGAGGCCACCGGCAAGGGTTCACGCAGCTGCGGGTCACTGAGATCGAAACGAAGTAACGATTCGAAGGGGAATCTTCCATGGCAACAAACAAAGGCGGCGGTTCGACTAGGAACGGCCGCGACAGTAATCCGCAATACCTTGGCGTTAAGGCCTACGGCGGCGAGACCATCAAGGCCGGGTCCATCATCGTGCGCCAGCGCGGGACGAAATTTTTCCCTGGATTCAATGTCGGTCTGGGCCGGGACCATACCCTGTTTGCCTATGTAGGCGGGGTAGTGAAATTTGAAGGTGGCCGCGGCCGACAAAAGGTCAGCGTCTATCCTGTGACAGCAAAGGCCTGATCTCTCCTCAGTTCACGCCATTATTTCCACAGACCAGGCGCCTTTCGCTCGCGCAGCCTCCCCCGGGACCGGCGAATACGATATACTGCTGGCTCTGAATCACCGCGCCGTCTGGGGGTTGCTGCGATGGCTACATTTGTCGATCAAGTCCAGGTTCTTGTGAAAGCCGGTCACGGCGGCAATGGGGCCTGCAGCTTTCGCAGGGAGAAATTCGTTCCTCGCGGCGGCCCGGATGGCGGAGACGGGGGGAATGGCGGCAGCGTCATTGTACAGTCCACCACGCGCCTCAGCACCCTCCTGGATCTACGATACCAAAAACATTACGAGGCCGAAAACGGCGAGGCCGGAGGGGGCAGCAATTGCCAGGGGCGCCGGGGCGTCGATGTATACATCCCCGTTCCGGTCGGCACCATGGTGTTTGATGACACGACCCAAGAACTCCTAGCCGATCTCACGATGGATGGCGAGAGCTGCGTTATCGCCAAGGGGGGCCTTGGGGGCAAAGGCAATTCTCGATTCGCCACCTCAACTAACCGGGTTCCGACACAGTTTGAACTGGGAACACCCGGTGAAGAGCGCTTTCTTCGACTCGACCTGAAATTGCTAGCGGATGTCGGATTAGTCGGCTATCCAAACGCCGGCAAATCAACTCTGATCGCTTCCATCTCAGCAGCAAGACCAAAGATCGCGGACTACCCGTTCACCACGCTCACGCCAAATTTGGCGGTCGTGCGATGGAATGAAACCCAATCCTTCGTTATCGCTGATATTCCGGGGCTCATAGAAGGAGCTCACGAAGGCAAGGGACTGGGATTCCAGTTTCTTCGCCACATCGAACGAACCAGCCTCCTGATTCATGTGATCGATATCTCCGAGTGGATCACGGAAGACCCTGTGACCAGCTTCGAGGTCATGCGCCAGGAACTCACGGCCTACGACGACGCCCTGGCCGCGCGCCCATTTGCCGTGCTGGGCACAAAACTCGACGTAAAGGGGGAGGGGGAGCGCCTCCACCGGCTGAGAAAATATTGCCAACGACGAAAAATTCCATTCTTCCCGATTTCGGCAGCCACTCGAGAGGGACTGGATGAGTGCGTACGTTATATGGGCCAGCAGGTGGACCTTCTCCGGAAAACCCCGTGCGAGACGAACTCCTAAGACAGGCGAAACGCATCGTCATCAAGATCGGAAGCAGCCTGGTCGCATCGCGCGAAACCGGCCTGAGCTCCGAGCGGATCGATCGCCTTGCCGGCGAGATCGCCGACGTCCGAGCCCAAGGCCGCGAAGTGTTAGTGGTGTCATCCGGTGCGGTGGTGTCCGGAATCAAGAAGCTTGGACTGCGCGAATATCCCAAGAGCCTGCCAGTGAAGCAGGCCGCCGCAGCGGTGGGTCAAAGCCACCTGATGTGGGCCTATGAAAAGGCTTTCGAGCGCCTGAGTCTCCGGGTGGCGCAAGTCCTGCTGACGCACCAAGACCTGGCCGACCGACGGCGATTTCTCAATGCCCGGCACACCCTCACCACGCTGATCAAGTTCGGTGTGATTCCCATCATTAACGAAAATGACACCGTCGCCGTGGAAGAACTGCGCGTGGGGGACAACGACACCCTTGCGGCACAGGTGGCACATCTGGTGGATGCGGATCTGCTCGTGATCCTGTCCGATGTGGACGGGCTGTTTACTGCCGACCCTCGCAAAGACCCGGCTGCGACGCTCATTCCATTGATCCATGGCATTACCGAGGACATTGAACGACGGGCCGGCTTGTCCTCCACCTTCGAAGGTACCGGCGGTATGTCCACCAAGGTACGTGCCGCAAAAAAAGTCGGCGAGTACGGAGTGGCGACCCTGATTCTCAACGGCACCCAATCGAAGCTCCTTCCGGAGGTGCTCGCTGGAATGCCTGGAGGGAGCCTGTTCCTTGCCCGCGAACGCCGATTGAACAGCCGAAAGCACTGGATCGCGTTTACTTTACGCCCGCGTGGACAAGTACGGCTGGATCAAGGCGCCGTGGAAGCGTTGGTCCAGAAGGGGAAAAGCCTCCTGGCCTCCGGCATTCTTGATAGTACAGGCCATTTCGACGCCGGCGACCCGGTCACCTGCCTCGCCCCGGACGGGAAGGAGTGCGCCAAAGGCCTGGTCAACTTCTCTTCGGAGACCTTGGCCCGCATCAAGGGACTGAAGACGATTGATATTCAAAAACTCCCGGGTCTCCAGGACTATGAGGAAGTGATTCATCGAGACAACCTGGTCATTCTCTAAACCGACGCTCACCAACTGAATCCCCGGCAGCGGAATCGAGATCTCCGAGGTCGGCCGACAACTTCACCATCAACGATCTCTCGCAGGAAGCCGACTACACATGCGGTTGGGACTCTTGGGCGGCAGCTTCAATCCGATACACCGGTGCCACCTATCAATCGCTCGATCCGCGACACAACTCCTCCAACTCGACCGCATACTGTTTGTTCCAACCGGTGACCCACCGCACAAACAACCAAACACGCTTGCCGCTGCGCAGGACCGCTATCGAATGGTCGAGCTGGCGCTTCGGGAGGAGCCTGGGTTCGCCCCCGCAGACATCGAAATCCGCCGTCCTGGCAAATCCTATTCGATCGATACCGTTCGCGCGATTCGCGAGGAATACTCCCCCGGGAGCGAGTTATTCTTCATCATCGGGTTGGATGCGTTTCTGGACCTTCCTTCGTGGAAAGAGCCGGAAACGTTGCTGGCCAGTTGTCATTTCGTGGTGTTTTCACGACCTTCCGTCAGTTTTCTGGCCTTGGCGGCGATTCCCTTCTTTCACGAGCTACGGTCGGACACTCTGGCCGCACTCGACGCCTCCAGCAAAGAGCGGGCAGACGAGGTTCTTCTTCACGGGGGAACGTTGACTCTCCTGCGGCTGCCGCCCTGCAACGTCTCCGCGTCTGAAATCAGACGGCGCGTGCGGGAGGGCCGACCTCTGGTAAATCTGTTGCCCGCTTCTGTCGAATCCTATATACTTCACCAGGGGTTATACAGGGAGGACAGTGAGCGCATCTGAATCAAAGGTCAAAGCTCTCGCGGTGGCCAGCGCCATCCTGGATAAGAAGGCCACCGATGTCCTGATCCTGCATATCGCCTCCCTGACTTCCATTGCCGACTACCTGGTGATCGGCTCCGGGGAATCGGACCGTCAAGCACGCGCGATCGCCGATCACGTGAGCAACATTCTCAGCGCACAGGGACATGCTCCCCTCAGTATTGAGGGCGCGTCGTCAGCCAAGTGGGTCGTCATGGACTTTGGTGACGTCATCGTTCACATTTTCCAGAAGGATATTCGCGAACACTACGCGCTCGAACGACTGTGGAGCGACGCAGGACAAGTCCGGTTGCCGGAGGAGCGCGCACTGAAAGCCGCTCAGCCAGCACCGCCCACGGCACGTCCAGCTCGCACCCGGAAACGGGTCTAGGATGTTTCGGCTCCTCTCAACGATCTTCCTCGTCAGCGTCGGCATTTTTCTCTACAGTTATTTTCGTGAGCTCAACCCCGGGACGATTACGATTCGAACCAGCCCCGACGCATTGTTCGAGCTGAGTCCGGTCTCATTGGTGTTATTTGCAATGGCTCTCGGAGCCACGCTGGTGGCTCTCATCGTCACCATCAAGGAGACCACTCACGTCTTTGTGAACTGGCGCACCAATCGCCTGGTGCGGCGCAAAGAGAAGGTCGATGCGCTCCACCGTGACGGTACGCACGCCTTCATGTCCAAACGAACCGCCCAGGCGGTCAGCCTTTTCGAACGTGCCCTGGTCATTGACCCCAACCGGACGGATTCATTGCTATGGCTCGGGAACATCTATCGGTCTGAAGGCAACTTCACCGAGGCCATTCGCCTCCACCAGCAGGCTCACCGTATCGAAGATCGCAATGTGGAAGTCCTGTTGGAGTTGGCAAAGGACCTAGAAGGCGCCCGTCGGTATGAAGAGGCGCTCCAGACACTTCAGGACATTCTCCGCATTGAGCCCGATAATCTCATGGCCCTGATCCGCAAACGCGACCTTCAAATCCGGCTTGAAAAGTGGAGCGATGCCCTTGAAATCCAGCATCGGCTGGTCAAGGCCAACTTGCCTGAAAGCGAGCGGCGTGCCGAGGCCAACCTCCTTATTGGCTGCATGTACGAAGTCGGACGGCAACTTCTGGAGCGCGGCCACCCCGACAAAGCCCGTCGTTATTTCCGAGGCGCGATCAAGAAGGACCGCACCTTTCTGCCGGCCTACATTGGCATCGGGGAAATCCTGGTACGAGAGGGTAAGACTAAAAACGCCGTCGAAATTCTCAAGAAAATTTATGTTAAAACCCGGAGCATCATTATTCTGCACCGGTTGGAGGAGCTCTTTTTGGAGTTGGGAGAGCCCGATGAAATCATTCGTGCCTATCAAGAAGCTCTCCAGCAGGACCCCCACAATGCCGTGATTCAGTTCTACCTGGGCAAGCTCTACTACAGGCTGGAAATGGTCGATGACGCGTATGACGTCCTCTCGACTCTCGACGGGTCACAGGAGCAACTCGTCGACTTCCACAAGATCATGGCCAATCTGTATTTGCGCAAGCAGCACATGGATGAGGCCGTAGGGGAACTGAAGAAAGCACTGGGTTTCAAAAAACGAGTCGTCGTTCCCTACCAGTGCACCCAGTGCCACCATGAATTGGCGGAGTGGTCCGGCCGCTGCCGACGCTGCGGGCGCTGGAACACCTACGTCGCCCTCCCGTGGCGCGATACTAATAAGCCCGATACCGATCAAGAGGAGCGGGCCTCACGATTCCCTGCTGTCCCCTATCAAGGCATTGCATCTCCGTTTGAAACCGTGTAGGGTTTCTCGGCTCTTTTTTCACTTCACAGAATAGGCTTCTTCCGCATGGAATACGACGCGGGTGGCCCGGCTCGACTTATTTTTCCGAGGAGTAGCGTGCATGACTGACTTCACGATCCTGGCCGACAAGGCCTTGCGGGATGAGCTGCTCACCCGCGAGGAAAGCCTCACCGTATTGCAAACACCGGATTCCCAGCTCCTTGAACTCTTGCAGGCGGCCTTTCGGGTCCGTGAACGGTACTTCGGCAAAACCGTTCGGCTGCAAATGCTGCTGAATGCCAAAAGCGGTGCGTGCCAGGAAGACTGCGGCTACTGCTCGCAATCAGCCGTCTCTACAGCTCCCATCGAGCGGTACGGATTGCTCCCCCACGATCAAATGGTGACAGGCGCGCGCCGGGCCGCCGCCGCGAAGGCCCAGCGGTACTGCATCGTGATCAGCGGGCGCAGCCCGCTGGACAGGGAAATTGTTGAAATAGCCTCAGCCGTGCGGTCCATCAAACAGGAAGTTCCGATCCAGGTTTGTTGTTCCCTGGGACTCCTCAACGAAAGCCAAGCGAGAGACCTCAAAGCCGCCGGTGTTGATCGAATTAATCACAATCTGAATACCAGCGAGGCATACCATCCTTCTATTTGCAGCACACACACTTTTCAGGACCGGTTGGCAACCATTCGGCATGCACGTACTGCCGGGCTGGAAATCTGTTCGGGTGGCATCGTCGGTATGGGGGAAAGCGATGAGGACCTGATCGATTTGGCTTTGGCACTCCGTGAGCTCAAGCCGGACTCAATCCCACTCAATACACTCCATCCCGCATCCGGCACGCCATTAGAACACTGCACTCCACTCACACCGCAACGATGCCTGAAGGCCCTCTGCCTCTTCCGCTTCCTTCATCCACGAACCGAGCTTCGGATTGCCGGGGGCCGGGAGCACAATCTTCGGAGCCTGCAGCCGCTCGCGCTCTATCCGGCGGACTCGGTGTTCGTAAACGGCTATCTCACCACACCGGGGCAGCCTGCCGCAGAAGTATGGCGGATGATCGAAGATCTAGGATTCGACATTCAGGTAGACAAGCTTCCCGCTGGACAGGGATCGAACCAGACAGCGGAACCAGCCGTGGGTCTTCATTCATAACGCAATCCCTCTATCAGCGGTTGTTTGGCAGCCCACCTTGCCGGCCAGAGTCCGGCAAGGAGCGACGCCACCAAGGCCAGGACGGCGACTTCGGCCATAAGGCCAATGGGCCACGAGATCTGGATCGTCCAGCCGAACGACTGCCGGTTGATGACTCGGACCAGTATCCAGGCAAGCGCAAGCCCTCCGAACAATCCCATCGCCGTCCCCAGCAGACCAAGGTATCCAGCCTCCCACAGAATGAGAGCAATAATTTGTCCCTGACTGCTGCCGACCGCTTGCAACGTCGCCAACTCTCGACGTCGTTCCACGACTGACGTCACGAGCGTATTGATGATCCCGAGCATCGCAATGATCACGGCGATGGCTTCCAGCACGTAAGTCAGAGTGAACGTGCGGTCAAAAATACGAAGAATCTCCTCTCGCAACTCCCCATTGGTCAACACTGTCGTTGACCTCGTCCCTCCCGTTTCCTGTGCCAGGTTGTCTAAAAGGGCGAGCCGGACGCGCCCAAGATCCGCACCGGTTTCGGTATAAACGGAGAAAAGGGTGACGGCATCATCCTGCCACCATCTCTGGAACAGCGAACGATCAAGTACGAGCTTTCCGCCATCTGTCGCATAGTCGAAGAATACTCCCAAAACCGTAATCGATTTCTCACCCGACGGCGTTATGACGGACAACCTGTCGCCTCTCGTCACATTGAGAGCATTCGCCAACACCTCAGAAAGGATGGCCCCCTGCCCGGCGGCGGCGCCAGCCAAAATTTCCACCGCTTGACCTTCAAGGAAAAGGTATCGACTTCGCGCAGCATGGAGCGCCAGATCCCGGGATACCAATGCAACCTGTCGTCCCCGTAACTCGATCCGAAGATCACGGTACGCATCGACGGCGGACACCTGGTCCGTCCGGGCCAACGTCGCTCGCCAGAGCGCGGGAAGCGTGCTGTTAACGGTGCCGCTGTGGCTGGTCTGTGGCCACCCCCCTGGGGCCACGATGAGATCCGCCATGACGGTCTGATCAATCCAGATCTCTACCGTATCTCGAAAACTGCGAATCATCACCAGGACGCCGACCATGATGGCCACGCCCACGAGGAAAGCGGAAACCGTGACCGCATTCCGCCCCATGCCCCTGGTGGTCTGCTCCCGTGCAATGTGCCGGATGGCGCCTCCCAAAGACGGCGAGAGCGGAGCCTTGTCTAACTCTCGCGCGCCACAAAACTGCTGAATCACAATCGGAGCTAAACAGGATAACCCGGCCAGGATGCAAAAAGTCGCAAGATACCCGAAGACCGGCACTCCGCCGATGGGATCGGCCAGGGCACAGCCCATTGCGATCACCAACAACATAGCCCCGCCGATACCAAGAGGAACCGCACGCATTCGCTGTGCAACGTCGTACTCTCCCGGAGCCAGGGCTGCGACCACAATAGTACGTCCCGCATCCACACTCGGTCCCAGCGCACCCAGCATAGACACGCCGCTGCCGATCACCAGGGCTTCAAGTAACAGCAGGCCGGATCCTGGCGGGAACCCGAACACTTGCGAGATGTCGGCCATCGGGGCATACAAATCATGGATGGTTCGGCCAACCAAACCAACCAGTACATTGCCGAGGAGGAGGCCCAGTCCGCCTCCGACGAATCCCCCAGCCAAACCAAACAGTCCGGCCTCCACCAGAAAGAGAGCAACGACCATCAGTTCGGACATCCCGATCGCGCGCAGTATTCCTACCTCCCGCCGACGTTGCGTCACGGCAAAAGACACCGTGTTGTAGATCAAGAATATGCCGACCAGGAGACCCACCATACTCAACACGGACAAATTCATTTGAAATGCGCCGACCATCGATTCGACCTGTCGGCTGCGCTGAATCGGACGTTGTACCGTGACAGCGGGAGGCAGTATCCGCTGGATCGCCTCAGCCACCTGCTCGACCGGAGATGAAGACTGCGTGACGACATCAATGCGATCCAAACGCCCGACTAGGCCGAATGTCCGTTGCGCGGCGGCAATGTCCATGACCGCCAGACGGTCCCATATCGATCGGGAATCCAGTCCTGGATCCAGCACTGCGGTCACCGTGACCGCCACCTTTCGCCCCCCGATCTCCAGGGCAAGGTCGCTCCGAGGTTGAAGCTCCAACTCCGACGCCAAGGCGTGGCCCACTAACATGCCATGGGGGGCCAGCAGGCCTTCCAACCCTTGCTCCTGTCCTGTGTTTTTGAGCGCCTCGAAGGAAGCGGGAATACGACCTTTCGGCGAGTTTAGTTCATCCAAAAGGTCCACTCCGAGGATACGGAGCGACTGCTGCCGCCCGTCACCTAAAGCCATCCGAACGCCCACATCCACTACCGGTCTTGCCGATTCCACCCCGGAAACGCGTCGCACGACGGTGATAAGACCCTCATCCATTCCGGCCTCTCCTGCTGACACCTCCAGGGTCACGGGACCGGCCACCTTCAAGACAGACTCTTCGAATGAACGTAAAACATTCACATTGGCCGTTTGAACGGCAATGGTTGCCGCCACTCCTAGTCCCACTCCGACCGTGGTGAGGAAGGTACGACCAGGATGCGTGAACAAATGGGTCCATCCCAGGCGAACGAAAACTGCGACGAAAGACAAAGGTATCAATGACATCAGTGCACGCCAGTTTAGGGCCCAGTAATTGTTTTTACAGATTTCCCTAGGTATGCTAAGATTACTAACAGTAGAATTTGGGACACAGAATCTCTATGGCACCTCGCAAACCGGTTCGCTCCAAAAAATCTTCCAAGACGAGAAAGCCCGCCAGGCCAATTAAGACTGCGCGCGCCACCAAGAGGACTCAATCGAGCAGACCGACGAAACCGACCGGCAAGCGATCGGACGGCCTCACGCCGCGCCAGAAAGAAATTTTGAAACTGGTGTCGCAAGGGAATACGAACCGGGATATTGCCCGCCGGCTTGAGATCAGCGTCCGGACGGTGGAGGTGCATCGGTTCAATCTGATGCGGCGGCTCAAGGTTCGCAACGTGGCACAGCTTCTCCGTCAAGCGCTGCAGCAGGGATTTCTCCCGAAAAATTTCGCATTCAAATAATTCCCGCACACCCGTTCCGCAGAGAGTCTCACTGTCTCTTCCGCTATAACTCTTTCAAACTTCCCCGGCACTCACTCGGTCCCCGCTTGTCGCGGGCGACAAGCTCCGCCGCCAATTCGTTTTCCAACCTGTCGAACACTTCTACGCCTTCTTCCACCAATGCCGTTCCCACCTGCACCGCCGATGCGCCGCACAGGACATGTTCATATACATCTACCCCTTCCATGACCCCGCCGGTGCCGATGATCGGAATCCGTCCCTGCAGCAGTTTCCAAAAGGCCCGCACATTTGCGAGCGCGACAGGTTTGATCAACGCGCCCCCTAAACCTCCGAATCCCCCTTTGGGCTTGATGACTGCACTTTCGAGCTTGGGATCTACGACGAGTCCATTGCCGACGGAATTAATCAGATTCAAATAGTCCACACCACAGCGACGAATCACCTCGGCCATCACGGCATGGTGAACCGGGTCGAAATAGGGCGGCAACTTCACACCCATGGGTACACTGATGAGGGGACGCACCCGCTTCAAGAGCCGCTCTGAGTCAACCGGATCATAAGCAATCTGCGGTTTCCCCGGAATGTTCGGACAGGATAGATTCACCTCGATGAGATCAGGGCCGGCCTGATTGATCACCCGGGCCATGATGAGGAAATCGTCCTCACAAAGTCCGGCTATACTGGCGATGACCGGCTTGCCAAACTGTTTGAGTTCGGGAATCAGTTCCGCATAGGCCCGGTACCCGAGATTCGGAAGCCCCATCGAGTTGATGGAGCCGCCCGGGAAGCCATAATAACGCGGTTCGGGATTTCCCAGACGTGGTTCCAGTGTCATCGATTTGGTCACGATCGCCCCCGCGCGTGAGCGGCCCAGTGCGAGCAACTCCTCGCGCGTCATACAGAGTGCCCCGGACGCATTCATCAAACAGGTTGGAAACTTCACGCCGGCAATGGTGGCGCTCAAATCCATGCTGATCCTTTCTCATCGTGAGACCCACACAACGTCCGCCCACTTGCACAGGCCGCAGGGCCGACCCAGCAACGCCCAAGGCACATTATGCTCCGCGGAGAGCTTGGCGCGCACCGGGCGCGGTCCTGCTTAGTCGACATTTAAATCTCCTGCTTACCGAGGCCGCGTTCATATCGGACCGGTCGGCAGGCCGGTGCGTTCGAGATATTTTTTCCAGCCGCCATGGACTACTGTCGCACACAGTTCACCAGCCGGCCATCCCGCATATGCCACACATAGTCCGCCGCTGCCGCCGCGACTTCGCTGTGTGTCACCAGTAACACCGAGTGGCCGAAGCGTCGTGGAAGCGTGCGGAATAGCGTGATGATGTCGGCACCCTGTTTCGAATCCAAATTGCCTGTTGGTTCGTCTGCCAAAATGAGTCGCGGCCGATGTACGATGGCCCGGGCAATGGCGACACGCTGCTGTTCACCACCCGATAACTCGCTGGGTCGATGCGAACGGCGAGCATCCATTCCCACCGCCCCCAGTACCTCCTTCACACGTTCCGCGACCGCCCCCCCGTACTCTCCTCTGAGCAAAAGAGGCAGTGCTACGTTTTCCGCAACGGTCAGTCCCGGGATGAGATGAAAGGCTTGAAAGACGATTCCGATCAACTCCCGCCGCAGTCGCGTCCACTCAGCGGCACTGGCTTGAGTCACACACTGGTTCTCGATGGCGATGCTGCCGGAAGTGGGCTGGTCCAAACCTCCGATGAGATTCAGCAGGGTACTCTTCCCACAGCCGCTGGGACCCACGAAGGCGCCGAATTCTCCCGGCTTCACGTCAAGGGTGATATCTTGAAGCGCGTGGACGACGGACTGTCCGCGACTGTATTCCTTGGAGAGATTCTGCACAGTCACGAGCGTCTTGACAGGGTCTGGCATGCTTTGGGGACTGATGACCGTATACTTGAGGTGAATCGTCGGCAGGCAAGTCTGCCTCCACCTGCCCGATCACACTAACGTGTCCTTACGCAGGCAGAATGGTCCTATACCATACCCTCTTTACAGGTCACAACCTTGACAGGCAGAAGGGTTTTCCGTACAAGTCGAACGCTCGATTCTGGTGAGGTGCGCTGCATGAGCAGGAGGGGATCACCCGTGATGGTCGCAAGTATGCTGAGACGAGCCGCGCGACTGTTACTGCCATCGGCTTGCACCAGTTGCACTCAGCCGCTAACCGACGATCCCAACCCGTTTTTTTGCCGTCAATGCTGGGAATACATTCGACCTCTGCCGGGGCCAGGCTGCCCCCGTTGCCATCGCCCCTTCGCATCAGCCTCAGCCACAAGTCATAGCCCCACGCACGAATGTCATGATTGTCGTACACGTGCCCCTCAGTATACCCAGGTGTGGGCTTCCTACGCCTACACTCCCCCACTGCGAGATGCCATCGCGCTGTTCAAATATCGAGGCAAGGTGGCGTTAGCGGATTCGTTGGGTGCATTATTGGCGCGTTCCCTCCCGCCGGATCTGACTACCGACATACTGATGCCCGTTCCGCTTCATCCCGCACGGCTCCGTGAGAGGGAATTTAATCAGTCGCTGCTTCTGGCCGACCGCATCAGTCCGGTGTTACAGCGACCGGTGTCCTGGCGAAACCTCATGCGAACGGTCGATACGGATCCGCAAATCACCCTTCCGCGCTCCGCCCGCCTTCGAAATCTTCATCAGGCCTTCGCACTCCGTGTTCCCCGGGAAGTCCTTGGCAAACGCATCCTGATCATCGACGACGTGTTCACCACTGGCACCACCGTGAATGAATGTGCGAAAGTTCTCCTCCAAGCTGGCGCTCTGGAGGTGGCGGTCCTCGCCCTTGCTCGTTCGGTCGAGAGGGGCATGGTGCCGGACTCAGCACTGCCGCCCTCAGCCTTTGATCAACCAGGGGACCTGCGAGCCTAGTCTATGCCGATCTACGAATATCGCTGTCGACAATGTACACAACGAACCACCCGATTAGTCTTGAGCATCAGCGCGCCTCCGCCCCAGTCCTGCCGTCACTGTCACAGCCCCGATCTGGAACGACTCATGTCCCGATTCGCCTCTCCCAAATCTGAAGAGGCTCGCCTGGAGGCTCTCGCTGACCCGAGCCAGCTTGGAGGATTGGATGAGAACGATCCGCAGAGCATGGCCCGATTCATGAAAAAAATGGGGCAGGAGATGGGCGAGGACCTTGGGGACGAAGTGGATTCCGCGATGGAAGACGGGCAGCATGGACTGTCCGACATGAGCCCTACCGACTTCGACTGACTCATATTGTCATGAATAATCACTTGACAGGCTTGGCCTTGTCTCCTACCATCGAGGTAGAAACGCACCATACCCTAGCTCCTATGTTCTTACTCGCACTACCTCTGATTCGACATGACAACCGACCTCAAGAACGAACTCCTGACTGTGGCGGAGACGTGCCGGTATCTCAAGGTCAGCCCTCGTACCCTGTACCGCTATATTCAGGACCGCCATCTGCCTGGATTCAAACTGGGCAAGGAATGGCGCTTCGTTCGCACCGATCTCGAACAGTGGCTGCGAGAGCGTTCCGCCCCCGCACCGCGGCCTTGACCGGAGGTGCCCATCATGTTTGCCGGTGAATACCTCTGCAAAGTCGATGAAAAGGGACGTTTTCTGATTCCGTCTCCTCTCCGGGAACGCCTCGAGACCGAAGGCAACCAGGTGATGTTCTTGAAGAATACGGAACAGACGCTTTGGATGTATTCAGCCAAGGAGTGGGAAAAGGTACTGGAGCGAACCAGGACCACGCTGGATGAGGATCAGAGCCGTCTGTTCATGCATCATGTGATGTCGCAAGCCGGCATCTCGGATATTGATAAGGCCGGCCGTGTACTCATTCCAAGCCGCCTTCGGAAGCTCGTCCCCATGGATGAGGATCAGGAAATATTCCTCGTGGGAATGTATCACCGACTGGAGGTCTGGGGCCCGGCGGAATGGCGACGGTACCTCACCAGAACCGAAGATCGGTTTGAACAGGATATGGCTAAGATTCAAAATCTTCTCTAGTGTAATAGGCAGGCCCTTGCGCCGCGTGTCCCTTCCCCGACAAAACCCCGTCACGCTCAGGTCTACGTCTTATCGCGCATCGACCGAACCGTCCACAGCTGGCGGCGAGAATCCTGCACGCTCACGCAAGTCGGTCAAAGCCCGCACCACAGGTTCCCCGCGCATGCCGCCTCAGCTGGCGGTGCTGGTCGCTCAGGATTTCATTCAACTGACGTTGCCGGTTCCTCCCAGCGTGAATCACCAATATGCCACCGTCAACGGACGTCGTCTCCTTTCCGCCAAGGGACGCGCCTACAAGAGTCTGGTCGCGCAACAAATCCTAGTTGCGCTTGCCCAATCGCCACATCGTGTTAATGTAAGACAAATCTTGCGTCAGGCGAGCCTCTCCTTATCGATCCATTTTTTCTTTGCATCGGCGCTTCGTCGGGATACTGATGGAGGACTGAAAATCGCGCAGGACGCTATGTGCGAAGGGCTGGGGCTGAATGATAATCGGGTGGTGGAGGTCCACCTGTACAAGTTTCAAGACCGGGAGAATCCCAGAATGGACATCCGGTTGTCAGTCGCACCAACCGCGTCACCTGATATTCCTCGGCCCCTCGCATCCGCCGTATCACCCATCGTTACTCTGAAGAATCCCGCGCCTGCGCCGCGAGACTAAGAGGGGGACGCGCGCGAGCACGCGCGCGATTACGCACCAGTCGCCTCCGCTCACAGGTCATGACATACCGGCACATTACCATCGAATCGCTTCGGATCGGAATGCACGTCGCTAAACTGGATCTGGCATGGTTCCGCTCGCCATTTTTCAGGCATTCATTTCTGATTCGCACGGACGAACAGATTCAAAAGTTACGGCGAGCCGGGGTGAAACAACTCAAGATTGATCCCGCCCGGGGGCTCGACGTGGCGGAGACGTCCGCCTCTGCCCCGGCAAAGCAGCATGTGACCATACACCCGAAGATCTCCTCATCGGCCAAGTCATCGGCCGTACGCTCACTCGAAGCGATGACGCAGGAGCTGCAGGATGCCCGAACGGCGCGTCGACAGTTGGAACAATCGGTGCAGTCGATCTTTGCGCGCATTACCGAATCAGGTGTCGTCGATCCTGAGAAGGCCGAACACACCATTCACGAAATCGATGCGGTGGCCAAAACCCTCACGACCAGTGCTCTGTTCATCGCCTTCAGCCAAGGCCGCGGAGGGCACCACTCCCTCAGCGAACATGCGCTCGCGACCTGCACCTTTTCGATGATTCTCGCTCACGCCGCGGCGTACAACCTGTTTGCGCTCCAGGATCTTGCCACCGGAGCGCTCCTGCACGATCTCGGACTCCTACAGGTCTCGCCGACCGTACTTCAGCGGATCCATGATACCTCCGCCATCCTGTCAGAACAGAACCGCCGAGCCTACGAGGCCCACGCCCGCTCCGGCGCGATTCTGCTCGAGCGGCAAGGAGGGTTCGCTCCGGCGGTTGAACAAATTGTGGCAGAGCACCATGCCTACCTGAATGGTAGCGGCTTTCCAGCGGAAACCAGAGGCGCATTCACCTCGGAGATGACCCGTATCGTCATGGTAGCGGAACGTTATGACGAACTGCTGACCGGATTCGGCGGCGCCTCACCGCTGACTCCGCACCAGTCGTTGCAACGGCTCTACCAGGAAGGACACGAGGGCAAGTATGAAAACCAGTGGGTTTCGCTCTTCGTCAAAGTGATGGGGATCTACCCCGTCTATAGTTATGTCACCCTGACCACCGGGGAACGAGCCGTCGTTTCCGTTCTCAATTCCAACAAGCTGCACCAACCGATCATTACCATTACACACGACCCCTCCGGCACGCCCTATATCGTGCCACTCGTCATCGACCTGGCCAATCAGGACGAACAAGCTCCGGTGCGCAAGATTTCTTCGGTGCTCGGGACCATTCCGACGGAGTTCGAGCGGGCGGTTTCCTGATGGCCCTCCCCGTTCCGCGCCAATCTCATCATTCGATCTAGAGACTACGCCGACAACGGCCGGCTGACTTGGGCCGCTATTCGTAGCGTAGCGCGTCGATGGGATTGAGCCGTGCAGCCTTATTGGCGGGGTACAGGCCGAAAAATAGTCCGACGGCTAGTGAGAAGATACAAGCGCTGACGATGGAATCAAGGGCAATAATCGTCGGCCATCCCGCGATCGCAGTTGTCAGGAGGGCACCAGCGATACCCACAACCACTCCGATGAGTCCGCCCACCAGACTCAGAGTGACGGCCTCAATGAGAAACTGCATGAGGATATGCACGCGCTTGGCGCCGACCGCCATGCGTATCCCGATCTCTCTCGTTCGCTCCGTAACCGAGACAAGCAGAATGTTCATGATGCCGATGCCGCCCACCAGCAGCGACACCGAAGCGATGGCAAACAGCATGACCGTGAGGGTCTGACTCGTGCTTTCCTGCACTTTTCCAATATCGACTTGCGTACGGATGGTGAAGTCGTCCGCCTGCCCAGGCTGCAATCGGTGGCGTCCCCGGAGTACTTCCCGAACATGCTCCACGGCCTCAGGCAGATCGGCGCTCTGCTCGGTTGAAGCGAATAACGCCCCGACTGAGCCGAGAAATTGGCTGCCGAACACCTTCCGTTCGGCTGTGGTGAAGGGGATGAAGATGACGTCATCCTGATCGGACCCTTGGGCTGATTGGCCCTTAGGAGCTAAGACCCCGACGATCTGGAAGGGCACGTTCTTAATCCGGATGGTCGCTCCGATCGCCTCCTCACCCGGATCAAACAGATTTTCCAGTGTCGTTTGCCCGATCAACGCCACCCGGACGGCACCGTCCAGATCAGATTGCGTAAACGCACCCCCGCTCATAAACGCCCAATCGCGGATGGTGAGATAGCTTGGTGAGATGCCATTCACCGGTCCGTTCCAATTGCGGTTCCCGTTAACGATTTGCATCACTTCCCGCCTTGCCCATCCGGTGTCGGACAGCAAGGGACTCCGCTTTTTCAGGTCTGCGGCGTCGCTGACCGTCAGCGTCACCGCTCCGCCCTGGCCTCCCCTGACGCCACTCACGGTCGTGGAACCCGGCATCACGATGATGACGTTCGTCCCCATACTCGCAACCTGCGCCTGCACCGCCGCCCTGGCGCCCTGTCCGATACTTACCATGGCAATGACGGCGCCCACCCCGATCACAATGCCGAGCATGGTCAAGCCCGCACGCATGCGGTTTCGGCTTAGGATCCGCAAGGCGGTCAAGACGGTCAACAACATAAAGGCGAGCATCGTATCCCTACTGCATGACGGAGAGGTGGGGGGCCCGACGGACATCCTGCAGGACCTGACCGTCTTTCATCACGAGTTCACGAGAGGCGTAGGCCGCAATATCCGCCTCGTGCGTGACGACAATGATTGTAATTCCATCTTTGCGATTGAGTTCGACCAGGATGTCCATGATTTCCCGACTCGACGCGGTATCGAGGTTGCCGGTGGGTTCGTCCGCGAACAGAATGGAGGGACTTCCGACGAGGGCCCTCGCGATCGCCACACGTTGTTGTTGGCCTCCGGAAAGCTGTGAAGGGTAGTGGTGCTCACGCCCGTCCAGCCCAACACGCTGTAATGCCGCCCCTGCCTGCCTCCGCTGTTCCTTGAGCGACAGACCTCGATAAAACAGCGGCAGTTGAGCGTTTTCCAGGGCACTGGTTCTGGGGATCAGATTGAAGTTCTGGAACACGAATCCGATCTGTCGATTGCGCAACTCTGCCAAGAGGTCCGGTTTCGCCTTCCCCACCTCCAGACCGTTCAGCCGGTATCGTCCGCGAGTCGGTTGATCCAGACAGCCGAGAATGTTCATGAGCGTCGATTTGCCTGATCCGGATGTGCCCATTACCGCGACGAATTCGCCTCGATCGATGGTGAGATCAAGCGCGCGCAAGGCCTGCACCTCGACGTCGCCCACCCGATAGATCTTCCAGATGTCTTCACAGACGATCAGGGGAACCATACTGGCCTTGCGTTAGAATGGCGAACGGGTTCACGGTCTAGCCGACAAGCAAAGCTCTGGAGAGTCGAAATCGGCATGGTGGTCGCTGTCGCTCTTGGCGGTCGAGTCTCCCCCTGGGCAGGGCGAAAGGAACCGTTCCGGATGCGACGGATGGCCTTCGCCGGTGTGGTCACCCGCCGGCATCGAGGTGCGGCATCCTGTCAGATGCCTCGATCACGCCGGGAGCTGCGCGGCTGCCCGGACCCGAACCCAGGAGGCAGCTCTCCGCCCTTGCGATCTCCGCGGACGGTATCGATACCGATCACTACCTGATCACCCTCGGTCACCTCAGTCGCGATGATTTCCGAATAGGTTCCGTCGGAAATCCCTATCTCCACCGGCACAGGCTCCAGCTCATCGGTCAGGTTCTGCTTCCAGAGCGTACGCTGACGGCTCACCATCCCGGTGGCGGCGCCGACAGGCCGACCCGCAGCACCTTCCTCTCGAGCGCCGCGCGGAGGGGTGAACCGCAGGGCCGCATTCGGTACCTTAAGAATCTGCTCCTTCTTCGCTACGACGATGGCCACGTTCGCGGTCATCCCCGGCTTCAGACGGAACTCCGGATTCTCGAATTCGACCACGACGTCATACGTCACCACATTCTGGATATTGATCGGCGCATTCCTGACCTGCCGGACGCGTCCGCGAAACCGCTCTCCGGGATAGGCATCGACGGTAAATGAGGCCTCTTTCCCTTCTGCCACGCCGCCGATGTCGGCTTCGCTGACGTTCGTATCAACCTGCATTTTCGTCACATCTTCCGCGATCAAAAACAGGGTGGGGATGGAAAAGCTCGCTGAAATTCGCTGCCCCACCTCGACCAGCCTGGAGATCACCACGCCGTCAACCGGGGAACGGATCACCGTATACTTCAAGTCCAACTCAGCCGCCTGCAAGATCGCCTCCGCCTGCTTGACCGCGGCTTCGGTCACCTTCAGTTGGGCCACAGCGCCTTCGGACGCCGTCAGCGCGACGTCTACTTCGTTTTGTGAAATGAATTGCTGTCCGATCAGTGACTTAGCCCGATCCAATTCACGCCGACGTTGCGCCAGATCGATCCGTGCCTTATCGAAGGCCGCTTTCGCATTGGCCAGGCTGGCCAGGGCCTGATCCCGCCGGGCCTGATAGGGAAATGGATCGATGCGCGCCACGACCTGGTTTGCCTTCACCTTGGAGTTGAAATCGGCATGGAGACTTTCGATCATGCCGGACACCTGACTTCCGACTTGAATGGTCGTGATCGGGTTGATCGTGCCCGTCGCGGTCACAAGAGAGACAATCGTTCCTCGCTCGACAGGAACCGTGCGATACCGAACCGGCACCCGCCGCTCGCCGTTAAAGAATACGTACCCGGCGATAGCGAGCCCGATTGCAAGCACTCCAATGATCAAACTCACGCGGCGCATGAACGAGAACATCCTCCTGCCGGGCAAAGACGGCATTCTAGCAGGAAACGATTTTACGATGCAGCAAGGAGCCTGCGGGCGGATATTCGGGCAGATACAACGAGGGCCGTGTACCATTAACGGTACACGGCCCCGGCGCGTTCTCGGTCCACGATCGGGACCTGTGCAGATACTTACGGACTGACGGTGATGCGGTCCTTGATGTCGTCGAACACGTCCTTTGGCACCACATTCTTGGCCACTAGTTCGCCCTTTACCTTGTAGGGTCGGTTGCTCACGATCCGGTCGGCCACATCCTGAGTCACACCCAAGGAAAGTACCAGATCTGACGAAGGCACCTTGTTGATGTTAAGCAACGAAGCGGCCGGCGAAGCCTCCGCAGGGACGGCCGGTGGAGGAGCCGCTGATGTTGATTGGGTCGAGGACGTCCCAGAACCAGACCGTGGTGCGCTCGAAACGGGAGGCGTCACATTCGGTGACAGCGACCGGGCGCGTTCCTTCATTTCTTTCTGGTAGCGTGCGACCAGGGATTTTAGCTGTTCGTTATGCCGGCGGGCCTCGTCATATTCCTGCTTAACGTTCCGGTTTTGTGCGGTCAGCTGCTTGACCTTGTCTTCCAGCTCCTTGGTCCGGACATCGATGGTGTCACGCTCCTTATCGCGCCCATGCTGGATACGCTGGAGTTCGTCCCTGGCGATCTGAGTTTCCGAACCAAATTTTGCGTTGAGATCCTTGAGCGTTTTTACCTGCTGCTCCAGCGCGTTTTTCTGCGCACGGGTGCGTTCCAGATCACTCCTGGCAGCATCCGCGTCGGCAAGCACCTCATTGTATTTCTTATTACTTACGCATCCGCTGACGGCGATTGCGCTCATGAGCGCGATCCCGGCCATCCACACGTGCCTCATGCGACCCTCCCCCTGTTCGATCAGGACCTATCCGATTCTTTTCCTCTTGTTGTGTGTATGCCAAGACCCCCGCTTTGTCAACAGGTTTGCCGATTGGAGAGCGCCGGTCCTCCATGCCCGTCGTCATCCGCGGCCCCTCCCGTACAAAAGTCGACGGCGCTTGACTGCAGGAGAACAGTCTGGGAATATGCAGGACTAGTCAGCGAAACCACACACCACCGCCTCTCCACCACATCTTATTATTTGTACTATTATGATGAACTGGGGCCCGGAGCTTGCCGTCATTCTCGGTATCATTGAAGGACTGACGGAATTTCTTCCCGTCTCCTCGACTGGACATCTCATTCTCGTCGGACACGCGCTCGGGTTTACAGGAGAGATCGCCTCCAACGTGGAGATTTCCATTCAATTGGGAGCGATTCTGGCCATCATCGCCTACGAGCGCACAAAGCTTGCCTCATTGGCGTCCCATGCACTCCGTGAACAGCGCGAATTTCGATCACTAATGGCGGTCCGTGGAAGCACCCCCTGGACCACGTTTCTTCAGAAGTCCATTCAGGTGCACCCCAACCTGTGGTTCGTTATCGGATTGGGATTGGCGTTTCTGCCGGCAGCCCTTGTGGGATTCGTCGCGCACAAGTCGATAAAAGCTTATCTGTTCACCCCCTCGACCGTCGCGGCTTCATTGATCGTCGGCGGCATCGTCATCCTGGTGGTCGAACGAATGCACAACCGTGTGCAGGTCAAAGAACTGCTCCAGGTCACTCCCCGCTCGGCTCTCTGGATCGGTCTGGCCCAATGCGTCTCCTTGATTCCCGGTATGTCCCGCTCCGGATCGACCATCGTCGGAGGCCTCCTGGCAGGGCTGGATCGGCGCGTCGCGACGGAATATTCGTTCTTTTTAGCCCTTCCGACGATGATTATCGCCACGATCTACCAAATGCTCAAATCGCAAGCGGCCTTCTCCCAGCAGGATTACGTCGCCCTGGGAATAGGCTTGGTCGTCTCCTTCGCCGTGGCCTGGGCCGTGATTGCCGCCTTCCTCACATTCGTGCAACGCCATAGCCTGAGCGTATTTGCGTACTACCGGATGGCGCTGGGCATCGTGGTGCTACTCGTCGTGCGCTAGTCGTTCGGAGCGACTACCGGAAAGCCCTCCGGCGACCTCCCCCCGTGCCCTGACGGTCAGCCATCTGGTTATGGCTGCGCCGGCCGAATTGCGTATTCACCCGTCTCATGCACCCGGTCGTGACAACCTGACAGTCAGGCTGTGCCCTGTCGCCGGACGATTCTTTCAAGCGTCCTGCGGCACGACTTGTTCTGAGTAAGGTGTTGGCGTCACGTACGAGAACGGGCTGAACGGGTTCGTTCGTTCTCCCCTGCCGGGGAGCCACACCGATTCGTGACTGGAGACCTGATCGGTGTCTGGAGGGCCCGGGGAATCTACCACCGCGCCCTAAGAGGGGCGGTTCTCCTGAAGAAGCGGAGCATCATCGGGATGCTTTTCCAAGGCGAAGTGGAGAATCAGAAACACGACCCCGACGGTAATCGCGGAGTCGGCCACATTGAAGGCCGGCCAGTGATAGCCGTTAACATAGAAATCGAGAAAGTCGATCACCTCCCCGTATCGCAACCGATCCAGCAGATTGCCGATCGCCCCGCCAAGAATGGCCGCCACGCTGAGCTGACCCAGCCAGTCGTGTTTCGGCATCCGCACCAGAATGGTTCCCAGCAATCCCACGGCAAAGAGCGACGTCAGCCCGAAGAACACAAAGCGGAAGGTACTGCTGCTGGAGGACAGAAAACCAAAAGCTGCCCCCGGGTTGCGGATGTAGGTGATACTGAAGAAATCGGAAATGACCACAATGGACTCATGCAGTCGCATCGTCTGCATGACGTACACCTTCGTGATCTGATCCAGCACCACGATCGCCAGACTGAGCAATCCGAGCAGCAGATAGCGAACGGATGTGCTCAACGAACCGCCTCCACGCAGCGCTCGCAGAGTGTCGGATGGTCGGGAAATGTCCCCACGGCCGACCGGTAGTTCCAACACCGCCCGCACTTCGCGCCGGTCGCCTTCTCCACGGCAATGATGACCGCCGGGGCGTCGGGCACGTCCGGGAGGTCCTTCAACACCACATCCGACACGATGAAAAACGCGGGGAGATCCTGCCCGTATGTCTTCATCAAATCATACAAAGCGGGCTGAGCTTCAATCACGACCCTCGCTTCGAGCGGCGCCCCGATGACCTTATCCCGGCGTTGCACTTCCAGTGCTGCCTGGACCGTCGTTCGCACCTCGAGAAGCTGCTCCCAGCGCTCAGCCAGCTTCGAATCATCCCATCGCGAGTCGACTTCCGGAAACATCGCCAGATGCACACTGTCGGCTTTCGCATCCCTCCGCACTGCATCGGGCAACATCCGCCAGATTTCATCTGCCGTGAAGCTCAGGACCGGCGCCATCAGCTTCGTCAACGCCACCAGGATCTCGAAGAGCACGGTCTGCGAGCCCCGTCGCAGAGGCGAATCCTTGCGGAAGGTGTAGAGGCGATCCTTCAGGATATCGAGATAGACCGCGCTCAAGTCCACCGAACAAAAGTTGTTCAGCGCATGGAAAATCGTATGGAACTCGAACTCGTCGTAGCCCTTCCGCACGCGCGGGATCAAATCTCCCAGCCGCATGAGTGCCCATCGGTCGAGTTCGGGCAGCCGCTCGAACGGGACGCGGTCCTTCGCGGGGTCGAAATCGTAAAGATTGCTCAGCAGAAAGCGACAGGTGTTGCGGATCTTTCGATAGGCCTCGATGAGATGGGTCAAAATCTCCGGAGAAATGCGCAAATCTTCACGATAGTCCTGCGCCGAGACCCACAAGCGGAGGATTTCCGCGCCGGACTGTTTGATCACGTCCTGTGGCGCCACGACATTGCCCGCCGATTTCGACATCTTTCGTCCGGCGCCATCGAGTACGAAACCGTGCGTCAGCACCGCCTTGTAGGGCGCTTTGCGATCAGTGATCACCCCGGCCAGCAACGCGCTGTGGAACCAACCGCGATGCTGGTCAGATCCCTCCAAATACAAGTCGGCCGGCCACCAATGGCGCGGTTTCAGGACCGCCGCATAACTCACGCCTGATTCGAACCAGACATCAAGAATGTCGCGTTCTTTTTCAAATGCCGTGGTGCCGCAGGCCTCGCACTGCGTGTCGGCGGGGAGCAATGCTGCGGCCTGGTTGGCAAACCAGTAGTCCGTGCCATACCGGGCTATCAAATCCGCTACATGATCGATCACCCTGGGATGGGCCAGCACATGCCCGCACTTCACGCAGGTAAACGCCGGAATCGGCGTGCCCCAGACCCGCTGGCGCGAGAGACACCAATCCGGGCGATTCTTGATCATACCCTCGATCCGATCCTGGCCCCAAGGCGGCACCCATTGCACGCGATCGATCTCCGCCAGCGCCTCGGCACGCAGGTGGTTGGTATCCATCGAGACAAACCATTGTTCGGTCGCGCGGAAGATGACGGGCTGTTTGCACCGCCAGCAATGGGGATAGGAATGCTTCAGCGAACCATGGCCGAGCAAGCGACCGTTCTCCTTGAGCCGCTCCACGATTTTCGGGTTCGCCTTGAAGACATGCTGGCCGGCGAACTCCTGCACGACCTCCGTGAATTTTCCACCGTTGTCCACCGGCGCCAGGATTTCAAGCCGCTCTCCCACGCTGGACTTCGCATTGTGATCCAGCACCAGCAGGTAGTCCTCCATGCCGTGGCCCGGCGCGATATGGACGCAACCCGTCCCCTGCTCCAACGTGACAAAATCGCCCAGCAGGATCGGCGAAAGCCCGGTGGTGAGTGGGCGTTGCGTCTCCAATCCTTCGAAACCCTCGCCCCCCTTTTTCACGCCGACGATGGTATAGGCCGGCAGATCACAGGCCTTGGCGACCGGCTCGACCAGCTTCTCGGCTATGATCAGCAGCTCGTCACCGACCTGCACGAAGGCGTAGTCGATGTCGGCGTGCAGGCAGACGGCTTGGTTCGCCGGCAAGGTCCAGGGAGTGGTGGTCCAAATCAAGACTGACGCGCGCGTCGCTTCGACAGGAAACGAAAGGGGGCCGAATCTCTTGCTCAATAGGGAGAGGGGACTAACGAGCGGAAACTTCACATAGACCGAGGGTGAGGTATGGTCGTCGTACTCGACCTCGGCTTCCGCCAACGCCGTCTGGTCTTGCGTGCACCACAGGACGGGTTTCAAGCCCTTGTACACCCCGCCCCGTTCGACGAACCCGCCGAACTCGCGCAGGATGGTGGCCTCATAGGAGGGATGCAACGTGAGATAGGGCTGCTGCCAATCACCCAAGACACCCAGCCGCTGGAACTCCTCCCGCTGAATCGCAACATATCTTTCGGCGTACTCCTTACAAAGCTTGCGGATCGCGAGGGCATCCAAATCTCGCTTTTTGTCGCCGAGTTCCTTCAGCACCTGATGTTCGATCGGCAAGCCGTGACAATCCCAACCCGGCACATAAGGCACGTGATAACCGGACATCGTCTTGGATTTGACGATAATATCTTTCAAAATTTTGTTCAGCGCATGACCGATGTGGATACGCCCGTTCGCGTACGGCGGACCGTCGTGAAGAACATATCGCGGAAAGCCCTGGCGGGATTCCTGAATGCGCTCGTACAACCGCTCCTGGTCCCATCGCGCGAGCATCTCCGGTTCCCGCTGCGGCAGATTCGCCTTCATCGGAAAGTCGGTCTTCGGCAGATTGAGAGTCGCTTTATAGTCCATAACGTGACCTGACTGAGTAACGAAATACTAATACAGTGCGCGTAAGGAGCGGACTATACCGAATCAAGGCGAGAGGAACCAGTGGTTTGTTGTGGCAGCTGAATCCTGGCTAGCTAAGGGCCATCATGCGGTCGAGCGCTACCTTGGCCCACTGCTTTTCGTCGTCCGGCACGACGATCTGATTCACGACATGGCCGTCCACCAGGTTTTCCAGCGCCCAGCACAGGTGCGGGGCATCGATGCGGTACATCGTGGCACATTGGCACACGGTTGAGGATAGGAAAAACACCTTCTTGTCGGTCTGCTCCTGCTTCAGCCGGTTGACCAGATTCAATTCCGTCCCCACGGCCCAGGTCGTGCCGGCAGGCGCCGCAGTGATGGTGCGAATGATGAATTCGGTCGAGCCCACCAGGTCCGCCCTGTTGACCACATCCTCATGGCATTCCGGATGGACGATGACCTGGCCCCCGGGGTATTGCTTGCGGAAATAGTCCACGTGGGACGGTTGAAACATCTGGTGCACGCTGCAATGGCCCTTCCACAGAATCAGCCTGGCCCGCTGGATCGCCTCAATCGAATTGCCGCCGCGTGGCATGTAGGGATCCCAGACAATCATCTGCTCACGGGGGATGCCCATTTTGTTGGCCGTGTTGCGGCCAAGATGTTCGTCAGGGAAAAACAGAATCTTCTCCCGGCGCGCCCAACTCCATTCGATGACCTTGCGGGCGTTGGACGAGGTGCACGTCAGCCCGCCGTGTTCGCCGCAGAAGGCCTTCAGGACCGCCGCCGAATTCACATAGACCGCCGGCATGACTGTCTCCTCAACCGGGACGATCCGGCCCAGCGCATCCCAGCACTGCTCCACCTGCTCGATCGCTGCCATGTCGGCCATGGAACAGCCGGCCGCCATGTCCGGAAGAATGACCGTTTGGTTGGAGCGGCTCAACACATCCGCGGTTTCCGCCATGAAATGCACGCCGCAAAACACGACATAGGGGCGATCGGATTTTTGCTCGGCCACCTGCGAAAGGATGAGGGAATCGCCACGGAAATCGGCATGTTGTATCACTTCATCGCGCTGGTAGTTATGCCCGAGAATCATGACACGATCGCCGAGGAGGCGTTTCGCCGCACAGGTCCGCTCGAACAATTCTTCGGCAGACAGTGACTGGTAGTCCGTGATGGGACGAGGAAGCGTGGCGACCGTTTTCACCTGCAGCCTTTCGGTTGAGTCAGACACCCTTTATTGCAGCCGACATCTCGTTGATAATTCTACGACACCCCCTCCCCCACAATCAATTGAACCATCCATGAGAAGATGGCCTATGGATGGCCATGGAGATGGGTCGAAGGGGCCAGAAGCCCGTCATGTTGCGCTCCATACGCGCAGCCTGCAACCGTACCCGTCCGATGCGGTAACGCCCTCTGTCCCCAGCCTTCATCGTGCACGTCGACCGCGATAGACCAAACGGATCCGAACACGTAGAATGGGCCGGGCTCTGCATACGAGCCCGGTGCACCGCACCCCCGTGAAAGGATTGTCGTGAATATCCCTCGCTGTTTTGTTGCTCCCCTCGGCCGGGAGCGGGATCGCATCAGGGCTGAGATGCAAGGCATGCAAGGACTGTTGCCATTGTTAATGAAGCAGCGCAACGGCAGCCGATGGACCCCCGCGGAACGGGCGCAGCTTCGCAGCCATCTACGCAACCTGACGTCGCTCAGTCCCTACCTTCTAGTCTTACTGGCTCCGGGCTCCTTCGCTCTGTTTCCCCTCCTGGCCTGGTGGCTGGACCGGCGCCGACAAAGACGAAACAATCCTGAGCAGACGGTGCATGTGGCTGTCCCGTCTAAGACCGGGACGGGCGAGTCCGCCCCTCCTCCGACTCTTTAATCTGCATTAGCAGGCTGCACGGCGACTGCTGCCATCGGCCGGCATCATTTCCGGTGCCTTGGCCGGCCCAACCAATCGAAGAGGAGCATCATGCCTTATGTGAACGTTCAGATCACCACGGGTGCCACGAGGGCGCAGAAGGCTGAACTCGTGAAAGAGGTAACGGCCTCGCTCGGCCGTATCCTCCAGAAGAAGCCGGAGCACATTCACATCGTCATTCAAGAAATCTCCGAAGAGAACTGGGGATTCGAAGGGTTATTGACGGACGACTGGAAAAAACGGCAGGCCGGCTAACCGAGAAGAATTTCCGGCAGGTCTGTGGGTCGCAACGGGCCACGATCCTGCTTCGCCCGCTCGCGCCGACATCAAACGCGCTCCCCCTAAGGCGAGTCCGACCAAAGCGGCTATCGGGACAGGGGAATGGTCACCACAATCCCCCCCATGACGTCCCGCGGCTTGAAGTCTTTTTTGGGGCTGTTGGGATGGGCATTATGGCACCCCACGCAGGACTGGGACATGGCTCGATCTGCATAGAGTGCCTGAAATACGGAGGTTCCACCCTCTGTCGTGACAGCCGTGTAGGGCTGGCTTGGGTTCACCAGCACCTCCTTCAGGCCGGTTCTCTCGAAGTCAGTGGCCGGGCTGTTTTTACTGTTAATCGCCCAATTGCTGACCAACCGGTATCGAAGCCCGCTATGTCCTCCTGCCACGAGCCGTCCCGCCTCCAACAGGAACTGAGCCGGGAGGGGAAGCCGCGAACTCTCTCGCCAGTTCTCCCCGGCGAAGACGATGCCCCGCATCTGCATCCGCTCAACGACGTCGGTCGTATAAAACGTCCGATCCGCTTGGATCACACTATGGATGTAGTCGGCAACGGCTTCGGCTCGTACGCATGCGGGTGGAGTGACCTCCTTGCTTGCGACAGCAGGACTGCGCTGACCGAGGAGACCCATTGCGATCGCTCCCACTGCGAGTCCAATCCAGAATCCTCCACCCTTCATGATACGGTCTCCATTTCTGTTTTCGCATGTCCCTCAGCGAATCGTTACGTCAATCTTACCCCCCGCTCATCCGGCAAATCGAGATGAACCCTGCCGGTCGATGCCACTCTCTACAAAACGCGAAAACAATAATGGCCGCGCAACAGCGCTGCATCGAGACGGATGGTCCGGAGCTTCTTGAGAATCAGACACAGGTGTCTCGCGAACCGCTTGAAGAGTCATCGACACGCGGCAGGGGGTTCAGGGGCAGATAAAGAAGGAAGAAGGGGGCTCGTACAGACGGAAAATCGGCACACGAAAGAGTGACGACGACGGGGAGGCGATCAAGCAGGAACGGCGCCGTGCGACCTGCATCAGGCTACATTGAACAGGCGGCCATCCTCTGCCAGGATAGCCGCCCGGAGGTGCGGATCTCCCTCGGATTCTCTTGCAACTCGGTCACGCTCGAATGCCGACAACTTCCAGATATTCAGCAAAAACGGTGGTGCAGCCGCTTCCCGCTCGGTTGTGGACAGACCAGAGCGCTTCAAGCTCCTGACGAAGGCGGCTGCCGCCCCCGGCATCAAGGGAAGCAAACGCGCGATTGATGGGGCCATAATACAGGCGGAAAAACTCCACCACTTCGGAAGCAGTAAAGGGGTAAGTCAGCCTGTACTCGCGCCTGGCCAGCTTGAGATCGGACAGTCCCTCGCCGAGCCTCTCACGGACGGTGGCTTCATCTCCCCAGAGAACCGGAGAGGGCATCCCGGAGGGCGCAATAAAGGCGGAAACAGTCTTGAACATTTGCCCCACGAATCCCTGCGGCGTCCAATTGGCCATGGCAATCGTGCCGCCGGGCCTGCACACCCGCAGGAGTTCCAGAGCCACCAGATCCGGCCGTGGCGCGAACATCGCCGCGATGAGGCTCGCCACCACATCGAAACTCGCATCCTCGAAGGGGAGCGCCTCCGCATCGCCTTCCTCGAACCGGGCCGGCAGGCCCTCCGCCTCCGCACGCGCCCGGGCCCGTTCCACCAGATTGCCGGCGATGTCCACACCGGTCACGTCCAAACCATCCTTCGCAGCCATGAGAGCCAATTGGCCTGAGCCACAGCCCACGTCCAGGAGGCGGCAGCCCTGAGCAAGCGTAAGGCGCTCGTAGAACTCCCTTGCACCGCCTTCCATGTAACGCGAGAAGCGGTCGTAGTCGCCGGCCATCCAGGTCTGCTTAAGACGCGTCTTCACAGTCTCGGCCTCAGCTAATCGTGCGCGGGTCAACATGGTGTCCCTCCCTTCGTGTTGTGGAATAATAGATTGGCCTCGCCGCCTCAACCACGGTCGCAGTATAGGCGGATCGCCGGTTCATGCCTTATCCGGGAGTCTGGTTCTCTTTGCAGGAGCATGTTAGGCTGCGCGCGACTTGCCTAGGCGTCCGATAATGTTTGCCGAAACGACGCCGCCTCAGCAGGGAGCGCGCATGGATGTCTTGTCCGAGGTCCTCAAGGCCGTCAGGCTCGACGGCGCCCTGTATTACAATGCCGAGTTTTCAGCGCCCTGGTGCGTTGGTCAACCTGCCTCCCACGCCATGGCTCCGTATCTTTCCCCGGAGTCCAGGCACGTCATCATTTATCATTTATTAACCGAGGGCCGCGGCTACGTGCATCTCGAGGGAGACGATCGGTCGCTTCCCCTGCAGGCGGGGGACATCGTGATCCTGCCGCACGGTGATGCGCACGTGATGGGAAACGGCGCGCCTGTCACGCCGGTCGACAGCTCGCAAGAGCTGCACAGGATCCTGTCCGAAGGCCTCAAGGTTTCCCGCCTGGGCGGAGGGGGAGAACTCACTAAACTCATCTGCGGCTACCTGACCTGCGAACCTCAACTCAGCCGGATCTTCCTCGGCGGGCTGCCGCCCATCCTGAAGGTCAACATTCGCCAGGACGCGTCCGGTCAGTGGCTGGAAAACTCCATCCGGTATTCGGTGAATAATGCGGATGCCTCCAGGCCTGGGGAAGAAGCCGTGCTCGCCAAGCTGTCCGAAGTCCTCTTCGTTGAAACGTTGCGGCGTTATATTGCCTTACTCCCACCGGAACACACCGGCTGGCTGGCCGGCATTCGCGACCCGGAAGTCGGAAAGGCCTTGGCCCTGCTGCACCGACAACCGGCCCATCCTTGGACGATTGCCACGCTCGCGAATGAGGTCGGCATGTCCCGCTCCGTCCTGGCCGAGCGTTTTCGACGGTACCTTTCGGAGACACCCATTGCCTACCTCACGCGCTGGCGATTGCAGCTCGGCGCGCAGATCCTGAAATCCACCAGCCGGAGCGTGGCCGAAATCGCCGCGGAGGTCGGTTATGAATCGGAGGCGGCCTTTAACCGGGCCTTCAAACGTGAGTTCAGGCTGCCGCCGGCCCGTTTCCGCAACCACTCGAAATCAGTCTCGGGTCGGGCGGTCCGTCGTGATAACACGAAATCATCCGGCTCAATGCTTTACCCCTGAAGGCCCTCGGCCTCTAGGCCTTCCAGAAGATTGACTTCGTGCCGACAGGTGAGTACGATCACCTGCGACAGCTAGGGGTGCCATCCGGCTGAGAGTCCGAGCGATCGGGCGACCCTCACAACCTGACCTGGGTAATACCAGCGTAGGGAAGCGACCGATCTACTGGCTTCGTGATCGCTTCGAGCCGCACCCAAGCTGGATGCGGCTTTTTTATTTGGCCGTCAGGCGCTCACCTTCGATTCAGATGAAAGGATTGCCGCTATGAGCGAGGCCCATACAAAAAACGGTTCCAGCAATGGTCACGGCTCCATGCCATCGACCGCACGCCTCACCACGACCCCTTTTGCGGCCTCGCAGAAGGTCCATGTCGAGGGCTCACTACCGGGAGTTCGAGTACCGATGCGCGAGATCAGCTTGACTCCGACGCATCAAGCCAATGGAACCGGGACGACGCCCAATCAGCCAATCACCATTTACGATACCTCGGGTCCATACACGGATCCGAACGTCACGATCGACGTGCGCGCCGGACTGCAGCCCTTGCGGCGAACCTGGATCGACAACCGGCAGGACACGGAAGAACTTCCGCAGGTCACCTCCCAGTACGGGCGCCTGCGCGCGACAGACCCCAAACTGGCAGAGTTCCGCTTCCAACACATTCGGAAACCGCTTCGCGCCAAGGCCGGACGGAACGTCAGCCAGATGCATTATGCCAAGCAAGGCATCATCACTCCGGAAATGGAATTTATTGCCATCCGGGAGAACCAGTCTCGTGAGCGGGCCAGGGACCTGATGGCGGTGAACAACGGCCATGGCGGGGGGGTGGCGCAGCATCCAGGCCAGGCCTGGGGTGCGAGCATACCGCGCACCATCACACCCGAGTTCGTGAGAGACGAAGTGGCCCGCGGCCGCGCCATCATTCCGGCCAACATCAATCACCCGGAAACCGAGCCGATGATCATCGGCCGCAATTTCCTCGTGAAGATCAACTCCAATATCGGCAACTCCGCCGTCGCCTCCTCGATCGAGGAGGAAGTGGAGAAGATGATCTGGTCGATCCGGTGGGGCGCCGATACCGTGATGGATCTCTCAACCGGCAAGAACATTCACGAGACCCGCGAATGGATCATTCGCAACTCGCCGGTGCCGATCGGCACCGTGCCGATCTATCAAGCGCTCGAAAAGGTGAACGGCAAGGCCGAGGACCTGACCTGGGAGATCTTCCGTGACACGCTGATCGAACAGGCCGAACAGGGCGTGGACTATTTCACCATCCACGCGGGCGTTCTCCTGCGGTACGTGCCGATGACGGCCAAACGCATGACCGGCATCGTCTCACGCGGCGGATCAATCCATGCCAAATGGTGCCTCTCTCACCATCAAGAAAATTTCGCCTATACCCACTTCGAAGAAATCTGCGAGATCATGAAGGCCTACGACGTCTCGTTCAGCCTGGGCGACGGCTTGCGGCCCGGCTCGATCGCCGATGCCAACGACGAGGCGCAGTTCGCCGAGTTGGAGACGCTGGGCGAACTCACCAAGATCGCCTGGCGGCATGACGTGCAGGTCATGATCGAAGGGCCGGGGCATGTGCCGATGCATCTCATTCACGTGAATATGGAGAAACAGCTGCAAGAGTGCCAGGAGGCGCCCTTCTATACGCTGGGGCCGCTGACCACGGACATCGCACCAGGGTACGACCACATCACGTCCGGCATCGGCGCGGCGATGATCGGCTGGTACGGCTGCGCCATGCTCTGTTACGTCACGCCGAAGGAGCACCTGGGGCTTCCGACTAAAGAAGACGTCAAGGTCGGCGTGGTGACCTACAAAATCGCCGCTCACGCCGCCGATTTGGCGAAAGGCCACCCGGGCGCGCAGGCACGTGATAATGCGTTGTCCAAGGCCCGATTCGAGTTCCGTTGGGAGGACCAGTTCAACCTGTCGCTGGACCCTGACACCGCACGCTCGTTCCATGATGCCACCTTGCCGGACAATGCCGCGAAGGTCGCCCATTTCTGCAGCATGTGCGGGCCGCATTTCTGCTCAATGAAAATCACGCAGGATGTCCGCGACTATGCGGCGCAGAAACAACTGGAGGAGCAGCAGGCCATCCAGATCGGCATGAAAGAAAAATCCGAGGAGTTCAAAAAGGCCGGTTCCGAGATTTATCTGTAAGGCTGGTCAAGAGGCCACCCAGGGCCGGGCAATTCCAAGATTCAGCGCAACCCCGGGAGACGCTGAGGCTTTGGCAGAGCTCAGCAGGAGGCTGGGAGCCACGATCGACTGCCGACGAGGGAGAAGACTGCATGGGCAAGCCAAAACCGGCGCCGTTACGCGAGCGCGACATCACCCGTCATATCGCGCGGGAATATTATAAGGAATTCGACCAGCTCATCGAGAGCGACGTCATCATCGTCGGCGCCGGTCCGTCGGGGTTGATCTGCGCTCACGACCTGGCCAGGATGGGTGTCAAGACGCTCATCGTCGAACAAAGCCTGGCCTTGGGCGGAGGGTTCTGGTCCGGCGGGTACTTGATGAACAAGGCCACCATTTGCGCCCCCGCGCACAAGATCCTGAAAGAAGTAGGTGTGCCCTGCAAGCAGATCAAGGAATGTCCCGGCATGTACATGGTCGACCCTCCCCATGCCACGGGCGCGTTAATTGCCGCCGCCTACAGCGCCGGTGCGAAGATTATGAACCTGACACGTGTGGTCGATTTGATCTTGCGGCGGGATGCCGTGCTCGAGGGGGTGGTCGTGAATAGCACGACGGCTGAAATGGCCGGCCACGATATTATTCATGTTGATCCCATCGCGCTGGAGAGTAAAATCGTCGTGGATGCGACCGGACATGACGCGGTCGTGGTCAATCTTTTGAACAAACGCAATCTGTATCAATCCGTGCCTGGTAATGGCGCCATGTGGGTGTCTCGCTCGGAAGAAGAGGTCATGGACCGGACCGGGGAAGTCTACGCGAACTGCTTTGTCATCGGATTGGCTGTTGCGGCGGTTTTCGGCACCCCACGCATGGGACCGGCCTTCGGCTCGATGCTCCTGTCCGGACGTTATGGTGCGGAGTTGATTCAGAAGAAACTGGCGACGCGATAGCTCGAGAGAGAAAAGAGACGGACCATGGATGTACAGGACTTTCTCGTACAGGGCGACGGCAGCGAGGCCGATAAGCGCGAAGCCTGGCAGCTCTTTCAGCAAGCCTACGAGCAGCAAATGAAGGGGCAACTGGAGGAAGCCGTCAGCCTCTACAAACTGTCCCTGGCGACGCACCGTACGGCGGAAGCTTACACGTTCCTCGGATGGACCTATAGTTTCATGGGCAAGCTGGACGAGGCGATCGATGAGTGCCACAAGGCGATCTCCTGTGATCCGGACTTCGGGAACCCCTATAACGACATCGGGGCCTATCTGATCGAAAAAGGTGATCTGGACGAGGCCATACCCTGGTTTCAAAAGGCCATGCAGGCCAGGCGGTATGAGAGTCCCGCCTTTCCCCATCTGAACCTCGGCCGCGTGTACGAGCGCCAGGGCAAGTGGAGCGAGGCCATCGACTGTTACAAGCAGGCCCTCGCCCTCAATCCCGATTACACCCTGGCAAAAAAGGCCCTCGGGCGTCTCGTCAGCTCTCTCAATTAGGAGCATCAGCCCTATGAGCACCACCATCTTAGTGGCGGTCACCGACATATTTTTCTACACGAAGGTGCGTGACGCCTTACGACCGCAGGGCTATACGCTGGAGCGGATCCGCAATCAGGAAGACGTGCTGCAGAAAGCCGGGTCGGCCACGCCCGCAGCCATGATCATCAATATGAACGACCTGGGCATCGATGCCTTCAAAGCGCTCGAATCCCTTCAGGCCGATGCCGCCCTTCGATTTCCTATCCTCGCCTTCGCCAATCACGAGGAAGTGGACACATGGAAACGCGCCAAGGAACTCGGGGTCACGAAGGTGGTATCCCGGAACGAGTTTTCCTCGCGCACCAAAGATCTCGTTGAAGACCTTATTCACCATCAGCCGTCTGCACAGCCGTGACGCTGATCACCAGAGAGAAAGCGCGCATCCCAGCATGAAAGAATCTCCTCTTCACAATCTGCATGTGCAGCTCGGCGCTACCTTTGAAGAGATATCGGGTTCGTCCGTCCCGGCGCACTACGATCAGGTCACGGTGGAACATGCGGCCGTTCGCCAGGCGGCCGGCCTCTCCGATCTGTCTCACCGGGGGAAGATCCGGGTGACGGGCGATGACCGGATCAAGTGGCTGCAGAGCATCATCAGCAACGACCTTCTCCCGCTCCAAGCCGGACAGGGACGCTACTCCAGCTTTCTCACCCATAAGGGGAAGATGCTCGGCTACTTCCGGGTCTATGTCCAATCGGATGCCGTCTGGATAGAAGATGTGGGCGAAGTAGGGGACACCACGTTCCACGCGTTGCGGAAGTTTCTGCTCTACGGCACCAAAGCCAAGATGGAAAATTGCACGGACAGTTGGGGATTGCTGGTGGTGAGCGGCCCGAGATCGGCTGAGGTGGTGACGGCGGCCTTCGGCACGGACGTGCGTTCGCTGGATCTCCTGCATATGTTGTCATGCACCATCGGCGGACAGCCGGCCTGGCTCATCCGCACCGAAGAAACGGGTGAGCAAGATTTTGAAGTGCTCATCCCTAGTGAAGGCCTTACGGCCGCATGGGAGCAGTTGATGTCCGCCGGTTCAACCTTCGGCCTCAAGCCGGTAGGTGCCCAGGCCAGGGAAGCCCTGAGGATCGAAGCCGGCCTGCCCAAGACAGGCCCTGACCTGAATGAGGAGATCGTCCCGCCGGAAGCCAATCTGGAAGGAAAGGCCTTCAGCTTGTCCAAGGGCTGCTATCCGGGACAGGAGGTCGTGGCCAGAATGGATACCTATGGGAACGTTCGCCGACACCTGGTCGGATTGATCCTTCAGGACAAGACGGTCCCGCCCAAAGGGTCCAAGCTGTTCAGCGGTGAGCGTGAGGTGGGTTGGATCAGCAGCGCGGCCTTTTCCCCGCAACGCAACGCCGTACTCGCATTCGGATTTCCACTGCGGGATTTTTCAGCGCCCGATACGAATCTGACCGTGGAAGTGGCAGGGACGCGCCATTCGGCGACCGTCCATGCCCTCCCGTTCTACGTCCGCGCCTGACCCCAGTTACTTTTCGGGGTTTCGCACGGCGGACACGGCCGATGCGAAGTCCAGCAGGCTCTTCCGCTCGTTGTCGCCCAATGCCAGCAACAAATGGGTTTCCTCAGCGTGCATCAGCCGGAGGCTCAGGAACGGCTCCTCCTGGCGTTTCTCACGATTGTCCCACATCGCATCGATGACCTGGACTTTATCCAACTGCCCAACGGATACCACGTCGTAGCGGAAATACGAATCTCCGATTACGATATCAAAGATGACGTTGCCGACGGTCAGGATCATGAGATTGAAGCGCCCCTGGTCTTCGTATCCTTCCGGCAGAAACTTGTTGATGTGGCATCGCGCCACCTTGCGATCGCCGAGGGCCGCGCGAAATTTGAGTTGTAACGCCTCATAGTCGATCTGAAGCGGCTTCTCGTCCTGATTCGTGGCCGCAGCGGCTGCGTTTCTGGCCTGCTCGAATATGTCATCTGCCGACAATAACCCTGCCATAGTTCCTTTACTCCTTCGTTACAAGACTATCCGATGTCTGTTGTGTATCCTGCGGTCACCCGTTACAGGCCACGTGCAACGCGTCTGGCTCGAACAGCCCGCGCGACTCCGATCATTGCAATCCCGGCCCAGGCGAATTCCAGCAGGACGAATCCCACGCGTCGGTCTTCTATGGCGACGATTCCCAAGAGTAGTGAACCGATGATGTTCAGCGCCAGATATCCCGCGTCCAACTCACGCCAGGTTCCGGCTTGGATCAGGCCATAGGCGATAAGCACCATCAGAGCTCCGACCACCGAAATGACCTGCATCGCCATGCCACACGTGATCCTAAACTATGCGGGGGAACGCGGTACGGTACCTGGCCGCTCGTTGCGATTGCAAGCGGAATTTCCCTCCGTCAGACTCACGAGGAGCGTCTCCCCGCGAACTGTGTGACCGCTCAACCCCGCGCCTGTCGCAAGCCCGAGCGTCCGGCTTCCGGCCTCACGCGGCTGGACTGACATTGCATTTGCAACGCGATCTCCTGCATACTTTGCCAAATTCAAGGGAGGCACCGATGAGCGGACAGATCTGTTTAATCGAAGGATGTCAAGGGAGGGTCTATGCGCCGGCCGGGACCCAATCTGTCTGTAAAGACCACTTTCTCAGCTTTCTCACGTGGCGCCGCCGACGAGGGCCTCAGATGTTCCGTAAATACGCGGGCATGACCATGGAAGAACGCGACGAGATCACCGCTGAGTGGCGTCAGACCTTAGGCGCCAAGGATCTGCCTCACCCCGTTCCCGGACGTTAATTCACGTCGTCGTCAGTCCATCCTGCGAAATATGATCGTCAGCCCCCTTCCTCGAAGGAAAGATCTGACGCGCACGCGAGGAGAGGGCTATCTCCTCTCGCTGGCAGAGCACAGCGCAGATTTTTAGTTGGATGAGGCTGTGTCGACGGTGTCAGTCTGTTTCAAGACCCTGCCCGCTCACGCACGATCAGGCCAGGAAAGCCCCTCGCATCCCCGTCGTGCACACAAAAATCAGGACCGGAATCTGAATCGACATCACAGTCACCCTCGCGGGGCGGATCCGCCATCCATAACGGACTCATTCGGCACAGGCGCAGCCTTCCAGTGAACGTGTGGCGATATGGGTGAGGTTGTTCGTATAACGGGTAAATCCCTTCTGCCGGCCATAGAGCCGCAGCCAACATTCGCCGCCCCTACGCTGGATAAAGAAACTATAGTCGGCCCCTGACGGCGACGAGATCCCGAATGGACGAGGACCGAGCGCACCGGTCGCGAGGACCGTGGTCGTATTCACCGCGAGCCGATTGGCGATGTCAGGTTTTTCATTCTCCTCAGTGAGGATTGATTCTAGCTGGTCCCGCACCTTGTGATGACAAGTCTCTTCAGCCAATGTCGTCACCTGCGCCACCGTCGTGCAACCGTTCAGAAACACGATGACCAGGCCCGCCCCGGCTAATCGGACGCACCCTCGTTCCATATCGGCCTCCTGCCACTTGAAACCCCGTGAATCAGCACCGAACCCACCCTCATGACCTGTCGGCTGCAGTCCACGGCGGGCGGACCCTAGCCAAAAATCTACACCCTGTCAATCCGGGGCGGTCGCACGGATGAATAGGATCAGAAGTAGAAGCGGTTATAGAACGTGGGCGATCGGGGTTAATCCGCGGGCGAGAACCTTGTCCGCCACTTCAATAAGGGGCGCACGACCCCAGGCCATCGACCGTGGAAGTCCCCGCGTGCCGAGTCTCCCACGCCGGGATCATCCACCCGGAAGCCAATCACGCGCGGAACGTGGGCATGCATCCGAAACGGACTCTCGGTCATTATGAGGGCTGCGACTGTCACGATGCCTTCAGCGAGCAGGTTTCCCGGCACACAAGCAGAAGACACATACCGACCCATGGGGCGTGGAGTGCGTTGCCATGCCGGATCGCGATCATGCGCGATGAAGATAACCTGATCTTCCTCGCTATGCAGATTAAACACCGGGACGAAGACATGTCCGGGTTTTATAACATCGAACTCTACCTCGAGTTCGATCGGCCGTCGGATGTCAAATCGATCCATAACCGATCCGGATTCGGTCTGAACCCGTACGGCCCGCAAGCGCACGACCTCATTCCCCGGTGCTTGGGTGAGATCCGGCCATCCGACAGAGGGCTGGATATGACCCGCCTGGAGATAGTGCCGAACGACATCGTGCGCCGCCCCCGCCTGCACGATCTCCCCCTTGTTGAGCAGAATCGCCCGTTTGCACATCCGGGTAATCGCCGGCATGTCGTGAGACACAAGGATCACCGTCCGCCCATGCTGTCCCACATCCTCCATCTTGCCCATACACTTTTTTTGAAAGCGCACGTCTCCCACCGCCAACACCTCATCGACGATGAGAATGTCCGGATCCATATGGGCCAGGACCGAAAACCCCAGTCGGACATACATCCCGCTGGAATAGTGTTTCACCGGCGTATCGATAAACTGTTCCACTTCGGCAAAGGCCACGATCTCGTCGAATTTCCTGGTAATTTCCTGCCGTTTCATCCCCAAAATGGCGCCGCTCATGTACACGTTATCGCGGCCGGTCAATTCCGGATGGAACCCCGTCCCCACTTCCAGGAGGCCGCAAAAGCGCCCATGGATGACCGCCCGCCCCTTCGTGGGTTCCGTCACCCGGGAGAGGATTTTAAGGAGCGTACTTTTCCCCGAGCCATTGGTGCCGATAACTCCGAACACTTCACCCCGCTTGATCTCGAAGGAGACGTCGCGCAAGGCCCAGATGGCCTCTGTAGCCCCCGTGGCGCCGCCGGCCCGCCGTCCTGTCAACCGGCGGAGTCCACGCGAGAGCACGCTGGCCAAGGACCCGTCCTGAGCATGCATGGCTCCCAGACGATAGAGTTTATGCAAGCTGTCAACGTGGATCGCAATGTCACCCATTCAGATTAGATCGGCGAAGGTTCGCTCCGCCCTCCCCAATAACGGCAGCCGCGATCGAGGGGCGGAACATACCATCCGATTCTGCCCTGCACGCTCCGCAGTTCGGCAGTTAATGTTTCCCATTGCCGGCCAGGAACCGCTTCAATTCGCCGATGTTCTTCATGTCAGCCAGTTCGTTGCCCTTGAATCGGACTCGAAATGCCTGTTCGATGCCAAACATGAGATTAATGTGTGCCACGGAGTCCCAGCCTTGTATGTCCGTGGCCATCATCTCATCCGTCAGCGTGAGGTTTTCATTGTCGAACACTTGGCGAAACACCTCTTCCAGTCGTTCGTGCAACTCCATGTGTATGCTCCTAGCTGCGTCGGTATGAATGTACGATCGTCGTAGCATGCGGTCAAGCCGCTACGCCCACCATATATCGTGCAAAGACCTCGAGAGATGACGCCCCCCCGGGTGATTTCCCTCTCGACACACCCTGTGCCCAACCGCCACACCTGGCATCGCATCAGTCATGAGCGACCGCGAGATGCCAAGTCGTACTCCTTGTTAAAAATCTTCCAATATCCGCACCGTCTGTGACGACGCGGCATGACAGAGCTGCCCGACTACGGCAGCGGCCACTTGCTCAACACGCATGGCCCCCTGTCTGCCCAGCGTCGTATTGGTCTGATCGGTTAGCAATTTCGGAGGCCTGACTAGAAGACCGTGAACCTTGGGGTAATGCAGCGCGGCCCATTGCACCAATCCCTCAACAGCGCATTTGGCAGTGACATAGTGCGGCCAGTCCTCTGGAAGATCCTTGACGAACGCCGAAGATACCACAACATTCCATCCGGAACGTTCAGACAATGAATCGAGAAAACACGACATCGGGAGACTGATCAACGCGACGCTGTCGAGAAGGAACTGTTGAAACTGGATGGCCTTCTCCGGCACGAAGGGCAGCGGACGGATGGGCGGTGAGGCGTTGCACACCAGCACATCAAGCCTGCCGTACCGGTCCAGGATATTCCGCTGGACCGCCCGGCACCATTCAACATCAGCCGCATCACCCTGCACCAGCTCGATGAGGCCGGATGCTCCCGCCAGACTCGCCACAAGCCGCTCGGCCTCAGACCGGGAGTGACGGAAATTCATCAGCACGGAACAGCCCTGTGACACCAATGCCAGGGTGATCGCGGCGCCCAGTCCCCGACTGCCTCCGATCACCAACGCAACCTTCCCTTTGAGCTGTTCGGAGCATGGCAGAAGATCCGTAATCTGTTGAAGAGAGGAGCGCGGAGAGTCCTTTCGCACGAAGGCCCACATCCGAGCCGTCGCACAGGGGCTGGTGCCGCATGAAAGATTCCCCGTGGTGTGGAGAAGATCGAACCGCTCGTCGAAATTATCTATCGTGACATCATAGGAGAGCGGCCCCTGTCGAGGCCCCTCTGCTGGCTCAAAATCGAGTACCAGCCGCCAGAAAATCGCCCGTTTCCCAGGAAGCTCCATACCGACGATGAAACTTGCCCACATCATCGCTGCAATGTGGACCGATGTCGCTCCCTTGGCGGATAGCCCCCAACGCTCAACCACCTGTTCCAACTCAGCACGGGATGGGCCGTAGGTGCCGGACAGGTGGTCCCCCGCAATAAAGCTGTCCCTCGTCCGATCCGCCGCTTCCAGAGGACCAGGCACAGCGGAGACCATTGATGAATCCACGCCCGCTGGCCTAGGCATAAAGATAAAAGTCGCCTTTATCATCAATCGACCCGCGTCGTAGAGTTTTACGAGTGCCTGCGTGGCCATCGGCTCGCTGACTTCCAGGCGGTACGGTACTCCGACGGTGAGGGGGTTGCGAAACTCCAGCGAGAGATTGTGCAGAACCTGGTCTTCGCGTTCCGGAAGATGCCCAAGTGCAGCCAAGCCACCGAGCACCCCAAACACCACGGGCTCCCCGTAGGGCGTGGCCCGCGCGTATTCCTGAGAGACATGCAGAGGATTCGTGTCGTGGCTGGCTGCACTGAACAGCGTCAGGTCCTGAGTCGTGAAACACACCGTGGGCGGTTCTTGCGGGGGAGAGGAGGGATCAGCCGGCGCCATCAGCGAATTCCCAGGACTGGACCGATTTCACGAACTCATTCGTGAGCATGCCCTTGGAAGGAAGATCGTAGGTCCAGATCTCGTGGCCGTCATTCCGATGGAGCAGCTCAAATCCGCACTTCGCATAGGCGTCTGCGGCCATCGCATTCTTTTCCGTCGGGACATAGGTACCTTGAAGGGTGGCACAGCCGAGCTGCGCGGCCCGCCGGCAGAGGTGCGCCAGCATCGTCCGTTCGACGGTCCGACCGATGACCCGGCAGCTCATGAGCCACGTATCGATATCCAGCACGGCACCCTGTTGCCGCGCAATCATCAAACTCACCAACCCGTGGTCTGCATAACGATCCCTCAACCGCAGGGCGAGATGTACGCAGTGCGCATCCTGCATACACTCTTCGAGTTGCGCCATGCCGTGACGGCGAGTCGTGAGGTTGAATTGATTCGTCTTCCCGATGAGCTGGGCGATCCGCGGCAACTGCTCCGCATCGAAAGGAGCCACGATGGCCTGCATCTGGAGCCCTCGATAAAAGTCTTCAATGGACCCGGCGGACGTTTCCAGTTCCAAGATCTGAGCCCGGGCTCGATATTGATCGGTCCGTTGACTATCCTCGGCCGTAAACGCGCTCGTCTCGAGTAAGAGGTATTGAGAGAGCGCTCTGAGATAATAGGACGGGTCCTCGGGAAGCGGTATCACGTCAACTTCAGGCAGAAACTTGCGGACGATCTCCCGCTCGACCGGGTTGTCATCGACAAACACCAGTGAGTCCAACCCGATCTGCAGCGTCTTGGCTATCCGGCGGATGTTGTCGGGTTTCGATTCCCAGTTGGCAAGAAACAGGGCAATATCCCCGAGCTTCAGTCGCATTTCGGAATGCTTTTCGAAAGGCTGGATCGCGTCGGCATGGTTATTCTTCGAGCAGACTACCAGGATCACGCCCTTTTCCTTGAGCCGAAGAAGATACTCTTGAAAGGCGACGAAGGCCTCACCTTCGACCCCATTGCCCAATCGAATTCCCGCCAACCCGTCTTCCGCGATAACCCCGCCCCACAGAGTGTTGTCCAGATCGAGCACGAGACATTTCCGGCTCGCCCCCAAAGCGGCTGCCATGACGGCCGCGGTGTGCCGGGCGAGTAAGGGAACAGCCTCCAGTGCAACGGCTTGTTTGGAGAGGTTCCAATAGCGGGGGTCGCACCATCGCTGCTTACCGATGTACGCGGACAGCCGTTCGCAATCGACCAATGACACCGAATTTGCCGCCGCTCGTCCAAGCCCTGCGTTGACGGCTTGTGCCATCATGTATCGGGACCCGGAGAGACGCGTCGCGAGATGGCCGGCAGGAATCTCGCAAGGCAGGGCGAAGTTATGCTGTATGACACGAGCCCCGGAGCGTTCTTCCACCATTTTCCACAGCGCTGTCCAGCGGCCGACTTCCTGACGGATATCCGCCTCCGGGTGCTGGCTGTATTCAGGCAGTCGGAGATCCTTTTCGTGCACGGCGAGCAGGACGATCTCGGGCCGGAAGGCATAGAGGCCGCTCGCGGGATCGATGATCTCCTGCTGAAACTGTCCGTAATGGCTTTCATAGAGGTCGACCGCAATGCCGAATCGACTCGCCGCAAAACACAACATGGCACCAAATTGGGTGGTCGTGTAGCTGCCGAGAAGCGCGACTTTGGCCTTCCGAACTATCGGCCGGTTAGCCTTCGACGCCACCCGCCGGAACAGGGACCAGCCATTCTGCCATGCCGTAAAATCATCGCCCGAATCGACAATAGCGAGCGCCCAACGGCTGGCCTCTGCATAATTCTGAATCTCTTCGTAACTCCGCGCAAGCTTGAGGCACAGTCCGGCCGGGGCCGGATGGATCACACCTTCCAGATACGCCTGAATCGCCTGTGCGATGAGGCCAGACTTCCGATAGGCATCGCCGCGAACCTCCGGAGTGGCGGGCGATGAAGTGCCCGAGGTCGATTCTATTTTTCCGAGAAGCGACATATCATTCTGGCGGTGCACAATTTGACTCAGCAGGAAGGCAGGCATGACTAGGAAACTCCCTAGTCGAACTGTAGAAATCCTCCGACTAGCTGGTCCCAGCTAAAACTGATTTCCCCTGGGTCTGGTTAGGCAGGCAAATGACACGTGGCGCCTCAGCAAAGACTCGGGCCCCCGCCGGCACATCGGACATGACCACGGCATTCGGTCCAATCACCGCCCCATCCCCGATCTTGACGGCGGCAAAGATCACGGCGCCAGGGCCGACTTCCACCCGATTTCCAAGTTTTGGCCCCTTGTGAAGGGTTTTGGCTCCCCCGTATCCCGCGCCTATCGTGGCATTGTGTCGGATCACACAGTCATCCCCTACGACAGCTTTCCAATGGAACACGATCCCATGTTGATGGACAAGCAGCATTCTTCGTCCTATCGTGGTCGTCAATGGTATTTCAACGCCGTAGTGATTCCGCACGTATCGATACATCATCCCGTACAGCAGAAGCATGCCCGACTTCAGGATGCTTCCGCGTCTGTTGGAAACCCAGGTACCTATGCGGTGAACGGTAAGGGCGCGAAAGCCGGGCATCGTCCAGTCCCGGCTGTTCACCGTCCAGTCTTCATGGATCTGACCGATCAGCTCCCTCACCCCTCGGCACAATCGCACCATCGCCCCTAACACTGGCTTGTCGGTCACGTGAGCGAGCATCGGTCGAACGTTCATCGTCTCGCACCTACTCGGAATTGTTTTGAGTAACTGACCGGGAGCTGTGTTGAGAAACTGCGCTGCATATCAGGGCGGGACGCACATCACTAGAGGACAGCTTCATGAATACTGTGTGGTACTCCGGGCCGACTGAGCCGGGTTCGCGATCCACCATTCAGAAGCCTTTCCATTCCATCGTGCCAAGACTCGGGCTCGCGGGAAGAGAACCGTTCATGCTCGCGGTTCTGCACGGAAAACCAGCCGTAGATTAGCATATGTCCAGCAATGCTGGACATAAAAAACACGTCTCAGACCAGGATCGATGGGTCAGCCCGACGTCCGTCCAACGGGGGTTTGTTACTCTTGGAATCACGGTGTCCGCCATCCGTCCTGAACGATCCAGCGCAGTGATTTCAGTAGAGCGGCGGTGACGTGAGGGTGACTTCCCCGCCGGCCTTGAATGAGCCGGCGTAGAGTTGTGGTCCGAATGGACTGCCCACCGGACAATATCGGCTTTCGGGGGAGGCAGCTGCATTGGTCCAGTCAAATCGGAGGGAGAGCTGCTTCTCGATGCGGCGTTCGCATGGCACCAACGAACCGCATCGCCCGGGCTCCGCTAGCCCATCACCGGGCTTCCATGGTGGTGAATCATCAACCACTCATCGCCGATACGCTCAAATAGATTGGTAGCGAGGACGCGGGTTTCGACCGGCTGGTCGTCCTGCCGGCTGGTGAGATGCTCCGTACAGATCACCCAGCCCAGATCGCCAGCGACCTGGACCTGGACGTCGGTGAGCTCGAATTTCATGGAAAAGGTGTTGTTGAAAATCAAGACCCAGGAGTCGCGAACCGCCGGCCAGTCGCTACGAAGGTTCCAGCCCGGATGGATACAAGTCACATATTCGAGATGAGCCCACACTTTGTCCATCTGGAGCATGTCCAGACTTTCAAAAGCGGCATAGAAAGCGAGATTCGCGCGCGTAATTTCTTCGATTCGCTGTTCGACCACGGCTGCTCCGGAAATAGTGCGGCATTGTACTGCAAACACCATCTCCGGCGCGAGATGAATTGTACTGTAAGAAGGGCGGATTCGCGGGGAGCTACCATCCTCGGGAGTGGGACTTCTCCCGAAGCCGCAGGTCGCCGCGTATCCCGTTAACTCACATGGGTAGCAAGCAGCCCCTCTTCCAGAGCCGTCTTCAGCAGTTGCGCGATATTGGAGACGCGAAGTTTTTTCATCATATTGGCACGATGTGCCTCCGCCGTCTTGACGCTGATATGCAGTTGCTCCGCAATTGTGCGATTCGTGAACCCGGCCCACACCAATTGCAGGATCTCGTGTTCCCGGGGGGTCAACTCCTCCGGTCGTCGCTTGGCGGTTACTCCAGCCCTCCCTGCCTCCGCCCTCTCCGGAAGTGCCCCTGTCCCCGCCTCATGATCAAACCGCATCAGATCCACCTTATCATTCCACATAATCAGTTCTCCTTGTTCGTAATGATGTATCTTCACCGTGGAGAGCTCCGAGTCGAACGTGGGACCGAGATTTCAGACCCTCAACCGGGCGGCGGATGGTACACAGATTCACGCAGATGTGCTCGCGGTGAGTCGTGACGTTCGGGCCTTCATGGCGATCGGCAAATTCACACACAATGGAATTTCCACTTCCCTTTGCGCTCGCATCTGATGCTTCGTACCGCTCTCGGCTCCAACCATTGTCTCTTGTGATATCAAGGATCATGCCGCACAAGATTCCGTTGAACAATCGCATTTCTGCGGGATTTTCCACGACTGCCATGCGCTTGCTTCAAAGACTCGTCAAATTTCTGGCGCGGGTCGGCGTGTCATTGTTGTGTCACCCCCTTATCGTTCCAGGTGTGACACAGTCTCTTACCGAGGGCTGCTTCATGTGGAGAAAGTAAAACGGAATTGGTATCACTGCAGATCGACGCAGGACGCAGTCTCGGACAGCTGCAGATGCAGAGGCTAACTCGGCGCATGCACGAAGCGCGGCAGGCAAGATGCCGGCGGGGGCAATCTCAGGAGAGTCAGTCGACCATCTGACCAAAACATTCTATCCTTCGACTTGGGGAGAGGACGGGTGCTGGCCCATGCTGATCACCGTGCCGCCTGTGTGCTGATTCTTCCGCCGTACTATGCTTGTCCCTGTCACTCCCCGAGCAGCTCCCCTTGCAGAACACGAGTTCGCGAGACCATGGGGCCAGGCCGGCCACGCCTGGCCATTGACGAACCAAGTCGTGCCTCCCTTATCCCCTCATCGCATCTCGCCTGCAAAGAGGCGGCGGGCATCGACTTGGTCTTCTCCGAACAAATGTCCATGAGGGGTCGTCAGCGAGACACACACCGTCTGAAGCTGTTCCAAACACCAGCCCAATGCCTCGATCGTTTCATACAGATCGGTCCCGTTCTTCTCCGCGGCCCCACCTCTGCACAGTATGCTGCCTCGGCCGTTGCACAGGCCGGCCAAGGCTGCGGTAAAGAACACCCGGCCAATTCCATGTTATGCGAATTGTTTGTACCTGGCAGACTGCCAGCCGACCAGCCAGACGCCGGTCAGGATGAGAACTATGCCCGCGATTTCCCTCACCCCGATCGCGTCACCCAGCACCAAGGCCGAGAGGAGAAGCGCCGAGACCGGAATCAGGTTGACGAATACCCCGGCCCGTGAAGGTCCGACCCCTTGCACTCCATACAACCACGCCTGTTGCCCAAGCGCCGTCGCAAACACGATCAGGTAGAGCAAGGCCAGCCAGCCTGAGAAAGGCACCACAGTCGTTCCGGACAACAGCAGCTTTTGATCGGTCCACAGTAACGGAATTTGCAGGAGCAGGGAAACGAGCAGCGTCGTCCAGTTGACGGTTAATGGCGATAGCCGCACCATGACTTCGCGGCCACCGATAGAATAGAGCGCCCAGCTGACCAGACCCAGCAGAACCAGCATGCCGCCCAGCCAGGGACTGTCCCCGCTCGGCGTAGCGCCTCCGACGCCGGACACGAGGGCTACTCCCGCAAAGGATACCGCACAGCCGGCCGCCACGGTCCTAAACGGAATATCGCGCACGAGCAGTGAGGAAAGTAATGCCGTGATGGCCGGGCTGGCGCCAATGATGACCCCGGCGGTCGACGCACTGACATACCGGAGGCCGAACAGCGTTAGGAGATGATTCCCCAACACCCCGAGCCCCAGTAGGGACAAGAGCTTGAGGTCGCGCGTGGACACCGTCGTCCGCCCTCCTTCGGTCCACCACCAGAGCGGAATCAAGATCGCTAATGCGCCAAGGGCTCTGAGGACCGAGGTCTCCACCGCTGAAAATGCCCCGAGCGCCAATTTCTGACCCACGATAGAGCCGCCCCAGACCAGCGCCGAGGTGGTGAGCGCCGTATAGGCCGCGAACGTGGTGGGTTTCTCCATGGGCACGATCCCTCACCTGAATGTGATGAAACTTCTCATGACGCTGCCGGTGGGTCCGCAGTCTGGAACGACGGAGAGGGGGTGATCACCCAAATGCCATCTCGAATCGTCGCCAGCACGGCGGTCACGCGTGGATCGGCGGTGACGACTCGATTGAGCTCCTGAATGGCCGCGGTACGGTCGTCCGGTGGGGGATCGTGCAGGACTTCTCCATCCCATAACACATTGTCGATGAGCATCACACCGCGAGGCGACAGTAGCTCCAACGCACGCCGGTAGTAATTGAGATAGTTGACTTTGTCGGCATCGATAAAGATCAGATCGAAGGGCTCCTGCAGTCCGGCCATCGTATCCAGGGCGGGGCCCATGCAAATCTCGATCTTGTGACCATGGGGTGACTGATCGAAAAAACGACGGGCCACGGCCGCCGACTCCTCGTCCACCTCGCAGGTCGTCACACGTCCCCGGTCGGGCAGTGCTTCGGCAAAACAGAGCGCGCTATACCCCGTGAACATCCCGATTTCGAGCACTCGGGTAGCCCGCGCGAGACGGGTCATTACATGCAAAAACGCTCCCTCCAGCGGGCCGACCAGCATGCGGGCATACTCCATCGTCCGTTCCGTTTCTTCTCGAAGCGCGCGGCGAACCGGTGATTCCGGCAGAGAATGGGCAGCGGCATAGGCGTCGATCTTCGGCAGCACGAGCTCGGTCATGGGTTTCGCTCCGTCAGAGAGTTGTGCGACAATCGCCTCGGCCGCAGGATCATATCACGTCATCCTGGAAGAAGGAGCGCGAAGGTGAAGACATTGGCGACATTGGATCCTCTGACGACTCGACTCCTGGAAATCCGGCGTATCCAGAGCGCCGCGTCGGTCTTGTCCTGGGATCAGGAAACCTACATGCCTGCGGGCGGCGGCGCGGCTCGCGCCGAGCAGATCGCGACGCTGGAGGGCCTCGCCCACCAGAAACTCGTATCGGGGGAGGTCGAACGGCTTCTCGCCCAGTGGGTGGACCCCGCGTCCGGAGAGGCTGCCGAATCTCAAGGCGAAAGTTGGGACGAACCGTCACGCGCCCTGTTGCGGGAAGCCAGCCGCGATTTCGACCGAGCCAAGAAACTGCCGTCCGACTTTGTGATCCGGCTGAGTCGTGAGTGTTCCTTGGCCCAACAGGCCTGGGTGACGGCACGGGAAGAGAGCCGCTTTTCGAAATTCCTGCCTTCGCTCAAGACGGTGCTGGGCCTCAAACGGGAGGAGGCTCAGTATTTGGGCTATGAACACTCCCCGTATGATGCGCTGCTGGATACCTATGAGCCGGGAGCCACGGTTGCCCAACTGACGCCACTGTTGACACGGCTACGCGAACGCCTCGTTCCGCTCCTGCAGCGCGTCCAAGGCAGTGCCGTGACCATTGACGACAGTTGCCTGCACCAGAGCTTCGATCAGGCCAAGCAGGTCGAGTTCGGACGACTCGTCCTCACGGCCATGGGATATGATTTCGACCGCGGAAGGCTGGACCTCTCCGCCCACCCCTTCACTACCTCTTTTCATCCTACCGATGTCCGGGTGACGACCCGGGTCTTCGAGAAGGATCTGCCCTCGTGCCTGTTCAGCTGCATCCATGAGGGGGGCCATGGCCTCTACGATCAGGGACTGGATCCACGCTACTACGGCACACCCCTGGGTGAGTCCCTGTCCTTGGGTTTTCATGAGAGCCAGTCGCGGCTCTGGGAGAATTGCGTGGGCCGGTCGTTGCCGTTCTGGCGCTGCTTCTATCCGATCCTGCAGCACACATTTCCGCAACAGCTCGCAACCGTGCCGCTCGATCGATTCTATGCCGCGATTAACCGCGCCGCCCCTTCATTGATCCGAGTCGAAGCCGATGAGCTAACGTATAACCTGCACATCATGCTCCGCGTCGAGATCGAGCAGGCCCTCGTCGAGGGACGGACACAGGCGGAGGACTTGCCCGGCATTTGGAATGAAAAGATGCAGTCCTATTTGGGCATCGTGCCGGGGCAGGATGCCGAGGGTGTCCTTCAGGACGTCCACTGGTCGATGGGGGCATTTGGCTACTTCCCCACCTATACGTTGGGCAATCTTTACTCAGTACAGTTCTTCGAGCAGGCCAAACAGGAGCTGCCGCAGTTGGACGAAGAAATTGAGGCCGGACATCTGCTGCCGCTCCGACGGTGGCTTGAACAGAAAATCCATCGATGGGGACGGATGTTCACGCCCGATCATCTGGCTCGTCGCGTCACGGGATCGGGAGTGGACCCGGAGCCGTTCCTGCGTTACCTTGAAGAAAAGTACCGGTTGCTCTATCGACTCTGAACCAGCCCGCCACTCTCCGGCGGCCCTCCGCTGCCCCTCAATGAACTCTTTTCCTCGAACGATCTCTCCCCCCGTACTGACCTAGGGATCGCCTCAGTCGCTCACCCTGGTACGATAACCCGGCCTGTTCCAGCGGACATCATAGAGCCGAACAGCTCTATGATGTCCGTCAACGCTTCTGCTATACCTGTCGCACTTGGTCGTCATGGTTCCCCGTGAGCACCAATGAGGCAGGGGCTACGCTGACGCAACCGTGTGGTCGAGTCTCCATGACCCCGCTCAAGCCGGGCGTGAGATGTGCTGAGACGTAACGAGGATTCATGATGGAACGGGATCAAGGAACCGCTTGTTTACAAGCGGATATCCATATTTTGATCGTGGACGATCATGCTCTGGTCCGTCGAGGCCTGCGGGAGTTCCTCCAGGACTTTTCCGTCGAAGATGGTTTAGCCCTTCGCATCGTCGAAACAGGATCGGCTCATGAGGCCATCAGGCATCTGCACGCCGCAGCCTGGAATCTTGTGATTGTTGATCTGAACCTCCCTGACATGCCGGGCTTGGAAATGCTTCGCATTCTGAAGTCCGTCCAACCGACAGCAGCCGTCCTCGTGATGAGCATTTACGCCGAAGAACACTATGCCGCCCGCGTAGTTCGAGCCGGCGCGCGCGGCTATCTGACCAAAGACGCAGGCCCCGAAGAACTCCGCTCTGCGATCGCCCGTCTGCTTCGAGGGGAACAGTATCATCAGAATGAAACAACCACAGACCTCCAATCCGGCATGCCGAAGTCGCGCACCCCATGCACGAACGCCCTCCCGACGATGTTGTCCGACCGGGAATTCGAGATACTGCAATGGATCGCACGGGGGCGACGCTTGACCGACATTGCCGAGGAACTGAACCTGAGCATTAAAACGGTCAGCACGTACCGCTCGCGACTCCTCATGAAGCTGGGATTGAGAACAACGGCGGACCTGGTGCGGTATGCGTTGGATCACCAGTTAGTCTGATACTATGGGTATATGGTAGATGTGACAGCGAGACGATTCATCAGGACAGGCCGATGGGGTGAGAACAACTGCCGGCGTCGCCTCCGTGACAATGCGTCAGCATCACTCACGATGTAGTTCGACTCTCATTGTTGACTATGGCTAATATTCTCGTCGTCAATGCCGATCCCAATCTGAAGCGGCTCGTCAAGCTGGCGCTGCCGGGGATGGAGCATTTTGTGCGCCATACTGACAGCCTTCAGGCAGCCCACAGTCAACTCGTGGCCTCCAAGCTGGATCTCGTCATTGCACGGCTTGTGGCTGACGACGATCAGGGACCGGAGGACCTGGTGGAACTCCGGCAGACCTTTCCAACCGCCCGTCTGATTGTCACAGCTGCCCTCCACGATCCCGCCCGGGAGGGTGAAAAGTTTCAGCGGGTCGTTCGCGAGCTCCAGATCGAGTACTGCCTGGTCGAACCGGTTGCAACCAGCTCAATCCTTCAAACGATTCAGGCGGCATTGGCTCTGCCCAGGCGCGGCTGACCTCCATCTCGACCCCAACTTCTGCCAGGTCCGCATGGCGCTGTGCCCCCCTGACCCGAGCCGCCGCGCGATTGCCGATGAATCTCGTCGCTCGCCTGTGGAAGCGGGCCCTGCCATGATCTGATTTGAGAAGCTGGGTGTGTCGAGGGGGGACATACCGGATGCGAAATGAGTGAGCGGCGCACACGAACGCTGGCACTCTACGAGAAGGCTCCTGCTCTGACTCGGCGCTAGTAGCCCATCCCGAGATTCAGCTTGGCGGCATAATTCGCCGGGAGCGTAAATTCTGTGGTCACTTCAATCCGGGCAGGAACCAGTAACGTCGTGTGAAACACAATGTCGCGAATCGGTATTTTAAAGTCCGGCTGTTGCGGCGTACTTAATTCCACGGATTCGACAGATTGTGTAATGGCCGTGACGTCCTGAGGGCCGTACGTGGTGATGACCGCTTGCATAAGATCCCGCACTTGCTCGTTGGTCTCATTCCCTTCGATCGCTTTCAAGAGCAGCGGAATCACCTCATCGCGGACCTGGTCGGAGGGACTGAAGTTTTCAACCCGCTCTTTGCGCCGAAGCGAGGTCAAATCGTTGTCGAGATCCCGACTGAAGGCCCCATAAGCAAACCGAACGAATTCAAAATGGAACCCCTTCACGCCCTTTCCGAACATCTGGAGTTCGCACAGAAAACAGAGCTGCTGGAGTTTGACATCGCTCAGCAACCCGTAGGGCTCGGCCTGCGATAAGACGTACAACAGCAGTGCTCTATCGATTGTCATTTCATGAGGTTTCCGCACGTGTCAGATCTCCTTCGGTATTCCGCAACCGGGTAGGACTATAGCCAGGAGCATTTCTGTTCGTCAATCGTCAGGGCGCCCATCTTCTTCGCCCCCTTGACCCATCGTGGCAGTTTCGTCTTTAATGGGCCTCGCTCATACTGAGCCATGCCATGACTAAAACCATTAAAGAAATGGACGTGCTTCGCCAGCACCTGGCAAAGCATCAACTCAAGCTGACCCGCCAGCGGGAACTGATCCTGACGGCATTTCTCCGACAGGAACACATCACGGCGGAATCGATGTATCATCAGCTCGCCAAGAAAGATCCCCACCTCGGCCTGGCCACCATCTACCGCACCCTAAACCTGTTCTGCGAAGCCGGAATCGCCCAAGCCCGACATTTCGGCACCCAGACGCAGTACGACAACATCTCGCACAAGGGTCATCACGACCACCTCATCTGCACCGGCTGCGGAACCATTGTGGAGTTCGAAAATTGCGAGATCGAACGGTTGCAGGAAGAGGTCGCCACCAAGAACGGCTTTGTCATACAAACCCATCGACTCGAACTGTACGGCCTTTGTTCGCGTTGCCGGCATTGACGAACCGCTTCGCATCCAGTATCATCTTGAGACGGCTTATCAATTTCAAATAAGGCGGCCAGCGGGCTGTCCGACGATCTGGAGGCATGCCGCATGGCTTCATCTCCCCGCACATTTCTTGTCCTGACTGTCATTCTAGGAACCCTGAGCCTCTTTCCATCCAGCTCGTCCCCCGCGCTTGCCGCCGACAAACTGGTCGTGTATTCGGGACGAGCCGAGCGCCTCATCAAACCCGTCCTGGATGAATTCCAATCGAAAAGCGGCATCCAGGTGGAACTGCTGTCCTCGGGCACGACCGAACTTGTCAACCGCCTGCAGGCAGAAGGTGACCGCACTCCCGCTGATGTTTTCCTTACGAACGACGCCGGCAGCCTTGAGCGGGCACGGGAACTCAAACTCTTGAGGCCGATGAATATGCGGGAGGTTGAACGGGCGATTCCCTCTCAATACCGCGCATCCGACAATAGTTGGATCGGCCTGTCCGGCCGCTTCTGGATTGTGGCGTACAACACGGCCCTCGTGAAGCCCGATCAGATCAAATCGTTGCTTGACCTGGCACAACCGCAGTGGAAAGACAAAATTGCGATTCCCAATTCCGGCAGTGAATATCTCCAAGCGGGCGTGTCCGTCATTAAGGCGACCGTCGGAGATGACCGCACCAAACAATTCCTCCAGGGTCTTAAGGCCAATGCCGGCACACAGGTCTATCAGAAAAGCTCGCAGATTGTAGAGGCTGTGGCCAAAGGTCAGGTCGCGGCAGGCATCGTCAACCACTACTACATTTATCGTCATCTCGCCGCACAACCCACCGCACCGATCGCAGCGATCATGCCCGATCAGCAGGAGGGCGGCATGGGAGCGATTATGAACGTATCGGGAATCGGGGTGACGCGAGCCTCCAAGCACGTCGACAGCGCCAAACTGCTCATTGAATTTCTGGTTGCGCAAGCCGGCCAGAAACTGTTTGCGGATCTTGACAAAGAATATCCGCTTCATCCGGACGTCAAAGCGGATCCAGCCCTCGTCGACCGACACTCCTTCCGCGCGGCTCTGGTTCCCCTCGCTCGACTCGCGGAATTGCGGGAGCCGACCCTCACCCTGATCGAGCAGGTCGGCCTTCGCTGAACACATCCTGTAACACTTATGGTCACCGCCACGAGGTTCAGCCTACCCTCTCCCCTCCAGTGGATCAGCCTGATCACTGCCGGATGCCTGATTCTTCCCACAATTTATATTATCTACACGGCGCTGACCGCTGCCCCGGCGGTATGGCACCGCCTCCTGTCGACGCGCATTCCCGAACTGTTATGGAACACTCTCTCCCTCGCCACGAGCGTAGCCATGACCACGCTCGTGCTCGGCGTCTCCCTGGCCTGGATCATGGTTCGTTATGAGTTTCCCGGCCGCCGGATCTGGGAATGGGCCATCGTGCTTCCCCTTGCCATGCCGACCTATGTGCTGGCCTATGTGTATGCCCATCTCATGGGCATGGGCGGCCCTGTGGAAGAGTGGTGGCAGTCCCTTTGGGGACCTGATGCGAGGCTCATTTCTCCCAACAGCTTCCTCGGCGTCACGGTCATCATGGCCCTCGATACCTTTCCATTCGTCTACCTGCTGGCTCGAAGCGCCCTTGTCAATCTCAATGTCTCCTTCGAAGAGGTGGCACGAGCCTGCGGCGTCCCGGCCTGGAAGACACTGTGGCGCGTGACTCTGCCGCTGATTCGTCCTGCCATTGCCGCAGGGCTTGCGCTCGTGATTTTGTATGTCGTGTCGGATTTCGGAGCCGTATCGCTTCTCCGTTACCAAACGCTGACCTATGCGGTCTATCAACAGATGACCGGCCGGTACGATCAGAGCGCGGCCAGCATCCTCAGTGTCCTGCTCGTCCTGATGGCCATTGTTTTTCTCGTGACTGAACGATGGTTTCGTCAACGCAGTCGTTTTTACCAGACTTCCGGCCGATACCGCAGTTCGGCCCGTCGTCGCGAAGGCCCCCTCGGGACCGCGCTCCTGACCGCCTACGTCATGCTCGTCTTCGGGGTCTCTTTCGGAATTCCCGCGGTTATGTTGATTCAGTGGAGTGTGGCAGCCGTTTCGCAGGGAGCCTTGGATGCGCGGTTTTTCGGCTTTGTCTGGAATAGTGCTTTTTTGTCGGCTTCGGCCGCCGGAGCGGCCGTTCTGATCGGCCTCCCGCTAGCCTACCTGGCCAGCCGGCGGCCATCGCGGCTTAACCTCGCCTGTCTTCAGGCCGCCTATGCGGGGTACGCGCTACCCGGGCCGGTCACCGCTCTCGCCGTCCTTGTGCTCTTCACCCAGTTCGTGCCAGCCCTGTACGGCTCCATCATCGTATTGCTCATCGCCTACGTCCTACATTTCATTCCGGTCGGGCTCCAATCCATGGAGCCGGCCCTGCAACAGGTGACGCCCAATGTGGAGGAAGTCGCACGGACATTGGGCTGCACAATTCGCCAGACTCTGCGGCGTGTCACGCTTCCCCTGATCCAGAGTGGCTGTATCACCGCGTGGGTCTTAATGTTTCTACAGACCATGAAGGAACTTCCAGCCACCCTTCTACTGCGCCCGGTCGGATTTGATACACTGGCTATTCGAGTCTGGTTAGAAGCCAGCGAGGAATATTATCAACTGGCCGCGCCTGCCGCCCTGCTGATTGTCCTCCTGAGCCTACCGGCATTACTTCTGTTGGTCGCCAGGGATTGGCGAGGGCAAGAGCGGGAGATCGTCACGTGAATGACTTGAGGGACTCGAGCCCCAGCAAACCACCAGGTCTTACGACAGTCCCCTCGCCGGAGGCCGACGACCTGACCGTCACGCATTCACCCGTCCTTGAATTGCGGGAGGTTGCCTGTGCGTACGAGCCGGCCAGACCGGCGGTCGAAGAGATTACCTTTACGGTCCAGCAAGGAGAAATCCTCTGCCTCCTGGGTCCCTCCGGATGTGGCAAGACTACGATCTTACGCGCAATTGCGGGATTTGAGAGGGTCGTCGCCGGTAGCATTGCCTTATCGGGACAGCTGGTGTCTTCGAGTGACACCCTGGTTCCGACCGAGCAGCGTCACATCGGCATGGTATTCCAGGAATATGCATTATTTCCCCATTTGCGCGTCGAGAAGAATATCGCCTTCGGGCTCCATCATCTGTCGCGTTCTCAGCAGAAGGCTGTGGTTGATGATCTGCTCACGCTCACCGGGTTGCGCGGCCTCGAACAGCGTTATCCGCACGAACTCTCCGGGGGGCAACAGCAACGCGTCGCACTCGCCCGTGCATTGGCCCCCCGACCGGTGCTCTTGCTGCTGGACGAACCATTCAGCAACCTCGACCCTGACATGGCCAGTCGAATGCGGCAGGATCTTCACACCCTGCTACGACAAACAAAAACGACGGCGATTCTGGTCACGCATGACCACGACGAAGCCTTCGCCATGGCGGACCGGATCGCAGTGTTACACCGTGGCCGATTGGAGCAATTCGACACCCCTGAGGCAATTTATCACCTGCCGACCACCCCATTCGTGGCAGACTTTGTCGGACAAGCGGACTTCATCTCCGGTCTCGTCACGGGTGACCAGGTTACGACCGAAATCGGACAATTCCCCAACACCAGGAATTTCTCCACGGGCACCAGGGTACATGTCATGATTCGTCCGGATGATATTCACATCACCCCTGCCAAGGGAGCGAATGCCCGCATCCTGGGGAGACAGTTCAAGGGATCCGAGAATCTTTACACGATTCAACTCCAGTCGGGACAACTCATCCATAGCAGCGAGTCGTCCCTGAGCATTTATGAGGTGGGAACGGCCATTGCGTTGCATGTGGTGGCCACGCATACGGTGCTTTTTCCACAGCCGTCCGACTCACGTCCGGACACGTAAGCGGCCCGATGGAAGCTAAGGCCCGTCGCAGGTCCGCGGCATAAGGCCGAAATCAATGGAATGTCCCGCCGGGCGACAAGATAAAAACTTGAGAGGTGGAGGATCGACGAATGGACGCGCTGAAAAATGCAGTGGAATATGGAATTATCGGGCTCCTGATTGCACTGAGCGTGTGGTCGGTCGCAGTCGCCGTTGAGCGGTGGCTCTATTATAGACGTGTGGATCCGTCACAATTTTCCGATGCGCAGACTTTCGAAATGGCGCTGACGAAAAGGTTGGTCATCATTGGCACGGTGGCCGCCAATGCCCCCTATATCGGGCTGCTGGGGACCGTGCTCGGAATTATGATGACGTTCCACACGATGGGGACCTCCGGCACGATGGCGGTCAATACCATCATGATCGGCTTGAGCCTAGCCCTGAAGGCCACCGCCGTCGGCCTGCTCGTCGCCATTCCCTGCGTCGTCATGAACAATGTGTTGCGGCGCCGAGTGGCGGAACTGCTGACCACGTATAGGGCTCAACATGGAACGTGAGGTCAATCAGATCAACGTCATTCCTCTGGTAGATGTGATGTTGGTGTTGCTCGTCATCGTGCTGACCACTGCAACCTTCATCAGCACCGGCCAGATCCCCGTGAATCTTGCTAAAGCGAAGGAAGCCGGAGACCGCAAAGATGTACCGGTGGTGGTTACGCTGACTGCATCGGGAGAACTTTTTCTCAACGATCGCCCGGTACCGGCGGACGGCCTCAAAACCGTACTTTTGGCGCACCCCCGTGAATCGCTGGTCGTCGTCCGAGCCGACAAAGTGACGATGTTGGAGCGGTTCGTCTCAGTCGTAGACGAGATACGAGGATTGGGATTTCAATCTGTGAGTCTGGAGGTTGTGCGTTTGTGACCACCCAGCACCCCGGGATACCCGGCGACCTGTTCCGACTCCGGACCAGCGGGTGGATCGTCTCACTATCTCTCCATGTCGGTATCATCTTCCTGGCAGGCCTCCTGGTAGCTAAAATCCGCCTGGCGCCTCCCTCTCCGTTGTTTCAATGGGATGTGACGGTTGTTCATCCAGCAGACCCCGGCACCGGGGAGCCGGGGCCCTCCGAAGCGACCGCTGCTCCCGAGAATCCTAAACCAAGACCTCCAGGCCCGTCTGCTAAGAAGGCACGCAGCAGTCCATCCGTCAAACCGTCCCAAGCCGCACCGGTACCGCCCCTGACGACCACAGCTCCCGGCCATCCGCCCCACAATTCAGAGCCCACACCTCAATATGTTGAATCTCGACAGCCCTTAGCTGAGAGCACACCTGAGCCTGTTCAGGAACAGCAGCGGATGACAAGTGAGCCGGACGTTCCACACTCTGGAGGGATGCCGTCAACGGCAACCCCTGAGGATCTGCCTGCTCTTCAGCAGACACCGGCTCCGCTGGAAGCGCATGCTTCTCCTCCTGTTGATCCGTCCACCCGGTTGCCGGAGTCAGCGGCGGCGCCTCACCCGGAAACTTCAAATCCGCACGTCGCGTCGGTACCTTCGCCAGCGATCGCGCCCCCCGGGGTCCGGAAACCCGACTACGGATGGCTCGCCGATTCCCTTCTCCAGAGAATCGAATCGCTGAAGCAATATCCTGCCTCCGCACGACTGAACCATCTGGAAGGTCGCGTGATCCTGAGAATTGTGATCGAAGATGACGGGAGGATCGCCTCTATCGCGATTGCAAAGAGCTCCGGGCACGACGTCCTCGATCAGGCCGCACTCGACACACTCCGTCGAGCCTCACCGATCGCGTTATCGCGGCCGCTCGAGAAATCCCCGGTGACGATTCAGATTCCCCTCAGTTACCGCCTTGGCCGGTAACAGGGAACCGACTAACCTTCACAAGGCTGCTTCTGCCAGCCTCGCAACACGGTCTGCGTATCGAACGTCAGGACATACGCCTGACATGCAGCACTTCGCACCTGCCCGCTGAACCCTGCGGTCCCACTCCCACGCTCGAAATAGGTCCAGGTTTCACCGCCGTCGTAGGAGCGAACCTTGTGAGGCGTGCCGTACCGCTTGCCAACCATGGCTTGCGTCGCCTCATTCACGCCGTCTTGGAAATATTTACCGCCCGAGCTGCAGGCCACCAGCATGACCACTCCAGCCAGGATCGAACCGAATACCCTTTTCGGCTGCCGAATTCCCTCGAACGGCGTCCCAACCAGATACAGGCGGAAACGGTCGCAACCGGGCCACTTACTCGCGAACATCATTGATCCTCATCCTCCCTGCGAGATACGAAGAGACCCAAACCTTTCCCTCGCGATCTACGATAACCGCGCCGACTCCCGGCAACTGTTCAATCAGGGCCAGCCCCCGCTCCCGCCCCATCACGAAAACCCCGGTATCCAACCCATCCGCCGTGATCCCATCCCGGGCGACGATCGTGACGCTTTGACAATCACGTGCCGGCTGCAGGGTCACCGGATCAAGAATGTGATGGTAGCGTACCCCGTCCCGTTCGAAATACCGTTCATAGTCTCCAGCCGTCGAAATCGCTTCGTCCTGAAGATCGATGAATCCCAGGACAGTGTCCTCTCGCCGGGGATGGCGAATGCCGAAGGGAAATTTGGTGCCGCCGGGAAGCCTTCCAAACGTCTTGATATCACCGGATATGGCGACGACCCCCGCCGTCGCTCCGCTCTTCTGCATCGCAGCGACAGCCATGTCAGCGGCATACCCTTTTCCAATACCGCCGACATCCACCCGCATACCCGTCTTCGCCAGATAGACTGTCCCCTGCTCGGGATTCAGGTGCAGCGATCTCAGATCCGTGAGCGGGCGAATCGCATGCAGAGTCGCGTCCGATGGAACTTGCTGCCGATCTATCACGCTCCACGCCTCAACGGCGGGCCCCACCAGGACATTAAAGCCGCCCTCCGTCAATCGAGCCATTTCGAGCGACTTTTCCAGAAGACGCATCGTATCCGCACCGACTGCGACAACCTCCCTCCCGGCCTTTGCATTCACACGAGACACTTCGCTGGTCGCGATCCATGTACTGAGCAACTCTTCCAGCCGATGGATCTCTCGAAATCCCGCGGACGCCGCCTCTTGCGCGCCGGACCTGTTGGGTGCAACCGCCGTCACCGTGACAAGAGTGCCCATATGCATCTGGGTGCGCTTGACCACCACCGGGGTAGGGCGGACCTCGCCGCCGGCGCATCCCGTCCCCAACAGAAGCACGAGCATAAGACCATTCGCGATGGTGGAATTCACAATCGGCACGAAACCCCTCCTACCAGTTATGGCGTTGAAAATATTTGGGGACTCGGGGATAGGGCGACACTTCGAAAAGCCGGGTCTGTGATTCTGCGGGAGAAGGGATTACGGTGGTCAGGGGTGCCGCGGCGAGGTCAGGATACTCCTCTCGAATCTTGCGCACGACGACTTCTCGCGTGTCGTCTTGAGCTTCCATGGACACCAGCATCATACGTCCATACCGCGGTGACTCGACTCCAAAACGCCAGTCCCCGACATACGCGACAGGATCACGTCCTAGCGTGAAGGAGGAGGACATCTTCGCCATGGACAGAAAAGGCCCTTCGTTAATTTGCACTCGCGTAATGTCGTAGTCTCCTGCCGGAAGAAAAAAGGCAAACATTTTATCCTCTCCCTTGACCATCACACGGTATCGCTGACCGGTCCGGCGTTGCATGAGCTCCATGCGACGCACTTCCGGCTCAAACCGCCGGGAACGGTCCCCGGTGATCACTGACAGGGCGCGCCCCACGACCAGCACGGTCGGACCTGCCTCTGGATTAGCGACGGCCGAGACCTCCCGGATGCACCCCGACGGGCCGCCCAACCAGACTGTGAGCGCCATCACCAGCCAGCACACGGGCCCAAGCATATGTCGAACCATAAACTAATTATAGGTACCGCAGTTCAAGAATGCACGCCGGCAGGGCCTGAACGACCCGCACAACAGACTTGACATTCCAGACTCCATCGAGATACTAATAATCGTTCTCAATTTCATCTAAAACCACAGCAGAAGAATAGCCGAACCTATGATCGACACGACGCCCCCGACGCTCCCGTCCTGTCATGGCAGTGAGACTCGTTGCGAATGCGGGCAGCTGATCGCCAAGGTTCGCGGGCAAGGGCTTGAGTTGAAATGCAAACGTTGCAAACGCATCGTCGTCATTCCATTCACCTCGATCGAAGGCTGGGGCACCGTCACAGCATGATTCGACATAGCAAAGGAGGCATCGTCACCGGCACACATCCAGATCATCGATCTCATACTCATGTTTTCTTTATAGACCAGAGACCTTTGAGTCCCGAGTCACACCTAACCCTAACTCGCGGATGGAGGATACCCATGAAGATGCGGGCACTCCTCGGGGCTCTCGTTCTGGCTACATTACCGGCCATGCCGGCATTGGCGGAAAACATGACCCCGGAGGAAATCAAAAAGTTAGTAGATGAAGCAGTAGAACAGCGGTTGCACGAGCACGACCGACGGGAAGGTGTCATGGAGCGACGGGAGCGCCCGATCGCAGAGGCTGAGGAACCCGGGATTGGCAACCTTCCTGATGTAGGCAAAGAACGACGGGCTGACAAACAACCTGCCCTGGGCTTTGGTTCAACTGGTTCGGGCCGCCTCGTATACGCAAAGCCCTTCGTCGCAGCTCCAAAAGCTATTGTGGGCGGCTACATGGACATCCAGTACCGCTCGCACCGTAGAGGCGTCCTAGAGACCGGCGGCTTCGGCAATGGTACGACGAACGGATTCGATCAACAGCGTTTCGTGCCCTTCATTTATGCAGACATTACGGAGCATGTGAAGTTTGCCTCTGAAATCGAAATCGAGCATGGGATTAGAGGGACCAGTGACAACGAAATCAGCCTGGAGTTCGCCCATATCGACTATCTTGTAAATGAACCTTTTAACATCCGAGCAGGTATCTTGCTGATTCCCATCGGCAAATTTAACTTGCTGCATGACTCGCCTTTGAACGATTTGACCGATCGGCCAATTGTCAGCCGCTTGATCATCCCGTCAACAATGTCCGAAACGGGCGCTGGGTTTTACGGCACCCTCTATCCGGGCCGCACGAGCAAGTTGGACTATGAGTTCTATGTGACCACAGGTCCTTGCGGTTACAATCAAGATGGCTCTCCACGTATCAGTGAGGAGAACGGCACAAAGAATTCCCGTCAACGCAAATGTGGATCAGATGACGGTTTTGACATTAATAATGGCAAAGCTGTATCCGGTCGCATGGCCTACAGCCCTATGCTCGGCGTCGAGATCGCAGGGTCCGGCTACTTCGGGAATGCATCTCCCACCAGTTACAACCCACTGAGCATCGCAGCAGTAGACTGGACGCTTCAACGGGGGCCGTTCGAGCTTATCGGCGAAGCGGCTTGGGCGTATTCGAGAGGCAACTCTCGTGCAATTCAAGGTGCAACTTTCCAAACCCCTGGCACGTTGCTGAGTGGTCTGAACACATTGAACTCATTTGCTGCCCCTCCGCAGCGAATGCAAGGGTTCTACGTCCAAGGCAACTACCACTTCATGCCGGCGTTTCTGTCTAAATTTTCACCGAGGCGATTTGGAGAAGGATCCACATTCACGGCTGTGGTTCGGTATGACCGCGTAAATTTAAACCGCGATAATCGCGGCGAAAATCAGGGAGAGTTGGAGCAAATCTCCTTCGGCCTGAATTATCGCCCCGTCGAGGATGCGGTCTTTAAGATCAGCTATCAGTACATGCCCAAGGCATTTAATCCGAATACCGGGGAACGAATTCACGACAGTGCAGTTGTGCTTTCAGCAGCAACGTATTTCTAGCCTCGACGCGAGCGATCCCTCTCTCCTAGGGAGGGATCGCTCCGAATTACAAGGAGTAGCAGACGCCGTGCGCACCTCACGCCTTGCAGTAACAGCTCTTACCATTCTCTTGTCTGGCTGCGCCGCCCTGAGCGGGAGCCGGGACCAATATTATGTGTGCTCTTATGACGTGGTATGGGATGCCGCACTCGATACCATGAAGGGGCAATCCGTTGCTTCGTCCGACAAGGGCAAAGGGCTGATCGAAGGTGCATGGATGGATGTCGCACCTCTCTCAGAGCGATCGTTTGGAATCTTTAGCCGCGAAGGCTTTGGGAATAGGGAACGAGCCCGCATGAGCGTGGCCGTGAAGCGAACGAACGACGTGGCCTCTGTAAGTGTCTTGGAAACCCGGCAGCGATGGCACGCCCGCGGCGGAGCGACGTCACAAGCCACCAAATGGTGGCCCGCAGAACCATCGGAAGAGGCCACGAATCAAATCATCGATAGAATCAACGCAAAGCTAACCGAACAAGGCTGTGTGCCCACATGAAGGCTCTACCGCTCATTATCTGGCTGATAATAGTCTTCGCGCTATCTCCGGTCGAAGTGTTTGCAGAGCGCGTTTGGGATAGCGAGCTCAAGCGCTATTTAACCGATCAAGAAATGCTGATGGCCGAAGTATACCTGACAGAGGATGAGGCAGTTAAACTGATGTTTCCGAAGTCCGGACATATCAGAAAGGAACAGCTACAGGTTCCGATAGACAAGAAATCGGTAATCGAAGACCGAATCGGCTGGAAGTTTCCCGAGGAAGCATTTGATGTGTATATTGGCGAGACCGGCGGGCACGTCGATGGCTATGCCTTCATACAGAATACCATCGGCAAACACAAGCCCATGACATATATGGTCGGGGTGGATGCTCGAGGCCGCGTCTCGAATATTGAGCTCCTCATCTTCCGGGAAGCACGTGGGAGCGAGGTACGGACAAAGCGTTTTAACTCACAATACGAAGGCAAATCGGTATTGGATCCGGTGCGAATTAATAAAGATATCATCAATATCAGCGGAGCCACCATGTCTGTCCGTTCCATGAGCGCCGGAATTAAACGAGTGTTAGTGCTCGTCGATGAGTTTTACCTCAAACCCATGGGTCAAGGCAGCGACACTATTACAGCCCAAAAATCCGAGAAGGGCTTCTTCAAATCTATTTTTGGAAACTGAGCCTCACCCGAGATGCGCAATTTTAACTCTCGTTTTCGCCTCCGGGACTCGGATCGCCATATCCGGTTGGTCTACACCTTTTTCCTCGCCCTGATGTTAGCCGGCTTCACATTCTCCTTTTTCTGGGCTCACAGTATGACCGGATTGTCGCCTCAAGGCATTGCCGATCACTACCGTGGTTCCAACGCGACATTCGGCGAGCCCATGTCATTCCGCGAGCTCGCCGAGATCACACACTTTCACTTGTTCACGATGCCCGTGGTCTTCATCATCCTGGTGCACGTACTCTATCTCACCAATACCAGTAACCGCCTCAAGGTGGTTACGACATGGATTTCATTCGGTGGAGTCATGCTGGATCTCGTCTCCCCTTGGATGATCAGTTACGTGTCTCCTTTTTTTGTCCTCACCATGCTTACGGGGGATACGTTCATGACAGTCGGTTTTTTGATCATGTTTGTGATCCCCATCTATGAGATGTGGGTGCTCAAACAACCCCTAATGGCGGGGAAGCGCACAGAGCACTGATGACCTAACGAAACATTTAATTCCGGTTATGACTGCGGCCAGAGGTTTGCACCCAGAGCCCGAGATCACAACAGTGTTCTCGGGCTCTGCCTTTCCGGGGAACCTACTTATGCTGACTTCGAGAGAAGCCCCTAACTGCACCATAGACCTCATGCGGGAAATCGCGTCACAGCTGACGGCTCTGAATGAGCGACGGTTGCCTGATGAACTGCTGAAGCAGGTCCGGCTGCAGGAACTCAGACATGTGGCACGACAACTCGAAGCGTCGTTCCCCGACCATGTGGGTCACGGAGAACGTACGGCCCACTATGCTGAGGTCATGTCTCATGCGGTCGGTTTGACCGACGAAGAGGTGACCTCCTTACAGTATGCGGCGCTTCTCCACGACATTGGACTCTTGACCCTCCCCGCCGGGCTTCTCGACGAGGCCTCGTCTCTAACTTTGGAAGAATATGTCCTTGTCCAGAGCCACCCCCGTGCGGGTGCGGCACTCTTGAGTCCCTATCGATTTCTCTCTGAGTCGGCAATGCTCATCGCTCATCATCACGAGCGCTGGGACGGAGCAGGGTACCCCTATGGACTCCGGGGCACCTACATTCCTCTAGCAGCCAGAATCCTTGCCATCGCGGACAGCTTCGACGCAATCGCCAGTCGATCGGAGTCGCTTGACGCTGCGCTGCGAACTCTTCGTGCATCCTCAGGGACACAATTCGACCCGGCTCTGCTCGCAACCTTCAGCCGCTTACTCGACGAGCAAGCACTCAACCAGTTTTCCTTTCTTCCCCAGGCAACCCGAGGGCCCGCTCAGAGCACGAGAACGGCCTCTCACGAATCCCCGAAGCAACGAGATAGCAACCTTTACTTCTCACGAACGGCCAAACGATGACTCCAATCATTCCCCTTGCTCGACTGGAAGCACTCTCCTCGGAACTCCGACCGCATGCGCCCCACTGGGCCGACCGTATCAGCCAAGCCCGCTCGAAACAGGATTTGCTCAACCTTGTGTGCCTTCTCTTCAATCTGGAAAATTCGCTGGAGCAGGAAAGAGAGACCCCGCCCGCGGGCGACGCGCTGTCCGAGACCATCGCCCGGTACATCAGCAAGAATCTCAACAGGGGGATCACACTCAAAATTTTGGCGCGTTTCCTGGGCTACTCGGAAAAGTATTCCTCCGGCCTTTTTCACAGAGTAATGGGGGAATCGTTTTCTGGCTATGTCAAACGGCAACGTGTCGAACAGGCCGGAATGTTATTGGCCACCACCGGACACACGGTATCGGAAATTGCGGTGGCATTGGGGTTCAGGAATCAAATCGCTTTCAGCCATTTTTTTAAACGTGCCACCGGGCACTCGCCTCTTGGATTTCGGGCGCAGCAGCACCGTCCGGCCTAGTGGCGCGTGGTTTGACTCCTCGGAGAGCCGTATCACTCGGATTGCTGACATCCAAGATAAGTCTGCGTTGGTCATGGAAGGCAGGTCGAGCGAAGAACCAGGGAAGCGAGCGTGGAAGCCTCAAGCAGACGCTGAAATGAACGGAGGTCAACTATTCGGTAGGAGGAACAGCCCCGCGTAGCCGAGGATAAGGCCAGCCGTCTGCATCAAACGGGCAAGACGGCCGGCCTTGATGCGGGTCCATCCATTAATTTTTGTCGGCTTTAATGTGCTCGGCCAAATAGGCAGGCAGTCCCACCTGGTCGATCGTGCGCAGCTGTGTTTCGAACCAGTCGATGTGTTCTTCGGTATCGATGATCATGTGCTCGAACAGATGCCGCGTCGTAAAATCGCCCGCCTTAGAGCAGTGCGCAACAGCCTCCCGAAGCAGTTCCACATCCTCACGCTCGAATTCAAGATCCGCCTTCAACAGGTCCGCCACCGTGCTCCCTCCGCTGACCTGATCAAGATGCGCGACATCAGGAGTCCCCTCGAGATAGAGAAGATGATCGATCAAACCAGAAGAATGGCCGACCTCCTCATTGGCAAGGTGTTGAAAATGCTCATGGAGCCGTCCATACCCCCAACTTTTGCACATGGCAGAGTGCAGTAGATATTGATGCACTGCCGTCAATTCCGACTTCAAAACCTGATTCAGGAACTCAATGACCCCTGCTTTCGCTTTCATAATTCAGTTAGCTTTCCTTCTTAATCTGCTCAGCCAAATACATTTCAAGACCGATTTGCTTGACCGTCTCCATCTGGGTCTCGATCCAATCGATATGCTGATCGACATCCTTCACCATGTCTTCAAACATATGGCGTGTCGTAAAGTCACCCACCTTTGTGCAGTGCACCACGCCTTCACTCAAGAGGCTCAGCATCTCCTGTTCGGCTTTCAGGTCCGCCTTGAACTGTTCGGGCACGGTTTCTCCAACATGCACCGTGTTCATGCGCTGCAAATTCGGGACGCCTTCCAGATATAGGATATGCTCGATCAATTCCTCAGCATCCTTCATTTCATCGAACGAACGCTGCCGCACATGGTGATGCAATCGGTCATAGCCCCAATTCGAGCACATCTTGGCATGCACAAAATATTGGTTGATAGCGGTCAGATCCGCCGTGAGCACCTTGTTCAGCAGCTCGATGACCCCCTGCTTAGCCTTCATCGCTTCCCTCCTTCCGAGAGCACCCGTTATGGCCGCGCGACCGGCCTCATTGCCCAGTCGTCGCCTCGACACCCCTACTCATATGAGTATCTGTATGAAGAACGGGTGGGTGTTGTCAAGTCTTAAGTTACGTAGATTTGACTACCATTCTCAACTTCGCTGAAAACGGATCTCATTGTCGACTATCGGACAGCCGTTGGAGCAGTGAAGACGCCGACGGAGTCCCCGTGGAGGCTGTCAGCCGGGCCTGGAGTGTGGAGTTTGGAGGGGCACACGCGGGAGTGAGGACAATCAGCCGGCGTCTCGATAGCCGCACTCTTCGTTGCGGCATTGGACGGATCGTCCAGCCTGCTTGCTGACTTTTTCGATGAGAAATGGGGCATGGCAGGTAGGGCAGGGCTTGTTAACGGGTCTATCCCACAGTGCAAATTCACATTGCGGATAGCGGCTACAGGAATAGAAATTCCTCCCCTTTTTCGTCCGTTTCTGAACCAGATCTCCACCGCAGTCAGGTTGCGGGCACTTGACCCCGAGGGCGATGGGTTTGGTCGTCTTGCACTCGGGGTAGGCGGAACAAGCCAGGAATTTTCCGAAACGGCCTGATTTCACCACCATTGGACTCGAACATTTCTCACACTTCTCGTCCGTCGTCTCTTCCAGCTTGGGCACGATCTTAATCGTTCCATCGGGCAACTTTTCAAAGTTTTGAGTGTTCTTACACGGCGGGTCATCCTTGTATCCGGGACATGCCAGGAATTTGCCGTTCCGCCCCCACTTGATCTCCAACATGCGGCCGCATTTTTCACAAGGAAGATTGGTAGGCGGCTCGACAATATCTTTGGGTCCTGGAATACTCTGAGCAAGTTCCAGGTCTTTCACAAATGGAGTATAAAAATCACGGACAGCCGCTACCCACGGCTTCGTGCCTTCTTCCACTTCGTCAAGCTGCTCCTCCATATGGGAGGTGAACTCAGTATCCAGGAGATCCGGGAACCCTTTCAGTAGAAACTCGTTGACCGTCTTGCCCGTTTCGGTCGGAAGGAATCGTCCTTCAACCTTATCGACATACTTGCGGTCCTGGATCGTGGAAATGATCGACGCGTAGGTGGAGGGACGGCCAATGCCTTTTTCCTCCAACTCCCGGATTAACAACGCTTCATTGTAACGTGGCGGTGGTTGCGTAAAATGCTGTTTGGAGAGCAAGCCTGGCAAGGTTTGGCCATCCTGGGCTACCAAACTCAGCGCTTGGCCTTCGGTGAGCGCGGGTAACTGGCGGTCCGATTCGTCATCCGCCTCCTGGTCGTTCTTGGGCTTCTGCGATGACAACTCCTTATCGGTTCCCTCCAGGTACACAGCCGTGTGGCCGGCAAACTTGACCACCGTACCTGTGGTCCGAAACACATACCGATCCTTGGTTTCCAGCGGAGTGGAGTCCACCCGTGTCACATCCAGAATGGCCGGCACCATTTGGGAAGCCACGAATCGGTTCCAGATCAATTTGTACAGCTGATATTGATCCGGCTCCAGATATTGCCGGATCGTCTCTGGATCTCGAGCCGCCGCGGTCGGGCGAATGGCTTCGTGCGCTTCCTGTGCAGCTTTTTGGGTTTTGTACACATTGGGCGTCGCGGGCAGATAGTCGATCCCGAATCGCTCTTGAATCACTACCCTGGCGTCTTCCATCGCTTCTTGTGAAATTCGCGGGGAATCCGTCCGCATGTAGGTAATGAGACCCGTCGCCCCTTCCGCTCCGATTTCCACCCCCTCGTACAGCTGCTGAGCTAGGGTCATGGTCTTTTTGGGCGTAAAATGCAGTTTCCTCGCAGCTTCCTGCTGTAGCCGACTGGTAATGAAAGGCGCGACAGGATTTCGTTTCTTCTCTTTGCGCTCAATCGACTGGACGACAAACGCTTTCCCTTGAACGGCAGCGAGAATCCGTTCAGCCGCCTCCCCTGTCCCTATGTCCGCATCTTGCCCATTGACGGAATGCAACTTCGCTTCAAAAGCAGGCGGGTTATCTCCGGTCAACAGCGCCACGATGGACCAGTACTCTTCGGCACGAAACGCTTCCCGTTCTTTTTCGCGATCGCAGATCAAACGTACGGCTACCGATTGGACTCGTCCCATGCTGAGACCGCGCCGGACCTTTTTCCAGAGCAGCTGACTGCCTTGATAGCCGACGATGCGATCGAGCACCCGTCGGGCCTGTTGGGCCTGCACAAGTTTCAGGTCAATTTCACCCGGCGTCTTGAGTGCACGTTTAATGGCCGCCTCGGTGATCTCGTTGAAAAGCACTCGAAAGATCTTGCTGCCTTTCTTTTTTCCTTTGCCGTCCAATTCCTGTGCGATATGCCAGGCAATCGCCTCGCCTTCGCGGTCAGGGTCCGGCGCCAGGAAGATCGTGTCGACCTCCTTCGCCTTCTTCTTGATGTCGGCGAGGACTTTGGATTTTCCCTTAATCGTGACGTACTGGGGTTCAAAATCGTGCTCCAAATCAACGCCCAGTTTGCTGGTGGGCAAGTCTTTGACATGACCGACTGACGCCATGACGGAATAACCACGGCCCAGGTATTTAGTGATCGTCCGGGCTTTGGTTGGAGATTCGACAATTATCAGAGATTTAGCCATGGGGCCCCGTGTGTGTCTCGAACTAGATGCACAGTACCATACCCACTATAACACTTACCGAGCGCCTGTCAGGCCTAATCCCTCAATCAGGCCAGCGCGAACATCTCACATACTCATTGCCCGGCAACTGGCGAACGCAATTCTTGAGTTCCAATGAGAGCAAGGCCGCCGTCACCTGGGCCGCCGCAAGTCGGGTCTGTCGAATCACCTCATCCACGGATTGCGGCACTGAGTGAAGGGCATCATACACCAGCGCCTCCTCTGTTCCCAGTTGCACCTGTGTTGCCGCTTCGGCATTCATTGGCGTCTTAATCCGGCTCTGGAATGCTGCGTCGAGCTGCGGACGCAATTCGTTAAGCACATCCTCAGCAGATTCCACTAGCCTGGCACCGTCTTTTATCAAACTGTTGGGCCCGCGGCTATGTTCGGCCTTCACGAATCCGGGCACCGCGAACACCTCTCGTCCCTGTTCACCTGCCAATCGCGCCGTAATGAGCGAGCCGCTCTCCATGGCTGCCTCCGTCACGATAACCCCCAACGAAAGCCCGCTAATGATCCGGTTACGTCGAGGGAAATGATAACTGTGTGGAGCCGCTCCTAACGGAAGCTCTGACAAGACGGCGCCCTGGCGCTCGATAGCCTGACGCAACGATCGATGGTCCGCAGGGTAAGTCCGATCCAACCCGCACCCCATCACCGCGAGAGTCCGTCCCTTTCCCGCGATGGCACCACGATGCGCAGCCGCGTCTACCCCGCGTGCAAGACCACTGACGATCGTGAAACCCATGGCGGCCAGATCGCGCGCCAACTCTTCTGCCAAAACCCGTCCGGCCGCGCTGACCTTCCTGGTGCCGACAATGGCCACAGCATGACGATCAGTCTCCAACAGTGTGCCCTGGTAATAGAGCAACGGAGGAGGATCGGGAATGGCCCGGAGAAGCGCCGGATACTGCGGACTCGAATACGTCAGCACTGTGACCTGCCGGCGTTCCAACCGCATCACTTCTTGGTCGAGTTGCCGGACCGCCGCGGCATCAGGTCCCTTGTGAATCGCTTCGATCAAAGGCGGCCGGCAGCCAATCTGTTCTAGTGTGGCCGACGTCGCCCCGAGGACAGCTTCGGGCGTCCCTAACGCCTGCACAAGCTTGAGCAGGATGGCGTCGCCTATACCGGGGATGGCGCGCAACATCAACCAGGGACGAAGAGATCGGCTGCTCACTCTCGGCTCAGCTCATCACGCGTAGTCGATACGAAGCCGGCTGCCATTCTATTCGGAAAAGACAGCTGAGGGAGGACATCCGGTGGGATATTCGCAGTCCACCGTCTCAGCAGTCGATTGTCACAGCTAATTATATCCGCGTCGGCCGGATGCTGCGGGGATCTGCTTACATTACCACGAGATCGAACTGCTCCAGATGCAACCGGTCATCGGCGGTGACCAGGATTTTGGCGCCATACCGCCGCTCAAGTTCTTCCACACCAGGCTGTTCCTGTTCCTGCAGCAGTTGGGCGACGGCCGGATGCGCTCCGACGACAACCCGCTGCTGCTCGATTTCATGGCCGAGTCGTCGCACTTCACGGAAAATTTCATAGGCCACCGACATGGGCGACTTCGTATAACCCCGACCGTCGCAATAATGACAAGGCTCCGACAGTGATCGCAAGAGATCCTCTCGCACACGCTCTCGTGAGATTTCGATCAGGCCGAGATCCGACACCCTGGAAACCCGTGTGCGCGCCTTATCGGCGGCCATAGCATCTACCAATGCGTGGTAGACCTTGTCGCGATTCTTCTCCCGTTCCATATCGATGAAATCCACGATGATGATGCCGCCGATGCCGCGCAATTTGACCTGATAGGCGATTTCCCTCGCAGCCTCCAAATTGTTCCGGAGGATCGTTTCTTCCTGATCGCGCTTCCCGACAAACCGGCCTGTGTTCACGTCGATGACGGTCATCGCCTCGGTATGATCGATCACCAAGTACCCACCGGACTTAAGCCAGACCTTACGACTCATCGCACGGGCTATTTCCTGCTCTACCCCGAGATAGTCGAATAGGGATTCCTCTTTGTCGTAGAAATGGATGCGCGACGTTTGTTCAGGCGAAAACCGCTGAACAAAGTTTTTGATCGCGTTGTACTCCTCGCGGTTATCGATCAACAGCCGATCGACCCGGCGGCCAAAAAGGTCGCGGACGACGCGAAAGCTCAAACTCAAATCGCTGTGCAACAAACTGGGCGCCGGCTGCTGATCACGCTTGGTCAAGACGTCCTGCCACAAGACATGGAGAAATTCGACATCGGATCGAAGTTCTTCTTCTTTCACACCTTCACTCACCGTGCGAACGATGTATCCGAACCCCGGACGGCGCGCACGCTTCATGATTTCTTTCAGCCGGGCGCGTTCTTCGTCCCGGGGAATACGGCGAGAGACCCCGATATGCTCGACGGTCGGCATAAATACCAGATATCGCCCGGGCAATGACACGTAGGTCGTAACCCGGGATCCTTTGGTGCCGATCGGTCCTTTGGAGATTTGCACCATCACTTCCTGACCTTCGGACAGCAACTCTTCGATAGGCTTTGAGTTCTGTCGTTTTGGTTTTGGAACCTCCGAGTCCTTATTATCGTCGTCGTCACCTTCCACGAGCGTATCGCCCGACTCTAGGTCCAAGGAGAGATCGGAGACATGCACAAATGCGGCCTTTTCCAAGCCGATATCGATGAAGGCAGCCTGCATCCCTGGCAGTACCTTGGCCACACGCCCCTTATATATGTTTCCTACGAAATCCTGGTCCTTGGCGCGGTCACCATAGAGGTCCGTGACGACCCCGTTATCCAGCACCGCCACGCGGGTCTCCTCCCGCGCTATACTGATCGCTATCTCAACACCCATACAAACTCCTTTACACTCAGATCGGGCGGATCGGCAGACGAACGCGGACGCATGGCCCGGGTTCTTTCTCGTCTCGCCGTTGGTCCGGCGCCGGTCTGATTCCTATGGTTATTTCATATCGCGTCGACCGCTGTCCAGGCATCACCTAGTAAAACAGCGTCAACCGTCGTCGTTTTACGTTCAACAATAAACCTAACGAAGCCATGGTCATGATGGTCGCGCTACCTCCGTAACTCACTAACGGAAGCGGGATTCCGACGATAGGAAACATCCCTGCGGTCATCCCGATATTGACCACCACGCAAAAACACAACATTGCCACAATGCCGGCCGCGAGGAGCGCGCCCAGCGTGTCCTTCGCGCGTCCGGCAATTTCCAGTGAGACCCATATCAGCGCAATGAAGAGGGCCAACAACACCAGGACCCCGACGAAGCCCCACTCCTCCGCATACACGGCAAACACAAAATCGGTATGGCCTTCCGGCAGAAACTTCAACTGACTCTGCGTGCCGCCATACAAGCCCTTCCCGGACAATTCCCCGGAACCGATCGCAATCTTGGATTGCAGCGCGTGATAACCTTTTCCGCCCGGATCGTAGTCCGGATCGACGAAGGCCATGACGCGCTGTCGTTGATAATCATGCAACGAGGCCCAGACCATTTCCCAGACAAACGGAAACAACATGACGGAAAGAAGCAGAATAATGCCCAGGGCCTTCGACCGGACCCCCACCATCAATAGCATGGCGGCATAGACGGCGAGAAAACTTAAGCCGCTCCCCAGATCCGGCTGCTTCAAAATCAGCAGCAGCCCCGGCAGGACGATCAATCCCGGCAAGACCACGCGATGGAGCCAGCCCACGCGAGAAACTTGAGAATAGTAGTTCGCCAGCACCAGGACCAACACCAGCTTGGCAAACTCCGACGGCTGAAAGGCAAAGGGTCCGATCGGAATCCATCGCTGGGCTCCCCGGCTGGACTTGCCCATAACCAGCACCACAGCCAACATAATCAAGATCACGACATAGGTCGGGTATGCCAGGCGAGCAATCTTGTGATAATCCGAAAGATACATCACGAGAAACGCGATCGTCCCCAGAAGAATCCACACAAGTTGTTTGAGGTAAAAGGGAAAGGCGGTGTCTTGCGCATGTGTCACACTATAGATCGACAACACCCCGAGGGACAGGATGACCGCGATCAATCCCATAAAACGGAGATCGAAACTGTCCAACCCTCGGCTATCCATTACACGTTCGATCATCAGGTCCTCGGCCGTGATTCGGCACTGATGGCCGGGGACTGCCTCCGGCTCCCACCAGGCGATCCCTGTAATACCTGCGGGTAGGCTTTGACGTACGCCTCAATGACATCCTTGGCCAAAGGTGCGGCAGCGGACCCGCCATGGCCCATGTGTTCGGCAAGCACAGCCACGGCGATGCGAGGCGCTTCCACCGGAGCAAAGGCGACAAACCACGCATGGTCGCGGAACCTTTTGGGAATATCTTTTTCAGGACCGGTGCGCAGCGCAGCCGTTTGGGCGGTCCCCGTCTTGCCCGCAATCGACACCAATGCCGACTTGGCCCGGGTCGCCGTCCCCTTTGTCACCACATCTGCCAATGCCTCCTTGATCAGGGCCATAGTCGCCGGTTTGACCGCCACCTGGCCGCGGATCGTGGGAGGAAATTCCGCTCGTTCTCCGGTGACACGATTCATCACGGCCTGAACCAATCGTGGTTTCATGGACACGCCGTCGTTCGCCACAGTGCCGATCACATTCGCCATCTGCAACGGTGTCACCGTGACATATCCCTGGCCAATCGCGGCTGAGATCGTTTCGCCCGGGTACCAGGGTTGATTCCTGGCCTTTTGCTTCCAGGCGGTGGAGGGAACAATTCCAACCCGCTCGGACCCCAGTTCCACCCCGGTTTCTTGTCCGAGGCCGAACTGCTTGGCGTATTCGGCGATCGTATCGATTCCCATACGCTGGCCGACGGTATAAAAATAAACGTCACAGGAATGGATCAACGCCTGGCTCATGTCGACCGATCCATGCCCGCCGGCTTTCCAGTCACGAAACAAACGATTACCGAACTGATAGCCACCGTTACATCGAACGGTCGAAGACGGTATCACGGTGTTGGACTCAAGGGCGGCCGCTGCCATGACAACTTTGAAGGTCGACCCCGGAGGGTACTGGCCCTGCATGGCCCGGTTATTGAGCGGCCGTCCCTCATTCTGGACGATTTCGACCCACTGTTTGTTCGTCAGTTCTTTCGAGAGCATATTCGGGTCGAACCCCGGCCGACTGGCCATCGCCAAGACGTCCCCCGTCGTGGGATCCAGGGCCACGATGGCACCCGTCTCCTCGCCCAGGAGATCTTCAGCGATTTTTTGCAAGTGGACGTCAATGGTGAGATAGAGATCGTCCCCAGCCAGGGGCTTTTCTGCGACCACGGCACGTTTCTCATGACCAAGCGCGTCCACCTCCACACTTTTTTGTCCCGCACGCCCGCGGATCTGCCGGTCAAATGTTTTTTCTACTCCATATTGCCCCACAATGCTGCCCTGGTGGAGATCCGCGAAATCCGGCCTTTCCAATTGATCCGCCGACACTTCCCCAACATAGCCCAGCAAATGCGCGGCGACGACTCCGCCGGGATAGTTCCGTTGCGACTCCACTTGAACCATCACCCCGGGCAAATCCAATCGATGAGATTCGATCAGGGTGGCTTCGCGGAGCGTCAGCCGATCCTTAATCTTGCGGGGCTGCAGCTTGCTTCCCTTTCCCATCGACAGCTTCTTTTGAATAAGCTCGGGGTCAAGTCCAAGGAGCGAAGCTAATTGAACAACCAGCGCCTGGCGGTCCTTTACGTCTTCCAGGGTCACATACAAAGCAAAGCTGGGGACATTGTTGGCCAGTAACACTCCATTCCGGTCGAAAATCAAACCGCGGGCCGGTTCAAGCACGACCGAGCGGGTTCTATTGTTCTCGGAGAGGTCTCGATAATAGGGGCCCTCCCGGATCTGAAGGTGCCAGAGACGGAGGGCCAGCAGCGCCACCACCAATAACAGGCCCACGCGCAGGATGACGAGGCGCCGCTGAAGGTCGAGGAGATCCGAATCGTTGAACCCTATCACCGCCGCACCCCTCGAGCCCTCGCTGACGTCTGCCGCAGGATCTGCATATCCTACAGCGCCCCTTCGGTCACCATTCGATCATCAGACCACCGTCGCCGAAATATCGCGTACAAAGCAGCGCCGAGTGCGGCATCGAAGGCCGCCTGAACCAGGACCGTCGAGCGGAATCCCATCCAGATGTCGTCAATGCTCGCGGGATTCATCGCATAGAGAAAAACACCGCTCGACAGACACGAGATGGTGACCAGGCCTACAGTCAACACAGCCGGCGTAATATGGGCCATATGGCGACCGGCCAGTCCGGCCAGAAATCCGGCCCCCCCCTTTGTGACCACATTAATCCAGAGATCCCCGGCGGACAGCATGTCCTGGAAACAGCCCAGGATGAGTCCAAGGATCAACCCGTCAAGCTCTCCCCCGAGAAATCCTACCAGGCACGCCGCGACCAGACCAAGATCGGGTCTCACGCCAAGAATACTCACATAATGCAATAAGGTTGTCTGCAACGGCACGACCACCAATGCCAGCAAGGCATACAAGAGAAACTTCATGGCTTCTTGCGGTCTCCGTGGATCTCTTGCAATAACTTCTGAGCAGCGTCGGCGTCTTCATATGGCGCTGTAATCACCAACACCTCATCAAGTCTCGCAAGATCGACCTCCGGCTCGATTTCCGCGGACTGAAACAAATCACCCTCTGACTTTTCCACTTGCGTCAGCCCGCCGATCGCCAACCCGCGCGGAAAGGCACCGGTCAGCCCCGAAGTCACGACTCTGTCGCCCGGTTGAACCCGCGACAGGAGAGGAATATATTTCATGCGCGCCCGTCCGTGACTGGTGCCTTCGACAATCCCCTCATCGCGAGTCCGCTGCACCAGGCCTGCGATCGCATTGTTCGGATCAGTCACCAGTAAAACCACGGATGAGGTGGAATTGGTTTTGACGATTCGCCCCACGACCCCGGCAGGCGTCACCACGCCCATTTCAGGACGCACCCCGTCATTTTCACCTTTGTTAAGGATGACCCCGCGGTACCAATTGGTGGCATCCCTCCCGATCACCTGAGCCGCCACCACCCGGAACGAAGATTGCTGTTTGAAATTCAGCAAGGTCTCATACCGTTGCGTCGCCGCCACAGAACCTCGCAACTGATTATTCTGGCCTTTCAGCAGTTCGATATCGCGACGGAGCTGGCGATTCTCTTCACGGACGCCCTGCAGGGCGATATATCCATCCCAGCTTTCTGAAATGCCGTGATCGAGAGAGGAGAACGCGGCGAGCGGGAGACTGAGGATCTGCCCGAGCGGGCCACCAACATACTGCAGCAGGCCCTGGCTTTGACTAGGGAGGAGAAAGAGAGCGGCAAGCAACAGGACGAACAGGACTATGGCGAGACGTCGGGTGCCGTATGTCGAGCGCGATATAGCCATCCACACCCAGGGATGGAGCTCATCGTGCGGTACTGCACTGCGACATAACCGATACCTTGCGAAGGAGATCCAACTCGTCCAGAATCTTCCCGACGCCCAGGACCACGGAGGTCAGCGGGTCGTCGACCGTAATGATCGGAAGATTTGTTTCTTCACGAAACCGAGTATCCATTCCCTTGAGCAAGGATCCGCCGCCAGTGAGCACGATACCGCGATCAATGATGTCTCCGGCCAATTCAGGCGGTGTGTTTTCAAGCGCCACCTTGATGGCATTCACGATCGTTCCAATAGGTTCCTGCAGCGCCTCCCTGACTTCGGCATCATCCACCACCAAGGTGCGAGGAATTCCGGAAATCAGATCGCGCCCTTTGATCATCATGGTCTTGCGCTCTTCGAAGGGGTAGGCTGAGCCGATCTCGAACTTTATGCGCTCTGCCATATGTTCCCCGATCAGGAGATTATATTTCTTCTTGATGTAATTCATGATAGCGTCGTCCATCCGGTCGCCGGCTACTTTCACCGACTCACTGTAGACGATCCCGCCGAGCGAAATGACCGCAATGTCCGTCGTGCCACCACCGATGTCCACGACCATGTTGCCTGAGGGCTCGGTAATGGGCAGTCCCGCGCCAATGGCCGCTGCCACCGGCTCTTCGATCAGGTACACCTCACGGGCTCCCGCCAGCTCGGCAGAATCACGAACCGCACGCTGTTCCACCTGCGTGATGCGCGAAGGCACACCGATGATGATGCGCGGCCGCACAAATGCCGTCCGATTGTGCGCCTTTTGTATAAAGTGACTCAGCATCGCTTCAGCTTTCTCGAAATCGGCGATAACGCCTTCCTTCATCGGACGGACGGCGAGGATGTTGCCCGGGGTGCGTCCGAGCATGCGCTTGGCGTCCGCCCCGACGGCCATCACACGTTCAGTCTTCTTTTCGACGGCGACCACCGACGGCTCATTGAGAACAATGCCCTTGCCCTGCACATACACCAGGGTCGTTGCCGTGCCCAAATCGATCGCCAGGTCGTTGGAGAACCACCCGAACATGTCACTCATGAAGCCCACTAGGACTCTCCCTTCACGCCATTCATGCGATCAACAACGACGTCTTCACTAATCCGACACATCCAGCTGTCCACTCTCCAGCACCTGGGTCTTCGCAATCTCGTCCCCTAACCGCCGACCCTGTTCATTCCCGATCACGAGTAGCGCTTCAAGCGAGAGTACTGCGCCCCACCCCATCCATCCTACATAAGGTATTTCGAACGCCAGCTGGGCGAGAGCACAGGGTAGATTGCGAACAATAGACTCACGAAATCCTGCAGGCTCCCGCGTGCGAGGCACAATAGTTTGTAGCCCTATCAGTCGCTTTCCAACACTGCGACCGCCGCCAAACCCGTCGGCCAGCAATATGTAGGCCAATCCGGCGATAACACCAACCGGCGGGACCAGTTTACTTGCCGCAGCGACAATCAGGAGATCGATCAGCTTCGCGATGAACCGATTCAGCACCTGGGCTTTCGGATAAACGCCCAGTTCCAGTGGGCTTTGCCCGGTTGCCTCTTCCGCCAATGAAGATCTCCCCGACTGGTTCACACTATAGCAAATCTCGCTGATCCGCACAAACAAAGTCGCAATCTCACCCGACCCCAATCGCCCTTCCACTTGGCCTTGCCTTTCTTGTCAGCGCCTGAGTAGAATCCACGAAACCTTGCCCACAAGAGGCGATCCGAATGATTAAACTGTTACGCGAAGCGGCACATGACTATCCGTGGTTTCTCAAGTCCATCATGGGCATTCTCGCCCTGGCATTCGTCATTACCATGGGCTGGTGGGGATTCGGCCAGCAAAGCGGCAATGTCGTTGCCTCCGTCGGAGACCAGTTGGTCCCGCTGGATGAATTTCGCCGCGCCTATGAAAATACGTATCGCTTCTACAAGGACAAAGGGCAGACTGACATCAAGGATGAATTCCTCAAACAATTTGTCCTGGAGCAACTCATCGACAATCGGATGTGGCAGCATGTGGCGAAGGATATGGGGCTCACCGTCTCGGATGAAGACCTACGCAAAGCCATCATGCAGCGACCGGAGTTCCAACGGAACGGGGCGTTCGATCCCGAGGCCTACCGCAGACTGCTGGCGGCCAACCATTTGACTCCTTCGTCGTTCGAGGCCATGGAGGCCAAGGACATTCTGACCAATAAAGCTCGATTGGTTGTCATGGATGCGGTCGCCCTCACCCCCTCTGAGTATTCAGAGGCGCAGGCTCTCGTGACCCGGCAGGGGGAATCGGATCCTGCCAAGGCAGATGCGGCCAAGGAGCGGATTTTTCAGAGTTTCTTGTTTCAGAAGCAGCAGCGCGCCTTGATGGCCTACACTGAATCGATGAAAAGCAAAGTGCCCGTCAAGATTCACAAAGAGCTTATGTAGTACCTGCCCATCCTGTCCCGACCAGCATCGCATCACCGTAACTATAAAACCGATAGCGCTGCGCCACCGCTTCCTCATATGCGGCGCGGAGAGGGGCTACTCCCACGAGGGCCGACACCAACATTAACAACGTGGTGCGCGGCAGATGAAAATTCGTCATGAGGGCGTCAATGACCTGGAATTCAAACCCGGGCGTGATGAACAACTCAGCCGATCCCTGAAATGGACGAATGCCCGTTGCACCTCGTGCGGCCGTTTCCAGGGCGCGCACCACGGTCGTTCCGATTGCCACCACACGATTGCCACGCTCCCGCGTTCGGCAAATCTGGTCCACCGCCTGAGCGGACACCTCGACCCGTTCGGGCAACATACGGTGCTCTTCGATCTGCTCACTCTTCACGCTTCGAAACGTGCCCGGACCGACGTGCAAGGTGACTCGCGCCAACTCAACTCCCTTTCCCTTCAATGCCTGCACCAATTCCGGCGTAAAATGCAGACCAGCCGTGGGTGCGGCGATTGCCCCCTCCTGTCGAGCGAACATGGTTTGGTACCATTGCCGATCATCCTGTGTCGGGAGGCGCTTGATGTAGGGTGGCAGTGGCATGCTGCCCGCTGCCTGCATGAGTTCGTATACACTGACCGGGCCCGTAACCCTCAGCGTCGTTCGGAGCTGGCTGCGTTCCACAATCTCCCCCACGCCGCCGTCCGGGAACTCCACTATCGAGCCAAGCCTGAAGCGTCCCTTGATGAGCACTTCCCAGAGGCCCTGCCCGAGTTCTTGAACAAAGAGCAAATCAGTAAGCTTTCCCGTGGACCGAACTTGAGCCTGCACTCGCGCCGGCATAACCTTCGTGTCATTCACCACCACGAGGTCGCCCGCCTGCAGAAGTGAGGGAAGATCAGCCACCTGACGATGGGCCCGCACGCCGATTGCACGATCCACCACCAGCATCCGCGCCCGATCCCGCGGCATGACTGGTTGATCGGCCACCAACAGAGGATCAAAAGGAAAATCGAATTCGCTCAGCAGCATCAGGGGGCTGGAATGGCCGGTGCCATCAACTGTGAAAGGGCCGAATTATGCAACTCAGTCCCCGGATAATAGTACTGAAGGATACTCTTGTACGAATACCCGAGTTCCGCCAACTCCTTCGCGCCCCATTGACAGAGCCCCACAGCATGGCCCGCGCCATACCCGGTAAAGACTACCTCGGCGCCGATCGATGCGACCTCGAACTGAGTACTCGGGATGACGGTATAGCCCACGGCCTTCCGAAGATCTTCCCCTCGCAACACCGTCTCGCCGGTCGAGTGCAAAATCCGGAGCCGCGCCACGCGGCCCGCACGGCTATAGACGATGGGAGTGATGGTCGCGATTGTTCCGACGGAAAATCCCTGGCGCCGTAGGTTCTGCTCAAGTTGATCTATCTTCACGCTGGCTTTCCACTGATAGTAGGGCGACTCAATATCGAACGGACATTCGACACCTTTAAGATAAGGCAGATCCTTGTTCGCCCACACATTCACGGCATCTTCCGTCGGGCCCGCCGCTGTCGACGAAAACGCAGCATAGATGGGTGCTTTCAGATGCGTGACCACGATGCCTCTGGTCGACTCCACAGCCTCCTCGACTCGGTGGTCCACACCGGAACGTCCGCGATAGACCTGGTCTTGGATGGTCGCCACCACATCATATTCACGCGCCGGGCTCAGCATCTTGTTATACAGTGCATACGTTCGCGCCGCCACCGCCTGGACCTTTAACATTTCCGGATGCCAGGTGGAACTCACCTCTGAGGGAACCACGCCCTTCACGTATTCTTCCAGATCGACCTGATTCAGAATGGAGAGCGTAGGCCCCTTACGCAAGACTCGGACGACTCCGCTGATCGGGAGGGCGGGCCTCTGAGCAATCACTACACCGCCCGGCCCCGATCTTATTGGTCGAGTCCCTGAACCGGACCCACCGGCTTGAACCATCCTCAGGGAAAGCGTGCCCTTGAGAGGGCGGATCAGCACCTGCTCCCCGGCTACACGCCGGCTGTCGACTTGCAATCTCTCTCCCCGTGTTGAGATACGAATCGGGGATCGCAAGATTTTCGTCTCGCCGGCCTGATCCACCATGGCCAGGTTTCCGTCGGAACTCGCCTCTAAAAGTACAACGTCTTGTGCCATCAAGACCCGAATGACTTCGGCGGAGGATGGCTGCGCGCAAGCAAACCACAGGAGTAGGCCGCCCGCGATGATCGGCGAGATCTTGATTCTATATTGAATCAGCGGCGAAAGAGCCATGAGAGAACATAGAACACAAGGCTCAAGAGAAGACTGAATACCAGACTCGTTGCGATCGGGACATAGATGCTGAATCCATCGCGCTTGATCGAAAGATCGCCGGGCAATTTACCAACCCAATTGAACGCGGACCCGACACTAGGCCATTTCTCTGCCAGCGCCAGGAGCACTCCGATCGCGGCCAGGCTCAGTCCAACCAGGATCAACCATCGTCCCGCACCGCTCCACAGACCCATCGTTCATTGTATCAGACATTCGGCAATTTGAACGGCATTGAGAGCGGCACCCTTACGGAGGTTGTCGCTCACCACCCACATATTCAAACCATTGGTGATGGATTCATCCTCGCGAATACGCCCGACATACACCTCGTCCTTGCCTGACACATCAAACGGCATGGGATAGAGCTTTTTCAGCGGATCGTCATACACAATGACCCCCGGCATCTCCGCGAGGGCTGCGCGCGCATCATTCACCTTCAAGGGCCGTTCAAGTTCCACATTGACGGCCTCGGAATGACATCGCAACACAGGCACCCGCACCGTCGTTGCAGTCACGCGCAGAGAGGGCATGTCGAGGATCTTTCGAGTCTCCCGCACGATCTTGACCTCTTCCGAGCAGTCGCCACCCTCACCGAACGACCCGACAGCGGGGAGGAGATTGAACGCGATTTGATACGGATACACCTGGACTTTCACATCCTGGAAGGAGATCAGTGCCTTCGTCTGGTCGACCAGTTCATCCATGGCTGCAGAGCCTGTTCCGGAAACCGACTGAAAGGTCGTCACCACGACCCGCTTGATGCCGGCGGCGTCGCGAAGCGGTTTGAGCGCCATGACGAGGGGAGTCGTTGTGCAATTGGGAATGGCCACAATACCGCGCTTCATCGATCGCAGAGCGGACGCATTGACCTCGGGCACCACGAGCGGGACATCCCCGTCCATGCGGAACACCGCGCTGTCGTCGATGACAACGACGCCCGCCGCACCCAACCGGGCGCCATAGTCCCGGCTGATGGCATCCGTCGCGGACACAAAGGCGATGTCCACACCGGCAAAGGAGGACGATTCCGTCAACTCCTCGACCTTGTACTCTTTCCCCTGACAGGACAAGACCTCCCCCGCCGACCGTTTGGATGAGAACAGGCGTAGCGTCTCCAGGGGAAAGTTGCGTTCCTCCAGGATCTCGAGGCTTTCTTTCCCGACGGCCCCAGTGGCGCCCAGCACCGCCACCGTATAGGTCTTTTTCTTCTTCAACATGATGCCGTCCTCATCTGATTGCGCTCAAAACTCTAATACGGTGGTTAAAGGTATCTGCGATATAAATGGTTCCGGCCGAATCGACTGCCACGCCAAACGGATAGTTCAGACTAGCCGACAGGGCCTCCCCACCGTCTCCACCAAATTGCGCCACCCCCGTCCCGGCGACGCGGGTCACGGTCTTCGTCTGAGGATCCCACACCCGAATCAAGTGGCTATCCGAATCGGTCAAATACAGTTTCCCGTCGTGACCCACCGCGATCGCCGCAGGCCTGGAGAGACTCAGCGAGTTAGGCTCATCCGGCCCCTGATAACGATACATTCCTCCATCTCCCACCTCGGTCGTAATGAGCCCGGTGGTTGCATCCACGGATCGTATACGGCTGTTGAAGGTGTCCGCCACGTATAACCGCCCCTCTTCCGATACGGCCACCCCAGTAGGTCCCGAGAGACTGGCCTGCACGGCAGACACTGCGTCGCCACTGTAGGCAGCCGCTCCATCCCCAGCCACGGTCGTGATGACCCCTGTGGATAGTTCCACTCGACGCACTCGATTGTTGCTTTGATCGGCAATGTATAACGCGTCCTCACTGACTGCCAGGCCGGTCGGTTCATTGAGTGCCGCAAGGGCCGCCGGGCCACCGTCTCCGGAATAACGCGCCTGCCCTGTCCCCGCCACAGTCGTGATTACACCGGTGGACGCCTCGACCTTTCTGACCCGATGATTCATGGTATCTGCCACATACAGGTTCCCCGATCGATCGACGGCCAGAGCGCTCGGAAAATTCAACCGTGCCTGACGCGCAGGACCACCATCTCCGGAATCCTGCTGAACGGTGAGCCGTCCCCCAGTCACATACCGCACCGTTCCGCTCACATCGGTGACTTGTGTATAGGCCTTGGTGGCGTCAGTCGACGCGTCGGCGAATGGATCATCATCCTCGGCTGACGACATTTCTGCTGCGGATCGCGATGGAGCCGGATCAACCCTGTTCCCAGCCATCCTGCCGGCCACAGTCGTGATGACGCCCGTCATCCGATCAACGCGCCGCACGACATGGTTTTCGGAATCCGCGATGTATAGATTACCCTCGCGGTCGACGCAGAGACCTTTTGGCTCGTTCAACGACGCCGCCGCGGCCGGCCCGCCATCTCCCGCGTACCCCGGCTCCCCGTTGCCCGCCACCGTTCCAATCATCCCGGATTGCGTCGCGCCTGTCATCGTGACTCACAGGGCCAGATTGCGCACAATGGCATCGCCCATCTCCGTAGTGCTGACCTGTCGCATGCCCTCGGCATGAATGTCCTTCGTGCGAAGACCTTGTTCGAGCGCTTGAACAATCGCCTGTTCAATCGCGTCCGCCTCTTTTTCAAGACCGAAGGCGTAGGACAACATCATCGCCGCTGAAGCAATCGTCGCAATCGGATTGGCGATATTTTTTCCCGCGATATCCGGCGCACTACCGTGAATCGGTTCGAAGAGTCCTACCTTCGCGCCAATGCTCGCGGATGGCAGCATACCGATCGAACCGGTGAGCATGGCCGCTTCGTCGCTCAAAATATCACCGAAGATGTTGTTGCACAGCAGGACGTCGAATTGCCTTGGATTACGCACCAGTTGCATGGCGCAATTATCTACATAGATGTGGCTCAGGGCCACGTCCGTATAGTCTTTCTGCACGTCCGTCACCACCCGGCGCCACAATTCGGACGACTCCAGCACATTGGCCTTATCCACAGAAGTGACCTTCTTCCGACGCTTACGTGCCGCATCGAACGCCACCACGGCGATACGACGGATCTCATCCGTCGTATAGACTTCGGTATTGAACCCGCGTTCTCCTCCGCCGGCCAATTTTTCGATGCCCTTCGGCTTGCCGAAATATATCCCTCCGGTCAGTTCTCGGATCACGAGGATGTCGATTCCCTCGATGACCTCGCGGCGTAGCGTGGAGGCATCGGCGAGCATAGGATAGAGTTTCGCCGGTCGCAGATTCGCGTAGAGTCCAAGTTGTTCCCGCAAACCCAGTAGTGCCCGCTCGGGGCGAAGACTGTACTCCAAGCCTTCCCATTTGGGGCCACCCACCGCGCCTAGCAGAACGGCATCGCTCTGTTTGGCTATTGATAACGTCTCCTGCGGCAATGGCACCCCGACCTTATCGAGGGCATGACCCCCGACATCGCCGGCGAGAAATTCGAACGTATGGCCGTAACGCTCGGCCACCGTTTTCAAAACCTTCACGGCCTCTGGGACAATTTCACGACCGACGCCGTCTCCGGCCAAGACTGCGATTCTCGCTTTCACCTGTCCATCTCCTCTCGACTATTCAACGATGACCTCATCCTCCAGCCTCCAGGCCGGATCGACCAGACACAGGAACTCAATCGGATCTGGACCGTTATTCTGCAGCGATTGTTTGGCGCCAGGCGGCACATAAATGACTGATCCTGCCTCGACGGCCACAGCTTCTGTCTCGATCCTCATCACGCCGGATCCGGCAATGAAATAGTAGACCTCCGAGGACTTCAAGCGGTGCCAATGTGACTGCTCGCCAGGATCCAGAAATCCGTGCGCCAGGCTGTAGCCTAGTGCAAGGGATGCCTTCGCAGGATGCAGCAGTTCGCGCAACCTCGTCTGGTCACCCGCCACAAACTCAGGGCATTGATTGAGATGCGTACTCAGCATGACGCCATGATGCCTTGTCTCACGCACGGAGACCTTCGAATGGGCGACATCGGGAAACTTCGACTAGTCCTGGCCCGCCGGGATGCGCCGTGCCAGGACTGAGGAATCTACCTTGGTGGTGGAGATCAAATCAAGCTGACCTTCTGAATCCCCTCCGCTTGTTTGGAGGCGAAATAGGCCAGCTTATTGAGGGCATTCAGGTAGGCTCGTGCCGAAGCGGTAATGATGTCCGTATCAGACCCATGACCCGACACCGTCCGGCCGTCTTCCTCCAGTCGCACAGACACCTCTCCTTGGGCATCCGTGCCACCGGTAATAGCATTGACCCCGAACATCAGGAGTTTGCTTTTCGTCTGCGTCATGGCAGCGATGGTCCGATAAACCGCATCCACCGGGCCGTCACCTGTCCCGCTGCCGGTCATCGACCTGCCATCGATTTCAAGAACTACCGTGGCTTTGGGAATCTTGTTGGTGCCACTTTCAACTTCAAACGATCTCAACACCATTCGTTCGGACATTTTGGCCACTTCTTCAGACACGATGACTTCGAGGTCTTCTTCGTAAATCTCTTTTTTCTGGTCAGCCAGGCGTTTGAATCGCTCAAAGGCGTGATTGACCTCTTCTTCGGTTAATTTGTAACCCAGATCGTCCAATCGTTGACGAAACGCATGGCGACCGGACAACTTCCCCATTACCAACTTATTCTGCTCGAGTCCAATGGATTCCGGCCGCATGATCTCGTACGTCGTCTTGTCCTTCAGCAGTCCGTCCTGGTGAATCCCGGAGGTATGTGCAAACGCATTCGCGCCGACAATCGCCTTGTTCGGCTGAATCACCATGCCGGTGATCTTGCTGACCAAGCGGCTCGTTTTTGAAATCTCTTCGGTCGCGACCTCGGTATCGGCGCCGTACCAGTCCTTGCGCGTTCGGAGCCCCATCACCACCTCCTCGAGGGAGGTGTTGCCAGCGCGCTCGCCAATGCCATTGATCGTACATTCCACCTGGCCCGCCCCCGCCATGACCGCGGCGAGGCTATTGGCGACCGCCAATCCCAAATCATTGTGACAATGGACGGAAATCACCGCCTGCCCGCTGTTCGGCACCCTGTCCTTGATTCGCTTGATGAGGCCACCAAATTCCTGTGGGTTAGCGTAGCCCACGGTGTCGGGAATATTGACCGTTCCAGCACCTGCCGCAATAACTGCTTCGATTACCTCGCACAGGTACTCCGGATCGGATCGGCTCGCATCCATGGGAGAAAATTCCACATCGTCAACATAGGTACGCGCCAATTGCACCATTTCCACCGCACGTCGCTTCGCCTCTTCCCGCGTCATGCGAAACTGATGCTTGAGGTGGATATCTGAGGTAGAAAGGAATGTATGGATCCGGACCTTTGGAGCGCCCTGAAGCGCTTCGTGAGCCCTCTTAATATCTTCTGGTCTCGCCCGGGCAAGGCTGCAGACTACCGGCCCTTCCACTTCCTGCGCGATTCGACGCACCGCCTCAAAGTCTCCCGGCGAGCTGAAGGCAAACCCAGCTTCAATGATATCCACGCCGAGGCGGGCCAGTTGCTTGGCGATCATAAGTTTCTCTTCGACGTTCATGCTCGCCCCCGGCGATTGTTCGCCATCCCGCAACGTCGTGTCGAATATTCTGATCATCCTGGTCATGGCGTACCTCCTGTTCGATTAGCAGCACTTGACAGAACGCTCATACGGGTCACCTGGCAAAGCCGCAGGCGAAGGCTTCAACGAAAGCGTACCCATGTGGTACGTCGAGGCTGTTTCCTCGCCGAGAACGCCGCCGGACACCTGTTTCAGCATTCTACAAATAAAAAAGCCTCCGCCCTGGACAGGGACGAAGGCCTTGCGAACTTCGTGGTACCACCCTGATTCAGCAGCGGATGGACCATACCACCCGACCGCCCTCAATTCCGTCCGTGACGTGGACCACTCGGGACTTACTACCGCCACCGTGGCTTCACAAGTCCAGCTCAGAGGCGAGTTCGGCAGCTCACCGGCTGGTTTGCACCATCCACCAGCTCTCTCGATTCGGTGAGTTCCGCCTACTACTCCTCATCACAGCCTTTCCTACTCTCTCGTATCAAGAATCGGCGTCTCAGGCTTCACGGCCTGCTTTCCGGTGCTCTTGGCCATCACCGTCCATAACCGGGCAACGGGGCCGGACAAGGCGTAACCCGCGAACGTCACAAACAACATAGCCTGCGGCCAGGCCACAATCAACATAAGGGCAAGAATGCCCCATACCAGGTAGGTGAAGTGATCGCCCCGCCTGAACTTCATGTCCTTGAAGCTCCGATACTTGATCGTGCTCACCATCAAAAACGCAAGTGAGAATGTAATCACCAGAATCAAAACCGGCTTTAGCTCGGCGCCCATCTGGGTGATGTGGAGATCGAAAATCACCAGCGAGGCAATAACACCGGCTGCTGCGGGAATAGCCAAGCCTGTGAAATACTTGCTGTCCGAAGTGCTGACCGTGGCATTGAATCGAGCGAGACGCACCGCTCCCATGGCCACATACGCAAACATGACTGCCACTCCGAACATCCCCTGGCCACTCAAGGCATAGGAGTAGATAAGAACACCAGGGGCGACACCGAATGACACGACATCGGAGAGCGAATCATATTCGATCCCGAATTGGCCGGTACTATTCGTCAGGCGAGCTAACTTTCCGTCTAACATGTCGAAGATCATGCCAACCAGAATCGCGATCGCGGCGGCCAGATGCTGGCCGTTAAACACCGACAAGATGGCAAAAACACCGCAAAATAAATTGCCCGTGGTGCAGAGATTAGGAATCAGATACATCGCTTGCCGCTTCCGATGCCCCTTGTTGAATGGCGCTCGCATAGCTGATGATTTCATCGGAGTTCCCCCACGATGGTTTCTCCCCCCTTAACCCGGTCACCTACTGCCACGCATATTTTTGAGCCAAGCGGAAGAAAGGTATCCATCCGCGAGCCGAAGCGAATCAGTCCGAATCGCTCCCCACGCAGGACGCGATCTCCCTGCCCGACCCAACAGACGATCCGGCGGGCAATCAGTCCCGCGACCTGCACGCAGAGCACTTTGGCTCCGGACTCGGCTTGTAACATCACCGCATTCTGTTCATTGCGAAGCGTGGCCTCCGGCCTGCTGGCCACCAGAAACTGACCAGGCTGATAACTGATATTTTCCACAACTCCCGCACAAGGCATACGGTTGACATGCACGTCGAACACATTGAGAAACACAGTCAGTCGAATGCTTTTTTCCTTCAAGTAGCGGGGTTCAAACTCTTCCTCGATCGCGATCACTTTCCCGTCACCCGGCGACACCACCACGTTGAGGTCCCGAGGGATCGTGCGTCCTGGATTTCTGAAGAACCAGGCCGTAAACAACGTGAATCCGCCGACCACCCCGGCGGGAATGATCCAACCCGCCACGCCGAATAGCAATGCAGCGGCTGCGAGACTGCCGACAAACGGCCATCCCTCTTTTACGATCGGTATCCCAACGGCTCGATCAGCCATACACCTCCAGGCGCCTTTGAAATGCTATCACGAAGAGTCCTGCTCAGGTGTTAGTTTTTATTCTTGTCGACCAGCTGATCTTTTTTTAGCCAGGGCATCATGGCCCGTAGTCGGCTGCCGACGTCCTCAATCGAATGGCCTTCGCCTTTTTTCAACAAGGCATTATAGACCGGCCGATTTGCCTGATTTTCCAGCACCCACTCCTTCGCGAATTGGCCGCTCTGAATTTCTCCAAGAATCTTCTTCATTTCCTGTTTGGTCTGCTCCGTGACCACGCGCGGACCTCGAGTGATATCGCCATACTTCGCCGTCGTGCTGATCGAGTACCGCATGTTAGCAATGCCACCCTGATAAATCAGGTCCACGATCAATTTCACTTCGTGCAAACATTCGAAGTAGGCCATTTCAGGAGAGTAGCCGGCCTCGACAAGCGTTTCGAATCCGGCTTGAATCAAGGAGGTGAGGCCTCCGCACAAGACCGCCTGTTCACCGAATAGGTCCGTCTCTGTTTCTTCTCTGAAATTCGTTTCAATGATGCCAGCACGACCGCCGCCAATCGCGCTGGCATAGGCCAGGCCTACCTGGCGGGTATTACCGGTGGGGTCCTGGTACAGAGCCAGCAGGCAGGGAACCCCGCTGCCTTTGGTATACTCGGAACGGACCAAGTGACCGGGCCCCTTGGGGGCCACCATGAATACATTGACGTTGGCCGGGGGCACGATCTGTCCGAAATGAATGTTGAATCCATGACCAAAGGCCAAATAGGAGCCAGACTTCAGATTCGGAGCGATCTCTTGCCGGTAGATGGTCGCCTGAGCTTCATCCGGCGCCAGAATCATGATCACGTCAGACGCTTTCACGGCATCGGCCACGGGCATGACTTTCAACCCGCTTGCTTCAGCTTTGTTCCATGAGCTGCCTTCACGCAATCCGACCACAACGTTGGCCCCACTTTCCTTCAAATTGAGCGAGTGGGCATGCCCCTGACTTCCATAACCAATCACAGCCACTTTCTTCCCGCGAATCAACTGCAAGTCAGCGTCTTTGTCGTAATAGATCTTCATAGGTCACTCCTGGATGTTCTATAGGCACATGGGTGGAAACGACGGCTGTGCACAGGGGATGAGCGAGCTATTCTCGGGCGACTTTTTTCGGTTGGCTGACGGCCGGCCTGATCGGTTCGCGCGCAATCGCCACGCGCCCGGTCCGTATCAGTTCCTTGATCCCCAGCGGCTGCAGCAGATTGATGATGGCTTCAATCTTCTTCGGATCCCCCGTCACCTCGATCGTGTACGTCGAGGGCGTCGAGTCGATAACATTCGCTCGGAAAATATCCGCGATCCTCAATGCTTCCGCTCGATCCTCAGATTTGGTGTGAACCTTGATCAGCGCCGTTTCCCGGGAAACGAACTCGCTCTCATTCAGATCCACCACTTTGATGACGTCGATTAACTTGTTGAGCTGTTTCACGATTTGTTCCACGATCCGATCGTCTCCCGACGTCACAATGGTCATTTGCGACATGGACGGATCAAGTGTGGGTGCAACCGAAAGGCTTTCGATGTTGAAACCGCGGCCGCTGAATAGCCCGGCCACACGAGATAGAACGCCGAACTTATTCTCTACGGTGACTGAAATGATGTGTTCCATTTGAAATTCGAAGCGCGAATAGCCGAGAGCACCTGCCGGGAGTGGCGAAAAGATCTGGGTCCTCGATCTTCTATCTCCCCTACATGCTGTCTGCCATGAGCTCTTTCTCCCTAGGCTGTGAGAATCGTATCTTTGTCTTCGTTTGACCCGGTACCAGGAACTCCAGCCATTCTTCTCTTCAATTCGGGCGGATCTTCGAGAATCATCTCGTGGTTGCACCCACCTGCGGGAATCATCGGGTAGCAATTTTCATAGGGATATGTCGGCACATCCACGACCACTGGCTTATCTGTGGCAATGGCCTCCTTCAATACGGAATCGAGATCAGCCACTTTGTTCGCACGGAGACCTACGGCACCATAGGCCTCCGCAAGCTTCACAAAATCAGGCGTGGTATCGAGATAACTGGAGGCATACCGTCCTTCATAGAACAAGTCCTGCCATTGACGAACCATGCCGTGGAAACGGTTATTCAAAATGATCACTTTCACCGGCAGTTTGGATACGACAGCAGTGGCCATTTCCTGCATATTCATTTGCACGCTGCCGTCACCGGCCACGCAGAGCACAAGGCGGTTTCTAAACGCCGCTTGCGCCCCCATCGCAGCAGGGAAACCGAACCCCATCGTGCCTAAGCCGCCAGAGGTCAGCCAGCGATTCGGCTTGGCGAGCTTGAAATATTGCGCGGTCCACATCTGATGCTGGCCGACATCCGTGGAAACGATCGGATCGCGATCCTTTGTCAGGTCATAAAGCCGCTGAATGACATGTTGCGGCTTGATCGGCCCGTCTGCCTCCTGCTGATAGGACAAGGGGTGGGCCTGTTGCCATTCACGGATTTGGTCCCACCAAGGCTTGCGAAGGTCTCTCTGCTCTCCATTGACGGTCGCCTTCAGGATCTGATTCAACTCCCTCAGGACGGCTTTGCAATCGCCCACAATCGGAATATCAACATTGATATTCTTCCGGATAGAGGTCGGGTCGATATCAATATGAATGACCTTTGCGTGGGGGCAGAACTCCGAAACTTTTCCCGTCACACGGTCATCAAACCGTGCTCCGACCGCAATCACCAAGTCGGAATAGTGTACCGCCATGTTGGCGCAATAGGTACCGTGCATTCCCATCATGCCCATCGACTGGGAATGTTCGCCGGGGAACGCTCCCAGCCCCATCAACGTCATGTCCACGGGAATTTGTGTCATCTCTGCCAATTCCAGCAGTTCTTTGGAAGCCCCTGAAAATATGACGCCTCCGCCAACATACAGGATCGGCTTTTTGGCCTTCATGATCGCTTCGGCGGCTTGCTTAATTTGCCACTTGTTGCCTTCGTAGGTCGGACTGTACCCGCGAATTGCGACAGAGGTGGGATAGGTAAAGTCGCCTTTGGCCATAGAAACGTCTTTAGGGATATCGACCAAGACCGGTCCAGGTCGTCCCGTGGTGGCAATATAAAAGGCTTCCTTAATGGTCGTGGCGAGATCGTTGACGTCTTTCACGAGAAAATTGTATTTGGTGCAGGGCCGGCTCAGGCCGATATTATCGGCTTCTTGAAATGCATCGTTGCCGATCAAACTCGTCGACACCTGTCCACTGAAACAGACCAGCGGCACGGAATCCATGTAAGCATCAGCCAGTGCGGTGATGACATTGGTCATTCCCGGCCCTGATGTCACCAGGCAGACTCCAGGCTTCCCGGTCGCCTTGGCATAACCTTCAGCCATGTGACCGGCACCCTGCTCATGTCGGGTCAAAACGACTTCAATATCTTTTTGCTGATGAAGCATGTCGAAGATCTTCAGCACGACTCCGCCGGGCAAGGCAAAAATCGTCTTCACACCTTCGCGTTTAAGGCATTCGATCAGAATTTCTGATCCGGTGAGTTTCATATCAACCTCCCCTTCGCAATCCATGCCGAAGGTCTCGAAATCTAAATGAGAACAATTCTCTCCCTGCACACCCAGGAAACAGGTTGATACATTCTTACTGAAAAAACAATGAGTAAGATGGCGGATCGTATCACCAGATCTCAACTGAGGTCAAGAGATCGGATGGGACAATGGCTTGTGCTAGCTGGTGGTCACCGGAGGTTTGTGGTATGGAAATATTCCGGTCAGCTGGTTAGGAACCCATGACTGCTGTTCGCGTCACCATCCTGTCTCGTCACGATTGTCACCTCTGCCGGGTGGCCTACCGCGTCGCGACGCAACTGCAACAGGAAATCCCGTTCGAACTCGCTGCGTTGGATGTGGACAGCGATTCGGAGGCCATGGTCCGATACGGCGATCACGTTCCGGTCGTCCTCATCGATGGACGAGAAGCGCTTTCCGGCAAGATAACCGGAAGCGCGTTGCGGACGGCGATTAAAAAAGCGCGTTGGAAAAACCCTATAAGCCGGATTCTGTCCCGCGTGAAACTTGCGCTCACGCGAGGGTGATCATTTCTCTGGGACTCGAGTTACCTCGAGCCTCAAGCAACCTACCCGGGGACCTCGGCCGGGCCGGCCTTTCTGCTGGACTCTTACGAGCGCCGCAGGCGTCCCCCTATTTGGTCTTGCTCCGGACGACGCTTACCGTGCCGTTGATGTCGCCATCACCGCGGTAGGCTCTTACCCCACCGTTTCACCCTTACCTGATCCGACGCCATCAACCGAGGTTGATGGCACCGGCCATCGGCGGTCTGTTCTCTGTGGTGCTGGTGTCGGATCTCTCCGCCTGGACGTTATCCAGCGTCCTTGCCCTTGGAGTCCGGACTTTCCTCCCGTCAAGCCAGCTCGACGAGCGAGCACCCGTGTCCCTCCAGCGCGCACCTTCAATATAAGTGGCCAGGAGACCGGGATTCAACAGTTCATTCACCAAACCCTCGAAGGAATTGGTATCCCGACAAGGGCTGATCAGGCGATACCGCATCGGTGGCTCAAACGAATGCCCTGCACGTGTACTTACTACTTGAGCGCGGGAAGCTCTCCATTGGGCGCCGGTGGTTTCGACCGGTAAATCGGCAAGGCTTCGGCCATCCATTCTTCGAGTTGTTGTATTCTAGTTTCATGGTTGGGGTGGGTGGACATGAATTCCGAGGGCTCTTTACCTTCCGACAACTCACCCATCCGTGTCCAGAGACGAATAGATTCACGGGGGTCATACCCGGCCTCAGCCGCCAGCAGAACCCCGACATAATCGGCTTCCGACTCGTGTTTCCGGCTGAAGGGAAGTAATACTCCCACCTGCGTTCCAACGCCCAATGCGGCCATCCCGGCTTGCGATAGAACGGGATTGGCGCCGCTGACTCCTAATGCGACACCAATGACCTGAAGCGTCGTCTGCGCCAGGGTATTTTGGCTCATCCGTTCGCCGCCATGCCTCGCCAGCGCATGCACAACTTCGTGGCCCATAACCGCCGCGAGACCCGCTTCGGTCTTAGCCACCGGGAAAATGCCTGTATACACGGCAATTTTTCCGCCCGGCAATGCGAAAGCATTCATCGTTGTATCATCCTTAATCACGGTCACTTCCCATTCAAATTGATTCGCAATTTCGCTATATTTTGAATGCTTAGCCGCTTCAATCACTCGAGCCGCGACTCGCTTCACCGGATCAATTTCTCGCGGGTCGTTTGAGACCTTCATCTTCGGATCATGCTTCACCTGAGCGTACGCTTGCACGCCCATTTGGACTTCTTGGGACATCGGCATCATCATCAGTTGCCAACGTCCGGTATACGGATTGGTTTGACAGCCCGTTGCCGTAGTGACCAACACCAGAATGCCCAGGGCCATCCAGACGACAGCCGAAGGCCTCCTGGACATTTGCTTCGTGACGGTGTCCGCTTGAATGTTCATCCTGTGCCTCCGCAAATTGACCGATTTCCCGAGCCCTGCTAGATTACCGCGCCGTCTTACCGGTTTTCACCTGGGAGTTTCCCATGCCTGCCCCTTCCGACCTCTCAGCCCTCTCACGTATCGGAATTGATGAGTCTGGCAAAGGGGACTATTTCGGCCCGCTCGTGATCGCCGCCGCGTTCGTGACACCGGTCATTCAGCAGGATCTCGTCCTCATGCAGGTTCGCGACAGCAAGAAACTTTCAGATGCAAGGGTGGCGGAAATGGATCCACACATTCGCCGGCTCTGTCCCCATAGCATCGTCGCCATCGGGCCGCTACGGTACAATGAACTGTATGCGAAAATAAAAAATCTGAATCGCCTACTGGCCTGGGGCCATGCCAGGGCGCTTGAGAATCTGCTCCAGCAGGTCGACTGCAATCTGGCCATTGCTGATCAATTCGGCGATGAGCGGTTAATTCTCGATGCACTCCAAGAGCAGGGCAAACAGATTCAGCTCGTCCAACGAACAAAAGCAGAATCCGATGTGGCCGTGGCAGCTGCCTCGATCCTGGCTCGCGCAGAATTTCTTCAGCGCCTGCACAGGTTGTCTCAGGAGCTGAATACGATGTTGCCCAAGGGTGCGTCGCCTGCTGTGGAGCTTGCCGGAAGAATGGTGATCAAGAAATTCGGGCAGGGTCGACTAAACGCGGTGGCGAAATTGCACTTCAAAACGACACAGCAGATCTTGAATGGCCTCTAGACCGACTCGCCGACTTCAAAATTCTGAGCTTGTTCGGCATCGACAGGGCCCTTCGCTCCGATGGCAGGCTCTCCTTCCCAATAGAGCATCCTGTAACAGTAGGGGCAGGTATGCACATCTTGCGCACGCTTGACCTGAGAAACCAGCTGTGGCGGCAGCTGAAGCCGACATCCCAGACAAATCCCATCCTTGACTAATGCCAGGGCTTGGTCCTTCCTCGTCGTCTTCAGCTTATTGTATCGAGCCAGGAGCGTCTTCTCTATCTGGCCCGCCAATTGCTGCTGCTTGATGTCCAGGTCCCCCAGCTCCGCAGACAACGCTTGATCGCGTGCATCCAACGTGGCCTTTTCCTTCGTGAACAGAGCCTCTGACTCCTTCAGCTTCGCCTGCGCCTCCGCCATTACACGCTGCGTCTGTTCGATCTGCTCCATCGCCAGCAAAATTTTCTCCTCGATTTCGCCCTTTTTCTTGCTGGCCAGTTCCACCTCGAAGAGGTGCGCTTGATACTCCTGATTGGTCTTGAGCTGAGCGGCGCGATCTTTCATTTTTGAAATACGGTCCTCATGCGCCTCAAGGTCCTTTTCGTGGCTACGGCGTTCCTTGATCAGCGCTTCGGTTGACACCGACATTTCGTGCACCACGCGTTTTGCTTCTCGGAGAGGCGCCTCGTTTAGCTCAAGCCGTTCTGGAATTTTCCGCCGCTGTTCTTTGAGTTCGGCGATTCGAAGATCGATTTTCTGCAGGTCAATGAGGGGGGAGAGCTGTAGGTTCAACGGGCTCCTTTTAGGTTGCACGACGGCACCACCACGCGACACCAGTCGTACCGTCATCGTCATAAGACACTCAGGCTGGTGGGCCCACTAGGACTTGAACCTAGGACCAGCTGATTATGAGTCAGCCGCTCTAACCACCTGAGCTATGGGCCCAGCCCTGCGAGCCTTGGCCTGCTCTCGGACTTCAAACTGGTCGGTTGCGTCAACTAAACGCCACAGGCACTCGAGCGACCCATGCGTGCTTCGAACGCCTGATTTTAGGCTGCCATTCCGATAGAGTCAAACAATGCTCATTACAGGACTTCAGAGGCTCTCCACAAAACTGCGCAACTTTTTACTGCGACTAGGATGTCGGAGTTTGCGCAACGCCTTGGCTTCAATTTGACGAATGCGTTCGCGCGTCACCTCGAAGTCCTGTCCCACTTCCTCGAGCGTATGATCGGTGGCCTCCCCGATACCAAACCGTTTTCGCAACACCTTTTCCTCGCGGGGAGTGAGCGTTTCCAGCGCACCGTTGATCTGACGCTGCAGGTCGTAGCGAATGGCCGCTTCTAACGGAGACACCGCTTTCTTGTCTTCGATAAAGTCTCCCAAATGGCTGTCTTCTTCCTCACCGATGGGGGTCTCGAGAGAAATCGGTTCGCGCGCAATTTTAAGAATCTTACGCACCTTGTCGAGCGGCAAATCCATTCGTTCAGCGATTTCCTCGGGAGTCGGTTCACGCCCCAGCTTCTGCACCAAATGGCGAGATGTACGGATCAGTTTATTGATGGTTTCGATCATGTGCACCGGAATGCGGATAGTGCGAGCTTGATCGGCAATCGCACGGGTAATCGCCTGACGGATCCACCAAGTCGCGTAGGTACTAAATTTGTAACCGCGCTTATATTCAAACTTGTCGACTGCCTTCATGAGGCCGATGTTGCCCTCTTGAATCAGATCCAGAAACTGTAACCCTCGGTTCGTATATTTCTTGGCAATACTGACCACTAACCGTAGATTGGCTTCGACGAGCTCGGCCTTGCCCCGCTTGACCTTCTCTTCCGCCACATCGAGGTGCTTGACTGCATCCCTGATTTCTTCGGCTGAGACCAGCGCCTCTTCCGCCTCCAATTGACGAATTCGGCCTTTGGCTGCCTGATAGTGCTTTTTGATGTCCTGCAAAACCTCTTCCGAAACGCCGGTCCTCCGCTTTACAGCCAACACATCCTTGTGAGTTCGGCATAGCCGCCGCAGCAGCTCCGCCCCCGCTTCCCCGCCCACCCCCAGGCGTCGCTGACAACTCGTGACTTCTCGTTCCGCAGTACGGAACAGGAGGTTGAGGTCGCGCACCCGCTGCGTCATTCGATCTTTCAGGACGCCGTGCAGATTGACGGACTCCATCTTGTCCACAACCTGTCCGCGCACGGTATCAATTTGTTTGCGCAGACGTTTTAACTTCTCCGCATCGCCGCTGGCCTGGCGAACCTTATCGTACAGTTCCTTCAGGGAAGCGGACACCTTGCGGACCGAGTTCAAAGAGTCCAGCGTCTTGACCCGCAGTTCTTCGTAGTCCTTCTCGACGGCTTCCTCCTCGAAGTCTTCTTCCGTCTCAACCACCGGTACGATCTCACGGACATCGATCTTGCCGTTCTTCAATTGATCTCGGAGATTCAAGACAAATTCCAGGGTCATCGGCAACCCATAGACGACCGTGGCAATATCTTTCTTGCCCTCTTCGATACGCTTAGCGATCTCAATCTCCCCCTCACGGCTCAACAGCGCCACACTTCCCATCTCTTTGAGATAGAGCCTGACGGGGTCATCGGTCCGGCTAAGGGCACCTGGCGTGAGATCGATCTCCTTTTCGTTCTCTTCGGGAGCGTCTCCCTCTTCGCTTTCCTCAATCGCTTCCTCACCATCGGCCGCCTTCGGAGTGCGCTCAGTCTCGGCGGATTCCACAATCTCGATGTCCATTTCACCAAACATCGTCATGATCGTACTGAATTGGTCCGACGAGACGACATCGGCCGGCAAGGTGCTATTTAGATCGTCGTATGTGAGAAAGCCCTTCTCTTTTCCAAGATTAATGAGCTTCTTCACCTCGCCGAGTAATTCTTGTTTCGGCATACCTACTCCTTCACCGCAGACGTCAGCGCAGCCGGCGTGAGGCCGGCTTTCCGAATCCGCATATCGTTAATCTGTCTATTCAGGCGATGCACATCATCCTCTCGCCGTTCACGTTCTGCAGTTTTCAACTCTTGAATCAAGGCCCCCAAGCTCCGCTCACGGCCTCTCCGCTCCAGCGTATCCAAACATCCGGCAATGTGCGCGGAAATGTCATCATAGTGCTGCTCCGACATCGACAATTCCGTGACGAGCGGCCCGCACTCGTTATCGTTGACGAGCTCATCCAGCAGGTCCTTAACGGACAGCCGTCCGTCGTGTCCCACATGCTGCAAGGCGCAAGCAACGAGACGGCTATAGACCGGCGTCGAAAAGGCATCCGGAGACAGAGCCCGAAGGTCAGCGGGAGACAAGCTCCCTTGGACAAGCAAGTGTGCCAAATCACGCTCTTCGGGATTGGATTTGGGTTTCAACGGTGCGTTGGCCACTGGAGTGCGAGCCTGATTCCGCCGCTGATCTTCCGGCGTGAGCGTCGGATACCGATCGATCAATCGTTGTTGGTTCAGTCCTAACCGTTCGGCCACCAGGCGAATCCGTTCCTCTCTCTCGATGGGATGCGCACTTTTCTGGAGAATGCGCAATACGGCATCCACGGCACGGATGCGATCTTCGATCGTCCCCGACTCGGCCGTCCGCAGACTCTGCTCCACTGCAAAATCCAGAAGGGTCGGCGCCGATTGGTGCAGGGCGGTAAATCCATCCGCCCCATGTTGGCGGACATACGTATCCGGATCATCTCCTTGAGGCAGCGACACCACCTTGACCCCGAGACCGCTATTGACAAACAGGTCGAGGGTCCGCAGTGCTGCCCTGACTCCGGCTTGGTCGGGGTCGAACAGTAAGACGACATTGGAGGCAAACCGCCGGATGATCGTGATGTGCTCCGCCGTCAAAGACGTTCCCAAGGTTGCTACCGCATGACGGATGCCCGCCTGATGCAGTGCGATCGCATCGAAGTACCCTTCGACGATGATCAAAGTATTGTGCTGCCCGGCCGCCTCTCGAGCCGCATCCATCGCGAACAACGTCTGCCCCTTCTGAAACAACGGAGTCTCCGGGGAATTCAGATATTTGGGCATCCCTTCCCCGAGCATCCGGCCACCAAACGCCACGACCCGCTTGCGCAAATCCAGAATCGGAAACATCACTCGAGAACGAAAACGATCATAATATCCGGCCAAGGCGCTCCTCTGCTGCCCACTCTGATCTCGCGGAATAGATAAACCTGCTACGACCAGATCCGCCGGGGCGAACCCCGCCTTCAGCATGGCTTTCGTGAGCGCATCCCATTCCGGCGGTGCATATCCCATCTGGAACTGTTTCATCGTGTCCGGTTGTATACCTCGCCCGTCAAGATAGGCCCTCGCCGGAGCCCCTCCCTCGTCCATCAACATGCGTTGGTACCAAGCGCTGGCGGCGGTATTCAGCTGCTCCAGGCGCGCCAGCTGCGCGCGTTCTCGGCTGGGCTGACCCCCGGCTGATTCGGGAACATCGACTCCTACCTTGCGCCCCAGATCCCGGACAATCTCAGGAAAACCTGCCCCCGTCAGTTTCATAAGGAACGTATACACATTCCCGCCGGCTCCGCATCCGAAACAGTGGAAGATCTGTCGTGAAGCACTGACAGTGAAGGAAGGAGACTTTTCCTGATGAAATGGGCACAGGCCCTTAAGGTTTTGGCCGGCCCTGGTCAAGGCCACATGGTGGCCGACGACCTCTGCAATGTCCACCCGGTCTCTGATTTGGTTGATGACGTCGTCCGAAATCAGGCCTTGGCCCACGCGGTCCTCGCTTGCACCCGCAGGAATCCAACCGGTCTAATCCTCGGTTGGACACATTGAACAGGATTGAAAGTTGACCGTTTAGCCTAACAAACGATTCACGCCACTGTCAATCGGAGAGGCGAGGTCCTAACCGGGAGGCCATGTCATGGCTCTTCCACCAAAAATATGGAAGTGAAGATGGGCCACGGTCTGGCCCCCATCCGGTCCGGTGTTCGTCACGATCCGATAACCGGATGTGGTCAAATTCTTCATCTGCGCAATCTTCGAGCAGGTCAACATCAGATGGCCCAGAAGCGCCTGATCCTTTTCCTGGCAATTCTGAACAGACGCCACATGGCGTTTGGGAATCACGAGGATATGCACGGGAGCCTGTGCATTGATGTCTTCGAAGGCCAGCATCTGTTCATCCTGATGCACGATCCTTGCCGGAATTTTACCGTCTACGATAAGACAAAAAATGCAGTCGCTCATACTAGGCTCCCTCTGATGGTTGCCGGAGTCCTGGCTTGCCGAAACGGGTCCCTAATTCCCGATAGATGTCGTGCAGCGCGATGCCGTGATACCCCAACACCATTAAGGTGTGAAAGAAGAGATCCGCCACTTCGTAGATCACTTCCTCGCGCTTTCCGCCTTTGGAGGCCAAGAGGACTTCCCCGGCCTCTTCGGCCACTTTCTTGAGGATCTTGTCATGGCCGCCATCAAATAATTTCGTCGTGTACGAGCCAGGCTGTGGATGGGCCCGTCGCTGACAAATGGTGCGAAGTACGCCTTCCAAAATGCCGCCCCAGGCCTCTTGCGTGCTCGCCTCTCCGGCAAAACCTTGATCGTCCAGCCGGGCGAAGAAACACGCACGTTCTCCGGTATGGCAGGTCGGCCCAACGGGCTCGGCCTTCACCAGAATCGTATCGCGATCACAATCAATAAAGAGGTCTTTCACGTGAAGCCAATGCCCGGAGGTTTCCCCTTTTTTCCAGAGCTTTTGGCGTGAGCGACTCCAAAAATGGACTGATCGAGTCCGAAGGGTCTCAGCAATGGCATCCGCATTCATATAGCCCACCATCAAGACCGTGCCGTCCAGCCAATCCTGGATCACCGCGGGAATGAGGCCCTGCCCGTCATATGCTACGCTTCGACTCTCCGTTGACATCGCGTCCCGTCTTCTCCCTTAGGTCAACCGAACCGGCACGCCTCTTTCGCACAGATAGCTCTTCGCCTCTTGAATGGTATGGACTCGAAAATGAAATATCGAAGCGGCCAGAACCGCGTCCGCTCTGCCTTTCACAAGTCCATCGTACAAGTGGTCCAGGGTCCCTACTCCGCCGGAGGCAATCACTGGGATGGTGAGACGTGCCGATACCGCCGCAGTCAATGCCAGATCGTACCCATTCTGGCGTCCGTCCTGATCCATGCTGGTCAAAAGGATCTCCCCGGCTCCATACGCTTCCATGCGTTGTGCCCATTCGATTGCATCGAGTTCGGTCGGCTTGCGGCCGCCATGAGTAAAGACCGCCCAGCCTCCGTCCTGCCCAGATCGCCTGGCATCGATCGCCACGACGACGCACTGTGAACCGAACCGGGTCGCGGCCGCTCGCACGAACTCCGGATCTTGAACAGCTGTTGTATTGATACTGACCTTGTCGGCTCCTGCATTGAGCAGTGCTCGAATGTCCTCCAACGTCCGCACGCCGCCCCCGACCGTCAGCGGCATGAACACTCTGGCCGCAGTTTGCTCTACCACATGAATAATGGTCTTGCGGTTTTCATGCGACGCGGTGATGTCCAGAAAGCACAGCTCGTCCGCCCCTTCACCGTCATAGATAGTGGCAATTTCGACCGGATCGCCCGCATCACGAAGATTAACGAAACTCACCCCCTTGACGACTCGACCATCTTTGACGTCCAAGCAGGGGATGATGCGCTTAGTCAACATACATCACCCGATCACCCGCATCCATCTCATCCGTTCCTGAGCGCAGCGAGCGCTTCTCGATAGTTCATTTTGCCGTCGTAAAAGGCTTTCCCCACAATGGCGCCCTCCACCCGCGAACCCATCAGTTGGACCGCCAGCAGGTCTTCGATGCGGCTGATGCCGCCGGACGCAATCACCGGAAATACTGATAGCGCGACGATTTCCTGCAGGGCTTCCAAATTGGGTCCGTTCAACATGCCATCGCGGGCAATATCCGTGTAGATAACGGCACCCAGCTCGAGGCCGGCCAGATCTGTGAGGAGATCAGTGGCTTTCGTTGCGGAGACACTCGTCCATCCCTTCACCGCCACATTGCCGTCACGCGCATCAAGGCCTAGTACAATTTGCTGCGGAAACTCCCGGCAAGCCTGCGCCAGGAATGCCCGGTCCGTGAGGGCCGCGGTTCCCAATACTACGCGAGCCACACCCGCCTTAAGATACTGCCGCACCGTGCCGATCGTACGAATGCCGCCACCGACTTGCACCTTCACGCTCACCGTCTTGATCACCGCTTCGATCTGCGGAAGATTCTTCGGTTCTCCATCAACCGCACCATTCAGATCAACGACGTGAATGAGACTGGCTCCCTGCTGTTGCCAGCCGTGGGCCACCATCGGCACATCCTCGGAATAGACGGTCTCTGCGGCCATATCGCCCTGTCGGAGTCGCACGCACCGGCCGTCTTTTAAATCTATCGCGGGAATCACCTGCATGGATACACCTTCTCCCGAGGCATGCCTGAGAACTATTCGTCAACGCTGCCGACGGGCAGCGCCTTTGCCAGCTCTGCCGCCCCATATGCCGCCAACTCCTCAGCGGTCACAAACATTCCATACCGCCGAATAAAACCAACGAAGTCTTCGATCATCGGCCGCTGTTTTTCATAATAGTTGCCTTCCCACAGCACGCTTCCATCCGGAGCGACGAGCTTCACTTCAAAGCCAACGATCGCGGGCGGATCTGCGCCGAACCGTCCCCCCACACGCTCCTGATACACCAGCACTTTTCCGCTCAGTGCCGCATCGGCGCGAAGACGCTGGGCGACTTTATGAGCCGGCACTGTCGCGGGAGCGGCCCCTCCTCCCAACTCTCGCGCCGCCGAACTCGACTCTGTAGGTGAGAGAACGTCTAAGCCCGAGCGTGCCTTGAGTTTGGTCCACATGAGCCGCGTGATTGTTTCCCCAGCGGCAGGCGGCACGATATGAGTTTCCCGTGGGTACTGTTCGGTCGTGGGCGGAATGGCCACGGCCATTTCCGATCGCCGCGCACCCGAAGGCACAGGGAACGAGGGGCCGGATGACTCCATCGCTTGTGGAGTCATCATCGTTTCAAACGGCATAAGCGCGATCGTATGTATCCGGTACTTACCCAGTTGCGGGAAAGCCCTGGTTGTCACTTTTGTCCCACTGCAGCCCGATAGCGTCAATACCACCATCAAGATCCATATGCCGCATGGATACCAGCCCCTCACGTCCAGGCCCCGAAATTCTTGATGATCTGCAGCCCGACAGCCTGACTCTTTTCTGGATGAAATTGACATGCGACGAGATTGTCTTTCCACACGGCGGAGGCAAATCGATGGCCGTACCCCGTCACCGTGGCAACCACGCCGGGATCGAGCGGTTCGACGTAATAGGAATGCACAAAATAACAATGGCTGCCTGAGTTGATCCCTCTCAGAGGTGGCGGTACCCGCACAATGTCGATTTCATTCCAGCCCGTGTGCGGCACCTTCAAGCTCGGATCCAACACGAATTTTCTGACTCGGCCAGGGATCACACCGAGGCCTTTATGAATACCGAACTCTTCACTCTCTGTGAACAATAGTTGCAGCCCTAGACAAATCCCCAAGAAAGGTTTGCCGGATTGGATCGCACTGCGAATCGGGTCGCTCAGCCCATACTGATCGAGATTGGCCATGCAATCACCAAATGCCCCCACACCCGGCAGCACAACATGGCTGGCGTCCGCAATGACACGCGCCTCACGCGTTACCACGGCCTGATGCCCGACTGCTTCGAACGCCTTATGGACGCTCCGAAGGTTGCCCATACCATAATCAATGATGGCAATCATGATAATGTTAGTAGCTGATCATACGGACAATGGAGAGTTTCGGACAGTCCACTCGCCGGGGGCTTTCATGCCTGGGGGTAGGTTTAGAGACTTCCTTTGGTCGACAGTACGCCCCCGGACAAACGCTCTTCATGCATCGTGGCTTGATCCAGGGCTTTGGCCAATGCCTTGAAGATGGCTTCCATGATGTGGTGCGGATTGCGCCCGTACTGAAGATTCACGTGAAGATTCAATCCACCATTCGTCACAAACGCCTGGAAGAAATCCTCAAACAAACCCAGGTCGAAGGTCTTGATCTTTCGATCAGGCAACGTCACGTTATAGACGAGATATGGCCGCCCGCTTATATCAACAGTCACCTGGGCGAGAGTTTCGTCCAAGGGGACCGATGCCCAGCCGAATCGCTTGATACCCGCCTTTTCACCCAACGCCTCATGCAAGGCCTTACCCATGACAATCCCGACATCCTCCACGGTATGGTGATCATCGATTTCAGTATCTCCCTTGGCCTGCACGGTCAGGTCAAAGAATCCATGCCTAGCCAAAAGATCCAGCATGTGGTCAAAGAACCGGATGGAGGTGTCAATCTTCCCCTGCCCGGTACCATCCAGGGTCCAGTCAACACGCACGTCAGTTTCCTTCGTGGTGCGGTGAAGCGAGGCTTGTCTCGAGGCTCCGGTTTTTTTCATGAAAACCTACTCTGGGTTGATTTGGCATGCGCATCGAAGCCCTCGATATGCGCCAGTCGGACGATATGATCCTTGGCCTTCGTCAACTCTTCCTTGGTGTAGTGTACGATATTACTGACCTTCACGTAATCGCTCACCGATAGCGGAGAAAAGAAACGCGCGGTCGCACCCGTCGGCAATACGTGATTCGGGCCTGCTACATAATCCGCCACAGCCGGCGGTGTGTAACGCCCTAAAAACAATGCCCCGGCGTGACGAATCTGGTCCAAATAGTCGAACGGCCGATCTACCGAGAGTGTGAGGTGCTCCGGTGCAATGTCGTTCGCCACTTCGATGGCCACATCCATCGTTGGCACAACGAACGCCGCAAAGTGTCTCGCAATCGATTTAGAGGCAATCTTTTCGCGTTGCAGCCCTTTCAATTGTTGCTGGAGCAGGCGCACCACTTCTTTCGCGAGCGAGGCAGAAATAGTGACGAGATAGACCTGCGCATCTTCATCGTGTTCGGCTTCGCAAAGCAGATCTGCCGCGACATGCGCCGGATTGGCATCAGCATCCGCCACAACCAACAACTCACTGGGGCCGGCCACCATGTCGATTCCGACGGTTCCATACAGCAGCCGCTTCGCCGTTGCGACAAAGATATTGCCGGGCCCCACGATTTTATCGACTTTGGCTATGGTCTTTGTGCCGTACGCCATGGCGCCGATCGCTTGCACTCCACCCACACGGTAAATTTCATCGACACCCGCGATATCCGCCGCGACCAACAGGTAGGGATTGATTTCTCCCTTAGGAGTGGGGGTGCACATGACGATCCGCCGAACCCCCGCAACCTTCGCGGGAATCGCGCACATGAGTACCGAGGAAGGGTAAACCGCCTTGCCGCCGGGCACGTAGACGCCAACGGCATCAAGAGGCGTGACCAACTGGCCGAGCGTGGCCGTCTGATCCTGGTACATCCAGGTTTTAGTGCGCTGACGCTCGTGAAATTGTCGCACACGTTCCGCGGCATACCGGAGGGAGTCCCCTTCACCCTTGCGGATGTGATGATACGCCTCCTTGATCTCCTCCGCAGTCACACGCATGTGGTCGACTTTCAAGGAGAGCCGATCGAATTTCTTCGTATAACGCAATACCGCAGAATCCCCGCTTCGTTCGACGCCCTTGAGAATTGTCCGCACATTCTTCTCAACGCTTGCGCCTTGAGACTGCGAACGGTTCACGATTTTAGACAATGCCTTGGCAAAGGTTGGATCGGTACTCGCAAAAATGGTCATGTCATTTGTCCTGTCACTGCGAGCGCTCTCAGGATCAGGTGCCATACTGAGGGACCTGCAGCGTTATTTGCGCAAAACCGGTTGACTTTTCTGCTCCCCAGCGACCGCTTCTCGCAACTGCTGGATCAAGGCCATCAAGGGCTCGTGCTTCAGTTTTAGACTGGCCCTATTTACAATCAACCGTGCCGTGGAGTCGCTGATCACCTCGACCTCCACAAGGTCATGGGCCTTCAAAGTACTGCCGGTTTCGACCAGGTCTACGATGCGGTCCGCTAGCCCAACAATCGGGGCCAATTCTATGGATCCGTACAGTTTGACAATCTCGACCGGTATCCCGCGCTGATTAAAATAGCGTTCAGTGACGTTGGGATACTTGGTGGCCACCCGAATCTTCGACGACCACCTGTCCGGCGAAGCTTGCCCCTGCAGCGCGGCGACGGAGATTCTACACGCTCCCACCTTCAAATCCAACGGCTCATAGACATCACTCTCCTGCTCCAGCAGCACATCCTTGCCGACTACTCCGACATCGGCCGCGCCGTGCTCGACATAGGTCGGTACATCGGTCGGCCTGACAATCAGAAATGTGGCCTCCTTAGACGAACAGGGGAACATTAACTTCCGACTCTCGTTAGACAGTCCTGGACTGTAGTATCCAGCCTGCCGCAGAAGCTGCAACACCGGACCCAGCAGTTTCCCCTTGGACAGCGCGATCGTCAGACCAGGTAATTTCTCCTTGTTCGACCTCCTCGCCTTCACCGTCACGTTCCCTTTCTGCGTTCGACGCTGGCGCCCAGAGCGCAAAGCTTTTCTTCGAGACGCTCGTAGCCCCGATCAAGGTGATAGACCCGAGAAATTTCGGTCGTGCCCTCTGCCGCAAGTCCAGCCACAATCAGTCCGGCACTGGCTCGAAGGTCCGAGGCCATCACCGGCGCGCCTGTCAACCGCTCCCTGCCAGTCACTACAACACGGTTTCCTTCGACCCGGATATCAGCGCCCATCCGGCGCAACTCTTCCACATGCATGAACCGACTTTCAAAAATCGTTTCCGTGACCACACTGGTCCCTTCGGCACCTGCCATCAACGCTACAAACTGAGCCTGCATATCTGTGGGAAATCCAGGATGCGGACTGGTGCGGACATTCGTCCCCTTCAGACGACCGGAGACCTTAAGGCAGACCCGCTCCTTGTCCTCGATCAACTCCACCCCGCTTTCGCGAAGTTTCATGAGCAGAGGCTCCATGTGCTCGGGCCGACAACGCTCTACTACCACCTCGCCGCCGGTTATAGCTCCGGCGATCAGGTAGGTACCAGCCTCGATTCGGTCCGGGATCACCTCATGATCCGCACCGTGCAGCGCTGTAACGCCTTCGATCGTAATCATGTCCGTTCCCGCCCCGACTATGCGTGCTCCGCGTTTGACAAGAAACTCCGCCAGATCAGTGATCTCTGGTTCTTTGGCGGCATTTTCGAGCACCGTGGTGCCTTCCGCGAGTACGGCGGCCATCATGAGATTCTCGGTCCCGGTCACGCTGGGCGTATCAAAATAAATCCGACACCCCTTCAAACGGCGTGCCGTCGCCTTGATATAACCATGTTCAATTTCGACCATGGCACCCATTTTCTCCAGGCCCGCCAGGTGAAAATTCACCGGTCGAGAGCCGATGGCACAACCACCCGGTAGTGAAACCTTGGCCTCGCCGAACCGAGCCACCAGCGGACCCAATACCAACACGGACGCCCGCATCGTGCGAACGAGATCGTAGGGCGCTTCTGTAGACGCTACTGTGTCGGCCTGCACCACGGTATGGTTGCCCTCGTGTGTCACAGCGATTCCCAACATGCCGAGCAACTTTCCCATGGTCACGACATCGACCACATGAGGCATATTTGACAGGACGCACTCACCGCCTCCAAGAATCGAGGAGGCCAAAATAGGAAGCGCGGCGTTCTTGGCTCCGCTCGTGCGGACCTCACCCCGAAGCGGCCTTCCCCCTTGAATGACGATTCGATCCATTGATTAGGTATGGCGAATGGGTTCTGACACCTACGGAAGTGTGCTGCGGCCTAAGCAGGTACCATTCTCGATAAAGCACACCACGCGGTCTATCCGGGCTTCATCCCGAATAACACCATCAACCACAAACCGGCCGCTCATTTGTGCGACGCGGCAGACTGACTTCGCTTGACCTGCGCCCACTTCCATTAATAACACTCCGCCGGGCTTGAGATAGAAGGGTGCTTGCTGCATGAGTCGCCGATGCAGGTCCATGCCATCTCGCCCTCCAGCTAAAGCAAGCCGTGGCTCAAAACATCGGACTTCTGGTTGGAGGGCCATCCAGTCTGATTCGGCAATATACGGAGGATTAGAGAAAATTACATCCGCCCCATTCATCGGGAGAGACGTTTCCAACGCAGATAAGAGATCACCGCAAAAACACTCGATTCGCTCAGCAACGCCATGCAGTCTCATATTGTCGCGGGCCACCGACAACGCCTCAGGCGAAGCATCGATAGCCAACACTCTCGCAGCCGGAAGGGCCGCAGCCACCGACACGGCCAGGCAGCCAGAGCCGGTTCCGACGTCCACCACTGTCGCTGCAGGATTTTCCTTACACCGTCGAATTGTCTCGGTGACCAACAACCGGCTTTCGGGACGGGGAATTAACACTGCGGGGGTGACATGAAATTCCCGACCCGAGAATTCTTGCGTACCCAGTATATATTGTAGTGGTTCGCGCTGCGCGCGTCGCGCGACTAGTTCCTGTACGCGCGCCCATCCTGCAGCCGTGACCTCACGTTCCGGACTCACCCGCTGCAGCAGGGGCGATACATTGAGGGCATTCTCCAACAACCACGCGGCCTCAAGCATGTGATGCTCGATCCCGGCCGCGCTCAGTCGGGCCTCGGCTTCAACTAACAACCTTCCGATATTGAGCGAAGAGGTGCAGCTTATTTGCCCCTGAGCACTCATCGAGACTCCATCGTAGCCAAGTGCTCGTAATGAGCACGTAAGGCCTGCACGATCTCCTCCAAATCACCTGTTAGCACCTGATCCAGTTTATGCACCGTCAAACCGATACGATGGTCCGTTACCCGATTCTGCGGAAAGTTATAGGTACGGATCTTTTCGCTGCGATCCCCCGTTCCTACCTGTGCCTTCCGGTGTTGCGCGATTTCCGCATCCTGTTTTTCTCGTTCAGCTTCTACAATGCGCGCTCGCAAAGTTCGCATGGCTTTAGTCCTGTTTTTTAGTTGGGACCGCTCATCCTGACAACTCACGACGACTCCGGTTGGAATGTGGGTAATTCTCACCGCCGAATAGGTTGTATTGACACTTTGCCCACCGGCTCCGGAAGAGCAAAACGTATCAATGCGTAAATCCTTGGGATCGATATTTACCTCAACCTCATCAACCTCCGGCATAACCGCCACAGTGACCGTCGAGGTATGAATTCTCCCACTCGCTTCTGTCGTAGGGACACGCTGGACACGATGCACGCCACTTTCGTAACGGAGCCGTCCATAGCTCCCCTTTCCTTCAAGCAGGGCGATGACCTCGCGATATCCACCAATACCTGTCTCGGATGCGTCGACTACTTCCAGTCGAAGTCGGTTGCGCTCGGCATACTTCAGGTACATGCGAAAAAGATCGCCGGCAAACAATGCCGCTTCATCTCCTCCGGTCCCGGCGCGAATCTCGAGAAAGACATTTTTCTCATCCCGCGGATCTTTGGGAGTGAGTGAGGCTATGGCTTGATTTTCCAGATCCTGCAGTTGCAGTTTCAGATGGCTACTTTCCTCCATAAACAGCTGCTTCATTTCACTTCCCGTTGAGGGGTCCTGAAGCAAGACAGACACTTCTTCGAGCTGTTTCTTCATCTCGCAGTAGGTGACGAACTGAAGCGCCGCCGGCTCCAACTCGGTCCGCTCCTTATTCAGCTTGTGAATCATACCAGGCTGATTGAGAATGACCGGATCCATGAGCTGATTGGTCAGCTCTTGGTAGCGCGCGGCGATCCCCTCCCATTTCTTGATCAGCACATCTTCCATGTCTTGCCCATTCTGCTTTTAAGCCTCTTGGCTGAAAAAACAAAAGACCCTGCCCCAAAAGGAAGCAGGGTCTCCATTATGTCCTGACTGAGGCCTACTTTTCTTTTTTGGCGTACTTCTTCTTAAACCGTTCAACACGCCCTTCGGTATCGACGATTTTCTGGGTTCCTGTAAAGAATGGATGGCATCCTGCACAGATGTCGACCTTAATGTTTCCAATAGTGGATCGCGTTTTAAACGTATTCCCGCAAGCACAATGGACCGTCGCTTCTCGGTACACTGGATGAATTCCCTTTTGCATATCTGCTCCTATACGACGCTTGGTTCGTTACCTCAGAGATCTTGAACTTAGGGTGACCGACTTTACACTGGAGTGGCTCGCGCTGGCAAGCGGCGGTCTAACGATTCATGGACTGCAAGAACTCTTGATTGGTTTTGGTTCCGCCAATCTTGTCCATTAAGAACTCCATAGCCTCCATAGTACCTAATGGACTTAAGACCTTGCGCAAGATCCACATCTTGTTCAAGCGATCGCGATCCACAAGGAGCTCTTCCTTACGCGTTCCGGATTGACTGATGTCGATTGCTGGGAAGAGGCGCTTATCCGCCAAGCGTCGATCCAAATGGACTTCCATGTTGCCGGTTCCCTTAAATTCTTCAAAGATCACATCATCCATGCGGCTACCGGTATCGATCAGAGCGGTGGCCATAATGGTCAAGCTTCCGCCATTCTCGATGTTGCGGGCGGCGCCAAAGAACCGCTTGGGACGTTGAAGGGCATTGGAGTCCAAACCGCCTGAAAGCACCTTCCCGCTGGGAGGCGCAATTGTATTGTACGCCCTGGCCAAGCGAGTGATGCTATCGAGCAAAATCACGACATCTTTCTTATGCTCAACAAGCCGCTTCGCTTTTTCAAGAACCATCTCCGCGACCTGCGCATGACGTTGCGCGGGCTCGTCGAAGGTGGAACTAATGACCTCAGCCTTCACCTGACGTTGCCAGTCTGTGACCTCTTCGGGTCGTTCGTCAATCAGGAGGACAATTAAGGTGACTTCCTTATGGTTTTTGAGGATGGCGCGGGCGATTGCCTGCAAGAGCATCGTTTTTCCGGTTCGCGGGGCTGCGACAATCAAACCGCGCTGGCCTTTGCCGATTGGTGTTGTGAGATCCATTACACGGGTGCAGTATTCCTCACGGTCAAATTCAAGATTAAGTCGTTCCTCGGGGTAGAGCGGCGTTAGGTTGTCAAAGAGAATCTTGTCGCGTGCAACCTCTGGATCCTCATAATTGACCTTTTCCACCTTGAGCAAAGCAAAGTAGCGTTCACTTTCCTTCGGCGGCCGAATCTGACCGGAGACAATATCGCCTGTTCGGAGATTGAATCGTCGAATCTGGGACGGTGAAATATAGATGTCATCCGGGCCAGGCAGATAGTTAGAGTCAGGAGCCCGGAGAAATCCGAATCCATCTGGCAGGGTTTCCAATACCCCTTCACCGAACACCACTCCGTTTTTCTCTGTCTGGGCCTGGAGTATGGCAAATATGAGTTCTTGCTTGCGTAGATTCGCCGCACCTTCGATCTTTAGATCTCGCGCCACTTCATTCAGATCGGCAATGGATTTCTGTTTGAGTTCCGCAAGATGCATAACTTCCGCTTTAACCTGTGTCATACCCTTCCCTATCAGGCTCTCGACCTGATAGCTCCCCAAAATGAGAAAAACGATTTAGTGCTCATGAATGATTCACGGAGGTGATTGTCTCGGTGTCAACCTGCTGGTTGTGTAAGACTGGCTGGTTCGATGCTGAAGATGTTAGTGCTTAAGTTTCGCGGAAATGAAAATGATTCACTGTTGCACGAGTAACGCTGAGACGCCCTGGAATATTTACGATTGAGTGGGTCTCGGGAGTTGGCGCAAAGAAGGTAAAAACTATTTACTAGGATTGCGAAGTTGCCCTAATTCTAGCCTCCACTACGAAGTATGTCAACCCATTAATGGTCACTGTGCCTGATATACGAGAAACTTATTTGCTCCACCCTGAATCACTACTGTTAGACGAACCGGCAGGTCCATCACCGTTTATCAACGGCTCACTTTGTACCTTACTCTCACCTTAACACTGTTGAAGCTCATCAAGTGATGTGCTAAAGATCACCTCGGGAAAATATTCATGGCAAAATCCGATAATGACGCACCCGAACGCATCTTCACATTGGCAGAGGCCAATGAACTGGTTCCTCAACTCAACCAAAGATTCGCTGCTGTTCGACGAGCCAAGGCTGTTATATCTAGCACTAAGGAAGAAGTGGGTAAAGCCAGTGCGCAGGCAGCCTCCGGAGGAGGAAGCCCGGTAGGGGCACTCTATATCAGGGCTCTTCATGAGATTAGTGGTAGCTTGCAGGCCATTCATGAACTTGGCGTAGTCATAAAGGATGTTGATTTAGGGCTGTGCGACTTTCCCTATCAGTTGGCAGACCGCGTCGTGTACCTCTGCTGGAAATTTGGTGAAGACCAAATCCAATGGTGGCATGAAGTTTCATGTGGCTACAAAGATCGGCACCCCCTGGATGGAGTAACAGGATAATGTGCTCTAAATGTGAACCATGAAATTCGTCATTCTAGGGTATGATGGACCTGATGGACAGGCAAAACGAAAAATTCATCGGGCGGCGCACCTTGCCGGCCTGGAGCCTCTCAGGCGAGAGGGAAAAGTAGTTCTGGCTGGCCCGTTCACGGACAAAGCGGGTAGCCTAATAATTATTGAGGCAGAGTCCCTCGAACAGGCACGGCAGATCGCTCAAAATGACCCTTACACAGTGGAAGGCGTTTTCGAACGAATAGAGGTGCACCCCTTTCAACAAGTGTTGCCCTCTGCAACTAACGTCTGACGGGGCTATTTAAAACCAGAGGAAACTTTGCCTGAATTTGCCAGCCCATGGCCTCCCACCGGAACAATCAGCCGAACCGATCAGCACCCAGCCCTCCCAAGACAGATTGACAACCTTAAAGAATGCCCCCTATAATGCGCACTTAGATCTGTTCGCTCAAGTCTGATCACTCTAGTTCCAAAGGCCTAACCGCTTTCATAGATGCTAGCCCTTAATTTCCCATAAGTGGGCCTTCTGCCGTCTTGCAGGGAACCGCCGGGAAAGCATAGAGTGACTCGACCTCACGCTATAACCGAGGATATCCCTTTCTCCAAGTTTGTTAAACCCCAGAAAGAGAGCAGGTCCGAATGACTCAGTATCGCGTGCTACCAGGCCCAGAACATTTCCTCCCCCCGGCTGCGGCATCCATGGGTATTTATCTACCCAATCCAGGGGAGGCGCATATTAATGGTGTAATCGTGCCAGAAGAAAAGGCTTACGAGGAAGCGGCTCGGCAATTTCTAATGGCACAGGTTCCAACAATTTTCCCTGGCCCTTTAGTTCTCTGGGCATGGAACGAGAAAGCAGCGAAGAAGGCAGCCGCCGTCAGAAAACTATATGAGATTTTGAAAGAATGCGTTCAGCCAGGTCAAAAGCCGATGCTGATCCCCATGCCTGACTATCGTCCGAAGTATCCGAAGATCAATCCCGAAGTCGAAATTAATCCGAACCACCCTAATCTAACAATTTGGCATAACAAAATCGACTGCTGCATGTTCATTGGCGTACACTGTCACCAAGCGAACTTATCTCTCAAGATTATTCGCGGTGGCACCTCATGCTATACGGTTGCTATGTGTGCTCAGGCAGGGCACGAAGATGCCATGCTCTCTTTCAGAGATGCCTCAGTTGAGAAAATCTTAAGACTGGGGGATTGGATCCGCAAACTTAAAGGCACGGTGAAACCAAGACTGACATCGGCCAAGACAAGCGCTTCCAACTAAAGACGAGAGGTTTCAACTCTTCTAACGAAGATCGAAAGGAGGCCAAGACCATGGCGGAAACAAAATCCCTGATCGGGACACAGAATAAAAAAGGTCAAACGTTTACAGACGCCTGGACGATGATGCACGACGCCCCCCGTAATCCCTCTTTCTATACCGGAAGCGAGGTTATCAAGGAGGCCCTCCGGCGAGCCAGTTGCGACGTCATGATTGCATACCCGATTACCCCACAAAGCGAAGCTGCAGCTCTCATCGGGGAGTTGTTTGCCGAGGGTTATATCGGTGATTATTTCCGTGGCGAGAGCGAATTTGCCGTCATGTCCCAGTGTGCAGGTGCGGCATTCGGCGGTGCACGCGTGTTCACTACGACTGCCGGTCCCGGAACGATGCGTGCCATGGAAAATTTTCCCATGTGGGCAGGAGCACGTCTTCCCATTCAAATGATCGTCACTTGCCGCGGGATTAATTCGCCATTGTCAATTCAGCCAGATACCATCGAAATTTCCTATTTGTTGAATACCGGTATGCTTGTTTGGCATGCAGAAACGGCCCAGGATTTTTTCGACTGGATTCTGAAAGGCTTCATGGTATCCGAGGAACCCGAAGTGCATTTGCCGCTAGCGCTCTGTTGTGATGGATTCTTTGTGACCCACACCAAAGATGTCGTCAATCTCACGCCTGCCGACATGTGCCTTCCGCCATATGATCCGTATCGATCCCCTGTGCCGTGCATGGACATGGAGTGCCCTCCTGTTCGGATGATGCGTGATCCTTTTATCATGAAGAGCAACTACATCAGCTATGCCACTCATGCGTCATGGCAGCAGGAGATCTGGGCAGCGATAGAACGGTCCCGTAAACATACAATTAAATGGATCAACGGCCTGGTTGACACGGAAAATACCGATGCAGATATCGTGATTGTTGCTTCAGGTACGGCCGTTTCGCAAGGCCGAGAGGCCATCCGCCTCCTTGAAGACGAGGGCTTGCGTTGCGGCTTAGTGAAGGTGAAGTCGCTTCGACCCTGGCCCGGAGAAGAAATTCGTGAGGCCACAAAGAACGCCAAACACATTTTTGTGCCGGAGTTCAATGTGACCGGCTGGCTGGCAAAAGAAATCAAATCGACCATTCCTAACAGTGAGCGGGTCCATGCTGGACCTCATGTGTGTGGCGGCATGACAATGCCTCCTGAAATCATTGTCTCTGAAATCAAGACCGCTCTGGGCTTGCGTTCGGAGTCGCTCGCGGGCAGAGGTAGCTGAAGCCAGCCATGCATTGAATTTCCATTTACTGTTTACGAACAATAGGCTTTGAGGAGGCATATATGAGCAAAGAGCGAATCAAGATTTCTGAAGATCTGTATGACATCATGCCGTCGGACTACCAAGACTTGGTCCAAAGCGCCACCTATGGAAAAGAGGACCGTGGCTGGAAAGATATTGGAACATCAAAGGAACTGATTGAGCAACATTCCCTATGTGCCGGTTGTCCGGAATCCATGGCGTTCCGCTATATTCTGGCCTCACTCCCAAATCCGGAAGATACGGTAATGGTTGGATCAACGGGCTGCACAAGCCTCGTATTCCCCATGGTAGCCGTCCACAATATCCATTCCCTTTTTGGAAATCAGAACGCTATTGCTTCAGGATTGAAACGCGCACTTTCCGTCCGATTCCCCGACCGCATCAAGGATGTGGTTGTTTTGGCAGGTGACGGAGCCACAGTCGACATTGGGTTAGATATGACCTTGCAGGCCTGGTTCCGGCAAGAGAAGTTCACGACCATCTGCTTTGACAACGAACTGTACGCCAATACAGGTGGACAGGAGAGTGGCCTGATGCAGAAAGGCTTCGTCGCTAAAATGGCTCCGGTTGGCAAACTGTTCGACAAAGTTCGTCTGCCTGAGATTGCTCGCGAATCCGGCTGTCACTACGTTGTGAACTGCACCGTGAGCAAGCCGTCCCTGGTCGAGAAGGTCGTCCGCAATGCAGTCCTAATTGCACGAGAGCTCGGCCCGACCTATCTGCAGCTTTACACCCCCTGCATTTTGGAAATTGGCAAGAACAGCATGGAAGGCCTGCAGGAAATGCGGGACTCCGAGAAACCAGCCGAACGCTTCGCGTACAAAGAATATATCAGCGAGCCGGCGAAGCAGCTTTTGGCGGAGCGAGATGCCAAGGCCAAGGAAAAGAAAGCCGCCGCCAAACAGTTAGCAGAAAAAGCTTAAGGATCGGAGGTCGTTCATGATTAAGAAAAGACTCAATATTCGAATGTCAGGGCTGGGCGGACAAGGTGCAGTCACGGCAGCCCATGTAATGGCGATGGCAGCGAACCGGGACGGAAAGTTTTCAATATCAAATCCGTTCTTTGGTGCTGAGAAGCGTATGGCTCCCGCAGAAAGTTACTGCCGCATTGGCATCGAGCGGATTTATGACCGTGGTGAGCTAGTGTTCCCAGACGTCATCGAGGTGTTTCATCCCCAGGTCATTACCATGGGAAAAAGTTACACCATGCCCTTCTACTCCGGCGTAAAAGAAGGTGGCGTCGTGATCATCAACTCAGCCCAACCTCTGTTGTCAGAGGAAGACATCCAGCGACTCAAAGATCTGAATGTCGCCTTGTTTTATATTGCAGGGACCGAACTTGCGATCGAAGTTGCGGGCACGGAGCTATCAACGAACATGGCCATGATTGGCTCGGTGGCAGGCATTACCAAATGTGTCTCCATGGAAGCTCTAGACGGTGCGTTGCAAGAAAGATTCGGCAAGAAATTTGTTGCCTCAGGCGGAACTGCTTCATTGGACGAGGCAATCAAAAAGAAATTCGCCAAGAAGGAAATGTTACTAGCAAAGAACCTGGCGACGGTTAAAGCGGCTTATGAGATCGCGAGCGAATGGGCCGACAAGAATAAAATCGAGTTGCAGGTCGGTAATCCTGCCGTTGCGGCTTAACGAGAGAGAAGGGACCACGTCGCATGTATAACGTAGCGCAAGTCATCGACGAGAAATGCGTGGCCAAGAAGGGCTGCCGCCTCTGCATCATGTATTGTCCAGAAGCCAACTGTCTTGATCTTAATTCCGCCAAAATGGTGGCAGAAGTAACGATTGATCGATGCAAGGGTTGCGAACTCTGCGTCGTCGTCTGTAACGCCGCAAAGCATGAGGCCATTGAGATGCAGGCTGTTAGCGCCACGGGGCAATTGATGACCCATAAAGGCGAGTCCGCTGCCCTCGGACAAGCCTACCAAGGATAAACAGCACACGCATCTTTAAAACCCCATGGCGTATCGCGCTATGGGGTTTTTTCTTGAGATGGCGATTGAAAGGATTTCATGGAACAAGAAGACAATGTGCTTGATGGACTTCTCCGCGACATCGCCGGCTTGTTGCATGAATATCCCAAAGCCATAGAACGCCATGCTGCAGCCATACATGCCAGCGGAAAAGATCCAGAATTGGCAGAAAAACTTGTCAAGGCCGCGGACACGATGCGGGATAGCGGAAATCTCTATCTCACCTGGGCGAAGCATTTCGCAGCCCTTGCAGAGGGAAACACAGACGCGTCGTCCGATGAAGATGACATGGAAGACTTTGGGGTCTAAAAAAGACTCCCCCTTCCCTCCCTGCTTTTGCTAGAATGCAAAAGTTTATAACGCATCACATTGTTCCCCGGTAGCTCAGTTGGTAGAGCAGCCGGCTGTTAACCGGCTGGTCGCAGGTTCGAGTCCTGCCCGGGGAGCCAAATATCAAAGAGGCTGTTGGCAGCTGCCAACAGCCTCTTCTTTTAGTAACCACCTTATTCTGTATTAGGTGTGGACCTCCCTGGGCCTGGTGGCTGATGGCAAGGAAGTTTCTTTACCGACCTGATCGCCTCTTCCTTACAGATATAGCCACCGGGCGTACCGGAAACCTGCCTCGCTTTCTCTTGGCCATGGTAATATCTTAACCTGTTCCCCATTGCTCATCGAATCGATTCACCCCCATCCTCAGTACACTTCCTGCAGATGAAAGGAATAGCCCGCCCGCTCGGAAACGTGATTGTTTAAAATGGAAGGCGCATGAACGTTACAGACGACTTCATCCCCATCCAGTTACTACGCAATCCTCACCTCATGACGATTGTTTCTCGATATTGGCCGCGTGAAAATTGGTCTAAGCTTATTCCAGAAAGCCGGCGGTTTTTTACTACGGAACCAGGCACACAACTACTGGGCTACTCGCACTGGCAGAACAATCCTAGAGCGTCGCCAACCGTCGTGTTAGTTCATGGTCTGGAAGGAAGCGCCGATTCTCATTACATGCACGGCATTACAGCGAAGGCTTACTCTGCGGGGTTTAATGTCCTCCGCATGAATCAGCGAACATGTGGCGGGACTGACCATCTAACTCCCACGCTATATAACAGCGGACGCAGTAAGGATTTTCGGAGAATCCTGCATGAGCTTACGGTAATGGAGGGCATGAACAGAATCTGGTTCATAGGGTATTCGATGGGAGGGAACCTTGTGCTAAAGGCAGCAGGGGAACTGGGCAGCTCTTATTCGAGCCTGACAGGCATAGTGGCGGTCAGTCCCAATATTGATCCTTCCCAATGCGTGGCGGCTTTGGAACAACCAGGAAACTGGCTCTACCACCGGCACTTTCTTTCCGGCCTGAAAGCCCGCATGAAGCGCAAAGCCAAAATTTTCCCTGGCAAGTGGGATCTCGACGCACTACGTTCGATTAAGAGCATCCGACAGTTTGATGAGGTATTTACCGCCCGCGATGGAGGGTATACGAACTGTGCCGATTATTACGATCGAGCGGGAGCTCGCCATGTGATGCAGGATATCGCTGTCCCCACCCTGATTATCACCGCCCACGATGACCCCTTTATACCGTTCTCAATGTTTGACATACCGGCGATCAAGCGCAATCCGAACATCAAGCTGCTGACGCCGCGCTACGGGGGCCATTGCGGTTTTCTGCAGAAGGGTCGAGCGGGCGGAGATCACTTTTGGGCGGAACAGAAAATCCTGGAGGTGGTTTCGGCGGAACCGAGTGGGCTCGACTAGCCCCAAATCCTAGAGTGAAAGAAGTCCACTAATCCGCCGATCCCCGAGACCTATGAAGCCACGCGCGTGCACGCACCGTCGCAATAGGGGTAACAGCAGGACAGAACACCTATGTCGTCACGTTTCCCCCGAAGGATGGTTTGTGAAATTGCTCTTCCAATCCCAGCTGCGGTCTGGCGAGAAACCCGCCGGTTAGTTTTTTCCCCTCTTCATAGACCGGCTGGGCAGCGTGCCACTCCGCCACGGGTGGATTTACGGGAAGATTGACCATGAATTTGGTGCCGCGGCCGACTTCGCTGGTGACCTCGAGATAGCCGCCATGCTCCTGAACGATTTGATGTGCGATGGTCAGGCCCAACCCAGTTCCCTCACGCTCTCCGCTTTCATGTTTCGTGGTATAAAACGGATCAAAAATATGGTCGAGATCTCCGGGGTCGATACCGGGTCCGCTATCCTCCACCTCGATCTGAACCCAAGGATCATTGGCGGGCCGGACCAGCTTCCGCGTGCGAACAACCAGCCGTCCTGCCTGCTCACCTCCGATTGCCTCCATGGCGTTAATGAAGAGGTTCAGCAAGACCTGCTTTATTTGCTGTCGATCGAGCTTCACGCATTGGAGATCACCGGCCAGGTCTTTCTGAATCGTGATAGCCTTGCTGCTCGCCTTCACCTCAATAAAATAAAGGCACGAAGACACCACATCGTTTAGATTCTCCTGAGTGAGCTTTGGCGTCATGTAGCGTGCGTAATCCAGAATCTCGTGCACCAACCGCTCAATGCGCTCGACGTCCTCGCACACCACCTGACTGAACTGCTCCATAAATTCAACATCGTCACGTCGTTCCGGAGCCAGCTGCACAAACGTTTTGATGGAGGTCAGCGGATTCCGAATCTCGTGCGCAAACCCTCCGGCCATGGTTTCGAGTGAACGTAACCGGTCGGTACGTCGCATCAACAGCTGTGACCGGCGCAGATCTTCGTACAACAAGGCATTGTCGATAGCTATGGCGGCGTGCTGGGCCAGTGTTTTAAGGAGGCTTAGCTCCTCTGTTGAATAAATGCCGTGATTCGAGCGTCGGCCCAAATTGCAGAACCCGACGAGGCGCTCCTTGCTGATGAGGGGGATACAGACCTCCGACTCTAACGCTTTTAAGGTGTCGAGCAGTCGTAAGTAGTCCGTCTCGGCCCGATCATATTCTATTTCCTCTCGCACAAGTGCCGAGTCGGTGCGGAGCAGCGCCCGGGGAAACTCACTCTCCATCTTGATCGGCGACACGAGGGAATCACGGGTGGCAAATCCATAGGAAGCGGTCAGACTGTATATCCCTTGTTCTTTATCGAGTACATAGACCGACGCACTTTTGATATTCATCACGCGCGCCAACGTCTGAACGATCTCCTTCGTGAGTGATTTCAGTTCGAGAATCGCCACAAGAGACTTTGAAAACTGCACCAGCGTATCGTACGCGTCGTAGCGTTCCCTGAACAGGGTTTGCCCGATCGCTCGTTCCACCCCTTTTTGAAGGTTGGCCAAACCATTGGATACGACGACGAATAAAGCAAACAACACCCCTGCCAGCAGGTAATGAAACGTTCCGGTAAAGATCCGAATGACAAGCAAGATCACCATGTAAGCCGGAATCAATCCCATTAACTTAATAGACAGCATAACTTTGGGGCGTGTCGGCACGAAGGACACATCCATCAATTCATAACGGGCGATCGCATAGGAGACGACCGTGACCGAAAGGCCCGCCAGCAGGTAGCCCACTGGATAAAACCCCACCCCGTAGTTCTGCAGAAAATCGAGAGGAGCCATAAACCCAAGGGCCAGCGCCGCCAGGGTGTATTTCAATTGAGCCCCAAGCAAAGGGGATGATCGGCCATGCAGGCGAAACTCTTTGTACAGGCTACGGAGCGTCTGAAATCCGACCACCAGCACGTAGAGCACTAATAGTGGGTGCAGTGGTCCCGCCTTGGGGTAGCGGCCCCAGTAGTACGTGTACTGCCCAGCAAACAGGTATGAAGTGAATGCTAGACCAAGAAACACGCCACCGATTGCATAATTCCAGCTGATCAGGCGGTCACGCGCAGCCTCTCCGGTGATGGACCGCGCAAAGTGATAGGTCAAGGCGGGCAAGAGCGCAATACCGATATAAATGACCCTCATCCAAAAAAACGCTTCATCCTCCTCAGACGCGGAGAACAGCATGAAACAGCCGAACAACCAGAAGCAGGCGGCGCCGCACATCCCACTGAAGAGGACATTAGACTTCGAATGCGGATTGTTGCTGAGCACCCATAAAGCACAAATCAGAAATAGAGTTCCGGCCAATAGGGGGGGGGTGGAGTATCCCGTGGCGCGCTGACTGAGGACCGCCCCGATCGAGGTGGCCACTACAATGATGCCGAGCACTATCGCATACGCCAATCCCTTGTTCAGGACTACGCTAATATCTAGTAGACGGTAGCGCACAATTGCGTAGGTCATGATGACGGGATACAGTACGATTGCAAAATTCCCATAAGGGTAGAGGTCTATTGAAAAAATAGGGAGATAGTCCAGCGCCCCGAAAACGTAGCCAATGGACGTAGCTAGGAGAAAATATGCGATCTGAGTCTTCTTCTGCCCAGTACGCTGCCTACCGGTTGATGCGAGTATAACGTGGCTATACGCAACCGTAGCCATCCACCAAAGGACGAAATAGGGAAACACGTACCCGGGGGTCGCATAAAAAAAGGAGAACACCGGCCGGACATTGCTGAAAAACAGATCGGTCCATACCAGTGGAGCAAAGAGGAGCCCGTGGGCATAACTTATAGCGAAAAAATGCTTCCGAGGCCGCTCACAGAATTCAGTAACAAAATGTGCAAACAAAATCGGAATCCAAACTACGCCACACGCAAATGCGACACGCCAAGCCAATAACGCCTCTGGGGGTGTTCTGGCGAGGCCGATCCACATCCCCCCCCCATCCCCACACTGCAACGGAGAGACTGAAGTAGAACCACAAACGGTTGACCGATCGTTCCCGTCCCTTGAGATACACAAAGTATCCGAGCGCAGTCGAGGTCAGCCCTATGAGGAGCCCAGAGACCGCAAAGGCATTCATTAGCTCTCCCTAAACGGGTATCAATGGACCGATCAGGGCAAGGGGTTGATCAAGTCCACATGTCAAGAGAACGAAGCAGTCTCCATTGCATTTTCAGGATCGTTCACGGCCCTGAATGGTCGACAGAGCCAGCGCAGGGCACTCGCAGCGATTCATCCGAAGAAAACAAGATAGCAAACCGGCATTATTGTAAGGCTTTGGTGAGAATAACTCAAAGGTAGGCGGCAACCCCGACGGTGTTCACCCGTCGGAGATCTCAGCAGATTTTTGCACGGGACCGCGAGGAAAGCTCGCGGCGACTTGAAGCTGTCGACACAGGAGCGTATTTAACATAGCATGCATCCAATGCCATAAAAAGATACTCAAGGCTCCGGCGAGCGGCGAAAACAACCTTCTCTTGTAATTCACGAGAGGTATACATTTTAATGACTTCCAGCGCCTGCAGTGGGTGCACCTCGTCGTATCGTGCGTGGTTGACCATCCACGCATAGGCTCGTTTGTCGAGATTAAGGCCCTGCATCTTCGCATACCGAGGGAATCCCATCACGGTGAGCTTTGCTATGCCCTGGGTTACACCCTCGACGGCATAGTTCGTGGCGGCTACTCCTTCAGCGAGGGAACCCCATGAATTAACTGACCACAGCCAATGGGTCAGAGCATCGACCTCTGGAAGAGTCTGCACTGAGTCCATTTCTGCCTGAGTAATTCCAAAACCTTTGGCCATGTCGACCCACTGGGCGGCGTGGCGCTTTTCGATTCTGATATTGTCGATCATGAAAGACCTGGTTCGGTGGTCAGAGGCCCGCGCAATGGTCAAGGCAATCCATTTAGGAAATGTCTCGATGAATGGATATAGCTGAATCAGCCACCCCTGCATTCGCGGGAGCGAAAGGGTCCCCGTTGAGGCTTCCTGCACTATGCGAGACTCCAGCACAGCATCCCAGTAAGGTTTCAATTCCCGTTTCATCTCTATGATCCATACCGGATCATCGGCAGCATCATCACTATTTGTTTTGTGAGGGCTCCCCAGCGGAGAGCGAAGTGGCAGGAATGTTTCTTCGGGAACCCCTGTAGCTTCATCGGTCGACGTCTCACAGGTCGGCTGGATGGTCAGCAACGTCTTTTCCCTCATCGATTCATCGTGCAGCATCTCCTTCAATACTGACTGAAGCATGCGTTGCTCAAACTCTTCAATAGGAGCCAATCGAACCCTTACTTGATGCTTGTAAGCTTGATCCTCGGCCGGGATGCAAGAAATCACCTGTCCGTAGAAACTAAGATAGCACAGCCCTGCTCCCACTCTGAATTTCAGCGAAAGGCCAGTTGAGGTACGCATGACATAGTTTGTGTTAAACGAGATGCATTGAGGACCTATGGAAAAGGTCATGCCCTCCACGTTACGAGCCTCATCCTGCACCCGAAGTCTCACGCGGATGTTGATGGCGCCCATTTCTGAACTGGCTGAGTCCATGCGCTCATTAACAGGATTATGCCGGGGCTTCGTCTTTAAGCGGCCCTGAGGTTCATGTTTAAGCATTCTTTTCTCCTTCGACGAAACGCGGATAACCCAAGCTAGCCTATCGTCTTAGTGGGGAGATTCAAGCCGCATTAATCTGCCATATGTATACGTATAGTTACGTTGTATGCATAAGCATTCAGATATACTACCTAACTAACAAATTCTTTTCAACCTACTTGACCCGCGAATTGACGTTTGAAGAAAACATTCAATGCAGTCGTTGCCTGATACATAAGACGTCTGGGAAGCTCAACACTGCGACAACCTTTCGCAAATGATCACAAAACGTTCTAATTACACAGCATGTGTGGAATGTGCATGGTCAGGCATGCAGAGAAACAACCTACTCAGCCGACAAATGAGCCGATTGTCTCTAGCCATTCGGCCCTACTTCACATCATCATCTGCAGATCGTGGAGAGAGAGACAATTTCCGGTTGGTGTACGCACAAAATATACAGGGCGTACATAAGTATGGACTTCGGCTCATTAAATGCCCGGGCATATGGAGAAAGATCGCCGCGAGTTAGAGCCATGACAATCGCGGCCCTCTGTGGACGCCATGCTCCAAGACTGCCCGTACCAACATCCTATTCTCTGCTCACTCCTAGCACTTGCGGCCTGAGACACATTGCGTCAGGTCCAGGGTCCACCTCAGACCGTCCCAGGCCTTGTTGCTTTGACTAAGCGGGTATGCTACCCAATGTGCTCCATTCCTCCCTGGGCACACATTCTTTATGCGAACGACCTCCGTGCGAGCGTTCAGAGGGATTCTCACCATCACCCCTGCCGCTTGGCACTGGGCTGCCCCAGTGCCCCACCCACCACTCAAGGATATCCGCAACAGCTCTCGTTGCGAGGAAAGAGCGAGGTACAGGTGCTGACCTGTGCCGGCCAGTCATTACGCGAATGGCGGAGCGGACAGTTCACCCGGCTTCGGTACTATCGGGAAACACCGTTGCTCGAAGAGTCCATGGCATCTTCCAAGAGCAGCTGTCCCCTTGTGCATCATGGCTGCCGGGCGATCGTGACCATTCATCAGGGGCGAGTTGACCGGGTCGCATATCGGTTCGTCCCTCGGTCGGTCAATGCCTCGGATCATTGCGAAGAGGTTTTTGCCCGTTGCCAAGAATGATGTGCTGTCAATACCCGAATCGAGACCCACGCGGTTTGTTGCTGTTGATCGGTTGTCTATTATCCGTCTTGTCTTTCTTCCCGGTGCAGGCCTTCGGACTGGAAAAATACGGGCGCCCGCTCCCTTCCATGGAAGAAGCGGAACACGAAGTCCGGGAGGAGGAAGAACCATTATTCGGCGGATATCTCCTCACCGGCGCCTTCGTCAAGAATCCGTCCTTCGCGGCCAGGCCCGACAATTCAGGCCTGGTCGGAATGCGGCACATGTTGCATCTGGAAACAGATCTTTTCAAACAGTACCTCACCTTTTATACTGATCAGAACTTTTTTTCCGACCGTACCAACGGATGGATCCAACTCTCCGAGTGGGATGGCACCTACGCGTTCACCGGTGCCCTGAACCGATTCAACTGGCGCCTCCAATACGAGCGTGACGCCCCGCTGGATCGAAGCGGTATCGTACAGGCCTACGCCGATACGCTCGTGACAGCGCGCTTTCTTGCGAGTCAGGACTCCACCTGGTGGCGTGGGACCTTTCCGCATCAAAATCTCACCGCTTACGCCGGGGGCGGATGGCTCTTTCACAATAGAAACTATTTTGCTCGCCCCAACAATACCGGACGGGCCCTTTTCCGTTACGTAGCCCATGCCGATCTTGATTTATATAAAAACAGGGTGGTGCTGTACGGCGATATGAATTTTTTTACCGATCGGGATGCCGGTAATACGCTCAATCCCACGGAACTCGACTGGATTCTCGGCATCGCGGTGCGGTGGAATGATATGGAACTGGCGTTTTACCGGGAAGAAGACCGGCCATTGGACCAACCCGGTCTCGTCCAGAAGTACTATGCAGTGCAATTGCGGTTTGCGTTCGATGTGTCGAAAGCCAGGCTGGAACGGATCGGCAAGAAACCGTAGTCAGCAGCTACCGGCCGGCGATGTGTTCGTGAACTTCCTGCACGTAGGTTTTGAACGGGTCGGCCATAAAAAACGGAGATGTGCCCCGCAGTTTAAAATTCGACCAGTTGATAATGTAGTCGCAGTCCGGCCGGTCGTCAGTGTCCGCGAACTCATCGCCACGGTCCTCCGGCGAACCGCCGGCCAAGAGGTGTCGAACCAACTCGCCCCTGCCGAACGCTCGCGTGTTGCGCGGCGGATTGTCCTGCGCGAGATGGACCGCCTTGTCGGTTGTAAGCCGAGGGCCGCGCCCCTCCTCTTCCAGGCCATAACAGAGGCCCCGCTCCGGGTGCAGATTGTGGTATTCCAAATCGAGGCTCTTAAGCATAGGATCATCCCAGCCGGCCTGCTCGGCCTCCCGATACGTCTCCAGAAGCCACAACTTGGATGCCCAATCGACCCGGCCCACCAATTTGGTATAGTCCCCTCGCAAATCGGTCAACACGGCTTCCCATTCCTTCAGAACCCAATCGGTCTCCTCATCCTGTCCCTTGCAATGGCGCTGCGCCGCCGCAAGAAACTGTTCCTGTATATCGAGCGCGGAAATGGAATGTCCCGAATCCAGTTGCACAAGCCACTGACGATCGGGATCGCGTGAAATATCCTGGAGCGCCTCCACCGGCTCGTTGATGCCCACCCCGCGCGGGGCCTGCCCGGCTTCGATCAGTTGCAGGACCAGACCGGTGGTTCCCATTTTCAACGCGGTGGCGTATTCGGCCATATTGGAATCTCCGCACAGCAGATGGATCCGACGGTACTGATTAGGATCTGCCAGGGGCTCATCCCGCGTATTGACGATGGCCCGGTTGTGCTGCACCCACTCGAAGAAGTCGTTGACGATATAATCCGCCCGCTGAGAGATCTGGAACGGCACAATCGTCCGATCTGTCGCATCCCGCAGCCCCGGCCTGTGCAGGATAAGTCCTCCGACCTGGACCCACTCATTCGGATCACGCGCGCAACCGATACGGCCTGACCCCGTAAACACCTGACGCGTGACGAGGAACGTCACCAGCGGCCCAAGTCCGCGGCGCGAGAAAGGGAATTGTCTGGTGACGAGATAGTTTTCATGCGAGCCGAACGTCGCGTCGGTTTCGTGATCGATGTTGTTCTTGATGAGGGACACGGTCTCGTCCAGGTTTAACGCCGCGACCGCATTCTGAATGATCCGGTCTCCGGCGCGATCCGAGGCCACCAGGTCGGCCAATGTCGTACATTCGGGAGACGCATACTCCAGATGCCCCATGTCGATATAGATGCGTCCCGCATTGGTCAAGAAACCCCCATTGCCGGGCGGCTCGTCGTGGCCTCGATGGTGAAGATCCATGAGCCCGCGTCGGTCGGCCTGAAAAATGTGATCGCGAATGCGCTGGGCAATCCAGGAGGGCGAGTGATCAGGTCGGTCCTGATTCACCAACAGGCCATATTCAGTTTCGAGGCCGAAAATACGATTGAGCATGGTTAGGATGCGCCGGCCTCCTTCATGGCCGCCGGGAGCAGGGCACCGAGGTCCTCGGTGCGGAGTGCACGATATTTTGAGGATCCTGGCCCGTTGCGTTCGAGCAACACACATTCAAGCGCCTTTTCCACGACCGTCTGGCGGACATGTCCCAACAAAACCGCCTTTCCCGGGATGGCCGAAGAACCCTCAGACGATTTTTCCGCCGGACCGGGCCCGGCAGTAGGCTCTCCGTCCGCGGCCGTATGGGAAAGCTGCGCCAGCGACCCTACCGCCCAGGCACAGAGCGCGATTTCAACAGCCTGGGCCAAAGAAGTGTGGCCGGATTCCGGTTGCGATTCCAGATAGTCGCTCATCCGCCTTTGAATTGTCGCGGTTGCTCCTAACACTGCCCGACGACGGCTTTCCTCAAAGGTTCCGTCATAATTGATCGTCAAAAACAAATCGCGCTCAGGCTTTGATCCCAATTCCGCGAGCAGAATCTTCGCGATGAACGGCGCCTTGTAAATTTCTTCGAAGGCCTGCTTGATAGTGGGAGCCAATCCGTACTTCATCAGGCGAGCGCCCGTGACATCGGAGGGCGAGCGATTAAATCCCTCGACGTGCGCCATCTCGAGCAGGGAGAACCGCAACTTTTCCAGGTCCGCCGGATGCCCCATGCCGCCCAGGGCAATGCGATCATAGATCTCGTACAGCTTGGGGGTCCCCCGGCTGACGGTGAGCATCAGGATGCCGCCGGCATAGGCCAACGCCACGACCGGTGCACCCTTGGTGAATTGTTCGTCTAGATATTGTCGTCGATTGCCGACTGCTTCGACCCACCGATACGGTTCTTCATACATGACGTGTCACCCTCAGGATGTGATAAACCAGCTCATCTCGGCACGACAGGCGGAGTTGAGACCCCGCGTACCACTTCCGCTTCGTACAGACGTTTTAATTTTTCTCCTGCAATCGGCTGCACTCCGGCCGCCGTGATGAGCTTGATCACGGGGTACAGATTGAGTTCCCGGTTCACACCGCCGGTGGCGGAGTCAAATTCCGCAGCACTTGTCAGCAGCCGGAGCGCGTGAATCGTCGCTTCCTCTTCGGGGAGCATGGCCAGGGGCTGCGGTCCCCAGGTATTCATATAATGGAGGATCCCTCGAATCGTCGGCGAGCCCGAGCCGGACACGGCATATTCGACCGCTTCGAATTCCGCGCCCAGGATATCGTAGAAATAAATCTTGGCCGCACCCTGTTCATGGTCATATCCCGCAAAAACAGGCACCACCGCACCGGTTCCGGCCAGCGCGGCCGGCACATTCTCCTTCAGCAGCTTGGAGACGGCCCGGAGCTTTCCCTCAAAGCTGAGTTCCTGCAGCTGCGTACGGCGATAGTATTTGAAGGAATGTTCCAGCACGCGCACCATCTCGTAGGCGGTTGCCGGGACTCCTGCAATAGCCATCACGCTATGGCGATCGATTTCCAAGACCTTATCGGTCCGGTCATACATGACCATGTTGCCCGCCGTGGCCCGGCGATCTCCTGCGACCAGGACGCCATCCCGATACTTCAGCGCAAGGATCGTCGTGGCATTGGGAATATCGATCCCGGCCGCGGCGGCGACAGGATTTCCAAACTGATAACCCTGCTCCTTCAAGAGCTGAAAAAAATCCCCTTGCATCCCCATGCTCTTGTCCACCCTTTCCAACGTGTTCTCACTCCGATTCCCCAAGAGACCCGGGCAGGCTGACGGGCTTACCACGGTGGCCTTCGCACGCCACCCCGATCGTGCACCTCCCCTTCCCGGCGGCCAGCCTCACTCACCGGTTCGTTGCTTGTAACGTTCCGCCTGTTTGGGATCGACCTTACGCATTCGCTTCAGCAGGTTATCCTTATCAGGCGAACCCGTGTCCGGCCTTCGAGGCCCGCCCCCCTCTTCTGAAGGACTCGAGGGCTTCGGCATGGGATCGCCGGGTCCCTCACGGCGTTCCGGCATGAGCATATAGTGCATCGTCAGGCATCCTTTCGTCTCGACCACGCAGCCAAGGCATCGGCTGGAGAAGTCGCGGTTTCAAACAGGGCGGCACAGGCCCGCACGTCATCGGGATGGAATAAGTCACCCATTTCAAGCGTCCGCGCGCGGAGCCCTCCCGAAAATTGAACTCGTTCCCACTGCATGGTCGTGATTTGCTCGGAGAATCGCCTGACACAGAGTCCGCGCAGTCCCCCCCGTGTGTCCTCAGGACCGACAGACAAGGCCCGGGCAATGTCATGATCGCTCGTCATCCGCCAGGTTTTCCCCTCTGCTTCCAAACCGAGAAACAACCCCCGGTCAGGACTCATATTATGATATTCCAAATCCAAGCTGGTCAGCCAGGGATCATCCCATGCAAGCCGTTCTTCCCGGACAAACGTCTCCAGCAACCAGTGTTTCGTCACCCAATCGAGCTTCCCGACCAACTGACTGCGATCCTGGGCGAGCAGGCGCAAGGTGTCCTGCCATTCCCGCAAGACCCAAGCGGCATCCGGATCACTGCCACGGCTGCACTGGCTCGCGGCATTCCAATAGGCCTCCTGAATCGCCAGACCCGAGATCGTGCGGCCATCCTTGAGTCGCACCGTGGCCTTCAGGTCCGGGTCTCGCGACAACTGCTTGATCGCTGCGACCGGATGCTCCAATTCAAGATCCGGCGCGCCCCCCTGCTGGAGGAGATCCAGCACAAGCCTCGTGGTCCCTACCTTCAGCGCAGTCGCGTATTCGCACATGTTGGCGTCACCGAGAATCAGATGGAGACGCCGGTACTTCGTCCGATCGGCATGCGGCTCATCGCGCGTATTCAGAATCGGGCGATTGTGCATCGTATCCACGCCCAGTTCCGTTTCCATGAAGTCCGCGCGCTGCGAGAGTTGATAGCCCCCCGGCACAAAGCCGGACTCCTGCGCCTCGGTCCCGAGCTTTCCGGTGCCGGCCAGCAGCTGACGGCTGACCAGAAACGGCAGTAACCCGCTGACCAGCTGAGCAAAGGGAAGCGCGCGCGACACCAGGTAGTTGTCGTGGCACCCATAGCTGTGGCCATGAAAATCGGTATTGTTCTTGTAAAGCTGCACATGCGCACCGCCCAGATGCTGGTTCCGGCGTTCCGCGGCCCGCTGCACGATGCGCTCCCCCGCCCGGTCATGCGCCAACAGATCCTTGAGAGTGCGACATTCAGGAGTGGAGTACTCGGGATGGGTATGGTCGTTGTAGAACCGCGCGCCGTTCGGCAGGACCAGATCACTTTTCATTTCGTGAAACGAGAAGGGCCGATGAGCATCGATCTTGGCGAAATCGTCTTCTTCCTTATCCTGTTGCAGGCCGGAGACACGGAACCCGCGCGCATCCTCATGCGGGTCTTCGCCCCGATAATCCCAGCGACGCTCGAACCGGCCGGTCAGGTGGGCGCGGACCAGCTCCATCGACTCCTCGACCGGATCGACTACCTCGAGATCCTCCCGCGTGATCCCGTATTCCGTCTCGATACCGAACAGATGCATGTCTGATTCGTCCCTGGCCGAGCGAGGTATGAGCCCAGGTACCAGCCGCTCGTGGTTAAATGATCTGATTCACCAGTCGTTCTTCGGTCTGCCGTCCACGGCGGAAGGACGACACGCCGACGACCTGTTCAGGATGGTGATCCAACAATTTGAGCCATTCTTCGGCTGCATCATCAGGCGGCAACATCTCACCTTCCCGATATTCCTCATGCACCGCATCGAGGAGGTCCTGCGCGCGAATCCCGCCACCCGACGCGGTTCCCTCTTGAGCAATCACCCGTTCAATCGCTTTTTCCTTCGCCCGCTGCACGATCGAGGAAAGAATGGCACCGCTGACCAGGTCTCCCCGATAGAGAACCTTGTGATGCCCGTTCCGCAGACGGATCGACAAAACCCGATTCTCATCCGTCCGGGAAAAGAGACTTTCCACGACCTGCTCGATGACGGAGCGACGGGCCGCTTCATGATCCTGCCCGTTCCGTCCCAACAACTCGGAATCAATCGGCAGAGCCGGAGTGAGATACACGGCCAGAATTTCGACCGCTGCCGCTCGATTCGGACGCGCGACCTTGATCTTCCGGTCGATGCGGCCCGGTCTCAGCACCGCCGGATCAATCAGGTCAGGGCGGTTCGAGGCCAGGATGATTACGACGTCCTGCAGGGATTCGATGCCGTCCATTTCGGCGCAGAACATCGGCACCAGCGTGTTATTGATGTTGAATGCGCGCATCGACCGCCTGGTCCCCAGGACGGACTCCGCTTCGTCGATAAAAATAAACGGCAGCGCCCCCTCCTTGCGTCTGGCACGGGCCTTCGCAAAAAGGTCCCGCACGATCCGCTCGGATTCGCCCAGCCACATATTCAGAATCTCCGGTCCCTTGATGTGCAGAAAGGCTCCGCTCGTCACCGGTGGGCTGTGGGCCTTCCCGTCGGAGGGAGTCAGGGCCTGCGAGGCGCGCACGAGTTGGGACAAACTGGCGGCAGCCGCCTGTCCGATCAGCGTTTTGCCGCAGCCGGGCGGGCCGTAGAGCAGGAATCCCTTCGGCTGCGTAAACTCATATTTCGTAAAGGTGTCGGCATGAAGCAGCGGGTATTCGATCGCTTTCCGAATCGCCTCGATCGCCTGATGCTGGCCACCGATTTGTTCCCACGTGACGCGGGGCACCTCGTCCAGCAGGTGCGTCCGCGCTTGACGATTCTCGAACCGTTCGATGGCGATTCGATGGGACGGCTCAATACGGACCTCGTCGCCGGCCTTGAGGTCTACGCCCAACAGGTCGGTGGAGCGCTGGAGAATCAGCGCCTGCCGGCCCATATCCTGCTCGAAGCGGATACGCCCGTCCGGTAGCACCTCAGCCACCTTCAACACCGGACCATTGCGGTCGTATCCCAGGGCCTTGATGACGGTGTAGGCTTCGTTGACCAGGATCTGCGTCCCGATCTTCAGTTCTTCCGCCGGCAGTCGCGGGTCGATGTTGGCGTAGTATTCGGCCCCGCCGACGACGATTCGCGCCAGGCCCTCCGCCGGGACCTCCACGAGCAGGCCCACACGATTGGCCGGTGCCGTCAACTTGGCCACGACCTCGTTCATTTTCTTGAATTCCGTTTCGCGACGGTCCTGGACGACGGATTGAGCCGTCATCACATGTCGTAGTTTGTAGAGCAGCTTCTGTCGGGGATCGGCGTCGGGAAAGGCCGCCAGACATTCCTCGATCAGTTCGAGCGGATCAGCGGATGCCGAACCCTCGTGCCGCGGCGGCAGTTGCCCTCCCGATTCAGGCTGATCCGATTTTCTATGGTCGCTCATGTAGTCCTCCGGCTGATCTGACTGTGGACATCCTAACACAGTGGACAAGGTCGCTGTCGCCTTGGATCACCGGCGTCCGGCAGGTCGGGAACGGGGATCGGCTGGCGTGCGGACGCTTCGCTCCACTGCAGCGTGACCTGGCACCTCGCTCTCGTGCATCAGCCTCACGGATGGTTCGGCAGGAGCCTCGTGGAATTTGGTTTAGTTGATGGCCTGCAACGTGACCGTCACCTGCAACTTGCGGTTACCACGCACATAGTCGATAAGGACTTGATCGCCCACCTTACGTTGATCCATCAGCCCCATGAATCCATCGATGGTCTCTACGGGCCTCCCGTCCACGGCCACGATAATGTCACCCAGTTCGATGCGGCCGCCGGAAGTCTCCCGCGCTCCACGCAAACCGGCTCGCTCCGCGACGCTGCCGCGTCCGATTTTTCCGATGACCACCCCCTGGACGCCCCAGCGCCGCGCCAGCGCGTCGGGCACCAGCGAGATGCCCAACCCGGGCCGGATCAGTTTCCCATGTTTGATCAATTCCGGTACCGCCCGATTGACGGTGTCGGCGGGAACGGCAAACCCGATTCCGGCGAACGCGCCGCTCGGACTCACAATTTGGGTATTCATGCCGATGAGACGGCCTGCGCTATCCAGAAGAGGACCGCCTGAGTTGCCCGGATTGATGGCGGCATCGGTTTGAATGACGCCTTCGATCGTCCGGTTGCTCATCGACTTGATCGTGCGGCCGAGCGCGCTGACCACCCCGGTGGTGAGAGTATGGTCGAGCCCAAAGGGATTACCGATCGCCAGCACCTTTTGCCCGACCCGCAGTGAGTGAGAGTTTCCGACGGTCACCGGTTGGAGCGCCGCTTCAGGAGCTTGAATCTGCAGCACCGCGATATCGTGGTCAGGATCGACGCCGACGACCTTGGCTTTGTATTCGATTTGATCGGCCAGGGTCACGGTGATCGCATCGGCACCATATATGACATGGAAGTTCGTGACGATATGGCCCTGCCGGCTCCAGACGAAGCCCGTCCCTGATCCCTGCGGGACCTCAAACAGATTGAAGGACCAAGGATCCCGCTGCATCGCCGTATTGGCGATGAACACCACCGATCGTGTCGCCCGCTCAAAGACCTCAATCGTCGCCTGTTCATCCGGACTGAGCTCAGTCGGTCCGGCCGGTTGCGCGGCGAACAAGTCGTTCGGGCCATCCACGGCAGGCAGCAGGGTAAGGGCGGAGCCGCCCAGCAAGAGCGCCGCCGCGACGCTGAGCCTGATCCGTCCCGCGTCCCCGCCGCCGTCTCTGAGGTTGCACGCTCCCATCCTATTCACCCATGACCTGCACGACCAATTCTCGAGTCCGAGCCCGCGTATCGAAATCCAGCAGAACGATCTGCTGCCAGGTCCCCAGGGTCATCACCCCCTCATTAAACGGAATCGTGAGCGACTGGCCCTGCAATTGGCCGCGAAGGTGACTGTGGCCATTGTCCTCGCCCTGATTGCGGGTATTGTGCTGCCAACCGGGGTCGTCGGGAATCAATCGTTGCCAGATGTTTTTTGTATCGGCGCGGATGCCGGGCTCATCCTCGATAATGAGCACGGAAGCGGTCGTGTGCTTGATAAACAGGGTGAGAATCCCCGCCTGCAACTTGCTCTGTCCCACCGCTTCCTGCACCTGCCGGGTGATATTCTCTATGTGGCAATCACCCTGCATCCGCACCTGGATCGAAAGACTTCTCACTGCCATGGCTTACTCCTGACCGGCCTGACGGAGGAGCAGGCGCTCCCGTCTGGATAATGAACGTCCCTTGGCCTGTGCCAATACCTTGTCGAAGGCACCTTCCGCCGCAAGCTCGCGCAAGGTCTGAACCACCGGACGACTGAGAATCTCCTCCCGCTGCAACGACTTGAGATACCCGAACGCTTCCGAGAGGTCTTCCCGACGGCGCGCATAATAGTCGCGCCCACGCCTCTGGTTGCTGTAGGCCTCAAACTGTTCGCAGGCTACCAGGATTTCGGCGAGGTTTCGCTCCCAGGGCGGCGCCCCAGCCAATTTTTCAGGATAGTAGTAGTACAACATGATCCGGCTCATCCAGGGCGACCAGGTGACGGCCAGATCCTGCAACAGGGGCTTCACAACGCGCAACCGGGCGGACAACCGACGAGCATAGCCCAGACGCATTTCCACTTGCTCGCGGGCCCAGCGGTCCAGGACGATTCCCGATGCCTCCAGTGACGTTTTATAACGCGCCACGAATGCCTCGGTCTCCCGCCCGTATGCGGTCTCAGGATAAACAGCCCGCCACTCACGCGGCCTGGTCGGGATCCCCCGTTCGCGAGCCCAGGACCAGATGCGACCGAAAAGGGGACGATCGAGCCCGGCACGGCCGAGATCATGCAGAATGCAGGCGATTTGATACTGTTTCACGCGGGCCGGCTCGTGCCCCATCCGTTGCGCCACCGCGGCGCACATCCGGGCGGTCCGCAAGGCATGGGGGCAGTCATACCCTCTGATGACGCGTCCCGGCCGACGCGGGTCCGGATAGTCGTATAGATGCAGGAGTTTGGACACCAGGGCGCGAGGGACCAGGAGCGGAGCAGACGTCATATGTGTTTGCGACATGCGATGTGATGAACCGGCCCGGATGGATGACCGGCGGCAGAATATCGCCCGTGAAAAGAACGTGTCAAGCCGCGCGGCCGGACAGGATTTCCTCGCGCTGACCCTGGCGCTTTGTTATTCTGAGCGGGACCGACGATGAGGAGGGCATCATGAGCATGACTCGATTCCTACGGATTGTGGTGGCCGGCGCCTGCATCTCGCTGGCAGAGAGCTATGCCCCCATTCAGGCAGTCGCTGTCGATCAGTTGGCCGATCTGAGCGGTAAGGTGACGCCGATCGTCACCTTGCGAGGCCGGGATAACTTTGTGGCGGAATACCGGTACGACGTCACGGTCCGCAATCATTCGCCCGACATTTTTGTCGCCGATTCGCTCATCCTCGTTCTGGATCAGATCTACAACAATGCCGGGCAGGCCAATGAGAACCTGACCGGCGATTCCTACCTCAGCAAAATGGAGATCCTCGGCCAGGACGGCACGACAGAGGACGGCAAACCTTTTTTTCGCGTCCCGGCTGGATCGAGCCCGGACCTTCTCCCCAACAGCGAGAGTCCACCCGTGTCGGTGCGGATCCGAAACAAAGACTACGTCGTCGTCTTCACTCCCTCGTTTCATGTGATGGGGGTGAAACGCGACCCTCCCAAACAAAAGAGCCCAGCAGCGGCGGCGTCGTCCGCCGTCGCACCGTACAAGGCGACCACGGAGAAACTGATTCAGCTGTTGATCAAGAAAGGCCTGATCACTCCCGAAGAGGGACGGGCGCTCACTCAACCATGAACAGCGCGGCATGCAAGGCTTGTCTCGGAACATGGCCTCGAGAGGACCATTTCATCGCCGACTGCGGGCTTACCCGCGCCTATCTCCACGAGGATCAATTCTTCCCCGGCTGGACGGTGCTGGTGCTGAAGCAGCATGCCACCGAACTGTTTGACCTTGCCCGCGGCGACCGGAGCCAGCTGATCGAGGAGGTCTCCGCCGTGGCCGCCCTACTGGCAAGACAATGGACGGCGGTCAAAATCAATTATGAATTGCTCGGCAACCAACTTCCGCACATCCACTGGCATGTGATTCCCAGACTGGCGCAGGATCCTGCTCCCCACGAGCCGGTCTGGCAGATCGCGCACGCACCGGTCGCGCTCTCGCCAGACGAGCGTGCTTCGATCATCGGGCGACTGCGGAAGGCGTGGCCTGGTCAGGGGACCCGGCCCTAGCGCCTCCAGCGCACAACGCCCTGCGAGTGTACGACCTTGCCGCAACCATCAAGCCCGCAACCCCCTCGATACTTTTTCCGCACGCTGATCTGGACGTTGCCCCTGCATCTGCTGGTAGCGATCACCCTGGTCGAAAGTGCCGCGCTCTATTACAACCTCTCCGTCGCTGGCCGCGGCGCATGGGCCTCCCTCGGTGGGTGGGCGATGGCCGCGCTCTATTTCATCTTCGCACTGATCGGGGGAACCGTGGCAGGCCTGCTGAATGCGGCCGAACAGGTGGTTGCCGAAGTGGAACGGGCCCTGAGGGAACTGCTTCATACGCTTCCCAATATGGGTCCGGCCGCCGTACGGACGGGACGCTCTGTTTCCACCACCAGGCACGAATACGAGGAGGTCGTGGATCAAACGGTGAATCAGACCAGCCGCCGCCTCCGGCTGCCGCGGTGGATGGAACGTCTGATACGCTCTACGCTGCGCGGCGTGGTCGTAGATCGGTTCATCGCCTCCTGCACCGAGCGGGGACTGACCGTGGTTGCGCCCCATGAGTTTCGCAATTGGCTGCTTGCAGAAGGCGTCAGTCTGGGATTCATGGTGGTTCAGGATCAACTGTGGTGGTGGCGATATCTCGTCCTGGGATTCTTGGGCCTCTTGATCGTCATCGCTGTCGTCCTCGCTGTGCTCACGACCTGACCGGCCCAAACCTCGAATACGAAAGCCACGGGCGGGACAGGCCGAGCTCTCTGCTCCAAGGCTGCGCCCGCGACTCTCGATCACGGCCCATGGAATTTCTAATCTGTCTGTGTGTATATAGAGACAGTCTTTTTCATGCGGAGGTCTGTGAGCGCCTATGTTTTTGCACCGCGCCACCATGGGAGGGTGGCTTCTGATCCTATCCATGACCCTCGGCCTCCTTCCTTCAGCAGCGTTGGCTCAGGAAGATGACATCCCGAATCCCATACCCGCGCCAGAACCAGCCCCCGAAGTCCTGCGGGAAGAACCGCTCCCCGTCGAAGCACTGACCCCGCCGGATCCGCCGCCCGCACCCGCGCCGGTGAGCCTGCTGGACACCCTGACCGAGGCCAGACAGGCCCTCCATATAGAACCGGACGCCGAAGGACCGCGCCTGACCCTGGGCAGAACATTGTTCCAGTTGGGGGATACGGACGGAGCCATCGACGAGTACCGCACAGCGCTCCGGTTCCACCCCACCGTGGCCCAGGCCCATTTGGATCTTGGAACCGCCCTCATGGCGAAACAGGATTGGCGCTCCGCCATGGCGGAACTTCAGGAAGCGATCCGTCTGGATCCGGCGCTGGTGCAAGCCCATTACAGCCTCGGCACGATTCATTACACCCGAGGAAACGTGCAGTCCGCGATCAAGGCCTACCAGGAAGCCTTACGCTTGAGCCCGGATTTTGCCGAAGCCCATTACCGGTTGGGCCTCGTTCTCAAGGTCGCGGGACGCGAAAAGGACGCGGCCCAGGAACTGGAGCTGGCTGCGCTCGCAGGGATCGCCAAAGCTCAATATTTTCTTGGTAATGCCTATCGGTCCGGGCATGGCGTGGAGAAGAGCCCGGTCATGGCCATCACCTGGTGGGCCCGCGCCTTCGAGCAGGGATTGCCGGAAGCCTCGCAGGCACTGACACAACTTCGACGTTTGGCGGTGGTCAAGGGACCCGCGCAGACGAAACAATCGAAAGCCGCTGCAGAGGCGTTCAAGAATTATTGCGATCAACTCTGGCTCGACTTTCCCGATCTCGACCGTCAAGATGCCACTCACACCGTCGGCACAACCCTGCTCGAGCAGGGTCGCACGGCCGAGGCGCTGCCGGTGCTCCTGCGCGAAGCCTATGCCCTGAATGATATTTCGCACGCGGCACTCGTCCGGTTGTACGAAGAGGGACTCGACGGCCAGCTTCCCCCCCATGGCCAGTGGGTCATGAGTTATCTGGAATCGACGGCGGCGGATGGGTCGATTCCCTCCCGCATGGCCCTGGCGCGTATTTATGCAAAGGGGCTCGGCCTGGCCCCGGACCTGGCCAAGGCCAAGAGCTACCTGAAGGGGTTGCCGCGCGATGACGTGAAACGCATTCTCGACGAGGCATCGTCCGAGCCCCCCAAACCGTAATCACCCCAGCCTATGCGTATCGCCACCCGCTTGTTCGTCAGGAACGTCTGGCTGCAAGCCGTCTTGATGGCGTTCGCCGCCACCCTCTGCGCGGAACTCCTCTGGTCGCCATCGCCCGCCACCTATGCGGCCCTGGAATGGGCCCCTTACGACACCTGGATGCGGCTGCGTGCTCACCCCGCCCGTCCTTCCCATGTTCTTCTCGTGGTCAGAGACCATGCGAGTGAGCAACAGTTTGGCGTCGGCCATTGGGATCGCAGTATCCCGGCCCGGTTGATCACGGCACTGCACGACGCGGGATCCGCAGCGATCGGAATCGACATTCCGCTCGACCTGCCCAGCCCGCCCAACCTCGGCGGCGCGGTCAGCGATGCCCTGCTGATTGAAGCGGTCAAATCGGCCGGGACCGTCGCCTATCCCGCATTCTCGTCTTCAGCATTCGACCGGGATTCAGGACTGCCGCTGGTCCCGTCCGATGCCGTCACGCCGGGCAGGAGCACGATACAGCCCGCGATAGACAATGACCGCATCGTTCGTCGGATGCCGCTCTATCAGCACAGCGGGACGGGCGAACTTCCTTCCCTGGGATTCACCTTGGCCTCCATGTTCTGGCATCTCTCCCCCGATCAAGTCGCAGGCCGAACGGGACTGGTCACGCTGCGGGATGCACGAGGACCAGAGGGCACGGTATCAACAGTGAGCATCCCCCTCGATCCAAGGGGCCGGCTCCTGCTCAACTATCCCGGATCCCATTCGCAGAACTTTTTTTCCTCGGTGACCTTTCTTGAGCTTTCCCAACTGATCGACCGGAAAGACAATGAGCGGCTCTCGAGCCTGGTCGAGGGCAAAGCCGTAATCCTGCTCGCGCAAACTCGGCCTCAAGCTGAACGCACTCTGCCATCCGGCGAAGAGACGTCAGACTTTCTCATACAGGCCCACGGGCTTCACACGCTGCTCGCGCAGGACTGGATTCGTGAACTCTCCTCGCTTCAGCGGCTGGTGGTGACTTTCATCCTCTGTCTCTGCCTGGCCTGGGTCATCCTCCGATGGGCGGATTGGAAGGGTTTGCTACTGGGACTGGGCGGCCTCGGGCTCTATCTGGCCGCGGCCCTGGTCCTGCTCTCCGGCGCTCAGTGGGTCATGCCGTTTGTCATCCCGGTGACCGCAACGGTGATCGTTCTGCTATCGACCAGTCTGCTCGGCCAGGTCGTGGCCACCCGGCGCGTCGCGTTGCTCGAGCAGGACATGCTTGCGATCCAGCAGGATCTTGTGGCTGTCCGGGAGGCCCTCGTCTACCGGGAAACCGCCGTCGAAACGCTGCAGGAAGACCTGGAGTCGGCCCGCGCCAGTATCTCCCACTCGGTGTCAAAGGAAGCCGCATCGACCAGACTGGCCCTCGACCTGCAACAGCAAATCGACGACGCCCAGGCACAGGAAGACGCGACGCGCCGGCGGATGGAAGAACTCGAACGGCAGCTGCACGATATGCAGGCCGCGAGCACCGCCCCCCCTCCGCTCGGCAATGTCGAACAGGAGGCGATCCGGCGGGACTGCGAGCAATGGGGCATCATCACCAGGAACCCCACCATTCTCGCCATGTTTCGCGACCTCAGGAAAGGCGCCCGCTCCACCGTCACGGTGTTGATCACCGGCGAACCGGGTACGGGCAAGGAACTATTCGCCCGTGCGGTGCATCGCCTCAGTCCCAGAGCGGCCAAGCCATTTATCGCGGTCAATATGGCGGCGATTTCTCCGGAACTTTTCGAGAGTGAACTCTTCGGTCACGTGCGGGGAAGCTTCACCGGCGCACTCACCGATCGAAAGGGCTATTTTGAACTCGCGCACCAGGGGACGATTTTTTTGGATGAGATCGGGGATTTGCGCCTCGACCATCAAAGCAAACTGTTGCGGGTCTTGCAGGACCGGACCTTCTATCGCGTCGGAGCGACCAATCCCACCACTGTCGATGTCCGGATCGTCGCCGCCACCAACAAGGACCTGCAACGCGGGGTGTCGGAGGGCTGGTTTCGCGAGGACCTGTATTTCCGGCTGAAAGGCCTGGTGCTGCATCTTCCACCCCTGCGCGAACGCCCTGAAGATATCCCTCTCCTCGCCACAACCTGCTTGCGAGAAACTGCGAAAGAGGCGCATCAGGCCGGTCTACAGTTGTCGGAAGAGGCCGTCACGACGCTCAGGGCGCAACCGTGGAAAGGCAACGTGCGGGAACTCCGGCACTGTCTCGAGCAGGCGGTGGCCCTTTCGGATGGCCCCATCATTACCACGGCCGACCTGCGCATTCAGAGCCAGGCTCCGTCGGTAATGGAACCGCCCGTCGTGGAGCCGATTCGTCCGGACCCGGCCGGCGACGCTGCCGTGTTACATCACCTGCGCCAGTACCGCTTCGACATGCAAGCGACGGCCAAAGCGCTGGGATGGGATCGCAGTACGGTGACGCAGCGACTCAAGGGACTCTGCTTTCAGGCGCTTGTGGAATCGGATGGGGACCGGGCAAAAGCGGCGACAGCGTTATCTGGCGATCCGGCCCTCTTGCGCGCGGTGGAGTTAAAACTGATGGACTATTACGGGCACCTCACGGCCACGATCCAACCCTTCACCACCGTGGACGACGCGTTACAGGATTGCAAACGACGCTTCAAAAATCTTCCGGATCGGCACTTTAAATCGGTCGAGACCCTCGTCCGGAGATTTTTCAGTGACCGGACAGAGACGGCATCATGAACCGCGACAGATTTTTCCCACACATGGTGACAACGTCGCCGGTGCCATCATGACTGAGCCGCCCAGGATCAACTGGACTGAAGCGGGCGAGGCCTGCTCGGCGCGCTGGCGCTCTGAGTGGGGCTCTCCGCCACCGGCCAGGGTGGCCATTGCCGATGACCGCATGACCGCCGATGCCGCCTTTCGGCTGACGTGTGAGGGCACCGCAGTGTTATGGCGGGGCGACTTTCAGAATGCGCGCCAGTTGCTGAATGCCTTGGCCCGACGCGTCGACCGGCACCCTCCCAAAGCAGGTTCATCGCCGGCCGAGGCCTTTCATTTTCACCGACAGACCCAATCCCGGCGCGCGCGGATCTTGAGCATGCTGCTGGTCACGCTTGACGACGACTACCGGGTACCCTTGCCCCGCGCACCGGACATTCGCCAGGCCTGCACAGAAGCCTATGGTCCATCCGAAGAACGCTCGCTGGTGGCGTTGCGGGAGTTGCAGGGATTGATTGGCGCCCATCAGTGGCGCAAAAGCGGGATCGAGATCCCCGCGCTCGGTGGGAGAATCTACCCGCACTACGGTGTCTTTTCTCCGATCAGGGGAGAATATGTGAGCCTGGTGGCCGGGGAGCCGTTACCTTCCGCTACCCGTGCCTTCGATATCGGAACCGGGACAGGAGTGCTGGCGGCGATATTGGCCCACCGGGGCCTCTCGCACATCATTGCCACCGACCAGGATCCGCGCGCCCTGGCCTGCGCCCGGGAGAACCTTGAGCGGCTGCGGTTGACCGAGCGAGTGGAGGTCGTGCAGGCCGATCTCTTTCCCGAGGGAAAGGCGCACCTGGTGGTCTGCAACCCGCCCTGGGTACCAGCGCGGCCCACTTCCCCTATCGAACAATCGATTTACGATTCTGAGAGTCGAATGCTACGCGGCTTTCTCAACGGCCTCGCAGCCCATCTCGAGCCACACGGCGAAGGATGGCTGTTACTGTCAGACCTGGCCGAGCATCTAGAGCTGCGAACCAGGGCAGAACTACTCGCCGCCGTTGACCAGGCGGGACTCACCGTTCTTGGAAAGACCGATGTTCGTCCAACACATCCCCGGGCCTCCGACCGGGCCGACCCGCTCCGCGCCGCCCGAGCGGCGGAACTGACATCGCTCTGGCGGCTGGGGGTGCGAGGAAGGACGTGAACCCCATTTCGGGATTCAGCGAGTGAGGTTCACGGGAACTGGTTTCACCGACTGGCAGTTTCGAAACGCGCAGGGCTTGGTGGGAACCCACCGTCTGACCTGCAACTCCTTCAGCTGACAGAGCTTTCGTGTCTGGTTGCCTTGTGATTCATAAATACTCAGCGTCGAGCGTTCGTTCTCGTCCCCACTCCCCGTGTCGTTCCAACGATCGAAATACGTTTCGCCCTTGTAGCTGAACACCCCGTAGAGCTGGTAGTTGGTTTCCCCTGGCACGCCCCCGTCCCGGTGGGGGTTCTGGATGACAAGCTCCGTCAGGCCGCGATCAATGCCACTCAAGTTTTCCTGAAGCACGACGATGGGGGCGGAATAGGCCCGGCCGAAGGACCCGTCATTTCTCAGGTTGCAGAGCGACGAATGCAGTTTGAGCACCGGCTCCGGCTTGCCATCATTATTGATATCAATCTGAGCCCAGTAGGCCCAGGTCTCCTCCCTGGTGCTGATCCTCTTCACGGTATCCTCGAACTGATCTTCTCCCAGGCCGTATCGATCCACGGCGGATTCGCTGCCAGTCGCGAGGAATCGCAGGACTTGCTCCATCGCTCCAAGATGGCCCGCCACGTCGAACGGTTTCCACTCAGGGGCTCCCAGCCCTAATTGGCCACTATAGTCCCGTTCGCAGGCCGGGTGTGTGGTCATCCGCTCCAGATTGCGTTTACACGCCTCACACACTTCGATCCTTTCACCGATGATCAGTTTGAAATCCCCGGCATACGCCACCTGGATCAACAGGAACCAGAACGCCAACAAACATGAGACGAACTTTTTCATTGAACGACTCCTCACGTGTTACCCGAGTGCTGTGCCGTAGCCTGCGCTAGGCTGATGAGTGCTTACATGCTCGCAAGGTTTCTCGAATAGCTTGTCCAATGGTACCGCGGCCCCGGAAACTGTCAAAACCTTTCCTGCAACCCTGCGTCCGGCGAGACGCATCCTCGCCTGTTCACCGCCCGGGACGCGAGCCATGCGGGGCTATCCCCGCAATCCCCCGCGGTCCCCGCATGACCGCGATGCCCTTCCGATCGTGACCGTCCTCCGAACTCCTTCATTTCTTTTCGAATAGGCCCGTTCGGCCGCCGCGGCTCGGCTGGTCTCTCCCTTGCTCTACAGCCCGACCGGCAGCGGGCTGCCGGCGGAAAGGAGGTGATGGCCGGCAACGCCGATTTCGCAGCAAGAGGACAATCGGTCTATCCACTACAACAGCGCCGGACCATCCGGCCCTACTACCCGGAGGAGCAGACACCATGCAGAAGACACCCGCAGCTACCGTCAGTGCAGGACCCGTAGCCCCCACGATCGTCGGACCGGACCGGGAAATGAAAGATGTCTATATTCTCGGCGGACTCGTGCTCTTTCTCGCGCTCGTCGTCGCCGCCTTCTGGTACTACTCTCAGGCAGATGAGGCGGCCCATAGCAACCGTTCAGGAGAAGCGCTCAACGACCACCAGGTATCACAGGTCCTCAACGATTCCAGCAACAACGTCCCGGTCTACGCAGCGACGCCGGCCATCTATGTGGATGCCGTCCCAGTGGCCACCAGGAGGACGGACATCCTCCACGATGACATTCAGTTTGAAATCGGGAGAAAAGGCCTGACCGACGACGGCAAGGCCGCCCTGCAGCGACATGCGGAATTTCTGAAGAGTGAACCGGATTGGGGCATCCTTCTCCAAGGTTATACCGACCAACAGGGCTCCATGCGCTTCAATAAAATTCTGGGCATGAAACGGGCCGAAACCGTCAAGCAGCAGCTGATCGCGCTGGGTGTGCCTGAGACTTCGATCCGCACCGTCAGCCTGGGAGAAGAAGGTGCCTTGTGCATCGATACCAGCGACATCTGCCGAGCGATGAATCGCCGCGTGCACTTGGAGATGCGGAAGGTCGGTCTGGAACACCTGGTGGTTTCCACCCCGGTCGTCGAAACAACGACGGATCCTATCGAAGCCGCTATCGATCCGTCAACCCAAACTGACGGAAACGAATCGAACGATGAAGGCATTCCGCCCGCTGATTCAGACTCGGATAATCCGCTCCCCGAGTCCACCGTCGGCAACTAGTTCAATGTGGGTGTACCCTGGGAAGGACGCTCGTCTTTCTCAGGGCACCCGGTGAACCTTGGCGTTCGGCCCCGGCCATGTCACCTCCACCGCCCCGCCAGAACAGGCAGGCACGATGCTGCTGACCGGACATCGAGATACGCACGTATGTTTTTTGAAGGATGTCGTAGCGGGGATATGAGTCGGACCTGACCGGAACGGAGGGGCAAGACATCGCTATAGAGCGCGCACGGGGATGGTCCTGGTTTCCCGGCGCCACGTCGTCCTCTGGAACGCGACCGGCACGAACTCTTGCTCGTCACGTGTTTGCCCTTCGACGCACCCAAGCCCGGCTGGCCGTTGCGCGACGGCCAAGCGGATCGAATGAACCGCCCTGCTGCGGGGCTCTCTTCACCCTGCCGCCTGTCGATCGCCGGACGCCTTGGAGTCTTACGCGTCAATCCGCTTGATCGTGGGAACCGCAGCGCGAGCGACGGGACCCGCCGGCACCAAGCGACAGTGGCGGACTTCGGCCACGCGCCAGCGTGCATAGGCCAGCAGCGTCCACAATAAGAGTGCGCCCGTTACATAGTGAGAGAGGACCAACTTGGCGATCCAATCATCCCCCGTAGCCTCCCCGATCGCGAAGGTCACCGGAGGCGTGACGCAGAGCAGGCACAGCAGCATCGCGAGGGGCCACCAGCCACGATCGGGAATCGGCAACCGATCACCCGCATATAAGGCCAACGGCAGCAACAGGAGAAGATAATAGTGGCTCCACGAAATCGGGCTGACGATCAGCGCGAGACAGAGCACCATCGACAATTCAAGATAGATGGTGTTCTGGAGCTGCCTCCCGGGTTGACGCACAAACAGGAGACACGAGACTCCCATCAGGAAGGCCCCACAGACCCTCTCGATGACCTTCACGCCCCACGCCACTTCCACCGGCTTCCAACTATACAACGGGGAATCCAGGTGCAGCCGGAGCAATACCCCCTGAGTCGATTGTACGTTGAAGGCTGTGAGGCCCCTATTCGAGAAGGGCAGAATCACTTCACGGTACCAATTCACATGGTTGTCCCATCCCGCATACCATACTGAAGCCAGCGAAACCGCCAATCCCGCGGCGGCATAACCAATGACCACGGCCCACTGCCGCCGGCCGACAAAGTAGACTCCGAAAAGCAGCAAGGGCAGCTTGATGATCGCGGCCATGGCGAAGCAGGCTCCTGCGCTCCGGTCCCACCTCTTCTCCAGGCAGACCACTCCCGCAACCAGCAGGAGCAGCGCGAAGTGGGTGAGGTTCCCCTCCTTGAGACTGTAAAACAGCGGGCCGTTCACGGCAAAGAGCAGGAGGATCGCCCACCTCCGTGACCAGGCCCGATCCGTGATGGACCACAGCAGAACCAGGCTCAGAATCAGGCTGACCACGGACAAGCTGGCAAACAGCCACTGAGCATGGGGCAGTGTGAGCATGGCGAACGGGGTGAACAGAAACGCGACAATGGGGATGTTCACGAAGCCGCAGACGGGGGTATCCCAGCAACGCCTGAATAGATGCGGCAGATCCTGCAGAATGGCGCGGCCGGCCGGATAGTAAGCCACGTTGAAGTCCGAAAACGCGACCGACGGCTCCGAAACCTCCCACATCCACAGCGCTAGGCCCCCGAGCGTGCAGCCCAGAAGCGCGCGAAACGCGGTTCGATCGGAGCCATACCGGAAGGCGAGAAACCAGAGAAAGCCAGCCAGAGCGGCCAAGGCATAGAAGATCGCATAATCGCGCATGACAGTGACCGCCGGTGTTGCTGGCCCCATGACACCTGCGAACGTTCATCGTGCCGCAGGTGTCACCCCTGGCATTCCCGCAGCCGTGGCCGGCTCCGGCAGCAAGGCTCTTTATTCAGCGAGATTTTTCTTATCAGTCGACGTCCAGCCTGACAAGAAGAATGTTCAATTCGCCGGCGATCATTGCCGCTCTGTCGGGAGAATAACGGGTCGCCATCCAAGGTGTTGTCGGGCAGGGAGCAGACGGAGCCTTCGCTGCAGCCTCATCCAGTACTGTCCACACTTAGGGATTTACGAGCAGGACATGTGATGCGTGGCCTGCCTGGCCCCTGCCACCCCGCTTCAGTCTTCCCCCGGATCGTCCGATTCAGTCAGGACAGCTGATGCCCGGTCGCACGTTGTTCGTTCGACGGAACAAGGAACATTGAGGCTAATCGTGAGAGACGGCAATACCGCACGCCCATTACCCTATGATGAGCCCTCCCCCCTCATCAGTGATGATGACGCGTGGCCGGAGCATTCCGGGCAATTAGCCGTCGATTTCGCCAGATTGAATCGGGCGGATTGGCTGATGGCAGCCCTGCTGGCCCTGGCCGTCGGCACCGGCTGTTTCCTGATTGCCAATACCCTTCCTCCCTATCTGCTTCAGTCGATGGATTTCTGGTTCGAGTCCGATACTGTTCGTGAAGTCTCGAATATGACCTCCAGGACGGACGACCACTCCCGGACCTCTGTTCACCCGCTGTTCTCGATACTGACCTTTACCCCGGTGTATCTCGCAAAACAGGCGTTGGGCGTTCCTCCCCTGCAGGCCGTGTTACACGTCACCGGCCTCATGGGAGGCCTGTGGGCCGCGACACTCTTTCTGCTCCTGCGCCTCCTCGGCTGCCGGAAACTCGATGGCAGCATCTTCACGGCACTCGGGCTGTCCAGTGCATCGGCCATCTTCTGGCTCCCTGTGCCCAATTCCTATACCTGGGGATCGTGGTCGATTATGATCGCGCTCGCCCTGCTCCTGTTCGCCGAACAGCGCCGCTTCGGCGCCACCGCCTATGTGGCCGCCAGCGCCTTCACGCTCAGCATCACGGTCACGAACTGGATGGCCGGCCTGTTGGCGACGCTGGCCCGCTGGCCCCTCAAACAGACGGTGCAACTTTCCATCAACGCGTTCTGCCTGGTGGTGCTCTTGTGGGGCGCACAAAAATTCATGTTTCCATCAGCCGAGTTCTTCATCGGCGGCCGCACTGAAGCCAATTGGGTCAATCATCCCCAGGCGGGAGGCAAGCAGAACATCGTCTCCGCGTTTGCCTTTCACACCCTCGTCGCTCCAGCCATCCGGTTCATCGACGATGACGGCTTCATCCTGTTCGGTGACGATTCTTTCCGGTTATCACAGCGCCTGTCCTTTCAGTTCTCAGCTCCGGGGTCTGCAGGTCCACTTGGGCTGATCGCCGTCGGCCTCTGGTCCGTCCTGCTCCTCAACGGACTGTGGAGAATGGTCACCTTGGACCGTCAACTCCGTTTTCGACTTGTGCTGGCGGCCATGTTGCTCTTTGAGTTCTCATTGCACATGGTCTACGGAGAAGAAACCTTCACCTACAGTCTGAATTTCATCCCCCTGCTCCTGGCCGTGGCCGCGCTGGGTGCGCTCAGCCCAGGGCGGCCACTGGTGCTCGTCGCCGCCGGCCTGCTTGCCCTGTGCGCCGGTCTGAACAACTGGCACCAGTTCCAGGACGCCAGAGCGCAGGCAACCCACTTCACCCCGCAGCGCGATGCGATGACGAGCATGATGCAGAAGGATCCCGACCGTCCCTGGCCGAGGTCTGTCGGACACGTGCCCTTGGCGCTACCCGGCTCGTCGGAAGGCGGCCATGCCTATCACGAGCCTGGCGGAGACTTCAGTCCGCAAACCCCCAGCTTCGGAATCTCGCTCTGGCTCTGCGATGCCACCGGACACCCGGTCATGACCAGCCAAACGCTGCCGCTCAGCGAGATCCGCCAGACATTTGCCCTTTCCGAACATTCGGCTCTGCCTGCCATCGTCACCAGGACACCGTATTATGAAGCGTCCTGGTCGCGAGTGGACGCCACCGGCTGGGAGCTGCGGTTGAAGAATCTCACATCCCATATCCCGGCCATCCTGATTCGTAGCGTAGGGCCGGCGGGTGGACCCGTCACCGCCTTGAGTTGGGACGGCAAGCAGGTGGCAGTCAATCATCGCTGGACCGTCGCCCTCTCGCCTGCTCCTGCCGGCGTCGCATTGGGAGATGAGAACTCGGCGGGATGGATGACGGCCCCTCCTTCAACCACATCGTGGGAGGGCGAGTCCGGCTGGGGTTATGCTCGCCTGCTCCTGCCTCCGGATTCTGCGAATCGGGAATATCGACTCATCCTCTCCGATAGCCGCGTCCCGGTCCAGATGAATCATTGGTACAAAGAGTCGTCGCCACGCATGCGGCTCAGCCTGCCCGACTCCCGCTTCCAGGCGTCCATGGATGCGCAAGTGACTCATCTCATGATGAGCCTGATCGGGCGAGAAACAAGACCGGGTGATCCTGTTTTTTTCTATCGTGCCTGGCAGAGACAGGGAGCCTACATCACCGCGGCCCTCGCTCGCACCGGCGATCCGCACGTCAGCCGCGTCCTCTCCCAATTTGTGGCTACCCATGACTTCGCCGGAGGGGATGGGCCGGAGGCCGATGCCCCCGGTGTGGCCATTTGGTCACTCACGCAAGCCGCCGCTTATATTGCCGACAAGGACTATGATCGCTGGCTCTGGCCGCATATTCTTCGTAAGGCACACCGCATCGAGGAGATGCTCCGGACCCGGGAATCCATCGAGGAGACCTTTCTGGTGCCCACGCCTTACGACATCTCGAACGGACAACAGACCAGCCTTCGTGTGCTGGCGCAGCCGGCCCGTGACGGGCTGATCGTAGGACGTGTCGGAAACGAATGGCCGTCACTGTACGTCAACGCCGTGAGTTACCAGGGACTGGTTGCGGCCTCGGAATTGGCTGACCGACTCGGCAAACAGCGTGATGCCGCGCGGTGGCGCGACCTCGCAGCGGCTTTGCAGACGAGCTGGCAGCACCGGACCGCCGCCGGTCCCCTCCACGTAGCCGACTCCCGTGTAGACGCGCGGCATTCTCCGGGCCCGCTTTCCCCGCGCAGCCCGTTGGAGCAACCGTTGCCCCTCTACAGTCCTACTCCCGACGATCACAGCCCGGCGACAACCATGATCGTGGCGCACCACCTCCTCCGGTCGGGACGGCCGGACGCGCTCTGGGCACTCCTTGACCAGCTGTGGGAGCGACAGGCATCGCCCGGGCTCTACACGTGGGATGCACCCAGACCGGCAACGTCAGACGTAGCGGACGGATGGCAATACGTACGAGGGTGGCACAACCAGCGGGCGGTCTCTCCGGATTATCAGACGGCGGCATTGCTCTTGCTGCTACAGCAGGACATGCTGGCCTATGTGGACGACAGGACCGGGAGCGCCGCGCTGGTCATCGGTGGTGGCATTCCTCCTTCATGGCTCACCCGACCGATGGCGGTTTCCGGACTGGCAATTCCTGGCGGATCAGTCGATTGGCAGTGGGATGGACATACCATGCAGGTGCACCTACAGGGCCCCTCACGGACAGTCAGGCTGGGCGCGGCATTTCCCGACAACACCGAGCTCTCCGTCACTCCCCACCCACTGACGAGCTAAGACATTTCCCGCATCCTGCCGGAGGGCCCCTCCGACTCTCCGGTCATGCCATCCGCACGAGCCGCACGCGCATTCACGTAGACACAAACTCCCGCTCGTGCCCGCCTGACGGTCCACTGGCCAAACGCAACCCGATCCAGGCATACTCACGCTGCTCAGTCTCAACGGGATGCGGAAGTTGCAGAGTCACGAATGTTCGGCAGGCTGAAACAGGCGGCACTCGCAGCATCTCAGTTCATTCACCATCATTTACTCTGGTGCTTACTCGCGGCCTATGCCGCAGCCGCGGCATTCCCCGCGCCCGGTTTGTGGATCAGGAATCTACGCGTCGATCATGTCACCCTCTTCCATGTGAACATCCACGTCTCGCTCCTTTTGCTCCTTCTCGCCACACTCATGTTCAATGCCGGGTTAGGTGTGAAGACTGCGCACCTCACCTCGTTGTGGCGCAGGCTTCCGGTATTGCTGACCGGGCTCACGGCCAATCTCGTCATCCCCATGGCCTATATTTTTTTCGTCACGGTGGTCATGCGGTTCTGGTACGAACCGGAGGAAGCGCAGTATATTCTGGTCGGCCTGGCCCTGGTTGCCGCCATGCCGGTCGCTGGCGCCTCAACCGCCTGGGCGCAGAACTCTAACGGCAACCTCGCCCTGAGCTTGGGGTTAGTGCTGTCGTCGACTGTGCTCAGTCCCATCATCACGCCGCTCTCGCTGCACGTGTTCGGGGACATGGCATCCCAGGAATTTGAGCGTGTCCTGGATGGACTCGCGGCCTACGGATCGGCCGCGTTCTTGGGTCTCTGGGTCGTCCTCCCCTCCATGTTAGGCATCGCGCTGCGTGTGACCCTTGGCGAAGCGAGACTCAGCAGGCTGTTGCCGCTGATCAAGTTGACCAACTCCGTCGTACTGCTGTTGCTCAATTATTCGAATGCCTCCGTCTCGCTACCCCAGGCAGTGGCGGATCGCGATTGGGATTTTTTGGCTGTCACGGTAGGTTTGACGACGGGTCTCTGCGTCACGGCGTTTGCCTCCGGCTCCGGGCTGAGCCGCTTGTTTCGCCTCGATCAAGCCGAACGTGTCTCACTCATGTATGGGCTTGGGATGCATAACAATGGCACCGGCCTGGTCCTGGCCGCCCTCGTTCTCACCTCCTACCCCAGAGTCATGGTTCCGATCATCTTCTACAATCTGGTTCAACACCTCGTAGCCGGCACGCTGCATGCCGTCGCAGGCCGCACAATAGTGGATGCCCAACCCGCAGTCCGCCTGCCGAGCTGAGGGGCGCCTGATGGGAGACTAGCGGATGACAGACGAGGCGATAGGCGAACAAGATGGTGGTGCACCCTCGAGGAGGACGGATGTCAGCATGGCTGCTGGCATGCCCGATAGATGGTCCCGGGCAACGGAGGGGGTATCGCTTGGCTCGTGTCGACGCGGGTCTCACCGCTGACTGAGGCTGCAGGAGTGCCTGACGTGCCGTAGCCCGACGCTTTGGACCGGCTCGTCCAAACTACCCCCAGGCTTTCTTTCCGTGCTTCTTTAACTTGCTCCAGGCCTCGGGGAGGGTCGTCCGCACTTTCCCGCGGCGTTCACACTGCCGCTCGATGAGCCGTCCCATGGCGAAGGCCGCGATGCCGCTGTGGGCCTGCCCGAGGAGTTGGCGTAACCGCTGCTCCGTCACGACCGCGTCGTGATGGTCGCCCAGAAGGTCCTGAAACGTTTTGGCGTGATCCAGGAAGCGTGTGGCCGATTTACCGACACAAACCTGAGCCAGTTCCGCTGCATACCGTGCCCGCTTTCCCTTAATACGGATCTCATGGAGCACCGTATCACTCGCATCCAGGCCGCACTTCTTAATGGCTCGACGAAGTTTCTTAAACCCGGCCTCTGCGATATCCCTCAATGACACCGTGGCGCCGCTCACGGCCGGGGATCGACAGGCGCCGTCGAGCCGGTCGAGCAGGGCCAGATACCGATCGCCTTCGAGGGCCTGCACAAGCGCTTCTCGTGCCGCCGTTCGTTGAGCTTGAAGTCGCTGCAACAAGTGTTCAAACGCGCGGCGCTCGGCGGGACGCAGGGTGGAACATTGTTTCTCGAGATGCTCGATCAAGACATCCAGGTCACGGACCGGTCCCAGCACAGTCCTCAGCCAGGCCACTTCCGTACAGATCTGCTCTGCCCATTCCGGCTGGAGAATCTCATGGGCGGCTCGGACATAGGCGCGAAGTCGTCGCGTCGCGACCCGCATCTTATGAAGTTCTTCCGGTTCACTGCCCAGTCTCGTTCCGGGATCGTGTCTCAGAATCAGTTCCAGTTGAGTGCGCAGCAGGGCCTTGAGCTGTTCGATCGGCGGGGCCGATGGGGGCGGCGGATCGGGCGGAGTGGGAAGTTCCAGCGAGAGGGCCTGAACCACCTTAGGCCTCGGATCGCCATCCTGTGCCCCGGCCTCACGTAACGCTTTTTCGATCTTCCGAAGATCTTTCTCTTTCCCGCCTGTGAGTTCGACTTCCAACTCACACATCCGATGCACGATGCGACGTCCCTCCAGCGCGACGACCACATCTCTCACGACCTCGGCCACCGGCCTGGCGGCCCCGCCCACGAGTATCCCCGTCCGTCTTGTACGCAATGTGGCGATCATCTTGACCGGCTGCCCCCGCAACTGTGCGAACAGGAGCTTCATGAGGAATACCGGTGGCCGACTGCGGTCGCCGGCACACTCCAACTCCAGCCTGGCCTTGTCGCGGGGAAGCTTCAGTTGCCAGACCCCCTTTCGCGCTTCGACGCGATAACGGAGTGTAATGCCGGCCCGTGCCAGTTGATGCTGGTCGGTATCGTAGTAGACAGAGGTCAGGATTCGAGTAGGCAGCGGCTCTCCCGAAAGCGGGGGCAGGGTAAAGCTTGGGTGCACAGCGAGCTTGATTTCGCGCTCACGCGTTTCTCTGACTGGAAGGGCCATGGGCATCACCTCACCCGGATCGTGAAACATCACATAGTAGAGTACGTTGGGGGCGTTGGTATTATCAAATGCCCCGGCGCAGTGACCAGAGGAATTGACGGCACCGTGCTCCAGCCAGCGAGACTGATAGGAGGCACCGGAGCTAACCACCGTTCAGACGAATAGGGAACATGACCACGACCCGGTTCATACCGGGCGTAGTGTCACCAGGAAGGGGATCACGTTGTCCGCAGAGAGATATGTATCTATGAGGCCGGCCAAGGCAGTGTCGTGGTACCGGGAGTTCGAGCCGAGCAGTGTACGCCGGCGGTTTTGTCGCCACCAGGGAGAAAGGTCACCCTTTCAAAGGTTCGTCAAAACCATATTTAAGCAGGAGTTTCTGTATGCGTGGACTCATGATGAAATCGAAAAACTCTTCCGCGACAGCCAGGGAGTTCTCACGGCAGGTCCATACCACTGCTTGGCCGAACTCGACTGGCGCAGTCAGCCCGGCCGGCGCTTCATCAATGATTCGTACGTCCCCGCTGTTGATCGCGTCCACGCGGTAGACAATGCCCAGGTCGGCCACGCCTTTCTGCACTAGGCTCAGAACCTCCTCCGCATGTTGCGCCTGGACTAGGCGGGAGCGGCTTTTGTACGCGGAATTCAGTTTCGTGAGCGCCCGAGCCGTAATTTCTCCCAATGAGGATGTGGTGGGGTCTCCAAGGGCGATGCGGGTCGCGCGATTCGGCAGTGCATCATGAAAAGAAACCGAGGTTGCATGAGAGGCCGTTGACATGACCAGCACCACATTGGTTTGTGCGTAGATCCGAAGTCCCCGGTGAAGCGTCAGTCCTTTCTTTTGTAGCTTCTCGAGTTCCTCAACGGCCGCAGGAAAAAACATATCAATTTCAGCACCCTTTTCGATTTGTCGGCGAAGCGTTTGCGAAGGACCGTACAGAGCGCGCACCGTGGCGCCGTATTCCTTCTCAAACATCGGGAGGATTTCGCTGAACAGGGGCCTCAAACTGGGGGCGGCTCCAATCGTCAGGCTTTGAGCCTGGACGTTCTGACCGGTGCCAATCATGCCCGTGACTCCTGCAAGGACTGCCACCGCCACGCTGAATTTCATACTTCTCACCATGGTATCCTTTATGTCTTTGCGTCCGCAGAGGCTCAGCCCAGCTAATTCCATACAACGGGTTCGGCCGATGCCCGGAGGTACCGCAAGATCGATACCAATTGATGCCGCGGTTCGAGGCCTCGAATAGACAAGTCGTTATCATAGGGAACTCTTTGATTTGTCGCTCACCCCCCCGCCACTGCTCCGGAGGAATAGTGAAATCTCGCTCGGTGCGTACAGTGCGAATGTGCACTGCTCAGGTGCTTCCCGTGATACTGATGTTCCTCAGGACGGGTCTTCTGATAAGAACATGCGCCACAAACATACGCCTGCCGGTCCATTACCTATAACTAGGGCCGAGTCAACAAATCGGCAAGGACCTTGCTTTACCTCCCAACTAACGTGATCTGGAACGCACCCATCTGTGAGCCTTGGTATCCATGCGGTTCCCGTACAAAGACACTGATTTCCTGCTAGTGCAATTCCATGGATTGATTAGAGTTGGGATTTCCGCCACAATTGAAACGGCACATGACGACATACTGGCAAGTCTCAATCGGGTGTCAGGCGACCACGGAACTTGTAAAGCCGGCTGCTCGAACTTGACGAGGCAATTGAGGGAGGCTTTGCCAGGATGAGAGAAAACCCCGTCGCTCGCGGTGGACTTCGCCGATGAACGAGATTGTCCTCATTGCCCTGCGCAGGCCCTACACCTTCGTCGTCATGACCATCCTCATTGTGCTGTTGGGCGCCAAAACGGTGCTCCACATGCCGACCGACATCTTCCCCAATGTCACGATTCCCGTCACCTCTGTCGTCTGGATCTACAACGGCCTGCTGCCGCAGCAGGTGGAAGGGCGCATCACCTACCTGTTCGAACGCTTTCTGACCTCGACCGTGGAAGGCATTAAGTACATCCACAGTCATTCCTACTTCGGCAGCAGCATCACCAATATTTTTCTCCAGGACGGAGTCGACGTGGCCAGGGCCGAAGCGGATATCGTGGGCATCGCCCAGAACGTCGTCAAGGCGCTGCCGCCCGATATTTCACCGCCCATGGTCATGCGTCTGGCCCCATCCTCCATCCCGGTGGCCATGCTGAAGATCAGCTCCGACAATCTGACGCCCGCGGAGCTCTACAACCTTGTCTACATGCGCATCCGCCCCCTGCTCGTGACGGTGCCGGGCATAGTCCTGCCGCACCCCTACGGAGGCCAGGACATGCAGGTCATGGTCAACCTTGATCAGCAGAAATTGCTCGCCCGTCAACTCACGCCGGCAGACATTCACACTGCGCTCATGCGGCAGTACCTCGTGCTGCCGGCCGGCGATATCAAGATCAAGACAAACCGACTGGATCGTCCAGACGAACGCGTCCCCGATGCAGATTGAGCATTTCAGCGACATCCCGATCAAGCGCGACGGCAATGCATTCATCTACTTGCGCGACGTCGCCACGGTGCGCCTCATGGGCAGGGTCCAACAGAACGCGGTGCTGGTAAAGGGCAAACAGACCGTCATCCTCGTCGCGATGAAAAGCACGGATGCCTCGACCCTCGACGTCGTCAGTGGGATCAAGAAAATGATCCCGCGTGCCGAGCAGATTTCTCCGAAGGGCGTTGAGATCAAGCTCATCGACGACGCCTCCACCTTTGTGAAGGATTCGATCTCCGATGTCCTGCATGAGATGCTGATGGCCGGTGCGCTGGTCGGCCTCATCGTGCTGTTGCTGCTCGGCTCATGGCGGGCCACGGCCATCGTCTGGACCTCGATCCCGCTGTCGATCCTGACCGCCATCATCGGCCTGCATCTGCTCGAGGAGACGATCAACGTCATGACCCTGGGCGGCTTGGCGCTGGCCGTCGGCATCCTGGTCGATGATGCGACCGTGATGATCGAGAATATCGATCGCCATATCGAAATGGGCAAGCCGCTCGAACAGGCCATCATCGACGCCGCCAATCAAATCGTCGTCCCGACGCTCGTCGCCACCCTCTGCATCGCGATCGTCTGGCTCCCGCTCTTCGAACTCGGCGGCGTCGCCGGCTACCTGTTCAAGCCCATGGCCGAAGCGGTCATCATCGCCATGCTCGCCTCCTTCATCCTGTCGCGCACGCTGGTGCCGACCATGGCGAAATATATGCTGAAGGAATCACCATGTCGCAGCCGCGTGAACAACAGGGGCCGCGCCGGCGCGGAACCATCGCGGAACGTCTTTGTCCGCTTTCAGCAGGGATTCGAGCGCGGCTTTAACAAATTCCGCGAACGCTACGCTGAGTTGCTCGAGCGGGTCATCGCCCGTCGCAACACCTTCGTTTCAATCTCGCTGGCGATCGCGCTCTGCTCCCTGGCGCTCTTTTTCTTCCTCGGGCGCGATTACTTCCCCGAAATCAGGTCGGGAATCATCACGATGCACATGCGGGCACCGCTCGGGACGCGCATCGAGGTGGCGGGACGCATTGCCACGCTTGTCTCCAACAGCATCGAGGAAGAGTTGCTGCCCGGTCAGGTTGAAAACATCGTCAGCAATTGCGGCCTGCCAGTCGGACCGCACAACCTCGCCTTCATTCCGACGCCGACGATCGGCTCCCAGGACTGTGACCTGACGATCCTCCTGAAGAATGAAAAGTCGCCGGTGTGGGACTACCGCCGCATCCTCCGCAAAGGCTTGAAGGAGCGTTATCCAGGCACAGAATTCACGTTCCAGCCGTCCGATCTGACCGCAAAAATTCTCAATTTCGGCGCGCCGGCGCCGATCGATGTGCAAATTAACGGCCCGGACATGTACCCCAACTACGAGTTCGCCCGCAAATTGGTCGGGCAAATTTCGCGAGATCCCAGGCGCCACGGACGTGGTGATTCAGCAGACGATGCGCACGCCGACCCTGATGGTCGAGGGCAATCGCACCTTCGGACTCGGTGTCAACAGGACCCTTAAGGAGATGGCCGACAATCTGCTGATGACGACCGCCGGGAGCCAACAGGTCGACCAGATCTACTGGCTCGATCCCAGCACCGGCATGTCGTACCTGATCAATGTCTATACGCCCCAGTCAGAGATCAACAGCGTCAATAGCCTGAAGACCATCCCGATCGAGTCTGCCACTAACTCTTCGAACCAGGAGGAGATGCAGCTCCTCGGCAATCTGGCCGAAATTTCAGCGGAGGGAACGCCCGGGGTGATCACACACGGGAACATCATGCCGCTGTTCAACATCTATGTATCCGCCGAAGGGCGCGATCTCGGCGGTGTGCTGACAGATGTCCAGAAGGTGGCCGAAAGCATGGAGGAGGAGTTGCCCGACAGCGCCGCGCTCGAAATTCATGGCCAGGCCACGCTGATGCACGATGCCTATTTCGAACTGATCTTCGGACTGGTCGCCGCGATCGCCCTGGTTTACTTGCTGATCGTCGTCAACTTTCAATCCTGGCTGGATCCCTTCATCATTATTACGGCCTTGCCCGGCGCGCTGGCGGGCATCGCCTGGGCTTTGTTCCTGACCCACACGCGGCTTTCGGAGCCCGCGCTGACGGGCGCCATCATGACGATGGGCACGGCAACCGCCAACTCGATCCTTGTCGTGTCCTATGCCCGCGAGCGGCTCGAAGAGCACGGCGATGCCTTGAGGGCCGCGGTCGAAGCCGGAATCACCCGCTTCCGTCCGGTGCTGATGACTGCCTCGGCCATGATGATGGGCATGGTCCCCATGGCGACAGGCTATTCCACGAATGCGCCGCTAGGTCGTGCCGTCATCGGCGGCTTGCTCGTGGCCACCGTCTTCACCCTGCTTTTCGTGCCCTGCGTCTATGCGATGATCTACAATAGACGAACGGCTCACCAAAAGGATCACTGCCAATGGCTAAGACGCCTGCGCGGAAGACTCGTGGTCATCTCAGTGATCTTCCTCTGTGCGCTGTACATCGGCTATCGGATTTATGAGAGCAAAAGCGACGCCGCTTTGCTGCGCGAGCAGACGCTCGTGGATGCCGTGCCTACTGTGGCGGTCATCCATCCAAAGCCGGTGCCGCCAACCGAGACCATTACGCTTCCCGGCAATGTGTCAGGCGTGGTTTCAGGCGCCGATCTATGCCCAGGTCTCGGGCTATGTGAAGATGTGGTACAAGGACTACGGCGCGCTGGTAAAAAAAGGCGATACGCTCGCTGAGGTCAACGCGCCGGCGCTCGACGCCCAGTATGCGCAGGCCAAGGCGGATCTGGAGTCGGTGCGCGCCATCTATGCCTTGGCCGACCTTACAGCGAAACGCTGGCTGGCGTTGCGCAAAAACCATGCGGTCTCCGAGCAGTCGATCTCGGTGAAGGTGGCGGAGGCGAAAGCCGAACTGGCGAAGGTCAGGGCGGCGGAACAGAACGTCAGGAACTTCGAAGCGCTCATTCGCTTCAAAACCATCGTCGCGCCTTATGACGGCGTCGTGACCGTACGCAACATCAATGTCGGTGACTACGTCAATAAGGAAGGCACGATTAGTAATCCTGGCTTGGTCAGCAATCTCTTTACTGTGGCCGACGTCAGCATGCTGCGCCTCTTTGTCTCCGTGCCGGAGTCATTCGGCCCCTTCCTCCAGCCGGGCCTGACGGCCAAGGTGACCGTGCCGCAACTGCCCGGACGTACTTTCAATGCCAAGTTCCTGACCGTCGCCCGTGGATTCGACGTCAGCACGCGCACCGCGATCACCGTCTTCACTATCGACAACGAGGACAGGGCCCTCTGGCCAGGCTCCTACGCTCAGGTCCATCTCACGGCGCCGGTTGACCGGAAAGTGTTCACGATTCCCTCGACAGCGTTGGTGTTCCAGGAACACGGCACACAAGTGGCCGTGGTGACGGAAGACGCCCAGCTGCATTTACGACCGATTACCGTGAGCCGGCTCCTCGACAGCGTCGTCGAAGTGGCAGAAGGGATTTCTCCCGCCGACCGCATCGTGAACAATCCGAGCGCCGCGTTGCTGGATGGGGACAAGGTGCGCGTCGTGACGCCGGCACCCGGTTACGATCTCACCAATACCGCCGAACCCGCCTTAAAGGAAACTCCAGGATCACAAGCTCCTGGCTCAAGGGAAGATTCCCGCGCGAAGGAAGCTTCGGCCTCACATGAGCGGACTCCACAATGAGGATCAGTTACAGGTGATAGGCGAGCGGGTACGAACGAGGCCGGACATGTCACGATTCCTTCGCTCCTGTCGGCAATGCAGCGGCCTTGTGTTGCTAGCCCTCAGCCTGCCCGCTTGTAATTGGTTCCCGGCCGCCGATTTGGCGCCACAGTACGATCCGCCTCAATATGTCGTACCCGCCTCCTGGAAGGGCGCCAGCCCATTCGTCGAGGCGAAACCATCGGACGGAGAATTACGCCCGGACTGGTGGAAGCTTTTCGACGATCCAATCCTGAACAGGTTGGAAGAACAAGCCATGGCTGGTAATCCAGATCTGCAGGCTGCCGCCGAACGGTTCGTCCAGGCTCGCGATGTCATGATGAGGGCGCGTTCGCAGTACCTTCCTCAGGCAGGCCTGGGGCTCGGCGCCTCGGACAATAAAGAATCCATCAACAAACTCTTTCGTCCCCCGAATATTTCGGAGTTCGGGAGCACGGTGCATGGCGGAGGGCTGGCTTCCTGGGAGCCCGATTTTTGGTCGGCACTTCGCAATGCCACGCGGGTCGAACTCTACCGGGCCGAGGAGCGCGCAGCGGACTATGGACTGGCGCGGCTCAGCTTGCAGGCGGAAATCGGGGCGAACTATTTCACGCTCCGCGGGTACGATGCGCAGATTGCGATCTATACTCAATCGATCGCCCTCTATCAGAAGTCACTCGACCTGGTGAAAGCCCAGTTCGCCGGCGCGATCGCGTCGGCGCTCGACGTCGCCCGCGTCGAATCGCTGCTGTTCACCACGGAAACGAGATTGGCCCAGATCCAAGGCCAACGCCAGGTGACGGAACAGGCGATCGCGATACTCGCCAACATGGCGCCGGCCAATTTCACGATCAAGCCGGTCGATGAACTTCGAGTGGCGCAGTTTGTCATACCCAGGACGATCCCTTCCACCTTGCTAGAGCGTCGGCCCGACATCGCCGGGATGGAACGCCAAATGGCGCAGGCGAATCGCGCAATCGGCATTGCCCGCGCTGCCTTCTTCCCCGATGTGCGGTTCTCAGCCGGCGGCGGGTTCGAGGATAGCGGATTCAACCTGCTCGCCCTCGCCAATAGTTTTTGGGCCTATGGATCCACTGTCTCGCTGCCGCTCTTCCAGGGTGGATATCGCCGCGCCCAGTTGCAGCAAGCCTGGTCGGCCTATCGCGAGACGGAAGATCGGTACCGCTCGACGGTGCTGAACGCCTTTCGCGAAGTCGAGAACAATTTGAGTCTGACCAACCGGCTTACCCTTGCGGCCAATCGGCAGGACGCCGCCGTGGGAGCTACGTTAAAGACGCAAAATCTGACCACGGAGCTTTATCAGGGAGGGCTCGCTTCCAGCCTTGAACTCATTTATGCGCAGGTCGCCACGCTCTCAGCGCGCATCGACTCGGTGCAGATCAAGGCTGAACTGCTGAGAAGCTCTGTGGCTCTCATCCGTGCGCTCGGCGGAGGCTGGAACCGTAAGCAATTGCCCGCCGATGACCAGATACAGCCCTTCGGAACTTTCCAATATACCGACCTCGATAAACCGCCGCCCGCTGGAGGCATCGATGTGAACGCGGGCAACAACCGGGTGAATAACGATCTGACCAGACCCGCCGTTCGTTGACGCTCCTCGACACATTTCCATTTGGTCTCTTCCTCGTTCAAAGCCTCACAGGAGCATCACTGTCCTGCGCAGGTGCGGACTCTGGCCTCGACCGGTTTGTCTCTCTGCAAGATTGACGGGTGAGCATTACTCGGTCGCAAGGCGCCGGCAGCTCCATCCGTTGGGGGTGACGGGAGCTCGCCAAGGGGAATCGAACCACGGACCGCTGTCTGGGTGCTTCCAGCTGACTGTCTTCCCGATTTACTAGGGAGATACCGAGATAACCCAGGGCCGCCGATATGACATAGTACATTCCAGACTTACACCGGATCGTATATGCTAGTTATGGATCACGCCGCTAGGCCCTTCCTCCCTAGCAGGACAATCACACCACCCGCACTGCACCTTTCACATGGCAGGTGCGGTCTATGAGTCAGTCTCAGACCCCGTGGGATGCCGTCATAGTGGGCGCCGGGCCTGCGGGATTGTCCGCGGCGATCTACCTCGGCAGAAGCCAGCGACGGACCATTGTCCTGCATTCGGGGCGCTCGATGGCCAAATGGGAGAAGGACGTTCAGAACTATCTGGGTTTCCCCGACGGCATCGCCGGGGACACACTGTTGGCCCGCGGCCTGGATCAGGTGCGTCGTTTCCACATCGAGGTGAGGGAAGAGACCGTTCAATCGCTTCGCGTACAGGGCGCGAGGTTTTTCTTGGGGGGCCTCGAGCAACAGTACGAGGCCAAACGGGTCCTGCTTGCCACCGGGCTCACCCACCTGCCGCCCGAGATCGACGGTGTGCGTGAATGTCTCGGACATAGTCTATTCTTCTGTAAAGATTGTGATGCCTATCGGTTGAAGGGGAAGAAGGTGGTCATTATCGGCCACAATACCGAAGCGGCGGAATATGCCCTGGGCATGCTGATGTTCTCTCCCGCGGTGGTGATTTGTACCAATGGAGCGGACCCGACATGGCCCAAGCCCCATGACGAGTGGATACGAAACGAACAGATTCCCGTCTGCATTCCGGCGATCACGGCGGTCGCTCATGACGACGGACACCTCCGGTCGCTGACTCTCGCTTCCGGGCAGTCCATCCCGTTGGACGCGGCCTTCACCACACGAGGCGACGTGTGTCACAACGCCCTTGCGACCAGTGCGGGCGCGAAACTCGACGAGGAGGGGCAGATTGTGGTCGACGCCACCATGCGGACCAGCGTTCCCGGGCTCTACGCCGCAGGTTGCGTTACGCCGGCCAATTGCCAGATGATCATCGCCGCCGGGGAAGGGGCCATCGCGGGCCAGGCGATCAACCGTGACCTATTCGAAGAAAGCCTTCGCCATGCCCGGCTGCCCCGGTTTCAAGAGGAATCACCAGTGCCTCATTCCTCTCGTGGATGAACGGAGAGATTTCGAGGAGTTTCGGAAGGGGATCTCCCCTACCCGATCCTCCATCCTCCATAGGCTATGAAGCAACCGGCTAAGGAATCGGCGAAGACGACCACATCCTGTCTACTGATCGTGGACATGATCAACCCATTTACCTTTCCGGATGCCGAGCGCATGTTTCCAGCCATCCTGTCCATGGCGAGGCGGATTCACACACTCAAGTGCCGCGCCTCCGCCGCCGGGGTTCCTACTATTTATGTCAATGATAACTTCGGGAAGTGGCGTCACGACCTCCAGACACTGGTGAAGCACTGTCATGAGGAACCTTGCCGGGGGCGGCCCGTGGCGCAGGCGTTGCAACCGAGCCCTGAAGATTATTTTGTTTTAAAACCGAAACATTCAGGGTTTTACGCGACCCCGTTGGAGCTCCTTTTACATTTCCTTGGAGCGCGTCGCCTGATCGTGACGGGAATCGCGGGCAATATGTGCGTACTCTATACCGCTGCAGATGCGTACATGCGCGGCTTTAGCCTATGCACGCCGTCGGACTGTATCGAATCACTTGATCCGGAGATCAATCATCATGCACTGGAGCACATGCGCACGACGCTCAAGGCTGAGGTGCCGCTCTCGACCGACCTCGATTTTTCCGGCGCCAGTCCCTGACCCGCTTCATCGGTCAGACGGCATCGTCATGGAGGCACCCGAAAGGGTTCCAGCTGCCGTCCGGACATCATCGCGCGGACGTTCCAAGAATCGCTATCCGAGCTTCGCTGGTGCCGTCCCCTTGTGGCGGACCTTGATCGCCCGCAGGTCTTTTTTCTTGAGATCTCGAAGAGACTCTATCGTGACATCGGGTGGCGGATGGTGACGCGTGCCGTTCGTCGTCCGGCCTCTCCTCTGAGGAGAGGCCCATACGGTCGTCACGCGCTCTTCCCAGGTCCGCTTGATCGCACCCAACATCCGCACGTTGTCGTCGATGACGATGTAATGCTCCGCCGGGTAACAGGCCGCGATGTCCGGTAACTGATGTTCCTTGTGGACATAAATCAGCACCTGACCATCGACCGCGTCGGCCAAGCCGGACAGTCGGATTTTATGTGGCTGAAACACGACATCGCCGTCTGACAGTATCACGACCGTGCCATAGCGGCGGCACCGTTTGATAAGCCGCAGGGCGTGCGGAAACAGACACTTTTCGAAGGGGTACTGAATCAAAAATGACGAGAGGGTGAGCACATGTGGATCATGCGGATACGACTGCCGATACTGCTGCAATGCTCCCAGGTAATCTGCATAGCCTAAGCTACGATGCAACCGCTGAAGGATCTGCCAATACCGTTGTTCCCCCTCCCGTCCCACTGCACTTCTCAAATGACGCCGAAGATCGGTTAACACGCGGCCGTCATCGAGCAGGGTATCGTCCACGTCGATCAGGAAAACGAGCGGTGCTTTGGGGTGACTTCTGGAGGAGTTCAACACAATGCCTCTCAAGCGTGATGGGTGTAAACGTGATCACTGTCACTGATGACGTGACTGTTTTTCGGTAACTCTCTCGATTTGATATCTTCCTGCGATCTCAACATATTCGAGAGCGGTTACGGCCACGCTATTTTGTGGTGCACCTTGGCAATGACACGGTCTGACAGTCGCTCTTGGATTTGAGGCGGGATCTATCAGACTGTAGTCGCGAACGCATCTGGCTTTTACCGGGTGCTTAGAGGAAAGCTGACCACAAGTCCTCCCATGACGTCGCCGGTTTTGAAATCCGATTTCGGGCTGTTGGGATGTGCGTTGTGACATTGGACGCACGCCATTGTCACAGCCACGTCGGCATAGATCGCTTCGAACAACTGTCCTTCACCACTCTCGATGGTGCTGGAATAGGGTCTATTGGGAGATGACTGAACTGCTTTGAGGGCCGTCCGCTCAAATTCATTGGCTGGTGCATTGGCTTTATTGATTGGCCATTGACTGATCAGCTTGTAACGGACATTCGGACCGGTCAATTCGGCAATCTCGCTTGTCTCCCGCAAGAGTTGCACAGGCAATGGCAGTGCATGCGTGGCCTGCCAGTTTTCCGACGCATCAACAATGCGCTCCCGGTTGAGTCGATTCACGATGTGGATGGTATAAAAATGCCGGTGGGCCATGATGACCGCACGCAAATAGTCGGCAACCGTTTCGGGAGAAATACCCTCCGGGGTCCCGAACTTCTTGTCGTTCGCGAAGATGCTCGGGGCAGCCAGCGCCGCGGTCGTTGCAACGACCGCGATCCACGTCAAGGCTTTGCCGGTCATGATACCCTCTCTTTCGTTTCGATGGGGATTGACCCGATGGGCAGCGGGATGGAATCAAATCCATATTTGACTAAGAGCTTCTGTATGCGAGGGGTCATCAAGAAATTCGAAAACTGTTCTGCGGCGGCACGCAATGAAGGTCGGCAGGTCCAGACGACTGCTTGCCCGAACTGAATCGGCACATACGTGGCGAACGGGGATTCATCGGTGATGCGAACCTGCCCATTGGAAATCGCATCGACGCGGTAGACCAGCCCCACATCGGCCTTGCCCGTGCGAATCAAATCCATGATGTCCTCACTATGGGAGGCATGGAGAATGTGAGAACTGTTCTTATATCCCGGATACAGTCTTGTCAGCGCCCGGGCGGTCTCATCTCCCAATGAGGACGTGCGTGGATCACCGAGGGCAAGACGGGTGGACCGGCTTGATAGTGCATCCTGAAAGGACATCAACATGGCCGAGGAGGCCGCCGCCATCACGAGGACGAGAGACGTCTGCGCGTAGATCCTGGGCCGGCCGTTGAGAGTCAGTCCCTTCTTGTGGAGAGACTCGACCTCTTCAACCCCCGCCGATAGAAACACATCGATCGGATCTCCCTGTTCGATTTCACGAAGCAGGGTTTTTGCCGGCGTGTATACGACGTTGACCGCCGTATCATATTCCCGCTCGAACATCGGCAGGATATCGCTGAAAGCCGGTCTCAAGCTGGGGGGCGCTCCAACGGTCAGCGGTTCAGCCCGCAACGGCTCCCAGATCCCGACGATGGCGGTCAGCCCAGCGATAACGGCGACCAGTATTCCACACCTCCGAATGTCCACGCCATACCTCCACAAGGCGGATGATGTATGGACTATGCACTCTTGCCGGCACTCAGCACAATCTGAGAAGAATTAGATCCTCACCAGTCCTGCTTCGCCGTGTAAGAGTTCCATGAGTGCTCGTGGATTTACACACTTCCTCATACCGCGACCTGCCAACCATCGCGAGTGAACCTGGGGACCGTTCAGTCACAGGCCTAGAAACATCGTGACGCTCATTTGGAGGTGGGATACAGCTCGACAGCCTCGCGAACCTTGACCCATTTGTCCCACCCGTGGCTTCTCGCTCTGCTCCTGATCGCTTCTCGAGCCGTGGCAATGGCCTTGTTTATCATCTCTCGATTCACGGTGGATGGATGCCGAACGAGGATCAGGAGCGTGTCGTGATCCACTAACAGAATGTCCAGCGAATACGGATGGTCGGGACCGGCCTCTCGTCTCAGGCTGGCCTGCATGGTTAAGGCGAGCCACTCGCTTTCCGTGGGTGTGTAGGGAGTGAGGCCGGCCCTGTTCGGCTGGGGCTGTCCGTTTCGATTCTCTGCTTCCTCTTTCTCCTCTCTCTCGATGGCACACTCACTGTTTCTGCAGGTCCGCGCCTGCGCTTGCCGGTTGTCCAGACAAGAAGCCTTGTCATTGGCGCTAATGGCATTGCCGAGGCATTTCGTCAGCTCATTCTCAACTGCGTTCAGACAGTCCGAACAAGGGCTTTGTGCATATACAGGAGCGTGAAGACACAAGAGCGGGATCAACGCGCACACGAGTCTTACGTTCATAATTCGACCTCCAGCAGGAAGTGCCGTGGAACCAGGTTGCAGGCGTCGTGACTCATTTCCCAGCCCAGGCCGATGCCACCCACCACCTTCCCGACAAGCTCGGCATACGTTAGGATGGGGCCCAGCATGAAACCGACCAGGAAAGCGTTACTTCGAAAGCTGGCAAGAAAGCGGGGCAGTCTCATTGGACAGGGAGTCTACACCGGAACGAGTGTGGGCGATAGTTCAGGCACACTGAACCCTGTTTCCAGAACGCGACCGCGGATCACCACCGGCGCGCATCTGCGGGTCATCACCGCGCGGTGGGATCGACCGGTCGGAACCATAGCCAAAGTCATCGCAACGGGGACATGGTTCGTGGGGGACGACTGGTGGTTCGCGGTCGAATGGTTGGATCATCTTCCAGGATATTCCTCACGGAGCTTGAGGATGTGGGAGGAAGACGTGCCGACGTTCGAAATCCTCACCGGGCCGGTCGTCATCCCGGCACCACCAGCCAGGTTGAGGGAGACAAAAGATCCGTTGCTACTGCAGTCGTCCCTGCCATTCACCAGGGCTGAAGACCATGAGTGAGGGCACAGTCTCGCCGCTTATCCGTTTCGGCACTTCCACCTGGACCTACGAAGGCTGGCAGGGCCAGGTCTATCAGCGGCAGTACAGCAGGACAGGGTTTACCCGTGAATGCCTGGGCGAGTTCTGCCAGTACCTGTACCAGGGCCAGCCGCTCTTTCGCACGGTGGGTAATGACTCGACCTTCTACCGCCCCCCCACCAGCGGACAACTGGTCCGCTATCTCAGTCAGATGCCCGAAGACTTTGAAATGTGCTTCAAGGTTTGGGAAGAACTCACCATCCCCACCTATGCCATGCACGCCCGCTACGGCAGCCGGGCCGGGCAGCCGAATCCGAATTTTCTCAACGCCGACGCCTTTCTGAAACTGGTGCTCCAGCCCTATCGAGACGCGCAGTTCGGGCCGCACACCGGTCCGTTTCTCTTTGAGTTTCAGCGGCACGGGATGCCGGCCAGCGAATTCCTGGGCAGGCTGGATACGTTCTTTGGTCTGCTTCCCAAGGATTTTGCCTACGCGGTGGAGATTCGCAATGCCGGCTTGCTCGGTACCGACTATCACGCGCTCCTCGCCAGGCACAGTCTCGCCCATGTCTATAACCACTGGAGCTACATGCCCGGACTGGCTGACCAGCATCAGCGCCTGGAATCGTTTACCGCGCCGTTTACCGTGCTCCGTCTGCTGACGCCTTTAAGGATGTCCTATGAGGCGGCAAAGAAACGGGCCGCGCCCTATACCAGGATTGTCGAGATACTCCCCGAGATGCGAGCGCAGACCGTGTCACTGGTCGGCGAGGCGATTACGCAGAAGATCCGGGCCTATGTCCTGGTCAACAATCGGGCGGAAGGGAATGCGCCGCTCACCATTCAGGCCATTGTCGACAGCCTCCGAGGTAAGCTCTGACGCACAGGTTTCAAGTCCCATATTTGAGAGGCACTGCTGGGACGGGAACATGTCGGCAGCGCCGGGGCACGGAGGAGCACCCGAGAGGCCGCCGTTCCGAAGCCCGGTGAATCTCAGCTAGGAGGACTAGGGGTTCAACTAGTTCTCAAGGCGGCAGTCTCACTTTAAATGGTTCCGTATGCACGATTCCCATTTCGATCACGATATCCAGCTTGAGACAGTGGGCGGAGTCTGCCTCACCGCTGACTACGTCTGCCCTGTATGCGGTTGGGGGACGTCCCACGAGCATTTCCACCGACACGCGATGTTTCCCGCACAGGACGGAGCGGATGAGAGACTGGAAGAGACCATCGCGGAGTGCGGCTCGAAGACCCACGTACAATATCGTCAGCTTCTTGTGGGACGACTGAAGGAACTGACCGCCGAAAATGTACCCTGCCCGTTGAGCCAAAACGAGCAAGTCGAAATTCTTACGGAGTTGATCGAGAAGGCATTGCGCGGGGAGGTCACGGCTTGTACGGGGGTCGCATTGCACTCGGGTCTGTCGCGAGCAACTGCCGTGGCCGATCTTATCGAAGGAACACTTGTCGGCAGAACGAGCGTAGGTCGTCCTCTTCTGGAGCGACAACAAGAGTTGGCGCTTGGGGGATCTGGAATAAGGCAAGATGGGTCTTGGGATTCTCAAGACGAAAAAGATAGGGACTAGGCTCCGTTGCCGCACTGTCAATGCGTACCTATGTCCAGTTGCTGCTCGGATTGGTGGGCTTCCCGTTGGTGTGTGGCTGCGCCGTGACCATCAAAGAGTTCCGCGAATCGCCGCTCATGATCCTCGCCAACGTGTCAGGACGGCATGAGTCGACGGCTAATTGCGTCATGCTCCGGCTGGAGGAAACCGCGGACGCTTGGCCAGACACGTTCCGGGTGACGACCGAGGGGAGTCATACATCCCTCCTCATCAGCCATTCCCCATCGGGTCCTTTCACCCCCACCCCCTCGCCGCTTGCGGAGATCGTGTTCACGGAAACCCGGCCCAAGGAGCTGCTCATTGAGTCACGGTCCATGCCATCTGCCAATGCAGCGTACTACCTGGAGCAGACCAAGCCGTTAATCGCCAAGTGTGGAAAGCAATCGACAAACAACAGTAGTTCCGCTTCCCTGCGGCACAATTGACCGAGCGTGCCCGGTCCGCGAGCACCTGCAGTGTGTGCATTTCATGGGCCTGTGGCGCAGTACCGGCTCAGCGAGCCCTGTGAGCCTCCCGCGCAGGGTATTTGAAGAACTGGCCACGCTGTTCCCTCCGATCATAGCTCCGCTTTTCGCGTCTCGACATATCCTAGATGCCACCGTAACCGCGACGCGGCTCACGCTTACAGCAGAATAGCGCTTGCTCCAGGCTGCCTTGACATAGCTTCGAAATCTGTTGGTCCCGAGTATCCGTACGATTAATCGGGGTTCGTGAGACATCTGCGCGGGCGCTCTCGGTCGACTTGATCGTGCAGGAAACGCGGAAAATGCGAGCAAACGCGATGTTTGCCGGAGGACTGGTAGGGACTCTCGACGGGAAGAGCCCTTATTCAGGCACTTGCACTGGAGCCGGCGAGTGGAATCGAACCACCGACCTGCGGTTTACGAAGCGGTCCCGAAGCAATTTCTCCCCCTTATTCCACACCACTAAAACACACAGAAGACCCTGATCCACCATTGGGTTAGGTGATTGTGTTGTGTTGCGTGGAGTTGCGACCAAAACCGCGAAAAAGGGTCGCGACGGTTACACTTTTGGTTACACTGCACGTCCCGTTTTTGCGGGGCGTGCAGCCTATTGGGGTCGGGTTCGAACACGGATTCGAGAGCGGTCTACGATGATGAGGGAGTGGGTCAATTCGTCCTCGGTCACCTCACTGACCAACCGCCCCAGTGCCTGCTGGGTTTCTTCAATCGTCGTCGGCCAGACCCGAAGGCGCACAATGCCATGGTGGCGCTGTGCCGGAAAGGAACGGCCATCGGCGAAGTCTTCATCGAAGGTCACGATGACGGCGGCCTGTTCCTGGCCCAGACGAAGACCTCTTCATCAGCCTTCCCGGACAATCCCACATCGCCGGTGTGGAAGACGGCCCACGTCGGCTTCAACAGCTTCAGCCATGAAACGACGGCTTGGGGAACATTTTGGTCGAGAAGAATGGTCAGGCGGTCAGGCACGCGGAATGACTTTCTCTTCGTCAATCACCTGGCTGGCATATTCAAGCGCGGCAGTGACATCGTCGTTGGTCAATTCGGGATACGCGTCGATGATTCGGGCCACGGTATAGCCGCCGGCCACCATGCCGAGAATGTTCGTCACCATAATGCGGGTGCCCCGAATCGTGGGCTTCCCGCTGCAGACTTTGGAATCAACAACGATACGATCATCCATGACGAGTTCCTCACTGACTAACCGGTTAGTCAGTATAAGGCTAGGAGGTTCCACGTGTCCTGTCAAGATAAGCCGCTCAGTCCAAATAGCAGGAACCCGTAAGCAGGACGCCGGTGCGCGGGGTGGCGCAAGCCACCCGCGCACGGGAGCCGCGCGAGCGGCCATCTCCTAAACTTGACAGGAGGACATTTCTCGGCGACCACACATGGCCTCACATCACACTACCTCCCGCAGGGAACGTCTGGTCCATCACGATTCATGATTTCGGAAAACAATGGGTCGAAATGTCTTGGGGAAGGTTAGACCCGATTCAAGGCAAGAGAGGAGAGAAAGGCGCATCACGGAATAGAAAGATGAACGAGGCTCGAGCACGAGGCCGGGCCAAAGGCACGATTCGCAAGAAATGCCTGACCATCGGAGCCGACCATCTCGTGACCTTGACCTATCGAGCGAATGTGGAGGATCGAGACCGTGTCTTACACGATCTGGAGCGACTACGTCGGGCGCTCTCACGGTCCGGCTGTTCCATGCCCTATGTGGCGGTCCTGGAACGGCAACAGCGTGGGGCGCTGCATCCGCATCTCGCAGTGAAAGGCTTTCAGGATGTTCGGCTCCTTCGACGATGCTGGTACAAGATCGTGGGAAACGGCCAGGGGCAAGTGAACGTGAGAGGGCCACGTCCAGGAAGTTCACCCGTCAAGCTCGCCCGCTACCTGTCGAAATACATCAGTAAGGATTTCGACAATATGCCGCGTGAGTTTGAAGAGCATCGATACTTTTGCTCGTTAGGCGTCAAGGTGCCACGGAAAAGCTTGAGTTCGTGCTGGACCGAAGGGCAAAGGCGTGCTCATGACTCCCCCAGAGATCAAAAAATCCAAGTCGAAGGCGTGAGAAGGTACCCACCTTCGGCGCAAAGACAGTCATTTCTAAATGAAAGGGGGTGAAGCAAATGTCAGAGCAAGTTTTTAAACGGTTGTATTCAGTCAGGGAGGCGGCTCGATATCTCGGAGTCAGCCAGTGGGCGGTCCGGCATCTCAATTGGTCCAGCAAGCTGCCCTGTGTACGGCAAGGCCGACGAGTCTTGTTCGATATTTACGATATGGATCGGTTCATCGAAAACAACAAACAGGGGGGACATCATGGGCATGATTTATCGTCGCAAGAAACGCGACCCGACGACGGGGACTTTGGAAGAACAGGGCCCATATTGGATGAAATATTACATTGAGGGCCGACCGATTCAGGAAAGCACCAAGACCTTTGATAAAGACAGCGCGAAGCGGGTTTTAAAGATCAAGGAGGGCGAAATTGCTTCAGGGCGCTATCGTGGTCCGAGTATGGATCGGGTGTACTTCGAAGATCTCTCTGCGTTGGTCGAGCAAGATTATCGGATGAATAGGCGGAAGACACTCAGACGGATCACAGAATATCAAAAGCATCTCGAACCGCATTTTCGGAGATGCCGAGTCTCAACCATGACCACTGAACGAATAAACGCCTACATCATCAAGCGGCAGGACCAGGGGGCGGCGAATGGAACCATCAACAGAGAGATTGGATTCCTCAAGCGGATGTTCCGATTAGGTTCCCAACAAACTCCGCAACTCGTCGCCCGAATTCCTCATATTCCCCAGCTCAAGGAGCACAACATCCGTTCCGGCTTCTTCGAGCATGAGGATTTCCTGGCGCTCCGTGGTGCCCTACCCGACTATGCCCAGGTGGCAGCCACGCTGGCCTACTACAGCGGCATGAGAATGGGTGAAGTCTGTTCGCTGCAATGGCGACAGATTAACTGGACGGAAGGCAAACTCTTCCTCCAGGCTGAAGACACCAAGACTAAGACACCACGGGTGCTCTATCTGACCGGAGACCTGTATAGAGTCCTGCTGGCCTGGAAAACGCGCTGCGAGTACAAATGGCCGGCCTGTTCTTGGATCTGCCATCGAGGCGGCATTCGCCTCCAGTGCCTGAAACGCTCTTGGCGTAAAGCCTGTGAGGCGGTCGGTCTAGGACGGATGGTGATGGATGAGAAGAAAAAGCGGCTCGTCTGGGATGGAAGAATTCCACACGACTTTCGACGGACGGCTGTGCGGAACATGGTCAGGGCTGGGGTACCGGAAAAGGTCGCCATGGCCATTTCTGGCCACAAAACCCGGAGTGTGTTTGACCGGTACAACATCGTGAACGAACGGGACCTCGAACAGGCCGCACGATCCCTGTCGGCCTACTTCGAGAACCAGACGGTTACACTCGCGGTTACACTGGCAGAATTGAGGGGTGAGAGCAGCGGTGTCGTAAACCGCCAACAGGTTGATTCGTCGGGGATATTTCTGGAGCCGGCGAGTGGAATCGAACCACCGACCTGCGGTTTACGAATCAGGACAGGACAGTTTTTAAAATGCTCGGTGTTTCAAATGGTTTCCCCATTTTAATCATAGAAACAAAGACATGGGCGCATTCTAGGGAATCGATAGATTCGAGTGGGATTGATGGATTCAGAAAACTTTTAGCACAAATTTAGCACACGGTTTTGGGGTCAACCCCAAATCAACTGGCCTACCGCTGCACGTACCGATGGTCATCGTCCGATTGTGGCACCCCTAAAAGCACAGCGTCGCCCGGCGTCATTTCACGGTGGGTGGAATATGTGTTACCAATTCGATATTAACGTCCGCGGTTTAGGGAATTGGATCCTTCGGGGACCGCGGGCCCGAGCGAATTCCGGAGATCGTTCAGATGTTCCTGCATCTCTTCCAACACCTGGCCGATTCGTTTGGCCGAACAGTGACGGAGCTGGTGGACGTTCTTCCCCGTCCAGATCCGAAGTGCGCTGCGGGAAGGCGAATGCAATGTCAGTACATATGTCTGCGGTGTCGTCTTCATGCCGTCCTCCATGAGAATGGTCGCCCGCATTGGACATCAAGGAACATTATGATTGCGGCCGAGAGGAACTGGTTTGTACCAGTAGCACCAACAAACGGCCGGCCGATCACAGGGCCATCCGTGCTATTCACGCCAGCGATAGGAACGACCGTCTTGATCACGTCATAACGTTCAGCTCCAGGTGCGGTGTTGTTCGGTGACATGTTCGGTACCATCTTTTTTCAGCACGACCCACTCCACGTCGTCGGGGATGGTCACGACCTTGAGTTCTGCACAGTGCCCGTTAGCCTCTCCGCGCAACTCCTCAACCACTTGAACCAGCCGTTGGTCATCGCGAGGAATAAGGATTCCGCATCGATTGAGGCTTGGCTCATGCGGACCGGCGGCCGCAGGCCAGTAGGCCCCGTGATCCGTTTCCTGTAAGGCATCCGGCTGTCCTAACTCCCGCAGCCGAAGGAAAGCCTTATAACTCACGCAGAACCGGTCGTAACTTTTATTGATGACAATCTTAGCCATATACCGACTCTCTTTCTCTTTCTCACGCGAACGCGTGAGCAGTGATCACAAGCTGCGCGACTCTGTCGACAGGGCCGAGGGTTACGAGGCGGCCAGCTCCGGGTCTTTGTAGCCGAGATAGTTTCCCGTCCAATGCGAATACCGGCGGTTGACCCAGGTGCTCACGTCGTCCTTATGCGTATCCCCATAGCGCTTGAGAACAATGTCGGTAAACGTCGCGAGATTCCCCTGGATCTCCTCGAGATCGGCATCAGTTATTTTCTCCCACTTGGCTTTCAAGGGAGCTTTGAGCTGTATCCAGAATTGCTGAAACTGTTCTTGTATCATCGCGTACTCCTTTGGAAATGGCTGTTCCGGAGGGCACCGCTTATCAGAACTGCGCGGCGCCGTGAGTTGTCCTTCTGATCCCCTCTTCTCCTTGACAGGTGCGTTCCGCCAGCATGCGTTGCCCCACACTTGCCTTCTCTGGAATTCTCGCCAGACAGGCCTTCAGCGTGTCCTCCACAGCGCCCGATGCCACATCCCTTTCCTTGTCCGTAGGTGCGGTAATCATGGCGCCTTTCATATGCGTAGTCTCCTCCGCGTGGGTGAAGACCGGCGACAGGAATGAGGCGAGGAAAAACACTGCCGAGCACAGCAGTGAGCGGTTTACATATACAGGCGTTTTCATAACGTGCACCTCAATTTGTGGCCGCAAGGTTCGCATTTCATAGCGGGCCATTCCATGAAACGAATAAACACACTCTTTGCATCAAGATTGTCCAAGCATACGTTCCCCTGCTACAGAAAGCGTGACTCACGACAAGCGGCACTGGGGGGCGGATTCGCACGGATCCGGCCTAGCCCGTCGGGCACACCACAAAGGATCCTTGCCCGTTCGCGATCATCAGTAACCGATGGCCCAAGCGCAATTGATTCACTTCACCGAGCACTTGGTTCCACGTTAAGTCTGGAAAGAGGGCCACCAAGTCGTCCATACGACATCCCGGAGCCTTGCGGATCGACTCGAAGATCCGATCACCGATAGAACGGTCGAGTGTCATCGCTGCATCTCCCTCTCAGAGCCGGGTATGATTTCGAGCATGCTCCGCGCCCCATCATCAGCCACCTCTCCGGATCTGAGACCCGGCTTGCCCTGTCCTGTTGCGTTCTTGCGGAGCCTGATGAAATCGGCTGCGTAAAAGACTCGGGGTGGGTCTCATTCCGAGAGCAAGGCGGGCTCTCCCACCCCCCTATGCTACGCCTTGAGCCGCAGCCTGGCTGGTCAAAGTTGCTCAGTTTGCGTGTGATGTCTGGCCCATAGTGCTTCGTCGCGCCTTATGGCGAACGGCGTGGCGTCGGGAGCCAATCCATGCTCGCGCTACGCCCTGGGGTGAATCTCTCAAGCGCAACAAGGGGTCGTTTGCAACTAGCCAACTTCGCCCCTACCGTCCCGGAAAGGCGCTATCATGATCATGCTTCTGACGCGGGACAGTGAACTCAGAGCACAATTAAGCGAGGTTCTCCAGTAGAGTGGCCATAAGGTCGCCATCCCCCACGCATCGAGAGAACACACTTACTAGGGTCGAGGATTCTCCACCTAGCCTGATCAGCCTAGATCTGCACATATCTCATCCCAGGCAGAGCGGACGATTGGAAGATGTACGTGATCGCGGCTAATGCTTGGACGCTTTCCAGGGAATCGAAAGATTCGAGAGGGATTGATGGATTTAAAAACGTGTGAACACAAATTCAGCACACTCTCAGGAAGGTACTCTTTACGGATGCGCCCCAAGAGAAGCAAGGAACACGAGTACCAGGAGTCCTTCCAAATAGGATCGATGAAGCGCTAACACGGCCTTCTGTGCGTCCTCTAAGTGCTCCATTTCCACGGTCCCAATGCCAGAGCTGGTCGCCGTCCCATGTGAGTACATCTGCACGGAGAGCACATGTCCGAACTGCGAAAACATGCTGGTAAGTGCCTGTTCATCGATGGACGCGACCAACCCATCAATCTTAAGCATGGTGCTCATATGATCTCCTTCCGAGTATTGTCCCATATGTCGGAAATCTGGCCTCGCGCTGGCTCGCCCCACCGACCCTCTGCCCGCAGCTGCATCAGGACCCGATCGAAGTGCCGGGTTTAAGGAGCCGGGTAGTGAGCGGCTTGATTCTGGAAAGCAGCAATAGTTTAGCGTGGTGGGCACTTCCGCGGGACGGCGTCATTCTTGTCCGCTGTTGCCGTCGTCTGTTTCCACGAATCACGGCATCATCAATGCAGCCGCAATTCACGCACCTAGTACTCAGCAGCTTCACTGATTGAACACCATCATTCGTATTCCACAAGTTCAGGATGAGCAAGCCGCCGCATCGCGTACAGAGCATTGTCTCCCCTCCTCTTCTATCCCCGTCCCAGAATGCTCAACATTCCGTATGTGCCGGTTATCCGACTGGTCCATTCACTACAGATTCACTACATTCACCAAGTGGATCTGAACGACTATACTAGGCTTGGAGTGGTAGGCTGACTGGTCAAAGTTGATCAATGTGAAAGATTCTGCCGGTGGAACAGCCCATAAATCTCACGGGATCATCACAATGACTACTGTGGCTGCTCTCATGAAATGCCTGGCGTCACCACCGCCAGCCAGTACAGTGATGATGGAAAGCTGCTGGATACACAGGCGACGGTTGAATCCGGAGGCCGAACAGGCGATCACACAATTTCTGCGCACGGAACATATGCTCGTTAAGATGATGCGCTCGTGTGATATGCACCAGAAGATGAACAACAGACGCCGCAGGAGACGGCCAGGACTCATGATTTGAAGGTGTGTTTCGATTTTGAGCGACCGGAGGAGGGCTGCTTTGTGGTTTTTACCCTCTCGGACGCGGAAGGCTTGGCAGCCTTCACGAGCACCTGTTTGACTGATTCGCTCCGGCGCGGTTCGATGACAGCCAGCACCGCGTTGGCTTCAGCCTGTTGGTCATGCATAAGTAGTGGCCCATTCTCCGCTCGAAATCACTCCATGTGGCCTGTACGGCGGATTCCGGAAGTATGGCTCACCGGAACTTCGGATGTCTCGGGCCGCCGTCGTGTCATCGCCGCCTTAATAACCGTTCCAATCGGGCTGTTTTCAGCGTGTCGCACTAACATCTCACCCAGTTCCTTCAGTGTCAGTGGGCTCGTTTCAGACGTTTTCTCCTCCACCTCAATCCTCCTACGGTGTTAGCGGTCCATTTCATTCTCCATTGCCACCCTTATCCGATGCGTTGCCCTGGCCAGATACCGATCATTCTCGGGCCCTGCGGCGTCGGGAAAGAGTCCGCTGAGAAGTTCAAGTTTCATATTGCTTCGACAGAAACAGTTCCAACCCTCCTCCTTCGGTGCCTGGAGGGTTCATGGGCTGAAGAGGATGGCGATTCCCTCCTCTGCTTGTGCCACTGACTTGCGTCACGCGGGCTATGCAGACGTACCCATACTAGCCCTTGCGTGAGACGGAGGCTGAGCAAAGTTGCTCAGTCGCGGAGGGTGTCACTGTGCGGGGTTCATGAAACGAGAACGGGACGAGAAGCAATCAGTCATGCAACACGATGTTGAGGAGGGAGCTGTGGATGTGCATGCCGCCGTTGTACTCGATCAATCCAAGCTTCCGGAACTTGTTCATGAAGAAACTGATGCGCGATCGCGTCGTGCCGACCATCTCGGCCAGCGTTTCCTGACTGATCTTCGCGATCACCGGTTCCGGCTTGCCTTCTTTTCCGAAATGGGCCAACAGCAATAACACTCGGGCCAATCGCTTCTCGCTGGAATTAAAGAGTTGATCCACGAGGTCGGCTTCGATGCGAGCGTTGCGCGAGAGGAGATACGCCATAAACAGCTCTGAGAAGGTCGATTCTTCGTGGAGGACTTGGATCATCGCGGCTTTATCGATGCGCACAATTGTCGAGGCGTCTAAGGCCGTAGCGGTGGCCAGCCGCAGCGGTTGCCCGGCCAGACAACCTTCTCCCATAAAGTCCGTACGCTCAAGAATGGCGACGACTGCTTCCTTGCCCTTGGCTGAAACCACGGTGAGCTTGACCCGTCCCTCCTGAATATAAAAGACGGCGTCAGCTCGATCGCCTTGTGCAAACAGCACGTCTTTCTTCTTAGACTTGAGAATGGTTTTTCCGCTGCCAACTTTGGCCAGGAAGGCTGTGGGGTTGAATGCAGTGGAGGGTTTGCGCGCCATAAGTCTCCCGTCGAGGCGGGCCATAAGGGGATTGAGCGAAGGTTCCTCGTTTTATTGATTACATAGGTGAAAGCATTTTAAGCCTGGAACGATCGCGCTCGCAAGTACAGTCGAGACCAAAACGAATTTGCACACGCACACCCTGAGCCTTGAGAATCGAGACAGAGCAGAATTTACAGTGGCTTGACCTTTGCGAACCTTTCGCAGTTTTCTGTTTTGAGTTGAGCGGTTAGCGGTATTCCATTGGCTCTACTAGTAGAACCACTAGTGAGGGCTCTGACATTTTTCACGACAAATCTAGCACGGGTTTTTGAGCGAACCCCTTGGTTGAGACAGTTTGTTATCAGCGCACTTGTTTTCCATCGTCTCTCTTTCTGCCCCCTCCAGCTGTTACTGCTTGAGTAGGTCCATGGCCCTCTGCCGAAACGCCTTTGGAAACTTGCCCATCCGCTTTATTGCCACTTGCCATCTCCTCTACTGTGACATGTGTGCTAATTTTCTCTCTCATTCTGAAGTGGCAGTCCGTTGGCGACGATGATGATTGACGACACAGACCGGTAGCTTTCCTGCATGGCTGGCCACCAGACTCGTCCTTTCGTAACCCTCCCGCAGTGATCTTTCGATCATCCCGCCGGTTGTTCCGCCCGAGTCTCATCCGAGGCAGTAGAGCCGGAGGGAGTCTTCAGCAAATTCTCCTGGGCCTTCAAAGGTTGAGCCGCTGGACTGGAGATCTTCAGCACGGTTGATCTTCCGGCCCAGAATCCTCGTGCTGTCGCTCATGACTGCTCGGGGGTTGTCGGTCCGGACGGAGGTGGGTCAGTCCTGTGACGCTCTTGATCGCGGAGCCGCTCGAGGATGCTCTCGATTACGCTGGTCAGCTTCTCTGCCGCGCCGTCGACGGCTTGGTCCATGTTTGCGCCTTGGTGCGTGACCGCGACGGGTTGGCGCCCCTCGAGGCGGGCTTCCATCATGCAACGGATGTCGTCATGGCCGCCTTTCTTGGCGCTGTTCTCATCGCTCAAATGGACCTCAATTCGCGTGATGTGATCCTCGTGCCGGCTCATGGCGCTCGCCACGACGCCTCTGACCTGATCAGCCAGCGCCTCGTGACCCTCGATATTCCGGTCGGTGTTGATTTGAATCTGCATGGTGTTTTCCTTTGTAAATATGGGGGTCAATGTCGGTAGGTGGCCGCGAGTCCCATCTGCCCCGGCATCCGCTCGGCGGGAATGACCAGGACACGGCCACCCATCTTTTCAACCAGCTCGCTCAGATCGTCGAGCAAGTCATCGACTTTCGGGTGGCTCAGGTCAGCGAATGCGACCTAGCTGGTCGCACTGTCCAGCCGGCCGGCAATCTGGCGGTCAGCCTCTATCTGCAGCGTGGCGACCTGGCCGACGGCGGCGGCCTGGGCGACCTCGGCCAGGTCGTCACTGCCATGCCCCTTGGATCGGGCCTGTTCGAACTCTTGGCTCAGCTCGGCCAGCCGAGATTGATACTGCGGCTCGACGGCCTGCCGGACGAGGGTGCGGAGTTCCGCCGCCGGCACAGAGTCGGGGTTGACCGGGATCCCCTCGGGCAGAAGAAATGGGTTGTGGCTGACTTGGCGGAAACGGTGATGGTGCTCCGGCAACGCCGCCAGGATCAGCGGCAGGCCCGACGGCTTGGAATGGTGCTCCAACACCGCCCGGTCGACGGCTCGGAAGAACCGATCGGCATCGGTGTCTTCCACCTCCTTCGGCCCGCCCTGGCTGTGGTGCGTGGGCCGGCTCACCCCTCCACCACTGCCATACGAGGCGACCGACTGGTTCGGCTCGGTGAGCCCATTGCTCGAGGCGTCGGTGATTGTCCGCACCACTTCCGGAGCTGGATCGATCTCGTCGAGCACGTCTCGGTTCCCCTCAAAGAGTTGAATCTCGCGCAAGCTCAGCCCGAGCACCTGATACCGGTCGGTCGATTGCCGCGCGTGTCGCAGGGGCTTGGTATGAAAGCTATCGGCCACGACGACCAGTTCGACCACCGTCCGTTGAAGCCGGAACACTCGAAACAGGGGGGATTAATATAGCTTTCCTTCTGCGTGAGACGCAGTGTCGACACCCTCAGGTGAATCCGGCAGTCTCCGCCTCTGGAATACGCGTTCGATGAGGCGCATGACCAGCAAACGATATCTCCCCCGTCTGGTCATACTGGCCGGCGAGGTGCGGCTCGCGCACCTCGCCGGCCAGAATGGGCTACGGCTTAGGGAGCGGAGCCGTCTTGGTCACCGGCGGTGCCATCGTGGGGTCCTTCGCCGCGTTCTTGAGGGCCGCGCCGCCCGCCGCTTGCTCCAACGACAACCCGCCCGCCCCTTCCTTTCGCAACTGCTTCGGGTTATTCGGATCCTCAAGATCCTGGACGATGTTCGCATTCCCCGAGACCGCCGCATCCCGCATGGATTCACTGTGGGTAAGATTCTGTCTCCCCGTGTCGTTCGCAAACTCTCCCTGCGAGGGGTACCCTGGATGGTTCGGCAGGAGCGCAGGATTCGCCATGGCAAGTCCTGTCATGGCAACCGACACGAGTCCTATCATTCCGACTGTCAAGAGTCTCATAAGAAACACCTCCCGTGTTGCACACACTGTTCTTTCCGCGACAGCAGACGATCCCGATCTGTGATCGGGAGGTCGTCTTCTGGAGTTGACGTGAGGATCGCCAAACGTATCGCTCACAGGTCCCCGTTTCCGTGTGGGTCGGCCGACGGTGCGTTTATTTGTGACTAGCGCCCCGTTCAGCAGCACACCGATTGGCTGGTTGTTGTTTGTCCATCGGTTGCCCATTCACCAAATCCTGCCCTTGCACGGTCTTATCCGAGTGCAGCTCTCGGGATCTCTTCTGCATCTTATCCGTGTTCACACTCTGCATACTTTTCTCTTTCAATTTCTCCGCCGCCATCGCCGAGTCGCCGCCATGGGTCTTTTCGACATTTTTCTCCATATCATCAAGAGTCACCGGCTCCGGTTTCTCCTTTTTCATGTCGACCAAATCGTCACTCCGGGTACCTGGCCCGCTACCACCTACCCCAAAAGTACCTCCGCCTGGGGTGCTCCGTTGAATCTTCTTGGGAACATTATCTTTCGGGTTGCTCGACGTGCCAGGCTCCTTGCCTAGTATCTCGGCGTAGGCTGCCGTCGCGAACACGAGACTGGCACAGACCACACCGCCTACTCCGTATCGGTAATTCACCACGACCCTCCTAGAGTAAAAAATGAGCATGTTCAGATTCGGTTCAACCGCACTCTTCATGCTGGGCGCTTGCCCTCTGTCGCGTCTGTATAAAATGGCTCACATTCTCAATCAGGAGTGAGAGCTCTGTTTCTCACCGTGCCCTGAGAAATCGACGCCACATCGAAAGGGTAGAGAACAGGTCCACCAGTTTTCTGCGTCTCTATTTATCCTCGATGTAGTGAACAGAACACGTAGTCAGGAAGACGCCTGGTTCTCACGTCAGGCCAGGAGACTGTCGTCTGCATCTCTCCTGCCACTTCCGGTTGCAATTCTCGAGGTGTTGATCAGTTAAATGCGTTTCTGTGCAAGATGGTCTCCTTCTTACTGAACACTCTTGCTCGTAGCTAGACCAGCGGTCAGAAACAGGAACCCGTGGAACCCCAAAATAGCGCCATTTGACATGACTATGTACCTATTATATTGTATATTCTACTATGAGTATCCCATGAAGGAAGAAACAAAGACAGAAACGCTCCAGTTCAAGGTCACCGGGCAGGAACGGAAGCTTATCGAGAAATGCGCTCAAGAAGAAGGCACGACCGTCTCCAAGTATGTGCGCGGGGCGGTCCTCATGAGCATGGTCATGGATGGCAAGCCCGAGGCGATCAAGATAGTGGCGAGAGAAGTGGGCGAGAAGGCGTTTGCCGTCGTGCGACAGAAGCTCACCCGACCGGCACAGGAAGGACGCTGAGAACAGTGCTATCCGTCTCACCATCAACAGGCAAAGCCGGTCCGCGCCGCATGCCGGCAGGCTGCGGGGCGGACCGGAATGGCCCCCGTCTTGGTAACACGGGGGCGCTACCTACAGCGCTCCTTACAGGAGGTCGATAGGTTCCATGGATTCTACGTTCACGCTCTCCATTGATTGGTTGGCCTTTACGGTCCTGGCCAGCAATCCTCAAGAGACCATGAAGGTCCTCGGTGGAGAGTGGAGTCGGGCCAAAGGTGGCTTTCGAGGCTATCCCCTCTCATGGATCAAGACAGATGGACTGCGAGGAGTGGGCAAACTGGGCACGAACGCGCCTCGTCGTCCGAATGAAATCCATGTCGATCTCTCGGGCGGTTTGGTCTCTGCGCTCACACTCGATCAGATTCGAGTGCTCCTGAAGTGGGTTCATGCACAGCAAGGGCACGTGACTCGAATCGACTGTGCGCTCGATGATCGAGCTGCGACCGTCTCCGTCTCGACGGTTCGAGAGGCCGTCGCTGCCGGCCAATGTGTGACGCGTGCGGCACAGGTCCGACACATTGTCTCCAACCTGACGCATGGGGACGGAGCGACGACCGGCGAGACGATGTATTTCGGCAGTCCGCAGAGTCAGACCCTCTTGCGCATTTACGACAAGCGTCTCGAACTCAAGAGTAAGGACCAGGAGAACTGGGAGGAGTATGGCGACTCGATGGGAATTAGAACTGAAGAAGGATCGCGCCGAACAATGTGCCCGCGCATTGGCCACCTTAGACGAAACCGACTGGAAGGAGTTGGTGATCGGCTTACTCCGGTCCTATGTGGATTTCCGGCAGATCCCGAAGGATGCCGAGGATGAAGAACGGTACCGGGCTCCAGTGCTGGAGTGGTACGCCCTTCTGACGGAGGGATTTCAAAAGGGGCGATTAGCCCAGGAGACGCAGGTGCAGACCCTGCAAGATGTGAAACGATGGGTGAGCGACACCCTGACGCCAATGCTGGCGGTCATCTGTGCCACCCCTGGAGGGGAAGAATGGCTACAGCACGAAATTGTCAGGGGCATCTCCCGGTGGAAAGACCGGCACCGGAACTTGCTCAAGCAACCACCCACTCGGTTTCACACGTCGTCTGCCGGCGGGAACGCGGGCAGCCCATGTTAGGGGGACTGGGGGTGTCGAGAGACGCCCCCGGTGTATCTGCATCATGCTCACCGTCAAAGAACTCTCCGCGTGGCTCAATATCAAACAATCCACGCTCTATCTCTGGGTCTCACGGAACAAGATTCCGTGCCGTCGCATTCATGGCCTCATCCGATTCGAACCTGACGCCATCCAGGCCTGGCTGAAGGGCTTTGGGGCCAACCCCGTCAAGCCGTGCCCGCTGCCGACCCGCCAGGATTCTAACGACGTAGAGAACCTGATTGCCGCGGCCAAACGTGCCGTCTATACTTCCGGCCACGGGGAAACCATCACACCGAGCCCACGCACGAAGGAGGAGCAGCATGGGGCTCGTTAAACGGAACAATACATGGTGGATGTCATTTACGTATCAGGGGCAGCAAGTCCGAAGATCAACAGGAACGGCTGACAGACGGATGGCTGACGCGATTCTTGGCAAGGTGAAGGCTCAGATCATTGAAGGGCGCTTCTTCGAGAAATCGAAAGAAGAATCTCGGACCTTCAGTGAATTGATGGATCGATATAGTACGGAGCATGCGGCAAGGCGAGCCAACTCCCGGCGGAATGGCACGAGCGTAACACATCTCCGTGCGTACTTCGGGAATCCGAAGCTGAGCCAGATCACACCCAAACACATCGTGGCCTATAAGAATAAGCGCTATGCCGATGGGGTTAAACCCGCCACGATTAACCGAGAATTAAGCACATTGAAAAAGGCCTTCAATCTCGCTCGCCGAGAGTGGGAATGGTGTAGCGACAATCCCGTCTGTCGAGTCTCCATGGAACGGGAAAACAATACTCGTGATCGCTGGCTCACGCTTGAAGAGGAGCAGTGCTTGCTTCAGGCGGCATTGCCCTGGCTGCGAGAACTGTTGGTCTTTGCGATCCATACGGGGATGCGGATGGGAGAGATCGTTTCGTTGACCTGGGCCGGTGTCGATCTAAATCGGCGCAGCGTGACGGTCTTTCGATCCAAAAACGGAGAACGGCGGACCATTCCAGCCAATCACACCGTCCTCGGATTACTCAGCGAGAAATACACTATCCGTCAGACGGCGAATAATTTGGTGTTTCATAGCCAGACTGGTACGCAGCTTGATGGAAGCAACATCCGACGATGCCTGAACAGCGCGCTCAAGACCGCGAAGATCCAGGATCTCCATTTTCATGATCTTCGGCACACGTTCGCGACGCGCATGGTCCAGGCCGGAGTGGATCTCTACAAGGTGCAGCGGTTGCTAGGGCATAAGTCGCCGGTCATGACACAGCGCTATGCCCATCACTATCCAGAAAGTCTGCGGGATGGAGTGGAAGTACTGGATGTGCGGCGACCAATTAGCACAAATTTAGCACAGCCGCTGGGCCGGATCGGAGAGGTCTCTCTAACACATTGATTTTGTGGAGCCGGCGAGTGGAATCGAACCACCGACCTGCGGTTTACGAAACCGCTGCTCTGCCAACTGAGCTACGCCGGCCTGGCGGGAACGAGGCGCAATCTTACTCAGACGGCGAAACACCTGTCAATGATTCGATGCGTCTGCTGCGAGACGTGCCTTGGAAAAACGTGGATGATCCTGCAGTCGTTCGAACATGATCTGCGCCTTGACTTCCTCGCCCTCAGGAACGAGATGGCAATTGTCCTGGAACCAGTCGTCCTGAAATCGATCTTGAGGAGGAATGACAAAGGGCACGTCGTGCCGGCGCGCAATCTTTTCCATGACCGCATAACTTTTTTTCAATCCGACAATCAGCGCGTCTTCGTAACCTTTGAATGCAGAATTTTTACCCAGGTAGGCCTTCCTCGCCTGTAAGAATCCAAACAGAATGACATCTGATCCTGCGATCCGGCTCATCGTCACCAGATAGTCGAGATTCCGCTCAAAACCTTCAGGAGCCTGTCGCTCCACTCGTTCCAGCGCGACTTTCGGATCCACTTCCCAGAAAGATTTCGTCACAAAAACCGACCCGACCGGCTCAAGCCATCTCGCATAGAAATATTTGCCAATGTTGCTGTTGGCGAGAATCTTTCGTTCTCCCGGTCTCGGAACCGTGCCGCTCCCCTGGCTTCTGAAGTGAGTATATTCGGGATTGTAGTTCTCAAAAAACAACGGGAGGACATCATTCCCCCCTCCGTGATAAATCACGATATCAGGCTCCAGAAACCGGTGTCGGAACACGTACCCGGCCACGGCCTCGGCGCTGGTCCCATAATTGATGCCGGCATTGATCACTTGCACGGGTTGAGTTGAAATCCCCTGGAGCTTGGCTTCGAGACGCGCCACCCATGTGTCGGCGGGATTCTTGACGTACGGCCACATAAAGGTGGTCGACCCACCTAATACCAGAATTCGAATCGTGTTGACCGGCTTTTCAACCGTAAACTCCTCGTTCCGGTACCCCAGTGAATTGGTTTGCTGGTATCCGTCCGCGATAAAACCCGGAGTATGGGTATAGAGCAGGTATGGATGAGGCATCACGGACGCATTGTCCGCGCCCCTAATCTTCGCACGAAAATCCGTAGGCCGGTCTAAATAGAGATCGACCGTACGTTTCCCGTTATTCAACCCCGCCCGGTCGTAGAGATATCCGGTGGCCACCTCCAGGAGCGCGATGGATGCGGCAGTACTCGCGAGGAGTATGACTGCGACGATCAGAACATGCCTGGCGCGTTGTGTACGCATGATTGGGCAGGGGGATCCGGACGACCTGCATAATATGCTACGGAGAAGGTGGGTGGGCTGTCTAGCAGAATTTCAGCGTACCGGACAGGTCCGGCCAGTGCACTTCAGCGCGATTTGCTCAGAGGAAGGTGTCCGAGGGAGGACGCCCGATCCAATTCCGGGACACAGATAGGCTTCTGAATACTACCCGAGGTGGATTGGGCGATGGAAGTGACCTGTTCCTGCACATACCCGCAGAGTTCTTTGGTCACTACGGTTCCGTTCTGATCCAGGTCGGCTGCTCCACGGAGCCCCTTTAACAAGAAATAGGTAAAGAGTCCATGCTGCCCAGGCTGATAGGCCAACGCCTCCTGCGCGACGGAATTTCCTACCATCACCAGAACCCGGCCTTTGTCCCCTTCAACCGCCTGCGGCATCCACTGCGGCGGCACAGCATGTCGCTGTTGAACACCCACCACGGGTTCCAAGGAAAGATCCAACATCAGGATGATCTTTTTCACCGACGCGCGGGCCAGGGCCCGTTGAAGCCGGGCCAGCGAGAACACCCGCCCCCCGGCAGTCGACGACCCATCGAAGGGCAGCAGGGACACCGCACCCGTCTCTTGATCGACCACGGCCCGACCCGAAAAGTAGATATAGGCCGTCTGTTGCGAGGCGCCTTGTTTTGGCAACCATTGTTCGAACACCTCAATCAGGTCGTCCTTGAGTCCTTGACTGTCGGTCACGATCTTCACCTGTGACGAAGGAATGCCAAAGACACGGGTAAAATACCCGCCCATCACCTCAGCGTCGTGAGCCGCAAACTTCATGACCGGCATGGCGGCATCACGAAAAGTCCCCACCCCAATGGCGATGCCAATGGCCTGCGATTGGGGTGATTTTCCATTCAGTTTTGGTAACTGGTCGACATCAACCGACAAGACTTCAATCGCATCGCTTCGATCCGGACGGATCGCCACGAAAAACTTCTTCGACGAGGGAAGCTCCACATTCGCGGAGGCCCGTAGGGCACAGATCAATTCTGCCTGCTCCAAGTCTGGAACCGATCCCACTTTGCCATCGACCGCCACCCGCCGAACCTCACCAGGTTGTAACGATCCCAAGGAAACCGGTGACTTGAGGCCGCTGACAATAGCAGAATGGCCGCTCAAATCGATTTCGACGGACTGCGCGACGCCCGTGCCTTCATTTTTGACCTCGAATTCCACGCTAAAGGCTTCCTGCTGCTCCAGCACATGATTCTGATTGTCGTCACGAATGATGGTACGAAAGGATAGTCTGGTCGGCGTCGTTGGTGGGTCAACAGGCACCGCCGCGGCGGGCGTGGATGGTACCCCGCCGGTTTGTTGTGGGACAGCCGGGGAGATCGCCGTCACCGGGACGGCGGCTTCCGCCGATGCAGTAGATGGCGACGGAACCGGTGGGACGCCTACGGTGCGCGAGGTTTTAGGAAGCTGGGCCTGTTCCCGGATTCTAGCGGCGGTGCCTAATTGCTGCGCCATGCCCTCTGCCAGGATTGCAACTGTCTCTTGCGCCACCGAATCGAAGCCGGTGAGGTCACAGCTGTCCGCATGGGCCTCGACCTCACCTGTGGCCGCACTCTGCAGCTTCTTGCTATGAAGCACCTCTCCTTGTTGATCGATATAGGAAAAATCCAGTCCGATTGTCACGGTCGCAGGATAGGACTTGTTGGACTTGCGAGGAACGAACAGGTTTACTTCCCGAAATCCCAGGGCGACATCCACCGCGCCGTCAGCGGCACCGGGAGATCCTCCTGTGACTACCTGAACCTTTTCAAACACCTGCGTCAGGCGCTTCGTGAGCTGACGCTGAAGATGTTCCTGAATCGATGCCGTGACCGGTTGGCCGCAGGCATTACGATACTCGAGCATCGCCGCAGCGATGCTCGGATCCATCCGCAACAGAACGGTCAACGGGAGGTTGTAGTTGGTGGGAATAGCGGAACGCTGGGCAAAAAATGGGCATCCCGCCGAGAGCAGCACCATCGACAAGCAGGACGCCAGAAGACGCCTCGATGACCATCGCGCACGAGCCCTTATCCATCCACGCAGGTGTTGCCGCACAATGGTTCGTTATACCCAATCTGATGACAGCATGACAACCGCCTCTCCCCTGGTCGCGTTGACAGTCCAGCTCTGCTCGGTTATGGTCCCACCGTGACCCTCGCGAACGATCCAGCCGATCGATTAATACCCCCCCTGTCGTGGACCGCTGTCGCCGACCTCATCCGCCTTCGCAACCAGTCAGGAACGTGGTTGTTGATGCTCCCAAGCCTCTGGTCCCTGGTCCTGGCGTCCCACGGTCGGCCGTCCATGGCGTTAATGGGCATATTCATCCTCGGCGCATTCGTCATGCGCAGTCTCGGCGTCGTCTTGAACGATTTGGCTGATCGTGATTTTGACAGACAGGTCGCGCGAACCAGGGGAAGGCCGTTGGCCAATGGCCGCCTGGTGCCGCATCAGGCGCTGATCGTCGCCTTGACTCTCGCGATCTCTGCGGGACTTCTCGTATGGACGCTCAACCTATTCACCATACTCCTGAGCCCCATCGCGCTGTTCCTGGCGGCTATCTATCCCTTCAGCAAACGCTGGATTCACCTTCCGCAAGCGGTGCTGGGAATGGCCTTCGGATGGGGAGCCATTATGGCGTGGGCGGCTTCGCGTGGCAGGATCGACCCTCCGGCATGGCTGCTCTTTGGCGCCACCATTTGCTGGGCTCTGGCCTATGATACGATCTACGCCCTTCAGGACCAGGACGATGATCGCCGCATCGGGGTAAAATCCTCCGCCCTCTACTTCGGGAAAGCGGTACCTTCAGCGGTTGGAGTCTTTCTCGCGGGCATGGTGGCCTGCCTGGTCTGGGCCGGGCAGGCCACCAACCTACAGCTAGGGTACTATACCGTCCTGGTTCTCGTCGCGGGATGGTTCTGGTGGCAGGTCGAACGTCTGAAAGTTTCTGTGAGCCCTCGGTCGGCTGCCGTCCTGTTTCAGCAACACGTCTATGCGGGAATGCTGATTCTACTGGGCATCTGGCTCGGCACGATTTAACTCGGCTGGCCGAGCCCGATGCACTCCCTTCACCGGCGCTCTCGAGCAGTTCTAATTCGAGTGGTGCGAATCAGGACAGCCAGCCTCAACGACCCTTCGTCCGCGGTTGCCGAATCAATCGCCGACCTTGCCAAGAGGTTTATCCGGCTTCGGAGCGCGTAGCGTTTTTAAATACAGCGCGACAGCCTTTGCATCAGTATCATTGAGACCCAGACTCGGCATCCTGGTATCGGATTTCATCGCCTGCGGGTTTCGAAGCCAACGATACACCCAGGTCGGATTAAGCCGAACCCCGGCTCGATCCAGAGCGGGTCCGACCTTCCCACCCTCCTCGCCGATCTTGTGACATCCATTACAGCCGTACTTCGTCGCATACAGTTGTTTGCCGACCTCAGCCAGTTTGGTTGCGGCCTCGGGTTTCATCGTCATGTCGGGACGGGCGATATTCACGCCCTTTCCAGGCCTGATCGTAAAGTTTGCGAGAGCCGCAGTGGCTTGATCGAGCTCTTTCTTGGCTTGCCCCATCAACTGCATCTCTTTCAAATAGGCATCGTCATCTACTTCGACGCCTTTCTTTTCCGCCTCATCACTGGCCTTTTTCTCAGCTTCCTGGGCTACGCGCTCGGCTTCCTTAAATTTCTGCTCCGCCGCCTGAACGGCGTCCTGAAGCTCCTTCTTCCGGCCCTCGACGTTAAACTCCAGCTTCTTGCCGTGTAGCGAACGCACATACCCGACAATGCTCCAGATTTCCTCCTCCGACAGCGTGTGCTTGAAGGTAGGCATCGTCGGAACGGCAAACTCATCGTCACCGATCTTATCCCCTCCAGGGGCGGTATCTTTCATGTCGCGAGAGATGGTGTTGAAGATTTCTTCATCCTTGAAGGTGCCCATCTCTTCCTTGTTGGACAGATCCTTGGGCTTCGGATCGCTCATCGAGGACCAGTTGAAGCCCTCGTTCTGCCGTCCATTTTCCCCGTGGCAATGCATGCAGTAATGGGCGTAAAGCTTTTTACCCTTGGCAGCCTGTTCGTTCTGAAACATCGAACATCCCCCGGTTCCCAGAAGTCCCGAGAGTCCAACCACCCCTGCTATCGTTCCGATGACACGTATTCTTGGCCACGCCCTCATGCTCAGGACCCTTTCTTTAAACGTCTCACGAGGACCAACTCGAAACCCAAAGCCAAGCCCACCGCGAGAACTGCGTAGAGATAGGGCGAATAGTCCGGCGGCGCATCAGCCCGGAAGTACCACCATGACGAAATCGCCTTCTCGGATCCCTTCTCTTTCGGTTGGCCGGAGTCCATCTTTTTTCCGTCCCAAATCGCAAACGCAATGCTGGCGAATTCACCCAGTTCAAACTGGGTGTCTTCCTCCAGGGATTCGGTGTTCAGGGGTCGAGTGAACACGACTTTCCAGACTCCCCCCTGGTACACCCCTTTGGCTTTCACATTCTGGTGTGCATGGGGTTTCAGGGTGCCGAAACCTTTTGCTCCCATGTCCACGCCCTTGCTATCCTTATTCTTCCAGTACCAAATGTTGACGGGACCACCCTGGACCTGCGCCATAGGCTGTCCATGGGCGAAGTGAGCCTTACTGTCGCCTACCATGAATTCAACGGCCGCCGCGTCCTCAGGGTCTTCAGACGGGTCGCTGTATTCCAGCAAAATGGCCACGTTGGTTCCATCGTGCAGTCCCCGGACCTTCACGCTCTTCGCGGTCACTTCGGTAATACGAACCGGCCAATGCACCTGCGGGGACATGGGAAACTCGGCGACCGGAGCCGTTGCCCACACAGCTGCTGTCGGGTCATCGGCCGGAAGCGCTCCCTTTACGAGAGTGGCACGAACGGCCACGCTCTGTTGGCTAAAAGCCGGCTGTTGCCCGGTGGTGAGACAGAGTCCCATGAGGCTGACCGCCCCAATCCACCATTTTGCTCCTGCGCTCCTCACTCGTGCCATACGCTCCCCTTAGTTGCTCAGCGATCCCTGGTCGGAGAAATTATTCGGACTCATCCCACGTGCGGGGCTTTTGTCCGGCTCCATCGTATTCGCCCATAATGACTTTCCAGATGTCCTCATCGGACAGCTCCAGCTCCCAACGTGGCATCGCCGACTTCCAGGGCATGCCTTCGACGGGAAGGCCCACGCCGCCGCGTTTGATCCGCCAGAACAGATAACTTTCCTGAAGCATCGCAATCGTGGTCGGATCCTTAAAATTCGCCGGCGGAGGTGTGAAGCCAGGCGCGGCAAAACCCTTACCGTCGAAATTTCCATGGCAGGGTGAACAACGCGAGGCATAGAGGCCCTTCCCGTACATGATGTTGTCCGGGGTCTTCGGAACGGGATTCGAGAGTCCGGTGTACTCCCCGGGGGGAGCAGGGTGAATCGTGCGATTTTCAGCTGGAGGCGCGTCACTGGAAGCCGTGCTTCCATAGGTCTGCCATCCCACCAATAACGGGAAGAGGGCCAACACCAGATATCGTGCCCCGCTGAGCGCCCCGCCGCTTTCACCCGTCAAGAACCGGAAGATCGGGCCGAAAAACGCATCCTTAGACGCCCCACTCAGAGTCGCAAAAATCACGATCCCCGCAGTGGTGAGCATCAAATAGAGAAAGATCAGACTTGATGGTAAGGGCGCGGAATGCGGCAGAATAGGGACGATGAATTTCAAAAAGAGATAAATCAAGACCGTGAGTATAATCGGTCTAACGAGTACGCCTCCCATATCTTCCTCCTCCACTCCGACGGTAACTATCGGGCTTGAGCGATGGCGAGTGAACCGGCATCAGCTGCCTTGACGGGCGCCGGGGTCGCACGCGGCAGATCTAGTTCCGACGGGTTCACGCTGATAGGCTCACCACTCATTTGCTGTAAAAATGCGATGACCGAGAGAATTTCATTCTTAGACAAGCCGATGGGGTTCTTATTGATATAGGGCATTCTGGCCGGGTATTCCTTGGGAATGCCCTCGTGCCGGAAATCCAGATAGAGATAGGCTTGTGGCTCCGTCAAACTCTCGTAGAGGAACTCGCGCGACAACTTAGCCCCGATGCCCTTCAAGTCAGGGCAACGGGCCGATTCGCTGGGCCCGATTGAATGACAGAGCGCGCACTGGCCCTTGCTGAAGAAAATCTTCTGCCCGATGGTGGCCATGTCCGTCGGTGTTTTGATGTCGGCGATGTTGATACTTTCCTCTGCGGGCGGAAGCGAAGCCATTTGTGGAACGGCCAGCGCCACCAGGGCAAACAATCCCAGCACAATCGACACAAAGCCGATGACTCGGATGAACTGGGACTTGATGAATAGAAGAATGATGGTACCGAAGCCGACGACGCATAGACCGATTAGCTGCAGTTTGACAACTTCGCTCATAAGCCCTCAACAAAGGATAAAGATCACTGCCCGCCTTTCAGCAGGCCAGAGAAAGATCGCTTCCTACTCAGACGGACGTGGTCTAACGGGGACATCGAGCCCGGCGCCATCCAATGTGTGCGAACCACCAGCCATCGCGGGAATCGCGCCCGGCTCAGCCTGGCTTTTGGTTCCGGAGGCTGCCGCCTTGGCCTTGTCACCCATGGTGGCAACCCAGAAGATGAAGGCCACCAACAGGCAAAACAGGAACGTATTTAACGCCATCAAGGCAGCCGCATAACCCAGCGCGGGAGAGAAGGCGTATTGAGACGAATCGCGCATCACTCCGTACACATGCCAATGCACCCGTGACGAAGACCGCGCATATCCCATCAGCGTCATGAGCAGAATGACCATGATCGCATTCAACACCAGCGCGTAGCCGGCGCGCGGAGGCATTTTCCCCCAGACCATTTCAGTCGTAGTCTTCGCGCTTTTCAAAAGGAGCGCAGTGAGCGGCGTGATCGTCAGCATCACGAAGATGACGATGCCGACTTGAGACGTGGAGAAATAGTTGATCCGGATGATCGCGGGGACAAAGTACCCCCACACACCGAGTACGATCACGGCAATACCGGCCAGCGCCAGAACGGCGCCCATGACGGCCTTGGCGACCTTGGCCCATCCCGCCGTATCTTGCTTGCCCGCTCGCCAGTACATGATGAAGCTCATGAACGTGACGAGTACCATGAGATTGGAGACGGTCATTTTGGCCGACATCACACCGAACACACCCAGCAACGGATGGTGCGTGCCGCCCATTTGCTGTGCCTCCGCCAAACTGGCAACGAGCGAGTGGGGAGTCATCCAGACGGCGAGGCAAAGCAAGAGGATGATCAGCATGGCCATGATCGGTTTGCGATACTGAGCCTCGGATCCTGGTATTCGATGCGTAATTCCCAGCCAGAAATAGTAGTTCGACCCCAGGAACAGCACGCCGATCAACATGGCCTGCAGAATAAACAACCAGGAAAGGAATCCACCCATGAGCGTGATGCCCATCTGTTGGTTGTACTGGTAAATTTCGCGCATCAACCAATAGCCGGCGAAGGGAAGGGGGAGAAGACCGAACACGCCGATAAAATTCCCGACGTAGCCCATCCAATCATAGTGGTAGCGTTCTTCCTGGCTTCTCGCCGAGAGATAACGAATGCCTGCATAGGCACCGCAAATGTATCCGCCGAGGACGACGTTGGCGATCAATCGATGAACGTTCACCGGCCACCAGGTTGGATTCCACGTCGCGGCCCACGCTCGCTCAAAGTCGGTACCCTCTGCGAGGACCACGGGACTGGCCTGGAAGGTCGCCCACGAGTTCGGCACGATCATAATGAAGAAGGCAAACACATTCAGGAGGAGGCCCAGGAATATATGAAATTTCTTCCCGTTGCCTTCGGACATGGCATCCCAACCGTACCAATAGAGGTAGAGTGTGGCGGTTTCAACCAGGAACAATGCGCAATACACGAGGAAAGAGGGGAAAAAGATATCTGTTAGGTACGTCATCAACTTCGGATAGAAGCCGATTAAAAGAAACAGCAAAATCCCGCCGAAGAGGGCGGTCGTCGCGTAGGAGGAAGTCAGCAGTTTGGTGAACTCCTTTGCCAACTTGTCATAACGCTTGTCTCCCGACTTCCACCCGACGATTTCGCACAACCAGGCAAAAATCGGAACGCCCAAGACGAATCCGGCAAGCAGGAGGTGGAGCTGGGCAATGATCCACACGAGATTTCGACTGCCGATAAGCGGGAGGTCCCGATAGGCTGTGGGCGCCTGTGCGGCGACGGATTCTTGCGCCAGCGCCATGTCGGCCGCGCCCACGAGTCCCAGCAACGCAACACATCCGGCCAGTAAGGCGGCACGCCCTACGAGCGGATGCCCTTGATTTGTGACCATCGGACCCTGGTGCATCATTGTTCGTACCTCGTCATTCGCCATGATGTCATTTGCCGCTTCCCGCCGGTTTTCCGGCTGCTGATTGCGAAGCCTTCCCGTCGTGCTTGGCGGAACCTTCCTTGACACCAGCTTTGTCTTTGTCTTTGCCTTTGGATTTGTCTTTGTCTTCCTCGGCAGCCTGCTGTTCCAGCGCGGCGATCTTGAGCTCCGCGGCCTTCAAGGTCTTTTCGCCGGTACTTAAAACTTTCTGAGGGTCAAAGTGACCAACCACCGTCTCTTCCGGGGGCTTACAGCATTCTTGAGGATGTGGCGTCGACACGGGAAGCACGGACCAGAATAAAACACTGAGCACCGCACCGGTCGCGGTGAATGCGGTTAACATCAACCCCTGGTCGGCCGGCACGCGGAGCATGTCCCAACGTGATATCAGACCCTGGTACGACCCGGTGGCCGGTTGGGCGCTCTTGGCAGGGGCTTGTGCGAGTTTTCCCAGAATCGACAGGCCAACGAACGTGAGCAGCAGGAGGACGATCATGGAAACACTTCCCCATGCCGTGAATTCGACTCCGATCCGTTCGGCGACCGGTAAATGCTTGAACGACTCCATATCGAGGACTGCCTTCACGGTAGCCCGCGCAATGTCAGTGGCTCCGCCTACGAGGAACCACAACAGCGGAAGGTAGATCGCCCCCGCCAGCGAGAATTTCACCCACAGACCCAATCCAAGCGAGGTCGGGGGTTCCAGTCGCAGCTGCTCCAAAAAGAATGTGCGCGCCACGAGGCCCAAGGCCCATATATCGATTGGAATAGACAGAATGAAGAGGAGAGGAAGGCCGGATCCCTCGGCGAAATGGAATCCTAATGCTGCGGAAATGACGAAATAGGCAAAGACGCTGACCGGAGTCAGCAGCAGCATTAAGAATGTCACCCCGAGCGTGTTCTCGATGTGGATGGATCCCATTGCCATGAACAATAAAGCAAAGGCCATCTTGATCGGCAACGCAGTCCAGCAGGCTGGCCACAGAATACTGATCCCTAACTTAAATGACGACATCGTCTCTCGACCAGTCATGTGCTCGAGGCCCTCCGCCTAATCCAAAAATTCGCGGTTGATGATTGCCGCCACGGTGAAGATCACAATGGTGGCCATGACCACGATCCATCCGATCAACGCGATCGGTCGCCGGAAGATATTCCTCTCCGGACTGGTATCGATAAACGGCAGGGCGGCCAGCAGCGCCATGAACGCGCCCGGCAACGCGATCGCGCCAAGAAACTGCCCGAACTCCCCTGCGAACACCTTGAGCCGCAAAAGCTGAAACAGGAAGAGGAAATACCATTCCGGTTCGGGATGGTAGTCGCCAGGGTCAGGAGCCGCCTCTTCAAGGAGCACCACAGGCTCCCACACCGCCAGGCTGCAGATAATGAGGAACACCAGGACCATGCCGACCATGTCTTTCCAGATTTGACGCGGGAAAAAATAGTCGGTCTTCGCCTTTATTTCCTCCTCGCTGCCGCGGAACGGGCCCGCCGGACCGGCCTTGCGGAAGAGGAACACATGCAAGCCGGCCAGTCCCATCAGCGCCGCCGGCAGGACCATCACGTGGATCACGAAGAATCGACTCAATGTCATCTGCCCCGGCGTCGCGCCGCCCTTGAGAAAACGAGCCATGAAGTCACCGAGGACCGGCGTCTTATCCATGATTTCCACACCGACCGTCGTGGCCCAATAGGCCCGCTGATCCCATGGAAGCAAGTATCCGGTAAATCCGAATCCCATCACGATCCCGAAGAGGGCCAATCCCACGAGCCACACCAGTTCTCGAGGTTTCTTGTAGGCACCCCATAGGAACACCTGGGACATGTGGGCAAACACACAGACCACCATGGCCGTCGAGCCCCAGAAGTGGTACCCCAACAAGAACCAGCCATAATCCACATTGTGAATGATGTACTGCGTGCTGGCGTAGGCATGGTCGGCAGTCGGGACGTAGTAAAACATCAGCAGAACACCGGTGACCGCCTGCATGATGAAGATAAAGAGCAGGATGGACCCGAAGACATAGGCCCAGCGCGATCCGCCCGGGACCGGCTCATTGAGCATCTTCGCCTGCAGGGTCTTGAGCCCCACACGTTCATCGACGAATGCTAAGACTTTTTCGATAGCTGAGGGCTGGCTGCTTGTCGGCTGCGTAGTCGTTTCCATTTAGACAATCCGAACCTGGGCCTTCGTGCCCGCCTTGAATTCCATGTCGATAATGGTGATATCCCCGGCGGGGGTCACCTTGATGGGCAGCGGATCGAGCGCGCGCGGAGCCGGCCCATCCAGCACCTTGCCGGAAGCATCGTAAATGCTCAGATGACAGGGACAGAGAAAAACCTGACCGAGCGTCTTGTGCGTTCGCCACTTGTAGCCACAACCCAGATGCGGACACTTGCCGGAATAGACGATGTACGGCACATCCTTCTTATTCGTCCAGAGATGCTTCCCTGTCGCGTCCCGAAACTCCATGTCCTTCCCCTGATAAATGCTTTCCAGGACCTTGGGCGAGGCTTTCAATACCCAGACGTTCTTGTCGATCTCCTGCTGCGGCATGTAGGCTTCTTTCACGCTGCGCTTGTACTTGTACTGAACGCCGATATCATCCTGCTTGATTTTTCCGGCATTGCCGATCTTCAGCCATTGATTGTCGAACGGGGAGTACATCGGCTTCATAAGATAGCGCAGGACGGGGAATGCCAACGGCAGGCCAATCAGAAATCCGATGGCGTGGGTGAAGTTCGCGAAGAACGTGCGCCGCTTCACACTCCGTTCCAGCTCAGGAAAGGGCACGAGCACTTCACCAGGAGTCACATGGATGCGCTCCTCGAGGTGGGCAATTTCAACCTCGTGGGTCGTGACATAATCTTCGCGCTTAAAGACGGGCAAGGCCGAGAACTCCGTAGCACTACAGCGGAGCGTCACCACGTCGTCGGTGACCGACTGGAGTTGCCCTACCGGAACTTGACGCTCGAGCGAGCCCGTCGCATGGCCTCCCACGACGATATGGCTCACCTCGTGCGACAGAGGATCCACGACGACCCGGCGCACTTCTCCGACTTCACTGTCCGAACAACGAACTTTGGATTTCAGTTTCGGCTGCATGATGCTCACTTCATCTTGATCGGCTTCGGCGTATTCACCGAAGCATTCTTATAACCAGCCAGCCAGACCGCCAATGCCTGTACGTCACTGGGCTCCATCAGATCCTTGTACTTGTCCGGCATCTTCCCCTTGTCGTATTCCTTCTCGAAACCCTCGGCTTTGTAACTCTTCGGATCCAGAATTTTTTGAGCGATTTCATCCGCGGTCAGAAGGTTGCCGATGTTATCCAGCTCAGGACCCCGCTTCTTTCCGCCTTCACCGTTCAACTTGTGGCAGTTGTAGCACTCCTGAAGTTCCCATTGCTCCGCGCCCAGCTTGGCAATATCGCCGCTGGATGCGGTCGTCCCTGTAGGCACGGCTCCACCACCGGCCTTCTGGTCGGCAGGAGCCTGCGCGACACCCAGCGCCTGCAATCGGGCGGTCAGTTCCTTGGTCTTCTCGTCCAAAGCCTTGGCTCTCTGCAATAGCACTTCGACTTTGCCGGCCTCGTATTGTTCGCGCTTGGGCTTCAAGATCTTGTCGATCTTGCCCTTTTCGTCTTCGGGATCGAACTGCGGCCATACGGCGCCGCCTGCGATGTAGGCGACCGAGAGAATAATGTAGAACACGATGAGGGCACCGGCGGCTTTCATCCCGCTGAGCGGCTTGAGGGGAGGAAGGTCGAGAATAATAAAGACGATGGCGCCGAGCATCGCATAGCCAAAAAACAACACCTGGAACACGAACGGAAAACCCAGTGCGTTGGTAGCCCCGAATAGAATTCCGCCGATAATGACTCCAACGATCGACTTCTTAATCACGTTTCCCATGAGTACCCTCGCTTATCACCCTTCCAGATTTGTGACCAGTTACTTGGCACCGGCAGGCACAGGGCTCCCCTCGTGCGCGTGACCCTTCGAATCCGAGGGACGCAATGTCACAAGGATGGCAAAGCTGACCACGGCAAAAAAGGTCACCGTAATGCCGGTAATCCACCAGGCCGAGTAGGACAGGGTCGGTGTGAAGGACTCGGCGGTAAAATCGGGCAGCAGATTATAGGTATGGAAGTACTTCCGCAGCAAAGATCGTACGGCACCCATGAGTCCCATGGTCCAAATGGCACTGAATGCCAGGAAGACCAGGACGAACTGTGAAGCAAAATCGATCTTCCCCCAGACGATGGTGCCCTGCGAAACCGCCCGGTTGTAGATGACGTAGTTCACGACCGTCACGAAGATCAGGGTGAACGCCGCAGAATTCTTGGCCGGCATCAACGCCAGGAAGTTCCAATCGGACGGCAACTCCAGTTCCGCCACCAGCTTGGCGCCCGTCGGCACAAACCCATGGGGCGTCATCCAGATCGCATTCCCGACCACCACCATTAAGAACCCGACCTTGATGACCGTGCTCGACGAAACGGTGAGCGGAATGAACCTCCCGAGGATCACTGGCGCCAACAGCAGGGGCAACAAAAATGCCAAGGATGTGGCATCTGGGACCGGGTAGTCCGTGAGGACCTTGGTCATGACGATGGGCAACAGAACCATCACGATCGGCGCTAGTACGGTCATGCGTACGCGCTCGACACCTTCGATCCGTTTCATACTCAACCAGATATAGTAGTTACTGGCCAGGAATATCAGACCGACCATGGCGCCCTGCATTTCGAAGAACATCGACAACTGATCCGCCATCATGTAAGGACAGATCGAGGCGTCGTAGTCGCAGAGCTCGTAGGACAGCAAATAGCCCATAAACGGCAGGAACAACAGTGCCCCCACACCGATCATGTTGCCGACAAAACCCATCCAATCATAATAGGCCCGCTCTTCGTCCTTCTTGGAGCCCATGAACATGTACGCCGCGATCAGCCCCGCGATGAATCCGCCGAAGGTCACGTTGCCGACCAATCGGTGGAGATTGAGCGGCATCCAACTGTAATTGAACACCTTGTCCCAGAGGGATGCACTCGCCAGGAATTCGGCCGGCGAAACTCCTTCTGCACGGACGGGGGTATTCATAAAGGAGGTCGGGCCGTCGATCACGAAGAGCGTGATCGACCCGATAAGATTCAACAACACGCCTAATGCGATATGGCGCCCCTTCTTTTCGCCCTTCCATGCATCCCACGTATAGAAATACATGTAGAGGACGATGGTTTCCCCGATGAAGAGCAGTGGATAGATCACCGCGAATATCAGGAAGAAGTGATTGATGAGCCAGGTAGTAAACTGCGGGTAGGTTGCCAACAAGACGAAGATAAACAGGCCGCCTGTCAGCGCGGTCATACTGTAGAGAATGACTGTGACCTTCGTCACCTCTTTCGCCAATCGGTCATACCGCGGGTCCTGCTTCCGATACCCCAACCACTCAGAAATCACCACGAAAATCGGGGCGCCAAGGATAAACCCTGCGAAGAGAATGTGAAGCTGAGCGACGATCCATACCGCCGTGCGGTTCCCGGTGTAGGGAAACTCAACGGGGGGCGCACTGGGAGCCTGCGCATACGCGACGCCCCCCAATATCGCCACTAGCGCGAACATAACCAACAAACAGCGCTGCCAGATTTTCATGATGTCTCGCCGCTCCTCCTCATCTTCGCCGGTACGTGTGCCTTACTTGCTCGCCTCAACCTGCGCGGTTTGCACGCCACCTGGCACCGCGGCCGACTTCACCTGATCAGAAGGAACCCAATCCTTCTTCTCGGTGTCCCATCCTTTTCCGGACAATCCAAACGTCCGCTCAAACGCCATGATCTTCCAGCGGTCCTCTTCGGATAACTTGCTCTTCCAGGGTTTCATCTTGGTGTTGGGCACTCCCTCGGAAATACGCCAGAACCAGACGGAATCCGAATAGAGCTTCATGCGATCGCCGTTACGAAAGTCTCGCGCGCCGGCCTTGACGGGTTTGCCATCCTTGCCATGGCAGCTCGCGCAATTCACATCCGGATTCTTGCCGCCGATGTAGAGCTCACGACCCTCTTCGATGATTTTTGGATCCGCCCACCATCCGGCAGGCATGTGTTTATCGGCATATTCAGCCGGAGCCGGCGGTGGGGGAACAATGGGGCCTTCCCCCGCCTCACCTCCGCAACCAACCACAGCCAGCCCAAACCCAAAAATGCCGATCGCCAGCGCCAATCTATTCATACCTACCTGTTTCATAAATACGTTCTCGCTCCTTTCTTCATGCCAACGCCTGCTCACGCGCCGACACCTATTACCATCGACAGAAAAAAAAGGACGCTTCCCCGGGGCGTCATAAACCGCCACAGCAAAAGCGTCAAGTCTCAGAATGCAACGAGGTCACGTTTCGACTTTCCCCGCCTACGTCAGCATGTCCGATCCGGCGAGGAACAATACCCCACGGACCGTGCCCTATTTCTGCCGCTTCCCCTGCCCCTTCCTTCGCCGTTGCTCTTCACGCATCCGCTTGCGGGAGATCTTTAGCCCAATCCATCCCACAATAGCAACAGCCGCCACACCCAGCCCGTAGAACAACCACTGCGGAGGACTGAGATCGCGCGCACACCCGCTTCCGAAATCGACTCGAAGCTTCCGCTCCGTCTCCAGATCATTCGGATCGAACTGGATTTTGAAATTCTGTTGCTCTCCGCCGGCTTCAACCAACAGCGGATCGCCCACATTGTCGTTATGCAGATGAAGGGTAACTTTGTAGTACCCGTCGTCGTCGGTCGTCACCGTCTGGCCGACCGTCACCCGCGTATCCTTAACGAGCACTTCGGTCTTGGTGCTTGGCTGACCGTCCCGACCACAGACAAAACCTTCGACAGTGAAACGATGGTCGGCGGCATGGCTCGCGAATGACACAGCCGGCGCGCACAGCAGCCAGATCAGACCCAAAAAACCCACGATGCGTCGAGCGGTTTTCTTACTACTCACTATCCGCCGCCGCATACGTATGACCCGCGTCCGATTGAATTTTCAGCCTCACCGGAAAACCTGCTCAAGACCATGCTAGGAGAGGCTTCATCGTGCCGGGCCTGACCCAAATTTGAGGCCGATCCTTCTAGCATAGCCCCCCCTCTTTGTCAACAAATGGATCAAGTCGAACGGAGGGGAGACTGATTGAAAGACGCGCTAAATTTGCAAGCCTTGGCGGGACGAAATGATCGAGCAGGAGAGGATGGCAGCAGGAGTGTTTTTATAGAACGGACGGCGCGAAAACTGACGAGAGTACCTACAAATGCCCTCGAGCCTTGGCATCTGCCTCCACCCGTTCCACCTCTCGCTGTCGCTCGGAGTCCTTCTTGGCGACCCACGTCTCCCAGGACTTTCCCGTAGCTGTATCTTCTCCCGAAAACGCAATCGTCGCGATCTCCGAATAGGGAATCGTCATAGTGCCGCTACCGGTGGCAGGGAAGAGTTCAATCGTAGGCTGCTCGCCCGTGGCCGTCCGGTTGAACAGATATCCGGTCACGTGACTGCCGGATTTCAGTTCGACCGTAATGTCCCCGCGATAGTCAAACGCAAGCTCTATGGACTCGCTCAATTCTGCGGGAGAGGCCGGGTGAAACACACGGCCCTGAAGGCTCCCGGTTTCCGGGGCATGGTATTTGGCATCAGTCATGGTCATTTCTCGCAGCATGAAGGTGATGCGAGGGAGGACCGGACGGCTCGGCCACCGGACCGCCCCTCGCCGCGGGAAACCTGCGGCGCTTAACGCGCCGTCGGCATGAGTGTGATCTTCACGGTTTTTGCAAAGCCGGACAAGGACCCGAACGTGTCCTCCACAGCCGAGGCTTCATATCCGCAATGCACCATGCAATCAGCGCATTTTTCATTCCGCCCCGTCCCGTAGGAATCCCACTCAGTCTTTTCCATCAGCTCTCGAAAACTGGAGGCATATCCTTCTTGCAGCAAATAACAGGGGCGTTGCCAGCCAAAAACGTTGTAGGTCGGGTTCCCCCATGGCGTGCACTGATAGTCACGCGTGCCCTTGAGGAACTCCAGAAACAACGGCGACTGATTGAATTGCCACCCACGTTTCCGATTGCCCAAAATCTTCGAAAACAGCTCCGTCGTCCGATTGCGTTTCAGGAAATGCTGTTGGTCCGGTGCTTTCTGATAGCTGTAGCCGGGCGAGATCATCATTCCCTCGACACCGAGTTCCATCATCTCGTCAAAAAACTTCCGCACCCGCTCGGGATTGGCGTCATCGAACAGAGTAGTGTTGGTGGTGACCCGGTGGCCTCGCTTCAACGCGGCCTTGATCGCCTTCACCGCAACATCGTAGACCCCGTCCCGACAGACCGCCAGGTCATGTTCGTCCCGCAGTCCGTCCATGTGCACGCTGAAGGTGAGGAACTTCGACGGCGGATACTCGTCGAGTTTGCGCTCCATCAGGATCGCATTCGTGCAGAGATACACATATTTCTGGCGAGCGACCAGTCCACGCACGATTTCCGCCATCTCCGGATGGATCAGTGGCTCCCCCCCGGGAATACTGATGATGGGAGCCCCGCATTCGTCCGCCGCCGCCCAACATTGGGCGGGCGTCAACCGCTTATCCAGGACATGATCCGGATATTGAATCTTGCCGCATCCCGCACAGGCGAGGTTGCAGCGGAACAGTGGCTCGAGCATCAGCACGAGCGGGTATCGCTTGACCCCTCTAAGCTTCTGGGTCAAGACATACTTGGTCACTGTATACATTTGGGAGACTGGAACAGCCATCCCGCGCTCCTATTCGATAATTGTGAAAGTGGTTCACGACCGAGACGGCCGGCCCTTAGCAGGCGCACGGGCCGGATTCTACCATTGCCATTGAAATATCGTCAATTTCTAGCTTGCGGTCGGAAGTTGACGGACCCGAGCACGGTAATCGAGAAAGAAGGCTGCGAATATTCCCCCAATAAGCGACAACACCCCGGCGACAGCCAGATTCAGCAAAAGACGCGGCCGACTTCGCTTGTCGGCCGGCACCGCCGGATCCAACACCTGCACGGTGGGGGTATCGCGGGCTTCGGCAATCTTCGCCTGCTCATGCTGGGAGGTCAGGAGGGTAAAGAGCGTCTCCTGTACCTTGACTTGCCGGAAAAGGCGCGCGTACTGCAACGCGAGCTCGGGAACCGAAATCATCGCTGGATGCAGCCGTTCCTGTCCCGGCAACATGCCCTTGCCATTCTTTCCGGACTCCATCAAAGTGAGCTGTTTCTTCAATTCCTCAATGCTGGAATGGATGCGGGCGAGGTCCGGATTGTCGGTCGAGAGATACGTGCCCATCACTTGCGACTGCACCTCTTGCGCCGTGATCTGGGCCTGGATCATGGCAGCCGCCTCAATCATCACTTTAGATTGGGCCTCAACTGCAACGGTCTTATTTTTCTTCTGAAAGTCGCGCAGCGCCTCCTCAGCCTTGGCCATCGTCTCTTCCGTCTCGACCAACCGGCGCTCGATGAACGCGCGGTTTTGCCCAGCCTTGCTGACATTCACAATCCGGTTCAACCGGTCAAGATTCGACATATAAAAATTGGCCATGTCTGCCGCGGTCTGTAGGATCCTCATCCTCCACCACTACTTTGACGACTTTTTCCTTGGTGACGGTGATCCGCACGCGGTCAGCGAGCTTCTCACGTGTCTCGACCATGGTCTTCTTCCCATAGCGGTCCATCAAATCAAACTTCGCGATCGCATCGTCGGCCATGACGCGCGACTTCAGGATCGACACAAACGTGTCCGTGGGCGAGGTTGGAAAACCGGGGACGTTCATGCCTAGATTTTGGGCCATACCGGCGGCACCCGAGGCAGCGAGCAGCGTAGCCAATCCTCCCGTCTCCTTCGATTCAGATTGAGGGAGCACGACGGCCGTCGACTCATAGATCTTCGGCAATAGTAAGCTGACGATCATCGTCATCAGGATGGCACCGCCACACAGAATCCCGATCAACCTCTGGTGCGTGACAATTACGTCCCAGTAATCGAACAGACTGACTTTCTCGTCCTGGCGACGCTCCACGATGCTTGGCCGGGGCGGATCCATGACTGCGTGAGGAGTCTCGGGTGGCCAATCCATGTAATTACGCCGTATCTCTCCTCGGCACCCTGGAAACGTTCTACCTGCCAATCACCGCGATGCCGGCTGCGGTCAGCGCCATACTGCCGATGATAGTAGCGACCGATTGCCACAGCGCGAGTTGCGGGGTATGAGCCTCGATCTTCTGCGGGATCACTATCGTATCGCCGGGACGGACATCCTTCACAGACAGATACGTCGCCTCTGTGGTTCCATTGGCTCGCATGATGTAGGACTCTCGCTTATTTGCATCCTCAGTCATGCCGCCCGCCTGGCGAAGATAGTCTTCGAAGTCGAGGTTGGGACGATGGACCACGGTGCTTGGATTCCGGACCGACCCGATGATACTCACCGTTTGCGGTGGTGTGGGGATCCGGATAACATCGCGTGCTTCAAGGATAATATTATCCTCGGTGCCTTCCAGCTTCTCGATCGAGTCCAACTTGACTACCACGCGTCCCAATTCCACCCGCGATGTGATGGCCTCAAGTTGCTGAAGACGCAGCATGAGAACCTGTTGCTCGGCGATGGCCCCCCCAGTGGATAGCGCCGCCGCGCCGCTCAAGCCTGCTGCGCCCGCCGCTACACCCGCAGATTGCGCCGTCAACCGCTGACGTTCCGACGCGATGTATCGCTCCAGTTCGCCCTGCTGCCTGATCTTGACCGACTCACGGCTCAGCACGATGCCGGTGGGGAATGAATTCGGAGTGAAGCCGCCCGCCCGCTGCAAGACGGAGCTCAGCCGCTCTCCCGTCTCAATGGTGAAGTACCCGGGACGCTTCACTTCCCCTTCGATCAGGATAAGGTTCGGGGGACGCACCTGACTGGACACCACAACTTGATCGAGTCGGGCCAGTTCGTAATTATCTTCCTGGCTTCCCTCGAAAAGCGCTTTCGGACTAAAGGCGACAACCCTTGTTTCATATGTAACCGGATCGGTCCGCACGATTTCGGCCCGATCCTGATGGGCGTCGATCGTCATCTTGTCCTTAGTCAACAGATCGCGGACATGCATGCCTGGCCTAAATTCATAGGGGCCCGGCGTTTTCACGGCTCCTACAAGACTGACGACATTCACTGCCTGGGTCGGTAGGGTTCCGATGCGGACGTAATCGCCATCCAAAAGAATAGGATCGCCGCCTGCCACGCCAATCCGGCTTTTTTCGTCTCCGAGTGATCTCATGGCGAGCACGAGGTCGACATCGATGAGCTGTCGGCCCTCGACATTGGGATCGAGACGGAACATGTGACATCGTTGCCTGTCAGACAATGGTGTAAGACCACCGGCCAGTGTGAGCAAATCGGTCAGCCGCGTCCCGGGCTTGGTTTCATAAATCGCGGGGCGTCTGACCGATCCGCTGATCGCAACCACCGAGCCCAGCGGAGGCACCATGACCACATCGCCACTTTGCAGTCGGTGGTCACCACGTCGGTCACCCTGCATAAGAAAGTCATAGAGATCGAATTCGGCAATCGGCTTTCCCTCGCGCATGATTTTCACCTGGCGCAGGGATCCCGAACGCGCAGGCCCGCAGGCGGCATACAAGGCATTGGACGCCGTAGCCAAGGCGCTCAACTCATAGGCACCTGGCCGCACGACCTCCCCCACGACGTACACCTTCATTGTGCGAATGCGTGCCATGGACACATGCAGCTCAAACCGTTTCAGCAAGCCGCTCAACCTGGCGCGAATGGTCTTTTCAGCCTGAGCAAAGGTCTGCCCGCCGATCGGAATAGCGCCCACCTGAGGTAACACCAGCATGCCGTCCCGCTCGACTGGCGCAATATAGCTCCGGTTGAAATTTTGATCCGGCACATTCCAGATATGGATTCCCAACGAATCCTGTGGTCCCACGACGTAATCAGGGCCGACGGGGACATCCTGGACCGCAGAGAAGGTACTAGCATTCGCATCAAAGAACTCGTACCCGAATTGCTTCAGACGGCTCCGGACACCCTGAAGAATGGAAAACTGTGCGAAGGCCTCCTCGACATTAAAGTCCTGCTGTCGCAACAACTCGCCGGTGAAGGGTTTCTTTTCAGGCCCTAAGGGGGCCGGCGTTCGCTGATCCGGCGTGAGCGGCTGCTGCCCTGGGACGATCGGAGGAGAACCGGAACCCATCATGCCCGGCCGTCGGGCCAGCGCTTGTTTTTCTCGCTCCAGCTGAGACCGATACTCGATTTCGCGGCGCTCTTTGTCGACGCGGATGGTCTCTTGCTTGCGATCGAGCTGCTCCTGTTCTTGTCGCAGTCGTTGTTCGACGGAACCGGGCAACAAAGTCCGAGGCTCCAGAGGCCAATAGTCGTTGAGGTTTGGAATCGTGGATTCGGGCGCCAGGTCTGACGGAGGACGCAACGGACAGGGCGTTTGCGTAGGAGTAAGCGATTGTAAGGCATTGGGATTGGTCACTATTGGCTGTCCTGGCACGGACTGTAATCCATACATACCCAATCCGCCGGAACCGAAAGGAATCATCGGCGAAGGAGCAGCACCGGATGCGGATCCTGAAGAAGAGCTCCCTCCAGGAGCAGGTATCGGGAGCGCTTGAGCAAGGAGAGTCGGCGGCAGAATCATCGTACCGCATATGGTCCAAGCAACCACTCGAGTGGCAAGTGAGGCCGACATAGTTCTATAAATACCTAAAAAGGAATTCCACCGTATGAGGGAGTCACACTAGCGAATAAGCTTCTGCTCGTCAATACAGGAGGCTGCGGGCCTTCGCTCCGATTCACATGGCACGGCGGAACTTACGGGATGGTCAAAACTGCACGATCATACCCGTCCAGAAAAGATGATTTGTCGCAACGACGCCCGGCGCAAAGGTCTCCGTGAAGGGCGTAAGATTGGATATCTGCCCTGGATTCTTTAAGCGCTGAAAGGTGTACCCTGCCATCAACTGCACATCCTTGGAGTACCACCACGTCAGATCAACAGCCGCTTCCCGTTTCCTTTCGTGGACTGGCTGCCCGCGATCCCGTTCTTGAACATTAAAATTGGTGCCGAGTTGCACCGTATCGGTCAGATACCTGGTGGAACGGACAAAAAAGTCGATACCGTCAGTTCCCATATGGTGGCCGAGAGGAAACCCACGATAGCGCATCCCACTCGTGTAGGTCCCGTTGTTGTACCAGACCCCTGCCAATTCCGGATGCCGCTGACGCCCGAAGTCTGTGTTCGCATATTCGATGCGCAGATCCATGGTGTCTCCCTCAAACAGCTGCGGGATATAAACGCCTCCCAATAGAGCTGTCCGACTTGGCAGAGGAAGCTGCGACCATTTATCCTCCGTGCCGATTTCCCCATAAAGCTGAAGCCCTGCAGGAAATGGAATTAGATACGGCACAGTAGGAATACGGATCCGAAAATCGGCGCTCGCCTGTTCGTTGACGTCTTTGTCCGCGCTCTGATTGGAGGGATGGATATAGCTATCGACGACCGTTTCCGGGAACGATTGGTCCCGCCCGCGTCCACCGAACTGCGTCAGCCGGTTCAATCCGAACTCTAGCCACCGGGCCGGGAGCCAGCTGATGCGCAGCCCGAACACTCTGGCTCGCGAGAAATCCCGATTCCGATCCAATTGAGCAAGAAAAGCATTGACCTTCCAGTCCCCAAGACCGCTCAGGAAACCCGGCAATTGAAAGGGGCGTTCTGTCCCCAGCTTGATCATGTCCATGGGAAAGGCGTGGTCGGTGAGCAGAGAGGGATCCGTGATACCCTGGCCCCCACCATTGCGTGCCCCGCCCGACCTCCAATGCGATATTCGCATAGAGCAATTTGAGGCTGAACTCCCGCAAGTAGAAGTTGTCGCTGTTGTTCGTGGCTCCAATACCGAGCAGGTGCCGACTGCTGATGAATTTCGGCTGCACCATCAGCGCGGCCCAATCGCTAAACTCCACCCATCCCCGGGCATCGGTCTGGTTCTGGACACCATTCACATAATATTCGCCGCCCCGATTCTCACGAAACCGGACGGTTTGACCGCCACCGATGGAGGAGGCATCGAATTCAGTCGTGACGCGGGCTCCCGCACGGAGCATGCCGGTTTTATCTCCGGGCCTCGCATGAACGATTCCGAGACGGATAAGTTCGGGACGAAACTCTGTCCGCAATCGTTCCAGCAGAGGCTCCGCGATGGCTTCGCGCCCGTCGATTTTCATCTCCCCGACTCGAATGCGCACAATGACACGAGCCACGTATTGTGCGACCTGCTTGCGGCTGTAGGGCTTCGGGCCGAGAAGGGCTCGATCGATCAGATCCAAGGCCACTAACCGCTCAATGGCCTCATAGGCCCAATGATGCAGTGGGAGATTCGCGGAGGCTGCACCATGAGAAGGAAAGGCAAGTTCCGTGATAAAAACGCTGAGTATCAAGCAGCGGACCCATACAGGGACATTGGACATCTGCACAACAGATAGAACCGAATAAGTTGTATAGGAAGGTCGTCGAAACCGTAGCGAGATTGGTGATCGTAGGCTACCCCCATGCCGTATTGCGCCCCAATTGTGACCTGTCATTCTCGGAACCGGGCAGGGTAAGCACCCATCACTTCCACGCGACCCACATATACCCCACTGACGATAAGGAAGCTAAAAAACAGCACCAGCAATGGAGAAGTCTGAAGCGGGAAGCGTTGCGCAAGGAAAGCCAGACTGCAACCGGCTCCCGATAACAGGTATAGAATGCGGACGGTTGTGGATTCCGGGAGTCCAAGTTGGACCAGACGATGGGAGATGTGGTCACACCCGCCCCGTGAAATGGGCTGGGCACGCCATATCCTGGTCACTGTCACCAAGGTTGTATCATAAATCGGAACGCACAGTGCGAGTACGGGAATGATAACCGCACTGCTATTGCCCAGAAGGCCGTTGGAGAGCGAGAGGCCCAAGTACCCGTTCAGCGAACTGGGTACCGCCAACCCCGCTACCAGATAACCGATCGAGAGACTGCCCGAGTCGCCCATGAAGATTGATGCGGGAGAGCAGTTGAAGACCAGGAAACCGGCGAGAGCAGCCGCCAACAGTACCCCGAGGGAAGCTCCGAGAGAGGCCCCCACGCTCGCGCCCGTCCCCCAGGCGAGAACGGCAAGGGTTGAGCTCCCTAGAATCACAACGCCTGAGGCGAGCCCGTCCATATTGTCCAACATGTTGACGGCATTGGTGATTCCAACCAGCCAGAGATAAGTGACCACCTGATTCAACACCTCACTGTCGGTCCGGAGCAACGTGCCTCCGGCAAGAATGAATAAACTGGCGGCCACGAGCTGACAAATAAGTTTCGTCACAGGCCGAAGATTGCAGATATCGTCCCATAATCCGACCACAAACATGAGCAAGGATCCTGCGAGCAAGGCAACACCCAATTTCAGATAGGCGGGCAGAAAATGTATCCAGTCTGACTCTGCTGTCGAGCCTATCCCCGCGGCACCCCAGAGCAGGAGGCAGGCAGTCACCAGAAACGGAGGATAGAAGCCCACCCCGCCGTGAAGAGCGACGGGCTGCTGATGCCATCTATCGGCGCGAGGCCTTGCGAACAGACCGAATCGCCGCGCCATGTGCCGGATGATGAATGTGCCGAGAGCGGCGCCGGCGAAGGCCAGAACGACGTATGTAAGAGTCGCCGGTGAAACGCCTGTCATGACTTCAACTCCAAATATAGCGTCTCAAGATCCTTCACCAGACGACTGACTGAATAATTTTCTTGCACAAAAATCCGACCGCGCTCGCCCATGGCTTGCCGTTCTCCCTTGCCATTAATTAAATACATAAGTCCTTGTGCAAGCCCTTCCGAATCGCCACTGCGAACCGTTACACCATGGTCCCAAATCGTGAAGTGCTCAGAAGCTAAATGACGTTGTCCCATCAGATCCAGCACACCGCCGACTTCGGTGGACGCAACTGCCCGACTCGCGGCCATCGCTTCAATTAATGTTAGGGGCGTTCCTTCATTAAGGGAGCTTAGGACGACAACATCGAGGTCCATGTAAAGTGACGCTGTGTTCTTTCTAAAGCCAGTGAAGAATACGTATTCGGCTAGGCCAAGCTGTTCAACTTGAGCTTTAAGCTTTCGGCCTAATGGACCGTCCCCAATAAGTATGAATTTGGCATGAACTCCGCTGTTAATAAGGCGGTGGACTGCCTCTATAAGCATGCCCAGATTCTTAATTTCACACAGGCGCCCAACAAATCCGATCAAGGGCACCTCTGATTGGATTCCGAACTCTCCGCGAAGTCCTCCTCCGGGAACCTCCTTTAGGTCTAGCCCTAAAGGAATGACGCGAAACTGCGACGGCAATCCGATCCGATACCGGAAAACCAATTCATCGTATTGTCTCCAGCTTAGAGCGATGATCTTATCCGTAGCGACATAGGACAAGATTCGCTCCAGCATCAAAACGAACCGCGTCCTGGCTGCTGAGAAATACGCATGGAAGATATGGCCATGAAATGTGTGAACAACATGGCAAGAGCGAGGTTGTAACCATATACATGAAGGTGTCATCCATCGATAGATCCATGCCGCAATCCGGCCTGTGGCACCAGCTTTGGCTTTATGGGTGTGAATTATGTGCGGACGCAGTTGAATGAAAAGGCGGACAAGCTGAAAAATTACGAGGAAATCACTGAAAGTTACTGTACGGCTAAGTTGAGGAATCACTACCGGCGTGACACCCGCCGCATCAGCAAAGTAGCGCATGTCCCCTTCGTCAGGTGTAACCTGTCCGGTGACAAGTATTGTCTCAAAATCGTCATGATTAAGCGCGGCCGTTAGCCACACCACATGTTTCGAGGGTCCACCAATATTAAGGCGATCTATAATGCGGATTACTCGGATCGGTCTCTTCTGCGAAATGCGATTAGTCATGACGAGACAACGCCTCACCCTCCCCACGCCGCCAAGCTAAAATGTGCGGTTTATCATCCGGCCGCAACCCGGTGCGGTAACCAGACTCTTATGGGGCTTAGGCAGTTTCCGGTCAGATCAGGCCTTACTCCAGGAACAATTAAATTAGGCCCCTGTTATTCCTGAAACATCAGAGCATTTGCTCACTGTTCAGAGGTCGCGTTAAATAGGTGGTTTCAATCTCGTCGCCAAACGGAGCGGTTGTGGCATGTTTGGAATCTGCTCTTGCAATAAGGCACGGCGTAGCGTGATTACTTGCACGGTAATGACTTATAACATCCTCTAAAATCTCGTCTAGTCCGGTACATGGGGAAAAGTCTGTGAGCGCCCGCAACTTAGCAGTTGACGGCACGCGCCGGTGCATATCCTCAAAATAATGGGGGAAGACCTGATCATAAGGGACAAGTTGAGGTTGTGCATTGCAGCCCACTTTTTTTCTAATGCGATGCGCTAGTTCGAGCATAGATATTTCTTCAGTTCCCCCCACGTTGACAACTTCCCCCACCGCATCAGGGGAATCCAGCAGACGCATTACCGCCTCGCAGGAGTCGCGCACGTGAGTGAAAGTCCTGGTTTGCCTTCCCGTTCCATAGACGGTGATGGAGCGATTGTTAAGAGCCTGCTCCACAAATCGGGGGATTACCATCCCATACCGCCCGGTTTGGCGCGGACCCACAGTATTGAAGAATCGAACAATACAGACCGGCAGATGACGGCTCCTATGATAGGCCAGGGCCGTAAACTCATCGATCAATTTGGAAGCAGCATAGCTCCATCGCGACTTCGAGGAGGGACCATAGACACAGTCATCGCTCTCGATCAGCGGTGCATGTGTATGCTTCCCATAAACTTCCGATGTGGATGCAATGAGAACTTTCTTGCGGAACTTGGCACAGAGTTCGAGCACTTTCTCGGTTCCCTGAACGTTCGTCAGGATTGAGGAAAGGGGATTGTCCAGCACATACTGCACTCCAACTGCCGCAGCAAGATGCACCACCAAATCGCATATTCCGATCAACTCGGCTAGGGCGTCTGTATTCAACACAGTATCAATGGTAATAAAGAGACGCTTCGCAATCTCGGGATTGCCCTGAAGATGAAGAAGATTTTCGAGAGACCCGGTCGACAGATCATCAATTATGAATACCTCTTCCCCGCGGTTCAGGTAGCGTTCCGCAAGATGCGATCCGATGAACCCTGCGCCTCCGGTAATCAAAATGCGCATGCGCCCTCCCCCCCATGTGACACACAACCAATGTATTGGCGATCGAGTGCAACCGAAATGCGTTCAGGTTATGTGACGCATAAACAATCGCTGGTACTTACATCGCATTTTCGGACAAAGCTTGGTCAGTGACATGCGAGATAAATTTCCCTATACCGATCTGCAACACGATTTATGTCGAATAGTTCTGCAATCCGAGTTCTGGCTTGCTCGCCTAGGTGCTTTCTGGCCATGCGACCACAGGCTATTAACTCGCTTAATGCCTGCGCAAAGACATCAGCCTCCCCAGCAGGAACGACTCTTCCTGTAGATCCGACAATCAAACCTGAATCCCCAACATCCGTGACGACGCATGGAACCCCACCCCGCCGCCCCCGGCGGACGCTGGACTGAATGAGGTTACTCAGAACGGAATTGCCCTCATCCACATCCTTCCCACACAGTACAAAAACTGCCATTGGGTGCACAGCATGAACCTGACTGATTGCAGCAAGGAACATCTTGTGGTCCTTCATAGGATCATAGCGAGCGACAAGACCTACGATGACAGCATCTCGTGCCACGCCGAACTCCTGAAGAAACCATTCTCGAGCAGAATCATCCGGACGAAAGCGGTCAAGCTCGAACCCATTTGGAATGACCTGGAATATCTCCGGAGAAAAACCTTTTCGTATATGCGCCAGGCGCCCTGCTTCTGAATTCACAATAACGAGCTGTGGAAGTCGAGACATATGACGCAGCGTTTGTATCACTAATTTGGTAAGTTTGGGATAGTGTGCCATATCCATTTCTGCGCAGCGTATATTCCAAAACACCAAAGAGATGCCCATGAGCTTCCCCACCAAGACACCTAGTAGGCTCGCGTGATACATCCATGATTGAATAATCGCTGGCCTTTCGCTGCGAACCAAACCAACGAGCTTCAGTAGCCCCGATACACTAGAAACACTCAACGCTCCACGATTAATGTTAAGACTGTACACTTGGATTCCACGGGACCGGATTTTCTCAGCTATTACTCCGGGTCTGGCCATGGATACGACGCAGTGTCGCAACGATGGGTGATCCATATGGGCAAGTAGCCGCTCCAGTTGGATTTCCGCACCGCCAATTTCGGAGGTGGTGATCAAGTGCATAATCTTTCTGATTTCGGATGCCACGCTGCCCTTCCCTGAAGCCCTACGATGAGATTCTCACGGGCGGACATGTGCCATGTGCAAGGAAGCGCGACAGCACCAGGCATGCAATCCACACAAGAATGGTCCTCTTTTCGAGGTTAACTTGATACAGGAGATCATTCCTATGAATGTAGAATGCCCAGTAACTAAACACCACCGCCGTTCCGGCCGCGAGAGTCGCATCCTGGGATCGTATCCAATAGGATCCCACCATCAACATGGACACAAAAACCACCAGGAAAAGACCCAAAAGGAACCACCCTCCGCTGCTGACCATCTCGGCCCATATGTTATTTGCCATGCCGTATTCGAGATCGCTGGCAAAGAATGTGGATTGAAAAAAATCATTAAACGAGAGCGGCGTGCGGCCGAGTTCCGGGGAGAACAGCAGAAACTGAAGCAATACATCCTGGAAGTGCTCCATGCCCACACGAAAGTCCTGCGCGATCACTTCATTCAAGATCGCCTGAGTATTAAATGGCTCCGACATCAAGATCGCGGAAGCGTAGAGATCCGTGTCCGTCAGTCGTTCGAAAATAACGTCCCATAATCCTAGTTTGACGGCCACATAGATTTGTTTGTACACAAAAAGCAGGAACACAAATCCCATCCCCACACACCCGATCCGCCAGTTCCGTATGAGGAGTCTTTGCTGCCCGTGACGGGACAGATGTAAGGTGAAGATGGCGATAAGAGCGATCGCGAAGGACACACGAAAACCGATGTACATATCGAACAAGAGCAAGGCCATGCAGACAGTCAATAACAACCACCGCCTGCTCGCATACGCTAGCACGGCCCCAAGCGGAGCGGCCGTGGCGCCGAGTACATGCCAGCGGTTGAGACTCTCCATCATAGCGAGCTTATCGTCATTAAACAGTGCCTCGCCAACCGTGGCCCAGATCAAGACATACCCAATCACGGCAAGCAAGGTGGCGCACACGGCTGCCACGGCGGATCCCCGAAGGCTCCGACCGGTGACATGGCTTCGGCCTGCATGATCCGACAGAAGCGCCCCCGCCCCAATGGCGATCAACACGGCGATCATGACCAAGTAAGTCTGGTCTTCTAGATCGACTGGCGCCGCCACGCCCACGCTGACGGGAGCGATCGTATAACCAAAGAACCCCGGTAAAAAGTACGCGCAGGCGGAGAAGAACGCTACGGAGAAAAAGTCGAACTGTCGCAGACAGAAGAGAAAATACGCACAGCCCGCAACCGCCACAAGGATGAAGGTTCCATGCATCAGCGACATGCTAGTCGAGCCAAATGCTCCTCCGTCGCCCGAACCAGCTGCTCACAGCCAAAGGACCGAACCAGCTGCTCATGCAGAGTCCCTGGTTGATGCGCTCGATCCGAATTGAGCACAGCCTGGATGGCCTCGGCCAATGAAGCGGGATCCATGGGCGGTACCAGCCTACCTACCGTCTCGGAGAAGAGCAACGCGTTATCGCCGACATCCGTGGCGACGCAGGGAATGCCACAGGCGATCGCCTCGGCAAGCACATTGGAGAATCCCTCTCCCCACATCGACGACGAAACGACGACATCGCACGCGTTATACACCGGTCTCATGTCATAGAAACACCCCGCCCACATGATGAGATCCGAGACACCCTCTCGCTCGGCGCGAGCGCGAAGCTCGTTCTCGTAATCTCTTGTACCCTTGCCCACGCAAATGAACCGGACATCGGAGCGATGTTGCGATAATAAAGCGGCGGCCCTGAAGAACGTGGCATGGTCTTTCATGGGATCTAAACGCCCCACCAGACACACCACCCGTTCGTTTTCACTTATGCCCCACCGGTTTCGCATCGCCCTGCCGGCCTCCTTGTCGGGCCGAAAGCGGTTGGTGTCGATCCCATTGTGAATGACGATCATCTTGTCGAGGGGAAAACCGGAGGACCCATAGTGGCTCCGACCGGCATAGGAATTGACGATGAGCAGGTCGGCAAATCGTGACAGAATTCGTTCACTGACAAAGGACAATTTATGGAGCCAGTCATACTCTTCCCAGTGCATATTTGAGGCGCGCAAACCCCAGACCACCTTAAGCCGCGGGTTGTATGCCTTGACCAATACCGCCAGAATGTTGGCCGTGCTGAGATAGCCATGCAGCACAGTCGGCTCACACTCCCGCACCAGACGCACAAAGGTCACGATCGGCCGCAGGAGGTCCCAGCGACTCCGTTTCTCCAGACTGCGCACCTCTACCCCGGCCTCTTTCAGTTCGCGTTCGAGCAGGACGTCCGGATAATAGGTCACCACGACCACGTCGTGGCGCGTCCGTGAGAGGCCACGTGCTAAGTTGACAAGCTGCCGCTGAGCCCCGCCATACCAATCCAGCGAACGAATCAGGAACATGATCCTCATGGAAGCAGGCAACTCCTCCACAGATACTTGGATTTTCAGGGCAGCGCCTCGGTTGACGCATAGCTACGGGGATCCGGCACGCCAGCGATACGTTCTTTATCCGGAATGCTGATGATGTGTGACCGGCTGACTCATGAAGTCGCGGGATTCCGTCACGTCGACCTGTGCGGTCTCACGGGCTTTGAGTAGGCGCATTAGCATGAGGCCTAGGTACCCTGAGGACACCATGATTACAATGGCCGTGGACAGGGCGATACCGGCTACCTGGAGCCACTGCATCAAGACATAATTCAACACTACATTGAGGACGAAATTCATCACGCAACCCCACATCAGAATGGAGTTCGCCTTCAAAGAGGATATCAGCCGGACGATGAGAATTCCGATGACATAGAACGGCAACTGTAACAGTAGCAGGGCCTGTACTCTGCTCACTGTTTGCGTGTCGTCAAACGTGAAAGCGCCCCGCTGAAAGAGCACCTGCGCGAGAGGTTCGGAGAGCGCTACGGTGACACAAGTTACAGGAATGGTGATCCACAAGATGAGTCTGACATATGTCTGGACGGTATGACGTAGTCCGCTCCAATCCCCGGCCGCCACCATCTTTGAGAAATGCGGCAGCACAGCCGTACCGAGTGCTGTTGCACCTACGACCACCATAAACGACAATACCTTGCCGCCATAGCTCAAGGCAGCAACACTTCCCGGCCCCAGCATCGCGGCCATTGCCTGATCTACGAACGTGGTGCTGCTCATCAAGGCCGCTCCTACCACCAAGGAGCGGTACTGTCGCAGGACCTGAGCCAGTGCTGGCGTCCAGCCATTCCAACGCGGCCATAACGGGATACCTGTGCGCCGTAAATGACTGGCCAGAACAGCTGCTTCCAGCAACGCTCCCACGACAGTTCCAAACGCTAACGCATAAATTCCCCAAGACGTGCCTACCTCAAGGAGCGCCACGATCGTTATCGCCGGCGTAATCGCTGGAATGATGGCGGCCAATATGAACCGATTGGCAGCATTCAAGATCGACGCCCAAAGTATGGCGATGCCTTTGATCACAAGTAACGGCAACGTCATATAGAATAACGAACGGGTCAAGAACAACTTGCCTGGGGTGAAGCTGAAATCGAGCAGGGTAAGCACGGGAGCCGCGATCAGCGCCAGCAGCACGGTTGCCGTCAGGTAAACTCCAATCGCGGCGGCCAAAACATTCGTATAAAGTCCATACGCGGCCTCCACACCCTTACGTTTTTCCACCTCCAAATACACTGGAATGACGGCTGAAGAGAAAGACCCGGCCAATACTGTGACGGCTAAGGTGGGCAACAGAACTGCGATGAGAAAGGCGTCCAGGTCGTCTGCGATGCCGAAGCGGTATGCAACCAGCAGTTCTTTGGCCGAGGTGCCGACGTGAACGAAGAACGTCAGACTTCCGATGATCAGTGTGGCATTCAGAATTTGGCGGTTCACCGACTGTACGGCGCCAGCCTTCCAGCTGAACACGTTAACTTTCCAAGACGTGACGCATATTGCTCCTGCCAGATTGGGCCGGCGCATGATCGTTCGTGTCAGGCGAGTATGCGCACTCGGCTTCTCGGCGAGATTCGATCTCTTTACCTTCCGATTCAAGACCACTGGCTGCAACTTGTTTTTGAAAGAAGAGCACTCTGGTGTGGAAAGTCCTGTACAGCTGCGTCAAGAAAGGAAACGTCTGAATCGCCGGATAAACTACTCGGGACACTTTCGAGGCTTGCCTTGTATGCTTGATAAAACTTCCCTCCCCGAACATCGCAGATCTGAAATGGCGATGAGCGAACTGAAGAATCTGCCGTTTGCTGAGGTAATTGACCCGCCGCCGAGCATAGTCCAGGTTCATCCTCGCCACTTCCTTCCAGGATCTGCCCGCCTGGATTTCGCTTCGCACCCCCATTGCAGCCCAGAAAAGAAAGTACGGGTAACTTTGGAAACAACCTCCGAACGGCACATACATGTGCGGCTCGATGGGGCGCAGACGGGAGGGGAACACATGCAGGCCGACGCCCCCCGGTTTCAGCACTCGGCGCATCTCTCGGAACGCGGAGTCATAATCCAATGTATGCTCCAGCACGGACATGGAAAAGAGAAAGTCAAATCTGTTGTCGGGGCTGGGAATCACCGGGGGGTCACCCGACTCCGGAAACATGAAGAAGCGAATGTCGCCTTCAGCCCTCAGTTTGACATAATTCTTCATGTCAAAGCCGAATGCGCAAAACCCCTGGTCACGGAATTCATAGGTATGTCGTCCGGTACCGCATCCAAAATCCAGCACCATGTGGTGGCTTTCCAGCGAAAACCCGTAATCGTGTAATATCCCTGTACAGACCGTCACCATTCTTTGAATGTCAGGCAACTCACCAATCGGACGGTCATCTCCCGGGTCCCCACTCATAAACAGGCGGAAGGCAATATACCGTCGAGCTAATAGGGTGAGTAGGCCTAGGCCAAGCCCGAGAGCTACTGCTCCTCCGATTAGTGCGCTCGTCCCCCAGTTGTCAAATGATCCGAAAGTTGTCATAACGAAAAAGGGGTTCGCCTGTTCCTGTCGGGAATACCAGCCGAATCAGGCTCCTGCCGGCTTTTTGCCGATAAGACGAGTCCGCCAAGCTTCGTATAAAGCCATCTCGCCACATGATGGAGCATCGGATGCCTAATCAATATGGCAAGATTGGCCAAGTTATTGTTCCTGAGCCGATAGGCAAGGTACTCATCCTCTATGCGCTGTACTGTCGGAAAATAATTGGAAAAGATCTGCTGTATCTCGCCGTATGGTCGGTAGACCGTATACTTGTCCAACCAATCCAGCGTGTCGAGCACCCATTGGGATCTTGTTTTGTTGCCAGTAAAATACCCGAAACCGAGGCTTCGAAGGAGCAACATATAGTGGTATCGCACCCGACTCGTCCTGGCGAACCAATGGACAAACGGGATTCCGCAATGACCCTCTCTCATGACTTCTTTTGATGGAAATAGGCTTATAAACGCCCCCCCAGGTACAAGTACCCGGTCAATCTCTCTGAGCACTGCGTTTAAATCCGACACGTGTTCAAGCACTTGGTTCGACAGAACCAGGTCGAAATGGTGATCAGGAAAAGGAATTCGACCCTCTACGAGTTCCTTGACTGCATCCCCCAGGAGCCACTTTGCCTGTACCACTGCTTTACTGTTGCTACCCTTATAAAATGCTTCTACGCCGTAGATTTTCAGGCCCCGACGACGGCCTTCTATAACTATTTCTGCATTGCCGCATCCATAATCCAGAATCCGGGCACCCGGCTCACAGACCATGTTCTCACATTTGCGCAGTAAGAACTGATAGATGACATGCATACCTTCAGCCTTTGTTTGACTCACTGAGACGACGGCGAGACCGAATACCCTGCCCTCGAGCGGAGCGACTCCAGCGAGATCTGATGCCAACACAAGGACATCATTCGAGCCGTCGCTGGTCTAGTTTTGTGTTAAGGACGTCACTGCCGGTAGCCGCGCCGAACGCCGATCATCGTTTTATAGGATTCGAGGCTGGGTCATCAGAGCCGGGAGGCCCAGGTCTACGATTAATGGAGCAGCTAAAGTCTCGACCCGTTTCGTTGTATGCAGGAACGAGTCCGAAATTGGCTTGCTCTTCGATCTTCGACAGGTAAGCGTCCAAGGCTTTCTTTCGATGCACGTCAGCAAAATCGATATCGCCGAGTGGGTTCGCCGAATTACGAGGAGCGACTATTATCAGCTTTGAAGCAGACCGCTACGGCCTCTGGTTGTGGCGAAGCCCCCGCAGGCTGCCTCAACAGGCGCTCAGGCGGCGTGCTGCTCGCGCCATGCTTGAAACATCAAGACCGTCCACAAAGCATACTGCCAGTCCCGTTGGCCAGAGAGGTGCGCGGCCCACCGCTCTCGGATGGGAACCGGGTCAAAGAATCCTTCGTCCCGAAGCCGCTGGTCTCCGATCAGCGACTCAGCCCACGCGCGCAATGGTCCGCACAACCACTTGCCTATCGGGACTCCGAAGCCCATCTTGGGTCGATCAATGAGCCGGCGGGGGACATATTTGTAGAGCACCTGGCGCAATGCCCATTTGCCTTCTCCGTTTCGGACCTTCATGGAGGTGGGGAGCCGCCAGGCCAATTCGACCACCCGATGATCGAGTAGCGGCGTCCTGGCTTCGAGGCTGACGCCCATGCTGGCCCGATCGACTTTGACGAGCAGGTCATCCGGCAGGTAGGTCACGGTATCCATATACATCATCTGTTCGATCAAGCCCGGAACCGAAGCCCACTGTGTACGATCGCTGACCGGCATCGGCGGTTCGACGGATCCCAAGACCACGGCTGTGGGATTGTCCCACAGTGAAATCAATCGGTGATAGAGCATTTCCGGCTCAGGCATGGACAGCAAACTAGCCAGCTTGTACAGCTTGTCTCCCGGCAGCGTCATGTGCAACTGCTTGGGCAGGAACGGTGTCACGCATCGTACGAGAGCGGTCCATTGCGACGGGGTCACTGAGCGAATGCCGAGGGCCAGTGCCCTGCGCAACGGAAAAGGAATACTTTTCACTCTATTCCAGATCAACTGGCCATTGAAGTACCGGGTATACCCGCCGAAGAGTTCATCGCCTCCATCTCCGGATAGACTGACCTTGATATGCCGCCTCGTGAGCTCGGACAGCAGAAACGTGGGAATTTGAGAGGGATCGGCGAAGGGTTCGTCGTAGAGCTGAGGTAATCTAGGAATCACCTCCATCGCGTCCTGGGGCGTCACGTAGAGTTCGGTGTGGTCGGTCCCCAGATATGCGGCAACTTCTTTGGCATGCCGCGCTTCATTAAACTCCTCTTCATGGTACCCGATGGTAAAGGTCCTCACTGGCTGCGTGCTCTGAGCCTGCATGAGCGCTACCACGGTCGAGGAATCCACCCCTCCAGACAGAAATGCGCCCAACGGCACGTCGGCCACCATGCGCATCCGGACGGCTTCACGCAACAGGCACTCGAGTTCCTCGATCGCTTCCTGCTCAGACCTTGGGGACAGCTGGTTGCATCCGCGTTCCACCGCAGCCCGTGCCGACCAGTAACGCGCAGGCTTCAACGCAGTCTGCTCGGATTCTGGGAAGGGCGAGAAGCCGATCCCTTGGTATCCATGGTCGTCGGGAATCCCCAGCACAGACCCTGGCATCAATTGGTAAAGATTACGGTAGATACAATATGGCGCCGGGACGTAGCCATGCCGGAGATAAAGCGCGAGCACATCCCGATTGATTTCTCCATGAAACCCAGGATGCGCCTGTATGGCTTTCAGCTCCGACCCAAAGAGAAAGGCCCCCTTCATCCATCCAAAATAAAGTGGTTTTTTGCCCAGTCGATCACGAGCCAGCGTAAGCTTGCGTTCCTCAATGTCCCAGACGCCGAAGGCAAACATGCCGACGAACCGGTCTAACGATTTTTCAACCCCCCAGTCGTCAAACGCGGCAAGCATGACCTCGGTGTCAGAATGGCCTCGAAACCTGTGGCCACGTCTGTCCAGTTCGCGACGGAGTTCCTGAAAGTTGTACACCTCTCCGTTGTACGTGAGCACATACCGTCCGCTCGCCGACACCATTGGCTGGTTTCCTTCGGATGAGAGGTCAATGATCGAGAGCCTCGCATGACCAAGTGCCAGCCCGTTCCGTTTATCGATCCAGGTTCCCGATGCGTCGGGTCCCCGATGGTGCAGAGCCTTAACCATCCGGTCGACCACCGAACGGAGATTCCCGCTTCGTCGATCAAGAATCCCGGCTATTCCACACATCGCTCTTTCAAATCACAGACGGTCTGCCGCCTCATATGTCATGCTCCCGCGCATGTGTTGACGGATGGTGTCATTCCTTTTATGATCGGCCCCCACCCGTGAGTCCACTTCCTATTCTCGCACTGAGCCAGATCCGCCATCGAAGGACCCTTCCCTTGATTTCCCCCCTCTTGGTCGATCTTCCCTCCGTGCGAGCGATCTTGTTGCTGCTCCTGATCCTCTTCATTCCGGGACCCGCATGGGGAGCAGATACATCCGAGCAGCCCCGCCTGATGGACATGCGCTTCTCCGTCTCAACGTTTATGCTCAATCTTGAAAAACAGGGCCTCGAAGACAATACCTTCACCAACGGGCTGGGTCGGGACACGACGCTGATCGGCAACCTGGTAAACGCTTCGATCTATAAGCGCCTGCTCCCAACGCTGGAAGCTGAACTCGGCGTCTTCGCCAATATGCCCTTCGGCCATGACCGCGAAGTCTCACAAGTCCGTCCAATCGTCCGCCTGACTTACCAGCCGATCGAACAAATCAGTGCGGTGATGGGGACGCTGCAAGTGCCGCATCAGGATTTCCACAACGCCGTGTTCTATCACGGCAATCGCTTCCTGCGCCCGATCGAGCAAGGGGCTCAAATGCTAGTGGATTCCGAGTTCTATCGGCAAGACCTCTTTATCAACTGGGAACAGGCATTGCGCGGTTCGGCGCCGAACCGTTTCGACGTGGGTTACGCCGGACAATTGAAATTCGGCCCTCTCCACTTCAACGGTCAGGCCCATTGGGTGCGCAACGGGCAGGCCCTCTTCAAACTCGACCGATCATTCGATACCCGCGACAATCTTGTCGTTGCCGTTGGACCGGAAATTGTTCTGGAGCCTTCCCGCACACTCCGCTTTGCCTCCTGGTGGAATCAGATCGGCGTCCGGTTCATGTACCTGACGAGCTACAACCAGGCTGACGATGGGTCCGCCGCTTCCCGCGGTCGTGGCTATGAAATCCAAGTTTGGCTCGACTTGGCCGGCTGGCGGCCTTATCTCTCCTTCTGGAAAGGCCGGAACTTTCTGAGCCAGCAGGGGGATCCGGAGTTTAGAGCCAGCAACTTTCCCGGAAATCGGCCTCTCTAAGACAGTCCGGCTGGGAGATCGGGCTTCGATTGAATTTGGCGCCCAGGCCCGCCGCATCCGCGCTTTTTTTACCGAGGACGGGCTCAACTATGTGACCAGAGACACGTTCAAGTGGGTCAACCAGGAGTACTTGGTTTTCAACTGGAACTGGGATACCAATCACGCAGACCTGATTGGTGAACATCTGGACCTCGCTCTCGCACCCTTTCGGCGACGGGTCAGAGCCCCAATCAGAACACCGGTTCACCGCCAAACTCGACGCGCTGACCTACGTGTACAATATTTCCTATTCGGGATTGCGGCAGCTCAATGGCTTGCCGGTCTCGAATCGAACGTTTGCCGGCCAATACCTTTCCCCAGTGCTCCAGTACAGAGTCACCCCGGAGCTACATGCTGACCGCCGGCTTTTTCGCCGGCCTGCCGGTGGCGGACACCCAACACTTTCATACGGTGCAACCGATCCTTTCTGCCGAATACGAGATGATGCCGGACTTACGCCTGATCGCCGGCACCCTTCGACGCAACCATCCTTTTGTGGATGCACTCTTCAACGATGCGTCTCTTTTTTCACGCCCCATCGAACAAGGCTTTCAACTCCTGGTTAACCGGGAACATTACCAGCAGGACCTCTTTATCAACTGGAACCAAGTCGAAACCTTTCAGAAGGCGGAGCGTTTCGATGTCGGCTATGCAGGGCGAGCGAGCGCAGGGATGTTCTCCTTCAATGGCCAGGTCTACTGGTCTCACTCCGGGGGCGCGCAATATTCCGAATCCCGAACCTTCTTCGGACCGGGCATTCCACGCGATCGTCCGGCCGGCAACAATTTTCTGACCGCGTTCGGGCCGCAATTCACCTTTCAGCCAGGCCGGTATTGGTCCGGGCTGTCATGGTTTCGCGAGATCGATGTGATGGCTCTCTATCTGAACAGTCAAAACGAACCGACGCAAAGCGGCTCCCCGATCGTCCGTGGACGGGGCTATCAGTTGACGGCAGGGGTGGATCTGGCCGGCTGGAGGCCTTACGTGACGTTGTGGCGAGGAGAACGGTTCGTCACCGAACGCGGCGATCCGGCATACTACGCCGGCGAGTTTACGGAGTTCGGCCTCTTGAAGGATTTTCTATTGCCAGCGGGGTTCTCATTGCGCCTGGGCGGGTTTGGACGGACTATCGATCGGCACGTCACCCATACCGAGTACGCTTTGTTGAATTGGTCGTGGGATCAGTCTGCCTGGCGGGGGTTCTGTCTGAGGCCGACGTTGCTGCATCAAGGCGAGGCCTCCTGTGGCCGGTTCTGACATACACTTCTCTCTTGCCACCCCGCATGAAGCCCGTTAGAGTAGCATGCTGAGAGGGGTTCGGTCTGTTTTCTATTGGTTAGGAGGATAGGTAATGGTTCATTGGTCGATGAAACTTTTGTTTCTTGCCCTGCTGGCTATCCCCTCCCTTAGCCAGGCAGAAAATTATGTCGCCGTGGGGGCGGGCCTGAATGCGCCACGCTTCAATACGACCGATGCGGGCAACGTCGAACTCAATAAAGATTTGTACTTTGGAGGCAAAGTCGGCCATTTCTTCAACGACCGCGGTTTTAATTGGTTTGGCTTGGAGATTGACGCTTATCGCTCGACACCCGGGATTGAACAACAGAGATTGCCCACTTCCTCAAACCCGCGATTGTCAGGACCAATCCCAGGCGGAGATTTCCTCGTGCATTCCCTGGCCTTTAATGCACTGGTCCGAGTGACCGGCTACCAGTACAAACTGGAACCTTACGCGGGTCTCGGGATCGGTCTCAATGTGGGCAATATATCCGGTGGCAATTTCAGACCTGAAGCGTCGTTCGCCCCCAGCTTTAACGTGCTGGCCGGCCTAAAATATTACCTCACCCCCCATGTCGCCCCTTTCGTGGAATACAAATACAATTTCGCGCAATTCAGCTTCAGCCGGGACAACATCACCGCCGATTACCGCGCCAATCTGTTCATGTTCGGCGTGGCCTACCATTTCGATCGCTAACTCTACTGCGTCAAGCGAAGTCTTGCCTCATCTGTAGCCGGTCGGGGAAGGCGTTCTCCATGAGCGGGAATATGTGAGTCCGCGCCGTGCGCACGTCACCCCTGTCCGCGCCTACTTGTCCATCTTTGCTTTTGCCGCCGGGAACGCGTAGAGTCATAAGCAGATATTCCCCTCACTCGATCCACGTTTATTGGCTTGCGCCCTCCCATCGCAGGCATGCTCGAAAGGCGGACACCGTGTTGACGCTCCCACTCGACACCAGGAGATGCTTGCGCAAGTTATCAAGTATCTTTTCCCTCTCGAGATTTGAACCTCCCTTTCTTCGAGACTTTCTCTGAAAACCATCCGACCGCGGGTCGGAGATCCTGGATTCAGTTGTCGTTCACGTTCGGCTGCGCACATTTATTTTTTCGACCTGGTCGTTACCTGGAGGTATTTATGAATGCGAGAATACTGGCCCAAGGCTCACTCGGGCTACTGTTCGTCGCCCTGTGGGGAGGTTGTTCGGCCCAGTCTAACTTCGTGACGTTGCCGAGCAGCGCGTACTTTGAAGCCGATGCAAAAGAGCGAGAAGCATTGCAGGTCGTCAGCCGGGCCCAGGAATCGCGGAGAGCGAGCTGCCAGCAGAGCGCAACGTGCGAGGAACTCACCTACACCAGAGGTTTGGTCGCGCTATTCGAGAACCGAGAGGATGCGATCAATGCCTTCCAGGAATTGCGCACCACCGCACCGACCAGCCATTATGCGAGTTCAAGCACACGCTGGCTGGAGCTTTTGCAAGGCAGACAGCTTGCCTCCACCCGTCAAAGCGCCTTGTTCATGCAGCTGAGACAGGAAATCCTTCAAGGCCTCCTGGAACCGGACACGCTGGCTGCAAATCGGCAGTTGAAGGAGCATGAACGGCGGATGGCGGAACTCAACCAGTAAGGAATTCTGGCGTGCTCTACGAATCGTTTCCATTTCTCGAAGCCGAAACAAGCCGGCTCACTTACTCGCCTGTGTTAATACTCCCTGAACCCACATGGTGCGACCCGCTTGCGTTTCAATCACGGGAATAGGGCCTCGCCTCGGGTTCTTGTTGCTGTGAAGCGACTCTCCGTTGCAGCAGCCTGTCAGATCCACGTACCCCGACTCGTGACCGCACAGTCAAGACACCGAGGTGTAGCAGTGGTAACAGACGGCGCTGATTAGCGCTAAACACCACGGTGAGCCTTCCTCAACCTGCCTAGCAATTACCACAAATTTTTCGTCCCTCAGGGCGCCTACATCAATGAAGGCCTGTGCGTCCGAAGAGTCAGAGGGAAACCAGAGTGTCAGGGGACCACTGGGCGCGCTGCCAAGAAAGACAGTGAGTGCTGGCCAGTTCCGCGAGCGCTAAAAAAACGATGGCTCAGGGATTCTCGTTGCGACATACTGCGATTCATAAATATCCGAGACGAAATCAGCACGGGGAGTAAGTCCGGCTGAGGGTTTCGGTCAACCGTAGACCTTCCAGAACAGGAGATGTGATGAGCAAGAAGAAAAGGATGCCCAAGAAGCGGGACACCACTTATCTTTACGAGGCGATCGGTAATTCCGTCGACCAAGGCTTGTTGCGTTCAGCGGCCACAATGGGGCAGCAGATCATGGAACATGTGCTCAAGACGGATCCGAAGATTAGATCGCTTATGGAGCAACTAGTAAAAGAGCGACTCGAACGAGTGCTGCTGAAGCTCGGTAAGAAGAAATGACGAGGGATCTCAATCGCGCCGCTTTACGGTAGCATTGTCGTGGGCGCATGTACTGTCAACGCCTGGCTCTGTTCATGTGGAGTCATTTGCTTAGATGCCCAGACTTCCATTCCCCCTTCACGATGACGATGCGATATGTCCATCTCTCTCCGGCTCATTTACGAACAACAGTGAATCGAGCGAGTTTGGGAGCGATTGCATCGAAAAGTGCGAGTGGAACCGAGAGTAAAACCGGGAGTAGCGAAAATCAGAGGGTGGAACAAGGTCCGGTCAAAATCACCGAACCCTCTGAGATATCAGCCGGAATGGTTGGAGGCGCCGGGCGGGTTCGAACCGCCGCATCGCAGTTTTGCAGACTGCTCCCTTAGCCACTTGGGTACGGCGCCACGGTTCGGATTATAGAAGGGGGAGCGTCAGGAACTCAACCGCGAAGCGAGGAGAAATGCGGGAATAATCGCACGGTCTTACTCGTGGTCGAAGAACATCAGCCTTATCGCTTGGTCGGAAGAACGGGAATATCCCTCACGATCGTGGAATGTTCATCGGCCGCATGACCGATCAACTCCCACCCTGGCTCCGCCTGGCCGTCGTGCGAGGCAGCCGACTCTATAGGCGCCCCTGCGGCCTCGGCTTCCTTTTCCTGAGCGAGCAATTCAACCTCATGAATGAGCGTATCCATGAGTTCTTCCAGCGGCACCTTCCGCATCAACTTGCCCTTCTTGAAAAGAATGCCTTTGCCCTCTCCACCGGCAATACCGATGTCCGCTTCCTTGCCTTCTCCGATGCCGTTCACCACGCACCCGAGCACGGACACGTTGAGCGGAGTCTTGATGTGCCCCAGTTTCTTCTCTAACTCGTTCGCCATCCTCACCACATCGATCTCGACCCGCCCGCAGGTGGGACAGGCGATCACATTGATGCCTCGATGACGCAACTCAAGCGACTTCAGAATTTCAAATCCAACTTTTACTTCTTCCACCGGATCCGCAGCTAGCGACACGCGGAGGGTATCGCCAATGCCCTGCGACAACAGCCACCCGAGTCCGATCGCGGATTTCACGGCTCCGGTCATCGCCGTCCCGGCTTCCGTGATCCCGATATGGAGGGGATAATTCGCCTGCGTCGAAAAGAGATAATAGGCATCGATGGCATGGTGGACGTCGGAGGCCTTGAGCGACACCTTCATATTAGTGAAGCCCTCGTCTTCCAGAGCATGGACTGCATTCAGCGCCGATTCGGAGAGGGCTTCCGGAGAAGGCCATCCGTATTTGTCCAACAGGGGCCGCTCGAGGGACCCGCCGTTGACTCCCACGCGCAATGGAATGCCCCGGTCATTAACCGCCTTGATAACCTCCTGCACTTTCCACCAGGCGCCGATATTCCCCGGATTGATGCGAACACAATCCACGACTTCGGCCGCTTTCAGGGCAAGGCGATGGTCGAAATGGATATCAGCGATCAGCGGGACTGTCATTGCCGCCTTGATCTGAGGAAGCACCGCTGCCGCCGCGTCATCTGGCACGGCGACGCGAATAACCTCACAGCCCGCCTCTTCCAGCTGCCGGATCTGGGCCACCGTGGCCGGGACATCTCGCGTATCGGTCGAACACATCGACTGAACCGAGATGGGCGCATCCCCGCCGATCTTTACGGAACCGACCTGTATCTGCCTGGTCTTCTTTCTCGTGATGTGCATGTAGTTCCCGGTGTCTGTAATCTCCGGAGTTCAGTTGGCGATCAGCTGCCCTGCTCATCTCCATGGGGAAGGCTTCCGACCAATGACGCTAACCGAGCAGCCTCATCCGTAGCCACACTGGCTCCGAACAATGCTTTGACGCCATTATAGATCCCATCTGCTGTAAGGCCGTACCGTTCACGCAGCAAATCTTGCGGCCCTTGCTCGATATACCAATCCGGAAGGCCAATGAGCTTCGTCCGCAGATGAGTGACCCCTTCTTCCGACAGCGCTTCTAACACGGCGGAGCCGAATCCTCCCATCTTGGATCCTTCCTCCACGGTCACCAGGCACCGTACGTTCTTGGCCGTCTTGACGATGAGCTCGGTGTCCAAGGGCTTCACGAAACGCGCATTAATCACGGCTGCGGAGATTCCTGCTTCCGCCAGTCGTTCGGCAGCCTTGACGGCCGGCCATACCGTGACGCCGATCGCCACGATTGCCACATCGGTGCCTTCCCGCAACAATTCGCCCTTTCCGATCGGCAGGGCCGCCGGCTCAGCATCCATGGGAACACCGAGGCTCACGCCGCGGGCATAACGCACGGATGCAGGACCATCATGACTGACACAGGTTTTAATCAGATGCTGTAATTCATTTTCGTCCTTGGGCGCTGTCACCACCATATTGGGCACATGCCGCAAGAACGCGAAGTCGAACGCGCCGTGATGGGTGGTGCCGTCTTCCGCCACGAGTCCGCCCCGATCGATGCAGAAGGTCACCGGTATATTTTGCGTGGCCACATCATGCACAACCTGGTCATAGGCCCGTTGTAGGAACGTGGAATAGAGGGCGACCACAGGCTTCATGCCCTGCGCGGCCATTCCGGCGGCGAAGGTCACTGCGTGCTGCTCGGCAATGCCGACGTCATAAATACGATCGGGGAACACCTTTTCAAATGCATTGAGACCCGTACCTTCGCACATGGCCGCGGTAATAGCGACAATCCGTTTGTCCTGACGGGCGACCTTAATGAGTGCATCGACTGCCATGCTCGTGTAGCTGGGTCTCGACGCTTTTTTAGCCGGAACGCCGGTTTCGCGCACGAAGGGAGGACAGGCATGAAACCAGACGGGATTCTCCATCGCCGGCTCGTACCCCAATCCTTTTTTCGTGATCACGTGAAGCAGGACAGGCCCTTTCATCTTGAGCACGTTCTCGAGAGTCGGAAGGAGGTGCTCAAAATTATGCCCGTCGATCGGTCCCGCATATTGGAAGCCCAGCTCTTCGAATAACAGGCCAGGCAGAATTGCGCCCTTTGCCAACTCCTCGGCTCGGCGCGCGATTTTCTGCACTTCAAGTCCGATATGTGGAATCTTCCGCAACAACTGGCCGGTTTCTTCCCTCATCCTGGCGTAGAATTCCCCGGTGAACGTCCGGTTTAAGTACGCCGAGATGGCCCCCACGTTCTTGGAGATGGACATCTGGTTATCGTTCAGGATGACAATGAAGTCTTTACTGGTCCCTCCGGCATGGTGCAACCCTTCCAGAGTCATACCAGCGGTCATGGCGCCGTCACCGACGACGCACAGAACTTTGTGTTTCTCATTACGCTGGTCACGGGCTTCGACCATGCCGAACGCGGCGGAGACGCCGGTGCCGGCATGTCCGGCATTGAATGTATCGTACACACTCTCTTCCCGTTTACAGAATCCGCTTAACCCCCCGTACTGCCGCAGGGTGTGGAATTGTTCCCGTCGTCCGGTCAATAACTTGTGCGCATAAGCCTGGTTGCTGGTATCCCAAACGATTTTGTCTTTCGGCGTATCCAGGAGATACTGGAGCGCAACGGTGAGTTCCACCACGCCGAGATTAGAGGCCAGGTGTCCGCCCACATTGGATACCACCGCAAGGATCTGTTCACGGATCTCCTGGCAGAGTTCCGGAAACTGTTCGGGGGAGAGACGTTTCAAATCAGCGGGACTGTGTATATTTTTTAACAGCGACATTGCACGATCTCCTTGTCAAAGCCTGACAACAGGACGCGGGTATAGGTGATCATTCAGTAGGAAGTATTCGTATTGAGAAGATGGCGATGAAGCAGCGCAAGAAGTTTCGTATACGTCGTTTCATCCTCACATATGCGACAGCTCATGTCAAGATTTCCCTTCTGCTACCAGTAATAGGAGCCCTTATGGCTTCCTCAACCTCGGACATTGCCACGCCTTACGACTGTGCCAGTGCTGCTACGAACGAAAACGATACGTCAGCAAGGTCGAAAGCGTAAAATCTGCCGCGCTGCCGGTGATGAAGTCCACATTTTCAACCGCGTAGAGCTGCCATAACCAGCCTGGCGAGACGAGGTAACTCGCGCCTACCACTACTTCCGTCACTCCCTTGTCCAGCACCCGGGTCCCGGTGCCATGGAAGGGCGGCGAATAATAATCAAACTGGGTAGTCAGGGAAAAATTCTCTGTCCATACGTATTCCACGGCGACCAGGCCATTCACGACCGGCTGCAGCCCAAGTCCGGCGATTGTTCCCGTCGGGAAAATCCCGTTTAGATTGGCATACACGATCCAGCTGGAGGCCAGGCTCTTCTCGACGGCAATGCCGACGCCTGCGTCAGGATGGCCACTGCCGAACACTTCTCCGGTGTCTCCGGTGGGAGCCTTTGCGGCGACCCGAATGGACAGGGCGGGAACCGTGGAGGTTTCTTTCAGCAGCTGGTATTTCCCATAGAAGGAGAGATCTCCCAGCCCAGTGGCACCCTCAGTCCCTCGGAACAAATTTCGTCCACCATTAGAGATGTTGAACGCATAGTGGGTTCCCTCAAGCGCCTTCCGCGGCGGCGAGACCCCCGTGGTCGCACGCTCCACTCCCTTGATGGCACCATCCATGAAGCCGCCGTAGCGGTGAAGCACGGGTACCTCTGCACCAATCTCCAACCGGTCGCTCAGTCCATACCGTAGAAAAAGCCCAGTGCGAATGGTCTCAAACTTCATAATAACGTTGGCCTGTTGCTCGCTGTCCCTGGCAATGGTGGCTGTATTGGCCACTTCAAGCCGCACGTCAAAATCTCCCTTGCGCAGGACTGCCGCCCGTTCGCCCGGCATGGCCAGGACCAGTTGATCAATGGCCTGAAAGTTCCGGACGGGGAAAGGACCAAACCCCTCGGCCTGAAGCACGGCAGGAGTCGCACAGAGGGTGGCCAGGCTTAAGAAGAATAGAATGATCTGCCGCATCGTGATGACCGGCTTCACTCCCTCAGACTAGTAGGGGAAATCCAAACCCGCAAATACTGCTCCACCCTCGCGGCTGTATCCATAGTCGATACGGCCCACGACGTTAGGCCGAACGATCGCCCGAAAGCCGACCCCCGGGGTCATGCGATAGTCCTGAAAACTGACATCCTTGAACGAGTTGAACACCTGCCCCGTATCCAGGAACGGTGCCACTTCAAAATCTGCCGTCACTCCTGCCAGTTTCGTCCGCAAGACGTGGATACGCTCTTCGATGCTGAAGGCGATCAAATGCTTGTCTATGTACCGGTCCTGACCGAACCCGCGCAAGTTATTCTGTCCGCCCAGCGAGGACTGTTCAAAAAACGGAACATCCGACCCCAGTGTCGCCTGCAAATCGGCACGGACGACTAGAATGGCGCGTTTCGATTCACTCGGGAACAATTTCTTGATCTCGATTTCATAACGCGAATAGACCGGATGATTGCTGTTTCTCACATTCTGATTCAGTTCCGCATATGCAGACACGGCCACGCCGTCGGTCGGCGTCACCAGACTGTCCCGGGTATCATAGTAGAAGGAGGCGCGATGTCCCACAATGATGGACTCATCCGAAACCCCGGGGACATTTGGAAACTGCTCGACCGAAAAAGGTAGATCCGTGGCACCCCGCTGAAGCCGGACCTGCCGAACCCGTTGTCCCACGGAGATCTGCGTCACCTCATTGGCGCGTAGACCAAGCCTCCAGTACGCGCCCGCCTCCCTGGCCGTATAGTTCGTCTCATCGCCCTGCACCGTCGACTGACCGAGCCCGTAAAATCGCGAGGTGGCATTCTTAAAGAAGGTGCCTCCGAAGTTCAGATAATATTGCCCGTTACCAAAGGCCGGATCCACGTAATCAAACAGCACCTTGCGTTCGATCCGCTCGGTCAGTGACGCGATGAACCGCATCTGACGACCACCGGGGTCGTATTTGAACAGATTAAAGACCGCCCGACTGCCCACGATCGAATTCTGAATGAGCATCGGGGCCATGAGATATTTGAGTTCGCCGTCCGGATCAGAAATGAGGATGGGCATAATCAAGCCCGCGTCGTTTCCGTCGTTTCTGCTGGTTGAGACAGAGGGGATCGGAAAAATCTGGGTGTCCGCGCGGGTCGGAGCCGGAAGGCTCACGAACAGGAGTCCGAGGAGCGCCAGGAAGAAACGAATCGACAGCAAATGATTACACTGCATGGCGCTTGCCGGAGTCGCTCGCCCCCAGGCTAGGGGGCTTTGATCTTATCTGATTTCTTGCGGAGTTGATCTACGAGGCCGGGATAGGAGGACGTGTGGAGGATCTTCGTGAACTGACCGCGATAATTATTCACCAGGCTCACACCATCGACCACGACATCGTACACTCGCCAATCGTTGTCCTTGTGCAAAAGCCGGTAGTCCATGGGGATTTCAGTTTTTCCGGATAAGACTTTGGTACGCACCTCCGCGTATTCTTTTTCCGTCCGCTCATTGAGGTACTGCACACCCTCGCCCGAATAGGTTTCTACTTTATCGGCATAGGTATTGGTCAAGAGCGTTCGAAACAGATCCACAAACTCCTGTTTGTCTTTCTCGGACAATTGGTTCCACTGCGCGCCCAGGGAGCGCCGGGACATTTCCGGATAATCAAATCGGGCCGCGACGACCTTCTCCAAGCGCTGGCGACGATCTTCGTGTCTGGCAGGCTCTTTCATTTCTTTGTCGTTCAAAATCTTCAGCACTTCATCGATGGTGCCCTTCAACAAATCCGTCGCTGCCCCCCCCACCGCGGAGGACGGCCCTCCCGTGAACAATTGCAGGAGCAGCATCGCCCCGATCATCGCCCATCGCAGTCCGTTCATCCCTATACCTCTCCTGAGAGTGGCATACTTGACTAATTGTTGGTTTCGTTGATGATGTCCCATCACTCCAGGTGCCTCCTGCACAGACTAATTGACTTTCCCATGCACATACTGGCTGACCAGTTCCTCCAGATCAAGCCCGGATTCTGTATCCCGGATTTTGTCTCCCGGCTTCAGTGGATCGCCGCCTCCTCCGACGGACAAAGCCAGATACTTGTCGCCGATGATTCCGCGCGTCTTGATGGAGGCAATCGTGTCTGAATACAGTTTAATCCCGTCCTGGATCGCCAAGGCCACCACAGCCCGGTCGGTGTTCAATCCAATCTGGCGGACACGTCCGACCTCGACGCCGGCTATTTCTACCGAGGCGCCCGGTTTCAGACCGGAGGCCGACGTAAACTCCGCTTCGACGGCATAATTATTCCCGCCGATGACTTCCAACTTGCCCAGTTTAACGGACAGATATCCCAGGCAAGCCACCCCGACGAGCACGAAGACGCCCACCATAAACTCAAGTTTTGCACGTTCCATGTGGTCTCCTATCAGCGGGATGCGGCCGGCAACCCTTTCGCCGGAAAGGACCCTCCGACAAAAATAAACTCCCTGATCTCTTCATCGGTCGTCTTGACGAATTCGTCTGAGGATGCCATCTCGGCGATCCGCCCGTTCATGAGCATCGCTACATAGTCCGAGATGCCGAAAATCTCCGGAATCTCGTGGCTCACCATGACGGCGGTGAACCCGAACTGACGCTGCATGGCCAGGATCAAATCGTGAATGGATTTCGCCATCAAGGGATCCAGGCCGGTCGTCGGCTCATCGAAGAGGATAATTTCCGGCTCCATCACCAATGCACGAGCCAACCCCGCTCGCTTGCGCATGCCTCCGCTGAGTTCCGCGGGAAATTTGTGCCCCATGCCGGACAGGCCCACCTGTTCCAGTTTCTCCTCGACCCGTCGAGTGACCGTCTCACCCTTCAGGCGAAGCTTCTCCCGGAGCGGGAAGGCGACATTGTCAAAGACCGACATCGAATCGAACAGCGCAGCGTTCTGAAATAACATGGCGAACTTTTTGCGGACCTCGTTGAGCGCCTGCCCCTTCATACGCGCGATGTCAGTCCCGTCAATCATGACCTGCCCGCGATCAGGCGGCATGAGGCCGATCATGTGCTTGAGCAACACGCTCTTGCCCGAGCCGCTTCGACCGATAATCGTGGTGAGTTTTCCGGCGGGGATCGACAAGTCCACCCCTCGCAAGACATGTTGCCCGCCCAGCGTCTTTTCAACCCCGACCAGCTTAATCACGCGTGCTCCGTCCGTGCTGCGCCACTGCTTGGAATGTCCGGTCGATTCGACTCACACATGAAGGCCATCAGAGCAACACCGACGTCAGGAAATAATCCCACACGAGAATCAGGACCGCCGATAGCACCACGGCTTCGGTCGTCGCGGTGCCCAATCCCTCGGCACTCTGTCTCGTATAAAAACCCTTATAACAGCATATCCAGCTGATCAGGAGTCCGAAGCTGATGGATTTTAGAATGCCACCGTATACATCCTTCCATTCCACTGCCGATTCAATTGAACTCCAATAGGCGCCTTCATTACCGTTCAGCAGTTGCACGCCAACGACGTATCCGCCGTAGATCCCCACGACGTCGAAGAGCGCCACCAGCAAAGGCACGGCAATCAACCCGGCGACGAGCTTCGGACCTATTAAGTATTGCAGGGGATTAATCGACATCGTATCCAAGGCGTCGATCTGCTCCGTGATCCGCATGATGCCGATCTCCGCCGTCATGGCGGATCCGGCCCGGGCCGTGACCATGAGGGCCGCGAGCACCGGCCCCAATTCCCGAATGATACTCAGTGCCACCGCCGAGCCAAGCACGGCTTCAGAACCGAACTTTCGTAGCGTGTAGTATCCCTGAAGCGCGAGCACCATTCCGGTAAACACGGCGGTCAGCACAACTACGAATGTGGATTTATAGCCGATGAAATTGAGTTGTTTGACGATCTGATACAGCCGAAATGGCGGCCTGGTCAACCAGGCGAAGGAGGAGAGAAGGAAGAGCATCATCCGCCCCAGTTGCTCCGTAATGTCCAGGGTATATCGTCCGATGCGCGCAATCCCCTCCACGCCGAACTCCTTCCGTCCGCCCGCCCCAAAAGCGGTATCTCTCACGTTGTTTGCCCTGTCAGACCAGACCTTCGAGACCGTTCAGATCGGCGCAGGCTCGATAGACGGCCGTCAACCGGGCCCCGGCCAGACGACTTTGCATACGTAGTCGATTGAGTCCGACGAGGCTCGTCGGATGAGCCAGGCAGGCAGCCACACCCCTGGCCCATCCAGATGGCCTGAGAAAGAGATTGAAGTCAAGAGGAAGATCTTCGTCAAGAAGATCCGACACGGTGCGCACGATCCCAAACGGAATCTGCCGCTGCGCTGCCGCCAGGCCCAGCGCCGCACTCTCCATATCGAGCCCCATCGCGCCCGCGCGATGAGCGAGTTCGCGTTTCTCGTTAGCCCGCCACAGGACCGTCGGCACTGAAACAAACGGGCCGGACTGTACGGATAGCTGTTGGCGTCGCATGGCGTGCCTCACCCAATCAGTCATTGCCGGAGAGCAGAGAGACGGCGCCTGCCTAGGCGATTCGCCCACTGCGGCTACCTGGGTGCCCATCAAGATGTCACCGATGGCGGCCGTCCGTAATGCGCAGGCGAACCCTGTCGACCAGATCGCCGCAAAACGTTGCTCCGCGAGCACGGTGCGCGCTGTTACAGCCGCCCGCTCCGGACCGACACCCATCGGAATGATCCACCAGTCCAGGTGAGGCCGTCGTGCCACCAGACACACAATACCCCCGATCAATCGCCGATCGGTTGGGGCCAGAGCCTGACGAACCGCCTCCGCCTCCCATCGAGTAGCCGCGAACAGTCCAATGGCGGTCACGGGCACTCCCGAGTGTGGAAATCAAAAGTGGCTGGGAGGGATGGACCCACAGCGTCAGCGTGGTGATCTGAACTGTCCTGATCGATACGCCTGCTCACGCAATTCATCTGCCCTCGTCGTTCCACGAGTCTTGAGATTGCGGTACATGGCCAAGGCCCAGAGGGGAAAGTACTGACAGTACCAATGGTAACGAAGATAAAACACCCGCGGAAATCCCGTTCCAGTATGGCGCACCTCTTCCCAGGACCCATCTTTCCGCTGATTCCGAATGAGGTAATGGACACCCCGCGCCAGACTGAAGGAATCCGTCACGCCGCCGGCCATGAGGGCCAAGATGGCCCAGGCCGTTTGCGACGGAGTGCTCTCCCCGCGCCCACTCTGCGAGACATCCCCATAGGATAAGCAGGACTCACCCCAGCCCCCATCGGGGTTTTGTTTCGATTCAACCCAGTTGACGGCCCGGCGAATGTATGGTGAAGAGACATCTTCCCCGATTGCCCGCAGTCCGGAGAGAACCGACCATGTCCCGTAGATGTAGTTCACGCCCCACCGGCCATACCAGCTTCCGTCCTGCTCCTGATCTTCCTTTAAGAAAGCCAGGGCCGATGCGACCGAAGGATGGGTCCAGTCATACCCCAGGGTCGCGAGCATTTCCAGGCAGCGGCCGGCCAGATCAGCGGTGCTCGGGTCCAAGAGAGCCCGGTGATCGGCAAAGGGAATGTAGTTGAAGACGATGCGGTTGTTGTCGACGTCATAGGCGCCCCACCCGCCGTCGGACCCCTGCATGGAGACGACCCATCGACAGCCCCGTCGCATCGCTGCGCGTTGCTCCTGTTCGTCGGGAAGCCGGACTTTCGCCAGTGCCATGAGGACGACGGCTGAATCGTCGACGTCCGGATACTGTTCGTTTTCAAACTGGAAATACCAGCCGCCGGGCTCGGCGCCGGGCGAGGAGATAATCCAATCCGCCACGGTGTTCGTTTGTTTGGTGAGTAACCACGTCGCCGCCTTCTGCAGTGCCGGATGGTCCTGGGCCATGCCTGCTTCCGACAGGGCATTGATGAGCAGGGCCGTGTCCCAGATGGGTGAGTGACAGGGCTGCAGATGCATCGCATCAACACATTGGCCGTTGATATGCACCGTGTCATGCACCTCAAGATCTTCGATCTCCTGCATCGCCTTCACGACGAGAGGATCGTCATTGCGGTAGCCGAGGCAATGCAACGCCACAACGGAATTGGCCATCGCGGGATAGATCGCGCCGAGGCCTCCGCTGCCCTTCATATGATCGAGCATCCAGGTCGCGGCGCATTTGAGCGCTTTCTGCCTTACCCATTCGACCGGCGAACGGTCATAGATTTTAAGAAGCGCGTCGAGATTGATGAAAAAGTTTCTGGCCGTTAACCAGGTTCGGTCCTTCTTGAAAGGCGGGACAGTCCCATAATCGATCTGCGCAGGGGGTTCGGTATACAACTCATCGATCCCCTGCTCGCGTGGAATCAGGCATAACGGCCGCTTGGCAAAAATGATCAACAACGGAATCAGCACCGCGCGGGACCAATAAGAAATCGCATAAATACTGAAATAGAATCGCTTCGGCAGAAGCATGATTTCCGGAGGCATGCTGGGAATACCGCGCCAGTCATACTGGCCGAACAATGCCAAGGCGATCTTGGTAAACACATTGGCCGCGACCACACCACCTTTTTCAAGGATGCAAGCGCGGGCAGTCGCCATGCAGGGCTCATCCGCCGGCACACCGGAAAGTTTCAACGCGAAGTAGGCCTTCACCGACGCGCTGATCTCGGCGGGACCTCCGTGATAAATGGGCCATCCGCCGCCAGGGAGTTGGGCCGACTTTAAATAGCTGATGGCTTTGCGCTCACGCTCCGGATCGACGCAACTCATGAATCGGCGCAGCATGAGATATTCGGAGGTCAGCGTCGTATCGGCCTCGAGTTCGGCGACCCAATACCCTTCGGACGGATCTTGTCGCGCCAGAAACCAGGCCTGGCTTTTCCGAAGCACCTCTTCCAGCGCCTCCAACTGACCGGTGGAATGCGATAGACCCCGCTTCGTGACAGTCTCGCCTGACGGCGGGAGGGCAGGTTTATTGGAGACGAGGCGAAGGACGGGCGCGGAGGCAAAATCCCGAGCTGCCCTGATCCGGCTTGGAACCGTGACCAGCAGACTGTCGGACAGACGATTGAACAGGTTCTTCAAAAGTCGCATAACGTGTTGCCGTGAGTCTGAAAAAGACGGCGGGATGGATAGTCGAGATGGTTCCATCAACAGCTGGTGATCACACGAAACCGCACAATACTACTGGTAAGTCTTAGCAGATCTGTATAACAAAATCATCTGACCCAGTCAAGGAACGAGAGTCTTACGCAGGGCCTGCAGCCCCGGCCAAGCTCACCGGCTAAGCCGGCTGCAAATCACCGAGCCTCACGGAAATCAAGGTGGACACACCCGGCTCTTCCATCGTCACCCCGAACAAAGAATCCGCCATCGCCATGGTTCGCTTGTTGTGAGTGATGACCAGGAATTGCGCCGTCGCTGAAAGACCACGCAAGACCGCCGTGAATCGCCCGATGTTCTCCTCGTCGAGCGGGGCATCGATTTCGTCCAGAATACAAAAGGGAGTCGGGCGGATCAGAAAGCTGGCAATCAAAAGAGCCATCGCCGTCAGCGTCTTTTCGCCTCCGGACAACATCGTAATGCTCTTCAACCGTTTTCCCGGGGGCTGTGCGACGATCTCGACTCCGGGCTCGCGCGCCCCGTTATCCTCCACACCTTCCTCGAGCGGCTCCTCGACCAATTGCAACTCGGCGCGGCCCCCCGGAAAGAATTGTGCAAAGACGTCCCGGAACTTCTGTTGCAGTTCATTGAAGGTCTCGATGAACATGTCCTTGGTCGTCCGATTGATCCGCTGGATGATTTCCTTGAGCGAGGCGATGGATGTCGACAGATCTTGCTCCTGAGACGTCAAGAACTGATAGCGCTCCTCCAACTCACGATGCTCGTCGATTGCCGCAAGGTTGATCGCGCCCATTCGATCCAGTCGCTCGCGGATTTTCTGAATTTGCTCCCGCAACTGGGGCGTGTCCAAGAGCGAAGCGGAAACCGGCGAGGCCTGCTCCTCCGCGACTGGCGAGTCATCAGTCGCCAGGACGACCAGCGATACCGGATCAATTTGATAGGTACCGGCGAGGGTGCTCTCGATGGTTGAGAGATGGGCTTTCACCTCCGCCTTCCGTACTTCCGCTTTCATTCGTCGATCGTGCAGTGCGGACAAGCTCTGCCGCACCGCGGTGAGAGACTCCTCCACGGCATGCAGCGCGCCCATTTCCTGTGTCTGGGCCTCCTGAGCCGCCACCAACTCCGCCCTGATCCCGTCGACTTCAGCCCCGAGGTCCCGGCATAAGGCTTCCTGCCTGGTCTGTTCCTCACGGCTGTTCTCAATGGCTTGAACCAATCCGGCGACTTGCTCATCCAGATCGATGGATCGTTGCTGCGCCGCATCGAGGCGTTGCGTGAAGCGCGCGATATCATTGGTGCCATGGTCCCGCCTGCCACGAATACTCTCCAGGGACAGTCGGACTTCGGTCAAACGCTGCTGAATCACCAGGCTCTGGCCTTCGATCGCTCCAAGCCGCTCCCTCACTTGAAGCAGACCTGCTTCCTGTCCGGCCTTTTCAGACATCCATTGAGCAAGTTGCGCATGACCGGAACGCAGTTCATCCTCCACCCTGGCTTGTTCAGCCAGGCCCCGCTGCAGCTCTTCCGCCAACACATCCATCCGCCGATGCAGTTCTCCCCGCTGGCGCTCTGCGCCCGCATCGTCTTTTTGCAGCGACAACTCCAGCATCTCCGCTTCACGTATGGCCCTCGCAAGCCCCTGTTCGTCTTCGCGCATGCGCACTAATTCGGCGGACGCCTCGTCCCGTGCCACCCTGGTCTGTTCGAGCGACTGCGCGGCCCCGGTCCGGCGCGCTTCCAGCTCCAGAACCTCACGACGGCGCTGGAGCAAACCACCACCCCCGCTGTTGCCTCCGCCCGTCACCACGCCGGCCGCGTCCAGCGTCTCTCCAGACAAGGTTACGAAGGTCGGACCGGCCGGTGCCGACCACTGGTGTTGCTCCCAAAGCTGTAACGCCACGGTCAAGGATTCTACAATCACAATGCCGTCAAAGAGGTATCCTAGCGTGGGGGCCGACTCCTCCTCTGCGCGGATCAGATCGATCGCACGACCCACGACTCCCGGCTGCCCGTTGATGGCCGTCCACCAAGTTGCCGACGCATCAGGCGCTGTATCAGAGAGCCATCGTAACTGCCGGGGGATAAAGGCCCCGCGGCCCAAGTCCTTCCCTTTCAAGAATTCCACCGCCCGGCACGCTGCCAGGGGCTCTTCGACCAGCCAGCCCCGCACCCGTTCCCCGAGGATCGTCTCGACTGCTCGATCCAGGCCGGGAGGGATGACCAGCCATTCCGCCAGCGCCTCCCGAATTCCATCACAAGTTTTGAGTGCGGTTCCTTCTTCTTCACCTTCCCTGCCGTAGCCCATTTCTTCGCGTACCACGCCTTGCAGGGCACCCAGTCGCGATTCGACTCCGGCGACCTCTTCCGAGAGCCGGACAATATCGCGATCCAATCCGAGGATCTGCGCACCGAGGCCGTCGATGCGCTCAATCGCCGCCTGGCGTTCGACCATGAGCCCCTGGATGCGCTGGCCGGCCTCTTCCTTTTGCGCGGTGAGCAGATATCGTTGTTCGTCCAAGGCGGCAACCTGCTCCGTCAGGGCCTGCCGCTCGCGCGACACACGTTCGGACCGGGCAGCGGTTTCCTGCTGGCGGGTGGTTAACTGCGTGAGATTCTGCTCGGTATTGGCCACGAGCACGGCAAGGTTTAACACGTCACGGCGAGCACGTTCTTCCTCCGCGACCGTCGCGGCACGTTGTGCGGCCAGAGCTTTGGCCTCGACATCCAGCTGTTGAAACTGTTCCTCCTGCCCGACGATGTCTCCTTCCAACTGCAACACCATCGCACGAAGCTCCTCGATCTCCGTCCTCGCCTGTTCTTGATCCGAGGCCAGTCGGTCCATTTCCTGCGCGGCCTGGACCCGTTGCCGTTCAAACAATTCGGTGCGGTTCCGCTCGACTTCCGCCGCCGTCAAGGCCTGCGATTGCCGCTGTTCAGTGCCGGCCAGGGTTTCGCGCACGCGCGAAATGGCTTCTGCCGCATCGTTCATGCGGAGTCTGATCGCCTCCTGTTCAGAGTCCAGGCGGGCTTGCTCGGTCACCTGTTCGGTTTCGTGGGATTCCACTTCGCGCGCTTCCCGATCAACGGCTTCGAGATCAGCATGCATCGTACGGTAATCGCGGGACAACAGCTCGATTTCCAGGCCGCGCGCTTCTTGCTGCAGGGTCTGATAGGTACGGGCTTGACGGGCCTGTCGTTCGAGTGAATTCAGCTGCTTCTTCACCTCTGCCACAATGTCGCGCACACGCAGCATGTTCTGCTGGGTCGACTCGAGTTTGCGGAGAGCTTCGGCCTTCTGTTTTTTGTATCGTACGATGCCGGCGGTTTCCTCGATCAGTTCCCGACGGTCTTGCGGCGAGGCCTGCAGGATCTGCTCGATCCGGCCCTGCTCGATGACGGTATGACCTTTGGACCCGGCTCGCGTCTCGATTAAGACGTTTCGAATATCCTTCAACCGGCAGGCGGTCTTGTTGATCAGGTATTCACTGTCGCCGTTTCGATAGAGCCGGCGGGTGATCATCAGTTCCTGATACTCGCTGAGTTGGCTCGGCAACCCTGAAATCGCATCCAACCGCAACTCACCCAACCCGCCGATGACCAGGGAGACCTCCACCAACCCCAACGGCTTACGAACCTCGGTGCCGTTGAAGATGACGTCTTCCATGCGTTCGCTCCGAAGCGTTTTGGTACTCTGCTCGCCCAACACCCAGAGGATCGAATCGACGACATTGCTTTTGCCGCTGCCGTTTGGACCCACGATGGCTGTAATCCCTTTCGGGAATTGAATCTTCGCTTCTGCGAACGATTTGAAGCCGAGCATTTCCAATGACTTCAGATACACCGGCTACCTCCAGAGCAAGAAGGTTGGATGGGACAGATTTCCAGGAATTACCGGAAGATCTTCTATCACAGGGATAAAAGCAAAGCAAAGAAAAATACCGGATATGGGGGGAAGGCATGCCTCATCCCACAACATATTGAGAGGATGGAAAACGATGAGGCTGGAGAGAAAACGGCGCTCGGCGAACCTAGTTCGCCGAGGCCGAGGCGCGCGAAGCCGATTCGATCGTGACCAGTTCTTTGGGAAGGAGAAACTCGACATCCTCCTCGATCACTGTCAACTCCTCGACTTCTTCCGACGATCCAAGGCGCTTCAAGTAGGCCACGACTTCGGTGACCAGCACTTCCGGGGCCGAGGCCCCTGCTGATAGTCCGACGCTCTTGGCATCTTTTAACCAATCCGGGTTGATATCCGATGCGGCATCGATGAGGTAGGAAGGAATGCCGCAGTGTTCGCCCAGTTCGCGAAGGCGGTTTGAGTTCGAACTGTTCGGCGACCCGATGACCAGGATCACATCCACCAGTTTCGACAGAGACTTCACCGCATTCTGGCGATTCTGCGTCGCATAACAAATATCTTCCTGATGGGGTCCTTTGATATTGGGAAACCGCAGATGTAAGGCATCGACGATGTCTCGACATTCATCAACGCTCAACGTGGTCTGGGTCACATAGGATAAATTCTGAGTCTTTTCGACATGCAACTTCTCCACATCCTCCACCGAGGACACCAGGTGGAATTTGTCCGGAATCTGGCCCAACGTCCCGATCACCTCCGGATGTCCCGCATGGCCGATGAGGATCAGTTCATACCCTTGGGTATAGTCGCGATTGACCTCGTTGTGAACTTTGATGACGAGCGGACAGGTGGCATCGATGACATGTAAGCGACGGCTCTGCGCCTCTTCCCACACCGACTTTGCCACCCCGTGGGCGCTAAAAATCACCACGGACCCCTCCGGCACTTCGTTCAGCTCTTCCACGAACACGGCACCCTTGTGCCTGAGCGAATTCACCACATGCCGGCTGTGCACGATCTCGTGGCGCACGTAAATCGGCGCCCCATATTTTTTGAGTGAGAGATCGACAATATCGATTGCGCGGTCCACGCCCGCGCAGAAGCCGCGAGGATTGGCTAAATATATCTTCATAATCGGTGTTTCCCCTGACAGACCACTGGACTGCAGACAGACTGCTGGATGGCCAGTACCTTCACGCTACAAGGTCACCTTACGTCAGACCCCCCCTTGCCGTCAACAGATTCGTCCTCGACCTGCTCCACGCGCCGGGCTTGAGGCCGCTCAGTGGTTATGGGAGAATCCGGCCATGTCGCCCCCCAGAGCGAATCACAAAAAAATTCTGATCGTCGAGGACGAGAAGGATATTCTCCAGCTCGTCAAACTCTACCTCGAGAAAGAGGGATTTCGCACCGTGTCCGCGATGACCGGTCCAGAGGGGATTCGGCAGGTGAAGGCTGAGCATCCGGACTTGATCGTTCTCGACCTGATGTTGCCCGAGATGGACGGGCTGGAAGTCTGCAAACGCATCCGGTTGAACCCGGATACGGCACTCCTCCCCATCCTCATGCTGACCGCCAAAGCGGAGGAATCCGATACGGTCATTGGCCTCGAACTGGGGGCCGACGATTATGTGACGAAACCTTTCAGCCCGAAGGCATTGGTCGCGCGCGTCAAGGCCCTGCTCCGGCGCTTGGAACGGAACGCGAATAGCCCCCAGACACACTATCGTTATGGCCCCTTGACCGTCGACCTCTCTCGACACGAAGTCCGGCTGGAAGGACAAGAGGTGCCGCTCACGGCCAAAGAGTTCGGCCTGCTGGAGCATCTGCTGCGCAATGTCGGTCGCGTACTCACACGCGACGTACTGCTGAGTGCCGCCTGGGGCTACGACTACTATGGCACGACCCGCACAGTGGATGTCCACGTGCGCCGGCTCAAACAAAAGCTTCCGCTCTTGAATGACGCCATCATTTCCGTCAAATCCCTCGGATACAAACTTCGCGAAGCAGACATACCGGCATGAGTCTGGGCATCCGCTGGAAGGTCGCACTGGGCACCCTCGCGGCCGTCATTGTCGGCCTCATTGCCGCAGGCTGGTTAGTCATTCGCTCCGTGGAAGGCACCGAACTCGACCGCATCGCCGAGACGTTGGATGCCCGTGCCAGCCTGGCTGTCATGGCCCTCAAGCCCCTGTTCGACCAGGCCGGCCAGACGGTCTCTGCGCCTGTCCTGAATGCGACTGTGCGTGAACTCAGTCAGCATGCCCGGGTGCGCATCACCCTCATCGGGCAGGATGGCACCGTACTATCCGACAGCGCGATTCCAGCTGAGGGGCTGGCCGCCGTCGACAACCACCTCTCCCGGATTGAAGTGGTCCAGGCACTGGCCACGGGACGGGGCACGGACATCCGGGCCAGTACGACCACCGGTGAACGCACCTATTACGTCGCACGCCTGCTTTCAGAGCTCGATCGACACTCAGGCATACCGATAATCAGGCTCGGGTTGCCTTTGACCTCAATCGAGGACCGGGTGCGGCATATCGAGCGCGACTTGGCGACGGCGTTCGGGATGGCCTTTCTCATCGCCATGGCCCTCAGCCTCTGGTTCTCACGTAATCTCACAAGGCCATTATCGGAAATGGCCGCGGCCGCCCGCCAGCTTGCCGGGGGAACTCCCGGAGTCCGACTGGTCGTCTCCTCAAAGGACGAGGTCGGCCTGCTCGCGCAAACGCTCAATGATATGACCGACCAGTTGGAGACAAAAATCAAGGAAGTCTCTGACGATCGTGCCCAACTCCTGGCCATGCTGATCGCGATGGTCGAAGGGGTCATGGTGCTGGACTATCGCGGCACGGTGGTTCAGGTAAATCCCGCGCTTGAACGCATGTTTTCCCTGGGGCTCACGGAGTCACGAGGACGCCAGTATGCGGAGCTCATTCGCCACGAAGGGCTCAATACGATCGTGGCCTCCGTCCTCCAGAGTCGTTCGGGCCAGGGCGGCGAGATCACCCTCTCACCGAGCGGACGATGCCTGCGGGTCGAAGCTTCTATCGCCGGGGGCAGCCGGGAGCAGGAGGCCTGTGCGGTCTTTGTGTTTCACGACATGACGGAACTCCGTCGTCTGGAGAAAATTCGGAAGGATTTCGTGGCGAACGTCTCCCACGAATTGCGGACACCCCTTACCTCCATCAAGGGTTATGTGGAAGCACTCATGGACGGAGGCAAAGACGATCCGACTACGGCGTCGGCGTTTCTGGAAATTATCATGCGTCAGAGCAACCGCCTCAATCTGATTCTGGACGACTTATTGCAGCTTTCGCAGATCGAGTCCGGACAGGTGTCGTTCCGCCACGAGCCGGTGGAATTACGCGCCCTGTTGGAAAGGACTGTGGCCGTCATCAAGCCCCTTGCGGACAAGAAACACCACCAAATCGCGATTACATTTCCGGACGAGTTGTCGATGGTGGAGGGAGACGAGGAGCGCCTGGTTCAGGTCTTCATCAATCTGCTGGAAAACGCCGTCAAGTACACTCCGGATCACGGCCGTATCTCGGTGAGCCTTCATCCCGCCGCACAGAGCCGGAGGAGCGCGCCCGGTCCTATGACCGAAATTGTGGTGGCCGACTCGGGAATCGGGATTCCGGAAGCAGACCGGCCGCGTGTATTCGAACGATTTTATCGGGTGGATAAGGCCCGCTCACGCGAACTGGGAGGAACCGGCCTCGGCCTTGCCATCGTAAAACATATCGTCGAGGCCCACAGCGGGCACGTCTGGGTCGAGGGTAACCTACCGCGGGGCAGTCGATTTGTGGTTCATCTGCCGGCACCTCAGAACCGGCTACAACAGCTGTGATAGCAGCAGATAGCAGAGCGTCGAGAGGAGCGCAGCCCCCGGCAGGGTGAAGAGCCAGGCCGACAGAATCCGTTTCGTCACCCCCCATCGTACCGCTGACAATCGTTTGACCGCTCCCACGCCCATGACCGTCGAAGTGATCGTGTGCGTCGTACTGACGGGCAGCCCGATATGGGCCGTCGCCAATAACACGACCGCAGCCCCGGTCTCAGCCGCGAACCCATGCACCGGCTCCAGCTTGACGATTCGCATACCCAACGTCCGCACAATTCGCCAGCCACCCACAGCCGTGCCAAGTCCCATCGCAAGGGCGCAGGAACCGATCACCCATGTCGGGACCTCCGCCGTTGGAAGGACCCCAGCCGACACGAGCGCCAGCGTGATGATGCCCATGGCTTTCTGAGCATCGTTTGCCCCATGGCTGAAGGCCATAAAACTCGCCGAGACCAATTGCAATCGAGAGAACAGCCGGAGCGCGAGCGCACGCGGCACGCGGAAAAACATCCAACTCAAGGCGATCATCAGGAGGAGCCCGATGGCGAAGCCGAAAAACGGAGACAAGACCATTGCCTCCAGGACGGATCGCAGTCCGGAAAATTTCACGGCCTCCGTCCCGCCATGGGTTAGCGCGGCGCCTACCAGCCCTCCGATGAGCGCGTGGGAGGAACTCGTGGGAAGGCCCAACATCAAGGTAAAGAAATTCCATATGATTGCGCCGGCCAAGGCCGACGCCACCACCACTTGAGTGACCGATTGGGGATCGACAATCCCGGTTCCGACCATCTTGGCGACTGCCGTCGACATGAAGGCACCGGCCACATTGAGCACCCCTGCCACCAAGACCGCGATACTCGGACTCACCACTCTCGTCGAAACCACGGTCGCGATGGCATTGGCACTGTCATGCCATCCGTTGGAAAAATCAAAGAGCAGTGCCAGAATGACTACGATCAACAACAGCCCGCTCAGTTCAGCCATGAGTACCGGCTCCTACCCTGTAACGATGGACGGGATTGCATGTCGAACGAGACGAGGAAGGCGCTCAGGTATGCTTGAGAGCGATGCGCTCAAGGATATTGGCGACGTCTTCACACCGATCGGTTCCCGCTTCAAAATTCTCGTAGATCTCTTTCCACTTGATAACCGCAATAGGATCCGTTTCTTTTTCGAACAACAGCGAGATGGCGTCGCGGGAGATCCGATCCGCTTCATTTTCCAGGCTATTGACCCTGACACTGCATTCAATAACCGCGGGATGTGACTTGCCGAGGAGATCTACCGTCGCGCCCACTTCCACCGACGCCTGGTACAGCACGTTCGCCAGCCGAATTGCTGGCTCGGAAGGTGCGGCTACCTTGTAGAGAATGAACCGATCCGCGATCGCCTCGACCACATCCAAAATATCGTCCAGCGCACTCGCAAGATCATGGATGTCCTCCCGATCGATCGGGGTGATAAACGTCAGGTTGAGTTTCCGCGCGATCTCATGGGTAATCCCGTCGCCGATATGCTCGACATCCTTGATGCGCTTGGCCTTCTCAGTCGGATTCCGGAAGTCTTCCATCATGTCCTTCAGAAGACGACTCCCCTCGATCATGTTGTGCGCCGCGTTCTTGAACAAGTCGAAAAAGGCTTCTTCCCGAGGAATGAGACCGAACATAACGTTCCTGCGTCCTTTCTAGCCGAGAGAGATTACCAGCGCACCAGAGCTGCGCCATAGGTTAGACCGCCGCCGAACGCGCCCAGCAGGAGAAGCTCCCCCGGTGTGACGCGTTGGGACCTTACGGCATGGTCCAAGGCGATGGGCAGCGAAGCCGATGAGGTGTTTCCATAACATTCTATGACCGAGTACAACACGTCGTGGGAGAGCCCCAGACGGCGGCGCAGCTGCTCGAGAATCCTGGCATTCGCTTGATGTGCGATCACGTGAGCTACATCCCCCGCGGTCAGACCTAACTCTTTCAACAAGTTGACGATGGCCTGCTCCAGTCGCCGCACTGCGGTTCGGAAGACTGGGGCGCCTCGCATCTTTAAGGTATGTCCTTGCGCGGCAATCACCGCTGCGCTGCTGGGCGTGCGTGACCCCCCCGCCGGAATCGTGATGAGGCCGTGCCCCGAGCCTTCGGCGTACAGACGCACACCCACTATGCCCGGCGCATCCGACGTCACACTCTCCTCGCCGACCACCACCACGGCTCCCGCTCCGTCGCCGAACAGGATAGCTGTTTCCTTGTCCTGAAGATTGAGGGATCGCGACTTGATCTCTGCCGCGATGACCAAACACGAGCGGATCTGTTTGCTGCGGATCATAACGTCGGCCATCGACAGCGCATACAGAAACCCGGAACAGGAGGCAGATAAGTCGAAAGCCATGACCGGCTTAGCCCCCAGAGCTCGCTGAACATGACAGGCGGTGGAAGGAAAGGCACTGTCTGGAGAGGTCGTCGAAACTACAATCGCTTCAATCGCCTCAGGACCCAGGCCCGCCGCGGCGCAGGCCCGTTGCCCTGCCAGCGCTGCGAGGTCTGAGGAGGCTTGCCCCGGCTCCGCCCAATGCCTTGTGCGTATGCCGGTCAGTACCTCGATCTCAAGGGGCTTCAGCCCAAGAGGCGCTGCCACCTCCTCGTTGTCGACAGTCCGAGTGGGGACAAACGAACCAGTTCCGACGATACGACTGCGGATCACAAGGTCCCTGCTGGAGTCTCGTTGAAGTTCGCGGACTATGACACGCTGCCCTGCATCATGAGCCGCGGCGCGATTATAGGACCCGCGCCCCAGAGGGTCAACCACCAGCCCTCACTTCGAGACGGTTCGCCCCAAAGTGGGCCATAGCAAATGGACAAGCAAGAACTCAGATGACAACGACCTGAACCAGGCGGTCAGCTGTCGAAGCCCACACTCGTCGACTCACGAGCGCGAGGGAGATGTTGATTTCATTGCTTTTTACCTCTTGATCTGCTAAAAAAATTCCGGTCGCGCGACCTCTTACCCCTCCACCCGATATGATCTTGAGGAGTCGTTGAATGCCTTTGCGTTCGAAGGGACTGTGTAATGGCCTCGCTGTAATTGTCGCACTGTCCTTCTTGGCAGCCGGCTGTTCAAGCAAGCCGAAAAGCACTGCCTCGGGCAAGCCCGTGAGCGGTACCGATGAGCAAATATTCCTCGGCGACACTATCGAAAAGAACTATGACCCGAATGTGATCATGAAACGCGGCGAGGCTTTTTTTGACAAAGAGGAGTATGCCGAGGCCATCGTCGAATATCAGCATTTTCTTGAACTGCATCGCGCGCATCAGTTGGCCGTCTACGCGCAGTTCCGGATGGCGGAAAGCCACCTGCGAATGGCCAAGTCAATCGATCGCGACCCGGAACCCATTCAAAAGGCTATTGCCGCCTTCGAGAAACTGCGGAAAGACTTCCCGGGCAGCAAGTATGAAGGCCAGGCCCTTCAACGGTTAGATGACTGCCACGATTGGTTGGCCAAAACCCACCTATTCGTGGGGCAGTTCTACTATCGTCGAGCCTCCTACCTTGCAGCGGCCCATCGTTTTGACCAGATCATGAAGGACTATGCGGATAAACAAGTGGCACCGGAAGCGCTGTACTATCTGGCCTTGACCTACCAGGAACTCGGAGCCAACGATTGGGCGGTGGAAAAACTCCAGCTCCTGACAGAGAAATATCCGAATAGTCAATTTTCTGGAGACGGTCGCCGGTTATTGGCTAAACTGGATAAAAAGCCCTCTTCATCTCCTCCAGCCGTCGTAGCTGACGCCGGCACACGCACTGCCGATTCCCCATTGGCCACTCAAGTCTTTGCTGCCTCCGCTTCGTCATCGAGCCTCCCTTCCATCAGGGCATCGACCGAGCAACCACAACCTGACACGGCCGGCCTGTCGTTGCGACAACCATTCGTCGCCTGCCGCCTCGGAGCCTGGTGCTGACCCTGCGCTCTTCCCGGTTCAACCGACCTACCGCAAGTGTAAGGCTTCAAGCAGCAGGTCGCTGACCGATCCCTTCAGACGTTTTTTTGCATTGCTCAAAAACTGTTGAGCAGAGATACGTCCCTGCAACACTTCATAATAGGCCTGGACGACATCCTCGTAGCGTCTGAGGAGTTTGAACGCAAGTCTGGGAAATCCGTAGACCACGCTGGCGACGCGAGCTGTGATCCGGAAGTCGGGCAGAATATCCTGATCCAACCCCGCCTCATACGCTGCCGTCGACAGACGGTAGTCGCAGCCGTTCGACAGGATAGACCGGGCAGCCAGTTGCCCAGAACGCACCGCGTAATAAATCCCCTCACCGAACAATGGGTCGACTAAATGGCCTGCATCCCCGACCAGTAACGCCCGGCCGCTGACAAAGTGTGACAACGCGCGCGGTCCCCGCTCCGGGCCGCGATTCGAAAACGCTGGGATGGGATGACCCATCGGACGTGGCACCGTCCGTTCGACGAGGCCGGGTTCTCCCTGAATGAATCGGTCGAAAGTCTTACGCAAACTCGTCGACTTGCCTCGAAATTCTCCGATCCCCACGGACAGGCAGCCTTCTTTAGGGAAAATCCATCCATACCCTTGCCGAGCCGCCCCAACGTCAACCAGAATGGTCGAGGGGCCGGGATAATGACGGCCATCCTCAATGGGCACCTCGCTTTCCAGGGCCGGAGCAAGAGTGAGGGCGCGATGTGGAAACAGGTGCCGTGCCACTGTACTATTGGCTCCGTCTGCTCCGATTACCATCCTTGCCCGATATCGACCCTGAGCCGTGGTAATCTCTACCATGTCGGACTCCTGGCGGAGAGCAATCACTCCTTCCCCATTCCGAACCTGGGTCCCGGCACGACAGGCTTCCTCAAGTAAATAATGGTCGAAGCGATTCCGCATGACCATATAGGCAATCGGTCGCGGCGATTCAATCAGTAGCGGGTCTTGTCCCCGATACACGAACCGGACCCCATGGACCGTACGCTCGACCACCGATTGAAATTGGGGGTCTAGTAGCTGGGCGATGCGTGCCGACAAGCCGCCACCGCAGATCTTGTCTCGAGGGTGTACGGCTTTGTCGAACCCCAGTACGGCCAGACCGCCTCGGCTCAGTACCGTCGCCGCGGATGCACCAGCCGGTCCCAAACCGACTATCGCGACATCATAGATCCCGGCGTCGTGCCTCTCAGCCATGCACCACGACCGATCGTGACGGGTACGCCCTGAGTCCGTGGCTTTGGAACCTGAAGCGGTCACACAGTTCGCACATGCGGAGGAGAATTAGCGAGGGAGGAGCCCACCATCCGAGTTACTGCCCGAGATACCAACCAATCCCATACCGTTCCAGAAAACTCGTAATCATCGTGAGCGAATTCCCGTAAATCATCACGCCCACCACGATGAGTAGCACCCCGCTGACAGTGGAGACGCCCCAGAGATATGCCCGCACTTCCTTAAAATAGCTAAGAAACCGATCGACACCCAGGGCCGTCAAGAACAGGGGCAATGCCAAACCCATCGAGTAAAACGTGAGCAACACCACACCGCTGAACATCGATTCGGTCGTACTTGCGTACAGCAGGATGGTTCCCAGTACCGGCCCCACGCAGGGAGTCCAGCCAGCCGCAAACGCGATGCCGATTAAAAAAGATCCAAGCAAGCCAGCAGGCCGGCTCCGAAATTGGTAGCGATGCTCCATTTTAAGAAAATTCAAATTCAAGATCCCGAGCAGGTAGAGGCCGAACAAAATGACCACGATCCCCCCGAACCGCCGCAAGTGCTCTTGATAGGTGATCAGCATCTGTCCCAGAAAGCTGGCCGAAGCTCCGAACGCCACGAACACCGTAGAGAACCCGGCGATAAACAACAGCGAGTTCACAACGATCGCTTTCCGGAACCGACTTCTTTCGGACACATCGGTCAGCTGTTCGATTGAGAGGCCCGTGATGTACGAAATGTACGATGGAACCAGCGGAAGCACACAAGGCGAGACAAAGGACAGCAGTCCGGCGGAAAAAGCGGCAATCAACGAAATCGACTGGACGGAGTCCGTCATGCTCACGACCCCTGAAGCAACGATTCCACCAACCGCTTCCCCGCAGGCGTGTTCCAATCACGGGCCCCGGGAATACGGTTGCGAATAATCCCGTTTCGATCGATGAGAAATGTCATCGGAAGCTGGCGTGCCCCGTACCGGAGACCAATCCGGAAGTCGGCATCATGCAATACGGGAAAGGTGAAGCCTGCCTCCTGTTGAAAGGGACGGGTGACGGCAGCTCCCTGAGCATCAGTCGAGACGGCCAGGATCTCAAATTCTGCCCGACTGAAGGACCGGTAGAGCCGTTCCATGGCCGGCATCTCAACCTTGCAGGGCCCGCACCAGGTTGCCCAAAAGTTCAGCAAAACGACTTTCCCTCGAAATTGATCCAGCGTGACATTGAACCCTTGCGAGTCTTTCAGGAGAAAGTTCGGCGCCTCTTCATCGATCTGAGGAGCGCGATCGACTATGACGAGCGGTCCCCCAGCCGGCGGGGAAGCGGCGCGCGCGTCGGCCGTCACGAGTCCGTTCGCCACCACGACACCGATCATCCCATATAAAATCCAGTAATTCATGGTGTCCGCCTACAACGCTGGCGCTTCCAGAACCGAGGACGCTCGGGCAGCCTTCTCTCCGGTCTTGAGAAGTTGAGTCAGCACCTTGAGATTGTCTAACCGTGTCCAATCACGAGGCCCGATGACTTTTTCCCGCAGGACACCCTGCTGGTCGATGATGTAGGTTTCTGGGACCCCCATCAGCTTGTACCTCTTGTCGGTCTGTCCCCATGAATCCACTAAGACGGGAAACGTGAGATTGAGTCCTTTGACAAAGGGCGGAATATCCTTCTTCGTGGTGACGCGATCAATGCTGACCGCGAGGATCACCAGCCCGTCCTTTTCAAAGTTCTTGTACAAGACTTCCATTGAAGGCATTTCCTCCCGGCAAGGCTTACACCAGGTCGCCCAAAAGTTCAGAAAAACCACCTTCCCACGGTAGTCGGAAAGCCGCAGCTGCTTGTCGTCCAAGTCGGGTAGTTGGAAGTCAGGCGCCACCTTCCCCACCAGCAGGGGCTCATACTTGGAACTCTGCAGCCAGACGACCAAAAACATCACTGCAAGGATGGCGGCGGCGGCAAGCACCACCACAGTCCGGGATGGCCCAGACTGCTGCACGGCTCCGGCGGAACTTTGGCTCAATTGATCAGCCATCGCTTAGGCATATGCATGCAAGCCGGAGAGCAGAAAATTCACTCCCCAGAAACAAAACACAACCATGAGAAATCCGAAGATCGCATAGATAGCAGCCTTATGCCCCTCCCATCCTCGCGTCATGCGGGCATGGATATAGGCCCCGTAAATGAGCCACACAATTAACGACCAGGTTTCCTTAGGATCCCAGCTCCAGTAACCACCCCACGCATAGTTAGCCCACATCGCCCCTAGAATGATGCCGAATGCCAAGAGGGGGAAGCCGAGCATAATCGCCTTGTATCCAAGTTCATCAATCGTTTCGAGATCCGGAAAAGCAGCGAAAAAGCGTGACTGACTTCCACGATTGACGGCCCGCTCCTTGAACAAATACATCACCCCCAGTCCCCCTGCCATGGCAAACGCAGCGTAACTCGTCAAGGTGACTGACACATGGATGTAAATCCAATAACTATTGAGCGCCGGCACCAACGGCTCGGCAGTTTGATATCGATAGGGCAGAAGCGATGCCGCGCCCATCGCGATGAATCCTATCCCGACGACGAACGCTCCGACTGCCTTGATCCGGTATCTGAACTCCAAGAGTACGTAGCCCAGGATGATCGCCCAGGACACGTAGGCCATGGCTTCGAATTGATTCGACCAGGGGGCGAAGGTACCGGAATGTTCCATCCGCTCAAACGCCCGCGTCGTCAAGGCCAGCGTATTCAGCACCCACCCGAACACCGTAACCAATGTAGCCACTTGCCCCAACTGGGTAGCCCAGGTGCCATCACGCGCTTCTATGTCTTCGATCGGGTGCCCGGCCGGAGCCAACTGCATGGCGGGACGTTTCGCAAACAGATACGCCACATACAAACCCAACGCAGCCAGGTACAGCCAGAAGGTCATATCAAAAAGAAACAGTGATCGCATCATACAGGCCTCCGTCTATCGTAGATTGCAGCGGACCGGTTTCCACTCTTCTCACAGCCACGCTGCATAGCGGTTCGGTATCAGGTCTGGGACTGGACCTTTTCCGTGAGTTTTTTGAATTCCTTTTGGAAGTCGATCTGACTCTTGTGCGTCGTCCCGCCCAGATGGACAGTGACACCGGACTCGCCTGGTATGATCTTCGCCCATAGCCGCCTATGATAAATGAGCGATGACAAGGTCATTCCCACCACCAGCATCGTACACCCGATCCACACCATATTGATGCCTGGATTTCTCGCGATTTGCAGACCGGTGAATTTCTTGGGTTGATAGCCAACAAATTCGAATTGGTATGCGGAATCTTTAATCTCGAACAGATCAGGATAATGATAGAACACCCAGGGGGTGGACTGCACGATACTTCGTTCGTCCACCGCCAAACGGATCGCCGGGTTAGCGTGCTCGGCTGTCTTCGAAAACACTTTCTTCTCAGTTGAATTGAATGCAAAATCCGCGACGAAATCCGTCATCTTTACTTTGAGCGGAAGCCCATCAACCGCCTTTTCCTTGTTCCACTCCAGATCAACCGTAGCGACGATTTTGTCGCTATTCTTCTCCTTGATATTGATCCGTGCCGCCTCGATCTGGTCCCAGGCATCCCCATAACTGGACTGGTAAAACCAGATTCCCTTATAAACCAACGGGTCGTTGACCGTTATGGTCTTAGTCGCGGTGGGAAGTCCTTGATCGAGCACGGTTAACGTACTGTTGTAAGATTTCACCGAACCGTTTTCATGGTAATCGATCCAAAACTTGTCCACACGCAGATCAAAGTTGCCTCGTGGGATATGGTAGGTCTGCCCTTCAAGGCAGACGCCAAACTCCTGGAAACCATAGTAGCTACCCAACAGCCCGCCGAGAACGATCACAGTTGCGCTCAGATGGGCGACGTGCGCGCCGACCCGGCCCATGATGCCTTTTGTGGCATAGACCGTGACCTCGCCGGGATCGCTCTTCGCCAGGACGCGATAGCCTTTTTCGCCGAACAGCCTCACTAAATGCTCCGCAACCGCTTCCTTGGTCTGGGTCAGCGAGAGGGTCGTCTGCTGCTTCATGCCCTTGATGAACGCCAGGGACACGCTCACCTTATCTTGACGCATCGACCGCCACACGCTCGGAAACCGTTTATGAAAGCAGGTGAGAGAATTCACGCAGAGGAGGCCCAGCAAACTGGTGAACCACCAGGTGTGATAAACATCGATGAAACCCAACCGGACAAACCAACGATACGCGTCTTCTCCGTATTCTTGCACGTAGGTTTCAGGTCGCTCGCCCTGCTGAATAACCGTGCCTATCGTGGCCGTCATCGCGAGCGCTATGAACAGAAACATGGCCAGCTTGATGGAGGCAAAAAACTCCACCACCTCGCGGGAAAACTCCTCCCAGCCGAGTCTGGATGTGGAGGGGCCGGGTACGGTCGAATCAGATGCTGTGTCGGGTTTACCGTTCATGAATTAACAGACCTATCTACTCCGGCTTGCTATTATGCAGTCCCATCATCATAAACGATGGCAGGCTACCGGTGGGAGTCTGCGCCAATACAGGGCGACACTCACTAGGTTGGAATTTCCAGGGCAGAACGCGTGCAAATAACTGTGCCAAATGCGCGAAAAGTAAGCCATCTTACAAGTCGTCTTTAAGCACTGTCAAGCAAGCCCCTCCGACTTTCCATGAATCGATTGAAACCTTTTGATTGGTGGACAAATTGCCCCTCGTCAGCTAGTATTGCTTCAGTTTCCGCGCAGTTGCCGAATTGTTCTGAGAGCGCAACATCTTCCACATTTAGTCGCGTATCAACTGACTCAATCACCGAATCCTCGTACTACTTAATTCCAGGGGGAACAATGAGACATAACTATCTGTTCACGTCTGAATCGGTCACCGAAGGACATCCCGACAAGATTGCCGACCAGATTTCAGACGGAATCTTAGACGCCATCATTGCACAAGACAAGTTTTCACGGGTTGCCTGCGAAACTATTCTGACTACCGGTATCGCATTCGTAGCCGGGGAGATCTCGACCAAGGCCTACGTTGAAATTCCGGACATCATTCGCGAAGTGATTAAGGATGTTGGTTATACGGACGCCTCCTGGGGATTCGACTCCAATACCTGCTCGGTGCTCACGTCCATTCATCAGCAATCCGGCGATATCGCCATGGGAGTGGACTCAGGAGGGGCCGGCGACCAGGGACTCATGTTCGGCTATGCCACCAACGAAACGGCCGAACTCATGCCCATGCCGATCGTCTTGGCTCACCGCTTGACCAAACGACTGGCAGAGGTACGCAAGAAAAAACTGCTGAAGTGGGTTCGCCCGGACGGAAAATCCCAAGTCACGGTCGAATACAAAGACGGCAAGCCCTTCCGCATCGATACTATAGTCGTTTCCACCCAACACAGCCCCGAAGTGACGAACAAGCAGATCGAAAAGGATTTGATGGAATACGTAATCAGGCCGTCCATGCCAAAAGGCTTGTACGATCAGACAAGCGTCAAGCACCACATCAATCCGACCGGCCGATTCGTGGTCGGCGGTCCGATGGGCGATACCGGCCTGACGGGCAGGAAGATTATCGTTGATACCTACGGTGGCCATGGTAGCCATGGCGGCGGCGCTTTCTCAGGAAAAGATCCGTCCAAAGTCGATCGTTCAGCCTCATACATGGCACGCTACATCGCAAAGAATATTGTGGCGGCGGGCCTCGCTTCCAAATGTGAGGTGCAACTGGCTTACGCGATTGGAGTGGCCGATCCTGTTTCCGTCTTGGTCGACACCAAGGATACCGAGAAAGTGGCTCCGGAAAGCCTCGACAAGCTGGTCCGGAAACATTTCCCATTGACGCCGCGCGGGATCATCGACCACCTGAAACTCCGGCGGCCTATCTTTAAAAAGACCGCCGCGTACGGCCACTTCGGTCGAAACGAACCTGAATTCACTTGGGAGAAGATCGATAAGGCCAAAATCTTGCGCAAGGACGCTGGCCTGTAGGGGTCGAACCGCAAGTCGCACCAGCCAAGGGGGCGGGTCGCAAACCCGCCCCTTTTTTTCTGCATCAACTTCAATTCTTTATTTGGTTAAACCAGGAGGACACCCAGTGGATTACGACGTGAAAGACATGGGCCTAGCAGATCAGGGAAAGTTAAAAATTGAATGGGCTGAAGCCACCATGCCGGTGCTACGCCTCATTCGAAAGCGGTTCGAACGGGAGCAGCCGTTTAAAGGGATTCGAGTGACCGCTTGTCTACATGTCACAACGGAAACCGCCAACCTCATGAAAACACTCAAGGCTGGAGGAGCAGATGCCCGGCTTTGTGCCTCCAATCCCTTGAGCACACAGGACGATGTAGCCGCAGCTCTGGTTCAGCACGAGGGCATTCCCACCTTCGCCGTCAAGGGCGAAGACAACAAGACGTACTACCGGCATATCGAGTCGGCCATCGCTCATAAGCCGCATCTGTCCATGGATGATGGCGCCGATGTCGTCTCCCACCTGCATTCAAAGCGGAAAGATCTGCTCCGCAATGTGATCGGCGGAACAGAAGAAACTACGACCGGCGTGATCCGACTCCGCAGCATGGCGGAAAAGAAGGTGCTGAAGTTCCCTGTCATCTCGGTGAACGATGCAGACACAAAACACATGTTCGATAATCGGTATGGCACTGGTCAAAGCACTATGGATGGTATCGTTCGCGCCACCAATCGCCTGATTTGCGGTTCGACCCTCGTCGTTGCCGGCTACGGCTGGTGCGGACGCGGCATCGCGACCCGTGCGCGCGGGATGGGCGCCAACGTCATCGTCACTGAAATTGACCCATTGAAGGGCCTCGAAGCCGTCATGGACGGATTCAGAGTCATGCCGATGGGCGAGGCCGCGCCGCTCGGTGACTTCTTCGTAACCGTCACCGGAAACCTGAAGGTCATTCGCGGCGAACATTTTGCTGCAATGAAAGATGGCGCGATCGTCTGCAATTCTGGTCACTTCAATGTCGAACTGGACATTCCTGCGCTGGAGAAACTCAGCAAGAAAAAACTCGCGGTGCGGCCTGGTGTCGACCAATACAGCTTGACTAATGGTCGCCGCGTCAGCCTCCTGGGAGAAGGCCGTCTCGTGAACTTGGCTACCGCCGAGGGCCACCCTTCCAGCGTCATGGACATGAGCTTTGCCAACCAGGCACTGGGGGCTGAGTTCATCGTAAAGAATTACAAAAAACTCGAGAAGAAGGTCTATCCTGTGCCTGCCGACATTGATAAAGAAATTTCCCGTCTCAAACTTGCCGCTATGGGTGTGGCGATCGACAAACTCACCAAAGAACAGGTGAAGTATTTGGCATCCTGGGAAATGGGAACTTAGGCATCTCGTTTCTCCCTTGGGATCTCCTCACCAAGGGACAGTTGAACGAGCCATTGTTTGAGATTGTTTCCGCTGCGGTCGCTTCGGCGACCGCAGCCTTGTCTGGCATCACACCTCTCCTCCTTCAAACCAACGGAACCGTTATAGAACAGGCCGCAGCAGACGACTCGCGCTGTTCGAATCGCCGGCCTTACCGGGCTGTCCGTCGCCGCGATAGTCAATGCGTCTCCGCATCGCTTCAATGGAAACCGGCGCGTGGTTAGCGTGGTATCCAAAAAGTCTGTGATGGTAAAAGCCCGCGCAAAGGCACTGATTCTGTAGGGGACTCGAGGGGGACCAGAGTAAACCGTGACCGGTCAGATCATCGTCTGTTGTGTAAACCGGAGCTTCTGGGGACGCGCTTTCCTGCACTCCGCGGTCATATTTGTGATCACGAATCCGCCGGTATGGATGCTCCGTACAGCCTCAAAGCGAGCATAGCTCGACCCTGCGGTCGATTTGCGCCGGCAAGGACACCCGACGGCGGTTCGTCTTCGACTTAGCCATCGTTGAGGTTACCATTGGCATGAGAATTGGGTTAGGCCTTGCCCTCAAGGCAGATGCGGGAGATTTCATTCTAAATTGTGAGTCCTCAGCGGACGTTTACCATCGGAAGCTCACGTGAGGTTTCTGCGTCTTGCTGAATTCGTTGGCGTTCCGCCTTCGACTCCTCTAACACGCTATGCAAGAGTTCATCGCTCAGTTGCGTGAGTTGCGCGGCGGCGTCTTTCATCTCAGCATGTTCGACAGCTCTGGAGAGCACTTCAGCCTTCGTTGCGCCCTTCTTCTGCCCCAAAAACGGCTTGATGATAAGATAGGCGACATCCCGGAATGGCATATACCGCAGAAACCGCCGGAGTAATTTGAAGGTCTGAATCGGATAGCGGGTTAATTTATAGATAAACAGTTTTTTCAGGCCTTCCTGTCTCACCGTATTGATCACCGCTCCCGGCAAACAGGTCGGATCAATCTCCGAACACTTAAAATACTTGTACCAATCCTTGGCATCGGTCACCAACCCGCGCTTCACGTACTCCTGCCAAAGTGGTGTTCCGCGATAAACACAAAGACGGTTGAACCCAAACGTATCCAGCGGCAGCTTGGAAGCAAAATCGAACGTCTTCTGCATGTCCTCGACGGTTTCATCCGGGTTCCCCACGGTAAAAAACCCATGGACGATTTCGATCCCGGCCTTTTTGGCGTTCTTCACGGCCGTTTCGACTTCTGCCAATGTCTGTTCTTTCTGGAGGCGATTGAGAATCTTCTGGCTTCCGCTTTCAATCCCAAACATGACCGTTCGGCAGTGTGCCTTGGCCATGGCGGGGAACAGATGCTGCGCCACCGAGTCCACGCGGCCTTCGATCCCCCATTGGATTGAGAGCTTGGCGTCAATGACACCTTTACAAATTGCATCGATCCTCTTTGGCTGCAGGAGAAAGTGATCGTCGACGAAGTAGACGGACCCGTAACCATTCGACTCGAGGTACTTGAGCTCATCGACGACATGCTGGGCACTACGCGCCCGCCACTTTCCCTCATTGAAAATGGGGATATCACAAAAGACGCAGGGCCATGGACATCCGCGTGATGTTTGCATGGTGGTGAACCGCTCCATGGACAGCACTGCGGGGACATCCAATGGCATGGATTCGACGAAATCCAATTCCAGACTTTCCCGATCAGGGAAGGGCCATTGATCTAGATGGCGCTCCATAGTCCGGTTAGGATTATTGATCACCCTGCCGTCTTTTGCCCAAGTGAGACCGCCCACTTCCTGCGGGTCGTCGATACGATCAAGCAGATCCAGGAGCAGTTGCTCCCCATCTCCACGGCAGACAAAGTCCACCTCCGGACATTGCAATTTGACAAGTCCCGCATTTAGGCTGGCAAACACCCCGCCGAACGCCAGCTTCACATCCTGATCGGTTGCCCGTATCTGTCGGGCGAGAATCTTTGCGTATGGGTAGCTCGTGGTGCTGAGAAAGCTGAGCCCTACCAGCGCCGGCTTCCGTTGTTTGATCTGTTCAACAATAAACTCGTTGGGGGTCTCAGGGTGCGCCTGGTCGAACATCACGCAGTCGTGGCCTGCACGCTTCAAGACCGACGACAGGGACATGATCCCGATAGGCGGGAAGCCCATCACCCGAATCCGTCCGTTCTTGGCACGCGTTTTAGCTGGAAGGGCGTAAAACTGAGGGTCACGTACATGTATGAGAAACACGAGCATAGTGGCGTCCTTTCATGCGGACAATAACAAGGGCTTCTTAGTATCGCCGCCGCGTCTCCTGGAGGGAGGCCGATCCTATCTCGGTATATCCGCTAACAGGCCATCACACCCAACCCATTCGGCTCTAATGAGTCCTGTACAGTACCACGTCTCGCAGCAGAGGGAAAAGGAAAGATTCGGCCAACCCACAATCACACGTGCAGCGAGCACAGCGGCCTTTCCACAGGTCGGCTGCGCTCGGGCATCCTTCCGTGAGCCCTCACAAACAGGAAGAGGGCGTTGGAGACGATCCAACGCCCTCTTCCTCACACAGGCAAATTCTAACGACCGAGGGCCAGCTTTACAGCAGCGCCAATCTCGGCAGGATTCTTCACCACCCGAACCCCGGCCGCTTCGAGGGACTTCATCTTTTCGGTTGCCGTCCCTTTACCACCAGAAATTATTGCTCCGGCGTGGCCCATGCGGCGCCCCGGAGGTGCGGTGATGCCCGCGATAAAACTGATGACCGGCTTTTTTACATGCTTTTTAATGTACTCCGCAGCCTTTTCTTCGGCATCGCCGCCGATTTCACCGATCATAACTACTGCCTGGGTTTCGGGATCCTTCTCGAACAGCGGCAAGATATCGACAAAGCCGGTGCCATTGACAGGATCACCGCCGATTCCCACACAGGTCGTCTCGCCAAGTCCCAACGTGGAAAGTTGATGCACCGCCTCATAGGTCAAGGTCCCGCTGCGCGAGACGACGCCGACTACTCCCCGCTTATGAATGAACCCCGGCATAATCCCAATCTTGGCTTCATCGACGGTGATAACACCGGGACAGTTCGGACCGATGAGTCGCACATCACGGCCATGCAGCGCCCGTTTCACCTTAACCATGTCGTTTACAGGAATACCTTCCGTGATGCAGATAATCAGCTTCACACCTGCATCGGCAGCCTCAAGTATTGCATCGGCACAAAAGGGAGGGGGCACAAAAATCAGCGAGGTATCGCACTCAGTCTTCTTGACCGCGTCGGCCACGGTGTTGAAGACGGGAATGCCTTCGACTTCCTGACCGGCTTTTCCGGGGGTGACCCCGGCGACCATCTTGGTACCATAGGCTTTGCACTGCGTCGCGTGGAAAGAGCCCTCTTTCCCCGTAATCCCTTGTACCACCACACGCGTATTTTTATTGACGAGAATACTCACGGTCTTCTCCTTTACGCCGCCTTGCCAGTCAATTTCACTACTTTCTGCGCCGCCTCCCACAAATCGTTCGCCACCTCAAGTTTGAGACCTGATTCCGCCAACAGGTTCCGGCCTTCGTCTGCATTGGTTCCCTGTAGCCGGACCACCAAAGGCACATTAATCTTTACTTCTTTGGCCGCCTCGATCACACCATGCGCAATCCGCTCGCACCGCACGATGCCGCCAAAGATGTTAATGAAGATGCCTTTGACGTTCGGGTCTTTGAGCAGAATTCTGAACCCGGCCGCGACTGTCTCCTTCGTAGCCCCGCCGCCCACGTCCAGGAAGTTGGCCGGCTCACTGCCCGCCAACTTAATGACATCCATAGTCGCCATGGCAAGCCCAGCGCCGTTCACCATGCAACCGATGTTACCGTCAAGCTTCACATAGTTGAGATTACTGGCTGTAGCCTCAATTTCCAGCGGATCCTCTTCGTTAAGATCCCGCATCTTTTGCACATCATCATGCTTGAAGAGACCATTGTCGTCAAAGGACACCTTCCCATCGAGCGCCACCAACGTTTTTTCCTTCGTGATGATCAATGGGTTGATTTCAACTAATGCGGCATGTTTTTCCATGAAAAGTCGATAGAGATTCCCGAGCATCTGCACGAACGGATTGATGATAGCGGGCTCCAACTGTTGAAGTCCCAACGCGAATGCGACATTACGACCGTTGTGCCCTTGGAACCCGACTGCGGGATCGATTGCTTCTTTGATGATCCTGTCAGGGGTCTTTTCCGCAACCTCTTCGATTTCCATGCCGCCTTCGGTGCTGGCAATGAACGTTGGCCAGCCGGTATCACGGTCCACCAAAATACTCAAATACAGTTCCTTGGCGATGTTAGCCCCTTCTTCCACCAGCAGCCGATGAACCGTTCTGCCCTTCGGTCCGGTCTGATGAGTGATCAAGGTCTTGCCGATCAACTCCTTCGCGAAACCCGGAACAGCCGCTTTATCCTTCGTGATCTTAACGCCACCGGCTTTCCCACGGCCTCCTGCATGAATCTGGGCTTTCACGACAAAGACAGGTGTATTAAGTTCGCCAGCCCAGGCGGCTGCCGTCTCTGGTGAGGTGACTTCTTTGCCACGAGGCACCGGCACCCCAAATTGCGCAAACAACTGCTTAGCCTGAAATTCATGAACATTCATGTAAATCCTCTTAAGAGCTATTGGCTCATGGCATCGGAGATGTCGAGTGGTGTAAGCGTGCGGACCCGCCGATTCAGGCCGACGCCCTCAGCTTTTCGTCGTACGTTCGGGTTCTTTGCGTGTATAGGCAGGAAGGATCATGGGAGAGATCACGCCGCTTGAATTACCATGCTTCCTAGCTTCGGCGCGGAATCGCTCGAGATGCTTCACCGTGAGCTTCCCTTGCTGCATCGATCCGGCACGAGTCGCGGCTGTCAAGCCCGATCGTTTACCGAAGACCATCAGGTCAAGTAGCGAATTACCCATTAACCGGTTGCGTCCATGCAGGCCGCCAGATGCTTCGCCGGCAACAAAGAGGTTTTTCACATTCGTTTCAGCACTCGTGTCGATCTTCACGCCACCGTTCTGGTAGTGCAAGGTCGGGTAGATTAGAACCGGGTCCTTGCTGATATCGATCCCGAAACGCTCGAACTGCATCATCATCGCCGGAAAATGTTTTTCGACTGTTCCCGGTCCATGTTCGGCATCCAAGAGGGGCGTATCCAACCAGACACCGACCCGACCTGACATGGTGCGAATGCCCCTGCCCTCCTCACACTCGCGAATGATAGAGGAGGACACCACATCGCGCGTATCAAGTTCGTTCACAAAGCGTTCGCCCCTGGCGTTCACGAGATGGCCACCTTCGGATCGAATGCCTTCCGTGACCAGGGCTCCGATCAATTGTTCCGGATAGACCGCACCCGACGGGTGATACTGAAACGTATCGATGTGGTCGAGTTTCGCGCCCATTCGGTACGCGAGGCACAAACCATCCCCGGTCGCACCATAGTGGTTGCTGGTGGGAAAGCCCTGTATATGCAGCCGGCCGATGCCACCAGTCGCGAGGATCACTGATTTAGCCGCGACCACCACCTGTCGATGATTGTCGAGATCTTTGAAGATGGCTCCGGTACAATGACCGTTCTCATCGCTCAACAACTCGACTGCCGCACAAAATTCGAGGAGTTGAATCTTTTGATTCAGGACCTCGTCCTTTAACACACGCATAATTTCGAGACCGGTATAGTCTGAGCAGGTCAAGAGTCGCGGTTTGGAACTCCCGCCGCCCTTCTTCACATGCAGGTTCCCATCCGCTTGGCGATCAAACAGCACTCCCAGTTCTATCAGCCACTTTGCGATGGCGGGGCCTTCCTCGACCATCACCTTGAGCAGGTCATGGTCGTTCTGCATATGGCCGCCCTTGAGCGTATCGAGGAAATGGGTCACCGGAGAGTCTTCTGGCGCGACCGAGATCTGCATTCCCCCCTGAGCCATCACGCTATTAGAATCGGCGAGACGAAGCTTAGTGGCGAGGATTACTTTCGCGCCTGCTCCGTGAGCGTGCAATGCCGCGGCACATCCCGCGCCTCCTCCTCCAATAACTAAAACATCGGCCGTATAGTGGGCTGTCAGGTCCGCATTATCTGCGATGGGGCTATCACCTTCGAGGAGCGCCGCCAATTCCACGACTGTCTGGTCCTCTGCGTTAGGACCAAATCGGATCGGCCGATAGGCACTGGCGCGGTGATCAGGATGATATGTATGAATCAATTTATCGCGTTCTGCGGGAGAAAACTTTTGAAGCGTTTGCTTGCGGCGAGCATCCCTGGTTTGATGTACTATTTGTTGGAGTGCGTGAATATCCATGTATTTCGCTTTCAACGGTGAGCACAATCCCCCCTGGCGAGTTCTCCGAAGCCGGGCAGACGGCACAAAGCATTACTTCACTGTCGAGCAGTGATCGGCCAACTCCTTCTCGCTCATCCCGAGCACCTTGTTCCATTCCTCGTTGAATCGTCCGTCCTGTATTTCCTTAATGCGTGTCTCAAGGCCTTGGGCTTTTTCCGTGAAGTGAGCGCCTTGCGCCCGGCTGACATAGAGAGCGACCAGATTGGGGGCAATATCAGCGATACAGACCGGCGTGCACATCCCGCACATGACACAGTCCATAAACATCTCTGAGACACTTTTGAAATCTCCGAAGACAGCTTTCCAAACGCCTTCCCGCACGTCGATTTTCTGAGGACAGGCTTCAGTGCAGGCGTTACAATTTCTGCACAGGGGGGCTTCGGGGTACAGACTGAATAGGTCTTGCTTCGGGTCCTTGAGGGTCTGGATGTCGTACAGCGCCTTCCGCGCTGGGAAAGGAGGCATAATGGTGAAGGACATGCCGTCTTCGACGGCCATTTGGCAAGCTAGACAGGTGCGCACCTTAGGATCATCCTTCGTTCGATAATACGTCGCGCAGGCGCCGCAGAACCCACCGAGACAGCCGGCTCCTCGCACCACTTCCTGTCCGGTGTACCAGAGTGCCTTAATCACCGTGATCCCTTCGGGCACTTCATACTTCTTGCCGGAAATTTCAATGGTCACCAGTTTATGGCGCACCACTTCTGGCTGATCGATTACATTGATGTCTTCTTGTGCCATATTCCCCGATTCCGGCGAGGGGTGAACATTGGGGGCGATGGGAGGGAAAGCCCAGATCCATCACCCCCAACGTAACTCACGAGATACGTTCCACCCGTTTGAAAACGAAACGAATGAGCTAGGCGATCGCGTCCACAATAGCATTAAGGGTTGCGCTTGGACGCATTGCCTTCGATGCCTTCTCGTCGTTCGGGTGATAATATCCCCCAACATCCACAGGCTTCCCTTGAGCAGCTAAGAGCTCATTAGAGATCTTGGCTTCGTTCTGCTCCAGCTCTTTCGCGATTTTTATAAATCGCGCTTGCAGATTCTTATCCTGAGTCTGTTGGGCCAGTGCCTGAGCCCAATACAATGCGAGATAAAAATGGCTCCCGCGATTATCAATCTCGCCTACCTTACGGGCCGGCGATTTATTGCTCTCCAAGAACTTAGCATTGGCCTGATCGAGCGTGTCTGCCAGAATTTTTGCAGCTTGATTATTCGCAACCTTGGCAAGATGTTCCAATGATGCAGCCAGCGCGAGGAATTCACCGAGCGAATCCCATCGTAGGTAACCTTCCTCTTCAAACTGCTGGACGTGTTTTGGGGCAGATCCGCCCGCACCGGTCTCGAAGAGGCCACCCCCGTTCAACAGCGGTACGATCGAAAGCATCTTGGCGCTAGTCCCGATTTCCAAAATCGGGAACAAGTCAGTCAGATAGTCACGTAGCACATTGCCCGTCACAGAGATCGTGTCTTTTCCTTCTTTGATCCGCTCAAGGGAAAGACGCGTGGCATCAGCTGGAGTCATAATTCGAATGTCGAGTCCCTGTATGTCGTGATCTTTCAAATAACGTTCGACCTTCGTAATCAACTGCGCATCATGCGCTCTGGTCTTGTCCAACCAGAATATCGCCGGCGATCCCGTAGCCTTCGCACGAGTCACTGCCAGCTTCACCCAGTCTCGGATGGGCGCGTCTTTTACCTGACACATGCGCCAGATATCCCCTTCCTCAACCTGATGCTCAATAAGTGCTTTCCCTGAAGCATCTACTACTCGGATTGTGCCGTTGGCGGAGGCCTTGAATGTCTTGTCGTGCGACCCGTACTCCTCAGCCGCCTGAGCCATGAGACCAACGTTCGGAACACTGCCCATAGTCTTGGGGTCCAAAGCGCCATGCTTCTTGCAGAATTCGATGACCTCGCGGTAGACAGGGGCGTAACTGGAGTCGGGGATCACGCACTTGGTATCGGCCAGTTTTCCGTCCGGCCCCCACATCCTACCGCTGTCACGAATGACCGGGGGCATAGACGCATCGATGATGATGTCGCTCGGCACGTGGAGGTTGGTGATCCCCTTGTCGGAATTCACCATCGCCATGGGAGGCCGTTTCTTGTAAACCTCCTGGATATCGGTTTCAATCGCCTTACGCTGCTCGTCCGGCAAAGCTTTGATCTTGGCATAAAGATCACCGAGACCATTATCCGGGTCTACCCCTAACTTCTTGAGCGTCTCGCCGTGTTTTTCAAACACGTCTTTGTAGTACACGGTCACGGCATGCCCGAAGATCTTGGGATCCGAGACCTTCATCATGGTCGCCTTCATGTGGATCGAAAACAATATCCCCTGTTTTTTGGCGTCCTCGATTTGCGTTTCCAAAAATTCACGTAACGCGCGCTTGCTCATGAATGTAGCGTCGACCACTTCACCAGCCTGCAGGGAGACCTTCGGCTTGAGCACTGTTGTCTTGCCATCCTGGCCGACGAATTCGATTTTCACCTCGGTCGGTGAGGTAATGGTCAACGACTTCTCATTGGATCGGAAATCGCCACCTTTCATATGGGCTACATGTGTCTTGGAGTCCTGACTCCAGGCTCCCATCTTGTGCGGATGTTTCCGCGTATGCGCCTTGACTGAAAGCGGTGCGCGACGATCCGAATTGCCTTCGCGCAAGACGGGATTGACGGCACTACCCTTAACCCTGTCGTAGCGGGACTTAATCTCTTTTTCTTTCTCGTCTTTTGGATTTTCAGGATACTCAGGGAGCTTATAACCCTGGCTTTGCAATTCCTTGATAGCAGCGCTCAATTGGGGAAGGGAGGCGCTGATGTTCGGCAGCTTGATGATGTTAGCTTCCGGTGTCTTGGCTAACTCGCCCAACTCAGACAAGGCATCTGGTTGCTTCTGCTCAGGCGTCAGGTATTCCGGGAAGAGCGCAAGGATTCGTCCTGCCAGTGAGATATCCCGCAATTCAACCGACACACCAGCCGCCTTGCTGAAGGCATTAATGATCGGAAGAAAGGAATAGGTGGCCAACATCGGAGCTTCATCAGTTTTGGTATAGATAATTTTGGATGCTTTGGTTGTCGTCATGATTATTCCTCTTTTAATGCTTTAAATTAGTTCAGCGCATTGAGCGCGGAACCAGCCTTGAACCACGCGAGCTGCTGCTCCGTCATACTGTGGTTCGCTTGGATCGTAGGCGACTGCCCACCCGACTTGTGAATCGTCACTTGTACCGGCTTGCCGGGAGCGAGACCATTTAGACCTGTTACACTAATACGATCTTCCTGTTCGATCTTCTCGTAGTCCTTCGGATCTGCGAAAGTCAAAGCCAGGATCCCCTGCTTTTTCAAGTTAGTTTCGTGAATCCGAGCAAAACTCTTGGTGATTACCACCCGCACGTTCAAGAACCTTGGGGACATGGCCGCATGTTCCCGACTGCTCCCTTCGCCGTAATTTTCATCCCCTACAACGACCGACCCTATCTCCTTGGCCTTGTAGCGGCGGGCGATCTGAGCGATGGTAAGTCCGGACTCACCCGTCATCACATCTATGCCCTTACCAGGCTCCGATGAAAAAGCACTATTGGCACCCAGGAACATGTTGTCGCTTATTTTGTCGAGGTGCCCACGGTATTTCAACCAAGGTCCGGCTGGAGATATATGGTCCGTAGTGGTCTTGCCCTTGGTTTTAATTAAAAGCGGAAGTTTTTCAAAATCTTTACCGTCCCACCTCGGGAAGGGCTGCAACAACTGCAGTCGCTCGCTAGTGGGCGGAACGTCTACCGTGAGGCCTTCACCATTATCCGCGGGAGCCACGAACCCCTCATCCCCCTTAGCAAATCCTTTGGGGGGTAGCTCCTCGCCCTGTGGCGGTTCGAGTTTGAACTCTTTCCCATCAGCGCCCTTCAACCTTTGATTCACAGGGTCGAAACCCAGGTCACCCGTGATCGCATATGCCGTCACGACTTCCGGACTGGCGAGGAAGGAGAGCGTTTCGCTGATTCCATCATTGCGGCCTGGAAAGTTGCGGTTGAATGAGCTGACGATGGAATCGGCTTTTCCCTTCACGCCGTCCGCCCGTTTCCACTGCCCAATACAAGGACCGCAGGAATTGGACAGTACGGTTCCACCGAGTTCCTCGAACGTCTCTAAAAATCCGTCGCGCTTCATAGTGTGGTAGATGCGTTCGGATCCTGGCGAGACGAGAAAGGAAGCTTTCGCCTTCAGCCCGGCCTTCAAGCCTTGTCGCGCAATGTGCGCTGAGCGACTGATGTCTTCGTAGGAAGAGTTGGTGCAGCTCCCGATCAATGCCGCCTTCAACTCCACCGGATATCCTTTTTCTTTCGCCTCTGCCGCTAATTTTGAAATCGGCCTGGCGAGGTCCGGCGTGTGCGGCCCTACCACATGCGGCTCCAGAGAGGACAGATCTACTTCAACGATTTGGTCGTAGTACTTTTCAGGCGATTGATAGACCTCGGCATCAGCCACAAGAAGATCCTTGTGCGACTGAGCGAAATTTGCGAGGTCCGCCCGATCCATGATGTTCATGTAGGCAACCATTTTCTGATCGAACGGAAATACGGAGGTCGTTGCACCCAATTCTGCGCCCATATTACAGATTGTCCCTTTTCCTGTAGCGCTGATAGTCTCTGCGCCAGGGCCAAAATACTCGACAATCTTGTTGGTACCACCCTTTACGGTGAGGAGACCGCAGAGGTACAGAATCACGTCCTTGGGCGAGGCCCAGCCGCTCAGCTTACCCGTCAACCGCACTCCGATCAGCTTAGGATGAAGGACTTCCCAGGGGAGCCCGGCCATGACTTCACCGGCATCCGCACCACCGACCCCGATGGCCAATCCCCCCAGCCCGCCGCCATTGGGAGTGTGAGAGTCGGTCCCAATAATCAAGCAGCCTGGGAAAGCATAGTTCTCCAACACGACTTGATGGATGATCCCAGCTCCTGGTTTCCAGAATCCAATCCCGTATTTTTTGGCAGCTGAAGCGAGGAAATTGTACACTTCCTTGTTCTCATCCATCGCGCGAAGCAGGTCCTTTTCGGAACCCATTTCAGCCCGAATGAGATGGTCGCAGTGGATGGTGCTTGGAACGGCCACTTGCTTCTTGTTGGCCTGCATGAATTGAAGCATAGCCATCTGGGCCGTGGCGTCCTGCATTGCCACACGATCAGGGCGAAGCGCCAACATGGCCTTCCCTCGCTCCCAGGTTTGGGTCTCAAAATTATCGGCGTGCGACACCAATATCTTGTCGGCCACCGTAAGGCCCCGGCCGAATTTCTTCCTGGCCTTGGCAAAAACGTCCGGCATCCTGGCATACAATTTTCTGGCGAGCTCCATAGACATGGTTCTATCTCCGTCTTTCCCTGTTTAATATCGCTTGCCTCTTAAGAGGCATCCCTAGCAGGCTATCCCATACTTCCCATTGATTGATTCACCGCTCGGTCTACTTCAAGGGCGGTACCTCACGACGTTTAGGCGCTGCGTAGTTTACAAGATAGTCAAATAACCGTATCAAGCGACTATCTTGCCGCTTTTGATCGACCCAATGCCCGATTAACCCGATCGTACGCGATAAAATAAAGAATCCATTCAAACTATCTACGGGGAACCCGATGTCAACCAAAACGGCCGCCATGGTCCCGTCTACGTTTAATATCAAGTTATCCTTTTTGACCGATGTGATTTTCTCCACTTCAAGAGCGAAGTCCAAACAAGGGGTTTTTATCTTCAAGCTCTTCACGTAACCGACCAATTCTTTCACCCGCTTGTCAGGATTGCGTAAGCTTTTCACGCGATGGCCGATCCCAGGTACCGGGCCATGATTCTTCTTCATATAGGTCAAAAATTCGTCGACGGACATCCTGTTGTCGACAGCGTACTTAAAAAACCGCCCGGCATCGGTCACGGCACCGCCGAAACGCGGTCCGATCATAATCATGCCCGCTGCGACCGACTGAGACAATCCGATCCCTGCACAGGCGGCCAAAATGGTCGCATAAGCACCGCTCACACAAGGTCCGTGATCGGCCGAAAGCATCATAATCCGCTTGATGATTTCGGCCTCCTGCTTCGAGATAAGCCGCTTGTCCCATAAGAGACCAATGACGTGCGGAATTTCGTACCCCTTATTGATCAATTCGGAAGCTGGATAGCCATCATAGCAAGGCTCATCGCCTCGGTCATCGCTGATCGTCGTTCGGATCAGGGGTGCGACCATGACCTCGTCGGCCTTCATCGCCTCTTCCACCGTCTTTGGCAGCCGTGGCAATGTGGCTGGCTCAACCGGCTCCTTCACCTGACCGGACTTCAAGAGCTCCTGATAGGTTTCCTTAATGGCAGGACCCAGCGCGCCAAAGGTGGGGGGTACCAGAGCGCCGGCCTTCTTGAGTGCATCTGACTTGGACCTGGCCGACCCCTCACCCTTCAGACCTTCCTTGGCACCAGCATGGCCGAACTTCATTCCTTTGGGCAAACTTTCCTGACAAAAACCGGACACGACGGCAATCAACTTCACACGACGCTGCTTCGCGCCATACCATTCAGCCGCCCGCTCCTCCAGGTCTCCGCCCATTTCACCAACAATGACCACTGCCTTCGTCTGAGGATCCCCCTCAAACATCTCGAGATAACTGACGTAATCGGTCCCAGGGAAGGCATCGCCGCCAATCCCAATGGCTGTGGTGATGCCGTCGGCAAATTGCGAACAGATCCAGATGATCTCATTCGACAACCCGCCCGATTTGGTAATGACACCAAACGACCCCTCACGGTAGAGCTTGGAGAGCACAAGATTGTCAAATGCACCGCCGATAACGCCTAAGCGACAGGCCCCGGCTGAAATGATTCCGATAGACGAGGGCCCATTGAACACCTTTCCGAGCTTGCGCGCGTGCGCTCCGAGAATTTTCGCATCCTTCTCGGGCACACCCTCAGTGATCATGGAGACCACTTTGATGTGTGAATCGTCGAGGGCTTCCATCCCCCCCTTCATCGCACGGTCGGCGCCGATGTAGACAAGGCTGGTGTTGATCGTGGGATGGTTCTTCGTTGCTTCGGCGATGGACCTGTAGACCGGAATGGCCATAAGCCCACTGCCATACGGAACCTCGTTCGTCTTGCCAGCGTCGGGCGGGTAGACAAATGCTTCCACATTCAGCGGACGCTTGATCAGATAGCAAAATTCAGCCATGCGGCGAGCGGCATTGACGCCGGCTTGACCACCCTGTATCACCACACGGGTGTCTTTGTTTGCCAGAATACTCATCGGGATCTCCCCTTATCTTCGGTTGGTCATTGGCGGCATGCTATTTCGCCTGAAGTGCCTTGTCGACGATATCAGTAAGCGGTGTATTGCGGTCGAAGACATTGATATCGAAGCCTTCATCTTTTAATGCACGCATGGCATCGAGACCTTCTCTCTCACGCGGTCCACCGCGTCGCACCCAGATTTTGACTCCTTTAAGCTTGCCCTCTGATTTCGCCTTGCGGAATCCATTGATGATGCCACCGAATGTTTTCTTCACATCGGTAAAATTCGCTATTGCGCCACCAACGATGATGTTCTTGATCCCGGGCAACGAACAAACTTTTTCCGTAAGCACTTCCACAGCCCAATCTGGTGGATCGCCCGAATACTCGGCATAGTTCGCCAGCTTGCCCCCGCGTGCAACGACTGCGTCCGAATAGTACACGCTCGCGCCACCCCCGGCAGGCAACATGGCGGTATCACCACCGGGAATTTCGATAAACTTCACCGATCCTTTGATTTTGCTGTCTACCGCCATGACTTCGATTTCCTGCTTGGAATAGGCACGGCCAAACTCCGCGGCAAATGCAAAGTTCCAGTCCGGGTGGCGAAACTTCGCATCGCCGTCGAGCAGGGTGACAGCATCGAGCGCCACCAATTCGCCATCACTGGCGCGAACCACCAATGGGTTGACTTCAAGGTATTGCGCGTCCTCGTTATCGAAACAGGCAAACATTTTCCCTGAGAATTCAGCGATCTTCTTGACAAGGGGGCCGGAAAATCCCGCGTCTTTGGACAATTTTTCCAGCGAATCCGGAGAAGGCGATTGCCCGATTTCCAAACACAGCCGCTTGACACGGTCCCAATTCGACTCGACCTCGATTCCTCCGCAATTGGCGACCAGAACCTCACTGCCTTCTCGGGTCGATTTCACCGCACAGTAGTATTCTTCTTTATGCGGGACCATCTCAGAGACAATGACCTGGGCGACGGTGATGCTGCCGACTTGCCGTCCGATTATCTCCTTCGTTGCAGCCTCTGCAGCTTTGAAATCCAAGTCTACCTTGACCAGCCCAAGCTTAAAACGCGACCCAAGGGCCTCATGCGCCTTGACAACCAATTTGGATTTCGTCAGCCAATCGTTGGCTTGTCCTAAATTCGTCAGTTCGTCGACGGACGTGACGACCACGTAATTGGGAACATTGATTCCCCATTTTTTCATCAGCCCCATCCCGGGACCTTCCAGCACTTTCGCCATGATTGACGACTCCTTGGTGAGTGATAGGGCAGAGAAACGGACCGATAGAGTACCGAAATCCGGTGATTAGCTCAATCCTCCAAAGGGCCTACGCCTTGAGCACAGAAGTCCTACCACAATGGGGACTGAAGATTCATCTTCATAAATAATTGATCTGATTGTTATCAAGACTTTGCCTTCCCTGAACTGCCCAATGAGCTCTGTTCTGGTTGAGGAGCCCGACGGGTCCTCCTTCGTTGACATATTGGACAATAGAAAGAAGTCCGTTCGCCGGCAGACCGTCGGATCAGCCCCCCGCACCCGTTTGGACAAGGCTCCCCCGTTTTTGCGTAGACCAAGTGTCTGCGCTTATATTGCCCCTCCGTTCCATCCGGCGCAAAGTAGTCCCTCACGCTTGACCCCCCCATGGCAATGGCTTCCTGCAACACTTCCCCCATAATTCTGTGCAATCGCATCATCGCTTTCTCATTCAATTGATTGGCAACTTGGTGCGGATGGAGCCCGGCGCGGAAGAGAATCTCACTGGCGTAGATATTCCCTATTCCAGCAATCACTTGCTGATGCATCAACAAGGGCTTCAGCCGTTGGCGTGTGGACCCGAGTACTCTGATAAATTCTCCAAGGCTGATAGTGAGCGGATCATAACCGAACCGACGCGCCGCATATCGGTCAAGACCCGATTGGTCGAGCAAGGACAGTCGCCCAAATCGCCGAGGATTCCAATATCGGATTTGAGTTTCTCCACTACCGTCTAAGTGCAGAACAAAGTGAGTGTGTTGCGGGTGCTTCGTTCGGGTCGATGCAAAGATTAGTAGGCCAGTCATGCCCAATTCGGCAACTAGAAATCGCGCATCCCCTTTCCGAACGAATCCGAGGATGACGCTCTTACCCCTTCGCTCAACGTCAATAATTTTCGCCTGACGGTACCATTCCACTGACGGCAGGCCCTCGCGAACAATATCATCGCGACCCACCCAGACCTCCCGCACGGTCGTTCCGATCACTCGGTTACGCAATTGACGTGCTACAACTTCCGCTTCGGGCAGCTCTGGCATCGAAATACATCTTCCCTGTGAGAATGGAAAAGCCTTCCCGCGCAGACCAAATTACGCCATGGCTGTCAGGCAAAATGCAACTGGGGGAATTAGACTGAGTCTAGGATGGTATTTATTGGGAGGGGGAGCGGAGAACTTGTTCCACGAAGTGGAGCAGTGAATTGCGACTTCGCAGCAAAATGAGAGCAAGTCCACTACTGAGCGATTGCCGAATTGGAACGGTCTCGTCGGAGCAGATTGAGAGCTTCGATTATTTCCTGAAGATATGGCAGTGGCATTCCACCTGGACGGCGAGCTAGTACCATCTTAAGGGCATCGGGGTAAGACATCCGTTCGACGCAGCAGAAGTAGGCAATCACCACTGAGACCGAGCGCCCCATGCCCGCGCGGCAACAGACCATGATTCGATGGTCGACGATATGCGCCTCCACCCAATCAACAGCTTCGCCAAGCGACACGACGGTGGGCTTGCCAAATTCTTTTAAAGGAATTTTCGCATAGACGATCCTCGGCGGTACCGGCACGTTCTGTTCTTCTGCAACCATCAAAACGGCGCCCACTTGGGGGGGGGGATTCTTGGCATCGTCAGCATTGCCCACCAGAAGCCGCTTATTAATCAAATGCATGGTCTAGTTAGTATAGGGACGACTGGTTCCCGGTCAAGAAATTCTAGCTTATCCGAACATGTTGGTTGAAGATTGTCTCATTCGCTGCGTATACTCATGACTCAATCTGAAAAGGTAACCGACGCATGTCTCGCACTCCGCTCGAAGAAGTGGAACAGCGCCTATCCAGCATTCGTTGCGCAATATGCAAGACGAACGCTTTTGGCGTCGACCGACGAACCTTACAATCGGACGGAGAATGCCGTGGCGTCTGCTTAAAATGTCGGTACAATTTCCCTGTGTACACCGACATGGAATTTTATCTGAGAACTCAACCGGATATCCCTTACCGACTGAAGGAGATCTCATGTCCAACCTGCCAGCATCGAGGCGTGGGTCTTGATTTCCGGGTCACCATGTCAGTCCGCGAATCCGTCTATTTTGTCACCTGCTCCGCCTGTAAGACTCAATTCCCTGAGCGTTCGTCGCTGGAAGCATTCGAATAACGCTTATTATTGATCAACATTTCGTGTATACTGAATTTTGTATGAGCAACTCACAAGCCCCTAAATCACCTAAATTGCCCTCCCCCCCCCCCGATGGCGAAGCGAAGCCGCGCAAAGAAATCCCCCTCGTCTCGGTTCCTAATGACCGGGACATGATGGCAGACGAAATGGCCGAACTCTTCGATGAGGACCGTGTCACCCATCAACACGGCAGCTCTGAGCCCGAAGCTGATTAATACTTTACGCAGGGCGGATGATTTCGGCTTCTCCTATTGAGAGGATTCGGCCGACCATAGCCGGTCGATCTTTTCTGTTCTTCCTGACAATTTCACTGACACGCACAATAGCACCCCGATGCCAGGAATCAAAGGCCGTGTTGGATGTCGACTGCTCCTTGTCTTGCCGTCCGACCTCCAGCCTACCTGTTGCATCACACAACCAGACCCGTTTCTCACCCTTCATTACACGTAACTCGCTGACAACACGATGATATTCAGAATTTCTCGGAACTAGTGTTTTCCCGTCCTTCCGCAGGATCACATATGAAAACTTAAGTGCGTCCTTGATGAACCCCACCTGTCTGTCGATCTGACTAATCCAATCTGGGGTCTCCCATTTGCGTTCCTCGTGGCACCAATCATCAGGCTTAATCAATGCTGGGCATGGTGAATCGTGCAGGCAGGGGCTATAGATACCACAGCGCTCGCTAGCCAGAAGTTTATCCCGCACCTGATGCAATTCTCGCGAGGCAGATCGCATAGCAGGCTCTACGATCATCAGGCTTCCGTCTCTCGCTAACCACTCGAGCAACGTCGCCACCAACATGGTTCGCTGATTGATGGGATCTGAGCTTTCAACGAATAACTCGGAAAGCAGATTCTGAAGAATAATTAAGTCATAGCCCCTCTCCCCATCAAGCGGTCGAAGACGGGAGGGAAGACGCTGTTCTAAATTGTGCTCCACGGTGTGTAGCGAGGAAATTCTTCGCCCATTCTGCGCCTTGCCGTACGCATTCCAGACCTCGTCACAGAGCCTTAACGCTTGGGGAGAGTGATCAACGACTGTCATTCGAAGAGACGCGGGAGAGAGGGTGTCGGTCGAACAACACCAATCCAATGTAGCGACCGCCCCAGTTCCAGGCCCTCCACCGAGATCTAGGACTCGAAATTCATCGTTTCGAATGGCTGAAAAGGTGGGACGCAGCTCATCCAGTAATGCCTGCACTTTCGAAACGTTTACGGGCACATAATAGGAAAGATAACTCGCACGCAGCCGTGCATCCTCTAGATATGCACGGCTTTTCCCGAGCCCACCCCTAGTAAATAATGCTGAAAGGCTTAATACTCCGCTGGCGATGGGTTGCGGCGGATCCCGATGCAACCCCTGAAGGCTTCCCCGAGCCACTGTTGCCAGCGCGCTCAGTACCGCTGATGATACTTTATGCATGAATAGATACCGTGTTGACCCTTAAAAGGACCCTGCTGTATCCTGCCTAGCAAGAGGAGCAAATTATATGACTGATCCTATTCTGCAAGCCTATCGGGAAGTAGAGATGGCCATGGAACGATACACAATGGTCCTGGAAGAACATGTCGCAACGCTTCAATCGGCTCAACCCGTTGATGCGGAACGTTTGGAACGTATGACCTATGGGGCCAAGGCCATGCGCGATAGTAGCCTGATTTACCTTTCCTATGCCAAATACATTGCCAGCGGAATGCCGGAGAGTCCCGACCTGGTTGAAGAAGATCTGCAAGGCTAAGGTTGCGTGATCTTCACAACGCACAGAGCCCGTTCGGATCAGCCGAACGGGCTCTGCTTTTTCTTCACGTTCCTCTTCTCGAACTCAAATACTGCGCAGGAAATGCCCCATGGCCTCCTGGTCGGCAGCGGAAGCGCCCATGACCTGAGACATCGCCACGTTTGTCGACTTCTTACCTGTCAAACCGGATTCAACTTCATCCACAATCAATTCTACCGGCATCGACTGTCCCCCATAAACACGCGGGCCACCGATGATTTTTGCGTTTGAGAATCCATAAATAGCGGTTGCCACCTCTTTAGCCAACCACCCGACATAGTTGAATTCCGGAACAACAATCAATTTGGCTTTTCCGCATAACTTACGTAGTTCCTGTGTCGGGAACGGACGGAGCGAGCGGATCTTGATCAACCCAATCTTAATGCCCTTCTCTGCACAAATACGGACTGCTTCCCGAGATTGAGCCGCTGCACTTCCAGAAGCAATAATGACCGCCTCGGCATCGTCCACATTCTCGGCGGTAAGCAACCCGCCCATATACTGGTTTATATATTTACGCGAGCGTTCTACCGCGGCCCAGACCTCTTGCTGCCAAACCGCATGAATGTTGTACGCCATAAAGTTGGACTTCTGAACCGGAGCATCCCGAGACAGTCGGGCAGGGGGATTCTCCGCATCCAGAACTGGAACTGCTCCTCTCCACGGTTCTCTTGGCGGCAATTTCATTCCGCGATCCTGCATCCGTACATAACCCCTGGCATGCGTAACGAAGAACCCATCGCAACATACGCCGACAGGAAGGGTAACATCATTCTTTTCACTGATGACGAATCCTGCCATCGTGAAATCATACATGTCCTGCTGATTTTCGGCGTGGAACACGATCATGCCGCAATTGATCAAATAGGACACCTCAATGTTATCTGGCTGAATCGCCAAAGGCGCATTCACAACTCGACAGGTGAACATGGCAACAACGGGAAGCCGATGTCCAGGCCATGAAGCAATACCCTCCAAACCTCTCAGCGTACCCGGGCCCGCGGTCGCCGTGTAACAGCGTACCCCTGCTCGGGATCCACCGGCAATTGCTGCCATCACGCCGACTTCTTCTTCTCCGCGATAGTATTCTTTAACATATCCTTCACCATACAGCACGCCGACCAATTGCATCGTCTCGCTTTGCGGCGTGATTGGGTAGGCGATAGCAAGGTCTACATTTGACCTTCGTATTGCTTCTTTTGCGGCCTCACTCCCGGTGATAAACTCTTTCGTGCGAGGAGCCTCTAAGAAGAGGTATTCAGGAGTTACAACCTTTTGCCGTTTTGCATCCGCATGCGGATCCTTCTTACCTTCGGCTTTGGGAGCCGAAACACTCGTGATGGGGTCGCCTTGCGGATTTGTTTTCTGTTGGGGTTCTAATGCTTCGCTCATCTTTGCACCTCTTAACTGTATCGCCTTAGCCTTCTCGCTTCATCTGATCAGCTGAGTGGCCAAATGTGGCTGCACTGCCGACGCCGGCAGCCGAGGGCATAAAGGTCATAGGGTTGGTATGCGTCTTACCATTATGGACTTTGGCCTGAGTCCCAGTGAATCGAACATTCTCTCCGTTTTCAGGCAACTTTATGCCCATCTCCTCGCGAATCCGCTTGAAGATTTGTGCTGTTTTTCTCAGCTTCAGCGTGTCTGAATCACGAATGGTCAACATCGCGTCTTCATGACCTTGCTCTGCACAAATGGCCATAGTACAGCAGTTCGTCCCGGCCCGAATCATTTTCAGGGTGAGATTGGCATAGTGACAGTGCACCCCAATGAAGACGCAGGCTTCGATCTTATTCCCCCAAATCGTAAGGTTTGGATGATTCGGATTGATAACTTCTTCGGGATCGATCTTTGGGTACTTTGGACGGTAATCCGGCATAGGGATGATCATAACTTCTGGAATTTGAGCAGCAATTTCCAAAACTGCCTTTGCCTTTTCGACGGCATGATCATTCCACGCCCACAAGACGAGAGGTCCCGGGAAGATCGTAGCATTCGGGCTAGTCAGCATTTTCCGAGCCATCTCTTCGATTACTGTGTCCTCATTCGGCTCCAGCAGTCCATAATACAGGCCCTGCCCAGGATCGGGCAGCGATACTCCCAGCTGAGCTGCTGACGGTGGATGGAACCCTGCTGGTCCCGGCACGATGATCCGCTCTCTCGTATCTTGCGTCGTTCCCACGCCCATTCCCCTTTCGTGCATTACCCAACTACAGGACTAACCAATGCGGCCGTCGTGCTCTTTTCCCCGTAGGTAATATTGTCCGTCAATGCTGCCACCGGCAGTTGATCGATCATGATCATCTTAATGGCATTATTCTTTGCCATGTTGTCACAGACCCAGACGCATTGGGCGCAACCCTTACATCGATCCACCGCCACATACGCCGAACCATACTTAAATCCTTTATCCTTGCCCATTTCGTCACTATAAAGGATTGTATTGGCTTCTGGACAGTATTGGGTGCAGAGCTTGCAGCTTTTCGCGGCACAGATCTCAACGCTGATATCGGCTACGAGATACATGAGAACTCCTTGTTCTTAAGCTGAATCAAGCGGTAACGGCCTCTGCCGTTTCCGAGCGCTTGACGGATGGGGCGGCCCAACCGTTATCAACCGCATAATTCCAGCCGGCTTGAATGACCGCAACGTTCTTGTCGATCAATTCTTGCTTCTTTTTAAACTTTCGTTCAACGACACTATCCAATGCGGCAGTTCCACCAGACACGACAAAGCCTTTACCCAGGAACCGATCCTTGACAGCCTGCTCTAAGGATTGGACGGATGTCAGACCCGTGATTGCCCCGATGCAACCCATCAAAGCCATGTTCGTCGCCAGATCCATCCCCGCAACCTCAAGAGAAATTTTTGTGGCCGGGAAATAGTACAACCTCGCGCGACGCTCTTCTAATTCGCGAGCTTGATCCCGATGGAGTTTCATCGGCCCATCGTTATTAATCAAGGCGATACCGTCTTCCTTCAGTCCGAAGTAAAACGGCATGGTGTACGATTTGCCGTGAGTAATGACTTGTGGGTGGAAAATGATAATGATGTGGGGGAAAGTGATTTCCCCAATCTCATAGATGGGCTCATCGGACACCCGCACATAGCTCTCCACGGGCGCCATCCGCTTTTCCGATCCGTAAAACGGAACAATCGTACTTTCTCCGCCTGCGTTAATAACTGCGGTGCTGAGAATATGAGAGCCGGTCACAACGCCTTGACCACCCACGCCCGCCATCCGAATGTTAAACCGTTTCGCCATGCTCAATCCTCCTTCAACGTGACTCAGGCCTTTGGCAGACCAGCGGGAGCGGCTGGCTTCGGGAGAAACTCCTTGTACCCATACCGCTCAGTGAGAAATTGCTTCGCTTCGTCAGTAATGTATTCGGAGAATTGGTAGCGATCGTTTTCAACGGTTTTGGCATCTTCCATGACCTTGTCGGTTGGAATTGCGTACTCAATGTTGCATGACGTGTAGGCCTGAATGTACGTGGACCCCACTTCTCTGGCGATCAGCACAGCCTTCTTGATGACGCTCTCAACCCGACGGGGATTGTTCGGAACCACGGTCGCCACATACGCGCAACCAGCCACTTTTGCCATCTGCAACATATCCATCTTCTCAAACTTCTTCCCCAGGGGTGCCATTTTGAGGACCGCGCCTCGATTGGTCATCCCACTCTCCTGCCCGCCGGTATTTCCATACACTTCATTATCCAACATGATCGTGGTGAATCGCTCTTTCCGGAACCACGAATGGAGCACTTGCTGAAATCCTATATCTGCCGTTCCCCCGTCTCCTGCCATCACGACGACGTCCTTGGGTTTGTCGCCGAATCGAAGGCGTAGGCCGCGAGACAACCCACTCGCTACACCATTCTGGTCACCGTAATTCCCATATACGAAGGGGATGGCTGCTTGCGAGATCGCTAACCGGCCGCAACCGGCGGTACCTACAGTGATAGTATCTTCTGGATTCGGGAAGGCAATCATGGCAAGTCGGATAAAGAGAGTCATTGCACAGCCAGCACACATGGGGTGCTCTTCAAGCACTTCTTTAAAAGAACCCATCTGCGAGACCGATACTTTTTTGCCGAAAGGTCCGTGCTCCACCATGTCGCGATATTCCTTCGGCATGAACTTTTCAAAGCCGCTTGAAAACTTGACGTAATCAAGGCTCATAAGAATTCCCTCCCTTTATTCGCTGGTGATTCCTCCCAGCCCTAAAGGGGCCAGAAGAAATGTCAAATGCGGATTATATGGACGTTGACCGGTTGAATACTGAGCAATGTTCCTTAAGACTGATAAGGAATGTCGGCTCTTTTTCTGCTTCGTCGCCGAGTGTAGCAAAGGGCTAAAAAATCTGTCAATCGCAAGGCTTCCGGACAAAAACGGAAATGGCTGTCATTCCAAGACAAATGCCAGTCTATAGCGTCCAGCAGAGCATTGCAACTTTGCAGAAGGCCCAAGATTAACGAAAGAAGGCCTAGTTCCGGGACGAGCGGTAGGCCCTTGGCACTAAACCAACCAGACGAGTGGTTTTTTCACGCTGATGAATCCCAAACATTATCTGCTTAGGATGCGCTCCAAAGAGATGTAGATGTTGTCGCCCAACGCAATTCAGTTTACACTACGTCTATGCCTACACGAGTATTAGTGCCTGGAGAGGAACATAGCGAGCAGCATGTTGGGGGTGTACACAAGCGCCCGCCGATTCCTGACGGTTCACTGAAGGCGGAATGTCCTAAGTTCATGAGTCATGGTCCCTGCGGAGGCGTCCGTAAAGGCGGGTTCTGCGAGGTCTATCCGGATATGACTTGTCCGTGGGTGACCCTCTATCACAAGCTCAATGAACTTGGGCAATTGGAATGGATGAAACAAGTCTGAATAATCAGGGCACGTTAGGAGTGTGGGGGTGACGACTACCGGGAAACGGAAGGGCCAGCTGAATGAATCAGCGACCAGGCTAGGCTATAACGAACGGCATGCCAAAAGCGGGATTGCTACGCCCCTGCCTGAGATTGAAACCTTCCCGAATCAATTCAAAGGGTATGAAATTACGATCGTGATTCCCGAGTATACTGCAATTTGTCCAAAAACCAATTTGCCAGACTTTGGCTCGATTACACTCCATTACATGCCGGATAAGCGGTGCCTTGAGCTTAAAGCACTGAAAATGTATATCCACGCCTATAGAAACTTAGGAATCTTTTACGAGAATGCCGTGAATCGCATCCTCCAGGACATTGTGCATGCCTGTCGTCCGGTCTGGGCCCGTGTCACAGGCGACTTTACTGCTCGGGGCGGCCTATCCAGCAAAATTGAAGCACGTTACAGGTAGGAGCATCAATTCCGGATCGCACGCCCGTGAGTTGCACCCTTGGTTTATGCTCAATGCTTGCAAACTCAATTGCCTCGTATTGATAAGGCCACGCCAAACCGCTCGGAAACTCCGATCGTCACAGCTGCAGGTTCTCGACTGACGCATGCTCCAAAGAAGTAGTCTTCTCATATAGTCCGGCCACCCCAGCAACGCAACGTATCTTGATCAACCCATGCATTTTCATACCGGCTTCCGAGATAGGTAGATCCGAACCGAGCCAGCCTGGAGACGTTGGAGTATTCACCAATTCTAAGACATTATTCGACTCGTGCGCTCAGGCCAGCTGAATCACACGCTGTGTGGCACACTAGTCGTTCTCGCATTCGACGACAAGGTCCCCAGACAATAGAACTGTCTTCAATCTCCCCCCACTAGCGCTCTGCGACTTCAATCCGCACATCTTGCCCTCGCGGCGCCCATTGGCTCAAGCCTATGGCCCTCAGGGAGTTCAACAGGCCTAGCAGCCTGCATCGAAAATCTGAACGGTAAAGACCGAACCAGGGTCGTCCGATAAGAAAAATGGCCATATTCCTGGCTACCCAGATCGTGCTACCTGGAGAGCGTGTGAATCCAGCACAGTCGACCTTTCCTACGAAGCAGCCCGAATCGATCAAACTTCGGCTCGGCCTTCTGATCGGCGTCGCGATCCTGGCCACCGGAGCATTTACTCTCATGGTGCGCGATACGGTCACCACCATACAGATTCATGGCCCGCTGTATGTCAAAATTGTAGCCAGCAAAGATCTCGTCGTTGATACGCTTCCTCCTCCTCTCTACATTGTTGAATCCTATCTCGCCACGTTGGAACTGCTCGTAGTTCCTCCTGCCCAATCGCCAGTGCTCATCGAACGATTCCAGCGTCTCCAACAAGAATACATCTTAAAAGAGAATGAATGGCATAAACGCCTTCCGCCGGGACCGCTCCACGACAAACTGATCAATGCCTCAGGTCTGTGGGCACGACGATTCTACGACGTATGGAATGAGGAGTTTCTGCCGGCCGCAGAACGAGGCGATAGAGCAGCTATGACCACTTTGGTAGCTGGCCCCCTTACTCGTTATTTTGAGCAACATCGTCAGGAAATTCTTGCCCTGGATGCACTCGCGGATGCGGAGCGTCGACACATCGAACGAGCAGCCACCTCAGTCCTTCAGGAACGGACCTATTTACTCGGGATGCTGGGACTGGGGCTGCTCAGTACGATTTTCATTATTGGATGGCTCATCAACCGTCACATCAGTGCGCCTCTCACGCGAGGACTTCGCGACAGCGAGGAACGAACGAGGTCCATAGTAGATCATGCGTTGGATGCGATCGTCGTGATGGATGACCACGGCCGAATCATTGATTGGAACCCACAGGCCGAGCAAATTTTTGGATGGACACGGCAGGAGATTCTAGGCCAGAAACTATCGGAAACCATCGTTCCCACCGCCTATCGAGAGGCACATGAAAAGGGGCTGCAGCACTATCTGGCGACCGGTCAAGGCAAAGCAATTGGAAAGCGGCTGGAGATAGCCGCGCTGCGTCAAGATGGAACGGAATTTCCCGTTGAACTTGCCATTACACCTCTTAGACTGACATCGGGCACGACCTTCAGCGGATTTATCAGGGATATCTCGGAAAGAAAACTCGCCGAGCACGAACTACGGCATGCCAAAGAAACGGCGGAGGCCGCGACTATCGCAAAAAGTCAATTTCTGGCAAACATGAGCCACGAGATTCGTACGCCGATGAATGGCGTCCTCGGCATGGCAGAGCTGCTGCTTTCCACAAACCTCACCCCCAAGCAGCAGTCGCTGGCCCAAACCGTCCGTAGTTCCGGATCGGCATTGCTCGACATCATTAACGACATTCTCGACTTTTCTAAAGTGGAGGCTGGCAAGCTGGAATTAGAGAAAATTGAGTTCAGCCTCCGGTACGCTTTCGAAGAAGCTATTGAACTCCTCGCAGAGCCGGCAGCAAGAAAACATCTGGAACTGACGTGTTTTATCGCTGAGGGGATTCCTGATTCCACCCGTGGAGATCCCGTTCGATTGCGTCAAATCCTTCTGAACCTCGTCAGCAATGCTATAAAGTTCACCTCACAGGGCGAAGTCACCGTGGCTGTCACTCCTCTGTCTCAGACTCCTAGCACCGTTACACTGAAATGCACGGTGACTGATACCGGAATCGGCGTTGTCCCATCAGCCCGTGAGCGGCTCTTCGAGGCCTTCTCGCAAGCTGATGGGAGTACCACCCGCCGCTTCGGAGGTACCGGTCTGGGGTTGGCGATCGTCAAACAACTGGTCCACCTGATGGGTGGCGAAGTGGGCGTCTCCAGTTCCTCCGAACGGGGATCGACTTTCTGGTTTACCCTCACCCTGGAAAGAGGAACGGAAGTCTCTACCGCGCTCCTGGAGAGCCAAGAATTGGCCGGTACGCACGTTCTCGTCGTGGACGATCATCCCACCACTCGTCAAATCCTAGAGTCGTATTTGCGCGGGTGGGGGGCTACGGTCACGGTCGCTGATTCCGGTACGACAGCACTGGTCTTGCTGGAACAGTCCGTACAACAGGGGATCCCCGTCGATACGGCGCTGCTGGACATTCACATGCCCGACATGGATGGATTGGCATTGGCGGATGCGATCGCGAGCGACCCAGCGCTCCGCCGCACCACCCTCGTCGCCCTTACTGCGGTGGATCGATTGCCAGAGCAAACGGAGACTCACAACAGCCGCTTTCACACCTGGTTAAGAAAACCGATTCGTCGATCCCTGCTCCAGAAATGCCTGAACCTCATTCACACAGGCGTAAGTCAAGCAATGCCTCCCGCAGAATTACAGACCGGACAGGAGGTTCTTGCTCTACGGGCACACATTCTGCTCACCGAGGATAACCCCGTGAATCGCGAGGTGACACTCGGGATGGCCCACCTTTTAGGCTGCAGCATGACGGTGGCGGGCGATGGCCGAGAAGCCGTCGAAGCGGCAGCAGAGAACACCTTCGACCTGATCCTCATGGATTGTCAGATGCCGGAGATGGATGGCTTTACTGCTACGGCAATCATTCGCCGTCAGGAGGCAGAGAATACCGGCCGACGCCACGTCCCCATCATCGCGCTCACGGCCAACGCAATGGAGGGCGATCGTGCCCGCTGTTTCGCCGCGGGGATGGACGACTACCTCACAAAACCTTTCAGCATATCTCAACTGAAATCCCTGCTTGCCCGGTGGCTACCATTGAAAGAACCCACCACACCTTCTGAAGGTCATGGGAAAGACACTCCTGTCGATTGCCTCAATCCTCCGGCACTCGCTTCAGCTCAGCCCATTGCGGACGGAGTCGATAAGAATGCCTGGGCTGCGATTCAGGCCCTGCAACGTCCTGGCCGGCCCGACATCCTTGCACGCGTCCTTGGCAGCTATCTCGAAGATTCCTGCCGGTTGGTCGAACAAATTAAGATGGCTGTGCACAGCCACGATCCGGTCACACTCTACCAGGCGGCACACCGCCTGAAATCGAGCAGTGCACAGCTCGGCGCTCTGGCAACAGCGGCCCGCTGCAAGGACCTGGAGATCCTAGGACGCCTCGGCCGGCATGATCAGACCGAACATTTATTACAGGACCTCACCCAAGTCCATACTGCCGCCTGTGCTGTCATGAACCGGGAATTGCAGGCTCGCCAAGGACGCTGACTGCCCGGCTGATTCAACCCATCGTTTACAGCATCCCGTCGGCTTTTTCATAATAGGCCCTGGGTACTCGCACACCATTTCACGGCTTGCGAAGCCAGGCCATCCAGGCTAGTCTGAGTGCATCTATGGCGAGCTATGCAATCGGTGATCTCCAAGGCTGTTACACCTCCCTGCAGCAACTTGCCCAGTTGGTTCGCTTCAATCCGCCAGAAGACCGCCTTTGGTTCGTGGGAGATCTGGTTAATCGGGGGCCGGAATCGCTGCAGGTCCTCAGATACATCAAGAGTCTGGGGCCGGCTGCCATTACCGTCCTGGGTAACCATGATCTATTCTTGCTAGCTGTTGCTGAGGGTGTGGCCAGCCTCCGTCAAAGCGATACACTCACGCCGATCTTGAAAGCTCCTGATAGAGATGAACTGCTCGCCTGGCTCAGGCAGCGCCCCCTGCTCCACCGGGAGGGGAATGTGGTGTTGGTCCATGCCGGATTGCTGCCTCAGTGGACGGTTGACGAAGCTCATCAATTGGCACGAGAGGCCGAAACTGCACTTCGTGGAGATCAGTTCACCGCCACGTTACGCGCACTCCATCCTAGTGGACATTTGCAATGGACGCCCAACCTCGTCGGCCCCGCTCGTTTCGCAAGCATCATCAACGTGCTCACCCGACTGAGAGCCTGCTCGGTTTCCGGGTTGATGGAATCATCCTTTTCAGGTCCGCCGGAATCCACTCCCGAGGGGTTTCATCCCTGGTTTAATATTCCATCCCGACGCAATGCGACGGCCACCATCATCATAGGGCATTGGGCTGCCATGGGGCTTCATATGACCCCGAATCTGCTGGCGCTAGACAGCGGCTGTGTATACGGACGCCAACTCACGGCGGTTTGCCTTGAAGATCGTAAGGTGTATCAAGTCACCTGTCAGGACAATCGTGGGAGGCAGTGAGCCGCCTGCACCAGCGGTACAGCCCCGCTACAGCACTCGTGTTTTTCCGCCCTACCGATTTATTCCCGGCGTAACCCCACATCCACGTCGCCATCCAGAGGGTCATTCCTTCGGTCTCACGGAAACACCGCCGCGCATCTTCCGGCATGGGGAATGGGCCGGGTCGGAGGATTATCTCTTCGCGATCGACCTCTACAATTTCGCCTACTGGTGGGAGGCACATGAGATCCTGGAGGGATTGTGGCACGGATATGGACGCGCGACCCAGGAAGGCAACTTTTTCCAAGCTCTGATTCAACTGGCTGCCGCGAATCTCAAACAGGCTATGGGCTGCCAGGATGCGGCCGAGAAGCTTGTCCAACGAGGTCTGGCGCGCTTGCAGACCGTCCCCCCCCATTACATGGGAGTCGACACCCTCGCCTTGGCCGACCGGTTCAGGCGGTGGCTGGAGGCCCAGCGAGATTCGCATGTGTGGATAATACTTGAGCCTGCCGACGGCTCCTCAGACGACCGCTCTGTCTGAACCGGAACGGACAAGCGGCGCCAGGCTAACACGTCAGCAGAAGACCAGTTGAGTGAGACGGGGACATCACCCGATCAGGAGGGCAGAGAGGCTCGAACCATCGATCAGTGATAACTTTCGGCGTCGGAAGGGAATTTGCCCTGTTCGACATCGTCTTTATAACGGCGAAGGGCATCCTCGGCATTGGCCTTAAGATGGGCATAGGGTCTCACAAACTTCGGTGAGAACTCATCAAAAAGGCCTAACAGGTCGTACAATACCAGTACTTGACCATCGCAATAGGGTCCGGCACCGATGCCAATGGTTGGGATCTCTACCGCCTCCGTCATGGATCTCGCCAACTCGGCTGGAATGGCCTCAAGCACAATGGCGACCGCGCCGGATTCCTGCAGCGCTTTGGCGTCGCTCAGGAGCTGTTGAGCCTGGTCCATTCCCTTTCCCTGCACCTTGAACCCGCCATACTGCTGAACGGATTGCGGGGTCATTCCGAGATGGCCCACGACGGGAATGCCGATCCTCGTCATGGCCTCCACCCGATCCGTCATCGCCGCGCCTCCCTCCAATTTCACGGCAGTCGCCCCCGCCTGGAGAAACCGCCCTGCGTTGCGCAAGGCGTCATCCGTACCGGCCTGGTAGGACATGAAGGGCATGTCTCCGATGACCAGGGCGCGCCGGGCCGCGCCGGCCACCAGCCTGGTGTGATACAGCATCTCCTCCATCGTGACCGATAACGTATTGGCCTTGCCCTGCACCACCACGCCTAACGAATCTCCGACGAGAATGACGTCGATCCCCGCTTGTTCAATGATTCGCGTGAACAGCGCGTCGTACGCCGTGACCACAGCGATCTTCCGTGTTTCACGCTTGCACTTCTGCAAGTCCGGGACGGTCATCACCCGAGTTCCGCTTTCGTCAGGATTTCCGGGAGCCGTTCGGTCGCCTTGATCGCCATAATATGCACGCCATCGCAGTAGGGGCGCACGGCCTTGATCGTTCGCACGGCAATCTCCACACCGACATCGAGAGCCCGTTTGTCGCCCGCGGCACGCATTTCGTCGATCATGTCCTGCGGGACGCATACGCCGGGGATATTGGCGTTCATGAATTCTGCCATCTTGGCGCTCCGCAACAGCAGGATTCCAGCGAGCACCTTCACCTTAAAGGGACGCACGGCCTGCATGAAGGTCTTGAATTGTTCCGGCTGATAGATGGCTTGGGTCTGGAAGAAGTCCACCCCTGCCCGCACCTTCACTTCGAACTTGACCAACATGGGACCCAATGGGTCGGCCTCTGGAGTCACGGCACCGCCGATCATGAAGGCGGTGGCTCCATCCAGCTTATTGCCCGCATAGTCCTTCCCTTGATTCAGGCCTTGCACCAACTGCATGACCTGAACAGAATCCAGATCATAGACTGGCTTGGCTTCTTTATGGTCACCGACCGTCGGATAATCCCCGGTCAAACAGAGAATGTTTCGGAGACCCAACATGTGCGCGCCCATGAGATCGGACTGCATGGCGATACGATTGCGATCCCTACAGGTGAGCTGCATCACCGGATCGTGTCCCAGCTCATACAACACCCGACAGACCGGCAACGAGCCCGCCCGGACGATCGCCGCTGTGTTGTCAGTGACGTTGACGCCATGCACACGGCCAACCAAAGTCTTGGCGCTCTCCACCACGTGGCTCAGGTTCGTCCCCTTTGGCGGGTTATATTCCACCGTGACGGCAAATTGCCCCTGGGCCAACACGTCCTTGAGCCGTCGCGGCTCCGCGCTCATGCGTCGCTCCCATCCGTGACAAATCGTTCCAACTCTCCCCCCCTCTGTCCCGGTAGACTGCCTGCGCTCACTTCATTCCTGCCATTCTCTTAGCAGATTCCACCGTATTGTCGAGCAACATTGCGATCGTCATTGGACCCACGCCGCCAGGAACCGGGCTGATCCAACCTGCTTTCTGACTGACCGAGTCAAAGTCGACGTCACCGACTACCTTCCCGTCCGGCAGGCGATTCGTTCCGACATCAATCACGACCGCCCCTTCGCGCACCATATCGGCGGTGACGAATCTAGCTTTCCCGATCGCCACCAGTAACAACTCGGCCTCACGACAGACGGCCGGAAGATCTTTCGTCTTCGAGTGGCAAATGGTCACAGTCGCATGGCGGTGAAGTAACATCAGCGCCAGCGGTTTCCCGACAATGTTGCTGCGTCCCAGCACCACGGCTCGTTTGCCCTCGATCGAAAGGCCGGTGGATTCGATCATCTTGATGACCCCCTTGGGCGTGCAGGCCTCAAAAATCGGGCTGCCCTCCACCAGGCGACCGAAATTGTATGGGTGGAATCCGTCGGCATCCTTCTGAGCGGACACGGCATCGAGGACGACCTTGCTGTCGATATGCTTGGGAAGCGGAAGTTGCACGAGGATACCGTGTATCTTTGGATCGGCATTTTTCTGGGAGATGAGCGTGAGCAGATCAGCCTGAGTCGTGTTGGCAGGCAACTTGGAATCGTCGATGTATATTCCGGCCGCATCGCACGCCTTCTGTTTGCTTTTGACATAGAGATGCGAGGCAGGGTCATCTCCCACCAAGATGGTGGCCAAGCCTGGCTTCATGCCCGTTTTGGCCAACACCGCCGCGGACTCCTTAGCGAGCCCGTCGCGGACCTGCTGGGCCAATGCTCTTCCATCGATGATTCGTGCAGCCACAATGTCCTCCCTGAGCAGAGATTATGCGAAAAATTCAGGGCACCATAGCAGGCCATTTTTCAACAAGTCAACGATCGAGGAGCTCCCGAGCCCGACACCTGATGAGGAGCTCGAACGAAAGGATCCATCCTCGCTGCACCAGGCGGAAGCCCTTTTCTATGCCTGGTGTCGTCGCTTCCTTGACAGTGTCCGAGACCCTTGGCTACGATACAGATACACAATCCTCTGTGCGACACCTTCTGGCATGATTTCCGATACCATTCCTCACAGGGTCTCAAGACGGTCCATGGGCCGTCGCACCGTCGAACTGACGCTGGGAACGGCGATAGCATGGGTCCTTCACTGCTCATTCGCCCTGGCCCTTCAGGTCAGCGGGTTGGAATCTCCGCATAGCTTCCTCGCTGACCCCACGACGAATTCCTACTTTATCTCCAACATCAACGGAGAGACCGAAGCCCGCGACAACAATGGATTCATCACTAAACTCAGCGACGACGGACGCATTACGGCCTTCAAGTTCATTGAAGGTGGCCGCGGCGGTGTGACGCTTCATGCACCCAAAGGGATGGCGGTCGTCGACCAGGTCTTGTACGTCACAGATCTCGACAGCCTGCGTGCCTTCGACAAGACAACGGGCAAGCCTCTCTCCACGATCGTGCTCCCGCGTCCAGCCGATGCCGGATCGGCACAGTCCCTCGTAGATGTGGCCGCTGATGGTCACGGTCACCTGTATCTTGCGGACCAGCTCGGCAATACGGTGTATCGGCTCGACCTCACACCCTCACAAACCCTCACGACCTATGTGTCCGGCAAACATTTGGCCGGACCATCAGGCGTCGCGGTTCATCCCAGAACCGGACATATCGTCGTAGTGAGTTACGATTCAGGGAAAATCTTTGAGATTACTCCCGAAGGGGCCCTCACGGAACTCGTCTCGAACGGGTTTTTTACCGCCCGCTTTCAAAATCTGAGCGGAGTGGATTTTGATCGCTGGGGCAGCATGTATGTGGCGGATGCGACGAAAGGCAAGATCTGGCGGATGGGTCCCAACAAGAAGTTTCAGGTGATCGCGGAATACCTCCCCTCTCCCACGGATCTGGGCATTGACCGCGCAAACCACTTAATTCTCGTCCCCTATCAGGACTCGAATGCCGCCGAGGTCAATGGACTCGAGTCTCCTGTGGCCTCATCCTCGGCTGATCGAGCAAAACGCACCCTCGCGGACTATGGATTCGTGGAACCGCTGCAATCCGACAAGAAAGGATCACCCGCCAAATGAGCCAGTGCGTGTATTGTGGCCGGCGCAAAGGGAAACGCTCCTGTCCGGCACTCAACGGGCTGATCTGCAGTCAATGTTGCGGAGAACATCGTCTGACAAGAATTTCCTGTCCTCCTGACTGTGCCTACCTCGAAACCGGCAGCGACTATCAGCAGAAGCGACTCGGCGACCAGTTCGCCCCCGTCCGCCGGGAATTATACAGACAGCTGAGCGTTGCAGGAGGTGAAAAGGCCGCCGCCCTGTTCAACCTGATCGAAGTCGTCACGTTCGGCTACTTCCACGATCGCCGGGACGGCCAGGATGCCGAGGTCATTGCAGCCATTCAGGCCCTACGCCGCACCTTGAGCCCTCTCCATATACCGGCTGCCCCAATGCCGGTCTTCGCAGAACGGCTGAAAAAAGAATACGATACATTCGCCAAGCAAAACCCTCAACAAATCGCTGACCTGGGGTCAGCCCCGGAACTTCTGGACCGAGCCGTAGCACTTATTTCGGAGTTTTCAGGCCAGGACTTCCAATCGCGCCGCTTCCTGAACGGCATGATCGGTTACGTCAAAACATTCCACCCCGAAATCGCTGAACACTTGAGCAAGCAACACGAAGTCGGACGAATCCTGCTCCCCGGACAACTGACACCCCCGCCCCCGGAGCCGTCACATGTGCATAGTCCGGAGTGTCAGCATCACCACCACTAGCGAAATTTAAATATCCTGCCTGTCCCGAGCAAGGCCTGACAACCCGGCCATCCCTGTGGGTGCCCTCCGCAACTGATGTTCAACGACATCATCCTCCGTGCCTATTTAGCTGCACGACCTTTCTGCCGATACAGGTAGGCCGAGGCTACGTCACGTTCGGCGAAGCTCCAACAGGCCATCACAAAGGTTAGTCGTCATGACGACTCGCTCGTCATATATCCTGTCATGCCTTCCCAGGGGCGGTTCCCTCAGCACCTCTGACTGGAACGCACGCCACCGGGGCATTCTCTTTGTACTGTGGTCCCATGTCCTCGGGGTTCCGTTATTCGGGGCCTATATGGGCTCGGATCTCATCGTCTGCGGCGGAGCGGGCCTCATCCTGGCCTCGCTTGCCCTTACGGCTCGTCTATCGATCATCCACTGCCGAACCCAGTCCGTCGTTGCCACCTTCGGCCTGATGACCGCATCTGCGATGCTGGTGCACCTGTCCGGAGGGTACATCGAACTGCATTTTCATTTTTTCGTGATGATCGCCGTTGTTGTGTTGTACCAGGACTGGGGCCCATTTCTGTTCGGCATCCTGTTCATCATAGCCGACCATGGCTTGATGGGTACGCTCATGCCGACCATGGTGTACAACCACGATTCCGGCCAAGCGCATCCGTGGAACTGGGCGCTGATCCATGGCACCTTCATCCTGGCTGAATGCGTCGCCCTCACCTACTTCTGGCGAGTCAGTGAGATCGCGCAAACAGCGGCAATCGAAAGTGAAACCCGGACACGCATGGGCATGGTCATCGAGACAGCCCTCGACGCCGTTGTCACGACCGATGCGGGAGGAATCATTACAGAGTGGAATGCTCAGGCGGAAAGAATGTTCGAAGTCGCCCGAGCCGAGGCCATCGGGACTTTGGTGAGCACCTACCTTCCCACCTTGACCAACACGTCTTCAGCGGATCCGGTAACCCCGCACCCAACCTCCATCCCCTGGGCCGTCCCGAATCGCCGCATGGAAATGGTCGCTAACACCCGCAGGGGCAACGCGTTTCCTGTGGAATTGGCCATGAGTTGCATCATTTTGGGTGGAGTTCCACATCTCTCCATATTTATCCGGGACATCTCGGAACGAAAAAAACAAGAAGCGATGCTCTACCGTGCCAAAGAGGTCGCCGAGGCCGCCAGCCAGGCGAAGTCTCAATTTCTGGCAAATATGAGCCACGAAATCCGAACCCCGATGAACGGTGTGCTCGGGATGACCGATTTGCTGCTCTCTACGGATCTTACGCCGAAACAGAGGCACCTGGCCGGTACCGTGTATCGTTCCGGGACGGCACTGCTGCAGATTATCAACGACATTCTGGATTTCTCTAAAATCGAAGCGGGCAAGCTGGAGTTGGAGTTGATTGAGTTCGATCTCCGGCAGACGATCGAAGAAGCCCTGGAGTTGATGGCGGAGCCTGCCCAACGCAAAGGGCTCGAGCTGATTTATCACATCCACCAGAGCTGCCGTACGGATCTCCTCGGCGACCCCGTACGGCTGCGTCAAATCATCCTGAATCTGGTCGGCAATGCGATAAAATTCACCGCACAGGGCCATGTCAGCGTGCTGATTAACACGCTGACTGAAACAGCCAAGACCGTGTCGCTGCAGGTCCGCGTGTCTGATACCGGTGAGGGGATTCCCCTCGCGACCCAACAACGTTTATTCCAAGCATTCTCCCAGGCTGATGGCTCGACCACCCGACGATTCGGCGGCACCGGCCTGGGCCTCGCCATTTGCAAGCACTTGACCGTATTGATGCAGGGTACCATCGGGATCGAGAGCATCCCGGGACAAGGGTCCACGTTTTGGTTCACCGCCCAATTTGAGAAACAATCCCTCGTGCCGGATTCCTCCCCTTCGCCGGTGCAAGACTTATGCGGACTCCGCATCCTGATCATTGACGACAATGAAACTAATCGGCTCATCCTCGAAGAGCAGTTGTCCCAGTGGGGAGCCACCCATGCATCCGCCGATTCCGGCCCCCGGGGACTGTCTTTACTCGCACAAGCCGTCACAGAACGCGCTCCCTACGATCTTGTCGTTCTCGATATGCATATGCCGGAGATGGATGGCTTAGCAGTTGCGCATGCGATCCACGCAGACCCATGCCTCCGGTCGCTCCGCATCCTCATGTTGAGTTCGGTCAACTATGACCAACGGCTCGCCGAAGAAGCTCATATTTGGCGATGGCTCTCCAAACCTGTTCGGCAGTCGGTCCTTCGCGAAGTCTTGATGGTGCTCAAACGCAGAGAGTACGCCAAAGAGCTGGCCGGAACAGAGTCTTCGCCCGCAGTCACTCCTCACCATCCTTCACCGCTCAATAAAAGAGTCCTCCTCGCCGAGGATAACCCCGTCAATCAGGAAGTGGCGACCGGCATGCTGGAACTATTCGGCTGTCACGTCGACGTGGTTGGCAACGGGCGATTCGCGCTCGACGCGGCCATTCTGACCTCTTATGACCTGATCTTGATGGACTGCCACATGCCGGAAATGGACGGCTTTGCCGCTACCGAGGCAATTCGCCGATATGAACAGACCACACTCAACCGACCACGAACGCCCATTGTGGCACTGACCGCAGATGCCATGGAAGGCGACCGCGACCGGTGTTTAGCCGTAGGCATGGACGACTACTTGCCCAAACCCTATACGCAGGACCACCTCCAGCGCATCCTCACGCGTTTTCTCGACCGACCCCATCGCTCCTCCATTGGCGAGCTATCGCAAGGCCCGGGCTGCCCCCCGCCACTGCCGGCCCCGCCTGATGTCGATACATACGCTTGGAAGGCGATCGTTGCGCTCCAGCGGCCGGGACATCCCGGCATCCTAGCCACGGTGCTGGCTAAGTACCTGGAAGATTCCCGAGCGCTCGTGGGGCAGATCAGTCAGGCAGTTCGGAGTCGCGATCCAGTGGTGCTTCACCATGCAGCTCACCGGTTGCAATCGAGCAGTGCCCAGTTAGGTGCATTGGCCACCGCCGCTCATTGCCGGAAATTGGAAACGCTCGGACGCTCGGAGGCATTCGACTCGGCCGATATGCTCCTCGAACAACTCATTCACACGCACCAAAAGGCGTGCCAAATGATGGAGTTGGAATTGCGGACGCGCTCGAACACGTAACTGCGAGCAAGGTCTGACCGGCTCTGCCGGATCCAGCCGGCGGAGACACTTAGCAGATGTTCCGCGCCTGCTGAATGGAAACCGTGAACATCCTTAGAGCGTTAACCACGGTGCCTAATTACGATCAGTTCTTTTTAGTTTCCTACTCTTACTGCCGATATAAATGGGACACCAATACCGTCACGACGACGAGATCGGAATACTGCAATCGATGCTCTTCTAAGCAGGAAAAGATACGGCATCCGGGAGTGAGCTGATCAAAACGAACCCTGGCGTCTTACTGCAATCTCGCCTGATCGTATGAAGGACGGATCATCACCAAGATGCGGGAGATGAACCCCGCAGTGAGTACATGAGGGGGATGCGTCATGCAACTGGCGACAACCAGTATCAAGGCCGACGGTTACTGGTCACCGTCGTCATTCGCCGCATTGGACTCGCCGGACACTCTCCTGGTGCTGTTCGGATCGCCGGGTCTCATCGACGAACCTGAGCGCATCCGCCGGGTCCTCGACGCCTGCCCTCAAAGTCATGTCATCGGATGCTCCACCGCCGGAGAAATTCACGGCAGTGAAATCTCGGATGACACCCTGGTGGCTGCCTCCATGCGGTTCCACCACACTGCCGTGCATACGGCACAAGCTGCCGTGCACGATTCTGAAAATTCCTACTCTGCCGGAGTGGCGATCGGTTCCCAGTTGGCACGGCCATCACTCCGGGCCATTCTAGTCTTGTCGGATGGTCTGCATGTGAACGGCAGCGAACTGGTCAAGGGCCTAAACGACACCATCGGCGGTTTGCCGGTGGTCATCACCGGAGGTCTGGCCGGCGATGGAACACACTTCAAGCGAACGTGGGTCCTGAAAGATCGCGCCCCACAGAGTGGCTATGTCATCGCCGCTGGCCTCTATGGCGACTATGTGCGCATTGGAACCGGCTCCCGAGGCGGTTGGGATAAGTTCGGCCCGGAACGCCTGGTCACCAGATCAAACGGGCATGTGCTGTATGAATTGGACGGGCGACCGGCCTTGCACCTGTACAAAGAGTATCTCGGGGAACGAGCGGCCGGCCTGCCCGCGACGGGTTTGTTATTCCCGCTCGCGATAAGAGGTTCGCTTTCGGAGGGGAAAAATCTGGTCCGTACCATCCTGGCCGTGGACGAAGACGCTCAATCGCTGACTTTTGCGGGAGACATTCCGCAAGGCATGTACGCGCAACTGATGCGCGCGAATTTCGACCGCTTGATCCAGGGCGCCTCCGATGCCGCGATGCTCACGGCGGATGGCCACGCAACCAGTGCGCAGGCCACCTCCAGACTCTCCATCGCCATCAGTTCTGTCGGGCGCCGGTTGGTACTGGGAGAACGAACAGAGGAAGAGACCGAAGCCACCATGGAGATGCTTCCGCCAGGCAGCCGGCAGATCGGATTCTATTCCTATGGTGAGATTTCATCCTCTAAGAGCGGGGCCTGCGATCTTCACAACCAGACCATGACGATGACAACCATTAACGAAACGTAGCCCCTATGCATCCCCTGCTCACACGACAACTCAAACGCCTGGGACTGGAGCCCTCCACCGTACCTCCATCTCCGGAGAGTTGGCAGCAACTTCTCGCGCGGGTCAGCCAGAGCTACGTCGAATCAGATCAGGGGCATGAACTCCTGGAACGTTCCATCGCGCTCTCTTCCACCGAAATGCTGGCCTTGAACGAGCAACTGCGCCGGACTTCCGAGAGCCGGTTGACCGAAGAGCGGGACAAACTCCACACGGTGATACGTTCCATCGGCGATGGCCTCTGTGTGGTGGACCAGAATTGGAACGTCCTGTTACTCAATCCGGCCGGCCAACGCCTCTGGGCTTGCAGTGAAACGGAGGTGGTCGGCCGTCCGCTCCCCACCCTAATTTCTCTGTCCTCTGGAACCACCCTCACGGAGCCCATCTTCACTCAAATCCTCTTGGAAGAAACTGCCCAGGGGGACACCTTTCGAACTGATGATGGATTGCTCACCACACACAGCGGACGCGCGTTTCCGGTCTCCTATGTTCTGGCTCCGATCGTTCGGGAGAACCGTGTGGCGGGCGCCGTACTCGTGTTTCGAGACATTAGCGAGCGTAAATACTCTGACTCCATCCGCCACGAGACCGAACAGATGCTGAGGCGGCACCAAGCCGCCTTGCTAGACCTGACGCGCAACACCATTCTCCAAAGTGGCTTGCTCGAACATGCACTGAAAGAAATTACTCATACCGCTGCCAAGACCCTCAACGTGAGCCGAGCCGGTATCTGGTTCCTGAACGGGGATTCCAGCGTGCTGCAGTGCAAAGACCTGTATGAGTCGTCTAGCGACTCACATTCCTCCGGCATGGAAATGCATGCGGACACCTACCCCAATTACTTTCGGGAGCTGGGATCTCACATCATCATTGATGCCGCCGATGCCACTGCCGACCCGCGCACGGCCGAGTTCGCGAACACCTACCTGATCCCCAACGGAATCCGTGCCATGCTGGACGTCCCGATCCGCTTTAAGGGAAAACTGGTGGGCGTACTGTGCCATGAACATTCCGGTGCACCCCGCTCCTGGATGCTTGAAGAGCAGCAATTCAGCGCCGCCGTCGCCTCACTGGTCTGCCTTGCCCTGGAAGCGGCGGAGCGTCTCCAAGCTGAGCGTGCCTTGCGCAAGAATGAGGGTCGTACCCGGCTGATTATCGACACGGCCATCAGCGGGGTCATCGGGATGGACGACAGGGGCGAGATCATAGATTGGAATGCGCAGGCCGAACACATATTCGGATGGCAACGCCACGAAGCCATCGGCTGCAGAATGGTGGACCTCATCATGCCTCCCGACCATCGTGGGGATCATCAGCGCGGACTGGCGGAGTTTCTGAAATCCGGCCACGGCCCAATTCTGAATAAACGGATTGAAATTACCGCCTTAAGACGCGATGGTACTGAGTTCCCCATCGAGTTGGCCGTTACCCCCCTACACATCGAGAATTCCTACACCTTCACGGCCTTCGTCGTGGATATTACGGAACGGAAACGGGCCGAAGAGGCCCTTCGTACAAGCGAAGAGCGGTTGGCCATGACGGTGCAAGGCTCACACATCGGGATCTGGGACTGGAATCTTATCTCGAACTCCGTCTATCTCTCCCCGCAGTGGAAACATCATCTCGGGTTTGACGAGACCACCCTTGCCAATGAATTGGATAGCTGGCGCTCCCGAATTCATGAGGATGATCGACAACGAACACTCGAATCCCTTGAGGCTTGCCTTCACGGCGGGCAGCAACAGTTTGAGTGTGAGCACCGCCTTCGACATCGGGACGGATCCTATCGGTGGATTTTGTCACGAGGTACTGTCCTTCGCAGTTCGTCCGGCGTCGCGTCCCGTATGGTCGGCATCCACATCGATACCACCGACCGCAAACACACCGAGCAAGAACTTCGGGCGGCAAAAGAGGCGGCCGAAGCCGCCAGCAAAGCCAAGAGCGAATTTCTGGCCAATATGAGCCATGAAATTCGCACTCCGATGAATGGCGTGCTGGGTACGACAGAAATATTGTTAAACAGCGAACTCACGGATAAGCAGAGGCATCTCGCTTCGACCGTGCACCGGTCTGGCCGAACCCTTCTCGCGATCATCAACGACATTCTCGACTTTTCGAAGATCGAAGCAGGCAAACTGGAATTGGAATCTGTCTGTTTTGATCTATCGCAGGTGCTGTCGGAATCGCTTGAGCTATTCGTCGAGGCGGCGCGACGCAAGCCACTTCAACTGATTCAACACACCGGCGAAGGAGTGCCTCACTATCTCAAGGGTGACCCGGTGCGCCTCCGGCAGATTCTCATGAATCTTTTGAGCAATGCGATTAAATTTACCGATACCGGCACAGTCTCGTTGACCACCGATTTAGTGCAAAGCGCGGCAAGCCGGGTGCTCCTTAGAATTGCCGTGACCGACAGTGGCATCGGTATCCCCCCAGCGGCCAAAGCACGCATTTTCGATGCATTTTCACAAGCCGATGGCTCAACGACCCGACGATACGGCGGCACCGGTCTGGGACTCTCGATTGTCAAACAATTAGTCACCCTCATGGGTGGAACCATTACCGTGGACAGTATTCCCGGGCGCGGCTCGACCTTCTCCTTTACGGCTTGGCTCGACCGCCAGGCTTTCGTAAACACCATCCCCCTCGACTTCGCACCCGGCCCACGACTGGATCCCCCCTTACCGCCCTCGGGACAGACCGCTGGAGAACCGACGTGTACCGCAACATCCATCTCGCGTGGCAGCACGACCCAGGCGGGCGGCAGACGGATTCTCCTGGCTGAGGACAGTCCCGTCAATCGAGAAGTTGCAGTTGGCATGCTGGAATTACTCGGGTATGAAGTCGAGCTCGCAGAAAATGGGCAGCAGGCTTTGTTGGCCGCCGGCGGAAATTATATCGATCTGATTTTGATGGACTGCCAGATGCCTGGCATGGATGGCCTGACGGCAACCGAAAAAATCCGCCAACAGGAAGTATCCTCGGGTCGACGCCGGTTGCCCATTATCGCGTTGACGGCGCATGCCATGCAAGGAGACCGGGATCAATGCCTCGCGGCCGGCATGGATGATTACCTGACCAAACCCTATTCCCAGATGCAATTGCGGGATGTAGTGGTGAAATGGTTGCCCAGAGGGCTTTCGGGCGACCGTGCGACAGTATCTGACGCATCCTCCCCTGACATGTCCTCTAGACTCCACGCGGCCGACCTGTCGACCGAACCGCCCGTGGAGGCCACCCCCGTTCCCTCCGCCGTCAATCTCAAGGCCCTGGCCGATATCCGAGCATTACAACGCCCCAACCGGCCCAGTGTATTGGCCGCCGTGTTGCGAAAGTATCTTGATTACTCCAGGGGGAGTCTGGATGCTCTCCGCGACGCCATTCGTGCGAACAACCCAGCAGCGGTTCAGGCCATCGCACACCGGCTTAAATCGAGCAGTGCCCAACTCGGAGCTATCGCAGTAGCTGCGCGCTGTCAGGAATTAGAAGGTATGGGCAGCCGCAAGACACTAATTGAGGCCGATCGCATTCTTGCTCACCTGGAATCCGAGTACCTCGCTGCCTGCGCACTTTTTCGAAGCGAGATCGCGAAGGAGACCGCGGCATGAATCCACTCATACCAGGCCGAGCTCCCCTCGCGCTTGTAGCCGATGACGATCTCATAATCCGCATGTTCGCCCGCGAAGCGTTGGAGCAGGCCGGCTGGATCGTGGCGGAGGCTGACGACGGAAAGGAGGCCTGGGCGGCTTTCCAACAACGCCTCCCGGACGTTGTGCTCCTCGATGTGATGATGCCGGAAATGGATGGCTTCGCCACCTGCGCGGCCTTGCGACAGCTGCCAGAGGGTGAGCACATCCCTATTCTGATTATGACCGGACTAGATGATTTCGACTCAATTACGAGAGCGTACGACGCCGGCGCAACAGATTTTATTGTCAAACCCTTGAACGCAATGCTCTTGACGCATCGCGTTCGCTACATGGTGCGGGCAAACCAGGTTTTACAAGAACTTCGAGCCAGCCAGGCCACATTGACACAGGCAAGGGATGCAGCCATCGAAGGGACCCGGCTTAAATCCGAATTTCTTGCGACCATGAGTCACGAAATACGCACACCCATGAACGGAGTCCTGGGAATGACGGACTGGCTCCTGGATACCCCCCTGAGCCCTGAGCAACAGGACTGCGCGCAAACCATCCGTGCTTCCGGCGATGCTTTGATGGTGATCATCAACGACATTCTGGACTTCTCCAAGATCGAGTCCGGAAAACTTTCCCTTGAACTATTGGACTTTGACTTGCGCGTTTTCGTCAATCGCGTCATTGCATTGTTTTGCGAACGCGCCCAGCGTAAAGGTCTGGCTTTGACCTCCAGTATCGCCGAGGGGGTGCCATCAAACCTGCTGGGAGACCCTTCAAGACTTCAACAAATTCTGAGCAACTTACTCGCCAATGCGATCAAATTCAGCGATCAGGGAACGGTGTGTCTCCGAGTAGATCTTGATGAACGGTCGTCGGAGCAACGCTTGGAATTTCCCGCCACCAGCTATGGGGAAATCCGAGCGGACGACCGTCGAGTAATCCATCTTCGGTTCTCGGTCCTTGACAATGGAATCGGAATTGCGCCGAGCGCATTCTCGAAATTGTTTCAACCATTTGTGCAAGCAGATGGGTCCACGACCAGGAAATACGGAGGAACGGGCCTCGGTTTGGCCATCTCAAAACAACTCGTGGAATTGATGGGGGGCCATATCGGGGCAGAGAGCGAGCCCGGACGTGGCTCTACCTTCCGGTTTACGGTGCCCCTTCAACAAGTATTACCGCAGAGCCAACCCTCCCGGCACGTAGCCTGACGACGAACGCAGTCCGGATCTGAGCTTCCTGAACGACGCCGCTTTCCTTCACTCTTCTCACACAAACGTATCTTTTCAGATACGCCAATGGTGTCTTTCAAGATACTCTGGCTTTGTGACAAACAGGCACCGAATGCTTAGACCGTTGATAAATATCAGTATTATTGACGGCTTAAACTTTGCTTTACATCGGGTGGCACACATAGTATACACAGCACGTCGAAAGGGGCCTTTGAGTGAATTTCCCTTCCAGCTCCCTCGTTGCCTTCCTCAGATATCTACCCATGCATGCAATATCCTACAGTGATCAAGGAACTTCCCTGTGCATTGTTTAACATTCGACGTAGAAGAACACTTCCAGGTTTCTCGATTCGACTCTCCCATTCGTCGGCGGCACTGGGGATCTTTTCAGAGCCGGGTTACGTCGAATACTTGCAAAGTGCTGGACCTGCTAGCCCGCTACCAAACCAGAGCGACCTTTTTCGTCCTGGGCTGGGTTGCTGAACGGCACCCCGGTCTGATCAAACAGATCGCCGACTGCGGACATGAGATCGCCTCTCATGGGTACGGGCACGAACTCGTGACGGCTCAAACACCGGAACTCTTTCGTGCCGATGTCAGAAAAGCCAAGCATATTCTTGAAGATCTTACGGGTTTGACAGTCCAGGGTTATCGTGCCCCGGGGTTTACTATTACGCGAGAAACGTTGTGGGCCTTACCGATCTTGGCCGAAGAGGGTTATACGTACGATTCCAGCATCATCCCGATCCGGCATGACCACTGCGGTGTCCCGGGATCGGACCCTTGGCACCATCTGCAACAGACCTCAGCAGGTCCCATTTGGGAGGTTCCACCTTCAACTTCAAACATCGGAGGCGTGCGTATTCCAATTGCAGGCGGGAGTTTCTTCCGGCTTCTCCCGTTTTCCGTTCTATGCAAACTCCTGAAACGCATCGAGCGCCAAGGTCGCCCCGTCGTCATGTATTTTCACCCATGGGAGCTTGATCCGCAGCAACCGCATATGGAAGGGACCTTTTTTTCACGACTGCTCCATTACCGGAATCTCGACAAGATGGAGTCTCGGATCTCTTCCTTGGTAAATGCTTTCCAATTTGCCCCTATTGCGGAACAGATCGATCTGTCACCGAGCATGCCTCTCGACTCGACTATTTTTCCGCTCATTCCTCCGGCAGAAGTTCCGCAAGACGTGGGTTAAACCCTTTCCGATACTACATCCCCGGTTTTTCGCGAGATCAGGACAACATTTTTCCGCGACCCTGCCTCATGGAGGGATTGAACTGTTGAGACGGTTTCAGTACGGTAAGGATCTCCCAGCCATTCTGACGCAGCACTATAGGAAGACCATCATGCGGGACGCAAATTCGAGAATCAAAACGGCGGCCCTCCATAAGGCATCCGTCATTGGGGCATTGGTTATCCTCCTCCTCTCACCTGCCGCGGCTCTCAGTCAAACGGTAGAGGAAACGGTTCAATTCATCGGGGACATGACGAATACCCATGGTTTTGTTCGCAGCCTGAGCTGCAGAAATCCTAAATCCGGCAAAGCGACAAAAATCACCGAGGTCTACAGCGTCATTCCCACGGGAAATAAACTTGGGGCAGTGGAACTTAATCACGGCCATGACGGCGTCAATACCGGATTCACCCATTTCGATCTGCACGAGATCGATACAATCCAGTATCAAGGCCACAGCGGCCGTGAAAATACCCTGGTCCTCTACGGGATTCGGTTAACCTGCAAGAACAGCAGTCCCTGCATTATGAAAACCAGCTTCTGTACAGGCAATGTGGCGGAACTGCAAGGTCAGTTTCCAGAGGACACATTGCTATTCCGATCAGCCTCCCATGCCGAGCGCGTCACTAAGGCACTAGTCCACTTGTTGACATTGGTCCGCACCCAAGAAAACACACAACCCTTCTGAAATGATAAGCCCGGCACCGAATCGAAGATTCGGACCGGGCTCACTGACATCGTGCTGTTGTGTGGTGCGTGAGAAGGGAGGAATTGCTGCGTATCGCAGGGTGGCGACCGGGACCTGCGGCAACTGACCCGCAGCGTGGCGATAGACCGGTTTTTGAGATCAGTCGATCATGGCCCTTGCCGAAGACACTCGCAAACGGTTCACTCTATAAGGGTCACAGTCATTTCCACACGCTCAATCGGATTGTCGCAGGGTCCCTTGTCCGCAGGAGACGGCGCACCTGCCTGACACATGACTCTCGGCAAACCGACAATCTTATCGGCAACCCCGATGCCTCTAACCACCTCGCCAAATATCGTATATTTCCTGTCTAAGAACCGCGACTCTTCGACAACAATAAAAAACTGCGACCCGGCGCTATCAGGGTCTTGCGCGCGCGCCATCGATACGACCCCTCGCTTGTGAGGCAAGTCGCTGAACTCGCCTTTCACATTATGGCCGGGACCACCTTGTCCGTAAGCGCCCTTCTTTAAAGAATCTTTGGTGTTCGGATCGCCACCCTGGATCATAAATCCTGGGATCACGCGATGAAAAATCGTTCCGTTGTAAAACCCAGACTTGGCCAGTTTGATGAAATTCTCAACATGCTTCGGCGCAACATCGGGAAGAAATTTCATCTCGATATCGCCAAATTTTGTTTTGATGATCGCCCTCGCATTGTGCACATTCACGGATTGGTTCTCTGCCGGAGCAGTATCGGCTGCCAGGCCCTGCTCGGTCAGGACACTCCCCCAGAGCAGCCCCAAGACACTCGCGATTCCTAACGCCTTATTCCAGTACCGATATGCCATCGTACCTCCTTGTGCTGACGCTATCTCTCGGTTCCTGCCGTCAATTGTGCCAGCGCTTCCTTCGCTGCCTTTTGTTCAGCTTCTTTCTTACTAAGTCCAGATCCCACTCCACGCATGATACCCTGAATCGTCAGTTCCACTTCAAATACTTTCTGGTGATCAGGGCCTGATTCCCGCACCGTCTCATAACGAGGCAATGTTTCGTACCGCTTCTGGCAAATTTCCTGAAGTTGAGTCTTGTAGTCATCCATTCCGGGGCGTGCTTGTTCCGCTCGCGTCGCGAGCAATTCGTCTTCCAACACCTGCAACGTGAATTTCCGGCTCGCCTCCAGTCCACCATCCAGATACACCGCCGCGATTAATGCTTCCAGCGCATCGGCTAACAGTGAGTGTTTCTCCCGTCCCTTCGAAAGCTCTTCCCCTTTGCCCAGACGCAGGAGGCGGCCCAGTTTCATGCGCCGCGCGGCCCTGGCCAGCGAAGCTTCACTTACGAGCTGCGCTTTCAGCTTGGACAGCCCGCCTTCGCTGCTATCTTGGAACTCGGCGGCAAGATACTCACTGATCACCAAGGACAAAACGGCGTCACCCAGAAACTCCAAGCGCTCGTTCTGTGTTCGATCCTTACCGCGCCGCTCGTTGGAATAGGACTTGTGCGTCAACGCTTCTTCAAGCAGACGAGGCTGGCGAAAGCGATAACCCAGGATGCGCTGGGCCGTCTCAATTGACGTGGCCGGCGTCATAGGATTTGACTCATGATGGAGGTGGGGTTACGACTCACACCGACGAAACAGCAGACAGGCGTTGACACCGCCAAAGCCGAACGAGTTGGACAACACCACCTGAGGATTGGCTGGGCGAGCCTGGTTAGGCACATAGTCAAGGTCGCAGGCGGGGTCAGGTTGATCAAGGTTGATCGTGGGTGGCAGCATGCCATGGTGGAGAGCCAGAATGCTGAACACCGCCTCAATACCTCCGGCAGCACCCAACAAATGACCTGTCATGGACTTGGTCGAACTGACGGGAATTTTGAACGCGTGGTTCCCGAACACCTGTTTAATAGCTTTGGTCTCGATGGCATCTGCCATGGTGGATGTGCCATGCGCATTGATATACCCAATGTCCGTTTTGGCAACCCCGGCATCTTGTAAAACCATTTCCATACAACGAACGGCACCCTCCCCATCCTCAGGCGGAGCCGTGATATGGTAGGCATCGCTGTTCATCGCATAGCCGATGACCTCTGCATAAATACGCGCCCCTCGCTTTCGGGCATGCTCAAGCTCTTCCAGCACCACCACTCCGGCGCCCTCCCCCAGCACAAATCCATCTCGATCTTTATCAAACGGCCGACTGGCTTTCGTCGGTTCATCATTCCTGAACGACAATGCTTTCGCCGAAGCAAACCCCGCCACCCCCAACGGAGTGATAGCCGCCTCCGCACCTCCGGCGATCATGACATCCGCATCATCACGCTGGATGAGCCGGCTGGCGTCGCCAATACAGTGGTTGCCCGTCGCGCAGGCCGTGACCGCGCAGGAATTCGGCCCTTTCGCTCCGATTCGAATGGCCACCTGTCCCGAAGCCAAGTTGATGATCGTCATGGGAATGAAAAAGGGAGAGACACGACCGGGCCCCTTCTCCTTAAGCACATCATGGTAATGCTCAATCGACCCGAGGCCGCCGATGCCGGATCCGATATAGACCCCCACACGCGTCGCTTCTTCTGCCGACACGGTGAGTTTTGCATCTTCAACCGCCAGATGACTCGCCCCCACCGCATAGTGGATGAAGGTGTCCATCTTCTTGATTTCTTTTTTTTCGATGAACTGAGCCGGGTCGAAATCCTTGACCTCTCCGGCAATCTGCGCATCATAACCGGTGGGATCGAATCGCGTGATGCGACCGATGCCCGATTCCCCGGCACACACAGCCTTCCAAGTCTTCTCCACCCCGGTTCCCAGGGGAGTGACCAGTCCGAGACCGGTGACCACGACGCGTCTGGTGGGTCGCTCCTTCATCGACAGTCCGATTAGGCCTTCTCTTTAATATACTCAAGTGCCTTCCCGACAGTGAGAATCTTCTCGGCGTCCTCATCGGGAATCTCAATCTCAAACTCTTCTTCCAGGGCCATGACCAATTCAACCGTATCGAGCGAATCGGCGCCCAAGTCTTCGACGAAATGCGCTTCCAGCGTCACTTCCTCTTCCTCTACCCCCAGCTGCTCGGCAATAATTTTCTTCACCCGTTCATCTACAGTTGCCATTGACTTGCCCACCTCCTTCCCCATCTTAGCCTCCTTAATCCACACCGGGCTCCACCGAATCGATCAGGCCGATCCGGTCACCGACCTGACTTACTTATACCATGAGCATGCCACCGTTCACGTGCAACACTTGCCCCGTGATATAGGACGCCGCGTCCGACACCAGGAAGCGGACCGCCGCCGCAATATCGGATGGAAGCCCTAACCGTCCCAAAGGGATCTGCTTCTGCAACGTTTCCTTCACCTCGGGAGACAGATTCTGTGTCATTGCCGTGTCGATGAATCCAGGCGCCACGGCATTGACCGTGACCGCCCGGCTCGCATACTCACGCGCGACCGTCTTGGTAAATCCGATAACCGCCGCCTTCGACGCGGCATAATTAGCCTGCCCGACATTACCCATCGCCCCCACGATGGACGCGATATTGACAATCCGGCCGTACCGTTGCTTGGTCATGGGGAGAAGAACGGCTTTCGTGCAGTGAAAGGTGCCATTCAGATTGACCTGTAGCACCAGATTCCAGTCTTCTTCCTTCATTCGAAGTAACAATCCGTCCCGGGTAATCCCAGCGTTATTCACCAGAATATCGATTTTTCCCCACTCTTGTATCACCTGATCGGCCATGGCCTTGGCATCGTTCCAATCGGCCACGTTGACCTTCACGCTGAGGGCGCGGCGTCCTAGTTTTTGAATCGCCGCTACGGCATCCTGGGCGCGGGCCGGATCGAGGTCTGCGACCGCAATGTCAGCGCCATCCTCCGCCAGCGCCTCCGCGATCGCCCGTCCGATGCCTTGAGCCGCCCCGGTGACAATCGCCACTTTCCCCTGTAATGACATCAGTCTACTCCCGCCGTCTGCTTGAGACTTACGCCTGACTCCTCACGCCCAGGGCGGTGAGGGTGGCTTCCAACGATTTTGGATCATGTACATTCAATGTCGCGGCACCGGGAAGAATGCGTTTCACCAACCCGGTCAAAACCGTCCCAGGCCCGATCTCCACAAAAGTGGTGACGCCCAGCCGGGCCATTGTCTGCACCGACTCTTCCCATCGCACCGAAGAGGGCAGCTGCCGAACCAGGGAGGCGCGAATCTCTTCGCACCGCTGGATGGCCATGGCCTCTGCATTATTCACTAGAGGAACCGTCAAATCCCGCCACGCCGTCCCGCCAAACTCCGCGGCCAACCGGTCTGCGGCTCGTTGCATCAGGGGAGTGTGAACCGGCACGCTCACCGGCAATGGAATCGCTTTCTTGCAGCCCCTGGTCTTGGCAATTTCAATCGCCCGTTCCACCGCAGCCTTCTCTCCCGCAATCACCACCTGGCCCGGGGAATTGAAATTCGCCGCTGCGACTACGCCGGTGGACGCCGCCTCCTGACAGGCCGCCTTCACCACATCACCAGAAAGCCCTAAGAGAGCTGCAACCAGCCCGGTTCCCGGCGGCACCGCTTCAGCCATATACCGGCCTCGTTTCTGCACCAGGGCTACCGTATCGCGGAACGACAATCCGCCCGCCGCGTACACCGCAGAGTACTCACCCAAGCTGTGACCGGCGACAGCCATCGGGATCACGCCGGTTGGCTCCAGGGCTTTGAGCGCAGCCGCACTGCTCACGAGTAAGGCAGGCTGAGTATATTCGGTCAAGTTGAGCCGTTCAGCCGGACCTTCGAAGCAGAGCTGCGCGACATCATACCCGAGGATCAACGAGGCCTCTTCATATACGGCCTTCACCGTTGGGAACGCATCGCATAATGCGCGCCCCATTCCGACCGATTGAGACCCCTGTCCCGGGAACAAAAACCCGATGCCTGATGTCGTCATAACCGCGTAAGGTATCGTAGAAACCACGTTCAAAGTCAACGGGAAAAAGACAGATGGCACGAACCCGCAATATCAGAAGCGGGTCTCGGTCTTGGTTCTCTCATGGCTACCAGCGAATCAATGACGAGGCCCAGGTCAGACCCGCCCCGAAGGCTCCCAACATCACGAGCTGTCCCTCGCGTACTCGGCCATCACGGACTGCTTCATCCAAGGCCAATGGAATCGAGGCGGCAGACGTATTGCCGTATCGATCCATGTTCAACATCACTTTTTCGAGCGGCAGCCCTAGGCGGCCCGCCACCGCCGTGATGATCCTCAGATTCGCCTGGTGGGGGATGTACAGGTCGAGGTCTTCGATTGCCAGTTGATTGGCTGCGAGTGTCTCTCTCGCCACCTCCTCAAGAGTCCGTACCGCCACCTTGAATGTCTCGTTGCCCTTCATTTTGATGTACTGCGAACGCTCCCTCAACATGTCCTCAGACGGAGGAATTCGCGTCCCGCCTCCCGGCACCACGATCAGATCCGAAAGACTGCCATCGGAATGCAAATGAGTGGATAGGATACCCCGCTCGCCCTCGGAGGCGCTCACGACCACCGCTCCGGCGCCGTCCCCAAATAGGATGCAGGTGTTACGATCCGTCCAGTCTAAAATCGCCGACATCACTTCCGATCCCACCACCAACACATGGCGCATGCCGGTTCTGACATAGGCATCGGCGACGCCAAGCGCGTACACGAATCCGCAGCAGGCGGCAGAAATGTCGCAGGCCGCAGCGCGCGTGGCACCCAATTGGTGCTGGAGCAGACAGGCGGTCGACGGCAGCGGCATGTCTCCCGTGCAAGTCGCCATGAGAATCATGTCCAGTTCGCAGGCCGAAATCTCGGCCGCCTTCAGTGCCCGCTCGGCGGCAATGAGGCCCAGATCGGAGCAGGCCTGTCCCTCAGCCACGATGCGGCGCTCGCGAATGCCGGTGCGCTCTCGAATCCACTCATCAGAGGTCGCGACGAGCTGCTCAAGTTCGGCATTGGGCATGATTCGTTCGGGTGCATACGAGCCGGTCCCTGTAATTCTCGCTCTTTTCACGCCTGCCGTCCCTCAGGTCGTTCATCCTGGTGTCGCGAGAAACTTTCCTCTATATCGCGCTGAATCAATTCGTCCAGCCTGGTCTCGGCCAATCCCTTTGCCCGACGAATGGCATTTTTGATCGCCTTCGCGGAGGAACGTCCGTGACAAATGATGGTCGTTCCATTCACGCCGAGAAGAGGAGCGCCGCCGAACTCGGCATAATCAATTTTTCGTTTCAAATTCAGGAGCGGTCCCGCGATCAACGGGTAGGCTAAGCGGCCGAGCCAGGAACCGGAGAGCTCTTTCAGTAGCAACTTCTTGATGACCTCGGCGACGCCTTCTGAGATTTTCAGTGCCACGTTGCCGATAAACCCGTCACAGACCACCACATCCGCGCTCCCGCTGTAGACTTCCCGTCCTTCGATATTGCCGATAAAATTCAACGGGCTCGCCTTCAACAGCTTAAAGGCCTCCTTGGTGACTTCGTTTCCCTTGGTATCCTCTTCTCCGATACTCAAAAGTCCGATTCGCGGATTCGGCCTGGCATATAGATGCTTGGCAAACTCATTCCCCATTAATGCGAACTGCTCCAGATGCTGCGCCGTACAATCGACATTGGCGCCGACATCAAGCATCACGGCGCTTCCGGTCAGGGTGGGTAACATCGTGGCAATCGCCGGACGCTCCACTCCCTTGGTCAGCCCCAGCACGAAGAAAGAAGCGACCATGCTGGCACCGGTATTGCCCGGACTCACGACTGCATCAGCTTGGCCTGATTTCACGAGTTCCGTTGCGACCCAGATCGACGAATCCCGCTTTCTCCGTGCCACTGACGCCGGTGACTCATGCATTTCCACCACCTGAGGCGCGTGGTGAATGGTGATACGCGGATCGGTGCAGCGGAGCTTCTGGCAGGCGGCAGTCAGCTCGCCTTCCTTGCCTACCAGGATGACGCCGACATCAAGCTCCTGTGCGGCCTGCATCGCACCCTCAATGACCGGGGCCGGTCCGTGGTCTCCGCCCATCGCATCGACGGCAATCTTCATGTGCGGTTAACGGTCCACCGATAGAGATGTGAGGAATCGTGTAGCGAGGCCTTGCCGGCCAAGACCTGAACGGCTTCGCGCGGCGTACAACATCGGTTCGTGATCACGGTGCACAATTGTATCCGAATCACGGTTGGAAAAGAAAATACGGCTAGGATTCCTCGACGACGATGACGGCCTTCCCCTTATAGGTCCCGCAATTCATGCAGGTGTAGTGAGGAAGTTTCAGCTCGTGGCACTGCGGGCAAAGCGAAAATCCAGGGGGAACCAACCTTGTCTTGGCCGTTCGCCGCATGTCTCGACGGGACCGTGAATGTTTGTGTTTTGGATTTGGCATGACGACTCCTTGCAACGGGCGCGTGACCCGGTTAACAAACTATGCGTTTCCACGTTTCGACTGGCGTCCCCGCACCACACGAAAGGGCCTTGGCCCCGGAGCTGGAGGACAAGCACAGGGCTGATCATTGAGATTCTGTCCACACTGCGGGCAGAGCCCAAGACAATCTTCTCGACATAACGGCTGCATCGGCGCAGCCAAAATGACTTGTTCCCGCAGCATCTGAGTCAAATCGAGATGGTCACCCTGGTAGAGGTACACCTCGTCCTCCTCTTCGACCTCTTCCTCCGATTCAACCGGCTGGGGCGCTCGCTTGGGACCTCTCCGGCCCCGCTCAGCCGCCGACTTGACGGTTTCATCGGGCTGTTGAACGAACTCCGCATATAGCGACACGAAGAGAGGCTCTGAAAAATCGGTCAGACAACGGACACATTGACGAACCGCTGTCCCCTCCAAGGTTCCGGTCACCGTAATCAGAGCTTCCTGCTGGGCCAGGTCCAAACGGATCAAGAGCGGATCCTGAAACTTCTCTTCGGACTCGTTCAAGCCGAGTTGCGGTCCGGTGACGGTACAGGACAAAGCTAGTCCCTCTGGGACAATATCGACGATCGCTGGGTTGAGCGTGTCCATAGACAGCGTTATCGAGGGGAACGTCGCTTCCGCATACCGCAAGAGACAATCCGTTCCACCACCTGTTCCAAGATTCACCAAGCTATGCCTTGCCCTATCGCTCTTCGGCAAAACTTACCAAAGCGATCTGGCGCGCCCGCTTGACCGCCACGGTCAGGACGCGCTGGTGCTGCAGGCAATTGCCGGAGATGCGCCGCGGCACAATACGCCCGCGCTCGGTCAAAAAGTTGCGTAACAAACCGACATCCTTAAAATCGATCGGCGCCTTATCCACACAAAACCGGCATGGCTTGCGGCGTTGAAAAAACCGACCGCCACCACCTCCACTATTCCCACGCTCTCCTCGTTCCATAATCGCCTCCGTCTGCTACGACTGTTCGTCTTCGTAAGAGGATTCCTCGTGAGGGCCGCTCTCGCCCCCGGCCTCGCCTCGCTTTGGAAGAAAGGTCACGCCCTGCGCCACGACTTCATGCTTACTGCGTTTCTGACCGTCCTCCGTCTCCCAACGCCGTTGTTGAAGCCGGCCGTCGATGATCACTCCGTTCCCCTTGCTCAAATACTGTCCGCAGTGTTCTGCCTGTTTGCCAAACACCACGATATCAATAAAACAAACTTCTTCCTTGAGCTCTTCCGCCTGCTTGAATCGGCGACTTGTCGCCAACCCAAAGCTGGCGACCGGCGTCCCGCTCGGCGTATACCGTAGCTCGGGATTGCGGGTCAGATTCCCGACGAGAATGACTTTATTGAACCCCGCCAACGGTCGCTCCTTGCGGTGCGGGCGCTGGAGTTGGCGCACCCCTCGGTGGAGCAGGCTCTTGCTCCAACTTTACGGTGAGAAATTTAATGATTGAATCTTCAAGGCGATAGGAGCGCTCCAACTCGGCGATGACCGCTCCTGGCCCCTGGAAATAAAAATACACGTAGGTGCCTTTGCGTTCTCGCTTAATCTCATAGGCGAGTTTTTTGCGGCCCCAGTTTTCAGCTCGCACGAGCGAGGCGCCGTTTTTTGTCACGGTGCCCTTCATCTTCTCAATCAGCGCTGTGGTTTCTTCGTCGGTAAGCGACGGACGAATAATGAACAGGGACTCATAGAGTTCCATGCAGAATCCTCCTGGGCAACGGCCCCCGTTCATAGACGGGAGCGAGGTGTAGGTGCGCC
>CAWJWJ010000001.1:0-1308529 GCA_963846575.1 uncultured Nitrospiraceae bacterium | reverse complement strand
GTTGTGTAACATTTATTGGTTCCAGTTCGGTCTTGCTTAATGATTGAATCTTCAAGGCGATAGGAGCGCTCCAACTCGGCGATGACCGCTCCTGGCCCCTGGAAATAAAAATACACGTAGGTGCCTTTGCGTTCTCGCTTAATCTCATAGGCGAGTTTTTTGCGGCCCCAGTTTTCAGCTCGCACGAGCGAGGCGCCGTTTTTTGTCACGGTGCCCTTCATCTTCTCAATCAGCGCTGTGGTTTCTTCGTCGGTAAGCGACGGACGAATAATGAACAGGGACTCATAGAGTTCCATGCAGAATCCTCCTGGGCAACGGCCCCCGTTCATAGACGGGAGCGAGGTGTAGGTGCGCCGGACAAGCCGGGACGAGCTGGCGAAGGTATCACAGCCTCAAAGAATGTGTCAAATCGAACACTGCTCCCATCGGGCACGTACTCCGCGAAGGCGTGACACCTTCGGAGGCCGGCCCTGAGAGATGTCGAGAGCCGAGACGAGAGAAGACTCGCTCTTCCGACTGTGGAACGACCTATGGTTCATTCCGTGCGGAGGAGTTATAGCGGAAATACAAGACGATTCCACCGGCGACAGCCACCCCTATTCCAGCCAAGGCTCTCGTCCCGAAGCTCAGAGGGCCCATGAAGACCTCCGCTAAACGCGGCAATGCCACCGTGCCTGCAATGACCAACGCCAATGCAAGGAAGTGACTTCTCAAATAAATCGGCTCACCTGGTTTTCGCATAGTCAGAATGAGGGCAGAAGTCTGGGAAGCCTGCTGCCTTCGTTATTCACGCCGAAACATGTCATGAACCAGCCCACCCGCTCAATTCTGAGCCAAGCGCCTCGTCTCTTCCAGGTGCTTATTCAGATAGGGCATGAACGGCGTACCGCCTGTGCCCACGGCGGTCGGATTACTTGCAAGGGACTGATGTTGCCGGAAAATGTAACGCTCGGCGTACCCGATGTGAATTTCACGGAATTGCGCGAGCAGATCCAGGCAGACGCGAAAGGCCTTCCACAGCTCAGGATTTCTTTTTTGACGATCTCGGACATAGGCATACAAGAGGGGACGCTTCTCCGCATCCACTCGAGACTCCAACGCGGCCATAAAGGCCCGATGGCGGGGAGGCATGTATTCACGCATTTCTACAAGGTATTGGGTCAGCGGATCCTCGCCGTGGGACACGCCTAGTCCGGCGTCCAGGGTCGGCACGATCGAACTTTGAGAGCCGGTTTCCCCACGGAACTGCTGAGGACGCTCCTCATACGCTGCGACCCCTTCGTAAATCACTCCGTCAGGCAGGGCCGGACTGTTCTTCCATCCGTGAATGTAGGGCCGGACCCGGCTGTAATAGATATAGGGATCGCAGAATTCTGGCATACGGAGCAAAGTTTCGCGCATGGCTTCCTGGGCGGTTGCAAGCGCACGTAATCCAAGCATCACTTCTTCTTCCCGATCGTCTTGGGCAGCATTGTGTGCCTGAACCAACCCCCGGAGACCCGGCCCTGCCTCCGATTCAATTTCAATGTGGACAAGGACGAACCATTCTTCATCGAGACCTCCGAGAAAATTCTGCAAGAGCACAATATTTCCCAGTTCGATGGGCTTCTGCGGGTCGAGCCGGCGCCAGTTGTGTAAGGCATAGGAGGCGTAAGAAAGCACGGGAGGGCGCCCAAGCTGCTGCGCGACACAGTACCATGGCACTGCCAGATTCGCGGGCAGGCGGGCGGCGGGATGATCTGGAGTTTCCCACACATAGGCGTGCCCGGCGAACGATAGGGTTCGCATCGCGCAACGAAATGCATCCAGCCCCCAATCGTCAGCCACGGTCCCCATCACCTCCTTGCGGTCCTGAATAAGCTGCCTGAACTGTCGAGCCGTGAGGAGTTTGGGCAGTTCCGCACCCAGTTGGTTCAGTACCGGCTCATCGGGAACATGCTCCAAGGGATCGGAAGTGGGAAGGAAACCGCGCTCAGCCGAAATGTCGAATGCCGCTAGCGAAAGGTGGTGCTGACTTGATGTCGTCATGGCGTCTCCCGTAGGTCAATCACACTCAGCGGTTCTTTTTACTGTACCACAGTGCTCCCGCTACTGCCTTGAATGCATACCTCGGACAGACGTCCTTCAGCGATCAACAGGGAAAGATCCCCTCACTCTCATCGAGAAAGGCGCGCACATGGAGAACAAAAACACGTCCGCAAGGTTCACGGCACCGATTCGGTCGCTGGAAACCACCCGGAGATGTAAGTACCCGTGTACTTGTAAAGTATCGAACAGGAGCATCGGAGGCGGCATCCATTGATCATGGTTTCTACGCCCATCACAGGGAGACAGTGATCCCCCTCTTCGACTGACAGGGGGAACCCCGGAGAGAGTGGAGGGGTACAGGGCGGCGGAGATAGAGAGGCTTCGATGAAGCGGCATACAAGACAGCCCACGTGAGCCTGCCACTCTCGGGAAGTTAGCTCGGTCGCTCCTCTTCCTCAGTTTTTTCCCGCACGTTGAACTGATTCATCGCCGTGGCGAGGTCACGATTCAGCAGCAATTCCAACGCATCGACGGCTCGTTCGAGACAAGGCTCGTACACCCCCATCTCATCCGTCGAGACTGGCTCCAACACATAATCGGCTGATTCCTGTCTCGGCGCAGGGCGACCGACACCGATCTTGAGCCGCACGAACTGCGGCGTGCCTAATGCCTCAATTATGGATTTAAGGCCGTTGTGACCGCCGCTCCCCCCGTTATGCCGGATTCGCAAACGCCCCGGCTCCATATCCAGGTCGTCATGAATGACCACGAGGTCCGCCGGAGTGAGGTCGAGTTCGCGAAGAATTCCCTTGAGAGGAGGGCCGGTGATATTCATCCAGTCGAGGGTACTGGCGAGTTCAACGACTTTGGAACCGGCGCGACCCGAGCCTCGGTGGGCCGCGCCCTTTCTGGTGAGCCGTATCGACCAACGCGCCGCTGCCCGTTCGATCACCCAGCAACCGGCATTGTGCCGGGTGCCGGCATACTCGATGCCGGGATTGCCCAATCCAACGAGAAGACGCAATGCGGCTACTTCTTCTTTTCAGGTTCCTTCTTATCGCCCTTGGCGGCAGCCGCCCCGGCCTTCGGCGCCGCTGCGCCAGCCTTGGCATCGCCGGCCTTGCCTGCCTCTGCACCGGCAGCCCCTTCGGCCGCGCCTTTGCCCTTTACTGCCACTTCCGGTTCCTTGCCACCTTCGGCTCCTGGCGCACCGGTGGTGAGCAAGGATTCGAGCTTGGCATCGGTCATCGGCGCGGCGACGCTCACGACCATGTGATCGGGATCGTCCAGAAACCGCAATCCTTCCGTCTTAGGAATATCCTTCAAATGGATACCCTCATTGATCTGCAATTGAGAGGCATCAACCGCAATGAAGTCCGGCAAAGCGGAGGGGAGGCATTCAACATGCAACTCCCGTAGCGCCTGATGGAGCACGCCGCCTTCTTTCAAGCCCAGCGGTTGCCCGCCGGTCAAGTGCACGGGGACCTTGACGCGGATCGGCTTATCCATCGCCACTTCGAAAAAGTCCGCATGCAGCACGCTTCCGGTGATCGGGTCCACTTGGTAATCCCGCAGCAGGGCGGTGCGCTTCGCTTTGGACTTCGCTCCGTCAATGGTGATTGAAATGAGTGCGGTGGTTCCGGCCTGCGCGCGCAGCACCTTCACAAGTTCATCAGGCTTGACTGAAAGCAGGAGACACTCTCCCTGTCCATACAACACAGCCGGGACCCGTCCTGCACGACGTAGCTGACGCGCAGGCCCCTTGCCTCCACCTTCTCTGCTCTCAACGATCAAATCAAATTTCATGATTCTCCTCCCCGACCAGTCGCTCGACGCGGACGGCCTACACGAATAACGAACTCACTGATTCATCTTCATGGATTCGTCTGATGGCTTCACCGAACAACGGAGCCACCGACAACACTTTTAATTTTGGACACTTCTGCTCTTTGCCACGCAACGGAATCGAATCGGTCACAAGAACTTCACTGAGACACGATTGCTGGAGTCGCTCCAACGCCGGACCTGAGAGCACCCCATGACTGCAGCCTGCCCACACTTCGCGCGCGCCCTTGTCGATACAGGCCTGGGCTCCCTGGACGATCGTACCCGCCGTATCGATCATATCGTCCAGCAACAGAGCGCTTTTCCCCTGAACGTCGCCGATAATGTTCATCACTTGCGCTTGATTTGGCCCTTCCCGACGCTTGTCGATGATGGCAAGGTTGACCTGCAGCCGCTTGGCGAACGCGCGGGCTCGCTCCACGCCTCCCGCATCGGGCGACACGACCACGAGATCTCCGATCTTCCGTTTCGTGATGTAATCCATCAAAACCGGCAAGGCATAGAGGTTATCCACCGGTATGTTGAAAAAACCTTGAATCTGACTCGCATGGAGATCCATCGTTAGGACCCGGTCGGCGCCGGCGGTGGTAATGAGGTCGGCCACCAGTTTCGCCGAAATCGGCACTCGCGGCTGATCCTTGCGGTCCTGCCGGGCATAACCGAAATAGGGAATCACCGCCGTAATGCGGTTGGCGGACGAGCGCTTCAGCGCATCAATCATGATAAGCATTTCCATGATCGAGTCGTTGACCGGGGCACAACAGGATTGCACGAGAAACACGTCCGCCCCGCGAACGTTTTCTTCGACGCGGATCCTGATCTCCCCATCGCTGAACGAGGACACGGTCGCGGATCCCATCGGCAGATCGAGATAGGTGCAGATGGCTCCCGCAAGCGCAGGATTGGCGCTGCCCGAAAAGAGCTTCAATTCCCTGTTCATTCCACCCCTTCGATGCGGTACGTGGCGACGCCGGTGTTGTGACGGTTCGTGTCGAGTTCGCGTAAAACGGTGGGCACGGACAGGATTTGTTCCAATCCCGCTGAGCCTCGAGCATTGTCAGGACAAGAGGACGCCTACCGAAGCTCAGCACAATAGCGAAAAGGCCGGGAAGTTGTCAACCGATTCACTGCAGTCTTCAGCGGTCGCGGCTAAGCCTCTAAGAGCCAGTCACTCGATTTGCCGCTCGCCAGTCCGCTGTATGTCCCAGGATGAGGACGGGCTTGTCCTTGGTACCCCGACTGCCGGCACGGCATAGGTCTTCATCTTCGGGTCGCGTGCACAGACCTCCGCCGCTCGCAGGGCACCAGCCTGATCCTGAAAAACCCCGAACATGGTGGCGCCGCTTCCGGATAAAAGAGCCATTTCGGCACCTTGGCTCAGTAATTGTTCCTTGATATCCGCCAGCACGGGATGTTGCGCAAACACCGGGGCCTCAAAATCATTCTCCGCCGACCGGACGATCTCTGACCAATCCAGTACCGAGCGGCGACTCAGTTCCTGCAGTGCCGGAGAGAGAGCTCCTACCGATGTGCGGCTGGCCGAAAGCTGCTGATAAGCCCATTTCGTTTCAACGGGAAACCCGGGATTCACAAGCACGACCCAGCGGGTTCCGGCCACGCTCACCGGCTGAACCCGTTCACCTCTCCCAGCGACGGATGCGGCGGGCGACAGAAAAAAGAACGGGACATCGCTGCCCAGTTGCTGTCCGAGTTCAATCAACCGTTCAACCGGCCAGTTCAATTCCAGCAGTCGAGTCAGGCCAAGTATGGTGGCAGCGGCATCGCTGCTGCCCCCCCCTAATCCGGCTCCTAAGGGAATGCGTTTGGTCAGGGTAATCGACAGATCCACCGATCGACCGGCTTGATCCAGCACCAATTGCGCGGCCCGATACACCAGATTCGTGTGGTCCGCCGCCAATGCTGAATGATCGCAGCGCAACGTAATCCCACCGGGACCGTTCGCCTGAAGCTCGAGGGTGAGTTCGTCTTCGAGGCCAACCGTGTGCATCAATGACCAGATGGTGTGAAACCCGTCGGGACGCCGCTCAAGTACGCGCAGGATCAGATTAACTTTGGCGGGGGTCAGAACGCGGAGACTGTTCACATTCACTCGCAGATCACTGGGGCGGCGCTAGTCCCGTCCTCCTTTGATTTCGTACTTTTCCAGACGGTACCGGAATGACCTGGTATTCAACCGCAACAATCGCGCAGCCCGTTTTTTGACCCACTGAGTCCGTTCGAGCGCTTTCAGGAGCAAGCCCTTCTCGATCGTATTGATGAGCCCCTCCAAATCCAGACCATCTTCCGGCAACTCCGCCGGCAAAGCCTGGTGGTTGTTCACGGGCTTGTGCAACCATCCGCGAATATCCGCATCCGTTACCGACGACCCCGTGGTGAAAGCCACAACGCGCTCGACGACGTTCTCCAATTCACGAACGTTGCCTCGCCACTCATGCGCCAACAGCACGCGCATGGCCTCCTGGCTCATCGTCGGGACTGGTTTACCACTTTCCTTGGAAAATTTCTCCAGGAAATGTTGACTCAGCAATGGAATGTCTCCGGTGCGCAAGCGCAGCGGAGGGAGCTTGATCGGAATCACATCGAGCCGGTAATACAGGTCTTCTCGAAACGCACCTTCGGCCACCGCCTTTTCCAGGTCCCGATTCGTTGCGGCCACGATGCGAACATCGACCTTCACGTCCTGAGTGCCGCCTACCCGTCGGAACTCCCGCTCTTGAATGACGCGCAAGAGTTTCACTTGAATGGCCGGCGTGGTATCGCCGATCTCGTCGAGAAAAATAGTTCCGCCATTGGCCACTTCGAACAGACCGGCTTTGTTAGCGATGGCGCCCGTAAATGAACCTTTCATATGCCCGAACAATTCGCTCTCCAACAAGGTCTCGGGCACCGCGCTGCAATTAACCGTCACGAACGGCATCGGGGCGCGGGCGCTGTTGTAGTGGATGGCCCGTGCCACCAATTCCTTCCCCGTCCCGCTTTCTCCACCGATGAGGACATTGCTCTTGGAATCCGCCACCTTCTTGATCACCTCGTACACCTTCTGCATCGCCTCGCTCTGCCCGACGATCTGGGAGAACGACGATTGGCTGGCCAACTCGCGCTTGAGGAGCATGTTCTCAGTCGAGAGCCGCCGACGCTCGATGGCATTGCGGATAATCAACTGCACTTCATCGACTTGAAACGGTTTGGTGAGATAGTCATACGCCCCGTGCTTCATCGCTTCGACCGCCGACTCCGCCGAGGCAAAAGCCGTGATCATCAACACCACCGTTTCGGGCGACGCAGCCTTCACGGCCTTGAGCACCTCCAAACCGTCCACCTTCGGCATCCGGAGGTCCGTGATCACGAGATCAAAAATTTCCTTCTGAACATGTGCCATGGCCTCCTCACCATCCGAAGCCAGCGTGACGGCATAGCCGGCCCGCTTCAGCATGATGCTCAGGACATCGCGCAGCCCTTGTTCGTCATCGACGACTAGAATCTTTTCCACGTTTCCCTTCCTTCGTGCCACAGACGTATGCCGGTTTCCGCAGATTGCGGAAGACACACGACAAATCGTGCCCCCGCTCCGACCTCGCTTTCGACCTTGACCCATCCACCGTGCAACTCCACGATGCGATGGACCTGAGCCAGGCCCAACCCGGAGCCTTCCTTTTTCGTGGTAAAAAACGGGAGAAAGATCTTGTCGAAATTCTGCTTGGGCACGCCTTCCCCGGTGTCCTGAAACCCGATTTCGATCACCTCGGTACGGCAACCGCCGACTTCGACCCGTCGTAAGCCCGTCGTGATCGCCAGCGTTCCTCCCCTGGGCATCGCATCGAATGCATTCGTGGCGAGATTCCAAAAAACCTGCTTCAATTGATCGTGATCGATTTGCGCCGTCAATGACCCGGACGCCGGCCTCGGGATGATCACAATCCCTTGTCGAGATCGCGCTTCATGTTGGATCAGATCCAGCGTATCGGCAAGGACTTTGTTCAAATCATGCTCCGCCAGATTCAACGCAGGCGGGCGGGCGTATTGCAGAAACTCGGTAATAATATTGTCCAGCCGCTTGGCCTCCCGTATCGCAATGTCCATTAGACGCTGACTGGTTTCGTCCGGCCCGACATCCTGTCGCAGCATTTGCATCGCTCCGGCCAACGCACCGAGGGGGTTGCGGATCTCGTGGGCCATTCCTGCCGACATCTCTCCCAGGTTGGCTAGCCACTCCCGCCGTCTCATCTCCTCCTCCAGATACCGAATCTGCGTCAGATCCTTAAAGACACCGACCAGCCCTCGCTGAGGGCCCTGCTCATGCAAGGGGGACACGGTCATGCCCAGCACCAGCCGACTGCCGTCGGCGCGTTGACATTCGACCTCAAACCGGGCGGGTGTCTGCGAGGTGATATCCGTGTCTTCAGCAGGTTCGCCGGGGTGCCAGTTGAAGACCTCCAGCCAGGAGCGTCCTTGCACTTCAGGAAACCCGTACCCCGTGACCTCGTGCGCAGCCGGATTAAAGGAGGTAATGCGTCCGGCTTCGTCGGTGGTGAACACTCCGCTGCTGATGCTCCGTACGATATTTTCGTGAAATACTTGGAGCCGCGAGAGACCCTGCTCCTTCTCGTGCAACGACTGATCGGCACTGCGCAGCTGCTCGGCAAGCACACCGCTCAGAAATCCCACGACCAAAAATGCCAGCCCGTACACTCCGAAAATCTGCCACATTTCAGGTCCCGCGAGCTTACTGGGGGCAAGCCATGCGGCGTCCGGCGAAAGACCGAGATGTTGAATCATCGTAATCGAGCCGAACAACAGCGTGCAGCCTGCCCCCGTTACCAATCCTACCCGGCGGCGAGGAACGAGGCTCGCGACGGTCACGGTGATCACGTAGAGCACTGCGAACGGACTTTCGATGCCTCCGGTCCTGGCCACCAGAATGGTTTCCAAAAGGAAGTCCATCGCGACCTGCATCCACGTGAAGGCCGTCAAGGCGCCAGGGGATTTCAGATAACGCAGCAGCGGTACATAAACGAGGGTGAGAAGGTAGGTGGCGATAATGACGCTGGAGAACGTCATGGCGAGTTCGCCGCGTGTCGCCTGAAAGGCCAGGGACAATCCCAACATGAGCGTTACGACGGCCACCCTGAGGGCCATCAACCACTGAAGCCTGGCTTTCAGTTCAGGCATCGGAAGTTCAGTCAAGGGTTGATTCTTCCCGACGATTGGATTCGCAGACACTGCGGGGCGAGGGTGAGACGCTTCGTCTCCGTTGGTTCGGATTGGCGCGGCCTGGGATAGCATGGAGGGCGCAGTGCCCAGTGGATGTGCGGCGGGAGCCATTCCGTATCAATCGGCTTTCCCGCCAGAGTCAGTCTCGACAGTGGGACGCGGCGTTATTGGATGGCCTGCGCCATCGTAAAGATGGGCAGATACATCGCGATCACGATGAATCCGATGATCGTGCCCAAGACCACCATCATGATCGGTTCGAGGAGGGAGGTCAGCGTCTCTACGGCCTGGTCGACCTCATCTTCGTAAAAGTCCGCGATCTTGCCCAACATCGCATCAAGCGCACCTGTGGATTCGCCCACGGCGATCATATGGGTGACCATCTTGGGGAAGACATTGCACTTTGCCAGGGGTTCTGAAACCGTTTTCCCGCCGCTGATACTCACGCGTGCGTTCATCAGTGCTTCTTCTATGACTTTATTGCCGGATGTCTTGGCACAAATGCTCAGCCCCTCAAGCAATGGCACGCCGCTGGTGATCAGCGTGCCCAAGGTGCGCGTGAATTTGGCGACCGATGCCTTCCGGATCAGGTCCCCGACGATGGGAATTTTGAGCAGCAGCCGGTCGATCACGATACGACCGTTGACCGTCGCATAGTACCGTTTGACAGCGAAAATGGCGCCGATCAGGGCGCCGCCCATGAAGTACCAATAGCTTTGGAAAAAATTGCTGATATTGATTACCAACTGGGTCGGCCCGGGCAATCCGATTTTGCCGCCCGACATCTCAAGAAACATCTGCGCAAATACCGGGATGACCCAGACCATGAGCACGCTGATGACGATGACCGCCACCCCGACGATGGCAGTAGGATAGACCATGGCAGACTTGATCTGCGCCTTCAGCTTCATCGCCTTTTCGATGTGTTTCGCCAATCGGGTGAGAATCGTGTCCAGCAGGCCGCCGACTTCCCCCGCATGAATCATATTGGTGTAGAGCTCATCGAACACTTTGGGATGCCGCTTCAGAGCATCGGAAAATGTGGACCCAGCCTCCACGCTGTTCTTCACATCTCCGACCGTATCGCGTAACACTTTGTTTTCCGATTGGGTGGAGAGAATGTCGAGACACTGGATTAAGGGTAATCCCGCATTGATCATCGTCCCGAACTGCCGGGTAAATACCACCAGATCCTTGTCGTTGAGACCGCTGCCCAGACTGAGCTTGAACTTCCCGCCCATGCCTGTTTTTTCTTCCAGGCTGGTTACGACAACCTGTTGTTTGCGGAGGAGGTCCACCGCCTCGTCTCTCGTCTTGGCGCTGAGTTCGCCCTTCTTCACAGCACCTTGACGAGTTCGGCCGACGTAGGCGAATGTAGTCATGACGGGGTTTCCACTCCTTTGACCGCGAGGCGAAACATGCACGAATGCAGCGGGAAACTATGATCGAAGTCTATAAGACGACCCAAAAACTGTCAAACGATTGCAGGAAAACGAGAGCGTTCCAAACCCGTGATGAGCGGCTTCGAAGGGCGAGGGCCGGCTACACCTGACCTGAGGTCAGATGCCCATAGCCCCGAGAGAGGTAATGCAGTCCGGAAAGGAGCGTGACGCCGGCCATGACATACAGCAGCGGATCGAGGACAGCGAGATCCATCCGCCGCGAGGCAAAAAAGACCACGGCGACCAGAGTCGTCAACTGGATCAGCGTCGTCCCCTTCCCCAAGGCCGTCGGAGAAATATCAACCTCGGTATTGGTGAAATGAGCAACTGCGGCGCCCAACATGAGCATCAGGTCACGACTGGTGACCAGAATGGTGATCCACAGCGGGACGAGATGCATCACCGACAAGGTAATGAATCCGGTCGTCAGCAGAAGTTTGTCCGCCAGCGGATCCAGCACTTCGCCCAGCCTCGTCCGTTGATTAGCCACGCGTGCGATGGTGCCATCGAGAGCATCCGTCAACCCGGCGATGAAGAGGGTCGCCAGCGCGTAATCGAATTGCTCATAGTTGAGCAACCCCACATAGACGGGAATCAGCAGAATGCGAAGAATCGTCAGGCTGTTCGGAACATTCATGTTCATCGAGATGAATCGTGCCGTGAGTCATCACCCGTGCTGAAGCCGGAAGCGGCGAGGACCGCGCATCATAGAAAGGCCTACAGAACCTTGTCAACGATGGTTGCACTCCGTGGGGCAGGTCCCTATAATCGGGCGACTCTGCGTGCTCCTTACGATCGATCGACGGAGGTTTGTATGAGCGGGCTTCCCCTCCTCTTCAAAAAAGAGGGCTTAATCGAACGGTACCAAGTCGAGGGGATTGATCCCAGCGATCGATACTTCAACCGCGCAGTCCTCGTCAACCGCGTGGCGGCAGGATACGTCGGCAAGGTCACCTACGAGGCTTTTGCCATCGAGGGTAGCGCCCATCCGACCACAGGCGCGGCGGTCAAGTCCGTCGTTGAGAAGCTGATGAGTTTCGGATTTAGCCAGTTACGCACGCGGTTGAACTTCAAAGGCACCCGGTATCTGGCCGAAAAAGAAACCTGGACCGACTATCCCGACCTTCCGTCCTAGGCTCCAAGAAACTCTCGACACACCAGATCGTGAATGAGCGGTCGAAAAAGCCGAATGCGCTCATTGCGTCTGCTCGGATGTACCCGGTTTGAAAGCAATACGACTTCAAGCCCCTTCACTGGATCGACCCATAACGACGTACCGGTATATCCGAGATGCCCGAACGATTCGTGAGAAAACAGCGTCCCCGACGATGACGGTGCCGAGGGCGTATCCCACCCCAAGGCCCAACTGGAATTCGGAACCGTCTCCTGCCGTGTCATGAAACTCCTGGCCAGGCCAGGTTCTAGGAGGCCAGCCTCCCCCCGCCACGCCTGCCGCCAGGCTTGCGCCACGGTCAGTACCGCACCGGACGTGCCGAATAGCCCGGCGTGACCGGCCACGCCTCCCAACGCAAACGCGTTTTCATCATGCACTTCCCCGCACAGTGTTCGTCCTCGCCAGGGGTCGTCTTCAGTGGGAGCAATCGGAAGCGTCGAGCCGGGCGGCTCTGCATGCAGCCTGAGGGGTCGGCGCGGCAGAAAGGTGAGCGGACGGGCATTCAATGGATCATAGATCCGTCGCCGACAAAACTCTTCGAGCGATTCACCGGACAGACGCTCGACGCCCAGTCCCAGCAGCATAAATCCTAGATCACTATAGAGGCTCCGGGAAGCCCGTTGGTACAGCAAGTCCTCCTTCGAAATAAAACCCAGCACCGCCTGACGAGCCGCGTGGCTTCCCAACAGTCCGGACTGAGTGACCTCGCTTGCAGCGATCCGTTCATAATACGCGCGCCATCCTGGGAGACCGGAACTATGCGCGAGCAACTGCCGCACGGTCGCCACGCCCACCGGGCTCCCTCGCAATTCATCGAGGATGCTGTCGATCCGGTCGTCCAGCGTCGCCTGTCCGCCCTGGATCAAAAGTACCCACGCGGTCGTAGTCGCCAGCACCTTGGTCAGAGAGGCAAGGTCGTAGCAAGTGTGGACGGTCACGGCGCTCCCCGGGTCTTGAGGAGAGCGGAGCCCGACGGCGCCTTCAAAGACCAGCCTGCCGCCTACACGCACGGCAAGCACGGCACCCGGAAATGTGCCATCCTCGACGGCTCCCTGCAGTGCCGCCTGAATGGGATCTAACGCTGGCATGAATGGAAATCTAGGGACTGGTCACGACATGAGTGGCGCCACCAAACCAGAGGCATTGTCGGTAAGAACCTCGCATGCAGAACGGACGGCATTCAACAGCGCGCAAGGCGTCAGCGAGCAGAACTGGATTCGCCGGCGAGTTTGCCCTCGACCGAGGCGGAATCCGGCTGATAGGCCTCGCTTTCTTCGACTTCCAACATTCGCTCAAAGGAGCGCAAGGTCGACCGGAACCGCTCCACCATCATCAGGCGCTGCTTCTGCAGATCCGCGAGCCCCCGTTGCATCTCGGTAAGGCTCACTCGAGCCTGTCGGATCATTTCGCTCGCTTTGAGCTCGGCTTCCTTTACGATCAAATCGGCTTCCCGCTGTGCGGAACGCTTCACATCCTCGGCGATCGTTTGCGCGGACACCAACGTATTCGAGAGCGTCGCCTCCGTGCGCCGCAGGTCGGCGACCTGCTGCTCCGTGATGGTCAGCTTGTCGCGAAGCGCACTGTTGTCGCGATTCAAATTCTCAACCGTCAGGGCCAGCTCTTCGAGGAACCGGTTGACCTCGTCCCGATCATACCCCCGGAACTTGACCTGGAACACCATCTGCTGAATGTCGATGGGAGTGATTTTCATGCGACACCTCTTGCCCGACGGTTAGTGCATCCGAACGGCGATATCTCGAAGAGATTGAACCACGGCATACTGCAAAAAGACAAGGATCAGAATCGCGATCATGGGCGAGAGATCCATGTTCATGCGCCAGCCCACCAGGCGACGGATCGGCGCCAAGACCGGTTCGGTCGCGCGCTCGAGAAATTGCACGATCGGATTCCACGGGTCCGGATTGACCCACGAAATCAACGCGCGGGCGATAATGACCCACATATACAACCACAAGACCGTATCCAGTACCGTCGCTGCGCCCTGCAATACGTTGCTCATCACAAACATCAGCGTCCCAACTCCTGTGATCGATTCGTGGCCGCTTCGACGGCCGCCATCAAACAGCTGCGCAGACCGCCGGCCTCCAATTGATACAACCCGGCAATGGTGGTGCCTCCCGGCGACGCCACCTGATCTTTTAATCGAGCCGGATGCTCGCCCCGCTCCAGAACCATCCTCGCGGCGCCCAACACGGTCTGAGCCGCGAGCAGTTCAGCGGTTGCTCGCGGCAGTCCCATCTTCACTCCGCCGTCGGCCAGGGCTTCGATGGCCACGAACACATACGCCGGACCGCTGCCGCTCAAACCGGTCACGGCATCCATCAGTCGTTCCTCGACCGAGACGACAGACCCCACCGCTCCGAACAGCGCCTGCATCGCGGCCACATCCCTTCCCGCGAGGTCCGTCTCATATGCCAATGCGGTCGCGCCTGCCCGCACCAGTGCCGGCGTGTTCGGCATGGCACGGACCACTCCTCTCGGCGACGCGATCCGTTCACGAATCCAGGCGGTGGTTACCCCCGCCGCGATGGACACGACGAGTTTTCCAGCCAGCGTGTGCCCCACCTCCTGGAGCAACGCGGGCATGGCCTGCGGTTTCACCGCCAGGACCACGATATCGGCCTCGCGAGCCAGCGTCGTATTATCTGCGCCGACCTGAATGCCGAAACGGGCTGTGAGCACATCACGACGCGCAGCAATCGGATCCGTGGCAGACACCGATTCCGGCTCGCAGACATGCGCCGCCAGAATTCCGCCGATCAAGGCTTCGGCCATCTGCCCTCCACCGAGGAAGCAGATCGGTCCTCTCAGAATCCGGTCAGTCACGTCGCTCCCCAAAGATTGCGGTTCCAACTCGCACGTAGGTCGCACCCTCTTCAATGGCCACCGGAAAGTCCTGAGACATGCCCATCGACAGTTCCTGCATATTAATGTTCCCGCAACCTTGCGCTGTCAATGCCTGAGCCAACTCCCGGAGCCGGCGAAAATACGGACGCGCCCCTTCTGCTGTGGGACTGGGCGGCGGAATGGTCATGAGACCGCGAATGTCGAGACAGGCCAGTCCGTTCAGCTCGGGCAGCACGGCCAAGAGACCGGCCGGCTCGAACCCGCCCTTGCTGGCCTCTCCCCCGAGATTCACTTCCAGCATGATACGTTGACGGAGACCGGCTTCTCCGGCCCGCCGGTCGATCTCTTGCGCCAGTGCGAGACTGTCGACCGACTGAATGGTATCAAAACGCCCGATGACCGACTTGACCTTACGCCGCTGCAACGTGCCGATAAAATGCCAGATGACCCCATCCCGTCCCAGAGTCTCAAGTTTCGGCAAGGCCTCCTGGAGGCGATTCTCACCGACATGCCGGATTCCGGCATCCACGGCTTCCCGAAGATGTCCGACAGAAACCGTTTTCGAAACCGCGATGAGCCTGACCGCGTCAGGGGGGCGGCCCGCGCGAATGGCTGCCCGATGGATCTCGTCGAGCACTGCTCGAACTCGAGCGGCAATCGTACCCGATACTGAATCCATCTGGTTACTGTGGCCGCCTCCCAATGGATCGCATCACACCGCATCAGTATGTTCAGGTCATTCCACGGCCCTGTCTTCGCGATCCTCCGCCGCTACCTGCCAGGTCCCAGCCGTAGGGAAGGGACTATGGGGACGGAAGCAGCGCGATCCCGCTCACCATCGTCGCCTTGACCACACCCTCGCGGCGGTAGCTGAAAAACAGATCCGGGTGACAGATCGTGCAGGCATTGACCGTTGCGATCCGTTCCGATAACAACCCTGCAGCAAGAGCCTGCCGCCGCACGAACGCACGAAGATCGAGGCGAGCCTTGTCAGTTCCCACCGGCTCCACAACCTCCTGCCAGTCGGGAAAGACCTCGCATAATCGTGACAGCACCGGTTCATCCACTTCATAACAGCAGGCACCGGCTGAGGGGCCGATCGCCATGCGTAATTGCTCGACGGTCACTCCGAATCGACTGACCAGCAACGCCACCGTCTTCGGGACGATCCCGGCAACAGCGCCACGCCAACCGGCATGCACGGCCGCCACGACTCGCCGCACCGGATCATGCAGCAGGACAGGGACACAGTCAGCCGTCCGGACGGTCACCATCACGCCGGGCTGGTTAGTGACCAAGGCATCCCATCCGCCCTCAAAGGACTCGCCCTGGCGGATCGGCTGATCCACAATCAAAGCGTCCGTCCCATGAACCTGCCTGACCGACAGGACCACCTTCGCGGCGCGCTCCGTTCGCCCGCCTTGCGGCGAGGACGGGAAACCCGGCACCACCGTGAGGGGCGACAACCGGGTTCCGAAGAAGTGTTCGACGCCATCCGAGTCCGGCGCAAACGACGGTACCGTAATGACCGCAGAAGCCATCGTATCTCTGTATCCTCGCCGTCGCCGATAAGGACTATCCTAGTCGGCTTGTTTCCGCAGGAACGTCGGCACGTCCCACTCGTCATCACCGACCACGGCCACCCGTTCGACCGCCTCACGCTGCTCGCCCATGCGCCGCAGGAAGGTCGGCCGGTCCAAATCTTTATGCGGGCGGTCGGATTGCGAGCCATGCACGCCAGTCAACACCTGCTGCGCAGGCCGCACGTTCGGGGTTCTGGCCGCCTGACGTTCCTGCGTCACCGGCCGCACAACCGGGACTTCTTCCCGTTCGAACCCCGTGGCGATGACGGTCACGATCAGATCGTCGCCGATTTCTGGATTGATGACCTGTCCGACGATGATGTTCGCTTCGGCATCCGCCGCATGCTGCACGATCGAGGCCGCCTCTTCCACTTCATGGAGAGACATATTCGGTCCGCCCGTGATATTCAACAGTACACCCCGCGCCCCCTCCACGCTGCCTTCCTCCAACAACGGGCTGCAAATCGCTTTCTGCGCCGCTTCTTGCGCACGATTGGCACCGCGTGCGATGCCCATTCCCATGACCGCGCGCCCCGTGTGGGCCATGATGGTACGCACGTCGGCAAAGTCGACGTTCACCAACCCGATGGTGGTGATCACGTCGGCGATCCCTTGAATGGCTTGACGCAGCACATCGTCCGCTACCTTGAACGCATCCAGCAGCGGAGTGGCCTTATCGACAATGCCGAGCAACCGCTGATTGGGAATGATCAGCAGCGTATCGACATGCCGGCCCAGTTCCCTGATCCCTTCCTCGGCATGGCTCATCCGCCGATGACCTTCGTACTGGAACGGCTTCGTGACGACGGCCACCGTGAGAATTCCCAACTCGCGCGCAATGCTCGCCACAATCGGGGCAGCCCCCGTGCCGGTCCCACCTCCCATGCCCGCCGTGACAAACACCATATCGGCGCCGACGAGACTCTCGCGAATCTCATCCTTGCTCTCCAGCGCGGCATCGCGCCCGACGTCCGGTTTGGCGCCGGCTCCGAGCCCGCGGGTCCGCTCGGGCCCCATCTGAATCTTGTAGGAGGCGTGTGACCGCTCAAGCGCTTGGACGTCCGTGTTGGCAGCCACGAAATCGACCCGGCACAATCCGCCGGTAATCATGGTATTGACGGCATTGCAGCCCGCCCCACCGACACCGATGACCTTGATCCGGACGGGGGATTGAGGTTCTTCTTGAAATGAAAACATCGTGGCACCTCCCTTGACGATGGCGCGGAGGCGGCGTCATGCCGCCCGCGACAGTTAAAAAAATTCGAACATCCACGAGCGCATACGATCCAGAACTTTTCCCAAGCCCTTGCCGTGACGTATGCCGGCAGCCTCCAGATTGTCGGCATGTTGACGGGCATGCAGCAGCAGTCCGACGCCGGTGGCATGCATCGGATTACTCACGATATCGCGTAATCCGCCGATTCCTGTCGGCATACCCCGCCGGGCAGGGAGGTTCAGCCCTCGCTCCGCGGCATCCGGCATGCCTTCCAACAGCGAGGTCCCCCCCGTGATGACGACGCCGGCTCCCAACATGCCCTCATACCCGGCCCGCACGATTTCCCGTTTCACCAGATCGAACATTTCTTCGACGCGCGGTTCGAGGATTTCGGCGATATCGCGTCGCGTGAACTGCCGCGGAGGACGGTCGCCGACGGACGGAACTTCCACGGTCTGATGCCCATGTACCAGCTCGGTGCGGGCGATCCCATGCTGCACTTTGATTTTTTCTGCATCGGTTTGCGAGGTCAACAGGCCGATGGCCAGGTCCTTCGTCAGATTTTGCCCGCCGATGGGAAGCACCGCCGTATGCCGGATGCTGCCGTCGAGAAAGATCGCAAGATCGGTCGTGCCTCCACCCAGATCCACCATGGCCACCCCCAACTCACGCTCTTCCGCACTGAGCACGGCCTCGCTCGAGGCGAGCGGCTGCAGGATAATATCCACCACATCCAGTCCCGCTCGATTCACGCTCTTGATGATGTTTTGCGCCGAGGTCACGGCCCCGGTAATCACGTGCACGTTCACCTCGAGGCGATTGCCCGACATGCCCAGCGGCTCACGGACGCCCTCCTGGTCGTCGACCATGAACTCGCGTGGCAACACATGCAGAATGCGCCGCTCGTGGGGAATCACCGCGAGAGTCCGCGCGCTTTCCACGGCGCGGCTGATGTCATCTCGGGTGACTTCCTGTTTCTTGAGCGCCACGACGCCCTTGAGATTCTCTCCGGAGATATGGCTTCCGGCGATGCCCGTATACACGGAGTTGATCTGCACAGCCGCCATCAACTCCGCCTCTTCGACCGCCTTTTTAATCGACTCCACGGTGCTCTCGATATTGACCACGACACCCTTGCGAAGGCCGCGTGACGGGCAGGAGCCGACCCCGATGATAGTCAGCGGGCCCTCCTCCGGCACTTCGGCGACAATCGCGCAAATCTTGGTGGTCCCGATGTCGAGCCCGACCAGAATATGATCTCGCTTAGACACTCGGCTCACCCCCTTCCCCGAACAATGACGCGGTCCGCAAAGCGAAGATCAATTTCATTCGCCCTCGCGCCCTCGCCGTCAAACGCCACATCATGCAGCGCGGGCCGCATCTTGAGAAACCGAGCCCACTGTTGATCCATGGAGGCCTCGCTGAATTGGAACGTCACGCCCTGTACCACCACGACCAGATTATTCAAATTCCCCACGTTGATGTCGGGACGCCCGCCGGTCGTCTGCCCGACCATGCGTGCCAGCAGCGCGCCGACGCGGACCGCCCGCCGATCATCGGCCTTACCCTGGACCAGCCGCTTACCGTCCACCCCCGAGAGGATCGGCAGAGTCGGATCATCCGCCGGCCCGAGGTGGGCCAGCAGAACGCCCTCCGCATCGGTCAGGAGATTTTCCGTCAACGTGCGCACCACGACTGCCGGCTCCCGCTCCACGATCTCAACGTGGATATCATGTAACGGCTTTAAGGCCACCCTGGCATCTTTGATCCACGGATGGGCACGAATCCGTTCCGCCAGCCAGGAGGGATTAATGGAATACAACGCCGTATCGGGTTTCAACGCAAGGCGGCTGATTACCTCTTTTCTGGTCACATGCTTCAAGCCACTCACGGACACTGATCGCACGAGGAACCACTCCCGCGTGAGAGGCCCTAATTCGCGGGCCAGCACGAACAGTCCGGAGCAACCCCCGACCAACACCGTTACCGTGGCGACCACCCGCAGAGAAGTCAGCAGTCCCCGCCCCAACCTTGACCAGTACCCTCGGGCGGCGCCGCCTCGCTCGCGCTTGAAGGGCGATTCGAACCGTGCGTTCGCCCTCGGATTGTCCTTTTTTGCGCGGGTTGTACGGCGCCACCGCAGAGACATCCTTACCTCACCGCTCGAAATGAACCGGTTCCTGCGCGTTCGATCGCAGATTGAAGAATGCGTTCCGTCAATGCGTCATAGGCGATATCGGCCTTGCCCGCCGCCATCGGCAGTAGACTCGTCTCCGTCATGCCGGGCACGGTATTAATTTCGAGTACGTAGGGTTTCCCCTTCGGCGTGATGCGGAAATCGACGCGCGCCGCCCCTTTGCAGCCCAATACCCGATAGGTCTTGATCGCGATCTGTCGAATCTGCCGGGTCACCGCGGCGGAGAGGGGCGCCGGACAGAGGTACTGGGTTCGGCCCTTTTCATATTTGGCGGAGAAGTCGTAGAACCCATCCGGTGCGACGATTTCAACCGCCGGCAGGCTGGTCACCGTTCCATCAGCGCCGCCCAGCAAGGACACCGTGACCTCATGCCCCGGGATGAACGCCTCGACCATGGCCTCTTCGTCGTACTGATGTGCCAGACGCAATGCCTCTTTCCATTGCGAGGACGTGCGGACGATGGTCACGCCGATCGTGGATCCCTGACTCGCCGGCTTGACCACCACGGGCAACTTCAGCTTACAGGCGGTGAGCAGACGCCCCAGAGTCGTGGATGTGCCCCGCCACACCACGGTCCCGCCGGGCACAGGAATTTTTTCGGCAGCCAGTTGCGTCTTGGTCGCCACCTTGTGCATGCCGATCGCGCTGGCCCGCACACCGGATCCGGTATAGGGGATGCCCAACGTCTCCAGAAAACCTTGAATCGCACCGTCCTCTCCGCCCGGTCCATGCAGCGCCAGAAACGCCATCTCAACCAGCTGTTCCTGCAGGGTCTGGTACAGGGCCGGACCCACATCGATCGCGACGGCATCGTAGCCACTGCGTACGAGTGACCGATAGACAGCCTCGCCGGTCTTGAGGGAGATCTCACGCTCTGAGGATTGTCCGCCCATCAAGACCCCGACCTTTGAACGAGTCAACGGCTTCAATTCTGTCACGTCCATCCCCTTCCCCAATCTCCGTTCTTCAGGCCTGCCCGACGACCTTGAGTTCCAGCTCCAATGCCACTCCGGACTTCTGTTTGACGGCTGCGCGGACCTGCTTAATGAGAGTCAGCACATCCTGCGCGCGTGCGCTCCCCACGTTCACCATGAAATTGGCATGTTTCTCAGACACCTGAGCGTCGCCGATTCGAGCGCCCTTCAACCCCGCCGCCTCCACCAGGCGGCCGGCCGATTCTCGCGGGGGATTCTTGAAGACGCACCCGGCACTCGGCAATGTCAGCGGCTGAGTGTCTTTGCGGTATTGCAAATAGTCCTTCACCGTTTTCTCGATCTGCTGCTGGTCGCCCGGTTTCAATTGCAACCAGACGCCCGCCACGATACCTCGCGGCAGATGCGCCCGCCGGTAGCTGAACGGGATATCGGTAGCCGGAATATCCACCACTCGGCCGTGCTGATTCACCATCCGGACGGCTTTGAGCGAATCCTTCATTTCCCCCAGTCTCGTTCCGGCATTCATCACCACACATCCGGCGACCGTGCCGGGAATACCGGCTCCCCATTCCAACCCGGCCAGGGAACGGCGGAGGGCATATCCGATCAAAGTCGGCATGCCCACGCCTCCTTCGGCATAGAGCACATGGTCCGGCTCCCGGCGCATCGCCTTAAGATTCCCGAGACTGACCACGATGCCACGGATACCGCCGTCGCGCACGAGGAGGTTGGTCCCGCCCAGGACGAAGATCGGCACGTGCTCCCTGCGCGCCTGCGCCACCACCAGACCAAGATCGTCCACATCCGCGGGTTTGACCAGGACCTCGGCAGGCCCCCCGATCCGAAACGAGGTATAGGCCGCCAGCGACGCCTCACAGATGACCGTGCCTCGAACGCCCTGGAGAATCCGTGCCCACTCGTCCTTGCTCCTCGTGGGTGGCTGCCGGCGCGTTGCACCTGACTTCCTCTCGGCCATGACATCACGCGGAGGCCGGTAACCGTTCAAGAATAGCGAGCCCCGCCTTCCAGATGTCTCCTGCGCCGAGGGTGATCACGAGATCCCCTGGCTGCAGAGTCGGTACGACCTGGTCGGTCAGATTCTCTCTGCGTTCGACGAAGGTCGCCGACGGGTGTCCGGCGGCGCGCACGGCCTCGACCAGTTTCTCTCCCGATACACCGGGAATCGGCTGTTCGCCCGCCGCATAGATTTCCGTCATGAAGAGCGCATCCGCCTGATCGAACGCATGAGAAAATTCCTGCATGAGATCCCGGGAACGGCTGTACCGATGCGGCTGGAACAGCACCACGACTCTCCGACCCCACCCCTGCTTGGCCGCCGCGATGGTGGCCCGCACCTCGGTGGGATGGTGCCCGTAGTCGTCGATGACCATGATGCCGGCTTTCTCGCCACGGAGATGAAATCGACGCTCCACGCCGGTGAACGCCGCGAGTCCCTTCCGGATCAGGTCGATGGGGATTTCCAATTCCACACCGATCGCTATTGCAATCAGCGAGTTCGAGACATTGTGAATGCCGGGGATGGCCAGCCGGAACGGTCCGAGATTCTTTCCTCGGAAAAAGACTCGAAATTCAGAACCCCACTGCCGCAGGCTGATGTCGGTCGCGCGGAAATCCGGCACATGGCCGGAATGTTCATGGAGGCCGTAGGTCTGATAGCGCTTGACGACGCGAGGCAGCAATTCTCGCAATCGTTCATCATCGGCGCAGAGCACGGCCAGTCCATAGAACGGGACTTTGTTCACAAACTCGAGGAAGCTGTCATTGAGCCGCTCCATCGTTCCGTAGTGATCGAGATGCTCGCGATCGATATTCGTCACCGCCGCAATCGTCGGCGCAAGCCGGAGAAATGATCCGTCGCTCTCATCGGCTTCCGCAATCAGCAGGTCACCCCGTCCCAGCCGGGCATGGCTTCCCAGCGCGTTGACCTTGCCACCGATCACCATGGTCGGATCCAGCCCTCCCTGGGCCAGCACATTGGCCACCATCGAGGTCGTGGTCGTTTTCCCGTGAGCGCCGGCAATGGCCACGCCGAACTTCAGGCGCATCAGTTCCGCCAGCATCTCGGCTCGTGGGATGACGGGAATCTGCTTCGCTTTCGCTGCGACGACTTCGGGATTGGTCGCGGCCACCGCGGAAGAAATCACCACGACCTGCGCCTCGCCGATGTTGGACTCCTGATGCCCGATCGCAATGCGCCCGCCCAATTCTTCGAGCCGGCGCGTGGTTTCAGACTGACTGAGATCGGAGCCGCTGACCTTGTAACCCAGCGTGAGCAACACCTCGGCGATGCCGCTCATGCCGGAACCGCCGATGCCTACCAAATGGATATGTTGTGTTTTTCTAAACATCGTCGCCTGCCTCAGCCCCTGTGTCCGAAATGGTTCGCGTAGGCCCTGCCTGTCAGGGCGTAGCCCCTCCCGCTCTCGTTGATCATAGGACGCGAGCGCTCCCTCTGTTCTCATGGCGCCTCCTTATGACGTCGTAGCACTCGCGCACAATGGCTTCTGCCGCATCGCTGCGCCGCATATTCCAGCTCTGTTGACTCATGGCCTGAAGCCGTTGAGGCTCGCGCAAAATGTCGGTGATGATTCGCGCCAGTTCCGCGCCGGTCAATTCCGCCTGGGGAAGGAGCACCGCCCCTCCGGCCCGGGCCATGACTTCCGCGTTGCGCAACTGATGGTTGTAGATGGCGGTGGGAAGCGGGATCAGAATCGCCGGTTTCCCGCAGACAGTCAGCTCCGCAATGGTCATGGCTCCCGCCCGCGACACCACCAGATCCGCCGTGCGTAATACGGCCGGCATGTCGTAGAGAAAGGGCACCACGTGTGCGAACAGCCCGGCCTGGCCATAGGCGGCAGCGACCCGTTCATGGTCGGCCTCGCCGGTCTGGTGCGTGATGGTTATCGTCTCCTTCATGGCGCTGAGCATCGGCAAGGCCTCGATCACGGCTGAATTGATGGCCTTCGCGCCTTGACTGCCGCCAAAAATCAGCACATGCCGGGTCCCGTTGCCCTCGGCTCGACCGCCGGAGGGCTCCTGGACGTCCAGAAACGCCTGCCGGACCGGTGTCCCGACGACCCGGGTCTTGTGCCGGTCGAAAAACTGCACCGTCGATTCAAAGGCGAGAAAGATTCGCTGCACGAGCGGCGCCACGACTTTATTCGCCATCCCGGGATAGGCGTTCGGTTCGAGAATCACTCCGGGAATCCGTCGCAAAAATGCCGCCATGAGCATCGCCGGGCTCGTGTAGCCGCCCACTCCGAACACAAGATCCGCGCCCTGTTCCTTGAGAATGGTGAGTGATTGCCTCACACTCAACGGCAACGTGACCAGCGCCTTCGCCATCTCGAGGGGACGCTTCCCCATCAAAGGATTGGCGCTGATGCACCGCAGCGAAAATCCCTCATGCGCCAAGACCTTCCGCTCGATGCCCCGCGTCGTGCCGACGAAGAGAATACGCGCGGAGGAATCGCGCTGCAGAAATTCTCGCGCGACCGCGATGGCCGGATATAGATGGCCGCCGGTTCCGCCGGCTGCAATCACGATATTCATGCCGTGAGTACCCCGCGTTTCCGCGCCCCGCGCGCCCCGCCGCTCTCCCGTCCTCCCTGCCGATCGCGGGAAATGCTCAACAGGATCCCCACGCCGAACAAATTCGCCACCAGTGAGGAGCCGCCGTAACTCACAAACGGCAGGGTCAGTCCTTTGGTGGGCAGGAGTCCCGTCACCACGCCGGCATTCACCAGCGCTTGCATGCCGACCAGCATGGTAATGCCCATGGCAAGATGTCGACCGAACGGAGTGCGCGCGCGCCCCGCGATCTGAAACCCCTTGAGAACGAACAGACCGAACAGCAGCACGATCGCCACGCTCCCGACCAGCCCCAGTTCTTCGCCGACCAAGGCCAGCACAAAATCCGTATGCGCTTCCGGCAGAAAGAACAACTTCTGCTTCCCCTCGCCCAGGCCCACACCGAATGGTCCCCCGCTCCCGAACGCCAGAAACGACTGGTTGATTTGGTACCCCGCACCGGTCGGATCCTTCGCCGAACGCAGGAACTCCAGGATACGCTGCCGCCGATAACTCGATCCAAAGATCAATGCGCCCACCGCTGGCAGGGCGCACAACGACAACAATGCCAGATGTTTGATGCGGGCGCCCGCCAGAAACAGCAGCGTCACCACGACAAGCCCCATTACCACGACCGTACCCAGGTCCGGTTCCAGCAGCACCAGCCCGCTGAGAAGGGCGAGGACGACCAAGGGCGGCAATAAACCCCGGGCGAAGTGGGTGAGATGTTCCTGTTTCTTGCTCACATAGGCCGCTACGTAAATCACAGCGACGAATTTGGTCAACTCGGCCGGCTGAATGTTTATCGGACCGGCATGTAACCACCGCCGCGCCCCCTTGGCTACGCTGCCGAAAGACGGTACGAGCACCAGCACCAGCAGGACCGTCGTCAGCAACAACAATGGAATCGACAGTTTTTTCCAGATGCCATAATCGATCCTCGACACGATATGCATCACGAGCAGACCGGCAGCCAACCAGGCCAATTGGCGTTTGAGAAAATACCAGGGATCGTGAAACCGGCTCCCCGCCACCACCGCACTGGCACTGAACACCATCACGACGCCGACCAGCGCCAGCACAAGTGCGACGGCCAGGAGCGCAGGGTCGACCTGTACTTTCTTGGCCGGCCGCTGGGGCGAGGCCGACCAGGGCAAGCTGAGAGTCCCGAGCGCATGCTGTCTCATCGTTCAGTTGTCGTTTCTCCCTGCGCCCACCGGGCTCACGCCGGCAGGGCCTGCACCAGGGCCTTGAATTGGCGGCCCCGGTCCTGATAATCCGCAAACATGTCAAAACTGGCGCAGGCCGGCGAGAGTAATACGACCTCGCCGGGCTGCGCCTCGCGAGCAGCAAGCTCCACGGCATCGCGGAGGGTCGCTGCCGGACGACACCGGTCGAAATTATCCATCGCGGCCTGAATGCGCCCGGCCGCTTCGCCGATCAGAATCAGCCCCTTCACTCGCTGCCGGATCATGTCTCGCAGGCGGGCAAAATCGCCTCCCTTGTCCCGTCCTCCGGCAATCAACCAGATCGGCTGCTCGATTCCTTCCAGGGCCTTGAGCACCGCATCCACGTTCGTGCCCTTCGAGTCATTCACAAAACGGACGCCGCGGCGCTCACGGACCACCTCCAGAGCATGTTCCAATCCGGGAAACGACTGCAGCACCGTGCGAATCGCCTCGATCGAACAGCCGCAGAGCAATCCGTAGGTCACCGCCGCCATCACATTTTCCACGTTATGCAGCCCAATGAGCCGCATGTCGCTTCGACGGCAGATCTCCTCCCGTTGCCCTCTGACCGTCGTCACGATCCGGTCTGCGTCGAGAAAGGTGGCCGCGGATACGCCCGAGAGGAGGCTGGCCGTCCGGCTGAATCCTATGACGGTGCCTTTCGTGCGCCCCCGAAGCGCCGCGACGCGGGCGTCGTCCAGATTAAAGAGCGAATAATCGGAGGCTGTCTGGTTGGAACAGATGTTCGCCTTGGCCGCCACATAGTCATCCACCGACGCATACCGATCCATGTGATCCAAGGTCACGTTGAGGATCCCGGCAATCCAGGGATGAAACTGCGCGATGGTTTCGAGTTGAAAACTGGACACCTCCAGCACGGCATAGTCAAACGGGGCTGCGCCTCCCGATTTCCCTTGGAGACAGGCCAGGGCCGCTTCGCTGGCAGCAATCCCCAGATTCCCGCCGACAAAGGCCCGCTTGCCGGCTTCCTGCAGAAATTTGCCGATCAACGTGACCGTCGTGCTTTTGCCATTGGTCCCGGTCACCGCCAGAATGGGCGCCGTCAAAAATCGGGACGCCAACTCCAGTTCGCCGATCACGGGGACGCCACGAGCACGCACACGATCAAGCGGATCGAGGCGGGTCGGTACACCGGGGCTAATTACGACCAGGTCGGCACGGTCGAGCGCCGATTCGTAGTCCTTCCCGACCTGCACGGCCACATCCATGTGCGTCAACTGCGAGAGGACCGCAGTCAGTTCCTGCGGCTCTTTTCGATCGGCCACGGTCACCCGCGCACCGAGCTGATTGAGCAACCGCGCCGCCGCCACACCGCTGCGCGCCAGACCGACGACTGCGACCTGTAGGTCTTTGACGTTCACAGGCTCCCGACTATCGAAGCTTGAGCGTGCTCAAACTGAGCAACGCCAGCAAAATGGCAATGATCCACAGACGCACCACGACCTTCGGTTCATCCCACCCTTTCATTTCGAAGTGGTGATGAATGGGCGCCATATTGAAGATGCGCTTCCCTCGCAGCTTGTACGAACCCACCTGCAGGATGACCGAGAGCGCCTCGATGACAAACACTCCGCCCACCAGGAGCAACAGGAGTTCGTGCTTGCTGATCACGGCTACCGTTCCCAGCGCGGCCCCCAGGGGGAGTGAGCCCACGTCGCCCATGAACACGGAGGCCGGATAGGTATTGAACCAGAGAAATCCCAAGCTCGATCCCAACACCGCGCCCGTGAAAATGGCGATTTCGCCGGCACCCTCGATATAGGGAATCAGCAAATATTCAGCCATCACACGGTTACCGGTCACGTAGGCCACGATAGTATAGGCCAAGGCGGCGATCATGACGGGACCAATGGCCAGCCCGTCGAGTCCATCGGTCAGATTGACGGCGTTGGAACTGCCCACAATGACCAGGATGACAAAGACGATGTAAAACCACCCCAGATCAGGCGTGAAGAATTTGAAAAACGGCACACTGAGTTTCGTGGTGTAACTGGGCAGCGTATAGAGAAGCACCCCGATGGTGAGCGCCACCAGGATCTGGCAGGTAAACTTTTGCGCCGCCGACAAGCCCCTTGATTGCCGCTTGATGAATTTGAGGTAGTCATCCATGAACCCGACTGCCCCGAACCCGACGGTCGCGATGACCACCAGCCACACGTAGCGGTTCGTCATATCGGCCCAGAGTAATGTGGATAACACGACGGCAAAGATGATCAGTATTCCACCCATGGTCGGCGTTCCGCTTTTTGCCAAATGCCGCTTCGGTCCGTCGTCCCGTATCTGTTGGCCGAGTTTGATTTCCTGGAGCTTACGAATCACCCAGGGAGCCATCACAAAGGCGATGAGAAACGCCGTGACCGCCGCGTAGATGATCCGGAAGCTCTGATAACGGAACACATTCAGAAACGAAAACTGCGTATGGAGCGGATAGAGCCAGTTGTATAGCATCCTGAAAATCTTTGCCCGCGATCCGTCGATGCGGGAATGAGAGTCCCTTCTGTCCTGTCGTTCAGCCGGCCTTTGCGGCGACGCGCCGCGGGCCGGCAATGGTCTCTACTACTTGTTCCATCCGCATGCCGCGAGATGCTTTGACTAACACGACGTCGCCCCGCTTCACCATGGATGCCAGGGCATTGCCGGCAGCAGCGGCGTCCGGCAGTTCGACCACCCTGTCCGCCGGCATTCCGGCCTGGCGAGCGCCTTCCGCAAGCTCTCGTCCGAGCTGCCCGCAGGCCAGCAGCTGTCCGATATTCTGACCGGCCAGAAATGCCCCCACCTCTCGATGCATCGGCTTGCTGCCGCTCCCCAGTTCCAACATGTCTCCCAACACCGCAATCGAACGTTTCCCCCGCCCGAGGTCCGCCAGCAACTGAATGGCCGCCTTCATGGAAGCCGGATTCGCATTGTAACAATCGTTGATGACTTGGACACCATGGGAGGTGCTGATCTGCGAGCGCATGGCAGCCGGACGGAATTTCGCCAAGCCTTCAGCGATGGCTGTTCCCGAAAGACCCAACACGTACCCGACTCCGGCGGCTGCAAGGGCATTACTCACATTGTGCAACCCCTGGGTCCGGATGCGCACTTCCGGCTGACGACTCTTGCCTGGTAACACCAGGCCGAAGACCGTCCCATCCTTTTCGTCAGATCGTATATTGACAGCGCGAATCTCCGCCTTCGGCGAACGACCGAACGCTACGACGCGGCATCGAGCCCGGGCGGCCAGGTAGTCGAAGTATTCATCGTCGGCATTCAACACCACTGCGCCTTCGGCAGGCAGATGGTCCAACAGTTCGGCCTTGGCTTGGGCGGATCCCTCCATGCTCCCGAAGAACTCCAAATGGTCAGGACCGATATTGGTGATCACGCCGATCGTCGGCCTCGCAATCTCGCACAAGCGGGTGGTCTGCCCCTGTTGATCCACGCCCATTTCAATGACCGCCGCTTGATGCCGCGTCGCCAGTTGAAAGAGGGTCTGGGGAACACCGATACGGTTGTTGAGATTACCCTCCGTCTTCAGCGTTTTAAAGCGCTGCGCAACCACATGAGCGACCATTTCCTTGGTAGTCGTCTTGCCGTTGCTCCCCGTAATCGCGATGAGTGGAATTGGAAACCGATTCCGATAGTGCGTGGCTAGTCGCTGATAGCCCTCGAGGGTATCCCGCACCGCGAGCAAGATCGGGGGCTGCGCTCGTTTCGAGGAGGGCCGGAGACGATAGTCTTCCTGGACGATGGCGCAGACCGCTCCCTGTGCAAGCGCTTTTTCGACGAACGCATGACCATCAAACCGTTCGCCTTGGAGTGCGAGAAAGAGATCGCCTGGTCCTGCCAGTCGCGAATCGGTCACCACACGACGGATGCGTTGCTTCAAGTCGCGCCCGGCCGGTCCAGTCTGCGGCCTGGCGCTCAGAACCTCACAGATTTCTTCCACCGTAAACATCGCCATCACGTCACTGCTCCCACACTCGCCATGCTCACCTATGCGCCTGGCCGGAGTGCCATGATGCTTTCGCGGGCCACTTCGCGATCATCGAAATGATGTTTTGTAGTCCCCAGGATCTGATAATCTTCGTGCCCCTTCCCTGCGATCAATACCATATCGCCTGCTTTGGCCTCTTGTATCGCCGCCTGGATGGCAGTCCTGCGATCTTCGATCATGCGGTACTGCACCTCGGCGTGATCGACCAGCGCTTGCTTCACCCCCGCTTCCACTTCCCTCAAAATGGCGGCGGGGTCTTCGGTCCGCGGATTGTCGGACGTCAACAGCACCACATCGCTATATCGCACTGCCGCATGACCCATCTTGGGGCGTTTGGTCCGGTCTCGGTCGCCGCCGCAGCCGAACACCGTGATGATACGTCCCGTGCGGAGCGCCTGGGCCGCGGTCAGCAACCGAACCAGAGCGTCCTCTGTATGGGCATAGTCCACCACGACCGTGAATCCCTGCCCGGCCTCCACACGTTCAAACCGTCCCGGCACATTCGAGACGGCTCTCACGGCGGAGCAAACCTGGTCCAGCGTCAACCCCTCATGCAGCACCACGCCGATCGCGGCCAGGAGGTTATACACATTGTGCTCTCCCACCAGCCGGCTCTGAATGGAACAGCTTCCCTGTGGACTGCGTAGAGTAAACGTCGTCCCGGTCGCCGAGAGCACGACCCCTTCCGCACGAAGATCCGCCGGTTGGCGCAAACCATAGGTCCACACCGGGACTGAACAGGCGCTGCGAATTCGTGCGCCCCAGGGATCATCCGCATTGACGATCGCTCGTTTGTGGGTCTTGCGCGTACCGGATTGTCCCAGCTCGACGAACAATTTCAACTTCGCCTGGAAATACTGTTCCATGTCCACATGGAAATCGAGATGGTCCTGAGTCAGGTTCGTAAACACCGCCACATCAAACTCGGATCCAGCGGTCCGATCAAGGGCCAAGGCGTGGGATGAGACTTCCATCACGACCGTATCCAGCCGGGCCTCGACCATCCGCGCAAACAACCGCTGCAGGTCCAGGGCGCCCGGCGTGGTATGGGAGGCCGGGATCGACTCCTTCCCGATAAGGTATGCCACCGTCCCGATAAGGCCAACCTGCCGGTCCGCCGCTTCCAGCATTGTCTTTGCGATATAGGTCGTCGTGGTTTTACCGTTCGTGCCCGTCACCCCGATCATCCGGAGCGCGGCCGAAGGGTCACCATAGAAGCGACTGCCGAGGATACCCAACGCTCCCCGTGAGTCCTGCAGGCGAATGCAGGGGACCGATAGACTCGCGACAGGCCGCTCGACCACGACTGCGGCGGCTCCTGCCGCCGCGACCCGCTCGAGAAACTCATGTCCATCGGCCCGCTCGCCCTTGACCGCCACAAAGAGCGATCCGGGCGCAACTTTCCGGGAATCGTCGGTCAGACTCGTCAGCTCCACGCGCTGGTCTCCGATCCGTTCCAGCACTTTGAGACGCCCCTGAATGGGGGCAATCAAATCATCGAGGGTCATGTCACGATTTCACGCCGGCCATCGCCAGCTTGACCGGCTCATCCACAGCAACACCCAAATAGTTCAGGACCTGCTCGCCGACACGGCGAAACACAGGCGCAGCCACGACGCCGCCCCAACCTTCGCCCCGTGGTTCATCGATGACCACGATCATGGCCAACTGCGGATCCTCAGCCGGAACATACCCGAGAAAAGAGCCCACCAGGAGAGTGGAGGAATAGGCGCCGGTCCGCGGGTCCACCTTCTGAGCCGTGCCGGTCTTTCCTGCCACGCGATATCCTGGAATCGCCGCCTTTCCTCCCGTTCCGTGCGTCACGACTCCTTCCAGAAGGGTTGTCAGGGTCCTGGCGGTATCGGATGAGATGATGCGCCGCTTGGCTTGAGGAAGAGTTTGCGATACCAATTGGCCTTTGGCATTTCGAATTTCCGAAACGACATAGGGCTTCATGAGGACACCGCCATTGGCGATGGCGGCCACCGCGGTCACCATCTGCAGCGGAGTTACCCCGATTTCCTGTCCCATGGAGATGGAAGCCAGGGATCGTTTTCCCCATTGACGCGGGCCCCGCAGTAATCCTCCGGTCTCCCCGGGCAAGTCGATTCCGGTCTTATCGCCGAATCCAAAATCCTTCAGATAGTCGAACACCCGCCACTCACCGAGTGCCATGCCCACCTTGGCCGCACCGATATTGCTCGACTTGTGAATCATCTGCGCAAAGGTCATCCACCCTGCCTTCTCATGGTCATGGATCACAGTGTTGGCAATGGCAAACTGTCCATTTTCCCCATATAACATACTGCCGGGCGTCATCACTTTTTCTTCAAGCGCCGCCGCTGCAATCACGGCCTTCATGGTTGAGCCAGGCTCATAGGTATCCGTCAACGCGCGATTGCGCCATCGATCCGGGGCCAGAGCCGCCACCGTGTTGGGATCGAACCTGGGACTGACCGCCATAGCCAAGACGGCCCCGGTCTTGGGATTCATCACCACGATGCTGCCGGACTTCGCATTGGAGCGGTTTACGGCCTCGTCCAATTCTTTCTCGGCAATATACTGAATCACTTCGTCCACCGTGAGGGTCAGATTGTGCCCGGCTGCCGCGCCGTCCTGATTCAGACCTTTGGGAAAAACCGCCCGTCCCAGCGCATCGCGCTGCAACACCACGGCCCGCTTCTCGCCCCTCAATTCCTGCTCGTACCGCAGCTCCACCCCTTCCAATCCCCGATCATCCATCCCGGCGAATCCCAGCACATGCGAGAGGAGCGGCCCCTTGGGATAATAGCGCCGGCCCTCCATGACGACTCCGACACCGTCCAAAGGGTGCCGTTCGAGCCGTCGCCCCTGTTCGGGATCCAGCTTTCTCGCCAGCCAGACGAAATGTTTTTCCTGTTTGAGCTTCTTCTCGAGTTCCGTCGCCTTGACCCGCAGAATCGGCGACAGGTTTCGTGCCGTCAGGCCTGGATTTCCCAGCGAGGTCGGCACCCCGAAGACAGACGGCACTTCCATATTCATCGCCAGGACTTTGCTGTTTCGATCGTAGATGGTGCCGCGCGCCCCCTCCAATGTCACGTTTTTTTGGTGTTGTCGGTCGGCCCTCACCGTCAATTCCGCCGCTTGCAGAACCTGGAGATTCACCAGACGGACGATGACGAGGAGAAACGCCACGGCCAGCCCGCAAGCCACCACAATACGGCGACCTCGAAACGGCATGGCCATACTATCGAACTCTCCGCGTCACGATGTGTTTGGCGATCCGCACCTCACCCTCGGCGGCGATCGGATGCGCCGGCGCCTCCGGCTCCATATTGATCACCACGACCTGGCCTTTCTCCGGCTGCATCATCCCTAACTTGTCAGTCGCGAGTCGGGCGATGCGTTCAGGTGCCGTGAAGCCTGACAGCTTGACGCGCAATTCGTCGCGTTCCCGTTCAAGGGAGACCTTCTGCGTCTTGAGACGTTCGATTTGATAGCCGATGCGAACGATGTCCACCCGCTCCCACACGAAGAGCAAGATCAGCGACGTGACCGCAGCAAACGCAACGGCTTTCATTGCATAGACTCCTTGGAAACCCGCTCGACGACGCGCAATTTTGCGCTTCGCGATCGCGGATTTCGGTTACGCTCATTGTCCGAGGCTGTGACTGGTTTTTTGGTCAGCACCTTCACCGACGCGTCGGGGCCATTGGCCAGAGTCCGAAACGTATGTTTTACAATTCTGTCCTCAAGCGAATGAAAGGAAACGGCACAGACTCGCCCTCCGGGCGTCAGGATATCGACGGCATCCCGAAGCGCCGGCTCCAGCACGTCCAGTTCACGATTCACGGCAATCCGTAACGCTTGAAAGCTACGCGTGGCGCAATGAATTCGCCCGTGACGATAAGCGGCGGGCACGGCGCGCTCAATGACGGCTGCCAATTTCCAGGTGGTCTCAATCGCGCCTAGAGTTCGTGCCTGCACGATGGCCCGGGCAATTCTTCGTGAATAACGCTCTTCGCCCAGATTATAAATGAGGTCGGCCAGCTCAGTTTCGGGGAGCTCACGAATGAGATCGGCGGCAGTGCAACCTTGACTTTGATCCATGCGCATATCCAGGGGACCGTCTTCACGGAAACTGAATCCCCGCTCAGCACGATCAAGTTGAGGAGATGACACGCCAAGGTCAAAGACCACGCCATCCACGCGGCTTACTCCGCTTTCCACAACATGCGATTTGAGTTCGCGAAAGTTTCCGTGCAGCAGACGCGCCCGAGCGCTATCGGCACTGAGCCGCCTGCGCGACTCAGCAAGTGCCGTGGCATCACGATCAATTCCGACAAGGATGCCGTCTGGAGCGGTGCGACCGAGGATGTGAGAAGCGAGCCCTGCGTATCCGAGAGTGCAGTCCACGTAAACTCCGCCTGGTTTACACTGCAACCAGAACATGATCTCTTCGACTAAAACCGGCTCGTGGGAGGGGTGAGCAGAATCTATTTCTCCATTTCCACCCACTTCACCCCACCTTTCGGCTGGAGTATACACCCAACCAAAAAGCTGTCAACAGATTTTGCCCCAATTTATCAAGAATATTGTCCACGTAATACATGCTATTACGCCGCAGGCACTTCGATCGGAAAAGTTATCCACACATGTGCATAACACTGTGGGAAACTATCCCACCTTTAAAGATGTTTTCCAGCCTGCCTCGGTCGCTTCATGACCGAGTGAGATCCCCAACGTACCCACAAGAGAGGCGGCTCCGTAGTTCGATGAATCACGTGTCCGAGGACCTGGTCGGATTGCATATCCTCTCAACTGAGAAGGTGACAGCATCAAGGCCCACGCGTCTCGCGCACCTAGTCTTGCAACGACGTCCCTCGGGAAAACGGTAGGAGCGCGGGCGCCACTTCGCCAGGTTGATGTCGGGACGGAATGCCTCCACAGCGTGGTCACCGGACGTCGGCCAGTCCCTCGTCATAGGTGGTATCCGCCTGGCTTCGGGATGCGCCATCGGGCTCGAACTGTTTCAGATTCAATCATGGAGAGGTCCGTAACGACTTAGCGGTTCCGTGTCACGCATCGCAAAATCCTGCTTTGATTGACACAAATTCACCCCCGGCGCATCATCGGAATCACGATGTGTACGACGTCCATCAAGACCCTCAGCGCCGGCGTGACGCTGTTCACCGGTCTGCTCATGGCCACACCAGGGCCTTCGGCGAAAGCGGGAGAGTTCAGAACCGACAACCCGCTGAATCAACCGGGCCAGATCTATTGGTGCCCAAACCGCAAGGCCGACAAGCAGATCTCTGCGACCTCAGACCCCGGCTGCGTCCCGCTGTACGAGACAGAGCGCGACTCCCCAAAACCCGGGTCGCTCGATCCGGCTGACCGCGACGAATCGGCACCTAAACAACCCCTCAAGATCGTCGAGATTCAGAACGAGGCAACAAAATTTGCGCGGGAGTACCGTGAGCTTCTCGAGTGCTGCGCGGGTGACTTTGATTCGCTCGAACGAATCCACGAGCTTCTGGAGCAATCCAATCACATTCTCATGTCAGTCCAGCAAAAGGGGATTTACAATAGTGCTGGATTCGGGGTCGGAAGTGGAGCGGAGGGACTCGGGGGCGGCCCTGGACAGTCGCCGAAACTCGGCACCTTTGCGCGCCAGTGGACGCTGAGCGAAATCGTCGGCACCGTCGCGACCGCGCGCGATACCCTCACCAAGACCAAGGCCCGGTTGATGGAACTCGGCACCCGGTTCGAGAAACTCGACTCACTGGACTATGAGCAGCGCGCAAGGGAGCAACGACGCATCGAGGAGGAACAAGAGGCCATTACGAGTGACCTTCGACCCAGAAAACCGCCGGGATCAGCCCCGACCGGGATGGATATCCAGGACACAACCATTCCCACGAGGATCGGTGGAGAGATTGAAAACACGAATCTGAATCGTTCGCTCAATCCGAGTTTCGGTGCCGATATCGGTGCGACGGTTTCACCATACAGCAGCGTGGATGAATCGCTCCATCCTCGTCGAGGAGCGGATCTCAGAGACAGCACGCTCCCGGACCGGATCGGGCCCCGGACTCAAGACACCACTCTGCCGAATGCGTTCGGATTTGAAATCAATGATGCGGAAAATGCGGGCAGTTCCTCGTCTGTTCAGATGCGGGGCGTCGGTCCCGCCATCGGTGACTCTTCGCTCAACAGCCCGTCTCGTCGCTAGACCAGACTTTCGAACCTCTCCAGGCTACTCCTTGGGAAACACCGACGAAAGCGCCTCCCAGTGAGCCCCGCCGTCCACACTTCGATAGAGTCCGCTGCCGTTCGTCCCAGCATAGAAGAGTTTTGGATTGATCCGACTCTGCGCCAGTGACCGAATGTTGGTGCTCGTCAACCCGTCATTGAGCGCCGTCCAGGTCTTCCCGCCGTCCTCGCTTCGATGGATTCCATCTCTCGCCGCCACATACAGCACGCCCGCACGCGCGCGATCGAGCACCATTGCCACGATCATTTGATCCGGCAGCGACTCCCCGACACGCACCCAGTTCGCCGCACCATCTGAAGATTTAAACAGCCCCGCGAGCGTCGCGGCATACACCGTCTCGGGCGAGGACGGATCCACCTGCACCGATGTGACACTCAAGGCCCGCGATGTTTTCACCATGTCTGTCGGTACCAGGCCGTTATTCACCTGCACCCAGTGCCCCGCCTGGTTGGTCGACTTGTAGACTCCACCGCTCGTACCGGCATACAGCACCGACGACCTGGTGGGATCCATGCCCAGCGTCACGACCATCAAGACCTCTTTCATGCCTTCCATCCGCTTCACCCACCGCTCGCCGGCATTTTTCGATTCAAACACTCCCATGGTCGTCGCCAGAAAAAGATGTTGGGCATCGGCCGGGTCGAACACGAACTGGTTCACGACCGAGGAGATCGTGGCATCGTCGAGCCCGAGCCGGAGCGACGTCCATCGCTGGCCCCCGTCATAGCTTTTGTACACGGCGTCCCCTTTCGTCCCGGCATAAATTGTCGCCGGATATGTGGGGTCTATCGCCATCGCAATGACACGGGAATAGCTCATGCCTTTCGACAGATTGCTCCAGGTTTGTCCGCCATCCCGCGTTTTGTAAATGTAGTCGTTGGTGGCGATATAGATGATATCGGGATTGGTAGGATGCAATTCAATGACGACGATCGGGTCGGAGCCACTACATCCGCCGAGAGACCAGGCAAGGACGCATATACAGATGAACAGTCTGATCATGCTGACCTTGGAGGTTTCCTCATGGGATCAATGAAGAGTGCCGTATCGCACTGAAGCAAGAAGCGAGACGTACGGTACCGCCGGGGCGAGCCTCGGCACCATGCGGAACGAAGCCGGGAGCCATCGTCGCCATCCCGGCTAGCGGTAGTTGGTGAACTGCAAATCGATGCCGAAATCCTGGCCCTTCAGAAATGCGATGGCAGCCTGCAGATCGTCCTTGCTCTTACTGATCACTCGCACCTGTTCCCCTTGGATCTGCGCCTGCACTTTCAGCTTGGATTCTTTGACGGCCTTCGTGATTTCCTTCGCCTTCTCCGAAGAAATACCGCTCTGAATCTTGATGAGCTGGCGCACGGTGGCGCCCAACGCGTCCTCGATTTTACCGTAGTCGAAGGCTTTGAGCGAAACCCCGCGTTTGACGCATTTCGTCTTGATGATCTCATTCACCGCATTCAGCTTGTACTCGTCGTCGGAAAGCACCACCAATTCCTTTTCCTTCTCCTTCAACGTCAGTTCGGTCTTCGAGTCCTTGAAGTCGAAGCGCTGCTTGATCTCCTTTGTCGCCTGATCAACGACGTTCTTCATTTCTTGCATATTTACTTCCGATACCACATCAAAGGACGATTGGTCCGCCATCACTACCTCCTCATCTCTTCGACGACAGGATGTTCAACAATTGCTGCTGGCAAGGTCTCCATGGCTCCTCGGATCGATGGATCCTGAGTTCTGAGTTGAGTCCGCGATGCATCTCCACCGGCGCCGAGGCTGTATCCCGCCTTCAACAACAGCCGCCTCCATGGGGAAGGCGAAAGCCCCTTGCCTCAGGGTCCTTGACGCTTTCCTGGGATATCACCGTCTGCACACAACCCGCCGATCCTCCACCGGCCGTCGCGATGACTTCACTGCTGGTAAACGGCCGCTTGAGCACGACATACCCATACCACTGCTTCATGCTGTCGCTCAAGACGACCACACCAAGGAGTGCGACCACCGCCACGAGCAAGGCATCGAGATAGAGTGCGAACGCCTGTCCGGCGGCCAGACCCGCCGCCTTCGCCAGAAACATCCAGAACATCTCATAGGAGCCGGCCAGGGTGATGCCACCCACAAACACCATGGGCACCGCCGTCACCCACAGATAGGACGACTTCCACATCTTGATCAAGACGGTCGTTCCGATACAGAGCGCCAGCGTCCCCAGCAGCTGATTGGCCGCACCGAACATCGGCCAGATGGTCGAAATGCTCCCCGTTCCAATCAAGTAGGTCCACGATCCCACGACAAAGGCACTGCTCGCCAGCACTCCCGGCCACCAGGTCATCTGTCGAAAGGGCGTCCACACACGTCCGACCATTTCCTGGATCAGATAGCGAGCCACGCGCGTGCCCGTGTCGATCGTCGTCAGGATGAACAGCGCCTCGAACACCAGCGCGAACTGATACCAGTAGGCCATCAACCCGGCCATGCCGGGCAAGGCCGCAAAGATGGACGCCATGCCCACCGCCAGCGACACCGCCCCCCCCGGCCTTCCGGCCACGTCCACTTCCACCAGCCGGGATAATTCCGCGATCCGGGAGGGCGCGAATCCCATCGCCGTCAACGTCTCCGTCGAAAGCATGGTATTGATCGCCAGATAGTCTCCGGGAATCAGAACCGAGGCCGCGATGAGCGCCATCACACCCACAAAACTCTCCAACAGCATGGCCGCATATCCCACCACCGCCTGCGATTCCTGTTCGATCATCTTGGGTGTCGTGCCGGACGACACGAGGGAGTGGAATCCCGACACCGCGCCGCAGGCAATCGTGATAAAGAGGAAAGGAAACAACGTGCCTGGAATAATCGGTCCCCCGCCATTGGCGAATGAGGTAATCCGGGGCATCTCAATCGTCGGCGCCATGAGGATGACGCCGAAGCCGAGCAGAAAGACCACGCCCAGCTTCATAAAGGTGGACAGGTAGCCGCGCGGGACCAGCAACATCCAGCCCGGCAACACCGAGGCGAGAAACCCATAGCCGGCCAGCAACCAGACGAGTGACGGCTTATCGAACTCAAAGAGCCAGGCATAAGACGACTGGCCCACGACCCGGCCGAATAACACCGCCGCCACCAGCAGGACCACCCCGATCACCGACACTTCCGCCACCGCTCCAGGACGAAATTTCTGCAGATAGAATCCCATGATGAAGCCGATCGGGATCGTCATCGCGATCGTGAACGTGCCCCAGGCATTATGGTACAGCGCATTGACCACGGCGAAGCCCAGTCCCGCCAGCGCCACCACCACAATAAAGAGCACGGCCACTGCCGTCGCCGTGCCGGTGAGCGAACCCAGTTCATCATGGGCGATCTCAGGCAACGAACGGCCGTTCCGCCGCATGGAGGCCACGAGAATGATGAAATCCTGCACCGCCCCCGCCAGCACCGCGCCGATCACCAACCAGAGGAAGCCGGGAAGAAACCCGAATTGCGCCGCCAGCACCGGGCCGAGCAGCGGGCCTGCCCCCGCGATCGCCGCAAAATGGTGACCGAACAAGACGACCTTATTGGTGGGGTGAAAATTCACGCCGTCGTTCAAACGGACCGCAGGAGTCAGGCGCGTATCATCCAACTGCACGACGCGACGCGCCAACCAACGACCATAAAACCGGTAGGCCAGCACATACATGCAGGCCGCCGCCACGACCAGCCAAAGCCCATTTACTTTTTCGTGGGGATTGATGACACCGGTCACATGGCTCAAGGCCACGGCACCAAGAATTGAGAGCAGCCCCCAGAGCAGACGATGAGCCATTTTCATGCGCGGCATCCTATCATAAGGCATATGGAAGCGGACAATCCGTCGGATTCCACGTTACGACACGTGGCAAGCCAGAATGGCCGAGCGCACAAGGATTTCCGGGACCTTGAACTCTGCGCTCGCATGAACCGTTGAGATCACATGCTCCGGAGGACAGAGCTGTGACGATCCACGATATCCGTCGTTCCAGGGGCGGATGCACCGCTCAGCCGCCGTTTGCTTCCATCCCCCATTACAATGGATTATGGCGGCTATGCCTATTCTCAAGTGGCTTCTCGCTGCACTGCTTGTGCTGGTGATCTGCGGCGCGGCGTATCAGTTCATCAGCATGGTGCGCGACCGGGTACACTTTCCTCCCCCTGGACAGCTGGTCGACATCGGCGGCCACCGGCTGCACCTCTATTGCATTGGAAACGGGAGCCCTACCGTCCTGCTGGAGGCTGCTGCGACGGGCTGGTCCCTCGATTGGACCTTGGTGCAGCCGGCGGTGGCCCGTTTCACGCGAGTCTGCGCCTACGATCGTGCCGGACTCGGATGGAGCGACCCAGGGCCGCTACCACGCACCGGAGAACGCATGACGCGAGAGCTCCGTCGATTACTCGATCGTTCACAGATCGCCGGCCCGTACATTCTGGTGGGTCATTCGTTCGGTGGCTTCGTCGCCCGACTCTATCGCGAGGAACATCCTCGGGAAGTCGTCGGCATGGTTCTGGTCGATGCCGGACATGAATCGGAAATGCGCCAGGCCGAGTTTAGAACCTTCGTCAACGCCGGCAAATCCATGCTCCCGGCCCTCCGTGCGATGGCCATCCTGGGCATACCACGGCTCCTTGCCTCTTTCGAGAGCCTGCCCCCTCTCCTGACTCAACAGGAACAAAAGGTCCCGGCGGACATTCGGCCGGTGCTGCGGGCCGGGTGGCTGCGGACCAGCTACCCCTCCACATTGGCGGATGAAGGGAATGGACTGATCGAGACGTTAGAACAGGTTCGCCACATCGCGCCGCTCGGCGAGCTTCCGCTGGTGGTGCTGACGGCAACCGGTCCTGTCTGGTGGCCGGACATGCCCGGTGCCGTCAACCAGGCCAAGTTCAGAAAAATGTGGTTGGGCCTTCAGCAGGAGTTGACCGACCTGTCCTCTAACAGCCGCCAGATCCTGGCCGCGCAGAGCGGTCATTTCATTCAGTTCGACGAACCCGGCCTGGTCGCAGGCGCCATCCGGCAACTTGTGGACCTTGAACGCACTAAGTCGGTCCGGCGATAACCTCTGTGGTTCGCCGTCCTTAGAGGGAGAGTCGGAAGGAACCTTTCGGGGCAGGCCGGTGATGGCCTGCCCCAGAGGTCTCCCCATCGAGACACGGCCAGTCCGTCAGGCTGCCTTAGGCAGCGAGACTTCCTGATGTTGCCTCGTCGAGCGTGACGGTTGTTGTGAGGTGGACACGGTGCTGGACTCAGAAGACAATGTCCAGAGTCCCATCGACAGCACCGCAATCACTCCCATTACCGCCAGCCCGGCATCGATTACCGAGCTCAAATCCATCATCGTGTTCACCTCCTTTCTTCTCTCGAGTCTCGCGGAATGCTTCGAGTGCGCTGCGTGTAGGTATATTCAGAATAACCCGTGAGACCAGGGAGTGATCGGACGGGTACTGCCGGATTCTCGTCCACGCCGGTGCCGATCACTTCCTTTTTCCTTACGCCACCAGTTCCGAAGCCCACCTTCCAGGAACCCCTTCTGCGCGCCGTCCTGCACTTGTCGATTCGAATGCTTCTCGAGGAAGCTCAGACGCCACCATTTATCCAAAATAGACCGTGCTTCATGTCCGTTCTCCTTTCACTCAGTCAGAGCCCTTGAAAACCTTTTGCCCTTGCTCCTCATTCAATTGAACGGTTTCGTCCGCGAGATAAAAAGCCTCACCGACAGTAGCGGTCGGTGAGGCCTTGGGACGCACCGGCTGCCGAGCGAGGCAGGGTTTTGACCTCCCGGAATCCCGATCAATCACTGTCCTTCGATTACAATACGCCGGCTCTTAGCTTCCTCGCGTTTCGGAAAACTCACCGTCAGGAGCCCGTTCTTCTGTACCGCCGACACTTTGTCCTGATCGATGTAGGTCGGTAGCCTGAAGAGACGCATGAACCTGCCGTCGCCGATCTCTTGTAAATGGAAGGAATGCGAGGGCCCGGATTCCTCTTTGCGCTCACCTTTGATCGAGAGAATCTGGTTCGTCAACTCCAGCGATACCTCTTGAGGATCCCACCCGGGTAATGCCAGCTGTAGATAGAATCCGTTGTCATCTTCCCAGGCATTACTTGCGGGGGTCCACGTTGATCCGTTAACCCCAAAGGCACTCACGGCCTCCTCCAGCAACCGATCGATTTTTCGGTCGAAGGAGTCTTGTCCAATCGGATTCATCAAGGCTGCTCGATAACTGGTCATGCGTTCCTCCTCCTCTCCGTCGAGAGGTGACTTCTACTGGTTGATAAGAGGTTATCGGATGGACCCAGGTCGAAGCGGGGCATCATCTGCCGCCGTTGCTCTTCCAGGGATGGGCCTGAGCCCGATCCATCCGGTGTAGCATCAGCAACGGAGTGAAAAATAAATCGGCCCCGGGAAAAGTCAAGAGGAGGAAAAGAGCGAACCGGCTACTGCCAGCCGGCAGGGCTATCCTCTGCCCAGCCGCGGCTAGCGATCAACCGGTTCATAGATCTCATAGCGCCCGATGGTGGACACAAGCCTAATTCGACCCTGCTTGATCAAGGGCTTGTAAAAAGCGGCCCAGCGGCCGTATTCGCCGAGGACGATATAGTCCGGGTGCGCGGCCAGCGGATCGTAGGTCACCGGCCATGCAGGATTCTGCTCGCGCCGCATCACATCCACGAGCACCTTCGGCGGAGCATAGGTATACCGGCGATCGAGAAACAAGAACAGCTCGCTGTCATATGTTTCGATCAGGCCGGTCGAGGGCGTAACAGCATGCAGATAGTCGGTCAGCGCAAACAGGTCCCGCTCATCCTCTCGCCCCCGAAACGCGTAGCGCTCCTGAAGAGCAACTAGGCCCATAACGGCAAGGAGTCCGACGACCACCGCTGCCTGGACGCCCTCACGGGTAATGCGTCTGGCTCGCACCAGCCCCCAAAAAGCTTGCCTCAGGAACGTCACATTGAATCCCTGGGTGAAGTCGTGAAAAAACGCGGCCGTAAATGGCGCAGCGATGAAGAGCCCCGGCAAGGCATAACGCGGCTCACCCGCACAGAGGAATGCAAACCACGCGAGCCACGTGACTGCCAGGATCAGCAACATCGTCCGGACTGTCTGCTCAAGCCGCGCGGTCTGGTGTATACGTAGCGAGGGGTCGGCCCGCCAGAGGCGCCAGGCGGCATATCCCAAACCAATCGTATACGCCGGCCAAGTGGCCAGCATGTGCCGGATCGTCTCCAGACGGACGGACGGGACAAATACCATGGCAATGGCTTCCGTCATTCCATCTGTCGGCGGGTGTGGCATCGTATGGCCGGCTAATAACAGGTCTTTCGTGACGAGTAGCAGTCGATAACCCGCCCAGGATCCACCCAGCAGCACCAACAACCGGCGCACGGTTGTCCAGTCTTTGCGCCAGCCGGCCCACATCGCCCCTCCGGCCAGCGAGGCGATGAAGAAGGGAGCCGCTTGCCCTTTGGTCCACCAGGCAATACTCCAGCAGAGGATCGCCCCGGCCAGCCAGCCTCGGTTCTCCTCGCTTCGCAAGACGCAAGCGAACCCGGCCAGGAGAAAACACAACATCGGCATTTCGCCCAGCACCTGACGCCCGATAAAGAGCGGGTGAATCGACCATTTGAAGGGAACCAGTATCAGGAGCGCGAGGGCGACGATGGCGATCGGCCTGGAATAGATGCGGCGCGAGACCCCGTACAACAGCAGGAGTGCGCCAAAGGTGTACAGCAATCCGACGATCCTGGCCTGCCAGATACCGATGCCGAACAGCTTGAAACTCACGGCCACCGAGGCGATCACGGGGAAATGTGCGGCCAGGATCGGCGGAGCAGGCTCGCCACGAAGCAGGCAGCCGTGATGTCCTGTCTCAACCCATGTGCGAGCGACACACACCGTCCATCCCTCATCGAACCAGAGCGGGGGAAAACTTTCGAGATGAAAGAGCCCGCTGCCGAACACGATCAGCAGCAGCAGGCCGGTCACGATGACGTCCGTCGCGGTGTAGACGCGCTCACGAGGATTGGTAACGGTCGTTGACGTACTCGCTGCCAGAGGGATCATCTCACACAATCTTTCTCTGTGCCGATGCTGCAGCAAGCTCAGACACCAGCCGATCAAGAAACACGGTATACATACAAAATGATATTCTGAAACCGGCGAGGCGAATAAATCGGCATACAGGCCGCATCCAGCTGATAGTCAAATCCCTCGTTCTCCAGCGTAGAAAGGAATGGCCCGAGTCTCGCACGGTCCTCGCCGATCTTATGATGATATTCGATCAGGAGTTCATGCACCGGTGTCAGCTGCCCCGAGGTCGCGAGATCGCGCAGCACGATGTCTTCCGCCCCCTCCACATCGAGTTTGAGAAAATCGAGTTCCCGTCCTGCCAGTTGCTCACGGATGATCTGAGATAAGGGCAGCGTCTCGACCGTAATGCTATCTTTCGGCATGCGTTCATACGTCAGGCTCATTCGCGGAGAGCCCGGTCTGGTATGGTCCACATAGAATGCGGCCGTCCCGGCCCGATCGGAGAGGGCCGCATTGTAGAGATGTACGCCGACCAGTTGATTCACTTCGACATTGCGTTTCAGGAGGGCGAAGGTTTCACGGTCCGGCTCGAACGCGTAGATCTCACTGGACGGGTACAGCCACTTGAAGAACAGCGTGGCCAGACCGATGTTGGCGCCACAGTCGAAGATCACCGGACCGTCTTTTGCGCTCCGGAAGTAATATTCATTGCGCAGGAGGATGACCCTGAACAACAGGTGCATGGTCCGATAATCGAAACAGTGCACCGTGAAACCCAACACGCGCTCGGTCTTGATCGGCCGGAACGGATTGATAACCAGCAACTTGACGCTCAAACGGAAATAGGTGACCAGGATCTTCCACTTGACCCGCGCGGAAAACCGCCCCCGGAGCAAATAGGGCGAGAACATCAGCGTATCGAACAGTACTTCAAAAAAGAGCCAGATGCCGGTATTCATAAGATCTTACGATGAGGCCGACGCCGATAATCGCTGGGGACGTTCCACTCGTGATTCGACAACCTGAGTCTGCTCCGTCCCCTCTGGAATGAGTAGCGGCGCACAGCGATACAGTGCCACCGTCACAGGCCCATCACCATGGCGCGCCTGCAGGGCAGCCCTCAGCGCGGACCACTCTCCAAACCATTGCGCATGAGGAAAGAGCGCCGTCAGGTCATCCGCCTTCAAACCGGGTGACAGCACCATCAAGTGATGCTGTTTTTGCCGGATCAACTTGGCCACCGTCCGTATTTTCTCAACGGGACGATCCAGGTCCGCCATTCGAAAGTGTTTGATACGCCTGGCGATGCGCGACCAGAGCGGGCTGGCTACCGGAAACAGTTCATGGGTGCCCAGGCCAAGCGGGCACGCGGCAATCACCACCCGGGATGCCTTCTGCGCCGCGCGCTCGATCGGCCACATCCCTCGATCCTGAGCAAATTGCCAACTGGTATCGAAGGGATACATATCGGCGATGACCACATCCGCCTGAGGTAACAGGGGCACCGCATAGACTCGCTGTGCGGCACGCACTCCTTGTTCATGCGCCTGGACGACATCACCGGCAAACAGTCCACTGATCTCTCGTCGATGATTCAGAGTCACATTCGCAATAAAATCGAGCCCGACTTGCCGGGCCACGGCGACCATATCCCGCCGCAGCTCTGTGTCAATGGACCCGCCTCGCTCACGGGATCCGCGCAGATAGTCATGCATCATTCTGGTCGTCTCGACACCGCAGACCGCAGGGAGAATGATCTTTGCGCCGCCTGAGAATCCGGCTATGGGATGGGGATAGATACACCCGACTCCAATTTTGAGGTCGCACTCCAGCACCGTACGGTTGATCCGGAGCGGCAGTCCTCCGGGCGACGTTCCCAGATTCACAAGGTCCCCCCGGCTATCATGGGCCAGGACCGTGATCGCCCGAGAAAGGCCTGAACCGACTTTCTTGATCCTATCCTCGAGGGACGCCGGAGGATGCGTGCCCCCTGCGAGCATCACGATGATAGCCTGCTCGGACAGGCCGCCGCGCGCCAATTCCTCAACGAGCAAGGGGAGGAGATCGGCGGCGGGGGTGGGTCTGGTGAGGTCGTCGACCAGGATGACGGCCCTGGTCTTTCCTCGGGCGATCTTTGAGAGGCGTGGAGTGCCAATCGGTCGGCTCAAGGTTTCTCGCATCGAGGCCGTTGTGAGTGCGGGCTGATCCTGAGGACCGACTTCGACAACTTTCCAGGAAGCCGGGAGGTCCATCGGCAGGGTCTCATCGCCAAACCACGCCCTGGTACACAGCTGTATCTGACTCATCGTTCGCGCGTCCCTCGTCAGCGGCCGGGCCGGTCCCGAGCGGCCCCGGAATTTTCACCGCCAGAGCCCAGCACCCCTCTTATCAGCTCCCAGACAAACCCGGCGGCCTGGGCTTTCTCGCCAAGCCAAAACACCAAAAAATGTCGCTTCTGTCGAAATCGCTTCCATTCAAACGGTCCAATCGATTTTTCCCACAAGGCTCTGAACCATTGTGGACGGGTTTTCCGCCCGCCTTGTCCCCATAAGAGACTATCCTGAGGCACCAACTCGCTTCCATCCGTATTCAATATTCGAAACAGCTTGGCGATCCCACTCCCCCGCTGGAACGAGTGCCGTAGATGTTGACTCACCGTCGCCCGGCGCAAATGCGTGACCGGGATTGGCACATATACCATGACGGCTCCGATTTTTCTCAATCGCCAGATCAACTCCCAATCTTCGCCTGAGCCCTTAAAAAGAGGATTGAAGGCATGTCCGTCTTCTCGAATACAGCGATCCAACCATTCCCGCCTGATCAGGAGATTACCGCCGTTGCCGACCAATCCTCCCTGATCGATCTGTTCGCATTCCGGCAGCGGACGGCGGCGGCGAATTGCGTCCAGGAGCGGATCGGTCTCTTGAAACGTGCCTCCCGCGGCGGCGGCGTCATGCCGATCGAGTGCCGCTGCCAACCGTTCGATCCAGTTCGGTGGAGGAATGCCGTCATCATCGGCAAACGCCACCAGATCGCCCTTGGCTCGTGCAATCCCTTCATTTCTGGCCCATGCCACCCCTCGCCGGTCTCGGTCGATGACGACCACCACCTCGTCGGGCTGCCTGGTCTGCCTGGACAAGGCTGCCTGGCACAACGCCAGGCTCTCCCGGCCAACGGTGGGAATGACGACGGAGATGCTGTGACGATCCTTGGCCATCGATATCCTGGGCGATTACCCGATCGCGATCGAATCCAGGCGGACCAGCATCGGCTGGAGCAGGCGCATAGTTTTTATTCCGGTCTGCCGCAGCGGTCCCGGCATGCTGTCCACGATCTGTTCGAGTTCCCGAACCCGGATGAGGCCCAACCAGAAGACCCCGCACCAATACACTCCCATGGCCGTAAGGCCCCCGAGCGTGATAGCGAAGAGCGGCGTGGATATCGTCAGGGCAATGGGCACCAGAACCGCCGCGGTACCCGCGCAGAGCAGAAGGAGACGTCCTGCGGCGAACCCCTGAAAGGAACGCGCCCCTTCCCTCTGCAGCAACCGCACATACAGCAGCGCCACGCAGATGAAGGACAGGGACGTCGCCACAGAGGCTCCCGCTGCCCCCCATCGCGGGACAAGCGCCACATTCAAGGCAATATTGATTACCGTGGCGGCCGAGACCACCTTGAGGAGCGTCGTGACCAAGCCATGCGCCTGGATAACGGGCCGGATCACCCGGGCGAGCGAAAACGCAAAGGCTCCCGGTATCAGCAACTGCAAGGGCAGTGCGGCGTCCTGGAATTGGGGGCCAAAATAAAAGGTGACTAAGTGGTCGGAAAAGACGAGCACATAGATCAGGAAAAAGGCGGTCATTACGGCGACGTACCGCATCAGCCGGCTCACCAATCGCGAAATCTCCTCGACCTTTCCCTGCGCCCACAAGCCGGCGGTGGACTGCAGCATGACTCCCTCGATCGCAATGGGAACGAACCACACAAACTCCGACCATTGAACGGCCGCGGCATAGAGCCCGGTCTGCTGGTCGCCGGCTAAATACCGGACCAGAACAACATCGACGGAATACAGCGTCATCGCCACTCCTGCGTAGGCCATCGTAGAGAACCCGAAAGTTAGCAATTCGCGGCGAGGGAGAGGCATTCCGACGACGGCGTCCGGTGGGCCGATCGCCCGCCGTGCCTGCCGAAGCGTGACGCCCGCCACTAGCGCCCCCGCAGCCAGCAACCCGCTCAAAGCCCCCATCACGCCGAAGCCGGCGGCCGTCAGGACCGCACCTATTCCTCCCCCGATCACGATTCCCAACGCGGCTGGGATGGTGGCATCTTCTTCACGATGCAACCCGTACAAAATGCCGCTGGCATATTGATGGACTTGTTCGCACCAGAGAATACCCACCACGACGAGCGCGGCTCCGAGCGCCTGACCCCCGACTCCGGACAGGCTCGTCAGGAGGACGAACAGGCTCGCTCCCACCAGTAGGCCGCTTCCTGCCATGACCCACGCCGCGAATCCGGCCAACTGTCGCTGCCATGCCGGGTCGGTCCGACGTTCGGCAATATACTTGGTCAGCATGTGCCGCATACCGAAACCGGCCGGATGGGATGCGATCAACAGCAGCGCGACATAGTAGGCGTACTGCCCGTAGCCATCGATCCCGAGTACCCGGGAGTAAATCGGTACCACCAATCCGGTCACGATCAATTTCGTGATGGACCACATCCCGATTGAAACGATGCCTTTAGTAATGTTTTTTACAGACATGATTGAGGCTGCCCGTGAGGATCATTCCCCGGCGGAGGCATGCCATTGCCGTTCCTTGAGTGGATGGCTGCCGGCTCCGTCAAAAAGTCCGAGCAGCCGGGTCAGTTCGACTTCATAGACGGTGGCCAACGCCGCATACCGGGTGGTGAGACCGGCGCGAATGACATCCTGGTGGGACAACACGTCAAGGGCATGCCGGCTCAGCCAGTCACCTGACATATCCTGAACCCTGACCAGGTGTTCCCGTTGTCCGATCAGGTCCATGATGCTCTCGTTCTTTGAGGCATGGGAGATGCTCACGACAGGGGTCCCCATCGAGGAGGCCAGCAGGAGTGAATGGAAGCGCATCCCCACCACCAGGTCCATCAAACCCAGGATCGCTTTCATTTCTCGTGGTTGAAATTGTCGCATCACCACTTTCACCCGCTTTGGATCGGCTGCGGTTCCCAATCGCTCTGTCACCATGTTCGCCGGAATGCGATCGTCGTCCGGCTGCACGGTATGCATGGGAAGAAACAGCACCGTATAGTCGGTCTGCTCCAACAGTGTCGTCACCAGCTGCACCATGGCCTTCAGATAATTCTCCACCTCCGGGGGTGAAAACTGGCGATCATAGTGATGGATGCCGAACTGCCGGTTCGCACGAAAATCCCGCAGGCAGATCGCAATCGATTTCTGAGCAGGTCGGACACCCTGTTCCGCCAGCAGAGCCCGCGCCTCGTCGCTCCCCACGGGCGTCAGCCGCGTGGCCGGGTCTGGAACAAAGGCCACCGGGGCAATCTCTTTGATCAACTGCGATATCCCTCGCACGGTCTCCTGGTCACGGCCGCTGAGGTAGGCGGCCTGACGGCACACAAAGCGAACCAGCATACGGCAAAACGGGTTCGTGAGAGGCCTGAGCCATATGCCCCAGACGATGACCTTGCCGCCGCTCAGACGCACCACCGCCGCAAGCGCGGCGCAATACAGCATATGCCCGGCATGATCAAAAAATGGCGATCCTCCGGTAAATACGAGAGCGTCGACCGAGCAGAGCAGGCGAAGGAGCTTGAGGGGATGACGTCGTGGCGCGATGGCCGGCAGTCCATGGAGCGATTGAACACGGGCGGGATCGGGAGTGAGGACGGTAAACGCCGCGGGCAAGGCCTGATTGATCGATTCGACAATTCCCAGGAGAAGCGCGTTATCCCCGACATTGGGGCTGTCGAACCAGCCCCCCGTAAGGCACAGCCGGATCGGGCCGCCGGCTTCTCTCGTGCCGATCATGCCGCGTGCCCCGATTGCTGGATGTGTCTCTCGTACTGGTCGATGTGCGCCTGGAGGGCCTTGGACGTTTCGTAGGTTTGACGCACATAGTCATAGGCGGCGCGGCCCTTCTCGAGGGGGGCATCTGCCAGGAGACTTCGGATGGCCGCAGCATAGTCGTCGTCGTGCACCTGCCTGCCGAACTTCGTGGCGAACTGGTCGGGATCGACACGACTGATAATGGGGCATCCATAGGCGGCCGCCTCCAGGAAGGTCAGCGGAAGGCCCTCACGCACCGCGGTACTGACGAAGACCCACGTGTCGGACAAAATCTGATGCATGCGCTCCGGCTCACGAAACCGGTTGATCAGGCCGGGCATTTCCAGATTCGGCACGTCGCGAAAACGCCGGCGCAACTCCGCGTCGAAGCCCGATTCCGCGGACGCGCTGCCCTGCCCCACCGCCACGAACCGGTAATCCGGAAACTGTCTGGCCAGATCCAAAAAAATCCAGGGCCGCTTCCGCTTGTCCCATCGCGCGACAAACGTCATGGTGGGGCGGGGCCCCTTCTTCGGAAGCTCCGGCGGCACATCGATGAGATTCGGCAGCAGAGTCGGCAGCAGCGACAGGCCATACAACCGTTTCACCTTTTCCTTCAAAAAATGCGCGGGACAAAAGACTCCGTTGGCGCGGCGAACGGCCTGCCTGACGAAAAGACCGGATTCGGTGAGATAGTTGAAGGGAGTCAGGATCCGCCGCATCGGCGTGGCATAGAGAAATTCGATCCACCAATCATGCATTTCCCTGGGATCGCGGCTGGTGACCAAATGCGTCCGGCGAGGATGGATCCGCTGGGCCAGATAGGTCAGCACGGTCGGATCCTGAGAGTGAAAAATATCGGCGCGCGAGGCGCGAATGATCCGGCAGGCCTCAAGGATATTCCGTGGAGAGAAGCTCTGAATCTCGACCCCCCCGATCGTCTCGATGGGCTTCTGGCCCTGACGCCCCGGCACGATGACGCTGACACGAAAGCCGGAGGCGGCAAGACTTTCCGCGAGCTTTCGGGACATGCTTCCGAACCCGCCGTAAATGCCCCAATCGAAATACTGACTGGTTACAATACAGACCTGCGGCCGCGTCCTCATACTCGAGGCTCCTTGTGCGGGTCGCCTTGCAGATCCACCTCTGAGCACGCGACACAAGGCCGGCTTGCCGCCGAAGGCGCCATCACTTGCGCACACAACTCGATGTAGCGGGTCGCCAGCACCGGCCACCCGAACTGCATCGCCCGTCGGCGGCTCTCCTCACCCATCCGGCGACGAAGCCCTGCTGCTGCCTGTTGTATAACTTGCAGGGCTCGCGTGAGTGCCGGAACATCTCCCCAAGGGACGATCTCTCCGTTCTGCCCCTGCGACACCAGTTCGGCGGTTCCTCCCGTATCGGTCACGATAACCGGCAAGCCGGACGCCATCGCCTCCAGCAGGGCAATGGACATCCCCTCCTGTTGAGAGGGAAGGACAAAGACATCCGCCTCCCGGTAGACAGAAGGCATCTCTTCTCGCGAGAGAAACCCCGTGAAAGTCACGGATTCGCTGAGACAAAGTTGAGCGGCCAATTCCCGCAAGTGCGGCTCGGCATCGCCGGTCCCGACCAGGATCAGTCGCATGGGTTCCGGGTGACCGGCGCGCACTTGCGCACAGGCCCGCAACAGATGGTGCTGGCCCTTGCGCTCGATCAGACGCGCCACACAGACGACGGTGAACGGCCGCTTTACGTCATCGGAGCGGGGCGCGAACAGTCCGGTATCGACGCCGTTGGGAATCGTCACCAGCGGCAGCTCCGGCATCGTCCGATGCGCCAGGAGTTCCTGCTCTCGACTGATCGCGGTGACCGCGCCGGCCCGCCGCCAGATCCTTTTGATCACAGGCGTCAGCACGGGATAGAGGTAGTTGTAGCGCGCCTCGAAACCCGGCACATCCGGGCCCTGGAGGGAGAGCACATAGGGCAGTCCGTGAGTCAGCTGCAGGACGTAACTCATCGCACCCGCTGGAACGCCCGCAAACGCAACACTGACGTCATACCGATGCCGCTGCACCAATTGCCGTGCCTTCCGCAGACCGCGCCAACTATAGCGGAGGAGCTCGACGTTGCGCGCATGGTGAATGTTGTGATTGTCCACCGGCACTTTGTGGATCGTGATGCGATCCGCAAACCGTTCGGTCTCATACGCCGTCCTGCTGCGCGACGACGTCACCAGGTCGACGATGACATCCGGGCGCCGGGCCATTTCCTGCAACAGATAATAGTTGACGACTCCCGTGCCGCCACCGAGGGGAGGGAATTCATTATCGAACATGAGAATACGGATGTCGGTCATCTCCTCGTGACGCGGCGTGCCACATACAACGGACGGCGTTTCACTTCGTCTGAAATCCTGCCGATGTACTCGCCAATGACCCCGATCGTCATCAACTGAATACCCGCGAGGAAGAAGATCGAGACGACGAGGGTGGTGAAACCTGGCACACCGGTTCCCAGCGTGAACTTCTTGATGATATAGAACGATGCAACCAGGAAGGACAACACCGACACCGTGAAACCCAGGATCGTGATGATACGCAGCGGGGTATGACTGAAGGAAATCAGCCCATCCAGCGCCAGATACAGCAGCTTCCGGAAGGTATACTTGGGAACACCGGCGTGGCGGGCCTGCCGCTCGTAGGGTACGCCGACTTGTTTGAACCCCACCCAACTCCGAATACCTCTGACGAACCGATTACGTTCCGGCATGCCGACCAGCTCGTCTACGACGCGGCGATCCATGATACAAAAATCGCCTGCATCCAATGGTATGTCGATATTGGCGACCCGTTGAAGCAGCCGGTAGAAGACGGCATAGGCGAGCCTCTTGCCCCACCATTCTTTCCGCTCGGTGCGAATGGCGTAGACCACTTCCCACCCTTCCTGCCACTTGGCCAGGAAGGTGTGCAGCACTTCAGGAGGATCCTGTAGATCAGCATCCATGATGCACACGACGCGCCCCCGGCTATGCTCGAGTCCGGCGCTAATGGCGACCTGGTGCCCGAAATTTCTCGCAAACTCCACGACAACGATCCGCCGATCTTCCAGTTCCATCCGCCGCAAGATCTCCGGGCTCTGATCCTTGCTCCCGTCGTCGACGAGCACGATTTCGTAATCGTATCCCATGCGATTGAGCGTGTCGGTGAGGCGGGCATGCAGGGTCGGCAAATTCTCTGCCTCGTTGAACACCGGAATGACGACCGACAGCATCGGGGGAGGGAGGGCCTCCTCCGCCTGCGCCATCAACGCCAACATATGTGCAGGCTGTAAGCGATGATCTTCGGCCTGCGAGATGCAATCCATCGCGGCGGCTAAAGCCCGACAGAATTTCACAGCCTCGGCGGGATCATCGAAGGGAGGCAAGAGTAGTCGACCTTGCGGTTCCGCCGGCCTGTCTTTGGACTGTTGTTCCTCGGCCTGCTGATCTTTGGGACGGGGATTATTCGGTCGTGCCATGGCCTCACCCGCTCCTAGAGTTGCGTCGCTCCCGTTTGCGTCAACTGTTGTTCGAATCGTGACGAACCGCTTTGCAGCAATACTCTACCGTAGCGCGCAGGTTTCAGCTACATATCGCGATGAAACGACACCTGGCTCAACGGCGAGGCGGACGGTTGCTTCGTACTGACGCAGCCGCGTGTTCACGCCCGGCTCGCCTCGATCGCTCATCACATCGGACAGAGCTGTGGCTGCACCACTCTGCACTTCGACGGGAAATTTCGAGGCGAGGAGCCGGGCTCGTCACTCGGTGGAGAGGGAGCGATCGACACCTTTGGTCATCACGGCCAGACAGGCAAGTCCGAGGAGGATCCACACGAATTCTCGAAAACGCCGCAAAAGCGCGAACATGATGCCTGTGACTTCCCCGTATCCAAAGGCCGTCAGCAACAATAAATTGCCCGCATCCTGTGCCCCCAGGCTACCGGGGATAAAAAAGGTGCCGCCCTTGATAAACACCGAGAGCGCGCCGATAGCCACGGCGGACAGGACGCTGATGGGTTGCCCGAGGCACAGTACCATCACAAACACCTCTAATGCCTCAGCCAGCCAGCCGAGCAGGAACAACCCCGTGGACAAGAGAAACGCCTGCCGTCGCCCGGCATAGAAGTGAGCAATCGTCCGATCCAATTCGAGCAGCTTCTGTTCACGCGACTCCAGATACTGAATCCGGATCCCGACGCGGCGCAAGACCCGTAACATCCATGTAAACAGGCCCTGGCGCTGGACGAGGACAAACGCCCCTACGCCGAATACCAGCAATCCGGCGCTGACCAGGGCAGCCGTGATGGTCTGACCCGCTGACCCCTCGGAGCCCAAGAGCCAGAAACCCAGCCCGATTCCCGCCAGAATGAAGAGGATCTGGGCGATAGTCATCGTGGTTTTGGCCGTCACCACCGACGCCAACCCCTCAACTAGCGGGACGCCCTGGCGTTTGAGTAGGTAGGCCTTGAGCGGTTCGCCGCCCACATAGGCGGTGGGCGTGGTCATATTCACCACTTCCCCTGCCGTGCGAATCGCCAACACCCGCCAGAACGGCACCTCCTCCGCCCACCGGCCGAGCGTCACACGCCAGCCATAGGCCTCGAGCAGGTACATGAGCAGGGAAGGCAGAAGAATCGCCCCTATCGCGGCAGGACCCAACTGGGTCACGGCCTCATAGATCCGGGCAATGCCGATGTGCCAGACAAGGAGGGAGAGAGTCAGCGCTCCGATGAGCAGGAGCGCGGTTTTAAGCACGAGCGCGTGCCGACGGGCGAATGACCCAGACCATCAACAGCCAAAACACCGTTGACCCGAGCGCGGCCATCCACAGAAACCATTCGAGCTTATCCAGTATCGCGAAGAGGAGCACCACCACGGAGAAGTCCCGGCTGGCAACGTTCTTGAGAATAAAGTCAGACCAAGCGGCCTGTGTCGGCGTATGCCAGCCCCCCGTCGCGCCGATCTTTTGGGCCTTCGTCACCAACCAGAAGGACATCACATTACCTAATACAGCCGCACCACCGAGGGCCAGGGGCACCCAGGCGCCCTCGGTTCCGGATTGCCGCAAATAGGCTCCACAGGCGATCCCGGCGAAAATGGCGATATGCACCACATTGTCCATGGTGATGTCGAGCCATGCGCCGAACGCTGATTCGCTAAAGGTGAGGCGGGCGACTTCCCCGTCGCAGCAATCAATCACCGCCGCCAATTGAAATAACAATGCGGCAATGATCCCGGCTTGGTAGGTCCCCCACCCGAACCCGATGGCTGCGAACAACCCAACCGCCGTTGCAATCATGGTGATCGTATTGGGCGAGCATTTCATCCACAGAAAGGCTCTTGTCAGCAGCCGGGAGAAGGTCCGATTGAAGTACCGGTCGACGAATCCTTCAGCCTCTCCCTTGAGCGAACGCAAGAGGGTGCGCTCTGCAATGCCGGCGCTCGTCTGGTCCCACACGTCTCGGTACCAAAGTCCCGCGTGGGATGCGGCCGACACAACCCGCACCCGACCTTCGGCCGCCGCCCGCTCAAGCCACCGGCGCACGGGGACCATCCCCAGTGCGTCTGAGCCGGCGTCACCGGTCGAAGAGGACGGCCCGTCCGGGCGGCTGAGGATACTCGCCGGCAACACGACCAGATCGGCGGCTACCTGCTGGCCTTCAGCGGCCGTGTCGTGACGGAAAGAAACGAGCCGGCCTTCCTCGAACGCGACAGCCGGGTTCCGCCGGCCCACCGCTGGTTCGATCGCGCCGGTTTCGCGTGTCACGACGACCGCTTCGCCGTCACGCACCGTCTGTCGTAGGTGTTCGATCAGGCTTCTGGAAAACAATGCCTGAACCCCGGCGACCAGACAGAATCCGCGCATCTCGGTGGCCAGCGATTCCCAGGTACGGGGATCGTCGAGCGGGAACTCCCTGACCGGCATCCATCGAACCGGAATCGTGACCCGGGCCCCTCTCCCCAGCGTGTGTTTGAGCAACTCTTCGTCGGCGCCCGCCAGGATGATGAGCTGGCGAATACCGGCTCTCTGCAGCGTGAGCACCGTACGTTGGAAGAGACTGAGCCCTCCGATGAGGGTGAGCGGACCGACGTCGGTCACACCCCGACCGGGGCGATTGCCGAAGAGAGCGGCGCCCGGCAACAAAATGGCCGTGCTCAATCCCTGCAATTCAGCGCCGCGTTCCAGTGTGCTTTCGCTCATGGCAATCCTGTCTCGAAGAACTTACAGCCGCGGCAAGATCTCGCGCTCGGCCCGCGTGATGTCCTCGGGGAAGTCGATTTCCGTCCAAGGAAGCCCCCCGATCTTTTCGTGTCCGACTTTCACGTCCTGAAAATACTGGAGCAAGCCGTCTTCATACTCCATCTCCCAGCGGCCTTGATCGACATACTGTTTGAGTGAACCGATGACATGGGCCGTATCGGCTCGCCGCACCTTAAGAAATCCCACGCCCTCGCCCGCGACATCGTACCGCTCGGGCATCTTTTTGCTCAAGGCGACCACCCGCCCGCCCTGGACCACCACCATGCATTCTTCGCCCGTCTGCTTGACCGTGTCATCCATCAGCAGGCAGTTGGTAAACGGCGACTGCACCAAGCGCCTGAGGATCTCGCGATGGAACAACACATCCGCATCCATAATCACGACGTCGTCGGAAAACGCCGACCGCGCGATCCAAAGCGAGGAAATGCTGCCACGGTGAAACTCTTCGTTCACGAGATAGGTGATGCTGACGCCCTTGTACTGCGTCCCGACCGCGGCCCGGATCATCTCCTGCTTGTATCCGACCACAATCGTGACATCCTTGATCTTGACGCTCGCCAACACCTCGAGATAGCGGGACAGCAGCGTCTGCCCGCCGATTTCGATCAGACACTTCGGCTTATGTTGAGTCACCGGCCAGAGACGCTTGCCGACTCCGGCGGCCAGAATAATGGCTTTCATGTGTGCACGGCAGCGCCCGCGAGCACCTGCTCGAAGGCCGTGAGAAATCCCTGGATGTCCGATTCGGTCAACGCGCCCATATTGGCAATACGGAAAATCTTCGACTCCAACTGCCCCTGCCCTGCGTAGATCACGTAGCCACGGGTTTTCAATTGATCGTGCAAAAACGCATAGGTGAGGCCGGCAGGCAGATGAAACGCCGTGATGGTATTCGATTGGGACTCCGCCGGCAACAAGGATTTGACGCCCAGTTGCGCGAGGCGCTCCCGGATGCGCGTGGCAGTCCGCCGGTATCGCTGTGCCCGGTTGGCAACTCCCTCCTCCAACAATTCGTTCAAGGCCTCCTCAAAGGCGTAATAGACTTGGACGGCCGGGGTAAAGGGCACCATTCCCCTGCCCTGATCGTCCACATAGTGGGTCATGTGGAGATACCACGACCGCTTGGGATAGCCGCGCATCCGTTCCAAAAACCCTTTGCGCAGGAGAACGAAAGAAACACCGGGAAAACCTTGGATGCACTTTCCGGCGGTACCCGCCACCATATACATGTGCGAGCCGGCGATATCGATGCTTTCGCCGCCGAGGCCGCTCACGGAGTCGACCACAAACACGCGGTTCTGACTATCGACAACCTCCGCAATTTCCTTGATGGGATTAATCAAGCCGGTGGTCGTTTCATGGTGGACCATGGCAACCGCGTGCACCTCGGGATGCTGGCGCAATGCCAACCGCACCCGCTCCGGATCGGGCTTGATGTGCCATTCGGACTTCAGTTCGGACACGCCGAGTCGATGCAATCCGATCATGTTGGACAGCCGCTCGCCATAGACCCCGTTGTTAAGCACGAGCATGCGTTTTCCAGTCGGAAGGCAGGACATCACGGCAGACTCCACTGCGGCGGTGCCGGAGCCGGACAAGACAACCGCCACATAGTCGGATTCCGCCCCCGGCACGAACGCCGTCAGTAATTTCTGCTGAATCCGACTCAGAAGTTCAGAGAACTCGGCTTCTCGATGGCAGATGTCCGGGCGCATCAAGGCCTGTCGCACCCGTTCGCTCACGTTCACCGGACCTGGATTCAAAAGTATCATGTTCATGCCTCAGGCTGTGGATCGAAACTGAGCGGCGCGGCCCCACACATCACACTCAGCACACGGGGCTATTCAATCGCTTTCATGAACCGAGCGGTGATGGCCGGCGGCTCATGGAGGATACGGCCGGCATCTTCCACGAATTCGTTGACCTTGATCAGCAACATGCTCGGCCCGTCTTTTTTCAGCAGATCTTTGAACTCATACAGCAGATCGTCCCGGTCGAGCACCCGCTCCACATGGGCATACCCTGCGGCCTTCGCCACCTTTTCCAGCGGGACCACGTTGGAGATCGTCGGCTGGTTGCCGGTCGACCCGTACACTTCATTATCGAAGACGACATGAATGAAGTTTTTCGGCTTCAAGGCGCCCACGGTCGCCAGGGTTCCCATTCCCATCAGGACATTCCCGTCCCCGTCGAACACGATGACTTGCTTGGCGGGCTTGGCCAATGCCACACCGAGTCCGATCGCGGCCGCATTCCCCATCGACCCGATCATGTAGAAGTGGGTCGGCCGGTCCGCAAGCTTCTGCGCCTCCCGGGAAGGAAATCCATTGCATACGATCACCGGCTGATCCGTCAACAATTCCAGCAACGCGGCCATGGCCTGGGCCCGGCTCTGCATGGTGCCTTCTTCCGGCCTCATGGGTGCAGCCCTTTGACAATGCCCTTCTTGATCACGAGCGCGAGCGGAATGCGCTGTTTCATAAACGTTTGTCCCATCCACCGGAAATCATCCGCCATCGTTTGCTCCGACAGGATCCGGTGGGGGATCTTCATCGTCTCGAGCAGCGGCACCATGGTCTCTCCCATGACGAGATGCTCCGGTGCGTCATTGCCTTGAGCTCCCCGCCACGACACGAGCAAAATACAAGGCTGCCGATAGATCATATTAAGGGAAATCAGCGTGTTCAGCGAAGTGCCCAGCCCTGAATTCTGCATGAGCACGGCGGGTACCTTTCCGGCCATGTAGGCGCCCGCGGCCATGGCGACGGCTTCATCCTCCCGCACGGCGGGAGTATAGGCTTTGCGTGTCATCAGTTCTTCGATGATCCCGCCCAGAATTGAATCGGGCACGCCCGTAAAAAAATTGACGCCCATCTCCTGGAGCGCCTGCACAAATACGTCGCTGTCGATCATGAACCCCGCCTCTAATGCCCGAGGGACTGCGCACGAGAGCGCGCATTATAGCCAAGGGGTCCTGCATTCACAAGAACGGCCGCTCGACAGTTGCCGTCAGCTCGACAACCATGGTAGCGTGCGAAACGAGATCTGTCGGCCATGCCTTACACATCCTCGATATGGTCACCCATCCGTTCGGTCGGCCGCGTTCTGGTTCTCAGTGCGCTCCTGTCCGCCACAGCGGGATCGGCATCCGCCATCACCATGGCAGACGACCCACACGGGTTTCGCCAGATTCCCTGGGGTACCCCGCTTGCCGGGATGTCCGACCTCATCGTGACCCGGACCAATTCCCACACCACGGAGTACGAATTTCGCGAGCAGCCCCCGCTTTATGCCGGGGTTCCGGTCGAGAGCATACAACTCTCCACTGTCGATGCCCAGTTTGCGCGTGTCACCGTCCGCTACCGCGGCGCGCAGACACATGCACAGGTGCTGAAATTTCTGGAACGCTCCTATGGGATGATCGACCGGATTCCGGGTCAGATGATGCGAGGGCTCAATCAGCAATATACGTGGCGCGGGGCGGATACGGAAATCAGCCTGACTTATGAAGCCAATAGAGACCGTGGATTTATCTTCATCGAGAGCCGCACCCTGGCCCCGCGATTCCAGGACCGGATTGCGGACACTGCGGAGTAACATGCACAACAGCGCCGCCGCCTCACGCAATCTCTTCACTCTTGCCGCCAGGTTCCTGGTTCTTGCCGCGTGGCTGCCGGCATCCATCGCGCTCGCCGTTCCCATGCAGAATGATCCCAACGGTTTCGAAGGCATTCCCTGGGGGGCGGCCTTTTCCGAGTCGGACACGTTCGCAAAGGTCGAAGACAGCGGCCGCGTACGTACGTATGAACTCAGAGGACCCTCTCCGACGTTGGGAGCAAGTCCCGTCGACTCCATGCGATTCAGCACCGTCGATGGAGCCTTTGCCCGTGTGGCGGTGCGATACAACGGCAAGGAGACTCACGACCGCCTGCTGGAATTTCTGCAAAAGCGATATGGCCCATTGGACCGCACGCCCGGCCAGATGGCCGGAGGGGCCGTCAAGTTTTTCGACTGGCAAGGCGACGAAAGCGAGATCATCCTTCGGTATGATGTGCGGACCGGCCAAGGGATCATCTTCTTTGAAGGTCAGGCGTTCCGCGCCAAATTCAATGAAAGCAACGCCCCCGCGCCTTGATGGGGGAAGCTGGCCGGACAGGCCCCGGAACCGACGGAGCGTCATCCCGACCTGGTTCGCAGGGATCGGGCCTTCGCGGCATGTCTGAGATTCTTGTCTTGCCATTCAGGCTCGTGGTAGCTTGAACGGTGAGTGATTACTCACTCACCTCGAGAAGATACTGATGAGTTCACACACCGTCCTTGCGCGCAGTCCCAGCCGGGATCGACAGGCCAGCCTGATTTCTTCAGCCTCCGCCTTGTTTGCGGCGAAAGGCTTCAAGGGGACCACCACCAAGGAAATCGCCCGCGCCGCCGGCGTCAGCGAGGCTCTGGTGTTCAAATACTTTCCCACCAAGCGAGCGCTCTACGCAGCCATCCTTGCGGAAAAGGCTCCGCTCAGCGAACTGCTCGGCGCCGTCGACCACCTGGCCCGTAAACGGGACGACTACGGTGTCTTTATGCAGATTGCCGGCTACCGTATCCGTCCCGGTGCCGACCCCACAATGCTTCGACTGCTGCTCTTTAGCGCGCTCGAAGGCCACGAGTTGGCGGACATGTTTTTCGGCAAACAACACCGGGTGTTTTACGATTATCTTGCCGGGTACATTCAGACCAGGATTGACGAAGGCGTCTTCCGGCCGATCGATCCGCTATTGGCCGCACGAGCCTTCATCGGCATGGTGGTCCATCACCGGCTGCTCCACGAGATCTTCGAGGTGCCATTGCATTGCTCTCACAAAGAAATCGTGGACACCTATGTCGAACTCTTTCTCCACGGACTCACCCGTGCGCCCATGAACAAGCCGCGAGGATCCTCACGTGTCAGGTAACCCCATCAAGCGCCATCCGATCGTCATCCTGGGCATCATTCTGTTCGTGGCCGTCACGGCATTGATCGTGTTTCGACTCAGCAGCGGCGCCAAGACCGACGCGCGAAAAAACCGCATTCTCACCGTCGGCACCATGAGCCCCGTCAGGCAGGACCTGGACGTGCGGCTGACCTACACCGCCGACCTCATCCCGAACCAACTCGTCAACATCTTCTCGCGCGTGGATGGATATATCGCCAAGATCTACGTGGACAAGGGCGACCTGGTGAAGGCCAATCAACTGCTCGTCGAAATCGATCACACCGACTATGTCCATGCCGTCAACCAGGCGAAGGCGAATCTGTTGTCCGCGAAGGCGAAGGTCGTCCAGCAGGAGGCAGCCGTACGCAACGCCGCGCTGACGCTCAACCGCATGCGGGCGCTGATCAAGGACGAGTTCGTGTCCCAACAGGACCTGGATACGGCAGAGGTCAATCGCGATGCGGCGCTCGCCCTGCAGGATTCCCTGCGCGCCCAGGTGCAACAGATGGCGGTGGCGCTGGCCCAGGCCGAAACGAATCTGGCCTACGCCTCCATCCGCGCCCCGTTCGCCGGCTATATCGCGGAACGCAATCTCGACCCCGGCGCCTATGTGAGCGGAACGACCGCCAGTACCTCCACCATGTCGCGCGGCATCCTCAGTATCCATGATGTTGAAACCGTCCGCACCCTCATCGAGGTCGTGGAGAAGGACGTGCCTTTGATACAGATCGGCCAGCGCGCAGATGTTCGGGCCGAAGCCTATCCGAACGAGGTGTTCGAGGGCACGGTCACCCGTATTGTGCAGGCGTTGAATCGCGCCACTCGCACGATGACCGTCGAAGTCGATCTCCCGAACAAGGATCATCGCCTCAAGGGCGGCATGTTCGCCCGTGTCGAAGTCCTGGTCGGCAGACATCCGCAGGCGGTCCAAATACCGCTGGACGCAGTCAGCCGCATGGAGGACTCCCAATATGTCTATGTCGTCAAGGACGGGAAAGCGCATCAGGTCCCGGTCCGGCTGGGGACCCGTGTGGATAACCGTGTCGAGGTTTTGGAAGGGCTGACCGGAGAGGAACAACTCATCGTCTCCGGAAAGGATCTCGTCAGTGAAGGCGCGTCCGTGCAAGTCCAACCATTGTGATCCAGTCATTCCGACAGGGTAGGGACGTCCCGGCCGGCGTAACAATGAGCCTGTTGCCCAATCATCTCCCGCAGAATGCTTTATGTGGCTGACGCTCCTCGCACTTCGTAACCGCATCGGCATTCTGATGTTGTCCCTCGCGATGGTGATCCTCGGAGGCACCTCGCTGGAACGATTGCCGGTCGATCTCTTCCCCAATATTCAGGTTCCGGTAGCCTTTGTCGGCGTCATCTACAAGGGCGCCCCGCCCCTCGACATCGAACAGAGCGTCGTTTATCCCATCGAAAAGGCCGTCAGCTCAGCGTCCAACGTCGAACACGTCGAATCCTTCGCCAAACAGGGCATCGGAGCCGTCCAGGTCTGGTTCAACTGGGGTGCGGATATCAACGTGGGACAGATGGAGGTGATGCAGCGCATCACGCAGATCCTGAACAACCTGCCGCCCGGCATTCTGCAGCCGTTCATCGTCAAGTTCGATGTATCCAACATTCCGGTCGCCATCGTCACGGCAGCCGGCGGGGACCTCGACGAACGCGCGCTCTACGATCTGGCGTATAACACCATCGCGCCGCAGATCGAACAGATCGCCAATGTCGCGGCCGCCACGGTCGAAGGGGGGAAAATCCGTCAGATCAACATCAACCTGGATCCCGCCCTGCTCCAGGCGCGCGGCCTCTCGATTCTCGACGTGGTCAAGGCCGTGAAGGCCTCCAACTTAATTCTTCCGTCGGGTGACATCAAGGCGGGCAACCTCGATTACAACGTGTTCACGAACACACAGTTCAAAACCGTGGAACCCATCAACGACGTCGTGGTCAAGATCGATCCGCGAGGCAATCCGGTGCGGGTCCGTGACATCGGCACGCTGACCGATTCCTCCGACATCCAGACCAACGTCGTCCGTACGGACGGCAAACGCTCCGTCTACCTCCGGGTCAACAAACAGCCGATCGCGAATACGGTGGAGGTGGTCGACGCCTTGCGGAAAGCCATTCCCAAGATGATCGGCATTCCGCCAGGGGTACGATTGGGGATCTCCTTCGATCAGTCCGTCTACATCCGTCAATCCATCAAGAACCTGATCGAGCAGGCCCTTCACGGGTCGCTGCTCGCGGCGGCGGTGATTCTGCTGTTTCTCAGAAACCTGACCAGCACCCTGATCATCTCTGTCGCGATCCCGCTGTCTATCCTCGTGACCTTCATTGCGCTCTACTTCACCAATCAAACCCTGAACGTCTTCACCATGGGAGGGCTGGCCCTCGGCATCGGACGTCTCGTGGACGACTCGATCGTCGAATTGGAGAACATCCAACGCCACTTGAACGTCGAGAGAAACCGTTGGGACGCGATCGTCAATGCCGCCCGCGAGGTCGCCATGCCGATCTTCGCTTCCACGGTCACGACGGTGGTCGTCTTTCTGCCGATGTTTTTTATCGTAGGGATCGCGCGCCTGCTGCTCATCCCGCTGACCCTGACCATCGCCATCGCCTTATTCACCTCATTCTTCGTCTCCCGCACCGTCACGCCGGCGCTCTGTTATCGATTCTTGAAATCCGAACAGGATGCCCATCGCAACCTGCCCAACTGGTTCGTACGGATCATGCGGTGGAGCCAGCGACGCTACGAGGCGCTTGATGAAGGCTATGAGCGCAGCCTGCGCTGGGTCCTGGCGCATCGACGGACATTGATCCTCTCCGTCATCGCGATCTTCGTGAGTTCGCTGCTGCTGCTGCCCTTCATCGGAACGGAGTTCCTTCCGGTTTCCGATGAAAGCCAGTTTCGCATCGTGCTCCGGGCGCCGGTGGGGCAGCGGGTGGAAAAAACCGTCGATCAGGTCGCCGAGGTCGAGCGTGTCTTGCGGGAACAGATACCGCCGGAGGAGCTGGAAGCGATCGCCTCCAGCACCGGGGTCCTCGCGCAAGGCCGGTCCTCGCTCTTCAACCCCAACACCGGTCCGCATACCTCGGTTATCTCCGTCTATCTGGTGTCTCCCGACAAACGTCGCCGCAGCCAGGTCGACGTGATGAACGCCGTGCGCCCCAAGGTGCTCAAGCTCTTTCCCGGCGTGGCCATGTTTTTCGATCCCGGAGGACTGGTCAAACGCGTCACCAGCTTCGGTTCTCAAAAAGCCATCGATGTCGAGATTTACGGCTACGATTTTGAAAAGGCCCGCACCGTGATCCAGAAAGTGCAGGACATCATGCACAACATCCCGGGCATGGCCGACATCGAGGTCAGCCGAGAAGAAAACTACCCTGAGGTGAATGTGGTCGTGGACCGGGAGAAGGCGGCGCTCCTGGGGATCAGCGAAACGGACGTGGCCAATGCGGTATTGTTTTCCATGAACGGAAACGGCCAGACCGATCCGATCATTTTCACCGACCCCCAGAACGGAAACGAATATTACATCAGCGCCTGGCTCGCGGAGGAGCATCGCAAGGATCTGACGGACATCGAGAACGTGCTCTTGACGACCAAAAACGGGGAGCCGGTTTTGTTGAAGAATCTGGCGACGCTGAAGCTGAATGCCGGGCCGGTGAAGATCGAACGAAAATACTTCCAGCGGGTCGTCCACCTCACCGCCAACCCCGTCGATCGCGATCTGGGCTCCATCGCGGGAGATCTGGAGTCGGCCTTCGCCCAACTCCAGTTGCCCCCCGGCTTCAACATCCGGCTCGCCGGCCAGATCCAGCAGCAGCGGGAAACGTTCGAAGGCCTGCTGTTTGCCAGCATCCTGGCCCTCATGCTGGTCTATATGGTGATGGCGGCGCAGTTCAAGTCGCTCATCGATCCCTTTATCATCATGTTTTCGGTGCCCATGGGCATTCCGGGTGTAATCGTCATTCTCTACCTGACCAACACCACCATTTCCACCTCTTCGATGATGGGGATCATCATGATGCTCGGGATCGTCGTTTCGAACGGAGTCTTGCTGGTGGACTATACGAATGTGCTGCGTCGCCGTGGCCTGGATCTCGCGAGCGCGGTCATTACGGCCTCACGTACCAGGCTTCGCCCCATCCTCATGACCTCATTGGCTACCGTGGTCGGGCTCATGCCGATGGCCCTGGGACTCGGCACGGGCAGCGAGACCAACGCGCCGTTGGCCCGCGCCGTCGTGGGCGGGCTCACGATGTCGACGATGTTGACGCTCTTCCTGGTCCCGACGGTCTATGCGATGCTGGAGGAACGGTTTCCGCGTAGCGCCGACCAACTGGCCGGTGCCACACCCGGTGAGCCGGCCGTCCAGCAGGCATAGCCGCTCCCTGCAGGATCGTCAGCCTCACATCTCCCCGGCAGGTCTGACGACCGGAGCGAGCAGACTATTCCCGGCCGATATTCAGGTCAGTGAGATAAGGAATAGCGGGAGAGTCACTCGACAGGCCTCTAGGGACGCAGGGAGGGGAACAACGATCCCAGCTGCAGGGCCAACCCCATATCGCCGCTGATACGCAGGCGACCTGACATGGCCACCATGGTGCCGCTCAGCTGACCGTTCAACACTCGGAGACAATCTTCGCCCGACATGGCCAGCGTCACATGCGGATCCGGGTGGGTGCCTTCCGACACCTGACAGACACCGTCCCGGATCTGCAGTTGGTACTGTCCCCCATCGGCGCCGTTCAAATCGAACTGGTAGACCGCATCCAGTCCTTCCGCTGCCTCCGGATCCAGTTTGGCGGCGAGAGTCGAAAAAAACGACCGCACCGTTTTGGGTGGACTCTGATTCATGACGTACCTGCCCGGCGAGACACCAGGCCCCGCAGGGCCGGGCGTGCGACGGCTCTGCGTTAGTAACGCAACATGGCCCGATGGCTTGAACGACGGGCGCTGAAAAAGGATTTGGAAAATTCTTCGACGACGGCCGGATCGTAACCCTTGCAACTGAAGATGTCGAGATAGGCGCTGTTGGTATCGTTGGCGAAGTGGCCGCTGATCAGCGAGGTCTCAATCAACTGCACCATGCTGTAGCCGGCGACGCGACCTTCGCCGAAATTGACGATCTGGCAGGAACCATACCGCTTCATCTCAATGAGTTCGCAGAGCTGCACCACGTAGGCTTCGATTTGTTTGGCATCGCGGATACGGTCGGGGTCGCAATCGTGGAGATCAACGGAGGTGCAAATTCCCCAGGCTTTGCCGGGTCCGACGGAGTCCGGGTGGATCGCGGAATCAGCAAACCTGGCTGAGGGTGATGAGATATCGTCGGACGTGGCGCCTTCGGCGTTTTGCATAAACGATACGACCTTTCTGTTGGGGATGGGTGGAGTGATGACGCATACGCTTGCAATATACTGAACGATTGAAAGGCTGTAAATGTTTATCTCCGAAATTTCTGCCAACGGAGCGCATTGACAAACTCTCAGGCCCTTAGCGAGAATGCTTGGCATGACTGACCTGTCCACACAGCACTCCACCGACCAGACCCACATCGAGACGCTGCCCGATCGTCTCTGCACCTGGTGCAAGGTCGCGATGACCAAACGATCAGTCGCAAGCGGGCAGTTCATTCATTACACCTGCCCCAAATGCGTCTTTCAACATACGACCAAACGAGCCGCCAAGACTGAGTAATCGACCATTGCCTGACACGGCAGGGTTGCCCAACCCGATGGAAAAACCGTGTCGCGGTGAGGTCTGTGGCCGCCGGATGTCACGCGTCAGGCCGGCCGGCGCGCCACCCCGCCCGACCGGCATCCTACCGGGTCCGCACCGCTCCAACCGAAATCCTAATCATCATAATATTTTTCCCGATGGATGGGACAAAGTCCCTTGGCATTGAGCCTGGCTGTCACATCCTTGATCATGCCGCTCCCGCCGCAGACATAGACCGCCAGGTTCGCCACGGAAGAAACACGTTGTTCAATGAGTGTCGTCACCCGTCCGCTGGCTCCCTCCCATCCCGGCTCCGGTTTTGAAAGCGTCGTCACAAACGAAAACGTGGGATAGGCCTCGGCCAGCGCTTGCAGTTCCCCCTGAAGGTAGAGATCCCTCTGACTGCGAAGTCCCCAGAACAATGTCACCGACTGAGCGGTGGCGCGCTCCAGGTGAGCCAGGATCATGCTGCGAAGCGGAGCAATGCCGGTCCCCGTGGCGACGAACAGCAGATTTTTCGTGCCATCGTCTCGCAGATAAAACGCTCCGGCCGGCCCCTTGAATTCGGTTCGCGAGCCTTCCCGCAAGCCGAACAGGTAACCGGAGCCAGGCCCGCCCGGGACAAGATTCAAGATGAGCAGAGGGTTGCGCTGATGCGGGGGTGACGCGATGGAATAGGGTCTGGTCACGGGGCGGGGATGGCCTTCCTTCGGCACCTCGAAAGACACGAACTGCCCGGCCTTGAAGGTCATCTCGCCGGGATCCAGGAGCAGGAGTTCGATGGCCCGCACATCGTGCGTGAGGTCCTCGATGCGGCTCACTTCAGCGATAAACGACTGCACTGCGCCTCCCCGGCACTTGAACCGGAACGCACCGAACTCGTGGCCGGCGTTGATCAGCCTCGTGAAGAGGGCAGCAGGAGATGTGTCTCATACGTCATGATACCAAGAAATACCGCGAGGCCGAGGTAGTACAAACCGTAACTCACCCTGGTCCCGAGCGGCACATCGTAGTAGCGGTCCGGCAGCCCAGGAGGGCCGCCCCGGAACGTGGACATCACGTGGGGGAAGGCCAGGATTGCGACCAGCAACAACATGGGGCTGTGGCTGACCATGAACAGCCCGATCAACACCGGCACACCCAGCCACCAGACCTTGGGGGAGATGATGGCGGTGATACGGCCCCCGTCCAGCGGTGAAATCGGGATCAGGTTGAACAGGTTGATCATGAACCCGGCATAAGCAAGGGCCAGCAACAACTGGCTCTGGAAGTATTCGGCTGCGTAGTAGCAGGCCATGGCAGCGAAGGTTCCAGCCACCGGCCCGGCAATACCCACATAGGCCTCGGTTTCGACGTCCATCGGCTGTTCTTTGAGCTGGATCCAGGCCCCGACAAAAGGAATAAACGTCGGTGCGCCCACGTCCAGATTGCGTTGTTTGGCAGCGGCGTAATGGCCGAGTTCATGAAACAGAATCAACAATACGAACCCCACCGCATACCACCACCCGAAGATGAAGCTGTAGGCCACCATGGAGAGCAGCATGGTGCCGCCCGTGAGCGCGACCTTCCCGAGTTTGAGTCCCGCGAATAAGAGTAACAGCACCTTCACGACGACACTCCCCCGCCACCTTCCAGCGGCTCCGGTTTGGATTTCTTCTTGAAATATTTGGCGGCCAGACCGCCGAGCGCAATGACCAATAACATCAGGAGCTTCTTGCCCGCCACCATCAGAGGGATGATGAAGGCCCAGAGCTTGGCGAAAAGGCCGGATTTGATCGCCGCGCCGGCGATCAGTGCCGACAGGCCGACGGCGGCGACCTTGTCCGTGGTGCTATCGAAATCGCTATAGCGTTTTCCGTCGATAAACTCCACGTTGGACAGCAACACGCCCACATGCGGCTTGAGAGTCGGCAACTCCTCCAATGACCCGACCATGTTCATGCTGAGATACCCCTGCCGACCCAGGGAAAGCGTATTGTAGTTGACGCCCACCGAATCACGCTCCTGCGCCGCGATGGCCCACACGACCTTGTTCGCGGCCTTGTCGTAATGAGGCTTTTCCTCCCAGCCGCGTATGACGAGCGGAGGAAATCCTTGGGACTGCCGCACCTTATTGTCCTCTTCCGTTCCTGCCTTGATCGAAGCCATCAGTGCATCGGCATCCCAGTTGGCCGCCTCATCGTCCTTCACATACCCCGCGTCGATGTAACGGACCACCATGAACCACGACTCCCCCCCGGTAGCCGAGGTGATCAGGCCCAACTCGGACCCCGACGGGATATTCCCCATCTGCTTGAGCAGCCGCTGAGTCTCCTCCGACCCGAGAAATTGATAGCCCGTCGGCACCTTGAGGAGCGCCTGGTCACCCAACTTTGCCTCAGTCGGTCCAACCTGCCAGGGCAACGCCTGAGGAGCGGCGTCCTCGGCAATGGCGGGCCAGGCATATCCCCCCAGGCTGAGACAGACCAGTGCCAGTATAAAACGAACCTGCTCCAATCCCATTGCAAGGCCTCCTATCCTATCGGTCCCATTCCCGGCACCCGAACGACGTCTGCGTCGTTGGTCACCGTCCATGGCCTCTCGGCACACTAAGCATCGTCACGGAAGAACGCTGTGACGTCATTATGCCTTATTTCTTCCCTCGATATGTGTGCCGGCCAAGTGCCGCACCGCCCGCCAGCACGGCGTCCGGTGGTTTCGGATCGTGGACGCCCTTATCCCTAGAAGCCGGTGTGGACTGATGCGCACCTTCCGCTAGCCGCCGACCGTCGTTCCGATCGACACCTGTCCGATTCCAGCCATGGCCTGGATGAGACCCGGCACGGCTGCAGGTCGATCAAGGTCACTCCTCATTCGAGCCGCATCATTTCCGGCGGAAGCTCTTCCGGCTAGCGTTCAGTTAAAAACACTTCCCGCGATTCAGAAACAGGTGGGTGTGGTAGGCGACGCGATACCTTCCGGCCCGCCGGCCTTCCCGTTCTTCCACCCGTTCCAGCCCCTTGATCCTACGCACGTCAGGTTCCCCTTGATGAATCAGTAGACGATGGTCGTGAGCGACCGAGGCGCTTCGCCCCGCTGCTCCACTTGCAACGCCACCCGCCCGATGACGCGGCCGTCCTCGGTTTCGACGTCCACCCGCCAGTCGCCGGCATCGAGCCCCCGCTTGAAGGTATAGACCCGATACCCGCCCTCCCGGCCCCCGGCAATCTTTAAGGGGATCCTGTCTGCATGGCTGAACGGGTGATGATGGTCCCGCCGATACAGCCAATGGTGATAGACCGTCGTTTCAAGCGTCACTGGCGCAAACACTGCGGTGAAACAATAGATCGGTTCGTCGGCGACGAAACTCGTATTGGACCGCTTCCAGACTTCATACCACTCTCGTTCATAGGAAAGTTCGTACTGATCGTTGAACCGCTTGACCTCGTGATAGATCCCGCCGAACTTCATGGAGAGCGGCACGGGGGGAATCCAGTTCAAGAAATAAAACCCTACCAACAGGCTGATCACGATCAGGGCCGGAGCACTGGTCAGCAGCGCCTCGCGGCGCGTTCGGTCGGCATTGCCGCGGTAGATCAATTCCACCACCCGCAAGGTCAGGAGCATGCTCAACCCCGCTCCGGCCAGAAACATGGCCTGGTTCATCCACCCCGTCATCACCGGCAGAAAAAACGTAAAGAATCCAAAACAGACCAACGCGTACAGGCCCACGAGCAATTGCAGATTCGACAGCCTGTCCCGCAGGAATTCGTTCGCGACGAGTAACCCGACCAGCACCGTGAAAAACACCGCGGTCCCTGTGAAGGTGGCGCTTTTCGAATAGAAAATCGCATAGGCGCTGAAAAGACCACCGAGCAGGAACTGAATGGCCATCGGGGCATAGGGCCGGGCCAGGAGCAACCACCTGATGTGACGCGGGGCCTCCTGCGACAGCTCTTCGGCCTTCAGGTCGTTCGTGCCCAACCGCCCGGTCAGGACGATCAAAAACCCCAAGAGCGCGAGATAAAGCAGAAGCAGCAGATTGTCCTGCAGTCGGTCAATTCTGGTGAGAGTGAGTGTGTCGTACGTTACGCCGCTGAAGAAAAACAGCGGCGGAAGATAGGGCTTGCCCAAGACCGATTGAAACCGTTGCATCGAGACCATGGGGCTAGAGTTCAGGAGATGCCATGGATTGTCAAACGAAGAGAAAAATCGGGCGCATGGGCCGGAGCGCCCGCGAGGACCCCGTCTGGACTCCGCAGGCGAGCAATAATTCAGGTCCTGCCACGTCGGTATGTTGAGGGTGTGACGAAGTGAGCGCGAAGTCAGGCGGTCTATTCAGCCGCGAGGTTACACGAAGGGGGGAAGAGGCGCATACAGCATCGGATATCCAAACAGGCGTTCCAACCAGGCGGCCATCTGCTCCTCAGGCAACGGAGCCCGGTTCAGCCGCATTTCCAGCTGAAAACCTGCCGCGCTGCCGACGATCCCGACGATGGCCGAGGCCTCCTCTCCTTCCGGCAGCAAATCCTGGGCATTGAATTCGCAGAGGGTGCTGTACAAGCGACCGTCCGGCTCGATGATGGCAAGGAGTTCTGGCAATTCTCCCAGCGCGCAATGAACGGAGCAGCGATACACAGAGCGGGCAGATGGCTGTATGGCGCCAAACTGTTGAAGCGTCTCCGCCGCGAACCCCGTCATATAGGCCCGCACATTGGCCGGTTGTGGAGCGAAGGTGGCCGCGAGTTTGCTCGCAGGCACGAGAAATTCGTAGGCATCCGCAGAATTAAATTCAAACTGGGAGGGCCCGAAGGCGTCCGGCCATGAGCAGAAAAACGGCGTCGCCGGGTCCGCGGGTGTCAGCAGCACACTCCCCTTCTCGACCGACGTTTCAACCGGCAGCCCCAGCGTGGCGATGGCATCCAGAAAAATGGTTCGTCGCTCATCGACCCAGGCAGCCCGCCTGGCGTCCTCGCGCGTTTCTCCGGGCGTCACCACTTCGCGCGTGTGTAACCGGACCCTGACAAACGCATGGGTGTGCCGGAAGCCCAGCCACAGCATGCTGGTCGGATGATGAAACTGCAGTTCCCCACTGGTGCGCCAGGGATGGCTGATTGAACAGTAGGTGCCGACGTCCTGATACTGTTGGTAAATAGTATGGTACCCGCCCGCCAGGAGAAAAAAATCCCCCTGCCATCCCTCGCGGACGTGAAGGAGCGTGACATCTTCGGTAGGCCAGTGATCGAGCTGATCGAACGCGTCAGGAGAGTCGACCGTCCAGTCCTCCACATAGCAGATCACGTCCTTGGCCGGAGGTGCGGGCTTCAACCCTAACGCGCCGAATCGCTCGCCGACAGCCAGGACGTCGCGGAAGGTGAGCCGGCTCTGAGTTTCCCACCGACGCTCACGCACAACAACCCTCCGCACCGCCGGTCCAGCACCCGTCCCTCACTTGGCGGACTTCAAGGCGCGGCCTTCGATCTTCGTATCCGTGATAAAACGGTCAATTCCATCCTGCAGGAGCGCGGACATGAGGGTTTCGATATCCTCGCTGGTGAACCAGAACACGAGCTTGGTCTGTTCGCCCTGGATATTGCGCTGAGTGCTGCTGTCGTCGGTGAGATTCTTCGCCCGAATGACCAGCCGGCTCTCGCCCTTCAGTTTCGTATTGAACACGCGGCTTTTCGCATGAGTCGAGAATTCCTGTATGTCTCCTGAGATGACGATATCCGCCCCCGAGATCTCGACCCCCGACTGGACGACCCGCGCGTCCCATCCGCGGCGGTTCCACCCCTGCCAGCGCAAAGCCTCCGCCAATGCCTCGGCGATGGTCACACCGGGCACACTTCCATTGACGTTGAAATTCGTGACGCCGCCGCCCAGATGGGTGCGTTGGCCGATCTTCGTTTTGTCTGCGCGGAGATCTTCAAACGGCAAAATGACGATCTTCAACGGTTCCGGCTGGCCGCTTTGAACGAACGGCTGCCGCGGCTGCACGTTGAGCGATACCATTTCCCCGGTTCCCGCACAGCCCCAGACTAGCGCCAGACCTACCGCGATACCAACCTGACTTGCGATCCGACATCCCAGTGCAATCACACATTCCTCCTGTCAGTAAGTGGGTTCTCCTAAGACGGCCCACAGTCTACCCAACTCGAACCTGGATGACAAACCTGAAGGGCGCTAGGATCAGCCCTCAGTCCGGTCCTGAACGGGGGCGTGAGAGAGATAGGCACAGGCAGCGGGCGCATCAGGGAGTCAGCAGCGGGAGCAGGGTGCGGAAGGTCTCTCGGCCCAGCTCACACACACGGCCCTCAAGTATGGCCGGCGAATCCAACGGCACGAACCGGATGAGTTTGAACCGTGAACGTCCCGCCAGCACTGCCGCCAGCTGCGCTTTCCGATCGTGCGTAATCGGGAGGGTATAGCCCTCGCCCCGTTTCCATTCCCAGAGCGTCGGAGCTAATGAAAGTTCCAGATCCTGACCGGCCAGTTGGTGGAACCGGTCGACGAAGTTCTTCTTGTACTGCTTGACCTGTCCGCCCTCGATGATCATCGCGAACGCGAGGTGGTGTCCCCACCAGCATAGCGATCGAAACGTGAACTTGTCCTCGCCGAGAAAATGTTTGGGATAGTCCAGATATTGGTAGGGACAGTTCTCCAGCCGCTCGCCTTTTACCGACTGCATCTTCCTCGTATCGAACTCGGGCGGCAACAGCAGGACGTTCCGGCCAACTTCTTCCTGAAGACCTCGCTGAAGTTCCGGGAACCAACCCAGAACTTTGAGGATGATGCGTTCTTTCGCTCGAAACAGGTCCCCGTCGGCAACCAGCCTGAGCTCATCCGAGGTCAGGCTGAGCTCCTCTTGAGACGGCGCCACGTGGATTACGACTTCTGGTGAGATTCGAATGTGGAGACTTGCAGATCGAACATGCGGCGACATTCGGCGCAACGCAAGCCGACATTGTCCCGGATCACGTCTAACTCCCGAATGGTAACCGCCTCGGGGTGGGTCTGGAGGCAGGCGGTCAGGAGTTCCTTCGCGGTCGGAATTGTTTTCGCGCTGATCGACTCGCCGCCGAGCGGCACGGCGGCGACTCGCGCGACGATCTGCTCAATCAGCAGATGATGCATCATACGGCAGGATGTACAGGCGACGAACAACCGGCCATCCCCGTCCATGCGCTTCAGCGATAAACAGAGCGGATGGACGGCGAAGCATTGCTGGACGAAGGCACCACTTTGAAAACGCTGTCCCATAGTCACCTGTGGGGAGACCGGCCGATGATTCCCGCGTCCGGCACCGGCTAGAGGTTCGCTAACGCCCACATCAGCAGGACGCCGAAGGCGTACGGAATCATACAGGAATACAGCACGGCGTTGAAGGCCCGCTCCGGTGACGCCGACGGCACTGTACGGTCCTTGTAAATGAACTCGTAGGCCAGGATCATCAACGTGAGCGTCAGCACGAACACCCGGCTCGTTCTTGGCCAAGTGTAATGCCCGCTCAGGATGAAATTGGACGTGAAGAACCCGCCAGAGATAAACAGCACGGGCGCCAGCACATACCGGATGGCGTGGTAAAAAAACGCGTGCCAGCCTGGTCTGGCTGATCGCTGCTGCGGGTCGAGGAGGAGGGTCATGATCCGACTGGCGCTGGTTGGCTTGACGGAGGGAGCGCAATCTGCTTCGCCTGTTCCTCAGCGGCGCGACAGGTCTTACAGATGCGCGGACGGGCCTTGAGAAAGCTGACTTTACCGCTAGCCAGACAACTATAGTGCACGAATTCATCGCACACGGCACACCGGGACCAGCCGCCGCGGAACATCGTTTTGTCGCGATACAGCCCCTGCTCACATACCTTGCAATTGCGAGGCTCGATCCCCAAGAGCATGGGCTCCCACTCACCGGCTGCCTTGCGAATACTCATATCGGGGGAGTATAGCGAACGGGTCGAAGAAAAAACAAGGAGCGGTGGGAGAGGTACGATACACTACGCTCGTCCGAGTGCGTTGAACTCTCTCTCCCCGTTTGACAGCCCTCAAACCCCTTTGCTACTCTCTCGCGCACATGGAGAGCCACGGCGTTCGAACGAATTCAGCATGAGTCCCACGAGTCAGCTCACCCCGACCGGCATGGATATCCGCCAGTATCTCGAACGAAAACGCGAGCATGTGGACCGCTATCTACAGTCGGTCATTCCCTCGGCCGAGACCATGCCGACGACCCTGCATGAAAGCATGCGGTACAGCCTGTTTGCCGGCGGGAAACGGATACGCCCCATTCTGGCGATCGCCGCAGCGGAAGCAGTCGGCGAACCGGGTGAAGCCGTGCTCCCGGTCGCCTCTTCCCTGGAATTGATTCATACCTATTCCCTCATTCACGACGATCTCCCCGCAATGGACAATGACGATTTCCGCCGGGGGAAACCGACCAATCACAAGGTCTACGGCGAGGCCATGGCCATTTTAGCCGGCGATGCCCTCCTGACTATGGCCTTTGAACTCTGCACGAGCTCGAATGGCGCTCCTGGTCTCGACGCGGTCCGCCAGGTTCGGCTGGTCCGCGAACTGACCCTGGGGTCGGGCAATGTCGGAATGGTCGGCGGGCAGGTGTTGGACATTCAAGCGGAAAACAAGGACATCGATCTGACGACCCTGCAGTCCATCCACAAACACAAGACCGGCATGCTCATCAGGGCGGCCGTCCGGATGGGCGCGATTACCGCCGGGGCGACTCCCGCACAACTCGAGGATTTGACGGTCTACGCCGAAAACATCGGCTTGGCCTTCCAGATTGCCGACGACGTCCTGAACGTGACCGGCACGCGCGAGGAACTCGGGAAAAACCCCAATACCGACGCGCAACGGGGCAAAAAAACCTATCCCACGTTTTACGGCGTGGACGGGGCGAAACAATTGGCCGAGGACTGCGTCACTCGCGCCAACGACCGTCTCGCTTCCTTCGGTGCCAAAGCCGATCCCCTCCGCGCACTGGCTCGCTACATCACCTCGCGGAAGAACTAACCGTCCTTCGTGAAGCATATCTCGTGACGCGCTTAATCGCTCACTTTCACCGTCGTCCCGTCAGGCAATACAATCGTGCCGGCTGTCACGCCTCATGTCTTCCAGGGTCTCACCGATGAAAGCCCTCGTAACCGGAGCAACCGGATTTGTCGGTGGTGCGGTGGCCCGCGCCTTGGTCAAAGCCGGCGTTGAGGTACGGGTGCTGTCCAGAAACGGCGCGGACCTCCAGAACCTCGCCGGGCTCCCGGTCGACCAGGTCATCGGAGACCTACGCGATGCCGAGTCGCTCCGTCGCGCCCTGGCCGGCTGCCGGCACCTGTACCATGTCGCCGCGCATTACGCCCTCTGGGCGAAAGATCCTTCCATTTTCTACGACATCAACGTGACCGGCACGCGCACGCTGCTGGAAACCGCTCGCGAAGTCGGCATCGACCGTACCGTCTATTGCAGCACCATCGGCGCGATCGGGCTCCCGGCGGGCGGCGGGCTGGGGACGGAAGAGACACCTGTCTCACTGGATCAGATGGCCGGTCACTACAAACGGTCGAAATACCTGGCCGAGCAGGAAGTGCTGAAACTGGCGCGAGCAGGATTCCCGGTCGTCATCGTAAATCCCAGCGCACCGGTCGGAGAGGCGGACGTAAAACCCACGCCCACCGGCCACATCATCCTGGATTTCATGAAAGGCCGGATGCCCGCCTATATCGAAACCGGCATGAATCTGATCGACGTGGACGATGTCGCCCAGGGGCACCTGTTAGCCATGGAGAAGGGGCGCGTGGGGGAGCGGTATATCCTTGGGAATACCAATCTTTTGCTGAATGACGTCTTTCAGATCTTGAGCCGTCTCACCGGCGTCAAAGCCCCCACCATCAAGCTGCCGCGCGTCGCTATTCTGCCGCTGGCCTATGCCAATCACTGGGTCTCGAACCTGACCGGCATCCCGCCACGAATTCCGCTTGAAGGGGTCCGGATGGCCAAATACAAGATGCACTACGACTGCAGCAAAGCCATCAGAGAACTCGGCCTGCCCCAAACACCGGTCGAGACCGCGCTCGAAAAGGCGGTGCGGTGGTTCCGCAATCACGGCTACGCATGACATTACCCATGCAGGATGCCGTATCGCGAATGATCAGTCACCGCCTGCCTCGACGGGTCTATCGCTCATCGATCAGCGGACAGTGAGCCTCGATGGAATTCTTCGTTCTCTTTCTAAAGACCATCGCCTTTCGGCCCTACGTCTTCATCTTCCTGGGGGCCTTTTTATTTGCCGCCGTCCAGCTGATCGGCTGGCCGCGGACCTGGCGCTTCTGGCTCATCAGTTGGGGCACCGCCTTCCTGTGTGAATTTTCGAGCACGCGGAACGGGATTCCGTTCGGTTGGTATTTTTATAATGGATCCACGATGGGGCAGGAGTTGTACCTGTCCAACATTCCCTTCATGGACTCGATTTCATTTTCGTTCCTGCTGTTTGCCAGTTATTGCCTGGCCCTCCTGTGCCTGTTGCCGATCCGCCCCTGGTCCACCGCTTCGTCCCCTCCCCGGCTGGTGGAATTGGAATTCGATCTGCCGCTCCGCACGTCCTGGCAGGTCCTGACGCTCACCGTGCTGTTCTTCGCCTTCATCGATATGGTGATCGATCCGGTCGCCTTGCGGGGCGATCGATGGTTCCTGGGGAAAATTTATTATTATCCGGATCCCGGCGTACATTTTGGGGTTCCGATGGCGAATTACGCCGGGTGGGCAGTCGTCGGACTGATCTCCCTGCTGATCTATTTTCCTCTCGACCGGAGGCTCCGTGCTCCCCTTCCGGAGCACCGTCCTTCAAGCACCCATCGCCTCCTGCTGGGAGGCGGTCTCTATTATGGGGTGCTTGCATTTAACCTCGGCGTTACCTTCTGGATCGGTGAACTGCTGCAGGGGACGACGGGTCTGCTGATGTATGTACCTGTCACGGCCCTGGTCGCAGTCCGCCTGCTCACGCCCCCTGCGTCCTCTACTTAGTGACATCACCCTGTTGGACGCTCGTCTCCGGACTGATTGGCATTCATTCGGATGAGTCTGTATATTGTAGAAGGGCGTTGTGACCCAGGAGAGAGGTGTGTGACCGGTGAAAAAGATCTGCGGGATCCTCGTTGTCGGCGTTCTCGCCTCCCTGGCGCTGTTGGGATGGTTCGGGTACCAGTCCTACACCACCGGATTCAGCGCCAAGGCCGAACCGAACGAATTGGAAATCCTCATCGCCCGACAGCTCCGGCATCTCGCCATCCCGATCGAAAACCGGCGGCTGCGTAATCCGCTTCCCCTGACCGATGAGCTGCTCAAGGAAGGGCTGGCGCACTTTGCCGACCATTGTGCCGGCTGTCATGCCAATAATGGCAGCGGGCAGACCGCCATCGGCAAGAACATGTATCCAAAATCTCCGGATTTGCGTCTTGCTGACACGCAGAACATGTCCGACGGAGAATTGTTTTTCATCATCCAGAACGGCATTCGCTTCACCGGCATGCCAGCCTGGGGCACCGGCGATCCGGTGAAAGACAGCACCAGCTGGCAACTGGTCCATTTCATTCGCCATCTACCGAGCCTGACTGAGGAAGAGTTGGTGACGATGAAGGCATTGAATCCCAAAACGAAACAAGAACTGGAGGAAGAAGCATTGTTCGAACAATTCCTCCAGGGAGACGATGCTGCCACGGGAACGGCAGGAGCCCATCAGCACTGAACATGCCCCAACGAAAGGACACGGCCGTGACATTCCTTCGACTCATTGTAGTGGCGCTGACTCTGATGTGTACGCCGATATGGGTGGCTGCCCATGGCAGCGGCCAGCATGTGCTCGGCGTCGTCACCGTCATTGATGCGACTCACATGGAAATAAAAACGCCCAAGGGCCAGTCGGTGTCGGTACGACTCACGGACAAAACCACGTATAAGGTAAGGAATCTTCGCAGACCGAAGAGTCCCCCTCAGGTGGGGGATCGCGTGGTCGTGGAAGCCGAAAAAGATGCCAAGGGGCTGATCGCCACCGAAGTCCACTATTCGGATTCCAAACCGAAGGCCGCTCAATAGCCAGCCATGCCTGTCTTTCGCATCCAGCATATGCAACAGACTACGGCGGGTCCCGGCCTCCGCCCCATCGTGATGCGCGTGCTCATCATGGGGATCGCCGTCTTTTTGGCGCTGACGGTCGTGCCCGGCATCGAATCGAATAGCCTCGGTTCCGGCGTGGCGGCTGTACTCGTGCTCACCCTGCTGAACACACTGATCCGTCCACTGCTCTATTTGCTGTCACTCCCCTTGATCGTCGTCTCGCTCGGCCTGTTCATGGTAGTCATCAACGCGCTGCTGCTCCAACTGACGGCCGCCCTTGTGAAGGGCTTCAATGTGGCCGGATTCGGGGCCTCCTTCTGGGGCGCCCTCGTCATCAGCGTGGTCAGCGCCCTGCTGAACATGATCCTGGCCGTCGAGCAAACTCGCCCCGGCACGATCGACCGGTCTCAACGCCCCCCGACCATCATCAATCCCGACTAAGCAACCCGCTCCGAAAAAGATCCTGGCTCAATGCGGCATTTCTTGAGTTACCGGGATTCGGCTGCTACAATGCGCCTCGACGCTCGACTTTCACCGCGGAGAGCGCACAACCTATAACGGGCACCATGTTTCGAACGGGCTGCGGGTCATGACTCTTCAGAGTCCACAGGCATCGGCGCACAACCGATGACCCCCTGCCAGGTCGGTAGCATTCTGCATTGAGGTCGATGAGTCCTTCAGTCGAACAAAGTAAAGCCGCGGCCGAAACCCATCTGCAACGCACCCTGACCTCCGTGCTCAACGGATTGCCGGCCGATGCCGCATTGGTCGCGATTTTTCACCAGGAACAGGGACCGCTCACGACGCAGGTGCATCGCGGATTTACACCCCGCGACGTGCAATCGATTGTCCGCACTCTTTCCTCACAAAAGGTGCTGACAACCGTGCCGGCCGCCAGTGACGCGGATGCCTCGCGCACGATGCGACTCCGCCTGGTGACGCCCGGCGCAAAATCGCTCCTCGGCATGCCGCTGCGGCTTCGCCAGCGAACCTACGGCTTTTTGGTGATCGGCCGGAAGGACAATGCCGCCTATGCCAAAAAAGACAAGGTCATGCTGGAGCAAGCCGGCGACGATATTACCAAAGCCCTCGAACGGGACAGCCTATTCGACATGAACGTCATTCTCAGCCGTCCTCTAGTGGTGGCGGAGCCGGTTCCGGTAGCCGCGCCGGCGGACGTCTATGCGGCGCCTACCTCCCATGCGACGCCTGAGATTCAGGAGAAAATCGTCCTGCTCCTCAACGAGCTTGGGCAGACCCTCCCTTTTGATCGGGCCTGGATCGGGGCCTACGATCCTCTGGCCGGCAATGTTGAAGTGCTCGGCATCGCGGGAGAGCAGAAAACAGACCCGAAGGATCAAAAGAAGGATCTCAAGGCGGGTCAGCGGCTGGCGCTCGATGCCTCCGCCGCCGGATGGGTGGTCAGGCACAGGAAACCCCGCGTCGATCACGATCTCGCTTCGACACAGGGTCGCTTCCTCGATCACAAACACCTCTACAAGGACCGGTTTGAGTCGTCGCTCGTTCTCCCGTTCTTCTTGCGCGGCCAGGTCGGTGGCACCATCACCTTGGCATCGAAAGAAGCTGACCGCTTCGCCGTATCTGACGCCCGCCAGTTGGAACCCATCAACCTGAAGCTGGTGGAATTGCTACAGGCCGCTCCGCCAGCGGCAACAAGCGCCGCAAAGGCTGAAGGAACGCCGGGCGCCGAACCGGGTGCCGCGCCGCTCATCTCAGCGGAACCGGTTATCAGAAAACAGGAACGGCAGGCTGCCGTCGGAGAGTTCAGCGCCTTCCTCGCCACCGAAGTCCGCGAGCCGTTGGCCTCGATTCGAGCCCAGCTGGAAGAAGTCACGGCGGAAGGAATTCTCGATTTCGATCCCCAGACCAGGGTTGAGAACGCCATGCGAGATCTGATCCGCATTGAAGCGATTCTCAATGAGATTCTCGACTTCGCCAAACCCCTCGATCTGACTCGCCGGCTCTGCCGGGTCCCTGAAATGGTCGAAAACGCCCTTACGGTAGTGGCGACGGAATTGGAAGCCACACGCATTCAGGTGGTCAAGGAATACGCCGGCCTGCTGGCCCCCGTTCGAGCGGACGAAGCCAAGATGCAGCAGGTCTTCCTCAGCATTTTCAAAAATGCGATCGAGGCAATGACACCGGGCGGCATTCTGACCATTGCGATGAGCAACCAGCGGGCGGCACGCCACCTGGAAGTCCAGATTCTGATCAAGAACAACGGAGCCCCGATTCCTCCGGAGCATGTGGACAAGGTCTTCGAGCCCTTCTTTACGACGAAACGATCCGGCACCGGCCTGGGCCTCGCCACGGTCAAAAAAATTGTCGAGGAGCATCAGGGCAGCATCGGCATTTCGGGAACACCAGGCGAAGGAACAACCGTCACCATCCGCCTGCCAGGTGTGAGTCGCGGCCCCGCGCATCGTTATCGAGGACGCGGTCGCCGCCCACCTCGTCGTCCCACGGCATCAGCCTGAACCCTCGTTCGCACCGGCGCACGAACTGACCGGCTTCAGACTGCAGTCCTTGCACGAGCGCCAGAGTTTTCTTCACGGCCTATCCGGACCACGACCGGCATGGCCACTCTGCTGCAGCCAGACGAGGCTGTTCCGGATTCCTTCCATGCGGGCCCGGGAGGCCCATTCTCGGCACACTCCATCCTAGGGGGGGCCTTTTGAGACCGCAAAATGCTCGAGCGAAGAGCCTGATTACAGGTCACCACGCCTTTCCCCCTTTGTCCTTGACACCGCTTCTCCGGATAGTTAAGATTCCGGCACTCTTTAGGCTCCTAATCGATTATCATCGACCAGCATACTTTCACATTCTTTCAAAGGAGTAGGGGTATGAAATTCGTGATCGGCACCGTGGCGACCCTTGCAGGCGTATTGTTTATGGTTTCGATGGCCTCCGCAAATCCGGCGCTGTTGCCGAAGCATGAAGGCTATCCGATGAAGAATGACGGCAGCCCCGTGAATGGACAGCCGACGGCCAATGACCCGGGACAGAAGGACGCCCACGGCGATTCCACGTTGATGAAATCCGCTAATTCCACCAAACATGCCGAGCAGAATTTGGTCAAGACCGACAATGCGCGGATCACTCAGAGCCAGGGTGCCGGACGGTTGCCGAACGTGCAGGGACCGCAAATCAAGATTGAGCCACCTGTGACCTCGGCCACGAAGATCACCGGCGATCGGAAGATCGACTAGGTTCCCCTCCTGACGCATCACACACGGGGCCGCCGTCTCAGGACGGCGGCCCCGTTTATTTTTGGCGCCTGGCTGTCCTTACGCTTCTTTTGACCTGACCCGTCTCCAGATGCAGTCGAAATCGCCAGGGTTTCTTCGCCCATTCTCCTGCGTATTCGACCCCGATCCTCGGATAGGTTTTCAATGCGCCCTGCGGCAGCAACTCCCCGCGATCCTCGAACCAGAGGGCTTCCCCGGCCGTGAGGTCACAACGATTCAACCGGCGATCAATGCCGAACATGCGGGTCAGCCGGCCCGGTCCGTCGATGAGCCTCCCGTCACACTCCACCGCCCGCACAAGGATGGCAGCCGGATATCCATCCTGCTCGGTCACGACGTTCAACATTTCATGCATCCCGTAGCAGAGATACACATAGGCATGTCCGGGCGGACCGAACAACACCTCCGTCCGACCTGTGCGGCCTTTCGACGCATGGCAGGCCTTGTCCTCCGGGCCGATGTAGGCCTCGACCTCCACAATCCGACCCGCGACGACACCCTGGTCCTGCTCGCGAACCAGGTACTTGCCGATTAACGACCGCGCGACATCGAGGGTGGGCCGGGCGAAGTAGGCACGGTCCAACCTACGAGCTCTGAGTTCACTCATTTCGAAACACCGCTATTCCACGCACCGGGCAACGTTGGGCCCGCCGGGAATTTGATCCCTTTCGCGACCGTCGTAGCCTTGTGTCTCCCGGTTACCAAGGGAGATCAACCAGTTCTGACAGCGTCCTGCTAAAAATACCACGCGACGCCTCCCATGACCATCCGTGGATTGCCCGGCACGAAGTGGATATCCGTCACACCCCCTGCTTCGGTTCTCAGCCTCGACTCGAATGCAAAGACCGCCTGCTCCCACTTGGTGTTGAACAGGTTTTGCACAAACAGAAACCCTTCCAGGCGGCCATGCGCCAGTTTAACCGGAATGTGATAACGCTCGGACAGGTCAAGAGTCACCCAGGCAGGCGACTTGATGCTGCGATCCTCCACCAGGGGCCGGACTCCCATATAGGTCGCCTGCAGCTGAGAGGTCAGGCCTTCCGGCCATCGCACAATGAGCGCGCCATAACCGGTCAGTTCCGGCGCCAGGGGAACCGCATCGCCGTTGACAAATTCCGCCTGCGACCAGGTCATACTGCCGTTAAAATAAAGAGGACCCGCAATCTGGCCGCGTGCGGTTACTTCCACGCCACGCCGTCGTGTCGCCCCGCGGATGTCCGTCGTGCCCGCGTCCCCAATGAACAGCAACTCTGATTTGAGATCAATCGCCCACAAGGTGGCGATCAGTTCCAATCCCTCTGGTCCCCAGGGTTTGGATCGAAGCCCCACCTCGTAGGTTTTGGCACGCGCAAGGGAAGCGGAGCCGGGCGTCACGGCTGACCGCGCATCATTACTGTGGAAACCCTCGCCATAGTTTACAAACATCTCCGTGCGGAACCAGGGTCCAAGAATCATATTGGCCTTGGGGAGCACGAGTCCGCTGCTGGTGTGTCCGGCCGGCTGTTCGGCGCAATCAGGGCAGCGATTACGCACATCGAATGTGAACAGCTCACTTCGCACTCCGCCGGTCAATCGCAGCCATGAGGCCGGTTGCACCTCCAATTTTACAAACGGCGAATAGGAGGCTTCGAAAATTGTGCTATTGATCGTCGTTCCCAGTGGATTGCGTCTGGTTTGCGTGCCCAGACGCGCATGAATATCGTCCACCCGCGACTGCAGGCCGACCGTGACCACGCTGTCCATGTCCAGAGCGTGAAGGGCCTGTCGATAACCGAGATCTCCACCGTACATGACCCGCCGGTCGGATTGTTGAATCCCATCGCCATTGACAGGGTCGTCGAGAAACAATGTGAAGTTCGTGAACAGATCGAATCGGTAATACTGCCCGTACACATTCGCGAACCAGTGACCGCCGGTTGGCGTGTCATAATGGTAATTGAGGCGCAGGGTCGAACGCAGCGTGTTCCCCCCTTCGGACGGATCGATCGCGCCGAATCGATTGAGGGAGCCGTCCTGCACCGCCCGTAAGGGAATTTCGCCCGAGGCGTTCCACTGCGATTTCTGAAAGGTTCCGGTCAGGCTCAATTCAGACCGGACCGTCGGATTCACCGTCGCCTTCCCCAACAGATTCGCCCGAACATAACGATTGTCGTTCTGAAACGGCCCGTTGGTGTAGTAGCCTTCCGCCGCAACGAGCGTCCGAACCTTGTCCTTCGTGGGAGACAGCATCAGCAGATACCGGTGCGTATCGAACTGCCCGCCGGCCGCCTGCACGATGCCTTCGCGAACCGCGTCCCTGGTCCTGAAATTGACCGCTCCGGCCGTCGAGAAGTCTCCGAACTCGACGTGATAGGCCCCCTTGTAGGCATCCACTCCTTCAATGGTTTCCGGGATGATGAAGTTCAAGTCGGCATATCCCTGACCATGCGCATGCGACCGTAAATTGATCGGCATGCCATCGGCGAAGAAGGCGACATCCGTACCGTGGTCCGCATCGAACCCGCGCAGGAAATATTGATCCGCTTTCCCCGCCCCTCCGGAATGTTCCACCGTGACCAGCCCTGGAATCAGACGGAGAACCTGCGCGGGTCGCCCTTGCGGTTGCATCACGTATTCTTTGTCGGGGATGAACTGCTGGGACGAGGCGGCAATGGGACGCTTTGCCTCTATGGTTACTTCCGGAACCTCGATATCGAGCAGGTCCGGGTCATGGGCGAAGACTGTCAGACCGGAAAGAACCATGGGCACTGTCAGACTTAGGATACGTGCCAACCGTCGCATAACCACTCCGATTCAAATCGCATGCAGGGACGGGGCGCTCATGAGAGCGGACAGGCGCCCCGATTCGGCCGGTTCAGGACCTCGCGATCCGAATGTCGTGAACGTGAGAAACCCGCGGTGGCACTCAGGCGATTGCCTCAGAAGAGACGCAATGCGCTAAGCGGCATGGTCACTCGACGCCTGGAGCACTCATCCCCCGACGCCGACGGGAAGAACAACTTATCGCGGCAGATTCGAGCAACGCCTGCACAACAATGGCAGTGACGTTCCCAACTAGGGAACCGGACATCGGAGGACTCAAGAAACCCACGTGCATACCGGCGCTCAGAAAAGGCCGATCCCCCACCGGCCGGGCGGGTTTGAGTGCAAGTTTCGATGGCCCTCGCCAGCGCTTTGGCAGGGATTCGATTGATTCTCCGGCCAAGGACCTCCTGCGCCCCATCCGCAACGCCACACCGCCCCTTTGGCTATCCGCCGATCAGGCCACCGCCGCCACAGATCGGCATCAGAGGCCCAGTCCCTTGCCGGTCGTGCTCATGGTCAACTTTCCATGCTTGACACCCTTGACGCTGAGCAATGCGTCGGCCACCTTCCGGATGGCGCCCCCCTTGCCTCGCGCCACCAGAACCTCCAGGCAATGGTCATGGTCAAGATGGACATGCATCCCGGCCATGATGTGACCTTGGAAGTCGTGCTGAATGTGGGTGAGCTTTCGCGTCAGATCCGGGACGTGATGATCATAGACAAAGGTAATCGTGCCCACCGTCTCTTTGTTCTCGTCCCACTCCTGACCCACAAGATTATCCCTGATGAGATCGCGAATCGCCTCGGACCGACTGGTATATCTACGGCGCTCGATCAGTCGATCGAAGTCCATGAGCAGATGCTGATCGAGTGAGACCCCGAAGCGGACAAGCTTTTTCATGACCATCACCAGTGTTACGATTTTTAAAAACGTAACACCGCGAACGCCGGGCGTCAACCGAAGAATCACGACGCCTGCATGGAGCGTGTGACCGGAATCTATTCGGCTTGGATCGGGATATAGAGGAGATTGCCCTGGCGGTTAATGAGGAGGAGCGCGAGATCGGTGGAACGGAACGTTTCGGCGAGCCGTTGAAAGGTGGCGAAATTCGGGATCGGCTGGCGATTGAGTTCCACAATGAGGTCGCCGGGCTGAAGACCGGACACCTCGGCCAAACTTCCTTCTTCGATATCCGTCACGACCAGTCCGAAATCGACAGCCAAATCCAACTGCCGCGCCAGTGCCGGGGTCACATCGTCGACGATCACGCCGGCCAATGGATTCGTCGTCAGGCTCGCGGTATCTGCCGACTGACTCTTTCTGACCCGCTCCCGGGGAGCCTCCTGCACGATGAGTTCGGTCTGCATGAGCCTGGCATCACGGATCAGCTCGATCCGGTGTTTGCTGCCGATGACTGCCGCCGCCATCAGGTTGCGCAAATGGCCGCTGTCCATGACGTCACGCCCGTCGAAACGCACGACCACGTCACCGCGCTTCAACCCGGCCCGCTCAGCCGACCCTTTGGACTGGAGGTCAGTCACGATCGAACCTTTGACATCAGGCAAATGAAAGATCTTGGCCAGGAGCGGCGTGACATCCTGCGTCGAGGCGCCCAGGAACCCCCGCACCACGCGGCCGGTCTTGATGAGACTTTGCATGGCAGTTCGCGCCATATTGCTGGGAATCGCGAATCCCACCCCGACGCTGCCGCCGGTCGGACTCGCGATGGCGGTATTGATCCCGACGACCTCACCGTTGATGTTCACCAATGCGCCGCCGGAATTCCCGGGATTGATCGGCGCATCGGTTTGAATGAAATCCTCCACGTCGGCCACGCCGACGTCCGCGCGACCGACCGCGCTGACAATGCCGAACGTCACCGTGCGACTCAATCCCAACGGGTTCCCGATCGCCAGTACGAAATCGCCGACCGCGAGGGCGCTCGAATCACCCCAGGCCGCGGTAGGAAGCCCCGTGGAGTTGATTTTGACGACCGCCACGTCGGTTTTGGGATCCGTCGCCACGACGCGGCCCTTGAATTGCCGGCGATCCGCCAAAATGACTTCCACGTTTCCCGCATCCCCCACCACATGATTATTGGTGATGATATAACCATCCGACGACACGATCACGCCGGATCCTTGACCGTATTGCCGGCGAGGCGGCGCGTCTTTGAGCATGCCGAACGGAAGGCCTTCATCGCTGAAGGTTTGATCGTGCACCATGACCGTGGAGGCAATACTGACGACGGCGGGGATGACTTTGGCCGCCGTGGTGCGCACCTGCGTCTGCAGGTCAGCAATCGTGTTGACCGGCGTTGGACGCAGCGGTAACGAGCCGGAACCGGCTTCAGCCACCGGCCCCACAGCATAAGATCCAAACAACGCACCGCACAGCGCGGCAATCACAACGAACGGGCGACAGAGGGGAAACGACATGGCGTTGCACATCCTTCGAAACGGCAGGCCCCAGCCTATCATGCGTGGAGAGGGCACACACTCAGAACTCATATATCAGCATGCCGGAGACGCAAGGCATTGGAGATGACGGACAGGGAACTAAAGGTCATCGCGGCGCTGGCCAGCATAGGGCTGAGGAGGATTCCGAAGAAAGGATAGAGCAGACCGGCCGCAACCGGCACGCCCACCATATTGTACACAAAGGCGAAAAAGAGATTCTGACGGATATTGCGCATCGTGGCCTTGCTCAAACGACGCGCCCTGGCGATGCCGCGTAAATCTCCCTTGACCAACGTGACACCGGCATTCTGCATCGCCACATCGGTTCCAGTCCCCATGGCAATCCCCACATCAGCCTGCGCGAGCGCCGGCGCATCATTGACTCCATCGCCGGCCATCGCCACCACTCGACCCTGCTGCTGAAGCTCCCGGACGATCCGGCTTTTGTCTTCGGGCTTGACTCCGGCCATGACCTCATCTAACCCCAACTCCTTCGCCACCGCCCCGGCCGTGGCGGCATGGTCGCCGGTCACCATCACCAGCCTGAGACCGTCCTGCTTCAAGTAGCGCAGCGCGTCCGGCGTGGATTCCTTGATCGGATCGGCGACGCCCAGCAATCCCGCGGGACGGGCGTCGACCGCGACGAACATCACGGTCTGCCCGGTCTGCCGCATCAACCCGGCATTCGTTTCCATCTCGGCGAGAGCCGCCTCGTCATCCATGCGGAGCTCACGCAAAAGATCAACCGTTCCCACCGCCACGCGTCGATTTCCGACCGTGGCCAGCACGCCTTTTCCCGTCTTCGAGGTGAAATCTGACGCCGGCTCCAGCGAGGCGCCGCGCGCCTCGGCTCCGGACACAATCGCGCCGGCCAGCGGATGTTCGCTGCCCCTCTCGACCGATGCCGCAAGCCGCAGTACATCCATTTCTGAAAAGGGGGCCAATGCGCTCACCACGCGGAGCTTCGGCTTTCCCTCCGTCAGGGTGCCGGTCTTATCGAAGACAAGCGTATCGATCTTCTCAATGGTCTCCAGCGCATCGGCTTGTTTGAACAACACACCTGCCGCCGCACCGCGCCCCGTGCCGACCATGATCGACATCGGCGTCGCCAAACCCAGCGCGCAGGGGCAGGCGATGATCAGCACCGCGACGGCATTCAGCAGGGCATGCGCCAGCCGGGGTTCCGGACCCAACCACGCCCAGATCAATCCGGTCACGATCGCCACGCCCACGACGATGGGAACAAAATAGCCGGCCACCACATCCGCCGTCCGTTGAATGGGCGCGCGGCTGCGCTGGGCGTCGGCAACCAGTTGAACGATATGCGCCAGCAACGTGTCCGCGCCGATACGGTCGGCCTGTATCACAAGACCACCTGACCCGTTGATGGTGCCGCCCGTCACACGGCCGCCTGCGGCCTTCTCTACCGGCATGGACTCGCCGGTCACCATCGACTCGTCGACGGAAGTCGTCCCTTCCAGGATGAGCCCGTCGACCGGCACCTTCTCGCCAGGCCGCACGCGCAGGCGATTGCCCACCCGCACCTGATCAAGCGGCACATCCTCCTCCCGGCCGTCGTCATGCAGCAGTCGCGCAGTCTTGGGCACCAATCCCAGGAGGGCCCGGATGGCGCCGGTCGTGCGACCTCTTGCCCGCAGTTCCAAGACCTGGCCAAGCAGGACCAGCACCGTGATCACGGCTGCGGCCTCGAAATAGACCGGGACCGCCCCGCTCGCCAGATGGAACGATTGCGGAATCAACGACGGGAACAGGGTGGCGACCACGCTGTACAGATAGGCCGTGCCGGTGCCGAGTGCAATGAGCGTGAACATGTTCGGGCTGCGGTGCACGAGCGACGCCCAGCCCCGTTGAAAAAACGGCCATCCGGCCCACAGGACAACCGGAGTACTCAGCAGAAACTGCGCCCAGGCCGACGCCTTCTCCGACAGTAGATACTGCATCGGGTGACCGGGAAGCATGGGAGACATGGCCAGCAGAAAGACCGCTGCCGCGGGGAGCAACCCAACCCAGAACCGCCGGGCCATATCGCTTAATTCAGGATTCTCTTCATCCTCGACCGTGATCGTCTTCGACTCCAGGGCCATGCCGCAGTTGGGGCAGGCGCCGGGCTCCGCCTGCATCACTTCCGGATGCATAGGACAGACGTATTCGGTCCTGGTCGGCAACGGTGCCACGGAAGACGGTTCCAGCGCCATGCCGCACTTGGGACAGGGAACCTGCTTGTCCTCCAGAACCTCAGGACACATGGGACAGACATATTTCGTCCCGGGCGCGGCCGGTGCTGCCGGGCGCTCTTCGCGGGCGGAGGCCGGAGCAAGGTACCGGCCCGGGTCCGCGCGAAATGTAGTCAAGCACCCCTGACAGCAGAAATAATACGTCTGCCCGTCGTGTACGTAGGACGACTCCGCCGTGGCCGGATCCACAGTCATGCCGCAGACAGGATCAATGGCGCCGGAAGCGGATCCGCCCGGGGGCGCCGCCGCGGACATGGGAAGCGGTTTTCCTCCCGACGGCGCCTTCATCGTGACCGGCGCGGCGCTGCCCGGCGCAAGATATCGAGCGGGGTCCGCACGAAACTTTTGACGACACCCTTCGGAGCAGAAGTAATACGTCTTCTTCTCAAGGGTGTGAGACCCCGCCGCCTCGGACGGTTTCACGGTCATTCCACAGACCAGATCCAGTTCGCCTACAGGGACGGGAGGATCGCCGGACGGCTGCATCATCGGCAACGGTCGACGGCGCGTCCCGACAGGCTTCTTCACGTACTCCTCCGGCGCGGCACGAAAGCGGTCCAGGCAGTGGGTACTGCAGAAGTAGTACGCTTCATCGTGGTGGTCGAAGCGACCGGCCGCGCTCTCCGGCTCCACCGTCATCCCGCAGATCGGATCAATCGCCATGCCATGCCCCGGGAAATAAAGTTGCGAGGCGCCGCGCCTCCCGATGGATACCTGCTATTTCTTCACATCGCCATCCAGAATGCTCTGGATGACCACCTTCAGATTGTCAGGATCGATCTGCTCCACCTTGATGTTCCCATCCAATAACACGGTGGGCGTCTGTTGCACCTTGATCCGATCACCCCATTTCCGGCCTTCCTCAAAAATCCTTGCCGGCTTGGCGCTGGCCAACCCTTCTTCAAACTTCACCGGATCAAGCCCCACGTCGCGGATCAGCAATTCGCGGATCGTCCGGTCGATGATGCCGATCTTGTCCTTGTGAATGATCCGGAACAAGACCCGCTTCATCTCATCGCCCTTGCCCATGATTCTGGCCTGTTCATACATGTCGAACGCGGTGGGCAACTTTCCTGGCATGACCGGGTATCCGACCATCGTGACTTCCAATTTTTTTCCGAATTCCTTTTCCAGAAGAGGGATACCTTCCTGGTCAAACCGGTGGCAATGGGGACAATAGAAATCGGCAAATTCTATCAGCTGGACCTTCCCCGGCTTATGCGTCGACAGCTCGTCCTTAAGGATCTCGAATTTGCCCTTCAATTCGGCCTTGCCCGCCCAGACTGAGCCTGCGAACACCAATGCGGCCGTCACCACCATCGTTCCAACCAGTCCTCGCCCCCACCCACGACGCTTCACCATACGATGCACTCCTTTTCTACGCTCCATATCATTCGACAGTCTACTCGGCATTATAAACAATGCTCGCTACTTTATGCCTCTGGTATAATGCCCGTGATGCGTGCCAAACTTCTAGAGCGGATTGTGATGCTCTCGATTGCCGCGGTCCTGGCGGGGTGTAGCGCTTCGAACGAGGTCCGCGATTCCATCCAGGACGCGCCACAGACGCCGCCATTTGCGCAGATCAAGGCCAGCCCGGATTCCTTCAGAGGCCAACCTCTCGTGCTCGGAGGCCAGGTGCTCACGGCTCGGCGGATGAAAGACGGCACCCGCATCGAAGTACTCCAGCTCCCTCTCAACGAGTCGCAACAACCGACCCTTGACCTCATGAAATCCCAGGGTCGCTTTCTCGCCATTCAGCGGGAGTTCCTGGACCCGGCGACGGTTCCCCACGGCACGTTCGTCACTATCACCGGCGAACTGACCGGCTCCATGGTCCTGCCGCTCGACGAAACGGATTACACCTATCCCGTCATCGACATCAAAACTCTTCACACCTGGAATCCCGCGCAAGAATCTCACCAATGGAGAAACCGCGCCTATCCCTACCCATACTATGGCCCCTTCGGTTATTCCTTCTGGGGCCCCTACGGGCGTGCCTTTCCCTACTACTGGTAAGAATCGCTCCGATCCCTGAACGCCGCCGCCTCACCGGAGATTTTGACGAGGCCGCCTCTCCCGTAAGGCATCGAAGACCGGAGCCTCCCCTCGCCAAAAATGACAGTGCCCCGTCCATCCGAAACGATGAACGGGGCACTGGACTCCTCGCGAGATCGTGACGCTACTTCAACATGATCAACTTCCCGCCAGGCTGTTTCGGATTGAGATGGTCATGGTAGAGAATCGTGTTGCCCTGGGTGGCATAAAACAGATCGCTTGTCGGGACCCCGATGTACCTGGTTTCACCGGGCTTCAGGACCACTTCAGCCTTCATCACAAACGGCGAACCCTCATTCAGTTTGTCGGTCATCTGGAAACCCCGCTCCGTCGAGGTGGTGTTCGTAATCTTGATCAAGACAGGCTTACCCGGCCTGACCTTAAAATCGATCACGGTCGTCGGAGGATACCAGGTTTTCACGGTTCCCAAATCGACGGCAAAGAGCTGCACGTCCACGTCCAGCTCCTTGAACGGCTGGCCTACGACTGAACCGGTCTCGAGGTCGCCGACCTCGACGCCACCGGCCTGCAGCGCCCACGCCGTCGTTTCGACTGACAACGCGCCCACCACTCCCAGAACCATCACTGCCACTCTGCTCAGCATACGGAACCTCCTGTCAGGTTAAAGAGATAAGGACGAACGAAAATCCGACGCCAGGCAAGGCGGGAGACCGGTACCCTCAAAACCTGGCCGCCGATAATATGATCATTGAGGATCAAGAACAACACTTTCATACGTTTGGTATTGTCCGAAAATTTTCTGCTTGCAATCGCTAATACCTCGCGCGAACCGTCGGCCTGCAGCCGATCTGCCTCGATCATCACGTAGTACGAATCGAATCATTCAAACTCCCGATTGAACGCTTGCGCGCGCAAAATCCGTTCCAGCGAATCATCCGAGGCGCCGACAGGCGACCAGCCGGCCAATATCAGAACTTAGACCATAACGAGAACAAACCCGCCCATGACTGCCCCCTTTCGGAACCGGACTTATAACCCGCGTTACCTTTCGCCGTCTACAGACGGACACTCACGGATGCCGATGTTTGCTACAGAATCGCATCAATCCGCGACAGAGACCGGCGCGGCTCTACGGTGACGCTTCAGGCACGGTGTTCACGAACCCAGGCTGATTCGAGGAAACCAAGGAAGGTGGGAGAGGGAAGCGCATGGGTGTACGCTTCCCTCGTCGGAGCTCACTGCGTGGTCAGCGCAGTCCAACCATCGAGCTCCGTCCACCGATCACTGGTACGATACCGTCGTCCGGAGGAAGGGCAGAGTCCGCAACCCGCGGCAGCTGCCGTCACCGGAGGCCGATCGGAGGTACATGGCGCAGGCACCTCCCACCCGCGCTACCGGACGCGTTATCGCGAAAATGCTCCCGCGGACGGATCCTCGTTGACGGCGGCTTGCTTCCTCGAAGCCTGTGCCCCCGACCCGGCACGAATCGATGCCGCCCGGGCGGCATACAACCCGGCCTCGACCGGTTGCCCCACCCGCTCGAGCACCCTCGCATACCGCTCGAACAAGAGCCCGACCAGCGGATGGTGGAGTCCCAGTTGCCGTTGCTGGATCACGAGCGCGCGCTGATAAAGGAGCTGGGCTTCGGTAAACAGACCCTGTTCATCCGCGAGCAGCCCCATATTGCCGACAATCGTCCCCGTCAAGGAGGTCTGAGGACCGGACACCCGTTCTGAAACGGCCAGGGCCTGATCGAACGACCGTTGGGCGGAAGCATAGAGACCTTCCGCGTGATACAGGCAGCCAAGATTGTTCAAGCTCGTGACAACCACAGGATGCTCGTCACCGAATCGAGCACGGCGTATCGCCAATGCCCGCAAATACAGCGGTTCCGCCCACACATATAACCCCCGGCTTTTATAAAGAACGGCCAGGTTGTTGAGCACGGCTCCCAATTCCTGGTGCTCGGCACCGTAGGCTTCCTCCAGGAGGGTGAGCGCCAGGCGATACAGGGATTCTGCCGCGGCATCACGGCCTTGCTTCCGATAGAGTTCGGCCAGGTTGTTGAGACTGATCGCCACGTCGGGATGCGCCGCGCCCAACACGTTACGCTCGATTGCCAGTACCCGCTCATACAACGGCTCCGCCTTGACCCAGTCTCCCTCGGCCTGGGCGATTTCCGCCAGATTGTTCAATGCTGCGGCGACCTGTTCATGCTCCGGTCCATAGAGCGCTTCCCAGGTGCCGAGGGCCCGCGCATACAGGGTCTGCGCCTCGGCGAGCCGTCCTTGATCGTGGTAGAGCAGCCCCAGATTATTGGCAGCCGTCGCGATCCGACCGGAATCGGACCCGTCTTGCTCAGCTTCACGCAGCGCCTGTGCCAACAGATGCTCGGCCTCGGCGTAACGCGCTTCCTCCCGTGCCTGCGTCCCGTTGGCCAGCAGAAGCGACCATCCGCCCTGTTCCGCCGCCCAGAGCTCCCGGCCGGTGCCCTGCCATTCGAATTCCACGCACAACGCCAGACAGAGACAGACCGTTGCAAACGCACTCTTCCGACCCGGCCGACCAGCTGATTCCTTCCGCATGCTGTTTCCAGGTTGCATCATATGGTTTCCTGTGTGACCTCTCGATGGACAGAATCGCGCCGCCTCTCCCCGAAGGGCCGGGGTGAGGGGGGAGGCCGCCCCTCTCGCCCCGGAGGGCAGATCCTGGAGAAGGGTGCACAACTCCAGGATCCGTCGTGATCGTCTCATCGTTTCATAGACCCATCAATCATTGCGTGCTTCTCTGACAGCAACCCGCTCCACCCTGATACAGGAAGGACAGCGTCCTCCCGGACGACCAGGTCACAGTCTCAAGTCGATAGCTCGGGCCGAACGCCCGGAGGTGGCGGATCAGGGGACGGATCATCTTCCCGCCCGGAGATTTGCCGTGACGGGACAGTGTTCAGTGTCCCCGCGAATTGTTAGCGACGTGCGCTCCGCCCGAACTATCCCCTCGCGAGGACCGGCGGAGCACGAGCATGGAGGGATGAGGAGATTCCACTGCTGATGATGGAGTCAGGCGGTGAAGTCTCATTGAATTGATCGACCCGCATGACCGAGGCAGGTCCATAACTGATCGGCCCGGCATCCGACGTCGCCTGGCAGGCCCAGGAACACAGCAGCGAATGGGACTCAGTGCCGGAGTGCTGGTGGTGACCGCCCGACGATGCCACAGCGTGGGCCAGGAGGCAGCCGGCCGTGGTCATGGCCAGGACGAAGTAGACCCCCGCCATGGCGAGTGCGATGCGAGACAAGGTTTGTTTGAGTGATGGCTGAATCATGAGAGGCTACCGTTCAAACTCCCTACTCAATACTCCGTTTCAGAATACCTGTCTACCGACGCCTGCTCATGGATGCTACAGAAGCGCTCGAAACTGCGATTTAGTTCAGGTATTGACTCAGGAACTGTTCCAGGTCGGAAAACAGCTGAAAGCGGTCCTGCTCACGACTGAGGACATGGTCAGCCAGGGGAAGTTCGACATAGCGGTAGGTCGTGACCTTTGCGTCCCTCAGCGCTTCGGCCATGGCGCGTCCGTGGGAGACCGGCACGATGCGGTCCATGGCCCCATGGATCAGGAGAAGCGGTGTCCGTATGTCCTTCGCTTGAAACACGGGTGAAGTGTCCCGCAATCGCTCGCGATCGTTCCACCAGGAGGTAATCTTCGACTCGACCAGGAGCTTCTGGTTCAGATACCAGCGCTGGTCGCCCACAATCTGCAGCAGGTCGGTGACCCCGCCGACACTCACGACACAGCGGTACAACTCCGGTGTTTGGGCCGCTCCCATGAGGGCCGCATAGCCGCCATAATCTGCCCCGACCACGCACATCCGGTCTGCGCTCGCGTGGCCGGCATGAATCGCCCACTCTGCACTGTCAGTCAAATCGTCCTGCATCTCCAGCCCCCAGCGCTGGAATCCGATCCGCAAAAAATCATCGCCGTACCCCTCGGATCCCCGGAAGTCGACCTGCAACACCGCCCAGCCCCGACTCACAAACCACTGGGTCCAGTAATTAAACGCATCCCGCTCGTGCGATGCCGGCCCTCCATGGGGAAACACGATGAGGGATAGCTTTTCGGGATTTCGATTCCTGGGAACGGTCAACGAGGCATGCAACTCTTTCCCGTCGCGCGCCACGATCGTAACCGCTTTCGGAACCCGCAGCTCGTCCTCATCAAGATCGGGGTAGGATCTACCGAGCAATGTCATGCGACCGTCACGCTCGTCGAAGATGTAATGGTCCGGGGATTGGGCCGGACCACCCGACTTCACAATATGGAAGCGCCCGTCGTGACTGCTGCTGTGAATCACGTTGACGCGTCCCGGAATCGCCCGGTCGATACGGGCCTGGAGGCGTTGCGCGTCGAAGTCCCAAAACAACACCCGGGCGTCTTCTTCGCCGTACCTCACGCCGACGACCTTTCGCTTCCAAGGCGCGTAGACCAATTCTCCCGCGAGATCGAACTTCGGATCCGAGGCCACGAGTATGCGGTCAACGCTCCGATCGGCGAGGTTCATCTTAAAGATCGCGGCCCGGCCACGGTGTTGATCCCGGACATAGAGCCAGGCAGGGTCGGCGTCGAAGGCCAGGGGAATCAGGCCGGTTTCCTTGGCGAGATCATATTCGGCCAGGTCCCGCCAGATGATGGAGTCCGGAGCCCGGTAGACGACCCGAACCGTGGTGTGAAATTGGCCGACTCCAACCCGCACCTGTCCCGTACGATCGGCAATCCACTGCAGCACCGTGCGGGGGCCTGGCTCTGCCCCCGGATTCGCCTGTATCAGTTGCCGCTCACCGGAGTACACATCCACCGCGTACACATCCGGCGACAGGGGATGCTCCATGTCGAGCGCGATCAGCACCTGCCGGGGATCACCCGGCAGAATTTCCACGAGACGATCCTGGAGTTGAGGAAGATGTTTCTTTCCAAAAATAGAGGACAAGGTAGTCTGCTTGAACAGATTGGGGTTCTGTTGTGTTCCGTCCCGGTTAACCGATAACAGCCGTGTTTCTTGCGAGTCGAGCCCGGCCCCCGGGTCCGTAAATCTGGTACCGACCAGCAGACGTTCGTCATTCACCCACCGGAACCAGGTGATGACAAATTCCCGATTGTCGGTGATGACGGCGACGTGCGCATCCTCACCTGTTACGGTTTGTGTCAGGAGTTCCGTGTTGCCGCCACGGTTCCTGACTGCTGCGAGATGTTTGCCGGAGGGGGACAGTTCAATGGAGGAGATACGGGGAAGCGCGACAAAGGCCTCGCCAGGGAGCGGCAGCGTGCCTGACTCCGCATGGGCCGGTGCAAGGCTCCACAGCAACAGTAGGATGGTCAACAATCCGTTCATGAGCCGATGCGGTTGGTTCCCGAAGTGACCGGGGCGGCCCCATCGAAGGCTGCCGCACCCAAATAACTTATCACATGTTGAATCGGCGATCGCCCACTCTCGAGCCGGCTCGCCAATCAAGGCGCAGCCCGGGCCCGGCCCATCGGACGCGCCCGACCCAGAGGGAGTCCTCAATAGAAATCGTAGCCGACGGTTAGAACTTGTACTCCACGCCGCCGAAGGCGCTGATGCCCAATCCCGGGTTGGCAAAACGATTGAATTGATCGTTGACCACCACCGCGCCTGCATAGGTCTTGTTCGTCAAATTGCGTCCCTCGGCAAAGAGCGTCCAATGCTCGTCGATGTACCATCCCGACCGCAAATTGACGAGCGCATAGGACGGATTTTTGACCGTGTTCTGATAGTTCGTATAAAATCCGGACGGCGACCACTCAATATTCGGCGCGACCCACCACCCGCCCGGGTGATCGTATCGAACTTCCATGTTCAGACTATGCTCCGGCGCACCGGCGACGGTATTGCCATCTTTGGCAATCAGCACATTCGGCCCCGCAACTCCGCCGGCCCGCACATCATCGGTGAACTTGAAACGCGACCAGGTATAGGCCACGCGCGTTTGCAGGCTGTCTTCCCGTCCTGCCCCGCCCTGCGCGAACAGGCCCTTCTTCACAACCATGCCGCCGCCGGCCTCGACCCCGGTATGGCGCGTCCCATTGGCATTTTGGAATGTGCCCTGGTTGTTGATGATCGACGCCAGGATCTCTTTCTGCATCTCGAGGTTGTAAACCGTGACGTCCCAGTTGTAGCGCCGGTCGGCCGAGGTCCCCCGGTGGCCCAACTCCAACTGCCAGGCCCGCTGGGCGTCCAGATTCAGGAACCCTGTGTTCGGCGTGCCGTTCGCATTCACCGACGAGAGCAGCTCCAGATTAAGCGGCGCTTCATAGGCCCGGCTGGCATTAAAGTACAACTGCGAGGTCGTGGTGGTGCGATACACAAAGCCGATTTTCGGATTGATCGCATCGAAATGTTGCAGCGGCCGGTTCGTGCCGGTCAGCGTCGACGGCGTGGTGGGATTGAACGGACTGCCGGCCGGTCCGAAATTGTCCACCGTCGCCTGGCGTCCCGTATAGTCCCAGCGGCCGCCGAGCACGATGGTGAAATCCTTCGTGGCATCGAACGCGTCTTCGGCGTAGGCCCCGAAATACGTCGTCTTGGCCGTGTAGTTTTGCGTCAGGGCCCCGATGTTTCCGTTGTTGTTCACGAACCGCTGCTGACGTTGATGGCCGTAGCGTGGCTGAAATCCCATTACGAAGGAGTTGTTCTTTCCGAACAGGGTATTGGAATTCACATACCGGAACTCGCCGCCGACATTGTTGTTCTCCTGCCTGATGGTCTGAAAAATCGGATGGTCCACATACTGATTCGAGAAGTAGGGAATGATCTCGAAGTATTGGTTGGGCGCGAACTCGTTGTGGTAGGCGATGCCGATCCGCTGCAGGTTATAGTAGCGTCCGTATTTACAGACTTGGTTGTTCAGGTTGCAGGCAAAGAACGGAGGGGTGCCGGGAGGGCTTTGTCCCCCTACCTGCTGCGGGTTCTGAAACAGCTGCGCGTTGGTCAAGGAACCGGGGATCCGTTCGGCGACGTTCGCCTGAAGGAAATAGGCCCTGATCTCCTGATGGTTACCGAGTTGAATGCCGATATTGGCGTTGACGCGCTCGCGAGCCTGTTGGCTATTATCTTGATACCCGTCCTGCCGGTTGCCGGACACGCTGATGTAGTAGTCCATCGTCGCGCTCATGCTGCCGACCTTGAACGGTTCCAGGACTTTTCCGCTGGAGACCTGGCCGCTGACCAGGCCGAAGCTCCCGCCGAGCATCCGCATCTGCAGGGTCGAGGCACTATAGCCGGTCCGCGGCACGAAATTGATTGCCCCGCCGATGCTGTTCGCGCCATAACGCAACGCGTTCGCCCCCTTGTAGATTTCGATACGTTCGTAGGCCATGAGGTCGATCGATTCGAAATCGGAAAACCCGTCGGCATCGCCGAAGAAGATCCCGTTGATCAGAATGTTGATGCCGCGATGATGGAAATTATTGCGTAACGAGGTGCCGCGGATCTGGAATTGGCCTTCATCCGCGCCGAACCGGGACTGGAACCGCACGCCGGGCGCGAACTGCAAGACTTCTTGAAGGTTCACGGTTGTCGTCTCGGCAATTTGTTTCTCTTCGATCAGGATGTTGCTGCCCGGCCGCCTTGCCAGTTCCTTTTTCACGTCCCCGATGTTTTCGATCCGTTTTCCCTGCACCTCGACCGGCTCCACAAGGACGACGGGAGAGTCCTGCTCTAACGGTTCCTCCACCGCGAAGACCACGGAGGCAGAGAGGTCCATCGCACATACCAACATCAGCCCCCAGCAGACCGAGATACTTCCCCAATGCTGTAAACGTTTCATCGTGTTCTCCTTGAGCCCACATGCATGGTGTCAAAAAGGATCGTGAGATACATTCCGTATTAGTGCGCGTGCGGTGCGGGTGTAACAGCGTCTCCGGCAGAAGCGAAATGCCCGTCCAGCACCCGACCCTGCTTCACGCGATGCGTGATGCTCCGCACCTGGCTAAAATCATCGAGGGGATTACCGGCAAGCGCCAGAAAACTGGCTTCGTACCCTTCCTCGAACCGCCCGATCTTTCGCCCTGGAAAAATGGCGGCGGGGGTGCTCTCGCACCACATCTTCAGCAACGTGCGGTTGTCGAAAATCCCGAACGAATGCAGGTGCAGGGCCTCGGCCAGCGACGTGTCCGCATGGTCACTCCCGACCGCCAACCGCACCCCACTTCGGTGCAACAGCGAAAGATTGTCCTTCAGCACTGTTCCAGCCGACTCGTCCAGCGCCGGCTCAGCATGTCCGGAATGCTGCGGCGCAGGCGCCTCATGCTGCGAATCGGAATGTCGGGCATCGGCGGTCGGCATCGCATGTCCCGCCACGGTCGTGGTCACCACCCGGACGTTCCGTTCGCGAGCCGACCTGGCATCGGCTTCGGTCAAACGGGCGCGTGCCACATCACCCGCGCTCTTCACCAGCCATCCGGGCACATGGGCAATTTCATCGACGCCGGACTGAACCGCGGAGCGGAAGTCGGCAGCCGTTTCGACATGCGCTGTGACCTGCAAACCGGCCGCATGGGCTTTGCCGACAATGTGCGGCACGAGGCGCGGATGCAGACCCCTGCGGGCGGGCGACCCCTCAGGGAGCCGATGTGCTTCGTCGTCCTCGGAACGAACCAGGTACACCTTGAGAAAGTCCGGCTGACCGCTTGTGATCAACGCCCATTTCTCGTCCACGTCGGCGTCGGTCTCGACGATGATATAGGCCCGATTTTCAAACCATCCCCGGGACCCCGGCCCGATGACGTCTCTATAGCGGCTCACCCGCAGAACATCTTCGTACAACGCGATGGGATGCCCGTCCTTCCCTGTGAGGCCGGCATGGGCGAAGGTCGCGTCAATGCCTCCCGGCACATTGACGCGACCCCGGACCTGCAGGGCGAATTCCCGTACGTTGTTCGGATTTTTCACGTAGAAGACTCCGTCGTGGAGATATCGTTCCGCGACGGTGTCCACATTCCACGTGCCCTCGACATTGTGATTGTGGGCCTCGCCGAACGGGGGCACGATAAATCGACCGGAGAGGTCAACCGTTCCCACCGGGCCATCGGGCCGCTGGCGGGTCAGACGCCCCTGAACCGCATACCAGGTGGCGGCTTGAAACTCATTGCCGTCAAACCAACGCCCGTTGACGAACGCGTGCTGCGCAGCGCGCGAGTCCGGCTCCGCACCATGCAGACCGGCACCCTGGCTGCCGGCACAACCGGACAAAACCAGGGCCCATAGAATTACGACGAGTCTCATCATTTCCCTTTGCCGCACCACGGTCACGTCGTGAGTTTCAATTCCTGAGTTCTGTTGTTCTGCACCAATTTCTCCAGCGAGGCCCGGAACACCCGCAAGCTGCCGCGCCCGATCTTGGTTCCTTCCAGCCGTCCTTCTTCAACCCATCGATAGATCGTCCACCGGCTCACGGCCAACACATCCGCCGCTTCTCCCACCCGCAAGAGCTGTTTGTTCATGGCCATCTCCTCCTTGAGTACATGTGCGCCCGGCTCGCAGATGGAGTGCCGCGCGCGCACTGAGGTTAAAACAGTCCCAATGTCACACCGGCATAGAAGGCGCGCCCGTAACCGGCAAAGAACAGGGTCTTGTTCGCATCGGCGGTGCTGTCCGCAACCACGTTGCCCGACGCCGCGTACTTCTTGTCGGCGATGTTGTCCAACTCGGCGAAGAACTTGGCAAACCGGATCCACCGGTTGTTCGGGAACTCCACGTTCTTGTGCACATTGACGTTGACGATCCAATAGGCGGGGATGCCCACGGTGTTGTTGTTGTTGAGGAAGTAGCTGTTCATATAATTGGTTTCCACCCACCCGCCCCAGCCGCTCCCGGCATGGTCGTAGGCTTCCTTGAAATTGAGCACGTCGGTCGGCACGTTCGGCACCATCTTGCCGTCCCGCACGAAGGCCGTCGGCACGCCCCCCGACAGAAACTTGTCGCTGAAATTGATGTAGCGGGCGTCGATGTGGGTGTAGGCGCCGGACAGGCGCAGCCCGTCCAGGGGCCGCCAGTCATAAAACAGCTCGACTCCGCGGTATTGCGAGGAATCGGCATTGATGGCGGCGGTGCCACCGGTGTTCGAGACCACTTGGCTGATGATTTCATCCTTCACGAAGGTGACGAATCCCACTAATTGGACCGTCAGCGTCTTATGCAGGCGCGATTCCGTACCAAGTTCCACGTTCAGGTTCTTTTGCGGTTTCAGGTCGAAGTTCGTGCCGGCCAGCCCGGTAAAGGGATTGGTCAGCAGGTTGCTGAACCCGGGGATTGCATAGCCGGTTGACGCGCGGGTCCAATACCGATAGCCTTCGGCCGGCTTCCAGGTGATGGACACTTCCGGCGCCCAGTTGGAGAAGCTCCGGTCGGCATTCGCCCTGCCGTTGACGGCCCCGGCCGAGTAGCTGATCGTCTGCACGCTCAGTTGCGATTGCTCAAAACCAAGGCCCGCGGCGAGGGTCCACTTGGGCACGAATTCCAATTCCTCCCTGAAGCGCCCGCCGATGTTTCTGATCGTCCCACGGTTGTTCTGCGCCAGGGTCCCGCGCGTGCCGAAGAAGTCCTGCAGATTATTGAAGGTGTTCCCTTCCTGCTCCATCTGGTTGACGAAGAAGCCGACATAACTCCGTAACGGCATGTCGAACAGCCGCCCGTCGTGCCGTAAATCGGTGTAATGTTTGTAGTTCGGATTGACGTTGTCGGTGATCTGCGTGAAGGTCTGGTTGATGTCCTTCACGTCGTAGTCGGCTTCCATCGTGAGGACGGTATTGGCATCGATCTGGCGCTCGTACATTCCGCCGATGATGTTGCGCCGGTCCAGTCGGCGCTGCGCCAGCAAGACGGCATTCGTCGCGTTGCTGATGCCGCCGGCCTGCCGGGGATCGGAATTGAATTGATTGATGGTCAGACGCGTCGGCACGCGGCTATCGAGCCAGTTGGTGATCGCCTTGAAATAGAGGTTCTGCTTGTCGTCCACCTTGACCCGGAAGTTAAAATTCATCGTTTGCGTGCTGTAGTTGCTATTGCGGATGAATCCGTCCTCCACAACGTGGCTCCCGAAGAGCGACACATCGACGTTGCTGTACTGCCGGCCTACGGCAAAGGCATATTTCTGATAACCGTACGATCCGCCGTTGAAGAACGACTCGAAGCCGTTGATGTCACTGCCGCGGCGGGTGCGAAAATGGACCATGCCCCCGAGGGCGTAGTTGTCGTAGAGCGAGGATGATGCGCCTCGAAGGACCTCCACCGTGCGCATGAACCAGGGATCATGGATGTCCAGCCGCGACAAGCCGTCGGACTGGGTCTGAATGAACCCGTCCTCGTACATCTTGATATCCCGCACGGCGAATGTCGTTTTCACCCCCGACCCGCGAATGGAGATACTGAAGTCTCGCGGGCCATTGGCCTGCCTGAGCACGACGCCGGGCAACGACTCCATGGATTCCTTGAGCGTCCTGGTTGGCTGGGACTCGGTTTCGGACGGGTCCGTGGCGGACAGGGTGATCCCTTCGGGACGCCGCTGGATCCGTTCACTGACGATGCTGACGTCCGACAGTTCGTAATGCGGGACGGGCACCGGAGCCTGCCCCTCCGGCGTCTCCTGTACGACTTCCGGTTGAGGAGACACGACCGCGGCACCTCCCGGCTGCGGCTGATGCAACTCATCCAGTTCCCGCAGGATCCTTTGCAACTGGTCCCGCAATTCACGCTCCCGCCCGCCTTGTTCCACGACCGAACCGGCGGGAGACTCCTCTTGCGCACGCGCGAGGGACCCGGCGCTGGTCAGCCCCATTACGATCGCCCAGCAACACACCATTTTTTGAATTGGAAAAAGATCATGACGAAGCCGCATACACATCCTCCTGGCAAAACCGGACACACGACCACAAGAACCGGCCCTTCTCGTCCCTGTGCCCAAGGCAAGAAAAGGAGCCGGCCCGCCTAGCAATATGGAATGGAATTAGGACTGAACGGGGGGCGCACGTGAGGCAGCACGATATCCTGTGCCGCCTGTCAAAATCGTGTGGCTGGTCTCGACGAAGAGCGCGACCATCGACAGCGGGTGGAGCACCAGGGCGGAAGGCCCGGCATCAGACGTAGGATTGACCTGACAGGCCCAGGCACAGAAACCGGAATGGGACAGGGTCCCACCATGGTGATGAGCTGATGTCTGCGATTGGAGATGTTCGACCGAGCAGGCCAACGACAACACGGACAGGATCAGATAGGACCCGGCCAGCAAGGCCGCCAGACCGATGAAGGGTTTTCTTCCGTCACTCATTGCATGAAACCCTGCAGCAACTGAACGGCCTGCGGAGCGTCCCACTCACGCGGTCCGACTGCTCGGCCCACCAGCACCCCCTGTCGATCTATGAGCACCGTGGTCGGTAATGCACGCACTAGATAGGCCTGTGACACGTCCTGCTGTTCGTCGAACAGGACCGGAAGCTGCACCTGCAGATTCGCCAGAAAATGTCTGATGCCATCCTGCTGCAGATCGGTCGTGATCGTGAGCAGGGCAAACCGCTCGGGATCCAGCTTCTGCCGAAGCCGTTCGAAAGCCGGCATTTCTTCCTTGCAGGGCCCGCACCAGGTGGCCCAGAAATTTACCAGGACGACCTTCCCCTTCAGATCCGCGAGTTGGATGGACTGCCCGTCCAGACTCCTCAACTCGAACGGAACGGCGACGGTCCCCTGTGGCACCCGCGACATTTTCATCGCCGCCAGTCGATCGTCTGCCCAGGCGACGCTTGCCGCCAGCCAGAGCGCAGCCGACAGGACAAGTCCGCTTTTGAGGGTGAACGTCATGAGTCCCCTATCGAGCCCGCTATTTCGATCCCGTCGCCAGGTCGGCAAACGGCATCCTCAGCGTCTGCGTCACGATCTTGTGACCGGGCATGCCATGTTCCATCCAGGCCAGTGCGAAGAGCCCCTCGGCATTGACCGCGACCACAGGGGTCTGACTTTTTTTCTCGTTTACTTTCTGCGGCGCGGTAAACGTGGCTCCCCGATCGATTGAGACACTCATCACCACATCTCGCTTGACCGGCGCCTGCTCCTCCCAGACCACGACCAGCCGTCCCTGCGGGTCGACCGCAATCTGCGGATGGTCGGGAAAGGTGTTGGCGGCACGGTTCAGTTTTCGCTTGGTCGAAAAGGTGCGCCCGCGATCGTCGGAAAAGGCCATGTAAACGGCGGGAATTTCATCGGTGCCTTCGGTGTACCAGACCACATACAACCGCCCCTCTCGATCCACTCCCATGGAGGCCGGTCGATGCGGGCAGGCCGGAAAAACCCAGTGATCCTGTCCGACGATGACGGGCGCCTCGAACGTCTCGCCGTGATCGGTGGAACGCGCCACGACGGTTTCACGGACATTCCCGTCGTAAATTTTTCGCCATGCCACATAGACCATGCCGTCAGGACCGCTGGTGACCGCCGTCCGGCAACAGACGCAGGTGCCCTCATCCACCTTGAGATTCTTCGTGACGGTCCGCCCCCGATCCAGCGATCGGGCCACATAGGTCCCCGGCTCCTTCTTCCCGTCGCGTCCATCGATCCAGGAGAGGTGCAACCGCCCTTCGCGGTCGCGATGCACGGCATCGAAGGTATGTTGAATGACGCCCGGATCATCGTTCACGAGCACCGACGGCTGAAACGAACGTCCGCCGTCGGTCGATCGGCTCAGGCGCAACTCGGTTGCAAGCGGCTGCTGCGGGGTCAGCTTGGGATGCGTCAATCCCCACGTCACATAGATCTCATCCCCCTCCAGAGCCAAGGCCGGCGCTTCCTGTCTCCAATAGGGCACGTCGTCAGGGCGATTGATGGGAACCGGCGATCCCATTGGTCCGCCTGGCGAAGTGCTGCGGGCGTACAGCACCGATCGCACGTCCTTCTCTTCTTCCATCCAGGCCAATGAGACAAACCCTTGCTCGTCGATCTTCACCGACGGTCCCACCAGGCTTTTTACCTTGTGGTCGGTGACGAACTTCTGGCCGAGTTCGTACGGCAGCCCCGGTTCGGCCTGCGTCCTTTCGAAGGGGCTCGCCACAACCAGGCACAGCGCCAGGATCCCACAGGCAGCTCTCGCAGCATGTTTCATCCGCATACCGCTCTCCCTGTGACGGACTCAGGAGATCCTATCCGATCATGGTGGACTACCGATTCAAGCTATAACTGACCGGCAGGTGCAGCACCACCATCGGAGCCGTCAATTCGTGTTTCATATGAAGGGGACAGGCCCGCCGCACGGCTTCCATCGCCGCTTGATCCAGCGAGTCATGCCCTGAACTTTTCACCACTTCAACATCCTTGAGCTGCCCGTCGTGACGGATCGAGACCTTCAACACGACTTTTCCCTCCCAGCCATTCAGGCGTGCCGTGCTGGGATAATGCCGCAATTCAATGATGCGTCGGTGCAACGATTCGGCCAGCCATTTGTAATCCGCCTTGGGCCCGCCTTTCGGTGCCACGCTGGCCACGACCTGATGTTCCTGCTGTGTGGCCGGATCCGGTTGCGTGGTCGGCTCGGCCGTCGGTGCAGGCGGTGCCGGCACCGGCTCAGGGGCGGCTGTCGGGCCTGCCTCTACCGACCGGGCAACGGTCGGGGGGGACTTGCCTGAACCGGTTCAACCACCGGCACGTCGACCGGTGCGGCTCGTTCGACCGGCGCTCTCTCAGTGACAACCGGCTGGGGAGTCGTCTCCACCATCGCGGACACAGTGGATTCATTACCCGGCTGGGAACTCATCTCGACAATCTTCTGAGCGCTGACGACCGGTTGCGTCTCATAGGTCTGAGCCGCCACAGGCGCCGACTCCACCACCGCCTGCTCGACCGCCGCCGCAACCTCTCGCTTGACCTCTGCTGGCGTCTCCGCCTGCATCAGCGGTTCGGTTTTCTGAATCTCCTGCGCGGAGAGCTGCTTGGGCTGCACGCGAACGACTTCCTGCGGCGACTGAATCTCATCTACGGGCCGGGGCGTCTCGACGACCGCCTGCACCTCCCGCTGCACCGGCTGCGGTGCGACCCGGGTTTGCACCGGCCGCGTGACGGGCTGGGGCGGCGGCTCGACCGCCCGGACCGGCTGACGCTTGGCCTGTTTCGGGGCGGGTGGCTGAACCACCGGCGCCGGAGCCGGTTCCGCCGGGCGCACCACTTCGTGCGGAGCTTCAACCAAAGCCACGTCCCAGGTGAAGGGCTGCTGCTCCACTACCACAGCCATTTTCGGCAGGAGAACCAACGCGGCCAGCGCAAGGCAGACATGCAGGACGAGCGATGCCCCCCACCCCGTTACGGACTGCTTCGACTGCCACGATCTCGCCCCGAGCACATTCTCCATCAGTTGCATCCTTTCGAACGATGCGTCGCTGCCACGACTACTTAAAAACGGCCTTGGCAATCGAATCGACAGGCACTTCGACTTGTCCGAAATCTGATTCGCCCTTGAAGCTCCCGTTCACCGCAGGCGCAAAATCCCCGTTCTTGCCGTTGGCCAGGGTCACGGTCATGGTCGGCGACGTCTTGTCGGCCCCGGGCTTGATGTCGATCTGCTTGATCTGGTCAAACTTGATATTCACCGTGGCCGTACCCCGTTTCGCCGGCAGATGCTTCAACTCATGGGGCACAAACGAGGTTTCACTCAATTTTTCTTCCCAATAAAAAACACCGTTCTTGAGTTCGGTCTCGATGCCCTGCTGGTCGGTCACGACGATCTGAAACGTCTTCTCGCCCTTCGTGTCGGCTGCCGAAACGACGGGGACCCCTAACCACCAGGCCAGCAACACCGTTCCACAGACCGCGCCCCACCCTGCCGAATGATTCGCCTGCGCCTTCATGACTCCTCCACTTGCTCTTCCAAAAGGGATGGTTCTGCTTGTTCGCCCTACCGCCCTGCCACTGGATTCACTTGCCCCTGTTGCACGATGAGCTTGTTGTGCGGAAACGCATGTTCCGTCCACCCGATCGCAACCTTCCCGCTGTCATGGATGACGACCGTGGGATGTTCGGCCTTGGGCCCGGCGCTCAACGTGAGCATCGGCCCGAAAGTCTGTCCACGATCCGTGGACAAGCGCATGACGACGCGTTTCCGAACTCCGGTGACTTCTTCCCACACCGCCGCGACCTGGCCATCGGGGTGGACCGCCAGATGCAGGTTGTCCGGCAGCGAGGTCACCGCGGAATGCAGGGCCACCGGCGTTGAAAACGTCGCGCCCCGATCATCCGAGGTGGCCATGTAGAGCCGAGGCTGTTCGTCCTTGCCCTCCGTGTACCATCCGATATACATCCGTCCCGTCCGGTCGAAGCCGATGGAGGGGCCGCGATGCGGACAGGCGTCGAACACCCATCCGTCCCGGCGTACAATGCTGGGCGGAGTAAACGTGTGTCCCTGATCGGTCGAGCGGGCCACGACGATGTCCCGCACATTCCCTTCAAAGGTTTTGCGCCAGGCCACCCACAGCGATCCGTCCGGCGCCTGGGCTACCATCGGGCGGCAACAGGGGCAGGCCATCCCGTCGATCACCACGTTCTTGCCGACCGTAAGCCCGCCGTCCTGAGAGCAGGCGAACATCGCGCTGGCGCCGCTTCGATCCTTATTCCGTCCGTCCAGCCAGGCCATGTAAATTTCGCCGCCCTTCCCTACGGACAGGCTTTCAAACGTATGCGAAATGGCCAAGTTGTCGTCATTCACCTGTATCGGAGGCGCAAACGCCTGCGCGTCCGTCGCGCGGGCAAGCTGAAGATCCGACGCGAACAGCGCCCCGGGAGTGTTGTTGCCGGCGGACCAGGTGACGAACCGGGCGCCGTCCGAACCGATGGCAAATCCCGGAGATTGATGCACGGTTTCCGGCCCCCTCCCGGCCTGACTCGCCTGAACCGGGGAAGCTACCGGCTTTCCGTTTACCACCTCGGCAGTCTTGACCTCTCCCTGCAGGCCACCTTTCTCCACCCAGGCCGCATGCAACAGCCCGGCGCGGGTGAACCGGAGACTGGGGGGAGACAACGCGGCGGTCGACTGGACCAGCGCGAATGGTTTCTCCAGTATGATGGCGGCCTGGTGCTCACCGTCGGCGGAGGCGAGGCTGGCCGAACCGCCCAGCGCGAGCAGTCCCACCACAACAGTCACGGCAGTGCGGAAGTCACGGACCAAAAACATGGATTGTCTCCGTAAGTCGGCGGTTCGGAACAGGGACTACGCACCGGCACGCAAGTTCCCACGCCACAGACTTTTGACGATCTCTCAGTGTTGCGTCGTAGAGCGAAACGGTCCCAGGCGGCCTGGGTTTAGGAGCAGACAGGGGGAGCGCGGGGTTGGACGAGAGCCAATGGTTGAATGACAGACGCCTGGAACACGTCAATCGGGAAATGACTGACCGCTCCGAAGACATGCGTCCCGTCTACAGGAGTCGCGACGTGCGTTCCGGCAGTGGCACACATCCAGGCGCAAATGCCCGTTCCATGCATCGCAGCGTTGTGATGCGCGGCATGTTGGAGTTCATGCGCCACCGCACTGCCGGTCGTCATGGCCAGCAGGACAATGACCACGCAGGCCAGGATCCAGATGAAGCTTCTGAAGCTCGTGTGTCGCATAGAAAATGAACCGGATGGTCTGGTGGCAGGTTAACAAAGTGATTGGGGAACCGTCAACGCGGGATTCACCTGCCCCGGTCAGGGTCCGCCCACCCCGACGATGCGCTCGACCCGTTCATCTCTTCCCCCTAAATCACGGTACCGCCGGTATTGCGCCAGGGCCCTGACCATATCCTTACGGTGCAACTCGTAAAAAACCCCGAGATTATAATGGGCCTCCGCGGAATTGGGTTTGAGGGCGACCGCCTGCTCGTGCTCCTTTTCCGCTTCATCCAATCGATTCAGGTTGGTGTACACCATGCCCAGATTCAAATGGGCCTCTGCATATTCCGGGCGATATCGAATCACCTCGAGAAATTCCCGCTCGGCTTCGAGCAGCAGTCCCTGACTCCGGAAGACAAAGCCCAGGTTGTAATGGGCATCGACGAGGTCGGGCCTGACCGCAATGGCCTCCTTGAACGCGGCGGCCGCCGCATGTAAGTCGTTTCCTCGCTCAGCGAGACGCCCGAGCAAATACCAGGCGTCGGCGTGGCGGGGATTCGACTGCGTCAGACGGGACAACTGTTCCCGAGCCAGCCTCGTATCCCCTTGGCTGTCATACAGATTTGCGAGATGGAACAGCGCATCGGCATGGTCCGGCCGCACGCGCAGCAGAGATTGATACATCTTCACCGCGTTTCTGGCATCGCGGCGTTCTTCATACAGCCGCGCCAGGTCCAGGTGGGCCTCTTCATTGCCCGGCGCGATATCCAGCACCTGCCGCAGCGTGGCTTCCGCTTCGTTCCCTCGTCCCTGCGCCAGATAGACGTCAGCGAGATCATTGAGGATCTCGGCGGAAGGCGAGGTGAGCTTTAAAGATTGTTTATAGGACTGAATCGCTTCATCGGGGTTCCGCTTGTTCTGGAAATACACCAGACCCATGACATGATAGGCTTCCGCCAGCCGGGGGTTTTGCGCAATCGCCTTCTTCAGCGCCTCGATTGCACCATCGGCATCGCCTTCACGGAACAGCGTGACCCCGCGCTCATAGTTCCGCCGGGCCGATTCTGAGGCCGGACCCGCGGACGCCTCGGGGGCGGCAACAAGACCGGACAGGCAAAAAATAGAAAGGGTGAGGAGAAGACTACGAGAAGCACTGGCTACTAGCCGCATCGAAATCCACAGAAGAGTTCGTGGGTGATATTCGCGGTACAGGTCGATGAGCTGACGCTCCCACTATAGACGGCAGGGCATCCGAAAGCAACGACGGGGCCTGCCTCTCCCGTGACTGCGAAGGAGTTGAGACCATGGCCGCTGTTTCGGTAGGATTCCCCTATGGATTGCTGTATACTCCGCCGCCGAGCCGATGCTCCCCATTCGAGCCTCGCTCGTGAGAATAAAGGTGCGCCTGCATGCTGACACAAGTATTAAATATTGTCTTCGGAAGCAAGAATGATCGCGAGATCAAGACGTTGCGGCCGGTCGTCGAGCGCATCAACGGCCTCGAGTCGACCCTGACGCCGCTGTCCGATCAAGGGTTGGCCGATAAGACCCAGGATTTCAAGAAGCGCCTCGAGGCGGGGGAAACGCTCGATGACATTTTGCCCGAGGCCTTCGCCGTCTGCCGGGAGATGTCGCGCCGCAGGTTGAACATGCGGCACTTCGACGTCCAGCTGATCGGCGGCATGATCCTGAATAAGGGTCGCATCGCTGAAATGAAAACCGGTGAAGGAAAAACACTGGTCGCCACGCTTCCCCTCTATCTGAACGCGCTCGAGGGCAAAGGCGCCCATCTCGTCACCGTCAACGACTATCTGGCCAAACGCGACGCGCAATGGATGGCTCAGCTTTACCATGCGCTCGGCCTGTCGGTCGGCATCATCCAGCATGACGCCTCATTCATCTATGATCCGACCTATGAAGCCGCGGACAAGCGCCTGCAGCACCTGCGGCCCTGCAGCCGGCACGAAGCCTATCGCGCCGAGATCACGTACGGCACCAACAACGAGTACGGCTTCGATTATCTTCGCGACAACCTGATCGTGAGCGACCTGAGCCAATGCGTCCAGCGGCCGCTGAACTTCGCGATCGTGGACGAAGTCGACAGCATTCTCATCGACGAAGCGCGAACCCCGTTGATCATTTCCGGGCCCGACCGATCAAACCACCGATCTCTACTATCGGATCAACGCGATCATCCCGCAGCTCAAGCCGGAGCAGGACTACACGATCGAAGAAAAGACCAAGACCGCCTCGCTCACCGAAGACGGAAACGTCCGCGTGGAAAAGCTGCTGGGGGTGGACAACCTCTACGACCTGCAGCACATGGATCTCGTGCACCACGTCGTGAAGGCCCTGCAGGCCTATGCCCTCTACAAGCGCGATGTGGACTACGTGGTCAAGGACGGTGAGGTCATGATCGTCGACGAATTCACCGGCCGGCTGATGCCGGGGCGGCGCTGGAGCGACGGACTGCACCAGGCTGTGGAAGCCAAGGAAGGCGTGAAAATCGCCAATGAAAATCAGACCCTGGCTTCGGTGACCTTCCAGAACTACTTCCGCATGTACAAGAAGCTTGCAGGCATGACCGGCACGGCCGACACGGAAGCGGGCGAATTCGCCAAGATCTACAATCTGGACGTCAACGTCGTCCCGACCAACCGGTCCATGATACGCAAGGACTACGCCGACGTGGTGTTCCGCACCGAAAAGGAGAAGTTCACAGCCATCGTCGAGGAGATCAAGGACTGCCATGAGCGCGGCCAGCCGGTCCTGGTCGGCACGATCTCCATTGAAAAATCCGAGCGCCTCGCCGGATACCTGAGCCGGAACGGCATTAAGCACAATGTCCTCAATGCCAAATTCCATGAGAAAGAAGCGGAAATCATCGCGCAAGCCGGGCAGAAGGGGGCGGTAACCATCGCCACCAACATGGCGGGACGCGGCACGGACATCCTGTTAGGCGGCAATCCTGACTTTCTCTTCAAGCGTATCCTGTATCAGGACGAAACCCTGCCGGAGGAGCGCAAGCTGGAGATTTTTGAAGGGATCAAGGCCGAGTGCGAAAAGGACAAGCAGGCCGTGATCGCCGCGGGGGGTCTGCATATCCTCGGCACGGAGCGGCACGAGAGCCGCCGTATCGACAACCAGCTCCGCGGACGCGCGGGCCGTCAAGGCGATCCGGGGTCCTCGCGATTCTACCTGTCGCTCGAAGACGACCTGATGCGTATTTTCGCCTCCGAGCGCGTGTCCCAGCTGATGCTGAAGCTGGGCATGGAAGAGGGCGTGCCGATCGAACATGGCATGGTGACCCGCGCCATCGCCAATGCGCAGAAGAAGGTCGAGGCGCATAACTTTGAAATCCGCAAGCAGCTGCTTGAGTATGACGACGTCATGAACAAGCAGCGCGAAGTCATTTACCAGCACCGTCACGCAGTGCTCGCCGGCGAACATATTCAGCAGGACATCCACGACATGATGAAGGATGTTGTGCAGGCCTTCGTCGACACCTACTGCCCGGCCGAGCAGTATCAGGAAGAATGGGACTACAACGGGCTCGGAGAGGCGCTGGAAGGGCAATTCGCTCTGGACCTCACGCAGGGCCACGACAGCGTGGCCGAACACTTCAAGGATGTCGGTCGCGATGCCCTCATCGAAGAAATCCACCAGCAGGTGCGCCAGTCCTATGACCGTAAGGAGCAGGAACTCGGCACCGAGCTGATGCGGTACCTCGAAAAGATGCTTCTCCTCCAGGTGATCGATCACCATTGGAAAGATCATCTGCTGGGCATGGACCATCTGCGCGACGGGATCGGCCTCCGGGGCTACGGGCAAAAGGACCCGCTGATCGAATATAAGCGCGAAGGCTTCGACATGTTCTCGTCCATGATGGACCGGATCAAGTCGGACGTGCTGGAGCGACTGTTCCGGGTGCAGGCCGTCAGGGGCGAGCAGCCGCCGCCGGTACCAGAACCCACCCCGCCGCCGCGCATGGTGCTCAATCGCAGCGACGAACCAGCTCCGCAAAGCGCCCAGCGCCAACCGGACAAAGTCGGTCGTAACGACCCCTGTCCCTGCGGCAGCGGGAAAAAATACAAGAAGTGCCACGGCACGTGAGGACGGGACTGAGTTGACCCCCTGTTTCGCCGCTTGCTCCGGTCAAACGTCGCCTCCGCCGTTCACCTGTCCGACTCACGGCATTCGTCTCCGCGGAACTGCGCAACGACCGGCGCGACGGGAGTTGAAGTCCGCAGCCCTTCTCGCCTCCCGTGCGACATTCTCCGGTCACAGAGGGTCTTTTCGCCTTGACTTGCCGCAAGGCCAGCGGCTAATCTAACCCCCTCTTTTCACTAGGAAATCAGGCAGGTAAGCCATTTCGTGGGGTGGCGCGCGAAATGACAGACGGCTGCCGGTTATGGTGGTGTCACTTTGAGCACGGGGCATCCACAATTGTTGGAGGAGATCAGAGCCGAGATTGCGGCCACGGGTCCCGTTTCATTCGCCCGCTTCATGGACCTGGCGCTCTATCATCCACGGTTCGGCTACTACGTACGCCCGGTCGACGACCCCACCATGGAACGTATCGGGTGGTCAGGCGACTTCTACACCAGCGCCGATGTGCATCCGATCCTGGGACAGGCGCTGGCCAAACAGGCACAGCAGCTCGATGCACTACTCGGACACCCTGATCCTTTCACCGTGGTGGAGATGGGACCGGGCAAGGGGCTGCTCGCGCGGGATTTTCTGACCACCTGTCAGAGTGCTCCGGCGAACCTCGGTGAACGTCTCCGCTACATTTTGATTGAGCGCAGCGCTGCAATGCGCATGCTGCAACAGCACGCACTCGCCCCCTGGCTCGCGCACAACGGTCGGGTCGTCTGGATCGATCGCCTGGAAGAGCTTCCGACGGAGAGCGTCACGGGCCTCTTCTTTTCCAATGAGCTGGTGGACGCGTTCCCGGTGCATCGCATCGCGGTGCTCGACGGGACGCCGCAGGAAATGTATGTCGATTGGCAGGAGGACCGCTTCACTGAGGTGTTCCGGCCGCTGTCCGACGACCTGGCGGCCTATATACGGGAGAGCGCGCTCACCCTGCCGGAAGGTTACCGGACAGAAATCAACCTTGAGGCGATTCGGTGGATGAAGCAGGTGGGGCACGTCATGGATCGCGGCCTGGTCATGACCATTGACTACGGCCATACCTCCGATGATCTCTACGGACCGGAACGCAGAACCGGCACCTTTCTGTGTTATTACAACCAGACCACGACGGAAGATGCGTTTGATCGAGTGGGTGAGCAGGATATGACAGCGCACGTCGACTTCACCGCGTTGGCGAGGGCGGGCCAGTCAGCTGGATTGGATGTCACCGGATTTACGAATCAAATGAGTTTTCTGATCGGCCTCGGCGCCGAGCAGCTGCTGGAGTCGCTTCAGCCTGAATCCCCTGAATTTTTTGCCGCCATTCACCTCCTGCGACCTGACGGCATGGGACGGACCTTCAAAGTCCTGGTGCAGCACAAGAACATGGCCAAACCGGAATTGGATGGACTGAAGTTCCAGCCGTTCTTCGGATCCATCTTAGCAACACATTCGGCCGCCTAACGGCACCCGGCAGGTAATGATGGCGATCGCACACACCAGCGCTGTATGCTTCACCTGTCACAGATCACGGGTACACCATGGGTAGCGAAGCCGCGCCGCTGAATTACATTCCCATTCTGATCTTTATGGTCATTGCGGCCGCCTTTGGCGCGATCCAGTTGCTGGTGGGACGTATCGTGCGGCCGAGCCGGCCGTATCGCGCCAAACTCGCGCCCTACGAGAGCGGCAGCCCTTTGTTCTCGGACGCCCGAGTGCAGTTTCCGATTCGCTATTACATCATTGCAATGCTGTTCGTGATTTTCGACATCGAAATCGTATTCATGTTCCCCTGGGCCGTCGCATTCAGGAAACTGGGGCTGGTAGGCTTGGTGGAGATGGGGCTGTTCATCGCCATTTTGATCGTCGGGTTCTGGTACGCCTGGAAAAAAGGGGCGCTCGAATGGGACTGAATAACGGATATCATGAGCGACCTAGCCGCCTCCGTTGCGCGCGGCCGGAGGCGACCAGCCCGCTCCTCCTTCTTGCTCAAGCGGATGGGAAAGTGAGAGGACGATGAGCTTTCTAGAGCGCCAGCTTGATGCCAATATCATGACGACGAATCTCGATGCCCTTGTCTGTTGGGCGCGTAAGTCTTCCCTCTGGCCCATGACGTTCGGGCTGGCCTGTTGCGCCATCGAAATGATCGCCAGCGTCTCGTCGCGGTATGACATCGACCGGTTCGGCGCCGGCGTCTTCCGTGCCTCGCCGCGACAGTCGGATTTGATGATCGTCGCCGGAACGGTCTGTCGAAAGATGGCCCCGGTCATCCGACGGATTTACGATCAGATGCCGGAACCGCGTTATGTCATCTCCATGGGATCCTGCGCGACCTCCGGCAATCACTACAACAGCTACGCGGTCGTTCAGGGAGTGGACCAGATCGTGCCGGTCGACGTGTATATTGCGGGCTGCCCGCCTCGTCCGGAAGCGTTGCTGGACGGCCTGTTGAAACTCCAACAGAAGATCCAGCGTGAACGAGTCTTCGTGAAATAAACCGGGAACGATGCAACCGCTGCTTGAACGACTCATGACCGCCTTCCCCGACGCGATCCGCGCCGTCGAGGTGGACACCGCACGAAACGAGGTGTCCGCACGCGTCACCGCCGCCCGGATCGTGGACATTGCCCGCTGGCTGCATGATACGCCGGAGGCTTCGTTCGACCACATTACCGACATCTGCGCGGTGGACTATCCCGATGACCCGGAACGCTTTGAGATCGTCTATCAACTGCTCTCTCTGCCGCATCGCCGCCGCATCAGGCTGAAGGCGCGCGTGACCGAAGATCTCGCTGAGATCGCCTCCATCACCGGTATCTGGAAAGGCGCCGAGTTCATGGAACGCGAGGTCTACGATCTCATGGGCATCACCTTCGTCGGCCACCCCGACCTTCGACGTATTCTCCTGCCCGAAGACTATGAAGAGGGGCATCCGCTGCGCAAAGATTTCCCCACCGAAGGACGCGGGTGGCGTAGCTCCTTTCCCTTCATTCCGCGACTGGACGAAACCCCCGAGATGCAGTCGAGCGGGGAGGTACCCGAGAAAGAAAAACAGGCATTCCTGGCCGCCGCCCCTGTCGAAAGCACCCACCGGCGGGAAGAATTGCTGCTGAACATGGGGCCGCAGCATCCCAGTACGCACGGCGTGCTCCGGGTAGTGTTGGAATTGGACGGCGAGCGTATCGTCAAGGCCACGCCGGACCTGGGATATCTGCACCGCGGAGTCGAGAAACTGGCGGAAGGCCTCCATTACATGCAGATCATTCCGCACACCGACCGACTCGACTATGTGTGTGCCATGACGAATAACTACGCCTATGTGCGCGCCGTCGAAAAATTGCTCGACATCACCGTGCCTGAACGGGCCGAATACGTCCGCACCATCGTCGCGGAGATGCAACGGATCGTGGGGCACCTCTTCTGGCTGGGGACGCAGGCGCTCGACATCGGGGCCATGACCGTGTTTTTCTGGACGTTTCGCGAACGGGAAACACTGCTGGACATGTTCGAAAAACTCTGCGGCGCGCGTCTGACCTTGAACTACTACCGCATCGGCGGGGTGGACAGCGATTTCACGCCGGACCTGGTCGCTCGCCTGAAGGCCTTTCTGAAGACGTTTCCCGACAAAGTCGACGAGTACAACCAGTTGCTCATGTCCAATCGAATCTGGGTGGGACGGACGAGAAATGTGGCCGTGATCTCAGCGGAAGACGCGATCAACTTCGGTCTCACCGGTCCGACGCTTCGAGGGTCGGGTGTCGATTACGACGTACGCAAGTACGAACCCTACGGGGCCTATAACAGGGTCGAGTGGGAAGTGCCTCTCGGGAAAAACGGCGATACCTACGACCGCTACTGGGTCCGCATGGAGGAAATGCGGCAAAGCTCCCGCATCATCGCCCAATGTCTTGACCAGATGCCGGAAGGCGCGGTCATGGCGGACGTGCCGCAGGTGATCCCTCCCCCCAAGGTCAAGGTCATGCGCGACATGGAGAGCCTGATTCACCACTTTATTATCTTCACGCAGGGGTTTAAGCCACCCAAGGGTGAAACCTACTGCGGCACGGAAGTGCCCAAGGGTGAGTTGGGCTTCTTTATCGTCAGCGACGGAAGCGCGCGGCCCTATCGACTGAAAATCCGTTCACCTTCCTTCATTCATATGGGGGCCTTCGACCACATGGCACGGGGGTACCTGATCTCGGATATCATCACGATCTTCGGAACCTACGACATCGTCATGGGAGAATGTGATAGATGAGGGGCACGGGAGCGTGTTCGCTGGGCGCGTACAACGCGCGGCTCGAAAGCCATGGCGGACGCGCACAGGGTGGACAGGCTGCTTCGCCTGATCCTGGTGACGGCACAAGGAAGCGTTAAATGTTAAAGGACCTACACAAGGCTGAGATTGACGAAATATTGAGCCGCTATCCGGTCAAGCGGTCGGCGCTCTTGCCCTTGCTGTATCTGGCGCAACGGGAGCAGGGCTATGTGACGGAATCGGCCATGCAGGAAATTGCCGGCATCTTGAAGCTGACCCCTCCGCAGGTGTATGAGACAGCGACGTTTTACACGATGCTGAATCTGAAACCGGTGGGAAAGTTTCACATTCAGGTCTGCAAATCGCTGATGTGCGCTCTCGTCGGCTCGGACACCCTCATCGGCTGGATCGGTCAGAAACTCGGGATCAAACCCGGTGAGACCACCGGGGATAAACTGTTCACGCTGAGCGCCGTGGAGTGCCTGGCTGCCTGCGGGACCGCGCCGATGATGCAGATCAACGACGACTATTATGAACGGCTGACGGAAGCCCGGCTCGACCGCATCCTGGCGGACTTGCGACAGACCGGCGTGTCATCCCTGAAAACCGGCCCCTTTATGTGGCCTGAACCGGCGGGAGCGCAAACCAAAAGTTAAGCGGCATCCGGATGCTGTTTTCTTGACGAACCATGCGGACCTACGAACCCATTCTATTAAAGAATATGCTCCAGCCCGGTTATACCGGGTCTCTGGCGGATTATGAACGCGCAGGCGGCTACCAGGCCTTACGGAAGATCCTGGGGGGCGTGAGCGCCGCGGACGTGACCGCCATGGTGATGAAGTCAGGATTGCGCGGACGCGGTGGCGCCGGGTTTCCAACCGGGGTGAAGTGGGGCTTTCTGCCCAAAGATTATCAAGGGCCGCGTTATCTCTGCTGCAATGCCGACGAAAGTGAGCCGGGCACCTTCAAGGACCGCCAGCTGATCGAGCGTGATCCGCACCAGTTGCTCGAAGGCATCCTGATCGCCTGCTACGCGATCGGCGCTGCCAGTGCTTACATTTACATTCGCGGCGAATTTGTGCTCGGGGCCAAGATTCTTGAACAGGCGATTGCGGAAGCCCGGACGGCCGGCTATATCGGCAAGAATATGTTTGGAAGCGACCGGACCATCGACGTCTGGGTGCACCGGGGAGCCGGCGCCTATATCTGCGGCGAGGAAACGGCCCTCCTGGAGTCGCTCGAAGGCAAGCGGGGGCTTCCGCGCACCAAGCCGCCGTTTCCCGCCACGCATGGGCTCTACAACAAGCCCACCGTGGTCAACAACGTCGAAACCCTGGCCAATCTGCCGCACATCATGACCCGCGGCGCCGAATGGTTCGCTTCGATCGGCTCGCCGCCGAAGAGTACCGGCACCCGGGTCTTCTGCGTGAGCGGCCATGTGGCCAGGCCCGGCAATTACGAAGTCCCGATGGGCATCACCTTTCGAGAGTTGATCTACGAACAGGCCGGCGGCATGCGATCGGACAAGCCGCTCAAGGCGTTCATTCCGGGCGGAGCCTCCGCACCATTTTTGACCCCCGATCACTTGGACGTCAAACTGGACTTTGAATCGGTGGCGCAGGCCGGCTCCATGCTCGGATCCGGCGGTGTGACGGTGATGGAGGAAGGCACCGATATGGTCTGGGCGGCCTTGCGCCTGATGGAATTTTTCTATCACGAGTCCTGCGGCAAGTGCAGTCCCTGCCGGGAAGGCAGTTCCTGGCTGGTACAGACCATGCGCCGGATCGTCAATAAACGGGGGCAGATGTCGGACCTTGAAACCCTGACCGACTTATGTAAGAACATCGCCGGCCGGACAGTCTGCGCATTCGGAGACGCCGAGGTCGCGCCGATCATGAGCACCCTCAAACACTGGCGGCGCGAATATGTCACGTTGATCCATGCCGCGGAGGCCGCGAACCTGATACGGCCGGAACCGGCGGGACGACATTGATGCCGCCGGTGTGTTTCACGGAAGGGCCCTGCGCGACGATTGCCATTCAATTGAACCTCAACCCGTCCGGAGAACTCGCGTTCCACGAACCAGGTGTGACGGATACGAATGCCTGATCCCACAAAAGAAACAGTTCGCCTGACCATCGACGGCACGACCGTCGCGGTCCCCAAGGGCACTCTCGTCATCGAGGCGGCCAGGCGCGTCGGCGTGATGATTCCGCACTTCTGCTACCACCCCAAGCTGAAGCCCGACGCCAACTGCCGGATGTGTCTCGTCGAAATCGAGAAAATGCCGAAGCTGCAGACCTCCTGCAGCACTCCGGTCGCTGAAGGCATGTCGGTGCGGACCGCCACGACCGTCGTGGACGATGCGCACAAGTCGGTACTGGAATTCATTCTGGCCAACCATCCCCTGGATTGTCCGGTGTGCGATCAGGGCGGGAAATGCGACCTTCAGGACTTCTCGCATCAATACACGCCGACGACCAGCCGCTTCATCGAAACCAAACGCATCTTCCAGAAAGAATATTTCAGCCCGGTCATTGAAACGCAGATGAACCGCTGCGTGCAGTGTTTGCGCTGCGTGCGTTACTGCGACGAAGTGATGGACGTCAAGGCGCTGGCTCCGTCAGGACGCGGCACCATGACCGAGATCAAACACTTCGCCGCCCATCAACTCGACTGCGAATTTTGCGGCGGCTGCGTGCAGATCTGCCCCGTCGGTGCCATCGTGAGCCGGCTGTCCATGTACGAGTACCGCCCCTGGATGCTCAAGCGGGCGGACACCATCTGCACCTTTTGCGGGGACGGCTGCCGGATCACCGTCCAAACCAAGGAAAACCAGCTCATCGAGGTCAATTCCGCGCACGGGGCCGGCCGGAACAACGGCGACCTCTGCGCCCGCGGGTTCTTCGGCTTCCACGCCTCCACTCATGCCGCGCGCATCACGCACCCCTTGCTCCGCCGTGACGGAGCCCTGGTCGAGGCCACGTGGGAAGATGCGCTGGAATATGTGGCCGAGCAGGCCACGAGGCTGAAACTGAATCACGGTGCGGACGCGTTTGCCGGATTGATCACCGCTCATTGCACCAACGAAGACCTGTACGTGTTTCAAAAGTTCCTGCGCCAGGTGATCGGAACGAACCGGATCGACAGCAGCGCACGGTACGGGCACGTGAGCGCGGTGCAGGCCTTGCGCCGGGTTCAGGGGACCCATCGCTGGACCATCGCATTCGAAGACATCATCGCCGCGGACGCCCTGCTACTGGTCGGCACCAACATCACCGAGACCAGTCCGGTCACCGGGCTCAAGGTCAAGGAAGCGGTCAAGAAACGGCAGGCGACGCTCGTGACCATGGAAACGCTGCAGCCGGCCGTGGACAACCTGAGTAACATCGCCAACCTGGCTTCACAGCACTTCCCGACCTATCCCCTGCAATTCGGAAACACGGTCATCGGACTCACGAAGGCTGTCATCGAACAGAATCTGGTCGACGACACCCTGACTCAGCAGGCACCGGCATTCCTTCAGCGCCTCACCGCTACAATGCAGGGGACTTCATGGGAATCCCTGGAAACGGCCACCGGCCATACGCGTGCTCAATGGAACGAGACCGCGAAGACCCTGGCCGCCGCAAAACGCGTGGTCATCCTGGTGGGCAACGGGGTGCTGCGCCAGCCTGGGGCACAGGCCACGGTGATGAATCTCCTGGACCTCCTGATCCTGCTCGGCAAACTCGACCAGGCCGGTTGCGGGCTCGGGCCGCTCGCCGAAGAGAACAACGATCAAGGCGCGGTCGAAATGGGCGCCGTGGCCGAATTTTTTCCCGGTCCCGCCCCGCTGAATGATCAGGCTGGCCGCGACCGCATTTCAGCGGTCTGGCGGGAAGAATTGCCTCGCAGCCCCGGCGCTTCGCTGATCGACATGCTGGCCGCAGCCCATACAGGCACCCTGAAGGCATTGTTCGTCGTCGGAGAAAACCCGGTCGGCACTTTACCGCCCCAGGCTCAAGCCCCGGAAGCTCTGGCGAAGCTGGACCTGTTGGTCTGCCAGGAATTATTTCTCACGGAAACCGCGGCGATGGCCCATGTGGTGCTGCCGGCTTGTTCCTACATGGAAAAAAACGGCACCTTCACGAATTCGGAAGGCCACGTGCAGGCCGTACGCCAGGCAATTGATCCGGTGGGCGACAGCCGGCCTGATTGGGAAATGTTTTCGGCCCTGTCAGTGCTCATGGGGTCGCCAATCGAATATGGAGATGCCCGGGAGATCCTGAAGGAGATCCGGAGCGTCATCCCCGGTTATGGTCTCCTGGGGCCCACGCCGACCACACCCAAGGTGGACTCCGCGGTATTAACAGGCTATCTGACCGAGGGCTTCGCTGCCGATCTCCCGGCTCGATATGCCGTCGCGACAGCAAGTCCGGCAGCGGATGACCAATTCACCCTGATGTTCGTTCAAACGCTGTTTCACTCGGGGAAATATTCCACCCGCTCCAAGGGCCTCATCCAACTGCAGGATGAGGGATTGCTCTCCATCAATCCGGAGGATGCCACCAGGCTCGGGCTGACTGACGGGGAGCAGGTGAAGATATCAAACGCCCGCGCCGCCGTGACGACGAAGGTGAAGCTCCGTGAACGTGTTCCGGTGGGCCTGGTCTGGTTTCCCGAGCATTTTGACGGCGAGGCGAAACAGCTCGCCGACTGGATGATTGATCCACAGACTCAAATCCCCTATTTTAAGCTCGCGCGCGTGTCTCTCGCGAAGGTCTCGTAGACGGAACGAGGAGTATTGTCGTTATGGAAATCGGATTGCGACTGGCGGTGTCATTGGCTCAAATCGCGGCGGTGATGGGAGTCGTCATGCTGACCGTGATGGTCCTGACCCTCGCCGAGCGGAAGGTCCTGGGCTGGATGCAGGATCGCATGGGCCCGATGGAAGTCGGTCCCTACGGTGTCCTGCAACCGATCGCCGACGGTCTGAAACTGTTCTTCAAAGAGGACATCATCCCGGCGGGAGCCAACCGGTTCCTCTTCACCCTCGCACCGATCCTGGCGCTGGTGCCCGCGATGATCGGCTTTGCGGTGATTCCCTTCGGCCCAAGCATGACCATTGAACTATTCGGCATGCAGATCAAGCCGTTCGTGATCAGCGACATCAACATCGGTATCCTCTACATCCTGGCCTTCGCTTCGATCGGCGCCTATGGGATCATCCTGGGCGGCTGGGCATCCAACAGCAAATACTCCCTCCTCGGCGGACTCCGCTCCGCCGCGCAGGTCATCAGCTACGAGTTGAACGTCGGACTCGCCATCGTGGGTGTGATTCTGCTCTCCGGTTCGCTCAGCCTGGTGAAGATCACGGAGGCCCAAGCCGGGGGGTTTTGGAACTGGTTCATTCTCGCCATGCCGTTTCCTCAGATTTTCGCCTTCGTGGTCTACGTGATCTCAGCGGTGGCCGAAACCAACCGCGTTCCGTTCGACCTGCCCGAAGCGGAAAGCGAACTCGTGGCGGGTTTCTTTACGGAATATAGCGGCATGCGTTTCGCGTTCTTCTTCATCGCGGAATACGCCAACATGATCCTGGTGTCCTGTGTCGCGGCCGCATTGTTCCTCGGCGGATGGAACGCACCGTACCCCGGCACCATCCTCCAGTACATCGGCCTGGAGAACATCGCCTGGATGGAAAATGTCGTCTGGTTTGCCGTTAAAGTGTATTGCTTCCTGTTTCTGTTCTTCTGGTTACGGGCCACGCTGCCCCGCTTGCGGTATGACCAGCTGATGCGGTTCGGATGGAAAGTGATGCTCCCCATCGCCTTGGGCAACATCGTTCTCACCGGGATCGCCGCCTATTTATTCCCGCGGTAACGGAGTGGCATGAGCGTCGGCATTTCAGCACAGCCCAAACGAAAATCCTCACTCAGCGACTGGGTGAAGACTCTGACCTTTTATGAACTGCTCGTGGGCATGAAGGCCACCCTCACCCACCTGCTCAACTACAAACCGATCACCATCCAGTATCCGCACGAAAAACGCATCCTTCCGGATAACTACCGGGGCATGCTGGCGCTGCTGCGATATGACGATGGGACGGAGAAATGCGTCGGCTGCGATCTCTGCGAAGCGGCCTGTCCCTCGCGCGTGATCCGGGTTGTCAGCGATGAGGTGCCGGGAGAACCGACCAAACGGTATTCCAAAGAATATTATATGGACATGACGCGCTGTCTGTTTTGCGGACTCTGCGTCGATGCCTGTCCCGTGGATGCCCTGGGAATGACACGCGAGTTTGAATGGGCCGTGTACGACAAGCGTCAGCTCCATCTCAACAAGCAACAGTTGCTCGCCATCGGGGATCGTTCCTACCCCGTTCGGGAAAAACGCCTTGAGCTGCAGCATCCGAACGTAGCGTTTTTCAACGTCGCATTTAAGAATCTCCCGCCAAAGGAGACCTAAATTGCCCGCCTCGTCTCCGTGATGGCCTCCACACCGGGACGAGCGAGGCGGCGCAGTCTGTCGTCAGACAGCGGGCGGGACAGTACGGTACACGAAGGTTCGACCTGATTCGGAAGACTCGACGCAAGCATGGACCAGATCTTTTTCTTTTATTTCGCCGGCGTGATTGCAGTGACCTCCCTCCTGGTGGTGGCCCTGCGCAATCCCGTGTACAGCGTGCTGGCTCTCTTGATCATGTTTTTTCATGTGGCGGGACTCTATGTCACGCTGCATGCGGAGTTTTTGGCGGCGGTCCAGATCGTCGTCTACGCCGGCGCCATCCTGGTCCTCTATTTGTTCGTGGTCATGCTGCTGAATGTGAAAGCCGAAGAACGGTATCACAACCAACTTCCACTGGCCGGTCTGCTCGGGGTTATGTTGTGCACCGAAGTGATTCTGCTCCTCATTCGCTCTCGAACCGCGACCGCTTCACCCGCCCTCCCCGCAGCGGCGGTAGCGGACGCCGGCAATACCGAAACCATAGGCGAGGCTCTCTATTCCACCTATTTGTTTCCATTCGAGGTCGCATCCCTGATTCTACTGGTGGCCATGATCGGGGCGATCATTCTGGCAAAAAAAGACCTCAATGAAGGGGCCCCGGAGTAATCGGTAACGCCATGGCTGTCCCCCTATCCTACTATTTGATCTTGAGCGGATTCGTCTTTCTCACCGGCGTGGTGGGGGTCTTGATCCGACGCAACATCATCGCGATTCTGCTGTCGGTCGAACTGATGTTGAATGCCACGAATATCAACTTTGTGGCATTCTCTGAACACTTTCACCAGGTCGCGGGACAGGTGTTTGTCTTTTTTGCCCTGACCGTGGCAGCCGCTGAGGTCGCGGTCGGTCTGGCGATCATCATCGCCCTTCACCGCGCGAATTCGTCCATTTATGTCGACGACCTGAACCTGCTGAAACGATAGCCGGACTGTATTGAAATGCTCTACGCGCTGATTCCATTTCTCCCCTTGTTCGCCTTCCTCATCGTCGGCATCGGCGGACAATGGATCAAGGACCGTGCCCACCTGGTGGCGGTCCCGGCCATGGTCGGCTCCTTCGTACTGTCGCTCCTCGCGCTCTATGACGTGGCCACCGGTCATCTGATCAACGTGCCCCTCTATACCTGGTTGACCTCGGGCAACCTGGATATTCACATCGCGATCTCCATCGATCGCCTCACCGCCGTCATGCTGGTACTCGTCACCACGGTCAGTACGCTGGTGCATATCTACACCATCGGCTACATGCGGGGAGAACCGGGGTACGCCCGTTTCTTCGCCTACATCGCCCTCTTTACCTTCTCCATGTTGATGTTGGTGATGGCCGACAACCTGCTGCAACTGTTCGTATTCTGGGAAGCGGTGGGACTGTGTTCGTATCTGCTGATCGGGCATTGGTATGAGCGGCCCAGCGCCTGCGCCGCGGCAACGAAAGCCTTCCTGGTCAATCGCGTCGGAGACTTCGGCTTCATCCTCGGCCTGTTCCTCGTCTGGTACTCCTTCGGCACGCTCGACTACGCACCCATCTTCGCGAAGGCTCCGGATCTGGCCCAGCAATCGCTGAACATGCTGGCGCCGTTCGGTGGAACCTGGGATGTCTCAGTGATGACCCTGATCTGCCTCCTGCTCTTCATCGGCGCGATCGGCAAATCGGCGCAGGTACCCCTCCATGTCTGGCTTCCCGACGCCATGGAGGGACCCACGCCGATCTCCGCGTTGATCCATGCCGCCACGATGGTCACGGCCGGCGTCTTCATGGTCGCGCGATTCGCGCCGCTCTATAACCTGTCGCCGGCGGCCATGACCGTGGTCGCCCTGGTGGGCGGCCTCACCATGTTACTCGGCGCGACCATCGCCCTGACCCAAACCGATATCAAACGCGTCGTGGCCTATTCGACCATGAGCCAACTGGGCTACATGGTGATGGCCTGCGGGCTGGGAGCGTACGGCGCCGGCATGTACCACCTGCTGACGCATGGCGCATTCAAGGCGCTACTGTTCCTGGGATGCGGATCCGTCATCATCGCGTTGCACCATGAGCAGGATATGCGTCACATGGGCGGCCTGAAGGACAAACTTCCGATCACCTACTGGACGTTTCTCGTCGGGTCCCTCGCGCTGGCAGGTTTCCCCCTTACGGCGGGCTTTTTCAGCAAGGACGATCTCCTGATCTCCTCCTGGTCGGCCGGTCCGTTAGGAGAGGTCCTGACGGTGTGCGGACTGCTGACGGCAGGACTCACGGCCTTCTACAGTTTCCGGCTGGTGTTCGTGACCTTCTGGGGTCCGTCCCATGTCGATCCCCATCATGCCGGGCACGTCCACGAACCCTCCACGACGATGACCGTTCCGCTCATGATCCTGGCGGTCCTCAGCATTGTCGCCGGATATCTGGGCATCCCCGCGTTTCTGGAGCCGGTCTTCCACGGCGGGACAGGATCCGCGCCGCATGAGAGCCCGGCAGCCTCTGCGATTATGGCAGTCGCGACCTTGATGGGATTCACAGGAATCGGCGCAGCCTACTATCTGTATGTCCTGAATCCCGGCTTGCCGGACCGGCTCGCGCGGCAGTGGCGCACGGCCTATGAGCTGTCGCTCAACAAGTGGTATGTCGATGAAGCCTATGACCGCTCATTTGTCCGTCCGACCATCTCGGCGGCGAACGGTCTGTGGAAACATGTCGATGTCTCGGTCATCGACGGCGCCGTCAACGGAGTGGCACGCGCCATTGCCTGGGGAGGCTGGCTCGTTCGTCTGACGCAAAGCGGGCAAACGCAACATTACGCACTCGGCATGACGCTGGGGGCTGTCGTCATTCTCACGGTGTATCTGCTCTTCTAGATGGGGAAAGGGTATCAATGGTCTGTGGTCCTCGGTCATCAGGAATAGCCTCCATCTCCTGCGTCCGTCGCCATCGGCTCTTGTGTACACATTCATGACTCATTCATTCCCCTGGCTCACCCTGATCGTTTTTCTGCCGCTGATCGGGGCCGTGCTCTGCCTGCTGATCAAGTCTGAATCGGCCCGCTGGCTGGCGCTCGGCGTGACCGTGGCTGATTTCCTCTGCTCGCTCCCGCTCTGGTGGCTCTTCGATCCGTCCACGGCGGAGATGCAGTTCGTGGAGCGGGCCACGTGGATTACCTCCCCCCCGATCCAGTACAGCCTCGGCCTTGACGGCATCAGTTTCCCGCTCCTGTTGCTGACCACCTTGCTCATGCCATTTTGCGTGCTGGTTTCCTGGACCTCGATCGAGGCACGCGTCCAGCAATTCATGGCCATGTTGCTGGTCATGGAAACGGCGATGCTGGGCGTGTTTGTCGCGCTGGACTTTGTGCTGTTTTACGTATTCTGGGAAGCCATGCTGATCCCGATGTATCTGCTCATCGGCGTCTGGGGAGGACCTAACCGACTGTACGCCGCGATCAAATTTTTTCTCTATACCCTGGCCGGCAGCCTGTTGCTCCTGGTCGCGATTCTGGCCCTCTACTTTCACGGCGGACAAACCTTTGACATCATCGCGCTGAGCCGCGGGACTTACGGCGCATCGCTGCAAACGTTGTTGTTTCTCGCATTTTTCGCCGCGTTCGCGGTGAAGGTCCCGATGTTCCCCTTCCATACCTGGCTTCCGGACGCGCACGTCGAAGCTCCGACGGCAGGCAGCGTCATTCTGGCGAGCGTACTGCTGAAGATGGGCACCTACGGCTTCCTCCGCTTCACCTTGCCGATGCTCCCGGACGCCACCGCCACGTTCACCCCCGCAATGATCGCGTTGTCGATCGTGGCCATCATCTACGGGGCCTACATGGCGCTGGCGCAGACCGACCTCAAGAAACTCATCGCCTACTCCAGCGTCAGCCATATGGGGTTCGTCACGCTGGGCATCTTCGTCCTCAATATTCAGGGGATCGAAGGAGCGGTCATGCAAATGGTCAATCACGGGATCACAACCGGCGGACTCTTTCTCTGCGTGGGAATCCTGTACGAACGGACCCACAGCCGGCAGATCCTCGACAATGCCGGATTGGTAGGGCCGATGCCCCGCTATGCGCTCTTTTTCATGATTTTCACCCTGTCCTCCCTAGGGCTCCCGGGCACCAATAGCTTCGTCGGTGAGTTCCTGGTCCTGGCCGGCACGTTTCTCTGGAGCAAAGGCGCGACAGCCCTGGCCGCCCTGGGGATCATCCTGGCAGCCGCCTACATGCTCTGGCTGGCGCAACGCATGATCTTCGGCGTGCCCTCGCCGCACTTTCGTGCGCGTCTGCTGGACCTCAATGGCAGGGAGATTGTCACGCTCGTCCCGTTGATCGTGCTGGTCTTCGTGATCGGGATTTTCCCGAACCCCCTCCTGTCCCGCATGCACGTGAGTGTGACGCATCTCCTCGCCACGCCAAAAACTCCGGTCGTGGCGGTGGACTCCCCGGCCTTGCCGCTGAAGGACCAGGGCCAGACCGGCCCGATTGGATCGACATTGTCCAACTCCGTTTCTAAACAGGCAGCAGCCCGATGACGATTCCCTTACAAGATCTCCTCGCCATTCTTCCGGAACTCGTGGTCATCTTCACAGCCTGCCTCATCCTGGCCTTAGAGCCCGTCCTTGCCGCTTCGAAGAAGGACATCCTCGCCTGGCTGACCTTGGGAGCCCTGGCCGTTTGCCTGGGCCTGACTTCGTCTCACATGACGGACCGTCAATTTGCCTTCAGCGGCATGGTCATCATCGATGCCTATGGGGCGTTTTGGAAACTGCTGCTGTACATCGTGACCGGACTCACGGTCCTGCTCTCTCTCGCCTACCTTAAAGCCGAGCGACTCAATATCGGGGAATACTACGGCTTCATCCTGCTGACCTTGGCCGGCATGATGGTCATGGTCTCCGGCGCCGACCTGCTGACCATCTACCTCGGCACCGAATTGATGTCTCTCTCCCTGTACGTCATGGCGGGACTGAAACGGACCGAGGCGCGCTCGCTGGAAGCTTCGGCCAAGTATTTCGTGCTCGGGGCCTTCTCCTCCGGGATCCTGCTGTACGGCATTTCGCTGCTATTCGGCCTGGCCGGCAGTACACGCCTGACCGTGATCGCCGAGGCCATCGCCACCCAGGGGGCGGGCAATCCCATCCTCTCCCTGGCCCTCGTACTTCTGGCGGTCGGATTCGGCTTCAAGTTGGCCGTCGTGCCGTTTCATATGTGGACCCCGGACGTCTATCAGGGCGCGCCGACTTCGGTCACGGCGTTCATGGCCGTCGCGTCCAAGGCGGCCAGTTTCGGCGCCTTCCTGCGGGTGTTCGTGGAAGGTCTGGGAGGACTAAGTGCCGACTGGTCGGTGTTATTTACGATCATCTGCCTGGTGACGCTCGCACTGGGCAACCTCGTCGCAATCGTGCAGACCAACATTAAACGCATGTTGGCTTACTCCAGCATCGCCCATGCCGGATACGCCCTCATCGGAGTGGTCGTGGCGGGTCGTCAGGGCGGCGGGGCCGGGTCGACCGGTCTCGCAAGTGTGCTGCTCTATCTCGCCGTCTATTCCTTCATGACGCTGGGTGCATTTGCGCTCGTGGGCCTGCTGCGCAAGGAAGGGCAGGAGAGCGACAATATTGAAGATTACGCAGGGTTGGCAAAACGCGAGCCCCTGGCGGCGTTTTTGCTGCTCGTGTTTCTGGTGTCCCTGGCCGGTATCCCTCCGACGGCCGGCTTCATCGGCAAGTTCTATATCTTCATGGCCGCCGTGAACGGCGGGATGGCCTGGTTGGCCGTGGTCGCCGTCATCTTCGCCGCCATATCCGCCTTCTATTACCTGCGGATTGTGATGGTCATGTACATGCGGGAGCCGGAAGGTCTACCTGCGACCCATTCGCGGCTGGAGACATCGCCGGCATTGTCATTCGTCCTCGCCTGCGCCCTCGCCGGCGTGGTACTCCTGGGACTGTTCCCCAATGGCCTGTGGTCCCTGGCCACCCATGCGGCGCCGTTGCTGAAATAACGGCTGCGCGTCGGGCAGGATCCATACAGCCTACCTCACCCATGCGACTGAGGCACATCGACAATCCGGATCTGGCGGCCGGCCACACTCGGCCACAGTCGTCGCACCGTCGGCATTGATCACCAGAGGCCGTGCATGATCGGATTGACTTTCCTCTCGAACGTCCTCAACACCTTTCGCCGACGGGGTTGCCCCAGTCTGGCCGCCTCACTGGCCTTCTACTCCCTGCTCTCCCTTTTTCCCATGGTGTTCCTCCTGCTCTACGGCATCAGCTTCGTCGTCAGCCAGGACGTAATCGGTTATCAGTTTCTGTTGGGATTCTTGAAGGGCTTCCTTCCCAGCATGGGAGAACGGTTAGCCCGGGATATTCGACGGGTCGCGGAGCAGGATGAGGTCCGGTGGGCGGTGTTTCTCGCGTTCGGCTGGTTCAGCACGCTGGTGTTCTATGAATTGGACTATGCCATGAACACCGTGTTCGGCACTGCGGCCAAGCGGCACCCGCTCATTTCGACGCTCGTGGCCGTCACACTGATCTGGATGTTAGGCTTTTTGACGCTCATCTCATTCGTCGCCACCCAGGCCATCGAACTCCTCACGGCCTATGCGCCGCGCCTGTGGGGACGGGATCTCGTCGCAATTACCGCCCATGATTTCCTCCTGTCCTATTCCCTCCCCTTCCTCCTCGCCTTTGCATCCGTCACTTGTCTCTACCGATACCTTCCGCACCAGCGCCCCACCTGGAAGGAGGCCACCATCGGGGGCTTGACGTTCAGTCTGTTGTGGGTGTCCGCGAAAGCTCTGTTCGTGACGTATCTGGAGGACGCTGCGGTGTATACCCAGCTGTATGGATCCCTGCTGGAGGTCGTGATGTTACTGCTCTGGGTCTATTATTCTTCGGCGCTCGTCCTCCTGGGCGCGGTCGTGACCCACGAATGTCAGGGCAGAGGTCCTTCCTCGCCATCCACGGAAGAAGTTCGACGAGACTAGGCCTCTCCCTCCAGGGCCTGTTCCACTGACGCCTTATGTCGGTACACCCGGCCGGTCCGATCCGATGAACGTCCCCTGGATCTCACGAGCCACGCTGCATACCTGAGGGATGACGCTGCTCGATGAAATTGCCAATCGAGGCTCTCGTCAGCAGTCCGAGCAATTCCCCTCCTTGAACCACAATCAACCGTTCCGCTCCACTGGACATCATTCTTTCCAACGCCTCTATGGCAGACACGTCCGGGGACACGACCATCTCATCCTGCGAAGTCTGCATGACATCGGCCACGCGGCGAAACGGCCAGAGTGAATTGTTCACGGCCTGCACGTCGCGAACGGCCACAATTCCCAGAAGCCTGCCGCCCTCGACGACCGGGAAGCCTCCATACCCGTAGGGAAGGAAATACTGATTGACGGCCTCCGCCAGCGTGATGTCCGGGGACAGGGCCACGACATTCTTGACCATGAGTTCACGGACAGGCACCGCTGCCAACGACGCGCGGATGACCGCCTGCTTTCGACTTCCCCGCGCAGCCGAATAGAGAAACGCGCCCAACAGGATAATCCAGCCGCCGCTCCCTGCCAAGGCGCTCGACAGGACGCCGGTGAGTGAACCGGCCAGCAGGAAGGCGCCGAACAGACCGAATCCGATTCCAAACATCAATCCGACCAAGGCTGCCTGGCTTGTGGCGCGATAGAAGTCCTTGTTCCATGCCCAAAGACCGGCCCGCAGGGCCCGGCCGCCATCCAGCGGAAACCCCGGCAGCAGGTTGAAGAGGCCCAACTGCGTATTGACCAATCCGAGCAGCGCCCCGAGGGTCATCAGGCCTTGCATGGAAGATCCCGCTGGCATCCACTCGAGCAGCGCCACCAGGCCGATACACAACGCCGCCAGCAGGAAACTGACGATCGGGCCCGCAATGGCAATCAAGAACTCCGCCCGCGGATGCGGCGGCTCCTTCCGCATCTGTGCCACACCGCCGAAGATGAAGAGGGTGATCTGAGCGATGGGAATACGATACCGAAGGGCGACCAGGGAATGGCCCAGCTCGTGCAGCAGCACCGAGGTGAACAGGAGCAGCGCCGCCACACCGCCCATTCCCCAATACCGCGGCTGCGAAAGCCCCGGCAGCATGTCAGGCAGGTAGCCCGTGGCGAGCGACCAGGTGACGAAGAAAAACACGAAGAGCCACGAGGCGTGAATATGAATCGGGATGCCGAACACTCGGCCGATTTTCCACTCTGGTCCCTGCATGGTTTTACCGTAGCAGCCACCCCGACAAACCGTCAACTATCGCCGCTTCCTGTCATCGGGTATACTCCTGTCCATGAGAAAACGAGAGCGGCGAGTTGGTCTGTCGGCGATCTGCGCATTAGCGCTGATGGCGTCCGGCCACCCTGCGGAGGGACAGGTGATCAAGGCCGGTCCATCCTCCTGTCCGGCGGTGGCGTTGACCTACGATCTCTGTCCCGTGCGCACGGCCTCCGGATTCGACCGCGAACTGATCGATTTCCTCGTGGAGCATAAGATTCCGGCCACATTTTTCATGTCCGGCCGGTGGATGGCCAAACATGACGCCGACGTGAAAGCATTGCTGGCGGTTCCCTTTTTCGAGGTGGGGACCCATGGTGAGGTCCATGCCCATCTGCCGATGCACGAGATGGAAGAACAACGGCGGGAAATCATGGGACCGGTACGAGCCCTCAAGGCGACATACGGCCGCTCGACGACCCTGTTCCGGCCGCCCTATGGCGAATATAATGACGAGACGGTGGAAGCGGTGAAGGACCTGGGCCTGCGGTTCATCTTGTGGAATATTGAATCCGGAGATCCCGACCCGGCAATCAGCGCCGAAGCGATCCTCACCCGTGTACAAAAGCGAATGAAGCCGGGGAGTGTGATCGTCTTGCACGCCAACGGCAAAGGGAAATACACTCGGGAAGTGACCGAGGCCCTGACCTCATCCCTTCTCCCCGGAAAGGGCCTGACCCCCATGACCGTGTCGGACCTCTTGCGATGCAACCAAACCACAGCCCCGGTCACGCCATAATCCGCCCCATGCGGCCGGAGGATCGGGATGCCGTGATCCGGATCCTGGCCGACTCCGACCCCTGGAAACGGCTCGGGTTCACTGCCAGCGATTGGGACAGGATTTTCGCACCGATGCCGCAAGGGAGGGACACGTTCGTCCTGGAGGTCGAGGGAGCGGCGGCAGGAATCGCGATCGTGCGAAAAAAGTTCCTGTTCGGCGACTATCTGGAATTACTCGGGATCGCCCCTGCTGTCACGGGCCAGGGGCACGGGAAACGGCTGCTCGCCTATATCGAATCGCTCACCTTTGCAGAGGCTAAAAACCTGTTCGCCTGCGTCTCGGACTTCAACGACGGCGCACGCGCCTTCTACCGCAAGCAGGGCTACAAGGAAATCGGTCCCATGCCGAATTTTCTGATTCCGGGGTATGCCGAGATTCTGCTCCGTAAGACGGCCGGGCCGGCAAAAGAGTGAGTGAATTGATCGAACGCCTGCACCCGTTGACTGGGATGGCGACCTACGAACCAGTATACAGAGTGCTCACGCCATTCCCGATCGGGGAAACAAGCGGCGGATACCCCCAACGTGCCGGGCAGTGACCTTGAGGGGTTCGATCGACTGAGCACGCAGCCTACGATATTCTCAGCATCCGACAAGGGGAACGACCATGAAAGTTCGCAAACTCCTCCACACCCGCATGCGGGTCAGCGATATGGAGCAGACCATCCGGTTCTATCAGGATGTATTGGGGCTGGAAGTCATGGAGCGGAAAGTGTCACCACGCGGTTCGCATCTGGCATTCCTCAAGGTACCCAACAGCGAAGAACTGATCGAACTGTGCAGTTTTCCCGCCAGTGGACCGGTCACCGTACAGGAAGATCTGGTGCATCTTGCCTTCGAGGTCGAGAACCTGGACCACACGGTCGACGCCCTCAAGGCCAAAGGTGTCCCCATCACCGACGGCCCCACGCGGTCGTCATCGGGCAGCCGCTTCATCTTCATCGACGCACCGGACGGCTATGAGGTGGAGCTCATCGAACGCCCGCCCGGCACAGCGCTCGTCTAAGCCCTGTCCCCTCCCGCTCCCCATTGACGATACAGGAAGCGCCGCTGTACCTTGTGCTGCTTCGCACGCACGGCCAACAACCTTTCACGATTCGCTCAAGGAGACCAGGCATGAAGAACGGGTTTTTTCGCGGCCACGGACTCGGCAATGACTACCTTGTCATGGACCCCGCAGAGCTGACCTTTAAGCTCACCCCCGGAAAAATTCGTGGCATTTGCGATCGTCACTGGGGTCTGGGCAGTGACGGCATCCTGGCACTCGTCCCCTCGAAGAAAGCCGACTTCGGCCTGCGGATCTTCAACCCCGATGGGAGTGAGGCCGAAAAGTCCGGCAATGGATTGCGGATTTTCTCCCGTTACCTGCATGCAACGGGGAAGACCAAGAGAACACAGTTTACCGTCGAAACGAAGGGCGGCCAGGTCTCCATCACCCTCCATCTCGACCGTCACGGTGACGCCGCCGCCGCCACCGTCGAAATGGGTCAGGCGTCGTTCGTCCCCGCAGCCCTTCCCTGCACCATTTCCGGCAACGAATTGATCCAAGTCCCCATCGAGGCGGCAGGGAGACCGCTCGAATTCACCGGGGTCAGCGTCGGCAATCCCCATTGCGTGGTCTTCAAGAAGGCCGGAGATGCCTGGACCAGGGAGGACCTTCTGGCGCTCGGCCCTGTGCTGGAGAACCACCCGGCATTTCCAAAACGCACCAATGTCCAGCTCGCGGTGCCGACCGGCCCCAAGGAGATCTGTATTCTCATCTGGGAGCGGGGGGCCGGAGAAACGCAAGCCTCCGGTTCCTCCTCCTGCGCCGCGGCCAGCGCCGCGGTCCGGTTAGGCCTGGTCAAGAGCCCCGTCACGGTCAGGATGCCGGGCGGAACGCTCAACATCGACGTCGCCGGGGATTTCCACCTGACCATGAAAGGACCAGTGGCGGAAGTTGCCCGAGGCGCCCTCAGCCCCTCCTTTGTGCGCACGCTGCGTTAAGCAGGCCCGCCGCCATCGATCGCGCCGCTGAACACAGCGGTGTCACGGACGACCGCAGGGCGCGGACCCTGCTCCAGAGGCAGAGCCGGATTTCGGCAGGGCAGCAGCCACCCTGACAGACTGTTTCAGCATGCCGGTTTCTTGGTATTCTGCGGGAGGATGGTTCACCTATGACAACCGAGCTCCTGCAGTCCAAACTCGCGCACCTGCCCGAACAACCCGGCTGTTATCTCTTTAAGAACGGGAAGAAAGAGATCCTGTACGTCGGAAAGGCCGCCGTCCTGGCGGACCGGGTGCGTTCCTATTTTCAAAAGGGCAGCGATCCATCCCCCAAAACCTCCCTGCTCGTCAGCGAGATTACCGACCTGGAAACCATCGTCACCCGCTCCGTGCTGGAAGCGCTGATCCTCGAAAGCAACCTCATCAAGCGGCATCGCCCCCGATTCAATATCGTCCTCCGGGACGACAAGCAGTATCCCTACCTGCGCCTGCCCGTCAAAGAGGACTTTCCGCGGCTTTCAATCGTGCGGCGCGTCCAGAAGGACGGTGCGCTCTATTACGGTCCCTATACTCCGGCAGGCGCGTTGCGCGAAACGCTGAAGGTCATCCGGAAGGTGTTTCCGCTGGCCACGTGCGAAATCGACATCAACGGCAAGGCAGACCGCGCCTGCATCGAATTCGAGATCAAACGATGCATGGCGCCCTGCATCGGTAATCAGTCCCGGGAAGACTATCATCTCATCGTCAAACAGGTCCGCCAGTTTCTCGAAGGACGGGACCGGGAACTCCTGGACAGCCTGCGGGATGAAATGGAGCGGGCGGCCGAACTGGAGCAGTTCGAAGAGGCAGCCCGGCTCCGGGACCGGCTGTTCAACGTGGAGCGCACGTTGGAGAAACAACGGATCACCCAGATCAGCGCTTGCGATCAGGATGTCGTGGGGCTGGCCAGGCAGGGAACCGCAGCCGACATCCAACTGCTGTTCGTGCGCGGAGGCCTGCTGATCGGACGAAAGGATTTCTTCTGGGCCCAATCCGGCGAGGCCAGCGACGAGGAGCTGGTCCGCTCCGCCATCGAACAGTTCTACAACAAGGAAGGACAGCCACCGAAGGAACTCCTGGTACCGACCGAACTCGACGACGCCCCGTTGATCGAGCAGTGGCTGAGCGACAAGCGGGGCGAGACCGTTCGACTGATGTCACCCGAGCGTGGCGCCAAACATCAGCTGGTGCGGCTGGCGGAAGAAAACGCCGGGGCCGCGATTGCCGACCACCTTCGAAATGAAGCATTGGACCGGCAGGCCACGGCGGAATTGAAACGCCTGTTACGGCTCGACAAGCCGCCGCATCGCATCGAAGGATTCGACATCTCGAATATCATGGGCAACCAATCGGTCGCCTCACTGGTCGTGTGGGAAGATGGTCAGGCCAAGAAATCCGACTACCGGAAGTTCCGCATCAAGACAGTCGAAGGCGCCAATGATTTTGCGAGCATGCAGGAGGCCGTCATGCGCCGCTACGGCATGACTGAGGACCTCGCTCGTCCGGATTTGATTCTCATCGACGGAGGATTGGGACAGCTGAGCGCCGCGCTCGAAGGCCTCAAGCAGGTCGGACAGGAACAGATTCCGATCATCGGCCTGGCCAAGGCCCGCGGCGAAAAGGAGGAGCGTATTTTTCTGCCGGGACGGAAAAATCCGATCGTCCTCAGACCCACCTCGCCCGCGACTCATCTCGTCCAACGCATTCGGGATGAAGCCCATCGATTTGCGGTGACGTACCATCGGAAGCTGAGAGGCAAGGCCTTGCTCGCGTCAGAACTGGATCTCATCGCAGGCATTGGCGAGATCCGCCGGAAACGGCTCCTCAGAGAATTCGGCAGCCTCGAACGAATTGCGGAGGCCACCGACGAGCAGTTGCGATCAGCCGGCATCGATCTGTCCACCGTCGCCGCCCTCCGCAAAGCCCTCACGGCTTCCTAGGGCAACTACAGGCAATCTCCAGCCCGGTATTCCCCACTGTATTGGCTTCGATACAGCCGTATCTGAATGAGTACAGAATTTCGAAAGTCCTAAAATGTAGCAATCTGCGACATGTTCGGATTTTCCCTTGTAGCTCAGGCAATCCACGCATACTCCGGCCAACAATTCATTCATCCCGGTGAGGTATGTAGTTTGCCTATTCCAACTGCGGTCTTGCGCCGGGATTTTGTACGGGGAGGCGTCCCGATGAGAATGTCGCGCCTATGTAGCTGGGTGATGTGTGCCCTACTTGCTGCCTGCACGACGCCGCCTGAAATAAAACAGGCGCTCGCCGCGAAGGACCAGGCATATGTCGAACACCAGAGGCTCATGCAGCAGTACCGTGAACTCGTGAGCAACATCACCACCCGACATGTCCAGTGGTATCGCTTCATTCAAACCCGCCTCAAGCTCAATCTCGCGCTGCAGTGGGCGACGACCAATCCCACGTTGACGGGCGTTCCGGATGGGGCCATCACTGAAGACGATGCCGCACTTCTGGGCCCGGAGATCATTGCAGTGGTGAATCAGATCCGTCTGAATTCCCTTCCGGAGCGCAAGGGGCCGAACGGGCAACCGGTCTTTTCGGCCGGCTCGGGTGACATGAGCAATCTAGTGCAGCAGCTCCCCGAGCTTATTGCACGCGTCGAACAGCGCGTCGCGGCGGACTCGCAGGCGACTTCCACCCTGGACCTCACCGCGTTCGATCAGTACCGGACGAATGTCGAAGCCCTTCGCCGGATTAATGCCATCATCAAGCAATACCTGGACATTGATGTCACGGTCAGTCGGTCCGAAACCCAGGCGCTGGCCGATGCGGTACGTCAGGTGCGCCGATGACCGGGCCGGACGGCGGGAAGAAGGAGCGGGCCATGATTCGGCTCCGTACGCCGATATTCATGGTTCTGGTACTCCTCGCTGCAACCGGCTGCCATTCCATCCACAGCAGCTCCGTGCGGGATCTCATCCAGTTGGAGGGCATAAAGATCGATGCCGCGCAGACCAACATCGATCTGTTCCAGAAAGAGACAGAAGCCCGAATCAAATTCCTGGAGGATGCCCGCAGTTCCCTGCATGAGAGCTTCAAATCGCTTCAGACCCTCGAAACCAAACACCGCTTTGTTATGGAGTCGTTCCGGAACGTGACCAACAAAAAGGGCGAGTCCGCCTATGCCGCGGCCTATCTCGTGAGCCTCATGTATATGGCCGATGCACAGGGACTGGAGAAGGCAGTCTGGGACCAATTTGAAGAGGATTTCTGCGGTCTCCGGGATACGGCCAATGCCCTCAACGACTCATGGAAGCAGACGGCGACCCTCCATGCTCAACTCACGCGCTTCGCGAGACAGTCGGCTCTGGCATCCGTCGATCCTGAATTCGTCGGCGCAATCCTGGATCACGCTCCCGGCCGATCCGAGCAGATCATGGGAGTCTTGAATCGCTCACGCACGGTGAATGACGCGCTGGAGGAAATCGTCGGCGCGCGTATCCTGCGGGTCGGCGGATTGGCGCGGGCACAGAACTTCACCGCCGACCTGGTGGAACTCCTCGACCGCCTGAAGAAGGACGAGGGGCAGTAAGGGAGGCCTCTATGAACCGCAGCATCGAGGGAGTGGTCACCTATCTCCAAAACAATGACAGTTTGATCAAGCAACTGATGGAGACAGCCGAAAGCGCCGCCACTGATATCGAACAACTGGCTACGCGTGTGGACCATGCGCGGGACGAAGCACAAAGCCTGGTCGATCAGTTAGGGACCGTAGAATTCGCGGTCTGCCGTCAGGATGAGACCAAAGTTCGTCAAACGGCATTGCTGGATGCCGTAGCCGCTCTGCGGAAGAAGTTTGAAACCTATAAGAACGACCCTCTGCGGCGAGGGATCTACGCAGCAGAAATCTCCAATCTCTATGTACAACTGGCCAATACCTTCAACAACGACACGATAGCCCGCATCGTTCCCTTTGAAGCCGACGACATCACCGTGTGTAAAGATCTCTTGAGCAGGGCCGTGCTCGATGGGGCTTCCCGGAAGAAACGGGCCGCCGTCATCAAGGCCGCGGCCCAGTTGTCCAGATTGGCGCTCGGCGTCGCCGGCAAACTGGCGGTCGTGTGAGGCCCCGCGTGAACCGCCGACTAGCCATCTCGTTCTGCCTCGTCTCGCTGCCCTGCATCATCCAGATCGGCTGCAGCCTCGATGCCGGTTCTCGTGGGCCGTTCGGGCCGGAAGATCCAGAAACCGCCATTCCCAAAACGCCGCTTCCGGCTCACATACCAACCAGACACACCCTGGGATTTACGGCCGACGAATCCGTCGGGCACATCAAACCCAAGATGGCGGGAACGGTCATCGAGGCGGCCGTCATGCGGTCGCCCAATGACGCAGCCGTCCTGTCGGACTCGGAGATGACCGCGATGCGAAAAGCGGCCGAAGGCGATCCCAAGGTGACTGCCCTCCTGGGTACCCGCTGGACGTTTATTGATGCGGATCGTCTGCCGCCGGAAGGCAAAGTCTCCTACGGTTGCTGCCGAAATGAGGCGCGATTCACCAGATTGACCTACTTCAGCTACAGTAACAACGTCGCCATCTTCGTGCGCATGAAGGACCGGTCCGTGCTGCAGGCCTCGCGACAGGAAGGCTATCTGCCCCCCGAAGGACCGCAGGATGTTCAGCGGGGGATCGAGTTAGCCCGCGCCGATGCACGGCTCGCCGGAAAGGTGGGGTCTCTGCAGGGACACGGGCTCCTCATGCAGCCGGATCGCGGATTCTTCAAGCACGATCCCGGCTATCAACACCGGGTCATCTGGATTACCTTCTCCCAGGGACAGGATGGCGACCCCAGGTATTGGGCGCAGGTGGATCTGACCGATGATCGTGTGCTGGACGCTGGGGATGAACCGCCCCGATAGACAAGCGAAAGGATACCGCATGACACGCATTGCACTGCTTGCCGTGCTGTTCTGGACCCTGGCCTTGGCCCTGCCGCTGCCCGGTTCGGCGGAGCAGCTGTCGGAACATCTCGATTGGGGGCGCTGGAGTTTCGACTACGAAGTCAAAGACAGCACCGGCCTCGCGCTTCGACATCTTGTCTACGGCGGTGAACCGGTTCTGGCCAAAGCCAGCATGCCGGTCGTGCGGGTGAAATACGTCAAAGAACGCCGGTGGTGGAATCCCTTCACCTGGTTCGGTTCCCGCGCCGACAGCGGCCGCTGCGGCCCCTTTCAAGACCGGTTGCGCTGGCAGGATCTGGTCCCGATTGTGAACTGCGGTAACCACAAGGTCTGTGTCGAGAGCTCCAGCGTAGGGGGGGTGAAGTGGCTGGAACTCGGCATCTACGCCAGGATCGGCGAATACCATATCTATCAATCCTGGCACCTCTCAGACGATGGCGAGTTACGGCCCGTTGTTCACAGTCGCGGCCTTTCCTGTAACACCGACCACGTACACCATCCCTACTGGCGGTTTGATTTTGACATTAACGGCAACGGCATGGACCAGGTCTTCCTCCACGATGACGGAGGATCCGATCAGGGCTGGGGACCGGGCTGGAAAAAATACGTGAACGAACGCAACGACGTCAAAAACCTCAGCACCCATCGAATCTGGTTCGTCCGTGATCAGCCGACCGGACATGGCATTTGGATCCTGCCGGGCGAGGGCTACGCACCACTCAAGGACGACGGAGAACGCGATAATTTCGCCGACCACGATGTGGCGATCCGCCGGGCCAATCCCGACGAAGACATCCCCTGGGTATTCGGAGCCCGCGGGCAGCTCGGCTATGATGAAGACAATCAAGGCGTGCAGGAGCAGGACCTCGTGTTCTGGTATGTCGCCCATCTCCCTCACATGGCCGCGATCGGCCCGACAAAGTGGCTCGCCCTCGGCCCCACGCTGAAGGTCCAGCGTTGACGACGGTCAGCATATCCGGCGTGCAGCCACGACTTTCTGCGCGAGCTTTTCTGGATTGCGGTTGGGCTCGCCGGCACTCTATACTAGGTTCGAACGACCCTAGCTATGTCCTGGCTGAGGGGTACAATCGGCATGCTCCACCAGGGTACTACCGCATGAGGCCGGACCAGGTTCTCAATTTCAACCCGCGTGTTCCCATCGCTTCTACTTCCGTGCACGAATTCACCGCATTGGAAGGACGCTATGCCTCAGTCAGATGTTCGTGTAGATAAGTTTCAGCCTGCTCGAATGGTGTGGTGTGAGACAGGGTCTTCAAATCAGGATTTGGCCGGCCAATCCGCAACGCGTCTTGACGTGATGTCCGGGCCCCAGGATTCACGGGAGTGAGGTCGTACCATGATCTTTCGCGGACCTGAAAGTCTTCAGTATCTCTCCCGCAAGGAATTTCAGCACATGGGAGAAATCATGGAGCGGGTGCGAAAAATTCAGGATCGGGACCAGCTTCCCGACCTCGCGGAGGCTGTCGGCTCTCTCGTCCCCCATCGATTCTCCGCCAATGGCTCATTCCATCTTCAGAAAAAACAATTACAGATCGGACATTCGACCTATGGGGAGGAGCATACCCATCTGTATGCCACCCAGGGGTATGTCACCGATCCCGCGATTCAGCTTCTTCAACAAACCCATATCGGGACGGTATCCAGCGAAGACTGTCTGGACATGCCGATTCCCCGTGAAGTCATCAACCTCAAACTGGACGCCGGTATCAAGACCTGCCTCACGGTAGGGGTGCGCGGGGTGCTCGGATTCTGCACCTATTATGCCTTCAGCAACTTCGACCAGAAACTCTTGCTCCGGTTGCGCACCATGATGCAGATCCTCGCGCCACATTTTCATCTGGCCTATCTCCGCGCGACGAGCCGTCCGGGCGAGGACCAGCAGCCGGCTCACCAGGCGGTGCTGACGGCGCGCGAAGAAGAGATCATGCGATGGGTGGCCGAAGGCAAAACGAACTGGGAAATCTCGATCATTCTGCACGTCAGCCTCAACACGGTGAAGTTCCACCTCAAGAATGTGTATCAAAAGCTGGGCGGCGTGGAGAATCGCTGGGCGGCGGTCGCCCAGTGGCAGAATAGTACCGCCGGCCTGATCGTTCCACCCTCCCCCCGGCAGCAACCCGCATCGTCTCCATCCATCGACATGCCTCCGCGCGGCAGCGACGGGCTCCGCCCCTCATCGCTCGGACGGTAACGTCCGTCTCTCCGCGCACGGCCATTTCCCTCGCCCGGCCTCACGACACAGTGGTTGCAAACGGATGCTCCAGACCGGCATGCGGAATCTCCTCGCCGTTGGAGGCAGGCGCGTCGTGCCGTCTGTGCATGTCCACGGACAGATTCGCGGGGGCCATCAGGAACCCGAACTGCTCTCCGACCGGTGGGGCATCGACCGGTTTCGAAATCGAAAAATTCCGGCAGAGCATCGCCAAGATGGCTTTGATCTCCAGCAGCGCCAGGTTTCTTCCCGGACAAAAACGCGGACCGGCCCCGAAGGGCACGAACGCTTTCGGATTGTGTCCCTCCTGAACTCCTGTGCGAGGGGTCAACCACCGTTCGGGCAAAAACTGGTGCGGCGACGCGAAGGATTCCTCCTGCATGCCGCATTGCCGGGTCAGCAGGAAAATGGCCGTGCCTGCCGGAATCCGCACGCCACCCAGCTCTACATCCTGATTGGTCCCTAAAAACAGCACGGGGAAGACCGACTTCAACCGCATGGTCTCGAAAGCGACGGCTTCCACATAGGGCAATCGCTCATGATCGCGATAGTTCGTGAGCATTTCGCTCCCGCCCAGGACCTCGTCGACTTCCGTCTGGACACGCGCCTGAATGTCGGGATGGTCCATAAGGAAATGGAATATCCAGGCCATGGTCGCGGCCGTGGAGTCTTCCCCTCCCAATAGCATCGTGAGGACGTTACCGGAAATTTCTTCGTCGGTGAATTCCGAACCTTCCCCCTCTTGGGTGGCCAGCATGGCCTCCAGGAAGTTGGTGGGATGCGCCAGCAGTTCAGGATCGGTCGCCAATCGCGCCCGGCTGTGAGCGATGTAGCCGCGAATCGCCTTATGCACGAAGGCCAGGGACTCTTCCAATGCGCGGTCGGCCGGCAGCTTCACAAAGTGCCAATAGGGAAACGGCGCATTGATCCGGCGGTTGACCATGGGAAAGATCCGCTCAAGATGGCCTTGGAGATCGTCGCCGTCCGTCTCCAACGTATTCACGTCGTACCCGAACGCCAGATTGGCGGTCACATCGATGGTGTAGCGGGTGAGATCCTTCTGCGCCTCCACGTGGCCGCCCTTCGCGACGGCCCGATCCCACCTGGACTTTAATCGTCCCGTCACTTTCACGAGGGTCTCAAAAAACTGACGCAGGTGGGCGTTGTTGAGCGCCTGCATGGCAATCCGTCGTTGTCGGTACCAATGATCTCCCTCGGCGGAAAACACCCCGTTGATGCCCATTTCCTTGAGCACCGGCTCGATGGCGTTGAGACGTCGATAGGCATCCGGCCGCTTGCGCAACACTTCGTTGATCAAGTCACTGTCAGTCACCGCCACGACGGCCTTGTGAGCGATCCGGAATTGATACATCGCGCCATATTCCTGCGCCCATTGCTCGAGCACGCTATGCAGATGCTTCAAGTCGAGTTGCAGGAGATTCCCCAGGATCGGAAGTCCTTTAGGGCCGGGTAGGTCGGCCAGGGTGCGTCCGGATGGTGCAGAGACTCGCGTCGCGCTCGAATTCATGCCGGCCGATGAATGGTACGGGCATCCGGTAGGAGTTGACTCTGCCATGTGCATGCCTCCTTGTTGGCGCCTCCCTGCGACTGCGGGGAGACAGGAAAAAGTATGCGCGTTGTCGCTCTTTACGTAGTCCGCCTCGAAGCTCACCTCGTCGCCATCGCACCATAGGCCTGCGGCCAATCTTTGACACCTACCCGCCCGGGTAGGTTCCTTGTTCAAATGTTTCCAGTAGGGTGGCCCATCATCCGGCGAACGAGCGGCTTCCGGGCCCCACGAACCAGCGGTCGATAGAAGGAGGAGGACATGGAGAATTCAACGTGCCACGTTTCCCGATCCGCATCCGTCCGAACATTGCTTGACTTGCTGGAGCAACGAAAAACCCGGCGATTCGGCCGTGGGATGGAACTGCCCGCCGGCCCGCTGCAGTATAAAAGTTCTTTGCCCCCCCTACCCTTGAGCGCGGAAGAAGAGCGGCACCTCATCTTCGCAGGAGTGGGAAAGACCGGCCCTCACACGGCGGACATGCAGTTTTCGGCGCGGCCTCAGGCCGAGGACGGCCAGGGGATGGCGATCATGAATCTTCAGGGACGTACGGTGCCCAGCGCCTGTGCGGCCCAGACGACCCGTCTCTTTTTCACCAACGACACAGGCACCTACTTCGTCACCGAGTCCGCCGTTCCGGAAGATCCGGCTATGACGAAGGTGAGGGAACTCTCCGCGCAGCGGTTGGACATTCCCCGGCAGCTTCCGTTCATGCTCAGTTTCAATCAGTGGTACGCCAACCGGCCGGGCAGCACCTACTTCATTCCGGTCACTGAAATCGCGAGCGTGTATCTCAACCTCCTCCTCGTCCTGCTCAGCGACGAATACGGCTATTTCATCGTGGATACCGACAATGCCAACGAGGCCTGCGGACTTGACCGGTTCAGAAAAAGCCGCGGCGGCCACCTCCATGACGATCCGGTGAAACGCCGCACGATGACGTTGCGCGATCTCGACAGCGCCATCAGCGATACCGCCGTCCAGGAGCAGGGGATCGTCGCCGAACACATTTTTCTCATGGAACAGGCCATTGGATTGGGAGGTGGGATTCACAGCGTCGGCAGCGGACGTCACCTTCTGGGCATCGAGCCACACCTCGTCCCGGGACTCGGTTTTCAATTCCACATGCCCACGACCGGGCCTCGCCGGCCGAATCCCATCGGACTTCCCGGGATCTGGGAAGCGCCCACGCCACCCATGGTCGGAAGCATGGAGGCCGCGGTGCTGAGCCTGATCGATTCCAAGTTCGGCGCCTCCGGTCTCTACGTCACACCGGACTCCCAGCCCTGGAGCAATCCCGCCATCAAACCGCAAATCCCGCGACACTCGGAGCAGAGCATCGCCGCCACCGTCGCCTTCTGCGAGTACGTCGTTCGCACCTATGGACGATTTCCCGCCCACGTCGACGCATTCAAATCCATCGTGGCCTGCCAGGCGCATCATCTGGATCTGAATTTCTACGACACATACTACCCGCGGTCCGCCGTATCACAGAACCATCTTGAACACCTTATGGCGTGGCATGAGGGTGAAGAATGTCGAGACAGTCAACGATCGTAACAGGGAGGTTGAACCCATGAGACAGATGCGTAGAGTGGTCATCACCGGGCTTGGAATCGTGTCCCCGCTAGGGAATAATCTCGAGACGTTTTGGCACTTGCTCAGCACAGGCCAGAGCGGAATTGCACCGCTTTCATCCTTCGACACCACCCCCTTTTCCTCCTGCCTGGCCGGTGAAGTCAAAGACTTCGATGCCGAGGATTTTATTCCCCGCAAACAGGTTCGCCGCATGGGCCGCGTCAGCCATTTCGCCGTCGCAGCGGCCCTCATGGCCGTGCGGGATGCGAGGCTGGACATTGAGCATGAAAACCGTTCGGAGATGGCCATCTGCCTCGGCACCTCCGTCGCCGGCCTCCGGGAAGCCTTTGCCGCGCATGACAGCATGCTGCGGCATCAACACCTCAGCCCCTTCACGATGGCCTCCACCTTCCCCAACGCCGTGTCGGGGGAAATCGCCATCGCACTCGGCATCAACGGGGAATGCGAAACCTACTCCATCGGATGCTCCTCCACCGCCAACGCCATCGGCCGCGCGTTCGAAATGATTCGCGCGGGCCATTCCGACATCATCCTCGCGGGCGGTACCGAAGCCCCGCTGCATCCGACGATTTTTTCGGCAATGGAGGCGGGACGAGTCCTCGCGCCGGATCAAGGCGGCACGATTCGCAACCTGCCACGGCCCTTCGATCGCACGCGGTGCGGCATGGTGCTCGGAGAAGGCGCCGGCTGTCTCATTCTTGAAGATTACGATCACGCGCGTTTGCGCGGAGCGCCGATGTATGCGGAGCTGGAAGGATGGGGCTTCACCTGTGACGCCTATTCCATGGCGCGCCCCCTGGCATCGGGCAAGGAACAAAAACGCGCCATCGACCGGGCCCTGGTCACTGCCAGTTGGTTCCCGGAGGAAGTCGAGTATGTGAACGCCTGCGGTTTGGGGACCATGGAGCTCGACAGTATCGAGACGACGGCCATCAAAGAATCGCTGGGATCCCACGCCTACCGCGTGCCTGTCAGCTCCTTTAAGTCCGCCCTGGGACACGCCTTCGCCGCCAGCGGCGCGTTCCAGGTCATCGGCACGGCGCTGGCCATGGAGCACCAGTTTATTCCGCCTACGTTGCATCTGACCAACCCGGATCCTTCGTGCGATCTGGATTATGTCGCGCTGCAAGGACGCCCCTCCCGGATCGGCAAGGCCCTGATCAACAGCTTCGGGTTCGGCGGTAAGAATGTGGTGCTGGCCCTCTCACGGGTGGATGTCGGTGTGCGAGCCCACGGTCCGCTCCCGGTCATGGAACAGCTCAAGTTCAATCATCTGGCGGAGGTTTCTTGACGGAAGCGCCCTTTTCACGAAGGCCACAGAATGGCGCGGCCTCGTCCTGACGGGGCCGCATGACCACAAGAGAGAACTTCATCGGCTGCAAACACGGAGGGGAGTCATGGAAACACATCGCGACCAAAAGCCCGCTCGATCGATCGGTTCCATGCCGGCCGGTCCCATGCTGCCCAACGATCCCCAGGCGGCGTTGGAAAAGGAATCTGAATCACTTCTCCGGCTAGTGAGTACTCACAAGACACCGCCTACATCAACTTGGAATACATCTATGAATCAGCTACAGGGTAAAGCAGCCCACGTGTTCATCGTCAATCCGCAAGAGCTCGTCCGAGTGGGGATCCGGACCCTCCTCGAATCCGTCACTGACTTTACCGTGGTCGGGGAGGCCGGGTCGCGCCAGGATGCGCTGCCGCTCATTCTCCAGTTGAAACCTGATATCGTGATGCTCGACTTGCGGGTGCAGGACGGGAAAGGGATCGACACGGCCAAGGACCTGCTCTCACGACTCCCGTCGACGCGCATCCTCTTCCTGGCCGATACGCTGGACGACACCATCCTCCTGTCGGCCGTGGCCACCGGAGCGCACGGGTATGTTCTGCAGGATGCCGGTACCGACACCCTCCTGCATGCGTTGAGAACGGTGACCAAGGGGCAATCGTATCTCGACCCGGGGATGACCCGGCACACGTTCGCCTATCTTCGCAAGCTGGCAGATCGCGAACCGGAGCGTGGCCGGAATCTGCTCTCCCCTCAGGAGCAACGCCTGCTCCCGCTTATTGCGCAGGGAAAAACCAATAAGGAGATCGCCGCGGAACTCGGCCTCAGCGACAAAACCGTAAAAAACTATTTGGCCAATGTGTATACGAAACTGCACCTCACCAGGAGATCACAGGCTGCCGCGTTCTATCTGACCCATTTGTCCTGATCGCGGCCAGGCGTCGTCATCGTCGGGAGCGCGGCCTCAAGTTCCTCCTCCGGCGCACCGAGAGAGTATCCGGCAAACTCTTTCTGGGTCCGGGGGTTTATTCGGCAGATGTTTCATCTGCGATCGTTCCATCTCAGGGACATGATGGCCTGCGCGACCGACCTCCTGAGGCTCGGGACGGGCGCGACTGACCTGGGCAGGGTCGCCGAACGCCTCGTTCGATCCCTGCACGGGTCGTTGAACCTGAGTCAGTCCGAAGAGCCGCGTTGCCCCCTGGTTCGACTATATAAGACGGTACAGTACCATCGTCTCGCACCGGAGCTTCGACGCGCCGCCGCCTCCAGGCTAGGAAAGGTTCCTGACGATCCTTCCCTGAGGTGCATGACCCTCCTGGCTTCGGCCGGCGACGTTCCGGGCTGGACTGACCCGACCGGCTACAGCGCCTGCTGCGTCATCCCGGTCGGCAGCCGCGAGACACTCGAGCACTCCTCGCCATACGGCGCACTCTTCGATGACATAGCCGGAGCGATTGCGCATTCCACCGCCCCTTCCTCTGAAAGGCCATCCGGTTCGCACACACACACGTTCAGCATCGTGCATGTGCTCCAGGACGGGGGAAACCCCAGCAGTCCCGCGCGGGAGGATTGGATCGGCGCCTATGACATCCGTTCCGCGCTGGCATTCGGGGCACCACTCCCCGATGAGGAATGGTTTTCCATCGTCCTATTCAGCCGGGATCTCATCCCCGAGCGTACAGCACAGATGTTCAAACCCCTGGCGATTAGCGCGCAGATCGCCCTAAGCCCGTATGTCGAAACGACCCCGTGGCTACAGGGTCCGGCGGCATCCCTCTCCGTGGCCCACGACGCTCATGCACCGCAGCACGCGACCGTCACCCAGCTCCAAGCACGGATCGATCAATTCGAACGGCTTCTTGACCTCCAGGAACGAACCGTGACCCTTATTGAGGGGCGGTATCCACTCAACGACGGCCGGGAGTCGGACTCCTGCATGGCCGGGACGGTTCCGGACGGCACCGATTCCCATGGCAACGGTTCCCCATGGCAGGGCCATGAGGAGACGATGGGGTCGGTCTTTGAACAGACGAGCGACGGCATCATCGTCGTTGACGAGCATGGCCGGATCGAACGCATCAATCCCGCTGTCGGCAGACTCCTCGGCTATGCAGGCCATGAACTCGTGGGCCGGAACCTCACGCTGCTGGTGCCTTCCTCCCATCGCAAGCAGTACGACCTTCTGCTCTCACCGGATCCCGGAACCGGGCAACGAACGATTCCCTGTTCATCCGGAGCAGTGCCGGCGTTACGGAAGGACGGCACCACGGTTGATCTGGACGTATCCATAACCGAGTTGCAGGTTGGCTCCTCACGAAAATATGCCGGTATCCTCCGCGACCTGTCCGGACGAGCGTGCATTCCAGCGTCCATGGGAGAAAGCGAGGAACGCTTCCGGCAGCTCGCTGAGCATATCGATGCCGTATTCTGGCTCAGATCGGTCGACAAGCATCAACTGCTCTACATCAACCGCGCGTTCGAAACGATCTGGGGCCGATCTCTCCAGGCCTTGCATGCAGATCCCCAGCTGTGGCTCGAGTGCGTGCACCCGGAAGACCGTGAACGGGTGGCGCTCGCAGCCGCCTGTCAATCCTATCTTCCCTATGACGAGGAGTACCGGATTCTGACTCCCCACGGACACGTACGGTGGATTCGCGACCGGGGGTTCCCCATCAAGGATCAGGAGGGGAGGGTGTATCGCCTGGCGGGGATCGCCGTCGACATCACCGCCGCCAAACAGTTGGAAACCGCCGTTCGCGTCAGCGAGACGCGGTATCGCTCGCTCGTGGAGTTGTCCCCCACCGCGGTCTTCGTGAACTGCGACGGTCGAATGGCATTTGCCAATCAAGCCTGCGCGAATCTGCTGGGAGCGCGAACCCCCGCCGAACTGACGGGACGGCAGGTCTTCGACTTCATTCATCCGGACTCGCGTGCGCTGGTGCAGGCACGCCTGGCCGCCATGAGCGCGACGGGGCGGGCTGTGCCCAGAATCGAGGAGAATTTCTACCGGCTCGACGGAAGCTCGATCACGGTTGAAGTGACCGCGTCGCCGGTCCCATTCGAGGGGAAGAATGCTTTTTTGATCATCGCGACCGATGTGACTGAGCGTAAACATCTGGAACAGGCCCTCCTGTCGACCAATTCCCAACTCATGGGCATCCTGTCCGCCGCCAGGCGAGTAGCCATCATTGCGACCGACACGACGGGCCTGATCACGACATTCAATACGGGGGCGGAACTGATGCTGGGATATTCGGCCGAGGAGATGGTGGGCAACCATTCACCCGGCCTGCTGCACCTTCCCACCGAAATGGAACAGCGGGGCCGTGAGCTGAGTACCTTGTGTGGACGCCCTGTCGGGGGGTTCGACGTCCTCGTCGAACCAGCACGTCGGGACGCCTATGACGAACGGGAATGGACCTACGTCAGGAAAGACGGGACCCGCTTGACCGTGCTCGTGACCATCACGGCCCTTCGCAACGAAGGCGACATCATCACCGGATTTCTCCTGTTGGGCAAAGATGTCACGGAACGCAAGGAGACTGAAGCGGCTCTGCTGCAAGCGGCGCGCGACATGGGGCAGAAGAACATCGAACTGGCCAAGGCGAGAGACGAGGCGCTTCAGGCCGTTCAGCTCAAGGCCGACTTCCTGGCGACCATGAGCCACGAAATCAGAACCCCGATGAACGCCATCATCGGAATGACGGGACTCCTGCTCGATACCACGCTCACCGACGACCAACGTGAGTTTGCCGACACGGTCCGCCGATCCAGCGACGCCCTCCTGACCCTGGTCAACGATATCCTCGATTTCTCGAAAATCGAAGCCGGCAAACTGCATTTCGAAACCCTGGCCTTCGACCTCCGGACGACCATAGAAGATACCCTGGATCTGCTCGCCGAACAGGCCCAGATCAAAGGCCTTGAGCTGATTTCACTGGTCGATGCCGCAGTTCCCGCCGGCGTGCTCGGCGACCCCGGACGATTGCGTCAAATCCTGGTCAACCTGGTCGCCAATGCGATCAAGTTCACCGCCAAGGGGGAGGTATTCCTGCGCGTAACCCCCGAACCCCGTGGGCAACCGGACTCGTTCAGGTTTGCCGTGATGGACACCGGGATCGGCATCCCCGAGGCCATGCAGGCGAGACTGTTCCAACCGTTTACTCAGGCCGACAGTTCGACCACCCGCCGGTTCGGCGGGACGGGCCTCGGCCTGACCATCTGCCAGCGGCTCGTTCACCAAATGCAGGGCCGGATCGGAATCGAGAGCCAGCCAGGCCAGGGCAGCACCTTCTGGTTTACCGCCACACTTCCTGAGGCGTCGCTCCCCCTTCCGTCAGCCGCGATTTCACGGCCACAGCTTCGTGGACGCCGCATTCTGGTGATGGACCGCCATGCCACCACCAGGCAAGCCGTCCGGCAGCTTCTCGTTGACTACGGAATGGACTGTACGGAAGCGGAAACCGGAACCGAAGCTCTCGAGCTGGCGCGCACCGCCGCAGCCAACCAGCAACCGTACGACGTCGCGTTGATCGAATTGCGCCTTCCGGGAATGGAGGGCTGCGACACAGCCACCGGTCTGAAGAACGAACCTGCGACCGCAAGGACGCGAACGGTCGCTCTGACGACGATCGCGCGACGCGGAGAAGCCAGCACCGGGCAGCTTCCGGGTCTTGATGCCTCGCTGACGAAACCCCTGCGACAGAAGCCACTGCTCGACTGCCTCTGCCTGTTGGTCGGCGCCCCGATCGGTGAATCGGCACAAACCCTCGCGCCGCCGCCGGTCACGCAGCGCGCGCCGGTCGAAGCCAAGACACTGGTCCTTACACGGGCGCTGGTGGCGGAGGACAACCCGGTGAACCAGAAGGTCGCCTGCAGGATGCTGGAGAAATTGGGCTGTCGGGTCGACATTGTGGGCACCGGACGGGAAGCCGTCGCCGCCCACGAACGCACCCCCTATCCATTGATCTTCATGGACTGTCAGATGCCGGAGATGGACGGCTTCGAAGCCACGGCCCTGATCAGAAAGATCGAAGGCGCTTCAGCCCACACGCCGATCATCGCCATGACCGCAAATGCCATGAAGGGTGATCGCGAGAAATGTCTCGCCGCGGGGATGGACGACTATGTGGCCAAACCGATCCGGCCCAAGGACCTCCAGACCATCCTCGACGCCTGGCTCCCCAAGCGCAACCAGACGGCGGCTTAACGGGGTCTGCCGATCTCGCGATCTGCGCCCCCAATCTTTCTGAATGCGCGTAACTCATCCGACAATTGACAGAACAGGGCGCGCGCACTAGGATACGCGCTTACGAAGGAGAGCGAGTGTACGCGTGAGTCATCCGTCCCCGTCCGGTCCCGCACCATCACCCACCACAGTCCTCAGCCGCGTTGAGCAGGCATTCGAATTCCTGGTCTTTGGCAGCCGGTGGATTCAGGCGCCGCTGTATGGCGGCCTCATCATTGCCGAACTGATGTATGCCCTCAAGTTCCTGCTTGAACTCTGGGAGATGGCCATCCATTTCAGGCAGCTGGAAGAGACCAAATTGATGTTGGGTGTGCTCGGACTGATCGATGTGACGATGGTGGCCAATCTGCTGGCGATGGTCATCATCGGCGGATACGCCACGTTCGTGAGCAAGCTCGATCTGGACACTCACCCCGATCGCCCTGAATGGCTCACGCATGTGGACCCGGGCACCATCAAGATCAAATTGGCTGCGTCCCTGGTCGGAATCTCCAGCATCCATCTCCTCAAGTCGTTCGTCGATATCGCGAACGAAGATCCCGAGCACGTGAAATGGAAGATCTTCATTCACATGACCTTCCTGGGATCCGCCATCCTGTTGGCCTATACCGACAAGCTGATGTTACGAGACCGCAAGCCGCATTAACCTCCCCGTCGACATGTCCCGGTTTGGAAGTCCCTCGTGATTCCCGCAGGAGTGTTTGACGAGCGGCGCGTCGCACCGGTTCACCGTGGCTCCCTGGCGCTCATTCCCAGGCGGGCACCAGCATCCCGTTGCCGTCCTGCCAATGCGGGGCCCAGGCCAGGGCCACGAGCGAGACGACGATATTGGACTTGGTGGGTTTCAACGACAGCCGCTCGAGCTTTTCCGTTAGCGGGTCGGTCTCGACTGCCAGCCTGTTCATTTCAGCCTTGAACTGGAACTCCAATCCATCCAATTGCTCCTGAAGCGCCGCCAAATTGTCCTCGGCATGACTCACGTCTTTCGATTCTTTGATCACCCGGCCGGCGCCGCGGATTGCGGTCGAAGCCTTGCCAATATTGGTCGCACTGATAGCCTTGCGTCCCAGGAACGCTCCCAGAATAGTCGCACCGATCGAAATGACGGCCTGGACCTGGCTGCTGCGCGATTCCGTCTGCTGCCGTTCGACCATCTGCCCGGCCCGGCGGATGCGATCTTGAAGCGTCGCAATCTTCGGTGCGTATTTTTTTCGCAGGCCATCGCTCTGAAGGTCACGGTGTTCCCGGCCAGCCAGTTGAAGACGCAGGCGAAAATCACGCTCGGACTCACCAGGCCTCGACAGCTCCTTCGTGCTCGGGCTGCGGAAGAGATCGAGATGCTGCGTGCGGTAGAGCCATCCCGACAACTCACTTTTCCAGGTCTCATACTGTTTGGCCTTGCTCGCCGGGCCGGGTAGCGGGGCGAATCGCGCAGAACCGAACGGATCAGGCTCCAGATCCGCCGGGGACAGTGAGAGGGGGGCCGCCTGGTCCCACTCGACCGGAACCGCTCCCTGCCGGATCGGAGCCACCCACGTCACGGCCTCATTGGTATCCACACCCATCTTGCCATCCACGAACCGCACCTGCGCGGCGCCCAGCACCATCGGCCGATAGACCACTCCCTCGCCGCCCTGTGGCGCCCCACGCACCGGAATAAAATATTGGCCCACGTCCGGCGGCAGCATCGGGCGTGAGACGCTGCTCCCAGTCACTAGGTCGACCCCGGCATCCCCGTTCCCTACCGTCCCCGTGGATTCACCACCCGGCCCTGCAGCCTTGAGTGGTTCCATCAACCGTTTGATCTGGGTGCGCGTCAGCGGGCCACGCAAGTACGAGAGGGTCCAGCGGGTCTGGAACACCTCCGGGGCGTCTTCATGGACGTTATTTAACAGGAAGACGCGATTCCCCAGCCCGGCGAGAATCTGTTCCATGCGTTGGCGATCGAACCTGGTCCCGCTGCCGGCCGCAGCCCCTTCCAGGCCCTCAATTACCCGCGCCTTGTCGCGTTCGGTTTGCAGGCGCCCGATGAACCAGGTGCCGGTATTAGCCAGTCCCTTATAGTCGAGGTCGACTGGATTTTGAGTCGCCAGGACGATGCCGACCCCAAAGGCGCGCGCCTGTTTGAGCAGCGTCAACAGCGGAGCCTTGGACGGCGGGTTTGCGACCGGAGGGAAGTAACCGAAAATTTCGTCCATGTAGAGGAGCGCTCGCAGGCTGGTCGTGCCGGATTGCGCCCGGACCCATCCCAACATCTGGTTCAACAGGAGCGCCACAAAAAACATCCGTTCGGCGTCGCTCAAATGGGCGATCGAAAAAATTGCGATGCGCGGCTTTCCGGAGGGGCCGTACAGCAGGCGTCCGATATCCAGGGCCTCGCCTTCCATCCAGGCCCCGAAGCCCGGCGCGGCGAGCAGGTTGTTCAACAGCATGGCCAGGGCGAATCGCTCGTTCGCGGGGAAAAAAGAGTCCACATCGAGGACGCCGACCTTCGTCATCGGAGGGGTTTGAATCTGCTGAATCAGCATCGGTAAGTCGAGGTCCAGGCCCCTTCGCCAGGCGCTGTCCAGAATCGACGCGAGGAGAATGTGCTCACGACTCTTGATCGGGTCGGCCTGGACACCGACGAGACCGAGCACGCTGGTCACCGTGGTGCTGATACGCTCGCGCAGGAGTTCTTCATCGTCCCTCATTTCCTGCGGTGGAGCGGCAAAGGATTTCAAAATCGACACCGGCAGGCCCGCGTTGCTGCCCGGCGTATACACGACACACTCTGCCGCCTCGCGCAATTTTTGAATCCGCTCGCCGCTCTGGCCCCATTCACCCAACCCCTTCTGCCACAGTGCAGCCTGCTGGGCCGCATAGTCGGCCGGCGAGAGGCCCTTCTTCCTCGCGTCGTGCTCATTGATCCAGGGCGCGAAGTCCTCTCCGCGCAGTTGAGGGAAGGTGAGCAGGAGGTTGCCCAGATCGCCCTTCGGGTCGATGACGATGGCCGGGATGCCGTCAATCGCGGCTTCTTCCAGGAGACCGACGCAGAGCCCGGTCTTCCCGCTCCCGGTCATGCCGACACAGACTGCATGGGTCACCAGATCCTTGGAGTCATACAGCAGCAGGCCCGGCTTGGACCGTTTACCGGCGAGGTCATAAGGCCGTCCAAGGTAAAAGACGCCCAACTTCTCAAAATCTTCCGCCGCTGATCCCCGGCTGGAACCGACGGACGGATCGGGCGACGGGCTTTTCCTGGTGGGCATAGACTCCTCCCTGCAAGATGATGAAGGTCGGGATGGGATAGGCCGGGCATTGTATGGTCTGCGCCGGAGGTCCGCAAGCGGTGCACTTTTGAACGGCCCTAGGGGAACTCGGGGTTCCCGAATGTCTGACTAGGGGTCCTCCCAGTATGGAAACTTGGCTCACTTTCATACATTCGGGCTAAGAGGTACGCGTTAGTTTTTACCGTCAACCAAGGGAGAGCCGTCATGAAGAGTCTGTGGGCATTTGGAGCCATCCTGTTGATCGCGGGCTGCGGTCCGCACTACACCATCCCCAACTTCGAGTCGAATGAGATCGAAAAGGTCATTTCCAGCGGCCGTTCCCCGCAAGGCTGCATTGAGAATTTGAAAGAAGACGCGAAAAATTTGAACGTCAACGTGCGTCTCACGGATATGCAGCAGCAGCCCAGTTCCGGACCGATCGCCTGGATCTACACCAACACGTATATGTGCACGGGCAAAGTGGTCTCTAGCAGGTCATAAGGATCAAGGAAGAAACGGCGCCATGCACACAGATGCGGCCCTCATGGGGACGGACAAAACCGGAGCGGTGACCGACGTCGCGACCGGTTCGAGCGACTCGCGGCTCGCCCTGCGCTTCCTGCTCTCGTTCGATGACGGGCCGCACGCCAATACCGGCAAGGTGTTGCGGCAACTGGCGCGCAATCCCCTGCAGCAGGATGTGAAAGCCATTTTTTTCGTCCAGACCAGGCACCCGCAGGGTGGTGGCTCGACCGAAGGCCGGGCCATGTTGGCCATTGAACATGCGGAAGGACATCTCTTGGGTCTGCACACCGGGACCCCTCGCGGACATGTCAGCCATACCGGCATGGGCGTGACGGATCTGGATCGTTCTCTGCTGGACGGAAAGGACGACATCGGTCGTATCACGGGCCGCCCCACTCTGCTGGTGAGACCGCCCTACTGGTTATTCAATTCGTCTACCCTGTACCGGTACAGCCGCCATCGACTCCACATGCTGTTGTCGGATGTGAAGGCCTTCGACGGAGTGAACTGGGGCATCCATCTGCTCAGGCGATGGAGTTTTCGCTCACAGCTGGCAGGGTTGCGGGGCCAATTCCTGCGCGGGGCGCTACCCGTGGTGAATCGCAGCATCCCGGTGATTGTGACCTTTCACGATACCAACAGCTATACCGCAGAGCACCTGGCTGACTATCTGAGTCTATTGGTCAACGAGGCGGCGGACCTGGGCCTTCCCCTGCATCCCAAACCATTCTTCGATGATCCGGAGGAACTCCTGGAAACCGCTCTCCGGCGTACCCAGCCCTACTCCTTGACCGAACGCCCCGCAGCCACACTCCAAGAGGCACAATGATATGGGAGCACCAATACAAGCGAGTCCCGGAACAGAAGGTGGTTTAGAGCCGGACATAGCCAGCCTCATTGTGGAGGCTCTCAGGCTCGAGATGCTCCCGCAGAACATCGATCCCGAGGCGGCCCTCTTCGGTGACGGGCTGGGATTGGATTCCATCGACATGCTGGAAATCGCCCTGGCGATCTCCAAACGTTATGGCGTCGAGTTGCGTTCGGAGAACCGGGAGGCGCTCGCCTCGTTACGTGCTTTGTCCACCCACATCGCCCGACACCGGACTCGCTAATGCGTTCGACCGATGCCCAAATCGCCCCGGCTTCTCATGGGCGGAGAGTCTACGCCCGCCCTGTGGCCACGCCGGCCTGTTATGCGCTGCTCAAACAACATTCCAGCACCGGCACTTTAGCCCGGCGGCGCGAGCGGGACTACTCCGTCCAGGAGTTTCTTCGATCGGTGTGGGCGCTGGCTGCACGGCTGCCTAAAAAACGGTATGCGATCAATCTTTGCAAGGATCGCTACTCGTTTGCCATCGGCTTCGCCGCCGGGTTGGTGGCGCGGCAGATCAGCCTGTTACCTACCTGCAGAGCGGAGCAATCGCTGCAACAACTCGCCCAACGTTATCCCGACTCCTACATCCTGACGGACCATGACGAGGTGAGCGGCGGCATTCCCCGCCTCCGCATCAACGATCAGGTCTGCCGGGGCGTGGGCTCGTCGGACAACCCTTCCATTCCAGCGGACCAGATCGCCGCCATCGCGTTTACGTCGGGGAGCAGCGGATTGCCTCAGGCGCATGCGAAACGCTGGGGTTCCCTGGTGATGGGAGCCCAGGCCTTGGGCCAACAGTTCGATCTTTCGAGCACTCCCCCGCGGACCGTGGTGGGAACCGTGCCGGCGCAACACATGTATGGATTGGAAACGACCATCATGCTGCCGCTGCAATGCGGCTGGAGTCTGCACGCCGGCAATTCGATCTTGCCGGCAGATATTCGAACCGATCTTGCAGGGCTGGAGTCACCGGCCTGGTTGATGACTACGCCCTTTCACCTCAACGCCTATCTCAGTGAACACACGATGCTGCGGGGGCTCGAAGGCATTATGTCCGCTACCATGCCGCTCGCACTCAACGTGGCCCAGCAGGCAGAAACTCTCTGGCGCGTGCCGGTGCATGAAATCTATGGGTGCACGGAAGGCGGAATGATCGCTTCCCGCCGTACCACCGAGCGAGAGGCCTGGACGCTCGCGCACCAGCTTCACATGAGGCAGGAAGACGGCCACACCTGGGTGAGGGGCGGCCACGTCGGCGAATGGCTCCTATTGACGGACCGCATTACCCCGCGCACTCGACGTGAATTCCTCCTGCATGGCCCGCATTACGATCTGGTGAAGGTGGCCGGCAAACGCGCCTCCCTGGCGGCGCTGAATGCAGCCCTGACTCGCGTGGCGGGGGTCCTGGACGGCACCTTTTATTGGCCCGATCAGGGCCGGTCAGGCAACGGCCGGTTGAGCGCCTTCGTCGTGGCTCCAGGTGTCAGCCGTGCCGCGATTCTCGCCGGCCTCCGACAGCGCATCGATCCGGTATTTCTTCCCCGTCCGTTACATCTCGTGGACTCATTGCCTCGAAACGCCACGGGGAAGTTGCCGCAGGCTCAACTCGAGAGCCTGGCCGAACAAGTCCGGCATGCGGGCTGAGCGGGTAAGGAGCATTCATGCGATACGAGGTGCAGCGATCCATCAGCCCGGATCATCCGTCCTTAGCCGGGCATTTTCCCGGCCGTCCCATCGTCCCTGGCGTCGTCATTCTCACTGAGCTTATACGGGCGACGGACGACTGGCTCGACTGGGACCCGGACCCCGTGTCGGTGTCTTCCGCGAAGTTCCTGCGACCGCTACGTCCCGGCGAGCCGTTCATGCTGCGCCTGGAACAGCTGTCCGCCCATGAAGTATCGTTTGCTGTGCTGCGCAAGGAGGTTCGAATCGCCGCGGGTCGGCTTCTTCGGGAACGCCCTGCCGGCGATCAGGATCGACCATGAGCACGCGATGGCTCGCCCAACGCGAACGGGGCAATCGTGGACTCATCCGGCTGTTGACCTGGATGACGCTCCGGCTGGGCCGCTCCGTGGCGCGAGGGTTGCTTTACCCCATTTGTCTCTATTTCCTGCTCTTCTCGGGCGGGACACAACGCACCTCACGGGCCTACCTGCAATGCATTCTCCAGCGGCCCGCTCGCTGGATCGACGTATTCCGGCACTACCATGCCTTTGCCTCCACCATCCATGACCGGGTGTATCTCCTCTCGGGACGTCACCGGCACTTCGATATCCGCATGGAGGGCGCGTCGGCCTTGCAGGCCATTCTCGCGCGCAAACGCGGCTGCATCCTGCTGGGCTCTCACCTCGGGAGCTTCGAGGTCCTCCGCGCAAAGGGCCTCTTCGATCAACAGTTGCCGATCACCGTAGTCATGCACGAAGCGGCCGCGTCTAATCTGAATGCCGTCCTCCACAGCCTCCACCCCGGGATTCGGGACCGCATCATTCCCCCCGGGACGCCGGACACCATGCTGGCGGTGAAGGAGCGACTGGACCGGGGTGAAATGGTCGGCATTCTTGGCGACCGCGTGTTCGGCGACGAAAAGGGGATGACCTGCGATTTCCTCGGCAAGCCCAGAACATTTCCTGAAGGACCCTTCCTGCTGGCGGCACTCCTGCAAGTCCCGGTCGTGCTGTTTTTTGGTCTGTACCAGGGAGGCCGGCAATACGACATCCATTTCGAGCCGTTGGCCGAAAGCATTCATCTGGATCGCGCCCATCGCTCAGAAGCCCTGCGCCCTTGGATTGAGCGTTACGTCAGTCGGTTGGAACATTACTGTCGCCTGTATCCGTACAACTGGTTCAACTTTTATGACATCATCGAGGACGCTCGTCCCTCTCATAGTGCTCTGTAGTCTGCTGTCCGGACTTTCGGCCGCCGCGGATCAGGAGGCGGCGACCGCCCCGCTGGATGTACCGGCACTCATGGAACTCATGGCGAAGGTGCCTTCTCGTGAGGACCGCTTTACCGAAACGAAAACCGTGGGGGTTCTGACGCAGCCGTTGGTGCTGAAAGGGACGCTGGCCTACGCGCGACCCAATCGCGTCGAAAAACATGTCACCTCACCTTACGCCGAACACCTCATCGTGCAGGGCGATCGACTGACCCTCTCATCTGCGGAAGGCACGAAACACATCGCCGTGGATAGTCACCCGTTGATTCGTTCGTTCATCGAGGCGATCAGGGCCAGCCTTGCCGGCGAGACCACCGTCCTGAGGCGCCTGTACCACATTAAACTCCAGGGAACGCTCGAGAATTGGACACTTACGCTACGCCCCTTGGATGCACAGGCGGCGGAGTATCTCGCGACGGTCACACTCACCGGCCACGGCGATCGCGTGACGACCGTCGACATACGGGAGACCGGAGGGGACCGGTCGCTCATGCAGATCCATGAGCCGACGTCGTGAGGCTGCAGGCCCGCACGGCGGTGCTCCTCTGGATGATTCTCCTCTTCGTCAGCGGAGGAGTGGTGGCCACGATGAGGGTCACGACGGACCTCACAGCCTTGCTTCCCCGGTCAGCGGACCGCACTCAGGAACTCCTGGTAGGGCAACTGCGCGATGGCGTGGCCGCCCGGCTGATCCTGATCGGGCTCGAAGGCGCCTCACCGGAAGCCCTGGCTGAAGCCAGCCGGAAGGTCACTCGCGGCCTGAGGGAGACCGCCCTCTTCACCTCGGTCAATAACGGCGATCCCGCCGATTTGACGGTGGAACGGGACATCCTCATGCAACACCGTTATCTCCTGAGCTCAGCCGTCACTCCCGAACACTTTTCGGCGCCTGCGCTACGCACCGCGCTCGAACGACAGCTTCAACTGCTCGGGTCGCCCGCCGGCGCGCTGGTGAAAACAACCTTGGCGAGAGATCCCACCGGCGAAGTGGCGCACATTCTGTCCGAATTCACCACTGCCGCCCAACCCTCCATGTTGCATGGAGTCTGGTTCGCGCAGGATGGCACCAGGGCTCAACTGGTGGCTGAAACGCAGGCGCCGGGCTTCGATCTCGATCGGCAGGACGCGGCGGTGCGGGCAATTCGCGCTGCATTCGCCTCGTCCGGCCTCCCCCAGGACAGCCGGCTGCTCTTAAGCGGACCCGGCGTGTTTGCGGTGGAATCCCGGTCGACGATCCAGCGCGATTCGTGGCGGCTGTCTCTCATCGCCGGCATGATCGTCACCGGAGTACTGGTCAGCGTCTATCGCTCGTGGCCCCCCATCTTATTGAGCCTGTTCCCGGTGCTGACGGGGTTGCTCGCGGGAGTGGCCGCAGTCCAGTTGGTCTTCGGCTTCGTCCATGGCATCACGCTCGGCTTCGGCGCCACGCTGATCGGGGAAGCGGTGGATTATCCAGCCTATGTCCTGACGCAGATCAGAGCGGGTGAGGCGTTGCAGCAGACTTTGTCGAGAGTATGGCCCACCTTAAGACTGGCCGTGATGACCACCGTATTCGGCGCCCTCGGCATGCTGCTCTCAAGTATCACCGGCCTGGCGCAACTGGGCATGCTGGCATTTGTCGGAGTTCTGGTCGCCGGCCTCGTGACCCGCTGGATCCTCCCGGCCCTGGCTCCCAGGATCATGCGCACGGCTCCCCATCAGATTCTTCCGCTCGCCTGGATCGCGCGTGTTGCCTCGCTGGGCCGCTTCCGCTGGATCGTGTGGGTCATGGTCTGCCTCGCCATCGCGGCCCTGACCGTCCGGCATGAACACGTATGGGACAACGATCTGGCCAATCTAAGCCCGATCTCCTCCTCCGCCAAGGCTCTCGACGAGCAGATGCGAAAAGATCTGGGAGCGCCGGACGTGCGCTATCTGCTGGTCATCGATGGAACGAGTCGGGAAGACGTCTTGCAGCGCAGTGAATCCGCCGCGCACCTGCTTCGCCGGCTGGTGGAAGACCAGTTGTTGACCGGTTTCGATCTGCCCAGCCTCTATCTGCCCTCGCAGCAGACGCAGCGCCGGCGCCAGGCCGCCTTACCCGCTCCCGACGCCTTGATTCCTGCGCTTTCCCAGTCCCTGAAGGGGCTGCCGTTCCGCCCAGGACTCTTCGAGCCGTTCGTGGAAGACGTGGAAGAAGCCCGTCTCGGTGAGTTGATGACCCTGACCAGCCTGCAACAGTCCGCCTTCTCACTCAAGGTCCGCGCGCTCCTGCTGGGCAGCGGGAATGCGTGGAACGGATTGATCCCCCTCCGGGGTGTCGACTCGGCCCAGGCCCTGGCGGATCGCGTGAGCCGTGAGGCCGGTCCGGACGTGATGTTCCTGGATCTAAAGGGGGAGGCCGGGCGGTTGGTGAACGGCTATCGACGGCAGTCTTTGCAACTCACGGCGCTCGGGGTCCTCGCCATTACGGGCGTGTTGTGGTGGGGCTTACGCAACTGGTCCATGGTAGGACGGATCTTGCTTCCGCCCTTGATCGCCGGCCTCTTCGTCGTAACCATCCTGACGCTGATCGGGGAACGGCTGTCGCTGTTCCATCTGGTGTCGCTGCTGCTCGTGTTGGGCATCGGTTTGAATTACGCCCTGTTCTTTAATCGGCCGTTCGCCGATGAGGATGAGCTGCGGCGCACCTGGCTCTCGCTCACCGTCTGCATTCTCGCTACCCTCTCGGCATTCGGCGCGCTCGCTTTTTCGCGCACCCCCGTCCTCCATGCGATCGGCCTGACCGTCGGCCTCGGGGCCGCTCTCTCCCTGATCGTCGCGGCCATGCTCGGCAAGCAACACAAGCAACAGGTGAACCCATGATGGAGGCCTTGAGCATCACGGCCATGGCCACCGCCAATCCCCTCGGACGAGGACTGGCAGCCACGTGGGACGCCCTGCGGCAGGATCGACACGGGTTGCGACCGAATGACTTCGAGGATGCGGACGTGAAGACGTGGATCGGGCGGATCGAAGGACTCGAGACCGAGCCGATCACCGGCGACCTCGCCGACTTCGATTGCCGCAATAACCGGCTGGCCCTGATGGGCTTACGGCAGGATGGCTTCGAAGAAGCAGTCGATTTGGCCAGGCAGCGCTATCGGCCGGATCGTATCGGCGTGCTGATCGGCACGACGACCTCGGGCATCCTTGAAACCGAATTGGCCTATCGACGGCGAAGCCACTCCGGCGAACTGCTGCCCCTGACCGTCCGCTATCGCCAGACCCAGAACCTGTTTTCGGTCAGCGAGGTCGTCCGCCGCCACTTGCGTCTCCGCGGGCCGGTCGCCTCGATTTCCACTGCCTGCTCGTCCAGCGCCAAGGTCTTCGCCAGCGCATCGCGCTGGATCGCCGCGGGACTCTGCGATGCCGTCGTCGTGGGGGGCGTGGACAGTCTGTGCTTCATGACGCTCTACGGCTTCGCCTCGTTGGGCCTGCTTTCCGACAGCCCCTGTCGTCCCTGTGACCCCGACAGAAACGGGCTCTCCATCGGGGAAGCGGCGGGTTTCATGCTGCTGGAACCCGCCGACAATTCCGGCAGGGAACTTCAGCTGCTGGGATACGGCGAAAGCAGCGATGCGCACCACATGTCCACGCCCCATCCGGAAGGGTTGGGGGCTGCCCTGGCCATGGAACGGGCACTAACCCGTGCGGAACTGAAGCCGATCGATATCGATTACATCAATCTCCACGGCACCGGGACGCCGGCAAACGATCTCGCCGAGGACCGCGCCGTCTGGCGGACATTCGGAGGGAGAACACCCTGCAGTTCCACCAAGGGACGAACCGGACATACCCTCGGCGCGGCGGGCATGACCGAGGCTATCCTGGCAGCGCTCTGCCTGCGACACGGCTTCATTCCGGGCACGCTGCATGCCGACCGCGTCGATCCACAACTCCAGAGCTGCATCATGCTGGAGAGCGAATTCCGGCTCTTGCGGCGGGTCATCAGCAATTCGTTCGGCTTCGGCGGCAATAATTGCAGCCTGATTTTCGGGAGGCCGCTGTGATGCAAGTGATCGTTACGAGCGTCGGCATCGCCGGGCCAGGGCTGGAGGGATGGGCGGCTGCCCGACCCATTCTCGCCGGCCAGGCGGAGTATCGAACCGCCCCGCTTTCCCGTTCGATCCCGGATCTATTGTCGGCCGCCGAGCGACGCCGCAGCAGTCAGGCGGTGCGCCTCGCGATCATGGCGGCACAGGACGCTCTGCTCACCAGCAGCTTCGGTGGTGAGGAGATCGCCACCGTCTTCGCTTCGTCCGACGGGGACGGGGCCATCACGCAGGAGATCTGCGAGGCCTTGGCCAGGTCGGCCCGAGAGGTGTCACCCACGTCCTTTCACAACTCCGTATACAACGCCCCGGCCGGTTATTGGAGCATCGCTACCCGCTCTCGACTGGCGTCGACCAGCGTCTGTGCCCACGATGTGTCGTTCGCCGCCGGACTGCTGGAGGCTGCCGCCCACGCCACCGTCGAGCAGCAGCCGGTGATGCTCATCGCGTCGGACCTCCCGTTTCCCGCTCCGCTGCACAGCCTGCGCCCGGTGGAGGAGAGTTTTGCCGCTGCTCTGCTGATTGCTCCACGGGGTTCCGCCGGCGCCTTGATGCGCTGCCGGATCAGCCTCGATCCGCACCGGACCATCACGGCCGGTCCCGATGGAGCGTTGGCGCACTTCCGGAGTAACCCGGCAGCCCGCTGCCTCCCGTTGCTGTCCTTGTGTGCGGGCGGATCGGCGGGGACCGTGGCATTCGAATATACCGACGAAACCGACTTGATAGTCTCGTGCGAACCAGGAGCGTGAGCGATGGACAGTCTGTGCCCTGACATTTCCCAACTGATTCCCCATCGAGGAACCATGTGTCTGCTCGAGAGTATTGAGCGGTGGGATGAGGATCACATCGTCTGCCTGGCCAGCAGCCATCGCCGCCTTGACAACCCTCTGCGGGACGACAGCGGCCTGCGCGCGCTCTGCGGCATCGAATATGGCGCCCAGGCCATTGCCGCTCACGCGGCGCTCCTCGGTGGCCCGAATGGACGGGGCCCGGAGCCGGGCCTGCTCACATCCGTGCGCGACATCACCGCGAGGGTGTCCCATCTGGACACAATGGCCGGAGTCTTAACCATCCACGCCCGCCTTCTGTTCACCCATGGGCAGGGCAGCATCTACGACGTCACGGTGAGCGGCGAGGGCCGGACGCTGATGAGCGGGCAACTGTCCGTGATGGTCGCCGGCCATCCGGCGCGGCCGGCTCCTTCCGTCTCGACCGAAGGAGCCTTATGAGAAAGCGCGCGCTGGTCACGGGCGGCAGCGGCGATATCGGCGGGGCCATCTGCCGGGCCCTGGGCGAACAGGGCTTCGATGTGATCGTTCACGGCCATGCCCATGCGGACCGGGCAGAAGCGGTGGCGCAGTCCATTCGCGACAAGGGCGGGCAAGCTGAAGCCGTCTGTTTCGACGTCACGGACGCTGAGCAAACCCGGCAGATGCTTGAACGACTGGACCAGGCCGGTCCGATCCAGGTGCTGGTGAACAACGCGGGCATCTATGACGACGGACCCATGGCGGGCATGACGCCTGACCAATGGCGCAGGGTAATCGATGTGTCCTTGAACGGCTTCTTCAATGTCACCCAGCCGCTATTGCTGCCGATGATCCGCACCCGTTGGGGACGCATCGTCAGCATCACCTCGATCAGCGGCGTGATCGGCAACCGTGGGCAGGTCAATTACGCGGCTGCCAAGGCCGGACTGCACGGAGCCACGAAAGCCCTCGCGCTCGAGTTGGCCTCGCGGCACATTACGGTCAATGCCGTGGCCCCCGGCCTCATCTCCTCCCCGGCGACCGAGCGAGTCTTCGACGCAGAGGCCATCGTCCGCCTGGTGCCGATGAAACGCGCCGGGACCGTGGAGGAGGTCGCCGGTCTTGTCACCTATCTGGTCTCCGATGCGGCCGCGTACGTTTCGGGGCAAATCATCTCCGTCAACGGAGCCCAGGCATGAGCGAATCAAGGCCGTTGTCCATCGCCGTCATCCCGGCCTACAACGAGGCCGCGACGATTCACGCCGTGGCGGCCCGGACCTTGAAATGGACCGACCGCGTGATCGTCGTGGATGACGGCTCCTGCGATCGAACGATGCAGGCGTTGCGCGAGCTGCCCGTGACGGTGCTTCGACACTCTTACAATCTTGGCAAAGGGGCCGCGCTCTGGGACGGCATGCAGGCAGCCCTGAATCAGGGCGCCACCGTCGTCATCACCCTCGACGGCGACGGGCAACATGAACCGAATGACATTCCGGCGCTCATGGCCTTGCACCGGCGAGATCCTGCGGCCATCCTGACCGGGTCGCGGCTGCATCAACGCCAGTCCATCCCCTGGCTCCGCTATGTCGCCAATCGCACAGCCAATTTTTGGATCTCCTGGGCCGCCGGCTGCCGTATTCAGGACAGCCAGTCCGGATTTCGCCTCTATCCGGCCTCCGTGATCACCCTCGCCGCATCCCGCTGCGACGCAACTTCCGGGTTCGCCTTCGAGAGCGAGCTGCTGATCGAAGCCGGCCGGATGGGTGTCCCGATACGAGCGGTACCGGTCTCCACCAGCTACAGTCGCCATCTCCGGCAGAGCCATTTCCGGCAGGTGCACGACGTGGTTCGCATCACGCGCATGGTCTCGAGAAAACTCTTAGCCAGGCGGCTCGATCTGCCGGGGCTGGTCAACAGCCGGCGGCACAGTCAGACTCCCCCGCAGACTCCTGCGCCGCTTCGGCTGTCCGGCGCTCACCGGCCCACCGGCCGACAGCGGATTCTCTTCATCGCCGAGGCCGTGACCCTGGCCCACGTCGCGAGGGCAGCCGCCCTCGCGAGGGGCCTGGATCCGGCCCGTTACGACGTTCATTTGGCCTGCGACCGGCGCTACCTCCATCTCTTTGAGTGCCTGCCCGCAACCATCCACTCGATCCGTTCCATCGGGAGCGACCAGTTTCAAGAGCGCTTGCTGACGGGAAGCCCGCTCTACACCTCCACCGAGTTGCGCCGCTACGTGGAGCAGGATCTGCGATTGCTGACCGAGTTGAGTCCCGACGCGGTCGTCGGCGACTTCCGGATCTCCCTCTCCGTCAGCGCCAGGCTCGCGGCGGTTCCCTACCTGACTGTCACGAACGCCCACTGGAGCCCCTACGCGAGGCAACGGTTCGTCGTGCCCGAACTGGCCATCACCGAGCGATTCGGCCCACGGCTCGGGCAGGCGCTGTTCAGTTTGATGAGACCGGCCGTATTCGCTCAGCAGGCGCAGGCGCTCAATCGGGTCCGCAAAGACTATGGATTACCGTCAATCGGGTACAGCCTCACGCACGTCTTTACGGAGGCCGATGTCACGCTCTACGCCGATCTCCCTGAACTGGTGCCCACGTTCAACCGCCCGGCCCACCATGCCTATCTGGGCCCGGTGCTCTGGTCGCCTGATGCGCGGCCTTCCTGGTGGGATTCGATTCCCCATATTCATCCCATGGCCTATGTGAGTCTCGGAACCTCAGGCCGAGCCGACCTGCTGCCCCTCGTGCTGCGGGCGTTACAGGAGATTGGAGTGGGGGCCCTGGTCTCCACGGCAGGCAGAAGGCCGCCCGCCTCCCTCCCCAACCACACCTGGGTCTCACGTTACCTGCCCGGGCTCGAGGCTGCCGCACGGGCAGACCTGGTCATCTGCAACGGCGGAAGCGCGACGGTGTATCAGGCCATCGCGGCCGGAGTGCCCGTGCTGGGAATCCCCAACAATCTCGATCAGTATCTGATGATGGACTATGTCCGACAGTCCGGCGCGGGAGACTACCTGCGGGCCGGCGACACGTCGGCCGACGCCCTGACTCGAACTTCTCAACAATTGCTTTGCACGTCGGCCTACCGGCAACAGGCCGCCCGCTTTGGCACGTTGATTAGGGCCAGCCCGCCTTCCCTCCGCTTCGAACGACTGCTCTCCCAATTGCTGGGCGTGGATTCGGATCACAAGAACGCCGGACGCATCCCGCCGGACCCTGCTTTGCCCGGTCCCATGGCCACAGGCCGCCCGGACAGGCGCAACCAGTCCTTGAACGCCGCGCGGGTCTCATCAAAACGGACGGAGTCGTCCCAGGAGGGGTACAGGTGAAGATGGTCCATCCACCGGCACAGTCAGAACGGCCCGCGCCCGAAGCCCCCCTTCCGCCGGCAGGGACCGGGGTCAACTCAAAAATCAGCATCCATTCGGTGAGTCTGGCTGGTCTCTTCGTGCTGGCCGTGCTCTATACGCTACATCTTGGCCGCGTGATTTTTCTGCCTATTGCGGTCGCGCTGCTGTTCACCGTCCTTTTTTCCCCCCTTCTGCGGCGCATGAAACAGCTCCATGTTCCCGAACCGCTGGGAGCGGCCCTCCTACTGGTCCTGCTGGTTGCCTCGCTCGGATATGGAGTGTCCCGGCTGTCCGAGCCCGCCGCCGAATGGGTCGAGAGGGCGCCCGCCGCCCTGCGCGAGGCTGAGCATAAGCTGCGCGTGCTGAAGAAGCCGATGCAGGAAATGAGCAAGGCAACGGAACTGTTCGCGAAAGCCACGACGCTGGATGAGTCGAAAAAGAAGGTTCAACAGGTGGAAGTGAAGAGCGAAGGCTGGCAGATCAAACTCTTCAGCATCACGAGCGAGTTCGTCATCGGGTTCGCGACCACCCTGGTCCTTTTGTTCTTCCTGCTGTCTTCCGGCGATCTGTTTCTCCAGAAACTCGTGAAAGTCCTTCCTCGCTGGCAGGACAAGAAGCGGGCGGTGGAGATCGTGCGGGAGATCGAAGCGCAACTGTTCCGCTATCTCTCCACGGTGACCCTCATCAACATGGGTCTGGGGATCGCCGTCGGAATCGCCATGTACCTCCTCGGCATGCCGAACCCTATTCTCTGGGGCGCCATGGCGGCCTTGCTGACCTACCTTCCCTATCTGGGGCACCTCTTCGGGGTCATCGTGGTGATGCTGGTGGCGGCCCTGACGTTTGATGAAGTGGGGCACATGTTCCTGGTCGGCGGGGTCTATGTAGGACTGGCGATCATCGAAGGGTCATTCGCGACACCCATGATTCTGGGCCAACGCCTTGAGCTCAATCCGGTCATGCTGCTCCTTGGTGTCATGCTTTGGGGATGGATCTGGGGCATCGGCGGGGCGTTCCTGGCCGTTCCCCTGCTGGTGGCGTTCAAGATTTTCTGCGACCATGTAGAGGCGTTATCTCCAGCGGGCGATTTTATGGGTAAATAAACCGGCCCGCGAGCCTCCGAAAACCGGCCGTCTGTTCCGGCATACCAGTGGCGCTTGTCGGTTGCCGGTCCTCCGCTCGCGACGGCGGATGGGAGAAAACACAGGGGTTGAACACCTGTCCTGCCCGGCCGTCCGGCAAATGTGATGATGAGGGGGACAACTTCCCCCTATCGGATCCCGTATCGGCGATAATGACAGGCCACCTGAATCAGGCGCTGTCTAGGAAGCGGGTAGGACCAGTCCCTCAACGGTTCAGCCAGCGATATCATTTATCCACGGAAGGATGCCATGACCAACGTTCAAGATTCTCAACAGTATTCCCGCCCATTTCGCTCTTTCCTGACCGGTGCGATCGTGATGCTCAGTCTCGCCGGCGTGGGATGCCAAACGGCCTATTATGAAACGATGGAAAAGCTGGGCTACCACAAACGCGACCTGATGGTAAGCGATGTGAAGAAGGCCCGTGACGCCCAGCAGGATGCCAAGGAACAGTTTTCATCGGCCCTGGAGCGTTTCACCAAAACCCTGAATATTCAAGGCGGGGAGTTACAGGAAAAATACGATGTGCTCAACAGCGAATACGAACGGAGCCAGGCCAAGGCGCAAGCGGTCCGGGATCGCGTCGCCTCGGTGGAGAATGTCTCGGAAGCCCTGTTTGACGAATGGGAAGGGGAACTGAAGGAGTATTCCAGCTCTTCCCTGCGCAAGAAAAGTCAAACCCAGCTCACGCAGACCCGCTCCCAATATGCCCAATTGATCAAGGCCATGAAACGGGCGGAAGCCAAAATGGACCCGGTATTGACGAAGTTCAAAGACCAGGTGCTCTTTCTGAAACATAACCTGAACGCACAAACCATCGCCTCATTAAAGGGTGAATTGAGTTCGGTGGAAAACAATATCGCCGCGCTGATCAAGGAACTGAACGCGTCCATTAAAGAAGCCGATTCGTTTATCGCGTCACTCTCAACCGAAAGCACCTAGCAGCGGAGTCACGCTCTCACTCTGCGACTGCCTTTGGCGCGCCCCCTCCTGACGCAGGTTTCGACCTGCGTCGATGTGGCATGACCTCCCGCGAAACGTGTGGCTGTTGCGCCCCGGCTACCGGCCCTTCACAGGGACTACCGCCCCATGGTCGGAGGCCTCCAGGCAGCACCCCTCGTCCGTCCATGAATTCCACCCTCGCCTTGGCAATCTTTCTCGGGATCCGATGACAGATGCCAGCATGCTTCCTGCCGCCAGCGCTCCAGTCACCGTCCATGCGAAACTGATTGCGAATTCTCATCGACGCAGGCAGCATGCGTGCCATGGTCGGTGCGTTTGTTTGCGGGCTGCTGTTGTTGTGCGGAGTGCTCTTCGGAGTCGTCCACAGCGCATGGGCGGAACCTCCGGCCCAGAGCGTGCATTGGGGTTCGATCGCCTACCCGGACCGTGAACGGACGCTCACGTTCAGCGCAACGGTGGTGGACCGCTTCACGGAGTTCGACGGGGCGGGCAACCGTTACAATGACATCCGGGAAACGATGGGGTTGAACTTCTTCACCGTGAGCGCGACCCACCCGCTCGACGAATTTCCCGGCTGGAATCTCAATGTCACGGCAGGGGGCGGCCCCACGCGAGACGGCCCCAGCCGGTTCCTGCAAAACGATGTCGTGCATAAATTACGAGGCTTCACGCCAGTCCCGATCGGCAACAAACGGGAGGCCAACGATTTTATGTTGAGCGGGAGTCTGACCCGATGGTTCCGCCTGCTTGGGCCACAGGACGCCTTCTTCGCCGGCATCGGCGGGGCCGGAGGGTCGTTGTATTACGAGCCCTATCTGCAGGCTGGATTTCGACGGCTGGCGGTCATGGACTCGGTGCCATGGATCCGGGATTACCTGCGACTGTCAGCCCTGGGACGATATGGCCGCCCCTATAGCGGAGCCGCCTTCCGCCAGGTCGCTCCGCAATACTATCTGGGTCAGGCTTCGGTCGGTCTGGGCAACTACCGCTGTTGGGAGGATCGCACGCCGTGGGAAATCGAGGTGGCCGTAACCTTCGATTCAGGCCTGTTCGTCGATCATCGTGGAGACTCGCTGGAAGAACGATTCGTCTCGCTCGCGTTCCGTTATTCAGCCGTCACCTTCGAGACGTGGAACGATCTCATCAACCAGAAGGACTATGGCCCGACCTTCGGCGCCCGAATCACCTTCGATGTGCTGTACATCTATGATCGATGGATCTCGTGAAGACACGACGCCTTGCCGGTCCATGAGGGACCGGCAAGGCATGGTTCGGCAGACAGGGGATTACTTCCCGCAGCTGATTTTCATCGATTCGATATCGTTCGCCATATCCAGCTTGCCGAGGTTGGGTACCCGTTGCCCTGGAGCAAACGCAACCTCGGTGCCTTTGAAGTCTTTATCTTCATAGGCGCGGACAGTGGCGTTGGAGCCGACGATGACGCTTTCGATGTCATTACTCCAATCTTTCCCCGCCAGGTTCTTGAGGGTGGCGTATTCCTTCGGTCCTTGCAGGACGACATGCGGATCGTCCTGATCGTAGTCGTCGTCCTCAAAAATCTCGATGAAACAGTTCTTATCGACGACATGCATTTCCATATCAGCGGCGTAGGCCGGCAACCCGGCCATCGTCAGAGCCGCAGCCATCAAAAACATTGATCGTAAGGCCATAGTTCCTCCCAAATTCATCATCATCTCGCATCCGTCAGATGCGTCGATGGTCGACTGTTATTTCAATATTCCCAAAAACCACAACAGCATCAGAAGGCTTGCCGGGACTCCCAGCCACCACAAGATGAAGCCTTTCCCCATCATTCCCAAGTCTGCCTCCTCTGAGTCTGTGGCTTATGGCAGCAACGACGCCGCCACCAGTTCCCGATTCAGCGTGCTGACCATCTTCAGGTGGGCCTTGTTGTCCTCTGCCAGGCCAGCCGTGAACAGGTCGGCATGTTTGCGTTGAAGCACCAGCCCGAAATCATTGTGTTTATCGGCCGGAATTTCATACAGCGAAGCCAGGGCGCTCACATATTGGCCCCCGCCCGCAGCGGCCTCCTGCCGCAGGTTTTCATAGGTCACCCCGGCAAACAAATTGATCTTCTGCTCTTTCAGCACCATCCCATCGGCTGAAAACAAATCGTTGGGAGTGGTGCTGGAGAAGAAGTTGACCGTGGTGTCGACCGTGGCTTTGGTGGTGTTGCAGCCGGCGACGACCAGGCTGAGCGCCATCAGACAGAGACCGATTCCGCGACGTTGTGTTGAAACATTCATAAAACCCTCCTCTAACCTTCTTCCAAAGGTGAAATCCGGCCTACATGGCCTACATCATGAAGGCCCATGACAGTGAACTCATTGCTGTTACAGATACGGGCTAACCTGCTTCTTGAAGCATACGCTCCATAAGTTGGCTACGTACTGGGGATTACCCTGGAAGGCCGCGGCAAAAGCCTGGTTTAACGGAGACGGATCAACGAGAGGGTAAAGAAGGAAGATGCATGCGGAGACGAGACAAGAATTGCGTTACGTAGGCTGAAAGCAGATCGCGGTCGTCAATTCGTTACACTCCGGCGCACCTGAAACCAACGGGACCGGTTTCTGGTGGGCGTTCCGCACGCGAGGAGGGCCGTCCCGCCCACTCACACCCCTGCTTCCTTCAGCACCTGCCCCGTGTAGGACCGTTTCGATTTGGCGATCTCTTTCGGCGGGCCTTCCACCACGATCTCGCCGCCCCTGTCACCGCCTTCCGGCCCCAGGTCGATGATCCAGTCCGCATTCCGGATCATGTCGAGATTGTGTTCGATCACGAGCACGGTGTTGCCCGTTTCCACCAGGCGATTGAGCACATCCAACAGGCGCTGGATATCGGCGAAATGCAGGCCGGTGGTGGGCTCATCCAGAATGTACATGGTGCGCCCCGTGGGACGTTTGGAGAGTTCGCGCGAAAGCTTCACGCGCTGGGCTTCGCCGCCCGAGAGGGTCGTGGCGGATTGTCCGAGCTTGACGTAGTGCAGTCCCACGTCGTGAAGGGTCTGCAGTTTGGTCTTGATGTAGGGAATGTTTTCGAAGAATTCCAAGGCATCGTCGACCGTCATGTTCAAGATGTCCGCGATGCTGCGCCCCTTGTACTGAATCTCGAGGGTCTCACGGTTGTACCGTTGGCCCTTGCAGACTTCGCAGGTGACGTAGACATCCGGCAGGAAATGCATCTCGATCTTGATGAGCCCGTCGCCCTGGCAGGCCTCGCAGCGGCCGCCCTTGACATTAAAGCTATAGCGCCCCGGCTTATATCCCCGGACACGGGACTCGGGCAGGTTGGAAAACAAGTCGCGGATGAACGTAAAGAGTCCGGTATAGGTCGCCGGGTTCGACCGGGGCGTGCGCCCGATGGGCGACTGGTCGATGTCGATGATCTTATCCAGCGCCTCGACGCCCTTCAGTTCCTTGCAGCCGTCGATCTTCGGTTTCTTCTGATACAGCAGCTGAGAGAGCGAATGGAACAGCACTTCGAGCACGAGCGTGCTCTTCCCCGATCCCGACACGCCGGTCACGCAGGTCAGCAGGCCCAGCGGAATGTTGACGGTGACGCCCTTGAGATTGTGCTTCTTCGCCCCGACGATGGTCAGCGCCCCCTTGGCCTTGCGGGTTCGTTGAGGGAGCGACACCATCTGCTGGCCGCGCAGATATTGTCCCGTCAAGGAATCAGGATTGGCCATGACTTGCTTGGGCGTGCCCTGGGCGATGATCCTGCCGCCGTGCGTGCCGGCTCCGGGACCCAGGTCAAGAATGTAATCGGCCGCCTGCATGGTCTCCGCATCGTGTTCCACGACGATGACCGTATTACCGAGATCCCGCAGGCGGAGCAATGTTGTGAGGAGGCGACGGTTATCGCGTTGATGGAGCCCGATCGAGGGTTCGTCCAGAATATAGAGCACGCCCACCAACCCCGATCCGATCTGGGTCGCGAGCCTGATCCGTTGCCCTTCGCCCCCTGAAAGGGTGGCCGCCGGACGGTCCAGCGTCAGGTAATCCAGTCCGACATTGACCAGAAACCCCAGCCGCTCGCGGATCTCCTTGAGGATGCGATGGGCAATGACCAGTTCCCGCTCGCTGAACTTGAGCGTGGCGAAAAAATCGGCCGCCGCGCGCACGGACAGCTCGGTGACCTCGGCAATGGACTTTTTCGCAACCTTGACCGCCAGACTTTCCGGCTTGAGCCGCGCGCCCTGACAGCTCGGACAGACTTCGAGCAACGTAAAATCTTCCTCCTCCGACGCGCCCGGCGTCATGGCGTACCCGATCCCGTCACAGGCCGGGCAGGCGCCATGGGGGCTGTTGAAGGAAAAGACGCGGGGGGTGATCTCGGGGTAACTCACGCCGCACTTGATGCAGGCAAGTTTTTCGCTATAGAGGTGGAGTTTGCCCGTCTCCGACAGGACACCCACCAAACCACCGGCCAGTTTCACCGACGATTCGACGGAGTCGGCCACGCGCCGCATGAGGGCGTCACCGGGCTTCATCACCAGGCGGTCAACCACGATTTCGATATTATGTTTCTTCTGTTTGTCGAGGGTAATGTCGTCATCCAGATCCACCAGCTCGCCGTCGATCCGGGCCCGCACATAACCGGCCTTCCGCATCTCCAGCAGTTCTTTTCGATACTCTCCCTTACGCCCCCGGACGATCGGCGACAGGATCTGGAATTTCGATCCTTCGGGTAACTCGCAAATCGCATCGACCATCTGTTGGACCGTCTGGGCGGTGATTTCCTGCCCGCACTGAAAGCAGTACGGGCGGCCGACACGGGCATACAGCAGCCGCAGGTAGTCGTAAATCTCGGTGACCGTGCCGACCGTGGATCGTGGATTGTGACTGGTGCTCTTCTGCTCGATAGAAATCGCCGGCGAGAGTCCCTCGATGGAATCCACGTCGGGCTTACCCATCTGCTCCAGAAACTGTCGCGCATAAGCGGACAGAGACTCCACATACCGGCGCTGGCCCTCCGCATAGATCGTATCGAAGGCCAGGGACGACTTTCCCGAGCCGCTCAGACCGGTCATGACGACAAGCTTGTCCCGGGGAATCTCGACATCGAGATTTTTCAGGTTGTGCTCACGCGCCCCTTTGATGATGATGGAATTGTTCATAAGCCGCGGATTATACCATGCCGGATGTCACACCACGGACCGGTCATCCGACGACGGCTACCGCACCGGCGGAAGTCCCTGGGCACGTGAGGTGACGGCGGAGGGCATGAGACACCTGAAGCAGAGGGACTGCGCTCAGCCGGTCCTCGCAATGAGACCGAGCCCGACCTGGCGCCGCAGGTGTTCTCTTCACGGTCGGCACCAGTGCTCTCGTTCATCCGTCCGCACGTCGTGGAGGCGGAGAAATCCACAGCAGAAGGCCGAGACCTGCCCCGCCGATCGGTTCCGGTCACTGTTCTGACTCCATCGATGCACCATCAGGCTCGGCTGGCGCCCTGGCGATCTTGACAAAGGTCAAAAGCGGGTGCTACCACGCTCGAATGGTACGAGTGGAGAAGTCCTCAGTCGCCGAACATGCCGATGGGCCGGCGCAGGCCGTTTCGACCTGGTCGGGGCAGGCCCGCGAGCAGGCGGTCCAACGGATGTTCACGGCGATCGCCCGAGTCTACGATCTCAACAACACGCTGCTGAGTTTCGGCCTTCACCACCGCTGGAAACGGCTCACCGCCTCCTATGTTCCCGCCGTGACGAACGGGCGGGCCCTCGACATCGGAGCCGGCACGGCAGACCTCGCCCTGTTGATAGAACCCAAGATGGGCCGGCATGGTCATGTCGTGGCGTCTGATCTCAACCATGCCATGCTGGCGGAAGGGTTACGCAAGGTCGCCGGCCGGGGACTCCGCGAGCGCATTACCTGCTTGCAGGCCAATGCGGAGCAATTGGGATTCCCCGACGATACCTTCCATGCCGTGACGACAGGCTTCTGCATGCGCAACGTGGGCAATCTCTCGCAGGCCATTACGGAAATCAGACGGGTATTGCGTCCGGGCGGGCGCTTCGTGTGCCTGGAATTTTCACGGCCGGCCTATCGCTGGCTGCGGGGACTCTACGATTGGTATTCCTTCCGCCTGCTTCCCTGGATCGGGACGAAGGTGGCCCGCGATCGAACGGGGGTCTACGAATACCTTCCTGCCTCCATCCGCACGTTCCCCGACCAGGAACGCCTGGCGACGCTGCTGCGTGAAGCCGGATTCCGCGAGGTCTCGTATAGGAACCTCAGCGGCGGCATTGTCGCCATCCACATGGCCACGAAGTAACAAGATTCATGAATTCCATTCTGTACATCTTTCTCCCCTGCAAGAAGGTCTATCCCATCGGGGTGACCTATCTGGCCGACTTCATCCATCGCCGGAAGCCGGAGGTGCGGCAGCGGATTCTGGACCTGTCCCTATTTCCCGAGGGGCAGCGCAGCCAGGCGATCCGGGATGCAGCCCTCGACTTCAAACCGGATCTGGTCTGCTTTTCGTGGCGGGACATCCAGATTTTTTCTCCGCATGAAGGCGATGCCTCACTGGAGCATGCATTCAACTTCTATTTTGCCGGAAATCCGGTCAAGCGGGTGATGGCCTCGTTCGCGGGCCTCAAACAATTGTATCGATACTACAGTCACATCCGCGCGAACCTCTCCTATCCCTGGCTGATCCGCAAGGAATTCCCCAAGAGCCAGATCATGATCGGCGGCGGGGCGTTTACGGCGTTCGCCGATCAGTTGATCGAAAAACTCCCCGAAGGCACCATCGGCATTCTGGGCGAGGGCGAAGATGCGATCCTCAAAGTCATCAATGGTGAATCACTCGCCAACGAGCGCTACATCATCCGCGAAGGAAAACAGACCCGCAAGGGCAACCAGGGTTCGCCGGCGCTGCTCGACGCGTTAACCGTCGACCTGCCCTATCTCACCTCTATTTTTCCGCAACATGGCGCCTACATGGACGAATCCATCGGCGTGCAAACCAAACGCGGCTGTCCTTATGACTGCGCCTTCTGCCTCTACCCCTATATAGAAGGGAAGCGCGTGAGGTATCGCCCGCCGGACATGGTCGTACGGGACATCTCCCAACACTATCACCAGTGGGGCGCCCGCCGGTTCTGGTTTACGGATGCCCAGTTCATTACGGGCAAGGAAGCCTACCCCCAGTGCACGGAGATACTGGAACGTATTTTGAGCGAGAAGCTGGAGATTGAATGGTCCGGCTACATCCGGACCTCGTTGATCACGCCGGAACTCGCCAAATTGATGGTACGTTCGGGAGTCGGTGACCTGGAAGTCGCCATCACCTCGGGGTCGCAGGAGGTCCTGAACAACCTGCACATGGGCTTCAAGCTGGAACGGTTGTATGACGGGTGCCGCTATCTGGCTGAGGCCGGTTTCAAAGGCAAGGTGATCCTCAATTATTCGCTGAACTCCCCGAAGGAGACGGAGGAGAGCCTGCTCCAGAGCGTGGAGTCCTATAAGAAGGTGGCTTCGATTCTCGGAGAAGAGCGAGTCTTCCCCCTGATGTTCTTCCTCGGCATCCAACCCAACACCGACCTCGAACACCGGCTGCTGGAGGAGGGCTACCTCTCGGCGGGGTACAATCCACTCATGCTGACTCCGACCAGCATTCGCAAGCTGCTCTATAACCCTGCGCCGCTCAACAAAATCATCGCGAAAGCCTGCCTCGCGGCCTGGGAACAGAAACAAGGCAGCCGTGACCCGCGGGCCTGGTCGGGATCACTGTCGCAAACCACCGCGCCGGAATCGCGGCCGGATACGGCCCACTATGCCGACGCGAATCTCATCCGGGGCATCGAAAACAATTCCGGACGGGAAGCGCTGCTGAATTTAGAGGACATCATCCGCTCGCGCCGCCCCGCTCACCCTCCGGCCGCCACCACTGAAAAGACTGCTGTGAGTCCAATGAGTTAGACGATAATCACAGCCCCTTGCTCCAGGCCCGGTTTGCTTGCATTCGCTGAGAGCACGGTGCTATCATGCCGTTTCTTTTGGGGTAAAGTCCCATTCAACCGTTTGATTTCCTGGCGGTTCTCTGATCTCATCCCCCTATAGAGTGTTTGCCTAGGAGGCGTTTCGATGTACAAGACCATCTATATCCCGGTCGATAACTCCGACCATTCCAATACAGCAGTCGATGTCGGCGTGGAGCTGGCAAAAACCTATGGGTCCAAAATCGTTGGCAGCCACGTCTATGCCGCCAAGATGCACGATAAACGGTTTAAGCAGATGGAAGCCGGCCTTCCCGAGGAATATCACGACGAGAAGGAACTCGACCGGCAGCGTCAGATTCACGATTCGCTGATCACCCGCGGGCTGCAGATCATCACCGACTCCTACCTCGACTACGTCGATAAAAAATGCACCGAGGCGAACCTTCCCATTGAGCGCCGTTCCCTGGAAGGCCGCAACTGGAAGGTGCTGGCTGAGGACATCAATACCAACGCCTACGATCTCGTGATTATGGGGGCCTTGGGTGTCGGCGCGGTCAAAGACAGCGTGATCGGCAGCAATACGGAACGGGTGCTCCGCCGTGTGCGCAACTCCGACATGCTGATCATCAAGCAACCGACCCCCGTGGGTACCGGCAAGATCGTCGTCGCGGTGGACGGCAGCCCCTACTCGTTCGGCGGACTCATGACGGGTCTGGCGCTCGGCAAGGCCTTTAATGTGCCGGTGGAGGCGATCTCGGCCTTTGATCCCTACTTCCACTATGCGGCGTTTCATAGCATTTCCGGCGTCCTTAACGAGGAAGCCGGCAAAGTGTTCCGTTTCAAGGAGCAGGAAAAACTGCACGAGGAAGTCATCGATAGCGGACTGGCCAAGATCTATCAATCCCACCTGGATATTTCACGGGAAATCGCCCAGGCCGAACAGACGGACGTGAAAACGACCCTGCTGGACGGAAAAGCCTTCGAAAAAATCATTCAATACGTGCGGAAAGAAAACCCCTGGCTGCTCATCGTCGGACGGATCGGCGTGCACAGCGACGAGGATATGGACATCGGCAGCAACACGGAAAACCTCCTGCGGGCAGCTTCGTGCAACATTCTCGTGTCGAATCGCAAGTACGTGCCGCCGATCGATACGCAGGCGGAGTACACGATCGCCTGGACCGAAGAGGCCCTGCGCCGCATGGAACGGATTCCGATCTTCGCGCGTGGCGTGGCCAAAACAGCCATCCACCGCTATGCCATCGAGAAGGGGCACACCATCATCAGCAACACCGTCGTCGACGCCGCCGTCGGCCACATTCTCCCGAAGGGGGCAATGGATGCGATGCGGGCCCTGGGCGGGAATCTGGATGCCGCTGGGATCGATCGCGACAAGATGCAAGCCGATGAAAGCGTGGCTCAGGACCTGATGGGGTCCACCCTCAGCAACATGATGAGCCAGGTCGTCGAGGAAAAACCGGTCAACAGCCCCGGCACCCAGGCCTACCTGGATCGCATGAGCCAGAACTATTTTGTCTGCGACGGTTGCGGATACATTGGAAAGGGCGACACGCCGGTAAAATGTCCGGTCTGCAGCGCCGAGGGCAACCGGTTCAAGCAGGTCGACAAGACGATTTTCGAAGCAGCCGCGAAGACCGAGGGAGGTCTCGAGACCGACTTGGCCTACGACGACGTTCCGATGCAGTGGACCAAGGACGCCAAGGAAGCCATCCGCGCCGTCCCGGCCGGATTCCAGCGGCGGCGGGCCAAGGCCAAAATCGAAAAGAGCGCCCGCAAGCTCGGCATGACGACGATCACGCTGGAATATGCCGGCCCCATGATCAAGGAAGCGGCTTCCGAAGACTACACGCCGATTTTTGCCAACAAGACTCCCGGCACCGTAGCCCAGCCTTCAGCCGAGATGGATGAAGCCAATGAGGCAGCGGCAGCCCCTGCTCTGAACGGGAACGGCTCCGAAGCGGCGCCGGCTGCTGAAGCGCCATCGTCTCCGTACACCTGGACACCTGATGCACAGGCCCGGTTGGACCGTGCACCGGAAGGGTTCATGCGGGAATGCACCAAGGCGTTGATTGAGAAACATGCCGACAAGATCAGCACGACCGTCATCACCTTGGAAGTGGCGACCGAGGGGATCGAACAGGCGAAGGGCTACATGGCCGATGCGATGAAGACCGGCAATCTGAAGGATATGATTGCCAACCTCACAGGCTCATCCAGCAAGAGCGGGGCGAGCCACTGATGGGAAAATCACTTCCGGTCATTAATTTCCCTATCGGGGAGAAGCTGGAATCCCTCCAGCAACAGATCTCGCAATTCTTTACCCCTGGCAGCCGGACGGTAGGACCCAACGATGGCCGGACCGTCGATGACTTCAAGCCCTACCTGGTGGCGTTGAACCTCACCAAGCGCTGCAATCTCAAGTGCGACCATTGTTATCTCGATGCCACGACCAAAGCCGGCGGAGGGTCGGACGAACTCGACACGGAAGAATGCTACCGTCTGATCGACCAGATTGCGGAAGTCAACAAGGGCTGCCTGCTGGTGATCACCGGCGGTGAGCCCCTCGTGCGTCCCGACATTCTGGATATTGCCCGGCACGCGGTGAAGCTTGGTTTTATCGTGGTCTTCGGCACCAACGGAATGCTGATCAACGACCGCATGGCCAAGACGCTGGTGGAAATCGGCGTCATGGGCGTGGGGATCAGCATCGATTCGCTCGATCCTCAGAAACACGACCACTTTCGCGGCGTAGCGGGCGCGTTCGAGAGCGCCTTGGCGGGCATTGAAGCCTGCAAGCGCAATGGCCTCCAATTCCAGGTCCACTTCAGCGCCCAGCCCATGAATTATCAGGAGCTGCCGGCCGTGGTGGAATGGGCCCACAAGCTGGGCGCTCGGGTCCTGAACGTCTTCTTCATGGTCTGCACCGGCCGGGGCGAGGAACTGACCGATATCACGCCCCAGCAATACGAGGAAGTTTTGGGTTACCTCGTGGATTGTCAGGATCAATACAAGGACATGCTGGTGCGGGCTCGCTGCGCGCCGCATTTCAAGCGCCTGGCCTACGAAAAGGATCCCAACTCGCCGCTCACCAAAGCCACGGGTTATATGGGCGGCGGCTGTCTGGCCGGTACGAACTACGCGCGGGTCACTCCTAATGGAGAACTGACGCCTTGCCCTTACATGCCGTTGTCGGCCGGCAATGTTCGCGAGACGAGTTTCGCCGATCTCTGGGAACGGTCCGATGTATTCAACTCCTTCCGCTATCCCCAGCTCAAAGGGAAATGCGGAGATTGCGAATACACCGACATTTGCGGCGGTTGCCGGGCTCGTCCCTATGTCGATCATGGCGATTGGCTGGATGAAGACCAATGGTGCCTGTACACTCCCAAGGGCGGGGAAAAAATCAAAGTCGCTTTCAACACGCCGGAAGAAACCGATATCGCCTGGGACGAACCCTCCGCGCTCCGGCTCAGCCGGATTCCCTATTTTCTCCGCGCCATGGTCAAGAAGGGTGTGGAACGTCATGCCCGTGAGAACGGAATCGCGCTCGTGACCGTGGAGCTGATGGAAGAACTCAGGAAAAAGCGCTTCGGCAACGATGCCCCGGTCTTCAATTTCGACATGCGAGGGAAGGACTAGGAAACCGGGCGAGACACACTGCCTACGGTCGCCGCTAGCTGCGTTCGCCGTCCGCCCCTGACCAAACCATAATGGACTCCGTACAAAGCATCTTCCTTGATCTGAATCAGCTGATTCCGATCGTCAATCATTGGTTCCACCTCCTGTCGGCCGTCATCTGGATCGGCGGGCTGGCCTTTCTCGTGCTCGCGGTCACGCCAGGCCTGCGGGAGAGCGCCTTGCCGAAGGAATACATCCGCCCGATCACTGATGCTTTCTACAAGCACTACAAGCGAGTCGCTGGACTGCTGCTGGTGGTGCTGTTGTTCACCGGCGGCATCAACCTGCATTACGTCAATCAGATCTTCGTGTCCCAAACCGGTCAGGCGGTGCAGCATCATCCCAAGTATCTGTGGATCTTCGCCATTAAGCTCATCCTGGTCCTGGGCCTGCTGACATTGTTCCTCTACACCGTCATTTTCAAAGCCGATCAGGACGAGGAAGAAGAAGGCGAACATTACGAATCGATCCCCTTTCAGCGCGCGGCCTTGTGGATGGGATTTTTTATCATCCTTTGCGCTGCCGCAATGAAACATCTGCACCAATAGCCGGCCGTCATCCTTCGTCGCGCAATCCGTTCATTCTTTCCGCAGATCCGCCTTCCGTCTCCGCCGCTTCGAGCTGCTGCAATCATCCGACTTCTGCAGGCATTTTGAAGAAGTTCCTTTTGCCCGGGCTCCTGTGCATTCAAAAAACGATGGCATTCGCATGCCGATCCAGGTACCCTTCGCCTCGCAGATGGCAGGTAGGCCGCTTCCCCAGGTGAGTGGTGGATCACTGCTCCTTCCTCCGCTCCAACTCATTCCCGTCGGGAAGACGGAGATGAACCTCCTGCGCACCCTGCATGGCCGGCCGGCAGAGCGACCTGCTTTGAAGGCCCGGATTGTCTCGCCAACCCTGAGGAGATGAACCATGCGCTCTACCTTCCAACGCGTTCTTGCCTGTGTCGGACTGCTCTGCGGGCTATCGACCGTACATTGCCAGGCGGTCGAGCTGCCGGTGTCCCGGCAACAGAGCCAGTCCGTCATCCAAGGCTGGACGGAGGAAGACCGAACGCAGTGGTACCACACATCGGCGGGTACGCAACTGATCCCCTATGATTGGTTCCTCGCGCTGGAGACTGAGCCGCTCAAGAATAGTTTCGCCCGCACCGGCATCCTGGCTGACCCGGCCCATCCGGACAGACTTCCGATTGGATTTTCGAAAACCGAAGGTCCGAACGTGTCAGAGCCGCAGGTCGGTCTGACCTGTGCCTTTTGCCACACCACGCAATTCACCTACCGAGGCAACCAGATCCGTATCGAGGGCGGTTCCTCGCTGCAATACAACCAACGCTTCCTGCAACTCCTGTTGGAAAGTCTGGGCGAATTGAAATCACCCGGTAAGTTCATGGCCTTCGCGACTCAGGTACTCAGAATCCGCGGGCAGGAACCGACCAAGGACAACATCGACGGACTAACCAAACAGGTCGGCAAGGTCGTGGGAGAATTGGTCACTCGAGGAGGAAAGGATGCGTCCCCGGCACTCTGGGGCCCCGGACGATTCGATGCGCTCGGTCGCGGCGGCAATGCCGTCTTCGCTCCCCTCAATCCGGACAATCTCAGGCCCGCCAACGCGCCGGTGAGCATTCCGCCGCTGTGGGGCGTATGGGAATATGACTGGGTGCAGTGGGCTGGCTCGATCCAACATCCGCTCGCCAGGAATATCGCCCAGGTCATCGGCGTCAATGCCGGCCTCTTCGCCTGGACGGGAACCTCGCGGGACATGCCTCAGGACAACAGCGACAGGTTTCGATCCTCGGTCGATGTCGCTGCGCTGAAGACCCTGGAGAATCTTGCGAGACGGCTGCATCCGCCCAGATGGCCAGGCACCTTCCCGCGCATCGACCGTGACATGGCTGCCAGGGGCAGAGACCTGTACCACGGAAACAAAACCAAGGGAATTCCCAACCTCTGTGCCCACTGCCATGTTGCCAAACCGATCGAACAGGCTCATCCAGATGGCCCCAGTCTCCACGTGACGATGATTCCTCAGGGGGAAGTGGGAACGGATAATTTGTATCTGGAGAATTTCTCCAACCGCATGGTCGATCTCACACGCCTCGGACGAGGCCGGATGTCGGCCAAAGATGCCTCTGAATGGGTCACCACGGAATTGATGACCGTGAACGGTGTCGAGAACGACCCCGACTACCATCATCGCACGAACAAGTGGAGCAACGAGCCACGATACATCGCCCGCCCGCATCTGGCCGTATGGGCCACCGCGCCGTTTCTTCATAATGGCTCGGTTCCCACTCTGTACGCCCTGCTCTCCCCGGCCAAGGAGCGGCCGGGCTGTTTCTATTTGAGCCCGAATATGGAGTTTGACCCGGTGAAGGTCGGATTTGTCGTAGCGGACTGTGCAGGGCCTCAGACGTACCGCGATCCGCTGGCGGGCTTCGAATTCAAAACCCAGCTACCCGGCAACAGCAACCAGGGACACGAGTTCCAAGGCTCGGTTTGCGGGGCCGCCGCAAGGGTGAACGGCACCCTGGGCTGTGAATTGCCGGTGGCGGACCGATGGGCCATCATCGAATATCTGAAGACTTGTGACTTGGACCGCCTGGTCCTGCGTAATGCTCCTGCATGCCACGACCTTGATTAACGCGACCCCGGCAGGCATAGCACCCGGCGGCCCAGCGCACACCGTTCGGCGGGTGCAATCGGATGACAAGAACCGCGCGCGGCAGGCCCGTCCCCGCCAGGCCCGGTAGCCGTCCGTAGACGTTGATTCCATATGACTGAACTCTTGTCCAAAGAGCACAGCATCCTCGAGCGGCCCTTCATGGAATTCCGCCCCTTCGGCCTCGACGATCGCGGGGAAAAAATCGCGGACATCACGGGGGTCGTCGTCCAGTCGAACGTCGAATACATGTGCGATTACCTCACCCGCACCGCAGGCGTCGAAGCCGCGCGGCAGGCCATGGACCGCCTCTGTCAGTTGTTGAACGCCCGGCTGCCCGACAAGACCTATCACGTCACGCCCGATTTCCTGAGGAATCCCTGGAACAGCTATGCGTACGAGTTCGTCTGCTACCTGCGAGAGTTCTGCGAACAGCTGTCCGGCGATCCGGAGTTTCACGTCCATGTGGGAACTGAAAAAAAGGTCCCGCCCCTCATTCAGATTCTGACCCGGCCGTTTTCGACTCAACAGCTCTACAGAATGTGGCCGCATTTCGGCAGCAAATATGTACGAGGCGTGTTGGAATTCGAGGTTGGCCGCGTCACCAGACGCTCGGCGGTCCTACGAATGACCTTTACCGACCGGGCCCTCGTCCAGTTCGGCCCCTACCGCAAACGATGCGTCGATGTCATCTGCGTGTCTTGTAAGAGCAGCATTGCCCGACTGCAAACCCAGCTGCACGGCACACCGGCGGCCACGGTCAGGGACCTGGCCTGCACGGCATTGGGCGATCCGTACTGCGAGTGGGAATTCACCTGGACGCCGCAGCTCCGCACTTCGGTACCGCTCACCCTGTGGGTAGTCGTGGCGGGTGGCACCTATACCTATCTGCATCTCAGACAGCCGGACATGCCGGCGCTGGAGGCCCTCGGCCTCGCGGCCGTGCCGGCGTCGCTCCTGTGGTGGATGATCACCGCGTACATCCGTCAGGCCGCAAAACCTCTGCAACGCCTTATTAAGGATCAGGAGCAAGCCGTCGACGCCCGGCATGAGGAGTTGCGAGAGGCCTATCTCGAGCAGCAAAGCACGGCCGTCACTCTGCGCCGGAAAGTGAACGACCTGACGACGCTGCATCGCGCGGGACTTTTGTTCAGCTCCACCTTCGATCGCGAAGAACTGCTCACCAACGTCCTGGATACCATCGTCCGGGACCTGCACTACGATCGGGCCATGATCGCCCAGTTCGATCGCGTGCGGCAGGTATCGCATGACTTTCGCGTCCGTGGGGTGCCGAAGGAGGTGGCCGAATTAGTCCGGACTCAAGAGGTGCCGGTGACCGTCCCGGACAGTGTCGAAGGGAGGGTCCTGTTGCGCGGCGAGCCGGTGCTGACCAATAACATTCGCGAGGTGTGGGACCGCCTGCATCCCTTCAATCAAAAACTGGTGTCCATGGCCCAAGTCAAATCCTTCATCACCGTGCCCCTCAAAACACAAGACGCCGTCATCGGGTCCCTCTCGGTGGATCGCACGCACGACCAGGCGCTCACGCAAGACGATCTTGACGTGTTGGTGACGCTCGCCAGCCAGGTCGCCATCGCCTTGGATAATGCACATGCCTACCGGGAGATTGCCGCCTTGAATGCCGGCCTGGAGGCCCGGGTTCAGGAACGCACGGCGGAGTTGGAAGCGGCTAACGCCCGGCTGAAACAAATGGACCGCCTCAAATCCCAGTTTCTGGCCCATGTCTCACACGAGTTGCGCACTCCGCTCACAAGTATCGTGGGGTTCGCGGACAATATGATCGAGGGACTCGTCGGGTCGCTCAACATGAAACAGGAGCAGTATCTCACCCGCATCAAAGCCAACAGCACCAGGCTGGCACGCATGATCACCGATCTGCTCGACCTGTCGCGGGTCGAGGCGGGGAAGATGGTGCTCTCCTTCGATTCCGTCTTTCTGTCCGACCTCGTCAGCGACGTGATTGAACAGCTGCGGCCCCTCGCCACGGTCAAACACCTGCGGGTCGACCTCAACGGCCAGGATCCATCGCTGCGGGTGTGGGCGGACCACGACCGGCTCAGCCAGATTGTGACCAACCTGATCGATAATGCGATCAAGTACACCTCGGACGAGGGACATATCTCAGTGGACTTGTCGAGTTCCGGTGAGATGGCGCACGTCGCCGTTCGCGACACCGGTCAAGGCATTCCCCCCGAAGCCCTGCCAAAACTGTTCGATCCTTTTTTCCGCGTCCAACAGCACGAGCGGAGCCATACGAAGGGACTGGGGCTGGGGCTGGCCATCGTCAAGGATCTGGTCGAGTTGCACGGAGGCAGCATCGCGGTTGAAAGCACGCTGCAGGAAGGCACGACCTTTTCATTTACGCTTCCCCTTCACCCGGGAGACGCCATCGCCGCCGCACCGTCGCAGACCGGTCGCCCCCGGATCCTGGTAGTCGATGACGACTCAGACATCCGCGATCTCCTGCGGGATCGGCTGGAATCGGACGGCTTCGAAGTCCGTATGGCTGGCGATGGACGCACGGCGCTCCGCCTGCTGGCGGACTCACCGGTCGATGGAATCCTGCTCGATATCGCACTGCCCGAGCTGGATGGTTTTGAGGTGCTGCGTCAGCTCCGTACCACTCAGGCCACGCTGCCGGTGATCATGATGACCGCGGTGGAGGCATTGGATCGAGCGATGGCCGCGGTGGAGGCCGGCGCACAAGGCTACCTGCTCAAGCCGTTCGACTCGGTCCGATTGCGAGACGTCGTCGCTCGTTGGTTTACGCAGGGCCGCCACGATTCGGCAACCGATGAATCGCCGCCGGGACGTTAACGCATGCAGGTCTTTTCTCGCCGCCAACGAACCCGCGGTCTGGTGCTGATTCTGGCCGCAGCGGCCCTCTGCACGATGGCGACGAACGCCCGGGGCCAAACGCCTCGCCTGCAGGGGCAGGGGGCTGCCGCCGCCGCCATGGGCAATGCCTTCACGGCTCAAGCCGACGACCCCTCGGCCCTCCATTACAATCCGGCGGGCATGACGCAACTCCATGGATTTCAGAACCTGTTCGGCACCTCGTTGATCGGCGGCACGACCCGATTTACCGGTCCGACCGGCGCGCAAGTCACGGGCGATCGCAATGGCAGCGTGGCCTGGCCCCCTCCGGGCCACCTCTACCTCGTCGCCAACCTGAAAGATCTCGGCTTCTCAGCTCTGGGAGATCTGACCGCGGGTATCGGCCTCAACAATCCCTTCGGGTCCCTGACGCGGTATCCGAACGACGGGCCCTTCCGGACCGCCCTCACCTTCACGACCATGCCATTACTCGATATCAAACCCACCATTGCCTACAAACTGAACGATCAGCTGTCGGTGGGCCTCGGCGCGGATATTTATACATTCTCAGGCCTGTTCGGAGAGGGTCACCTCGAGCAGAAATCCATCTGGCCCGGTGGACTGGGCATCCCTGCCGGCTCGCTGATGGAACTCAACGGGAGCGATACCACGGCAGGGTTCAATGTCAGTCTCCTGTACACACCCTTCCGGAACAGTGACGGGCAACCGGTGGTGAACGTCGGCCTGGTCTATCGCAGTCAGGCCACACTCCATCTCACCGGCAATCTGCTGGCCAATGGAGCATCGGTCGCCGGAACCAGGGCCACGTTTGTGTTGCCGCAAATCTTCTCGGGCGGTTTTGCAGTCTGGCCGGTCCGGACAGGCGAGCGTGAATGGAAACTGGAGCTCGATCTGGACTACACCGGATGGAAATCCAACCGGAACCTGGATGTCCAGCTGACGAACGGGGCCGTGATCCCCCTCCCTCAAAATTGGCAGAGTACCTATACCCTCATGGTCGGCACCGAATACAAATGGCTCCACCTGGATGCCATGCCCGAGTGGGAGGTCGCGTTGCGCGGAGGCTACATGAATCAGCAGGCGCAAATACCGGACCGTACCTTCAACCCTGGGGTGCCGTCATCCAACGTGCACGTTCCCTCCATTGGAGTAGGCCTGGCCTGCCATGCGAACGGGTTTTTGCTAGGAGTCCTGCGCTGCGCGGACTTAGGGGTCGGACCGCTCAAACCGAAACTCTTCGCGATCGACCTGTCCTATCAAGCCGGAATCTACGAAGTGCGCACCGTCGCCGGCAATCAGAACCCGACCGTGAACGGTCGATACGATACCCTGATTCACGTCGGTTCCCTCTCCTTTCGCTTCAATTACTGAGGTCCAATGCACGCAGCCCCTCACAGGCCTGTGTCAGGCTTGCGACAGGCAGAGCGCTACTGCACCCGGCGGCTGTTCAGTGGCTTGTTGCTCTCACGATCACACAATGGACCCATTTCATATCCAAAACCGGCACGGCAGTTGCTGGTTCTCACGGCATGGTCAAGGATTTCAACGGATGAGTCTCCACTGGTTACGGAAACGTTCCCAGCATGGCGTAGAGCCGGTCTTCTGCCGCCGGTTGCCAGCCCTCGACCGACCGCAGGTCACGGCCTCCTGGATTGTGCCCATCCAGCGCTGATCGGGCCGCCTTCTACCCATGCCATCTGCCGCGTCTCCGCCAACGGAGGCGCGGCATTTTATTAAGTCCCGCGGCGTGATCCCTCCTTCCTTCGCTATTCGAATCTCGCTTCTCCAAGACCCAGGCGATTTTGAAAAGATCACAGCAAGCACCGTATCGAATCCGATACGCCCCTGCATCCAATCGGATACACCCTGACGGAGTACGTATATTTGCATCTACCGACTAAGGGAAAACGGCAATACCCATGTCCTTATTATCACTACAAGTATTTTCCATCCTCCGTCTTTCAAACTGAACGTGCCTTCATGGCACAGCCCTTGCGGGTTCGGCGGGTATAGGATGTTTCCCTAGGAGGGCACACCGATGGGAGAACAGCGCATTAAGGAGGTCACCATGCTCGCGCTCATTTTCCTGCTCATCGGCGTCGTCTTCCTGCTCGTAGCGGCCGGCAGTATCTGGATGGATCCGAATGCTTAGAGCATTACGGATCTATTCCGTAGAAGCGAACAATCCCGGCAAACTGGGTCTAGTAAACCGACTCGCCCCCGTCGGCAAAGACTCTGTGTGGTAAAGGATTGTCCTGAGAACTTTCTACGGCGGATACTCCCGTCTCAGGACCATATTGAGGAACTGAAGCACACAGTCGGTTGTCCGTTGTAGTTCGACTACGTCGCGCGGTTCAGAATACGCGCGCAGGGAGTGAGCCATGGATGGCTGCTCGGCCTCTAGGATTTTCCGCAACAAGCCACCTCCTTCGACCGGGCTCTCACCTTCATGCAGTTGTGGTTCCTGCAACTGGCTGGGACGACTACGGCAGTACGAATGGTAGGAGTCGGAAAGTCGGCAGAACGACGGGCCTGGGCGGCGACAGCAGACCGTGAGGAAATATTTGCTGAGGGAGGTACGACATGGCCAAGCGGGGAATCGTGGTAATCGCAGCTATTTCGATGTTTATAGTGGCCTGTCCGTGGGGCCATGCCGCGTCGCAGGAGAGTCCAACGCCACAGGAAATTGCCTGCGCGGCCGCACGTGCAGATAAGATGTGCGGCGCCGAAGCCGTGAAGTGTCATTACAAATTTACGGTCAAAAAAGTGGTCGATCCAAAGCAGTTAGAAGTCACATACCCCAAAAGTGTGTGGTCGGTGACCAAGCACGACATGAAGGACAAGGAGGAGGAGGAATACGAAGAGTCCCAGAGGGACAAGAAATTTCCCATCCACTTAAAATCGGGAACGGCGACAAAGGGCGATACTTACATCTTCACAAGGTGCCCGGATGGCGAGTTCACCTTAGGAGAGAAAATCGACCCCAACGATACGCATGAAGATAGACAACCAAAACCAAAGCCCTAATTATGGCCCAACCCATTGAAATGACTATATACCAAGGAGGTCTCGCGATGGTCACCCGTATCCTGGTCCCCGGCCTCATGTTCATCTTGCTTCTCGGGAGCCATGCCACCTTTGCCCCGGAAACGGCACGCGCCGCGACCTGCTGCCCCTGTTCCAAACCCTGTGGTGGAGTTTGCGTCTGCCGTGGGACGGTGGACCATTGCCCATCCTGTCGTGGCGTGGGAGACAGTCTGTTTGAAGCCCATGTGAAAGCGATCGTCTCCGCGTCAGATTTCAACTCGGGTTTTGAACCGCTCGCCATCACATTCCCGGCGACCGACCTCTCCTACGAAATCGTGGCGCGCGTGAGAGAAGGACACCGAAGAAGCGGCAGCCTCACCTCACGGCTCTTGCCCAGTGCAGAATTTAAGCTCAAGACCTGGTGTCCTGGGCCCCTGGACAAGAGCATTTAGTTGGATGTAGCCTTCTCCCGCCTCGTACATAGGCGGAAGAAGGCTCCAGGGGCTGGTTTAGAGTCTATCGGCTCGCTCAGGCTCGGCACAGGTCGCACCGAGGCACGAGCAGAAACGAGCGTCTCCATGATACGTACGCTGTTTCGAACGTCCCTCTTTCCCCCATCAGGGGTGATGTTAGGTTTCACCTTCGTCCTAGTTGCCTCGCAGTGGTCCGCCAGCCTGGCGCAAGTGACTCCCGCCATCACCTCGACCCCTGGTACCGGCAACCTGGGCACCACTGTGATCCAGGCCGGAAACACCTACAACATCACCGGCGGTACGAGGCCGGCCAGCGGGCAGAATCTCTTTCACAGCTTCGGCGAGTTCGGCGTCCCCACGAACAACGTTGCGAACTTTCTCAACGAAACAGCGCTCCCCACCTCCAACATTCTCGGGCGTGTCACCGGCGGGAATCCGTCCAATATCTTCGGCACGATCCAGACTACCGGTTTCGGCAACGCCAATCTGTTCTTAATGAATCCGGCCGGGATCGTGTTCGGGCCGACCGCGACACTGAATGTCGGTGGATCGGTGAGCTTCACGACCGCTGACTATCTTCGGCTTGCAGATGGCGCACGATTCAACGCCCTTCCGGGCACGCAAGACGCTTCCATCTCCAGTGCGCCCGTCGCCGCATTCGGATTCCTGGGCTCGAACCCCGGTGCGATTACCGTCCAGGGAGGAGAACTCACGGTCCTCCCTGGTGAAAATATCTCGTTGGTCGGTGGGAACATCACCATCGAATCCGGCACCCTTGCCGATGGCTCGGCGCAGCCAGCCCGGCTCACGGCGCCCGCCGGCGCGATTTCTCTGGCGAGTGTTGCCTCGCAGGGAGAAATTCTCGCGGGCACCCTGGAGCAGGCTCCCAATGCAAACGGACAGACCTTCGGAGCGCTCGGCACAATTCAAGTTTCGCAACAATCGGTTATCGACAGCAGCGGGTATGACGGCGGGACGATTCGTATTCGAGGCGGCAGTTTTGTCGTGGATGACTCGACGATCTCGGCCAACGTGACCGGTCCGGCTCCCGGCCAGTCGGCTCAAACCGGGACAGGCATCGACATTCAGATGGCCCAGGATGTGGTGATTCGGAACCTCGCCGTCCTCGAAACCAATGTGACCGAACAGGCATCGCCAGGAGTCAGATCGGGCGGCGTGCGTATACGAGCCGATCACATCGAGCTGGCAGGAATTCTTGACTTTGAGACATTACCGTTTACCGGCATCAGGTCCAACGTGGCGCCCCTGAGCGAAGGGGGCAAGAGCGGGAATATCACGTTGGAAGTCGATTCCATGCTCATGAAAGACCACTCCCACCTCGAAACCGGGACCATCAGTACGGGCGACGGCGGCAATATCAAGGTGACAACGGTCAAAAACCTCGAAACAGAAAATTTCGGACGAATCGCGACCAGCTCCGAGGGTGCGGCGGGAAATGCCGGGCCATATCGAACTGACGCAGTACCCAGGGCGATATGCTGCTGAGCGCCCCCATTATAACCTCACAAGCCAACCGCTTGGCTGAATCAAGTACTCCAAATAGAAGTTCTGGTACCGGCAACACTGGAAACATCAGCTTGAACGCGCCAAACGGCGACATTCTGCTGGGCCAAGGCGGAACTGTCTTCAACGTGGCGGAGACCACGACTGGATCGTTCGGAAAGATAGAGATCACTGCAAAAAACCTGATCCTTCGGGAAGGCTCCCTGATCGAGGGCAGCAACCTGACTGCGCAGATACCAGACAGCATCACGATCACACTTTCCGAACGTTTAACTGTCGAAGGCAATTCGCTCATTTCGACTACCGCCTGGCGATCGTCCAGGGCAGCGGATCTCACCGTCACCGCTCCTCAAGTTTTCATTACGGAGGGCAGCTTCCTCACCAGCGAGACTCACCGGTCCGGCCAGGGAGGAAGGCTCACTCTCTTCACGGATAACCTGCAACTCACTACGGGTGGCCAGCTACGAAGCGGAAGTACCCCGAATCCATTTGCGTCTCCGAACCGGCCGAGAGAAATCCCAACCGGTGCGGGCGGCACGATCACGGTCCAAAGCCCTACTGGGCCTTCGCAATCGATTGTCATCGATGGAGGCGGCAGCGGGATCTTCACCGATACGCAAGGAGCCGGAGCAGGCGGCAGTCTGAATCTTTCAGCGCAAACCGTCACCATTCAGAATGGCGGCACTCTTTCCGCCTCAACGTCGGGACCTGAACCCACTGCCACGGGCGGGCAAATCTCGGTCCTGGCGAATCAGGCGGTCAGCCTGAGTGCCGGAGGGTCCATGGTCGCTAACAGCACCGGCCCGGCCAACGCCGGCAACATTTCCATCAATGCAGGCGCTCAGTTTCTCAGCAACAATGGCTCTATCACGACCCAGGCCACCCATGCCAGCGGCGGCAACATTACCATTCAAGCAACGGATTCCATCAGACTGGTCAACAGCGAACTCAGCACGTCGGTTCAGGGTGGCCCTAACACAGCGGGCGGCAACATCCTCATCGACCCTGCCGTCGTCACGCTTCAGAACAGTCAAGTGCTCGCTCAGGCCGTGCAGGGCCAGGGCGGCAACATCAACATCGTGGCGGGGACATTTCTCGCCGACCAGACCAGTGTCGTCAGTGCCTCATCGCAGTATGGCCTGAGCGGCGCCGTCAACATTCAATCGCCGATTTCCAACCTGAGCGGCACCTTGGCGGCGCTGTCGCAACGCCCGTTGTCGGTCCAGCAACTTCTCACCCAACGTTGTGCGGCGCAGGCGAACGGCCAACTCAGCAGCCTGGTGGTGGCCGGGCGCGACATGCTCCCGACCGAACCCGGCGGGTGGCAGATGAGCCCCCTGGCGCTTATAGCTGGCGAAAACCCGGCCGGCGAGCTTCACCCGAGCATCGGCTCGTCTCTCCGGCATACAGAACCGGGTCAGACGTGGACAGGACACCTGACTCCTCAGCTGGGTCTTTCACATGCGCGAGGTCTGTCCGACCCGGCCACCGGCTGCGGATCCTGACAGCAGCGAGCTAGACGTGCGATAGAGGAAGGGCCTCCATGGTCTTCACACACTCGATCAATCGCGGGCACCCGCAGCGCCCCCCGCTCGCGGCGGCGCTGCTGGCCTGCTGGCTCACCCCCTCTTTCGTACCTGAGATTGTTCACGGCCAGGCGAGTCTCCCCATCACCTCGTCGGGACTCAATACGACCGTCACGAAAGCAGGCAACCAGTTCGATATTACCGGCGGCACGAGGCCGGGCAGCGGACCGAATCTCTTTCACAGCTTCGGCGAGTTCGGCGTCCCCACCAACCACGTTGCGAACTTCCTCAACGACACGGCTCTCCCCACCTCCAACATTCTCGGGCGCGTCACCGGCGGGAATCCGTCCAATATCTTCGGCACGATCCAGACTACCGGTTTCGGCAACGCCAATCTGTTCTTAATGAATCCGGCCGGGATTGTATTCGGGCCGACCGCGACACTGAATGTCGGCGGATCGGTGAGCTTCACCACGGCCGATTATCTGCGGCTTGACGGATGGCGCGAAGTTCAACGCCATTCCTGGCACGGCCGACGCCGCCATCTCCAGCGCGCCCGTCGCGGCCTTCGGATTTTTGGGTTCGAACCCGGCCGCGATCACCCTGCAGGGCAGTCAGCTCGCGGTCGCCGAAGGGCAAGGCATTTCTTTGGTCGGGGGGAATATTACCCTTCAAGGCGGGACGCTCGACAACGCCACCGTTCAACCGGCCCGGCTTGCAGCTCCGGGCGGCCCGATCACCCTGATTGCGGCTGCGTCAGCCGGGGAAGTGTTGACCGCCGGGACGTCGGCCACCGGACCGACGACGAGCGGCTTCCCCTCCCTGGGATCCATTGCGCTGACTCAAGGAACGGCTGTGACGACGACCGCGCACACGGCGGGCAGTATTGTGATCCGCAGCGGCCAATTCAGCATGGAAGGTGCCACTCTGGAGGCGAAGACCACGGCCTCCGGACCCTACGCTCCACCCGCGGCTTCAACGGCGGCGGCTATCTCTGTGCAAGCGGAGCACGTGGTCCTGTCACAGGGTGCGAATGTCCTCACTTCGGCCAAGGACGGGACGGCCGGGAATATCAGCTTTGAGGTGGGGACCTTCCGCAGCAATGTAGCGCCCGATGCCGTTCCGATTGGCGGCGCGGCCCCGGTGACTATTTCGAGCACCAGTTCGGGCCAAGGCGGAGCGGGGTCCATTTCCATTTCTGGATCAGCGGGGGAACCCGCAGACACCATCTTGCTGAGCAACACCCATCTCGTGACAGGTGTCACCAATGCCGCACATCCAATAGTGGCGCCGGGCAACATTGAACTGACCGCGCAACTGGTCGAATTGGCAAACGGTACTGTCCTCCGTTCGGATACCACCGGCGGCGCAGATGCCGGCGCGATCACGCTGAATGTGAATACGCTCACAACACAAGAAGGGCCCGACGGGCGGGTCCTGTTCTCAAGCGATAGTAACTGCGGGACCCAATGCTTTGGCGGGCAAGCCGGCGACATCACAATTCAGGGCATTCAGGACGCCGCTCACAGCGTGACCCGGAACTACTCATTTATCTTCACGCCACAGAATGGACGCACAGATCCGTTGACGATGTATTTCGCGCGCCGCATCGATCTACAGGGCACTGATATCCATTCGGAGGCCAGCAGCAATGCCCCGGGCGGGAAGGTCATCATGAAGGGCCAAGAGCAGGTCGCGCTGACCGATACAAGTATTTCAGTGGCCACGCAAGACTTCTATCTTGACGGGTTGAAGCCCAATGGGGAACTCGCACGATATCAGGGGTTAAGTAATATCGATATCATGTCTTCGGATATCGTCGTCACAGATAGCACCATTAAAGCTGATGCCCTGGTGTCGGATATCGGAACCTGTCCGGTGTGCCAGGGAGGGCCGACCGCCGGGGAGATCTGGCTACGGGCTGACAATTCAGTGACCGCCACCAATTCGTTCATCACCAATACCAGCCGGGGGAGGGCACAAGCCGGCATCACGAAGATCATCAAAGATCACTATTTTACTGAGGGAGCGATCTGGGATACGCTCTACCCGGATGAACCGACGGGCACGGTTCGTCTGACTAATTCAGAACTCACGGTGGAAGCTCAGCACTCCGGTCTTCCCGGTTATCTGAGAGTGCGGGCCGACAACATTATCCTCGATCACACCATCTTGAACTCGCGGGCCAATGACGTATCCAACGTCAGGGACTCCGCAGGGCAGTTGATCGACGTCGTCGGCGCCGGTGAACGAGGTCCCGTGAACACGGATGGCAGAAGCGTTCAGGGCAGCACCCTCATTTCGGCAAAACTCCTGGACATCACCGGCGGCGGGATCATTTCCCCTACCCGTGGCAGCCGCATCGGTAGCAGTATTCAGTTGCAAACGGATAATATAGTCACTCGCGCGGGAACCGGACCGGGAGGGACCTTGGTCGCGCCACGGATTCTGAACGCAGACGACCCCACTCGCGTCGTGATTTCCAGCAGCAGCACCGGCACTGGCGGCGCAGGAATGATCTCGATCAGCGGCCGAAGACCTCCGGCACGCGGGGATACTCCCTTGCCCCCCGGGACGTCCATCCACCTGACCGATACCGATCTGCTCACCGACACCAATATCGATGCGCTCGGGGGAAAGATCCTCCTGAAGGTGAAAGGCCCCGTCGAACTGCACGATTCGACTATTTCCGCTAATGTGACCGATGTGCGGCCGCAGTCGATGACCCTGCGGGAGCAGGGCGGCAATATCGATGTCAGCGTCGGAACTTTCCTGATGGAGGGAGGACGGGTCTCAGCTCTGTCTCGCGGGACCCAGAACGGCGGGAATATTCTGATCTCGGCAAAGGGGTCCATCTCCCTCGGAAACGACGCGGCCATCTCAGCCAGCAGCACTGGTCTCGGTAACGCCGGCAATATTTCTCTCCATGCCGGCCCCCACTTCCTCAGTCAAAATGGATCCATCACCACGGAAGCAAACCATGCGAGCGGCGGCAATATTTTAGTTCAGGCCACCGACTCGATCCGCATCATCAACGGCCGGCTCAGCACCTCAGTCCAGGGAGGTGCCAACTCATCCGGCGGAAACATTACTCTCGATCCGGCAGTGGTAACGCTTCAGAACAGTCAAGTGCTCGCGCAAGCCGTGCAAGGCACAGGCGGCAACATCAGCATCATCGCGGGGACGTTTCTCGCCGACCAGACCAGCGTCGTGAGTGCGTCGTCCCAGTTCGGTTTGACTGGCACCGTCAACATACAATCTCCCGTGTCCAGCCTCAGCAACACCTTGACCACGCTGCCGCAACGTCCCCTGCAGGCGCAGCCGCTCCTGCAACAACGTTGCGCCGCCCAGGTCAACGGTCGCATGAGCAGTCTCGCCATAGTGGGTCGGGACGCTCTGCCCGCAGAGCCCGGCGGGTGGCTGCTCAGTTCCATTGCGCTGACGGCTGAGGAATTTGCTTCTACCAGGGAAGAACCGATGGCCGGATCTGCTTTCGATCCTTTACGTCCTGCCCACGTGCTGGCAGGACACATGTGGCAGTCGCCCAGTTCAGCTCCGCGACGAGGGGCCTCCGAGCCGGCCGCCGGCTGCGGGTCCTAGCGGCGGCGAACTGGTGGGCGGTAGAGAGGAAGGCTTCTATGGTCACCCCACACTCGATCAATCGCGGGCACCCGCAGCGCCTCCTGCTCGCGGCGGCCGTGCTGGCCTGCTGGCTGATCCAGCCTGGCCTACCGACTGTCGCGTATGCCCAGGCGAGTCTCCCCATTACCTCATCGGGACTTAATACGACCGTCACGAAATCGAGCAATCAGTTCGATATTACCGGCGGCACGCGACCGGGCAGCGGACCGAATCTCTTCCACAGCTTCGGCGAGTTCGGCGTCCCCACCAACAACGTGGCGAACTTCCTCAACGACGCGGCTCTCCCCACCTCCAACATTCTCGGGCGCGTGACCGGCGGGAATCCGTCGAATATCTTCGGGATGATCCAGACTACCGGCTTCGGCAACGCCAATCTGTTTCTGATGAATCCGGCCGGGATTGTATTCGGGCCGACCGCGACCCTGAATGTCGGAGGGTCGGTGAGCTTCACGACCGCGGATTACCTGCGCCTCACAGACGGCGCGCGCTTCAATGCGGTCTCAGGCCTACAAGATGCCGCCATCTCCAGCGCGCCGGTAGCGGCGTTCGGATTTCTTGGATCGAACCCGGCCGCGATCACCCTGCAGGGCAGTCAACTCGTGGTCTCGGAAGGACAAGGCCTGTCGCTCGTCGGCGGAAATATCGAGATCACTGCCGGCAGGCTTGAAAATGGTACCTCTGTACCCTCCCGCATCACCGCGGCAGGTGGACCCATCAACGTGGTGAGTGTAGTCGGCACCGGAGAACTGAGTCTCGGTGGAACTCCGGCCGGTCTCGCCGGAGCCTCTTTCGATCCTGCAAACGTCGCCGGGCAAGGCGGCACGATTCAGCTCACGGCGGGAGCTGCGCTTGAGACCAGTTCGAGCACCGGTCGTGCCGGACCGATCCTTATCAGAGGCGGGCAACTGGTTATGGAGAACGCCGCGCTTGCGGCAAACACCTCGTCCAACACAACCGAGGCAGTCCCCTCCGCGACCGCGCAGGGCGATATTTCCGTTCAGGCTGAACATGTCAGTCTGAGCAACGGATCGACTCTCAGTGCCTCCACGAGCGGCGCCGGCAATGCAGGCAACATCACGATTGAAGCCAGGACGTTGGCCAGTAACATGGGCGGCGATGGCGTACCGCTCAGCGGCGCGGCGCCCGTCACCATTGCCAGCAACAGTACGGGGCAGGGAGCAGCCGGAACGATCTTTCTGAGAGGACCGGGAGGGCAAGCTGCCGAGACACTTGCCCTGAGTCACACAAAGATCGTGGCGAATGCGAGCGATGCCACGCTTCCCACGCCGAACTCAACGGGCGGGGAGCTGGTGGAACGCGCACATCGTCCCGACTTTACTCCTAAGCGACTATCGGCGGATATCGAGATCACGGCAAAGAAGGTCGCCCTTGTCAATGGAACGGTCATTCAGGCGGACACGACCGGCGGCGCAGACGCCGGCTCGATTACCCTCAATGTTGGCACGCTGGAAACCGCCGCCGGCCCTGATGGGCGGGTCATGGTGACGAGTACCAGCAATTGCCAAGGATGCCCGGGCGGCCAACCCGGCGACATCATCATTCAGGGCATACCAGGGGTGACTCCGACCGCTCTCCGCCGGTACGTGTGGGTAGGCCGGTCGCGTGGCGGAGCCGGCGACGTCTTTGAATACTATTTGGCAGAATCTCTTGATCTCCACGGGACGGATATACACGCAAACGCGTTCGGGAATGCGCCGGGCGCAATCGTGATGATGCGAACGCACGGTCACGCAGCGTTTACCGATACGACTATCTCCGTGACGACGCAAGATTTCAACATCCATGGAGACAAACCAAACGGTGAGTTTGCGCGCAATGGGGGATTCAGCCGTATCGACATTATCGCTCAGGATATCGCCCTGAAAGACAGCACCATCGCGGCCGATGCGAAGGTGTCGGATATTGGATCGTGCCCCTTGTGTCAGGGGGGCCCCAGCGCAGGTGAGATCTGGTTGCGCGCGCAGAATTCCGTAACGGCCGACAATTCTTCGATCACCAATACGAGCAGCGGACGAGCGCAAGCCGGCATCACGAAGATCATCAAGGATCACTTCTTTTCGTTCGGCGCCGTTTGGGAGCCGGATTTTCCCGATCAACCGACCAACACGATCCGGCTTACCAATTCCGAGGTGACGGTCGAGTCTCAACATGATGGGCTTCCGGGGATTCTCAGGATTCGAGCCGACAATCTCGTATTGGACCATTCCGTGCTGAATTCCCAAGTCAACAATGTCAGCAACGCCAAGGATAGTAATGGACAGGTGATCGATGTCGTTGGAGCCGGTGAGCGAAGCCGCGCTCTGACGGATGGGAGAGGTGTCCAGGGAAGTCTTCTTGTGTCGGCTAAGAATCTAGACATCACAGGAGGCGGAATCATTGCGCCGACGCACGGCAATCGTATCGGGAGTAGCATCGAAATCCATGCCGACCACTTGACGACTCGCCCGGGAACCGGGCCCGGTGGAACGCTCGGCGAGCCGCGGATACTGAATTCCACGGATCCGGCCCGAGTGGTGATCTCCAGCAGCAGTACCGCAAGCGGCGGGGCGGGCACGATCAGTATCACCGGTGAAAGCGTAGCCATGCCCGAGGGGACGCCGTTCCCGCCCGCCTCCTCCATTGATCTTGCCGGAACCAACGTGGAGACGGACACGAGGGTGGATGCGCTGGGAGGCAAGATCGAGCTGAAAGCAAGCGGGCCGATCCGGCTGGAAAACACGACCATCTCATCCAACGTGAACAACGTCCGGCCGCAGTCGGCGAACACGCTGGATCAGGGCGGCAACATTGACGTCTCGGCCGGGACCCTCATCATGCACGGCAGCGATATCTCCACCGTCTCCAGCGGAACTCAGAATGGCGGGAATATCGTCCTCAGTGGACAAGAATCCATCACCTTAGGTCCCGGTTCGACTATATCAGCCAGTAACACCGGAGGGGCCGATGCCGGCAGCCTTTCAATCAACGCCGGCTCTCAGTTTATCAGCCAGAATGCTTCCGTGACGGCGCAGGCCCTCCATGGCAGCGGAGGGAATATTACAGTGCAAGCCACCGATGCGATTCGACTCGCGAACAGCCAAATCAACACCTCCGTGCAAGGAGGGCCCAACACCTCCGGCGGGAACATCCTCCTTGATCCCGCCGTGGTCACCCTGCAGAACAGTCAGGTCTTGGCGCAAGCCACGGAAGGAGCGGGCGGCAACATCAACATCATCGCCGGGACTTTTCTCACCGACCAGACCAGCGTCGTGAGTGCGTCGTCCCAATTCGGGTTGAGCGGTTCGGTGAACATTCAATCTCCTGTGTCGAGCCTGAGCAACACCCTGGCTACCCTGCCGCAACGCCCGCTGGAAGCGCAGCAGCTTCTTACCCAGCGCTGTGCCGCTCAGGGGGACGGTCGCTTGAGCAGCCTGGTGGTCTCGAGCAGGGATGCACTCCCGGCAGAACCGGGCGGATGGCAGATGAGTCCCCTGGCTGTCATGACAGAGAGCGACCCGGTTCCACAGGCTCAGGCAGTCACCAACTCGTCCCTCGAACCCATGGATCACAGCCAGGCTCCTTCAGGACCGTGGTCTGCGCAGTTGACTACTTCTTCGCCTCGACGGACTGCACCCCACCCGGCCACCGGCTGCGGGTCCTGATAGCGGCGAGGTAGACGTGCGGTAGAGGAAGGGCTTCTATGCTTCTCACTCGTCTGAACGGTCCCGATCATGAGTACCGCCCCTCGCTCGCGGCAGCGCTGCTGGCGTCCTTCTTGATCCAGCCTGGCCTGACGACCTTCGCCGACGCCCAGGCATCTCCGACCATCACCTCCTCTGGACTCAGCACGACCGTGACGAAATCGGGGAACCAGTTCGACATCACCGGCGGCACCAGGCCCGGCAGCGGACCGAATCTCTTTCACAGCTTTGGCGAGTTCGGCCTGCCCACGGACAATGTTGCGAACTTTCTCAACGAAACGGCTTTCCCCACCTCCAACATTCTCGGGCGCGTCACCGGCGGCAACCCTTCCAACATCTTCGGAACCATCCAAACCACCGGCTTTGGCAGCGCCAATCTGTTTTTGATGAACCCAGCCGGCATCGTCTTCGGTCCGAACGCCGCCTTGAATGTTGGCGGATCAGTGAGCTTCACCACGGCGGATTATCTGCGGTTGACGGACGGCGCGCGATTCAATGCGCTCCCCGGACCGGCCGATGCCGCCATCTCCGCTGCGCCCGTCGCGGCCTTCGGGTTCCTCGGATCCAATCCGGGGGCGATCACGGTACAGGGCGGTCAACTGGCGGTCTCAGAGGGTCAGACCCTTTCAGTGGTGGGCGGGGATCTCACGCTGGCCGGCGAAACGCTCGCGGATGGCGCCACGCAGTCCGCTCGCCTCGCGGCCCCCGGCGGGCAGATCAATCTGGTCGGAGTCGCGTCGGCGGGCGAGGTGGTGACGAGCGAAGCGGGGCCTCCTTCTACGCACCCCATGCCGAACAGGTTGACCTCGTATGGCCAGGTTTCGCTTGCTCAAAAGGCGAGCATTGACACGAGTGGCGACAGGGCCGGACGAATCGTCCTTCGTGGCGGCCGGCTCACGATGGACGACGCGTCCCTTAAAGCGATAACGATGGACGGTCAGGGAGCAGGTCCGGTTGGCGCGACCGGTTCGCCGGGTATTTCAGTCACAGCGGAGACGGTTGCGTTGAACAATGGCACGCTCATTACAGCCGATACACGCGGATCGTCTCCGGCTGGCGACATCACCTTCAGTGTAGATACCTTGACCACCAAAGCAGGAGTCAATCGCGTCCTCTTGAATCCCCCAATCGATGACGGCACCCTGAACGGGAATCTGATTGCCAGCGATAGTAGAAGCACTGAGGCCTCCGGGGGTGCGGCAGGCAGAATCACGCTTCACGGCGTGGGCGGACCCGGGACGGCGGCCGCGAATGTCGTGCTCGAGGACATCTCCATCAGTAACAGGATTTTTGGAGGGACAGCGCAGACCGTGCCCTCTCGCATCACGATTACGGCAGATTCGCTCCTCTTCACCAATCGGGTGCTGCCGGATGAAACCGGTGCGGGCGGCGCGACCATTGTGGCCACAACGATCGGGGCCGCCCCGGCCGGAGATATCGCACTCCACGTCAACACCATGCGGGTGAACGTCCACCCGGATGAGACGCCGATCGCCGGCGCCAGGCGGGTATTCATCAATACGACCAACGACGTGGGCCGCACAGCCGGCCCGGCTGGGCGATTGATGATTTCCGGTCTCGGTCCTGAGTCCACGGATGCCGCCGAGTCGGTCGCCCTCTACAATGCACAACTCAGCTCGGGAGTGGATGGTGGAACCCCGGCCACGCCCCCCGGAGTCATTCTGATCACGGCCGATACGGTGAGCCTCAGCGGTCGAACCGTGTTTTTCGCCAATACCTTCGGAGATGTTACGGCACCGGCAGGAAGCATCGCCTTCAACGTCAACCAACTGCGAGCCAACGTCAAAGCCGATGGCACGCTCATCAATGGCCAACGTCCCTCGTCTATCAATAGCTCAAGCCCGGCCTGGCAGGCCGGCACATTAACGGTCTCGGGCACCGGGCCTGAGATCACCGATGCGGCGACGCTGATCGCGCTCAATAATATAGAGTTTACGACAGCCGTGGGCCGGGGCACTGCATCGACGACTCCCGCCACCATCATGATGACTGCCGATACCATGCAACTGACCAACAGTGTCCTGAAGACTGACACGGCGGGCGCAGCGCCGGCTGGAAACATCGTTCTCACGGCCGCCGGTTTCCAGGCCGATCAGTCGGCACGGATCTCCAGCACCAGCTCCGGGACAGGCCCTGGAGGCAGCATTGCTCTCACTGCGGGACAGTCCGTCTCATTGAGTGATGGGTCCATGGTGTCGGCCGGGAGCACGGGAGCGGGCAACGCCGGGAATATTGCCATTGATGCGGGCGGGCATTTCCTCAGTCGAAACGCATCCATCCTCACGGAGGCCACTCACGCCAGCGGAGGCAACATTGTCATTCAAGCCACGGATTCCATTAGATTGGTAAACAGCCAACTCAGCACGTCGGTCCAGGGTGGCCCGACTACCTCCGGAGGCAATATTCTCCTCGATCCGGCAGTCGTCACGCTTCAGAACAGCCAGGTGCTCGCCCAAGCCGTGCAGGGCCAAGGCGGCAACATCAACATCATCGCGGGGACGTTTCTCGCTGACCAGACCAGCATCGTCAACGCTTCCTCGCAGTTCGGATTGAGCGGCACGGTCGACATCCAGTCTCCATTGTCCAATTTGAGCGGCACCCTCGCCACGCTGCCGCAACGTCCGCTCCAAATCCAACACCTCATGCAACAGCGTTGTGCCGCGCAGGCCCAGGGTCACTTCAGCAGCCTCGTGGTCGCGGGGCGGGACGCCCTGCCCGCTGAACCGGGAGGATGGCTCCTGAGCCCGCCGGTGCATGTGGCTGAAAGAACCGCCACCCCTGAGGGTCAGGCGGTCGCCTGGGATTCAGTTGGTGTTGCGCACCAGCGGCATGTCTTTATAGGACCGGAGCCTGAGCGAACGGCTCCGCGGCCTCCACACAACTTCGTGAATCGAACGGCAGGTTGTCGGTCATGACGGGTTGAGGCGGCAGGCCGGAGTAGGGGGTTTCCGAATTGGCGAGAAACATTCTTAAGAGCCGTTCACTGTGTACGGGGCTTTTCACCAGTCTTTTAATGAGTCTCTGTCTCACCGAAGCGCCGGCCAGGGCTCAGGTCGCTCCCCCGCTCCCGCCGATTTTCGACCCGACCGGCCGATCGGGGAAACCGCCGGCTCCATTGAGAGAAGAATTCAAGGCGCCGCCGACGGAACCGCCGGGCTCAATACTTCCACAGGTGCCGACCGCCCCTCAAACACCATCCGACCGCCGGTTGGGAAACATCCGCGTGTTTGTGCATGACATCCACGTGACCGGCAGCACCGTCTTTTCAGATGCTGAACTGGCTGAGGTGACCGCGCCCTATCGCAATCGTGAACTCACATCTGAAGATCTGGAGCGGGTTCGCCTCGCCCTGACTCTCCTGTATGTGAATAAAGGGTATCTGACCTCCGGCGCCATCATCCCCGATCAAGACCTGTCCTTCGGGACCATCGTCATCCAGATCATTGAAGGCAGGCTCTCGCGCATCGACGTGGAAGGCAACGACTGGTTCCGAGGCTCCTATTTGCGCGACCGGGTCGAGCGCGGCATTTCGACTCCCCTCAGTATCCACCCGCTTCAAGAACGAATCCAACTGCTCCAGCAGGATCCGCGCATCGAACGTATCAACGCCGAGCTGAAGCCCGGAGATGTACGGGGCGAAAGCGTGTTGAACGTGCGCGTAAAAGATGCGAACCCTTTTAGGGCCTGGTTGGATTTCAACAACTATCAAACGCCGGTCGTAGGTGCTGAGCGTGGGCTGGTGACGGTCGCGCATCAGAATGTGACGGGGAACGGTGACCAGTTCATGTTTACCTACGGACGGTCGCGCGGCGTCAATCCCATCATCGATACGTCGTACAGCCTGCCGCTCAACGCCTATGAGACTACGCTGACCGCCTATTACCGGCGCAATGCGTTTCTGGTGGTGGAGAACCCCTTCCGGTCCCTGGACCTGAACGTGGATTCCGAAATCATCGGGATCTCCCTACGCCAGCCTCTGTACCGTACCGTGACCGACGAGTTGGCGGTGGCTGTCACCGGCGAGCATCTGTACCTCAAGACGACGTCGGCGTTTGACGTGCCGGGCCTCCCCTCGCTGTTTATCCCCGGTTCGTCCACGACCGGAGTCGCCACCGTCAGCGCGATCCGATTCAGTCAGGAATATACGCATCGTTCTCCCTCGTTCGTATTCGCGGCTCTGTCGCGAGTGAGCGTTGGAGTGAATGTATTGGGAGCCACGATCAACAGCGGACCTTTGCCGGACGGGCGGTTTGTCTCCTGGTTGGGTCAGGCGCAGGCCGTGAAGCGCGTGGAGGATTGGTGGGGAGTCCAGTTTTTGGGACGCGTGGCGGCGCAGCTGGCCAGCGACCGGCTCTTTCCACTCGAGCAGATGCCCGTAGGCGGACGGTTCAGCGTGCGCGGATATCGTGAGAACACGCTTGTTCGTGACGATGCGGTGTTGGCCTCCTTCGAATCACGTTTTCCCTTGCTGCGATTTCCGTCGGGTGAAGACCGGGTGCAGTTTGCCCAGTTCGTCGATTTCGGGCATGCTTGGAGCGCCAAGGGTGAGACGCCCGATCTCCGCACCCTGGCAAGCGTCGGTGTCGGTTTGCGCTGGATGATCCTCCCCCAGGACCGAGCCCGGTTCGAAGTCTACTGGGGGCAGCAACTCAATCATGTCCGTGGCGGGGAGGACAACTTGCAGGATCACGGCATTCACCTCCAACTCGTCGTGCAGGTACTCTAAATGAACCGCTACCGCCAGACACAGTGTCCGGGCATCTCGAAGACGCCGCTTTCCGTTGCCATCTTCCTCGGTCTCTACGTCATCTTCCTGCTCTCAGCTTCGATGGCAGTGGCGCAAAACTCCGGGCCTTCCGCCGATGAACTCATGCGACAGGGCGTTTCGGCAGCTCAACAAGGACAATTGGAGGACGCCCTCGTGGCCTGGAAAGCCGCCGCGGAACTCTACGACCGGGCCGGCCAGGTAAAAAACCATATACAGGCGCTCTCCTATGCCGCCCATGCAGCCCGCTCGCTGGGTCACCTCAACCAGGCTTTCCTCCAACAGGAACTGGCCTTGCAATTGGCGCGCACAGCCGGTGACCCCAAATGGCTGACGGTGACCCTCTCTGAACTGGGGAAAACCTATGTGACGAGCCGTCAGTATGACACCGCCTCCGAATATCTCTCCCAAGCAGGCGAGATCGCACAGACCGAGCGCTTCACGGCCCTGTCGGCCGCAATCCACAATGATCTTGGAATCGTCCGGGCCTTGCAGGGCCTCCTCCCGGAGGCGCTGACCGCATTTCAGGAAAGTGCAACACGCGCGAAGGAAGAAGATCTCAGCATGCTCGGCGTTCGCGCTCAGGTCAACACGGCGCGGGTGGCGGTGCAGTTGCAACGATTTGACGAAGCCGCCGCGGCCCTGAGAGAGGGCGGCACAATCCTCTCGGCCGCTTCGCCTTCCTACGACAAGGCCGATGGCCTCATCAGCCTGGCACTGGGGTATCGGGACCTCGCGGCGTTCCAGCCGGACGCTCATGATCACGCATTGCGCGAGGCTGCGAAGATGCTGCAAGAGGCGGCCGCGATGGCGGAGGACCGCGGCGATGCGCGCCTGGCCTCGTATGCCTACGGGCATCTCGGCCATCTCTATGAAGATGAGCGCCGCTTCGATGAAGCCCAACAACTGACGCGACGGGCCGTCTTCGCCGCCCAGTCCGCCCGCGCACCTGAGTCGCTGTATCGGTGGCAGTGGCAAAGTGGCCGGTTGCTGATGCGGCAGGGCAAGCTCGATGACGCCCTGTCGGCCTATCAGGAAGCTGCCCTGACGTTGAAGCCGATTCGAACTGAAGTCACATCCGCCTGGCAAACCTCGCTGGAACCCGGGCAACCCTCGATACGCTCATTGTACTTTGAATCGGCGGACCTGCTCCTGCAACGAGCGGCCCTGATGGGGGATGACCCGCAGGCCGAACCTTACTTGAAAGCCGCACGCGACGCCATCGAAGCCTACAAGGCCGCCGAGCTGCGCGACTACTTCAGGGATGATTGCGTCGACCAGATGCAGGCGCGCATCACGAAACTGGATACGGTGTCCCCATCGACGGCCGTCATCTACCCGATCATTTTTAACGATCGCACCGAACTTCTCGTGAGTTCCCTCGAGGGGCTCAAGCGGCAGACTATCCCCGTCACGGCAGCGACGCTGACAGCTGAGATACGCAACTTCCGGCGCACCATTGAGAAGCGAACCACCCGCGAATACCTGCCCCATGCCCAACAGCTGTATGACTGGTTACTACGGCCGCTGGAAACGGATCTGCGCAGGCTCAAGGTGGACACGCTGATCTTTGTTCCCGACGGACCGCTACGCACCATTCCCATGTCGGCCCTCCACGACGGCACCCAGTTTCTGATCGCCCGATACGCCGTCGCGATGACCCCCGGACTCGACTTAACGGACCCTCAACCGATCGATCGAACCAGAGCCCAGCTTCTTTCCAGCGGCTTAACGAAAGGGGTGCAAGGCTTCCCTCCCCTGCCCCATGTCGCCGAGGAGATGGACCACCTGCAATCCCTATTCAAGGGCGCACAGCTGCTCGACAAGAACTTCGTCACCTCCCGGTTGGAGGATGAGTTGAAGGATGGCCACTACAGCATCCTTCATATCGCGACCCATGGCCAGTTCACCAAGGATGTCAATCAGTCCTTTCTCCTGACGTTCGACGATCGGCTGACCATGACCCAGTTGGAGCGGCTGGTGGGACTGTTTCGCTTCCGTCAGGATCCGCTGGAGCTGCTCACGCTGAGCGCCTGTCAGACAGGCATCGGGGATGATCGGGCGGCACTCGGGCTTGCAGGTATTGCCGTAAAGGCGGGAGCCAGAAGTGCGCTCGCCACGCTCTGGTACATCAATGACGAAGCGTCTTCCGAACTCGTCTCGGAATTTTACCGCCAACTCCATGACACCTCGATATCGAAGGCACGTGCTTTGCAACTTGCACAGCTGAAACTCATGTCGGACGGGCTCTATGAACACCCGGCCTATTGGTCGGCATTTTTGTTGCTGAACAATTGGCTGTAATGCCCATGACAAGAGGTGGCACCATGGCGACCTGGCCCCGATTCAGCATGACCCTCAGGATGAGCGCCACGGCACTCGCCGCCATCCTGCTCATGGGCGCCGGCGAAACGGTGACGGAGGTCGAGCCCACGATGCCGACCTACCATGCGCCGCAGCAGCCCACGCCCAGGGCCAGGATCGCGGGGAACCTACGGGGCAGCGACGGAGAAGATCCCGCGATCGCCGCGCTTGTTCCTGATCACGTTGGTTATACCGCCAAGCAACGTCCGGCGCTCAATTGGTTCCTTTCCAAGTCCACGGCATTACCGATCAGATTCACCTTGATCGATGAGCGGTCGATCCGTGCACTGGTGGAGCAGGTCATCACCCCTCCCAAGCAGGCCGGTGTCTATGCCGTCAAACTCGAGGACCTGGGCTTTCCGTTGCAGGAAAACGTGCAATACCGCTGGTATATTTCGGTGATTAAAGACGCCGACTCTCCGTCACGGGATATCGTGACGGGAGGGATGATCGAACGCTGTGAATTCAGCGAGTGCCTGGTACTGGGCGCCATGACCACCTGTACCAAAGAGGCGGTGATGGTGAGTGCGGACAAAGGCTTTTGGTACGATGCGATGGCCTGTCTAAGCGAGCTGATCGAGTCTGATCCGGCGGATGCGACGTTGCACAAACAGCGTGCGGCGCTCCTGAAGCAAGTCGGTCTGCACGAAGTGGCAGAATGGGACCTGGCTCAAACGCATGCCCGCCGGCACTGATGGGATACGCAGGGCGAGTGGAGCCCTGAGCGAGGGCAATATGAACTACGTCAGATTCTCTTTCGTGATTGTGGTGACTGTCACGTCCCTGATGTCATGGCATGGCTCAGTCTGGCTTCCTCTGACCATGTCCTCCGGTCATGCCGCGGAAGTGGCGCCTCCGCCTGATCCGCGCGTGCCTCTGTATAAACCCAGGAAGGACCCAGGGCCGCGAGCGCGGATAGGCGGAGCGAGCAGAGGCACCGAGACGGACACGCCCCAGCTCATCGCCCTGGTTCCGGATCATGTCGCCTACACGGTCAAGAACGATCCGGCCCTCTGTTGGTATCTCTCCACGCGTTCCTCCCGGCCTATTACGGTCACGGTGGTGGATGCCCGCGGCCTTCGTCCCATTCTTGAGCAATCGATACCTGCTCCTGTGGGCCCTGGGATCCACTGCACCAGGCCCCGGGACTATGGGGTAGAGTTCAAGGAGCAGGAAGCCTATCGGTGGTTTGTGACCTTGGTCGTGGATCCGGATCGGCCGTCACGAGACGTGGTTGCTGGCGGGGTGATCGAGCGACTTTCTTTCGATGAAGCCTGCACACTCGACATGCCTTGCACATGGACCGCGTGCAACAGGGAATCGATCTTCCGCTATTCCGATTCGGGCCTGTGGTATGACGCCGTTTCCTGCCTGCTCGAACTGATCGAACAGGGGGACGATCAGCAGACGTTGCGCCGGATGCTTGATCACCTGCTCAACCAGACCGGCGTTGACCTGCCGGGGTAACGGGCCGTTACCGGTCGCCGGGACAAGTCCTGATCATTCCTCGCCCGCCGCACAGCTGCCTGATGCTATCGAATCAGATACACCCTAGCATCTGATCCGATACAGTTATTCGAGACGATCGCCTCCCATTGCACTGGAATCGACCTCCTTGCCATTTCACCGCGACTCGAACTGCTCAGAATCTTTACACATATGGCGCAGGTTGTGAGTGCGAAGGGAATGGCACGGCAGTTGCTGGTGTCGAACGTATCATACGTGCAGACGCCGGCACTGCTCACACGAGCGAAAGGAGCTGAGATGGAACTAGTCATGGGCGGCCTATTAATTGGAATGAGTGCAATGCTGGCGCTTCTATTTATCGCGGCTCGAAAAGGGAGCGCCGCACGGCCAACCGACATCCACGCTTCTCACAGAGGCACCTGAGCACACACACAACTCCGATGGGCAGCGGGACCACGCGGCCCTGGTGTTCTGAGAACACAAAAGAGACGCTTCGCGTGTCCGCCCCATCTCCTTCAGAAGGAGTCGCACCATGAACCGATTTGTCTACCTGAGAAGCCCGAAGCGCCAGCGAATGACCGTGAGTCTGCCGACCGATCTTTTGGAACGGGTCCGCGATGCCGCCTACTGGACGACCGGGAGCACCATGGCTGGTCTCATCTCGGCGGCGCTCGAGGATCTCCTGCAGGACCTTGAGTCGAGGAACGGCCGACCCTTCGCACCCCGGCTTCAAAACCTCAGGCCCGGTCGGCCCCGCGCGGGCAAGGCTGTTCAGATGCCTGTATCTGAAGAAATACAGCCTGTATCTACTCAGATACGCGCTTAGCACAAAGATACTTCTCAGCAATCCCCCCGTCCACGAACTGCATAGGAATCGCGTGGATTCCTGTACATTTCGCCCCCCCCTTGCCTGCCTCTGCCCACCCCGTTAAGCACGTCTTTTGCGAGAGTCCTTGTGAACCCGTAGACCCGATGTGTGCGGACATATTCCAACCATTTTGTGAATGGCGGCGAGAGTACACGATGCCGTACCAACCCACATACAGCGGGGTCAGAGCAACCGGCGCCAGTTATGGTCCTCCCCATGAAATGACTCATAAATCCGTTCCCTGCCGGATAGAAGCACTACATCGACGAGTGAGCTCCTCCAGCGAGGAGGGTAGCTAATCTTGACTGGCACTCTCCCCACTCCGGCCCGTGACGAACCACAGCCTGTTTCCGCCGCATCACGCGACAGGCGCGCCCGGAGCCTATCTTCCCTCGAGGACAGGGGGTCGGCGCCGCCACGGGCCGCGAACAACCCGTCGCTCCCCTACGCGCTGTCCTCACCATCATCGAGACCACTCCCGCTGATGGTCTGCGGTCGACCTTCGGCGTGTCATCCTCATGGTCGCGGCACACCTCCAACTGACTCAGCCACCGGTGCGCCACCGTCTTTATGTGCAATTTACAACGAGACAGCGTCATACCCGTTGCCTCCACGACCGGTGACTTGTCTCGCCTGGCATCCGGCACGCCAGCGGGAGCAGCGGACCGGCGGTCTCCCTCAGCATGAACACCGACAAGGTGGTGCCGCTACCGGGCCTGGGTTTCCGGCCGCATAACCGGCTGAGTCCGGACATCACCGGCGGGACAGCGGGGGCACTGGGAAGGCGAGACCAACGCTCGGCCGGGTCACAGGTAGCCTGGTGGTGAAGCCCGATGCGAGTTCCGGGACATGCTGGTGATGACTGAATTCATCCGGATGCAGCATCCGTTACTGGCGCCGCTGCTGGCGGTCGGACTGGCCACCGGCGCACTGGCCGAAACGTCCGTCATGGAGACACCGGAATTTATGGCCTCTCCGGTTGCGAGCGATGAACTGGAACTCCTGAAAGAGGAAGAGACCGTCAGCATCGCGAGTCGATACGAGCAGCCAATCTCGCAAGCGCCGTCAAACGTCTATGTGATTACCGATGAAGAGATTCGACAATCGGGCGCGATCGATTTGCCCACCGTGCTACGTCGTGTCCCGGGCCTCGAGGTCATGCAGATGACCGGGGCCGACTTCAACGTGAGTGCGAGGGGAGACAACCAGCCCTTCGCAAACAAAATGCTGGTTATGGTCGATGGACGATCCATCTACCTGGACGTCCAGGGAACCGTTTTCTGGAAATCCATCCCCGTCACGTTGCCCGAAATCAAACGCATTGAAGTCCTCAAGGGGCCCGCTTCCGCGATGTATGGGTTTAACGCGTTCGATGGTGTGATCAACATCATCACCAAATCGGCGGAGGAAATGAAAGGAACCACCCTCCAAGTCGGAGGAGGAGAACTGGGAACCCTCAGCAGCGCCGCCGTTCACGCCGGCACCGTCGGCAAGTTCGGGTATCGCCTCTCGATCGGCCGGGACCAGACGCAGCAATGGCGCGACCATGATGCGCTCGCCTTCCGGTCGCACAAATTCAACGTCGAGACCGACTATGCCCTGTCGTCCGTTTCCAGACTGCATCTGTCGGGCGGGCTCGTCGAGACCAACCGCTACGACGGGCAGGTGGGTGAAGTGACCAGTAATTCCATCCGCCCTTCCTTAGGGTATGCCAACGTCCTGTATGAGCGGGGCACATTCCTCGTTCGGGCCTGGTGGTCGGGCTACCGGGACGATGCCACACTGAGTCCCGTCCCTCAATTGGTCAACCTGCTGCGGATTACCGACCGCAACGGGAGTTCAACCAATCCATTTTCTGGAAATACGTATAACGTCGACGTGCAACATGCGGCGAATCTCTGGGCCGCCAATCGGCTGCTGTACGGGGTCACCTATCGGCACAACTCCCTTTCGAGCAGCGCCACCGACCAATTCAGCCGGGAAGACAGACTGGGATTTTTTCTGCAGGATGAATGGCGAGCCGGGACCGCTCTGACGGTCGTGGCCGGCTTACGATACGACCTCCACTCCCAAATCAATGGAACCTGGAGTCCCCGTGTGGCGATCCTCTACCAACCCTTCGAGGGCCACACGTTTCATCTGTCCGGGTCCGCAGCCTACCGGCCCCCGACGCTCTTCGAATCGCATCAAGACCAGCGGGTCACCACCACCATTCCCACAGGCCTGCCACTTCCCTTTCCCCAATCGGTGTCCTCGACCATCCCGGTCACAGGCAATACGGGTCTCGCGCCGGAACAGATCATTTCTTACGAGGCCGGATACCAGGGCTGGTACTGGAAACATCGTCTCAGAGTTCGCGCGAATCTGTTCTTCAACCATCTCTCGGACTTGATCGGCAACCGCATCGTAGCCGACGGCGCCTCGAGGTTTGTGAATGATCAGGGATCGGCGGACATTTACGGGGGTGAAGCAGGCGTGGAATTTCTCGCGACTCGCTGGTTGAGCGGATTTGCCAATTATTCCTATGAGGAAATCGGCCAATCCTTCTCCGGCACCGTCAGGCGGGGAGCGCCCAGATCGAAAGTCAGTGCGGGCGTACGAACTGAATGGGAGAACGGCTTGAGCGGAGAGATCGGTTATTATTACGTCGGAGCAGCGACCTATCCCCTGGCCCAAAGCCTGACTCTTCTCGCGGATATTCCCACGACCGGCGTCACCGCACCTTCTGACCGTGTGGGCGGGTACAATCTATTGAACATGCGAGCCGGGTACAGGTTCTGGCAGGAGAAGGCTGCGGCGGGATACATGCGTGATGCCGAAGTCGCCGTATCGGTTTTCAATGCGCTTAATGATGAACATAAGGAACATCCCCTCGGCGATCTCATCGGCCGACGGGTGATGGGGTGGTTGACCCTCAGATTCTAGCGTACGAGCCCAGTGGACTCGGGAGGCTGTGATGTTATCGACCACGTCTACTCATTCCATTCTCGTGGTGGACGACGATCCGGATATCCTGCTCGGACTCCAAGACTTTCTCGATCACGACGGGTATGAGGTGAGCGTCGCCGGCACCTGCGCCGATGCCCTCTCCCGGGCCAATGAACATCGCTACAACGCCGTCCTGTTGGACTTGGGGCTGCCGGACGGGGACGGATCATCGGTGCTCAGGAGGTTGCAAGAGTCCCAACCGCAATTGCCGGTGATCATCCTCACGGCCTATACGAGCACCGACCGTACCGTCGGCTCGTTGACCCAGGGTGCCTTCGCCTATTTGACCAAACCTTACAACCGTGAGGAATTGAGGGCGGTCGTGCAACGAGCCGTCGGCGTGCAGGCTCTAGCCGCCAAAGCGGAACATGCCGAACTTGCGTTGAGCGAGAGCGAGGCGCGGTTCCGCTCCCTGGTTGAGGCAGCCACCGACTCGATCCTGCTGGCGGATCGTCACGGCAACATCCTCTCATGGAACCGCGCGGCATCGAAACTGTTCGGATATACCGACGAAGAAGTCATCGGGCGTTCCCTGACCATGCTCATGCCTAAGCGCTATCGCGTAGCCCATGAGCGTGGGCTGGAGCGTGTCGCCGAAACGGGTCAATCCCGCCTCATCGGCCGGCTGGTCGAGCTGGAAGGTTTGCGCAAGGACGGCACGGAGTTTCCGCTCGAGTTGTCTCTGGCCACATGGAAGACCGACGAGGCCATTTTCTACAGCGGGATCATTCGTGACATTACCCAGCGCCGCCGGGCGGAGGAGATTCTCGACCGCCTTCGTCATCTGCACGAGGTGATCCTCACGCAGGCAGGCGAAGGGATCTACGGGCTGGATCGCGAGGGAACCACGACGTTCGTAAATTCGACGGCCGCACGCCTGTTGGGTTATGAGCCCTCCGAACTCATCGAGCAACCGATGCACGGGCACCTCCATCATTCTCGACTGGACGGCAGTCCCTACCCGGTGGAAGCCTGCCCGATTTATGCGGCCCTTCGCGACGGTGCGGTCCATCGAGTGCCGGTCGACATCTTCTGGCGTAAAGACGGCTCCAGTATCCCGGTAGAATATGTCAGCACTCCGATCATCGAAAAGGGTACCGTGGCAGGGGCCGTGGTGGTCTTCCGCGATATCACCGAGCGCAGGGAAGCCGAACGGGCCGTCGAGGAAAGCCAGGAACGATTTCGGCAGTTGGCTGAGCATATTAAAGAGGTGTTCTGGATTACCGATCCCGCGAAGGACCGCATCATCTACATCAGCCCGGGATATGAGGAGATCTGGGGACGCTCCTGCGACAGCCTGTACGCCGCCCCTGACTCCTGGATGGAGGCCATCCATCCTGAAGACCGGCAGCGAGTGGAGGAGGCCGTTCCACGGCAAGTAGAGGGCACCTTCCATGAGGAGTATCGCATCACGCGTCCCGACGGATCGATGCGGTGGATTTGGGATCGCGCCTATCCGATACGTGACGCGTCCGGGTCGGTCTATCGCATCGTGGGCCTGGCCGAAGACGTGACAGACCGCAAGCGGGTCGAATCGGCCTTGATGGCGAGTGAACGACGATACCGAGTATTGTTCGACGATAACCCATCCATGTATTTCATGGTGGATGGCCAGGGCACGATCTTGTCCGTCAACCGGTTCGGGGCCGAACGCCTCGGGTACCAGGTCGACGATCTGCTCAATACAAAGCTGATGGAGGTGCATCACCCGGAGGACCGGGAGGCTGTCCGGCAAAATCTCGCCCTGTGCCTCACCGAAATGGGTCACCCCAAACGATGGGAATTCCGTAAGGTCCGAAAAGACGGTCGCATCATCTGGGTGCGTGAAACCGCTCAAGCCGTCGCCAATGACCAGCAACAGCCGGTGGTGCTGATTGTGTGCGAGGACATCACCGCCACCAAGGAGGCTCAACTCGCCCTCCACGACAGTGAAGAGTTCACCAATCAAATCCTGCGCAGCAACGCCGACTGCATGCAGGTCCTGGATCTGGATGGCCGGCTGCAATATATGAATGACAGCGGGCAGAGGCTGTTGGAGATTCATGATTTCAGCCACTACCTCAACAGGCCCTGGCAGGATTTGTGGGAGGGCGACGACCGGCACTCAGCCGTGGCCTCGCTGGAGGCGGCCAAGGCCGGCAAGATCGGCAAGTTCGTGGGCTTCTGTCCTGCCAGCAGCGGGGAGGCGAAATGGTGGGACGTGCAAGTCACTCCCATGCTCGATGCACAGGGCCGTGTGCGGCGCCTCCTGGCCATCTCCCGCGACATTACCGAGCATAAACAGGTTCAGGAATCCCTCTCTGCCAGCGAAGAGCGGCTGGAATCGGTCATCCATGGTTCCAATGACGGGTTTTGGGACGGTCATGTGCTGCCCGGACAACCGTGGCACTTGCCCTCCACTCCTGTCTGGTGGTCACCACGCGTGCGTCAGATGCTGGGCTACAACGAGCAGGAGTTCCCCAACAATCTGGGCAGCTGGACATCCCGGCTCCACCCGGACGATCACGAGCAGGTCTTTCAGCGGCTGACCGCCTGTATCGAGCAGGGCGCCTCCCAATACGACGTCGAATACCGGCTGCTGAACAAGCACGGAGACTACCGGTGGATTCATGCCCGCGCGCAAGTCGTCCAGCGAGACCGGGAAGGCCGGGCCGTCCGCATGGCCGGCTCCTTGCAGTGCATTACCGACCGCAAACGTGCGGAAGACGCCCTCCATCGGAGCGAAGAACTGCTCCGCTCGGTCATCGACAATGCAACGGCTCCGATCTATGCCAAGCAGGCCGACGGTCGGTACCTGATGGTGAACGCGAGCTTCCGGCAGATCTTCCATCTCACGGCGGACCAGATTCTCGGCAGAACGGACCATGACATCTTCCCGCAAGAGGTGGCGGATGTATTCCGGGCCAACGACCGTCTGGTTCTCACAGAGGCCCGGCCACTGGAAATCGAAGAGCACGTTCCCCATGCCGATGGCCTGCACACCTACCTGTCGGTCAAGGTCCCCATCTTTGATCGGGACGGTCATGTCTTCGCCATGTGCGGCATTTCCACCGACATTACCGAACGTAAACGGATGGAGGAACAGTTGCGGCTGAGCGAGGAGCGGGTACGCATGGCGCTCATCGCGTCCGACGTCGGGATCTGGGATTGGGACGTCCGCACGGACCGTCTGTATTGGTCGGCCGGTGTCGAGGCGCTCTTCGGCCTGGCCCCGGGGTCCTTCCCCGGCACCTACTCCGCCTATATTGAGCTGATCTATCTGCTGGATCGCGGGTCGATCCTGACGAGGATCGAACAGGGATTGCGCGACAATACGTCGGTGAATATCATGCACCGCGTCCTCTGGCCTGACGGCACTCTGCATTGGCTGGCCTGGACCGGACGCATCCATCGAGACGCAGACGGAACCGCGACACGCGTCCTGGGTATCGTTCACGAAGCGAAGGGGGCCACCAGGTAAGCGGCATGGCTCATACGGTTCACAGGCTGCCGGCGAGTTCAGGAGGGACCGGGTTGTGACCTTCACGCACACCGCATCGCCCGTCGCTCAGCCCTTCAGGGGACGCAGACCCCGGTGGCTGCGGTGGCATCTGGCCTTCCTGATCGGCTGGCTGGCCTGCCCTGCCCTTGCCCCCGCGACGGACATCGTCATTCTGAAATCATCCGACATTGCCGCCTACAACCAGGCGCTCAGCGGATTCAAGGCCGCGTTGCCGAACGGGATCGTGCTGTTGGAGTACGATCTCCAGGGGGATCTGGAGAAGGGACGGAAACTGGCCCGCAAGATCCGGGCGTCCGACCCGGCGCTGGTGTTTGCCGTCGGACTGAAGGCAGCGAAGGCGGCCCAGTTGGAGATCGTCGACATTCCGGTCGTCTATTCCATGGTATTGGACCCCGGGAAATACGGGCTCAATACTCAGAACATGACGGGCATTCTCCTCGAAGTGCCGATCGATCGCCAGATGACGACGATCCGCGCCCTGTTGCCTGAACTCAAACATATCGGCACCCTCTATGATCCTTCCAAAACGGCACCGCTTATCGAGGAATCTAAGCGCTTACTCAAATCGAACAGCGTGGATCTCATCTCGACGCAGGTCACCAGCGAGCGTGATGTCCCCAGCGCGCTGCGATCGCTCCTGCCGTCCGTGGGCGCACTGTGGCTCGTCCCCGACTCCACGGTTCTGACCGATGAGTCCCTGCGCTTCATTTTGAACACCGCGCTGGAGGAACGCGTGCCGGTCATCGGGTTTTCCCGGGAGTTTGCCAGAAGCGGAGCCTTTTTGTGCCTGTCGGTCAACTACGGCGACATCGGCCGCCAAGCCGGCCAACTCGCCCGCAGGATCATCGATGGCCAGGTGTCGATGCCCATGAAACCCTTACATCCTGACCGCATTGAAATGAGCATCAATCTGAAGACCGCCAGGTTTCTGGGCATCGAGATTCCCAAAGCAGTCGAAACCAAAGCCGATGAAGTGTATTGATGAAAGACCTGACCGTGAATGAGCCCGTCCTCCAGCCGAGCAGAACTCCGTTTGCTCGCGGCGGCCTCGGTCGCTTCATCAGCCTGCGGACGAAGTTCGTCGTTTTCTTCAGTTTGATCATTATCCTGACCTGCTCGGGGATGAGTTGGTACTTCGTTCATACCAAGCGCATCGCCATGACCGAACGCGTGAGGGATCTGGGGACCATTCTGGTCAAGAATCTCGCCCACAATGTCCGTTACGGGATCATTATCGAAGAACGCGTCATCCTCGAGCAGTTCATTGATGGGGTCATGGAGGTCGATGAAGTGATCTACGCCATGATCACCGGGGCCGACGGGCAGATACTGGCGGCAAAAAGCAAAGGCAAGCTTGCGAGCGCGCTCGGCAATCTTCGATCGGCTGAACGGCCCTTCTACCCGCGACCCGATATCGCCGAACTTCTGCTCGCATCGCCCGGGTCGGATCCCACCGTGACCCGTCTCCGCCTCAGCGGCTCCGGGACCATCCCCCTTTCGGAAGCCGAGTCGCCGCTTCCCTTTTGGACCTCCGCCGGTCAAGAGGAAACCTTTTATGATTTTGCCGTTCCCGTTCTGCGGCGCGGGAATTCACGTTTGGAAGCCCTGGCTCTCCAAGAAGAAGAGAGCCGGAAGACGCGCTCATCGGAACCGACGCCTCAAGCCTTCGGCGTCGTACAAATCGGACTGACTGAAGTACCGATGCAACGGGAACTCGCGAAGGTTCTGCGTAACTTTTTGTTGCTCACGTTGGGCATTATCGGAACCGGCATCCTCTTCACCAGCCTCCTGGCCCGCCGCATCATCACACCGTTGCGCAACCTGGCTGCGGGGGCGCGCAAAGTCGGAGAAGGGGACCTCTCCACATTCGTCATGCCGACCACCCAGGACGAAGTGGGCCAGTTGACGGCGCTGTTTAATCTCATGACCAAGTCCCTGCAGGAGCGCAATCAGGCGATTTCAAAGAATCTTGAAACGATTCGCCGGCATGTCACACAGCTGACGACCCTGAATCAATCCAGTGCCGCCATTACGTCAACGCTCGATCTCGACCGGCTCCTCTCGACGGTCCTGCAACTGCTCAGCGAAAATCTTGGATTTGCCCGGATGATCCTGTTTCTCTGGGATAACGACCGCGGCGTGGCGACGGTGGGACAGGTCTTCGGTATGCGTGAAGAAGACGAACAGGCGGTTCGCCAGTTGGTCATCCCCGTGCAGCATGACGGCGGCGTGGCATCGGAGCTGTTGATTCACGGCAAACCGCTGCTGGTGCCGAACCTGGATGCGGTCGCCGATCGAATTTCACCCGACGTGCTGCCCCTGCTACGTCATATGCGGGTCTTGTCGTTCGTCGGCGTTCCTCTCCGCAGCAGTCAGCAACGCATTCTCGGTTATCTCGGCGCCGACCGCGGCCCACTCCCCTGCACTCATGAGGATCTTGATCTCCTGGTGACCGTGGCCAGCCACGTGGCCGTGGCGGTCGACAATGCGCGCGCCTATACCGAACTGGCCACGTTGACGGAACATCTCGAAGGCCGGGTGCAGGATCGGACCCATGAGTTGCAGACGGCGAACGAGCGGTTACAAGACCACGATCGCCGGCGCTCAAAATTCGTCTCCGTGGCGTCGCACGAACTCCGCACGCCGATGACGTCCATCAAAGGCTTCGTGGAAAACATGCTCGATGGGCTGACAGGACAACTCTCTGAACGACAAGAACATTACCTCCAACGCATTAAACACAACGTGGACCGTCTGACCCGGATCATCAATCAACTCCTGGACTGGTCCCGTTTGGATGTCGGACGCATCGATATTAAGCCGGAACCACTTGTGATCGGCGACTTCGTGAGGGATGTGGTGGAAAGTTTTCAAACGCTCGCCGAGGAAAAATCCCTGACATTAGACGTCATCCCCTCTGACAAAACCCTCGTCGTGCGCGCCGATCGCGACAAACTCGAACAGATCCTCTGGAATCTTGTCGGGAACGCGATCAAGTTTACGCCAAAGTTTGGGCATATCTCAGTCACGTGCGAGCGACAGGAGGATGGTTTCGTCCGCATCGTAATCTCCGACAGCGGCTGCGGTATCGCGTCCCACGAACTACCCAAGGTGTTCAACGAATTTTCAAAGGTGGAATCAGCCCTGCCGGCTTCTCAAGGCGCGCAACTCGGACTCTTCATCACCAAAAGTCTTGTGGGACTGCATGGAGGACACATGTGCGTGGAGAGTCAGTTGGGTGTGGGCACGCAATTTTATTTTACCTTGCCGATTGATCCCGCGTCCCCGGCCCCTGAATAGGCTCTCACCTCATCTGCTCATCCCGGGGACCTGTATCTGATCCGATAATGCGTGCATTGATTTGAACGCCCCTCTGCTCCCTCCATTCCAGATGCCCACTGCGCAACCCCGTCGGTGTTCGCCAAATCAAGGGGTTGTCCTGCTCAGCCCCTGGACACGATCAACACCGGTGCGGCACGGCTATTGCCCCTAGACAGGATGCCCTCCCTTCACAATATTCGGAACGCGCCATGCAGACACCCATTCTCATCGTCGATGACGACGCCGATATTCGGGAATCGCTCAGCGATATGTTATCTCACGAAGGTTATGTCGTCCAAAGCGCTGCGACCGGTAACGAGGCATTGCTGCATGCCAAGCAGGAGCAATATGCTGCCGCGCTCCTCGACATCCAATTGCCGGACCTGAACGGGCTGTCCGTGCTCAAGGTCATGATGGAATTGGATCCATCGCTTCCCATCATCATTCTGACCGGCAATGCCACGCCCGAGAACACCATCGGCTCCCTGACCAAGGGCGCCTTCGCCTACCTCACCAAGCCGTATAACTCCCAGGAGTTGAAAGCCATCCTCCGCCGAGCCGTCTCGGTGAAGGGCTTGGCTGTCCGGGCCGAACATGTCGAGCAGGCCCTCCACGCCAGCGAAGAACGCTTCCGCGCGTTGGTGGAATCTGCGACCGACGCGATCGTGCTCGCCGACCACGAGGGCCATATCATTTGGTGGAACGGCGCGGCGGAACGGATGTTCGGGCGTAACAAGCGCGAAGCCTTGGGACAGCCGCTTACCATCTTGCTACCGGAACGGTTCCGATCGTCCCACAGCGCCGGCGTCATGCGCGTCGCTCAAGGTGGGGCGCCCAAGCTGATCGGCACGACCATTGAGTTGGTGGGCCTCACGAACACCGGACAGGAGTTTCCGATCGAACTGTCTCTGGCGTCCTGGCATGCGAAGGAGGGGCTGTTCTTCAGCGGAATCATCCGTGACGTGACCCGGCGCAAGGAGGCTGAAGAATCCATCGTCAGGCTGAGCCGCCAGAATGCCTTGATCCTGGACAGCGCCGGGGAAGGCATCTTCGGCCTCGATCTGCAGGGATGTGCGACCTTCGTCAATTCGACCGGCGCACGCATGCTCGGCTGGACCGCTGCGGACCTGATCGGGAAACCTATGGCTCCGCTTCTCTATCGAGACGACGACGCTGAGTCCACACCCTCCCCGGACCCGTTCTGCCTCCACTCATCGGTCCGTGACGGAGTGGTTCACCGCATTCAGAATGACACGTTTAGCAAAAAGGATGGCACTCGGTTTCCGGTTCACTATACGACCAGTCCGATCCTCGAACAGGATCGAGTGGTCGGCGTGGTGGTCGTATTTCAGGACATTACGGACCAGAAGCGGCAGGAAAGTCTGCAGCAGGCCCAGCTTTCCGTCAGTCATCTTCTCGCTCAGGCGAATACGATCGAAGAAGCGATCCCGCAACTCCTTTGCGTCATCAGCGAAATGGGCGCCTGGGATATGGCGCTCTTCTGGTGCAGCCCGCCGGCCAGGGAAACCCTGACCTGCCAGGGCACCTGGGTCAGCCAGACGCACCGGTGGGACGAATTCCTTTCCTTGAGTCTCAAGAGCGAATTTCCACCCGGGATTGATTTCCCCGGCCTGGTCTGGAGCACGAAACGTCCGCTCTGGGTGCTGGATGCCCTGGCAGACCCTCAGTTCACGCGTGCCCCGACCGCCTCGCGCTTGGGAATCCACGGCGCCTGCGTCATTCCTATTCGGACCGGCGGCATGGTCCGGGGCGTGCTTGAACTGTTTTCCAAGAATGTTCGCGCGACCGATCACTATCTCATTCAGACCCTGGCGGATACGGGCATGAAAATCGGGCAGTTCATGGAGCGGGCGCAGGCCGGACAGGCCTTGCGCGCCAGCCATGACATGACCCAGAGTCTGTTGGCCAGTCTGCCCGGGGCCATTTTCCTCTGCGGACGGGACTTGCGCGTGCAGTATGCGAACGACCTGGCCCACCAATGCTTCGCCTCGTCCGGAACCTCCCTGACCGGCCATTCTCTCGCTGAATGCCTGGGCTTGACTGACGACGTGACCAGGCGGCTCGCGCAGGAGTGGTCCTCGCTGTCACGCACATCCGCGCAAGGACTGTCCGAACGTGAATGCGAGGTCCGCAAAAGGGTATACCGGTATCGCTTCTTTCCTGTGGCCGCACCTGAGCGATCACAATATCAGTATCAACTGGGCATCGTGCTCTGGGATATCACGGAAGAGAAACAACTCCAGGATCAGCTCATACAGGCCGAAAAGCTGTCAAGCCTCGGCACGATGGTGTCCGGCATGGCTCATGAGATCAATAACCCGGCCCAGGCCATTCTCAGCATGGCCGAACTGATCCAGGAGGAAGAGGATTTTGGAAGGGTCAGGGAGTTTGCTTCCGATATCGTGGGCTATGCACGGCACGTGTCCACCGTCGTCCGTGATTTTGCCAGTTATACCCGCTCCGCGGGTCGTGACGGAGAAACGGAGATCGATCTGGCGGAACGTTTGATGGAAGCGGTCAAGATGGTTCGGCGAGGACCCCATTTCGGGTATCTGGAAGTCGTCACTCATTTCGAGGCGCTCGCGTTTCTCAGAGCCCGCAAAGGCGAGATCGATCAAGTGTTCGTCAATCTGATCAGCAATGCCGCCCAGGCGATGAACGGCACCGGCCGCCTGACCCTTACCACTGCCCAAGAGGGAGAATGGATCGACGTGACCATTGCAGACAACGGTCCGGGAATCCCCGCCGCCGTGCTGCCGAGAATTTTCGACCCGTTTTTTACCACCAAGGAGCCCGGCAAAGGGACCGGACTCGGACTCAGCATCGTCCACAAGATTGTCACCAAACACCATGGAACCATTACGGTGGACAGCACCGAACGTGAGGGCACCACATTCCGGTTGCGGTTCCCGGCCTTACCTCACTAGCAGAGAGGTCCGCCATGCATGAACCTACCCATACTCCGATTCGTCCGTGCGAGGGACGCATCCTCGTCGTGGACGATGAGCTTTCTATCCGGAAACCGATTCGAATCGCCCTCTTGCAGGCTGGTTATGAAGTCGCCGAGGCGGCCGATGGCGAAGAAGCCATCTCAGCGCTCGGCGATGGAGACAACCCGTTGATGGTCGATGCGATCCTGTGTGATATCCGCATGCCGCGCATCAATGGAATCGATGCGATTCATTTTTTCCGATCGCACTATCCTTCGGTTCCCGTGATCGTACTGACGGGTTATCCTGATTGTGACCTCGCAGTCACCCTGATGAAGATGGGCGTGCGCGACTATCTCGTTAAGCCGGTCACCAAGCAGGATCTCCTTCGAGTCCTGAAGTGCGCGGTCGATAACCACACACTCTTCAAGGATCAGTTCGTCGCCTAGGCAGCTGAGTCGAGCAGAGAAGACCAGCCGCGGCCTGGCTGGTTCTGAAGGGGCAGGGCGTACTACACGCGAGAGAACGGGGATCGCTTGAAGACCGAGCGCAGCCCGAAATAACCGAATGAATCCTTGAGATTGGAATACAACCGCTTGAACGGACCCATCTCAGGATTCGTGACGTATTCCATTGTGAGCACGATCCGCTGCTCGCGCTCTCCAAGCGGGGTGACGGCATGCCACAGCTTGTCGCCGTTGAACAGCACCAGATCGCCCGGTGCAGTAGCCAGCTCACGATGAATCGGCTGTTTCCCCGGCACGTCCTTAAACAGATCACAGACCAGGCGGCATTGCGTGGACTGATCCAACAAGCCCATCAGAATCGTGTATCGAGCACCCTTATAGTAGGACGTATCATAGTGATACCCGATATGATCGCCGGCTTCCGTATAATAATAGAGGGCGCAGGCATGTGGATCATTATCCGGGCAGAGCAGCAGATTGACCCTGGTCAATCGATTCAACATCACCCGGAAGGCCTCCGACTTGTAGAGATCAATGAACGGCGGGGCCTGCTCCCTCACCGCGTAATAACTGACGCTCCCACCCTTCTTATGGCCCGGAATATAATTGCGGTTCAGTCCTGATTTAAGCGCCTGCGCCTGTGGAACCAGCAACGACTCCACGAAGGCACGGGGAAGGAACTCCGGAATATACAGGAATTCGTTCTGCTCCCAATACTCCCGTTCCAGCCGGTCGAGGTCCAATGCCGCGACCGCCTGCTCCACCGCCTCGGTGACGCCGCTCATGTAAGTCTGGTTCATGATCTCCTCGCCCAGGCCGGATCGGCCACTCCGCATGCCAGCATTGTATCGTACATCTGTCCCGTCGGTTCCTGATAAACCATCCTCAAGCTCGAATAGGTTGCGCGTGAAGGATAGTCATCGCAGGTGGCGCCTACGTCCTGCTTTGCTGCCATCTGGGGACGACAGGCGTGGACCGTTTCTGCATCTCCCGCTAGGGCCGGCTCAACACCGGCGCCCGTACGACTTCTACATCTGCCGGTGTCTTGAAATCAAATACCTCGTCCTTTAATCCGCTATTCGGCTTCAGGTCGGAAAATTCGAAGGTGGCGACATTGCCGCTGACCTCATGCAACGCAATGGTCTTCAGAAAATAGGTCTTGGGCTGCACCTCAATCACGATTTTCTGAATCGCCCGCTCGGGTTCGGCGCGCCCCTGCTTGGGCGTGAGAGAGACCAGCGGAATGCCGCCCGCCCCCCGCTCTTTGTTCGCAGTCGGTTCGATATCAAACTCTTCATCCAACTTCGCGACACCCTGCAGCAATTGCAGCGGGGCCTGGGAGGCGGCCATATAGGTGAGCTTGCCCACCAACACTTGTTTGTGCTCCGGAACGTACATTTTGACATCGTCTTTATTGACGTAGATTTCTTCCGTCGCGGGCTCGATATAGTCCCAGCGCAAGCGTCCTGGTTTCTTGATGTAGAATCGGCCCGTCGAAACCACCGGCGTGGAAAACCCCTCGATCCTCGTCTTTTGAGTAAACGTCGCCTGCAGATCTTTCGTCTTTTCGTACCGGACCTGGATGTTCTTCACGACCTCCTGCACTTCCTTGACGAGCTGCTCATCCACCGGCGGTTCGTCCGCCATGACCGGGTGAGCCCATGCCAGGAAGCCACCAAACAGCACCAGCGCACTCATTGAGTAGATCCGCATCATGCCTCATCCCCTCCGACCGGTCCGCGTCGGCCCAGGACTTCCCGACGTCCATCCCGGCCTGCCGCTCCCACCACACCTTCCGCCTCCATCTGTTCGATCATCCTCGCCGCCCGGGGATATCCCACGCGCAGACGGCGCTGGATCAGCGAGGCCGACGCCTGCCCGGTCGACAGCACCAGATCCTTGGCCTGTTCATAGACTTCGTCCTTCGCCTGCTCTTCTTCCGCCTCGTCCAGCTTCAACGATTGCAACTCACGGCAATAGGACGGTAGCGCCTGTTTCTTCACGAATTCCACGACTCGCCGCACGTCGTCATCCGATACGTAGGATCCGTGAATACGCATCAACTTCCCCGTCCCCGAGGCCAGATACAGCATGTCGCCGCGCCCCAGCAAGGCTTCTGCGCCGTTGGCGTCGAGAATTGTGCGGGAGTCGGTCTTGGACGACACTTGAAACGCGATACGGGCGGGAAAATTGGCTTTGATGAGCCCCGTCAAGACATCGACCGACGGGCGCTGGGTGGCTAACACCAGATGGATTCCCGAGGCGCGGGCCATTTGTGCCAGACGCGCAATTTTGTCTTCGACATCTTTGGGAGCGACCATCATCAGGTCTGCCAGTTCATCGATCATGACCATGATATACGGCAGCGGCTCAGGCGGACTCGGCTTGACCGAATCAACCGGTCCGTTTTCGCCGGCCGCCTCCGCGCTCTCTCCCTTCGACAACCGCTCTTCTTCGGAGAGAAACGTCAATTCAACCTGCTCCGCTTTGCCGGTTTGCCACACATCCGATACGGCACCGTGCATCTCGGAAATCCTTCGATTGTATGCGTCGATGCTGCGGACGCCCGCCTCGGCCAACAGTTTGTACCGCCGTTCCATTTCCTGCACCACCCACCCCAAACCACGTGCCGCAGACTTGGGATCGGTGATGACGGGACGCAGCAGGTGTGGAATGCCGTCGTAGCTTTGGAACTCCAGCATTTTCGGATCGATGAGGAGCAGCTTGACTTCATTCGGCCGTGCGCTGAACAAAATGCTGAGCAACATCGTGTTCAAGCTCACGCTCTTGCCCGCGCCGGTAGCCCCGGCCACGAGGAGATGCGGCATTTTCTGGAGGTCCGCGCTGACGGCCGCGCCGAAAATATCCTTCCCCAAGGCCAGGCTCAACTTGGAGCCCGATCGGGAGAAGGAATCACTGGTCACCACTTCCTTGAGCGAGACGGTCTCGCGGTGGGGATTGGGCACCTCAATGCCCACGACCGATTTCCCCGGCAGCGGCGCCACGATGCGCAGACTGATTGCCTTCAGAGCCAGGGCCAGATCATCAGCGAGATTGACGATACGGGCGACTTTGGTGCCGGGCGCCGGTTCGAATTCGTACATGGTCACGACCGGCCCGGGGCGTACTTCCGTCACCCGGCCTTCGATCGTGAAGCTTTTCAGAGCCTTGGTCAAAATCTCGGACTGCTGGGTAATTTCCGCGTCGCTCAGGCGGGCCAGTGGTCCGGAAGGATCGCTCAACAATTCTTGCGGGTCGGGCAGCACATACCCATCCGACACGGACTGGCTCGTCGCGACCGCCGCGGCCGGTTCTTCGACTGAGGGGACGCGTTTTTCGACCTTCAGCGGCGGCTGAATCTTGGGCGGAATCATGGGAACCGCGATCTGCTCCACCGCCTCGGCCACGACTTCCACCTCGCGGTCGAAATCTGATTCTTCATTTTCACGGGGTGCGCGGGATGGCTTCACACGAACCCGTTTCGGCACATCTGCCTGGGCGGTTGGCCACTCGGGCAACCAGTTCACAAGGCGCTCGCGGACGACTGCCCACCACCCGGGAAGCCGCTGCACCAGCAATGTGAGAGAAATAGGGAGCGTGAACAGCAGCGAGATCATCAACCCGGTCAGCACGACGATATGTGCGCCGGTATTGGCGAAATAGCTCCGGAGGCCGTCGGCCAATACCTGGCCGACCAGGCCGCCCGCCAGGCCCCGGTTCACCCATCCGCTCGAAATGGTTGGAACCGCCGTCACCTCCAAATGAAGGAACGCACTCAAGCACACCATCGCCGCGATACCGCTGCCGGCATTTCTGAGTCGGACGGTGAGAGGGATCGGCAGGAAACAGCGGGCGCCGAGCAGGCCGAGCAGAATCGGAAATAGATAGGCGGCTCCGCCGATCGTGTAAAAGGACGCTGCCGCGGCCAACGCCCCCACGGACCCGATCATGTTTTTCGGCTGGTGGCCGGCTGATCCGGACGCCGCGATCGACTTGGCGTCACCGGGGAAAAACGACACCAGACTGAGCAGGATCAAAAGACCGGCGGCGATCAGGAGAACCCCGATCACTTCACGCTTCACATGTGAGGAACGGGAAGGAGTTGTGCGGGCGTCACCGCGCTTTGCCGTGGTGGATACACCCATGCGGCGGATCGTAGCACAGGGAAAAGGGCTTTTCAAACAAAGGGAACATCTCGCGCAAAGGCTTGAGGCCGGCGCTTCACGCCCGGCAGCAGCGCTCAGGGTTGATCCGGGTGCATGCCGCGCGCGAGCGCGCGGTAGGTCTCCAGGGTGAGCATTTCCGCCCTCGCCTGCAACGGCACCGCAGCCGTTTCCATGGCGCGAGCGATGCGGTCAGCGGGATAACCTTCATCACGCAAGGAATTCACCAGGGTCTTCCGTCGATGAGCGAATGACGCCCTCACGAGGCGACGGAATCGCTCGTGATGAACCGGGTCGAACCCGTCCCGGGACTTGATGGTGAGGCGCACCACCGCCGACCCCACGGTCGGGCGGGGGCGAAAACAATTCGCGGACACACGGAAGGCCAGTTCCACGTCCGCCGCCTCCTGCGTCAGCACGGAAAGGATTCCATAGTCCTTGCTGTTCGGTTTGGCCGTCAGCCGGAGAGCCACTTCCGTTTGCAGCATCAGGACCATACGGTCGAGTGTGGCGCGGGCATCGAGTAACGCAAACAGCAGCGGGGTCGAGGCATAATAGGGCAGATTCGCGACCACCACGGTGCGAGGCGGCAATGTCTCGAAGGGGAATGCCAGCGCGTCCCCGATCCGAAGGTCCAGGTTACGACAATGCTTGAGGCTCTCCTGGAGCAAAGGCTGCAGCTGCGGATCAATCTCGACGGCAATGACCCGGCCCGCGTCGGCGCACAAGCCTGCCGTCAGGGCCCCTCGCCCCGGCCCGATTTCCAGCACCGCCTCATCGGGACGAAGCGCTGCCAGAGCCACGATCTTGCGTATGATGTTAGGATCAATGAGGAAGTTCTGGCCGAGCCGTTTGAGCGCTGGTGGGAACGAGGGAGCCATGGTCTTGCGCCGAACTATCCTGCCGGCGGCGGCACCGCGGCTCGGAGCCGTTTGGCGAGCGCCACGAGGTATGAGCGATAACACTCCACCTCATCGGTGAATTCTTCGATCAGATCGTTGGTAAAGGCCGGACCGGGATCCTTACCCGCCAGCTCGTCTGCCTCTTTCTTGCCCGTATGATGCTGCAACAGTGCCACCGTGCGGATCTTCCATTGCCCCATCCGTTCCGCGCCCAGGACGGTATTAAAATCCTGCACCGTCCGTTTCGCAATCGCATCCAACTCCTTCACCTGTTGATCGATGACTGATGCGGCCGTTTCTGACATACCGGGCACACTCCTCTCTATGAACGAATGGACCGTCCGGTCGCAGATGACCAGGACTGGGTCAGTCTGGCGGCCACCTTCACGGCCTCCAACAGGCTGCCATGTTCAGCCACCCCTTTGCCGGCGATATCATACGCCGTCCCATGGTCCACCGAAGTCCGGATGATCGGGAGGCCCACTGTCAGATTCACGCACGTACCGAAGGCGATCAGTTTCAGCGGGATCAGGCCTTGATCGTGATACATCGCCACGACGCCGTCGTACGCGCCTCTGGCAGCTTTCCCGAACAGCGTATCGGCGGGTAACGGTTCGCTGGCTTTGATTCCGGCGGCCCGGGCCTGTTCCACGGCCGGAACAATGCTGGTCGCCTCTTCGTTTCCGAACAACCCGTGTTCGCCCGCATGCGGGTTCAATGCCGCCACACCGATCTTCGGCCGCGCAATGCCGAAGTATCGCGTCAGCCCCAGATGGGCGAGACGAATGGCTGTGGCAATCCGTTCCGTGGTCAGCATTGAGGAAAGGGAATTGATCGCGACATGGGTGGTGGTGAACATGATTTTCAGGGGTCCGCCCACGATCATCATGCCGAATTCCTTGGTCTTGGTCAGATCGGCCAGCAGTTCCGTATGGCCGGGATAATGATAACCGGCCATGTTCATGGCTTCTTTATTGATCGGCGCAGTCACGATCCCGCTGAGAATTCCCGCCTGTGCAAGTTCCACAGCCGTCTTGATGAACGCAATAGACGCAGCGCCGGTGACCTCCGACGCCACCCCCATGCGAAATCGCGGCAAGGGGCTGCCGAGTGCATCCACCACGGCCACCTGCCCGGCTTTGAGTCGCGAGGTGCGCGACGGATCGAACTCGACAATCTGGAGCGGAAGCTTCAGCGACGTGATCGTCCGTTCCATCACGGCAAGGGAGCCGACCACCACGGGACGGCACATTCGCGCCAGGGCCCTATCGGCCAGGGCCTTCGCGATCACCTCCGGCCCGATCCCGGCAGGATCACCCATCGTAAGGCCCAAGACCGGACGTTCTGGACGTGGCATGCGTTTAGGATCCATTCATGAACAGGAATAATGTGTAGCCAAGGTACAGCAAGGCACTGCCGCTGAGCAACCAGGGGCGCCACTGACCCGACCACAGCACCTGAAGCAGGCTGATCCCCATGGCGAACACGGCAAGCACCATTGTGGCCAGGGCCGTCGTTCCCAATACCCAATCGGTCCCCAGCAAGCCTACGGACACGGGAAACGTGCCCTGAAACACCATGGCCCCGGTGACATTTCCCACCGCCAGCCGATCCTTCTTCCGGTAGAGCCAGAGAAAACTATTGGACATTTCAGGCAACTCCGTCGCCAGAGGCGCAATCAGCAAGGCGAGGATCAGCGGCGAGACATGGAGTTCGGCCGAAATGGAGTTCGCTGCCGTGACGAAAAGATGCGCCCCTCCGATCAATCCCAGCAACCCCACAATCCCTTGCAGGCCGATGACGACATAGGAAGGGTGGAGAGATCGCCTCGCAAACAGGAGTGGTTCGATGGTTCCCTCCCCCTCCGTCTCCTCATCCTCTCCTGAGAATTTGAGTCGCATGTAATAGATATACAGTCCGATCAGGACCGCGGCGATCGCCCAGTGAAAGAGCCGCGAGGGGATGGCGGCACAGATTAATGCCAGGGCATAACTGATGAGGAAGAACAGGATATCGATCCGGACTTCGCCATAGTTGAGTTTGAAGGTGGCCGTCCGTTTTCCAATCCGGGCATAGAGCAGTAACAGCAGCGCGAGAATCGGCAAGACCAGCGTACTCAGCATGAAGGGCGCGCCGAGGATCGCGCCCAGGCCCACCTCGACCTGTTCCCGGCCTGCACCGAAAAAAATGGCAATGATCGGAATCGAGGTCTCCGGCAGGGTCGTCCCGACTGCAGCGAACACGCTCCCGACCGCGCCCTCGGAAATGTGGAGACGCTTCCCCAGCCATTCAATGCCATTCGTGAAGAGCTGGCATCCGCCGAGGGTAATAATCACCGAGGCCAGGAACAGTCCCGCGTACAGGAGCATCGTCACGCGAGACCTCGTGGGGAGCCGTGGCAAGGGAGGAGGGACGGGGCAACGGTCTCGACGCTCAATGGTTCACTTTGCCCCTTCGCACTTTGCCCTGGGACTGGCGGTACATCAGCATCGCGGATTCCAGGATATCTTTCACAGGCCGGCCGCTTTGTTCGGCAATGCGTCTGCAGTCTTCGTATTCGGGTGACGCTTTGCTCTGCCCCGGCGCCTGGTCCGCCAGTTTGATGCGGACCTCGCAGCCCTCGACGAGCACCGAGGTGAATCGACGCGGCAAGACCCGTCGCTGGACCTCGTGAATGCGGATGCCCAGCGCCGTCGTGTCGGCGAATAACACCGCCAACACCGCTTCGACTTTTTCCCGTGGAGCCAGCACGGAGAGTACGTTGCCGGGACGACCTTTTTTCATCGTCACCGGGGCCACAGTGGCATCGACCGCACCGGCGGCAAATACCCGATCAAACACGGTCTCATAGATTTGCGGATTGAGATCGTCGATGTTGGTCTGCAGCTCCACGATCGTCTCGCCCACACCCACTGCCGGTTCGGATGCTTCACCGACAAAGACCCGCAACACATTCGGCCACTCTGCCGGGTTCGCCGTTCCTGCTCCATATCCCACTCGCCGCACGTCCATGGGAGGCAGCAGGCCGAACTCCTTGGCAAGGGTGCGGACCAAGGCTACACCGGTCGGCGTCGCCAGCTCCCGGGAGGGGCCCTGAGCGTAAATGGGTAACCCGACCGCCAGGGCGGCCACGGCCGGTCCCGGCACGGGCAGTACCCCGTGGGCCGAGGCCACAGTGCCGGATCCCACATTAATCGCGGAGGCTGTCACTCGCTGAATCCCTAACAGGTGCAGGCCTAACACCCCGCCGACGACATCCACGAATGAATCGATCACGCCGACTTCATGGAAATGCACCTGTGAGGGTTCGACTCCATGAGCCTGCCCCTCGGCTTCAGCCAACCGATCGAACACCGCCTGGCTCTGTCCTTTGACGATTGCAGGCAACCCGCTTTTCAGGAGAATCCGTTTGATCTGAGCCAGAGTCAAGGGCGCCCGAAATCCTTTTTCGATTAACACGTCGACCTTCGTCGCCGTGACGCTCCCCCGCTCCACCCGCTTCTTCGTGAGACGGAACCCTTCGACCGGCATCTGGGTAAGCCCGCGAACGAGTTCCTTGAAGGGCAAACCGGCATCCACCAGCGCGCCCAGCACCATATCACCGCTGATGCCCGAGAAACAGTCGAAGTGCAAATGCTTGGCCATGAGCTTCCTGCCATTCACTCCCGGTAAAATCGAGCGGCATCTTACCGGACCCGCACCCAGACAGCAATCATTCCGCTCCTTCGTTGACAGCCCGCCGGTGCTGTGTTATCCCCAATGAAGATACGCGTCCGATTCAACCGCCGACTCATTCCGTTCGACACCGGCATTCATGATCAATTCGTCAGGATCCAGCACATTGGCCGCCGCCCCTGCCTCGCGGGGGATTCGGCTCGGTTTCCTCTTGCTGGTGAGCGCGATCTTCCTGCTGGCAGGGCAGGTTGGCGAGGGGCTGGCCAAGACCAAGAGCAAACTCGTTCCACGACCGGAACCAGAACTGAAAATCCTCACGCTGCAAGCCACACCCATGCCTTATCGTCCGCAGGCCGGTCCTTTTCATTTTGTCGCGACCGTGCAACTGCCTAAGGACATCGATGACCAGCTGATGCTCGAGGTTTCAGCCCTGGTGACGTCTTCCTCGATGACATCGCTCCGTTTCCTCTCGATCCGACAGCCGGTGAATGAACACGTTCTGGCGAACACTCAGGTGGATGGCGACTCCTCCCAGAAACGCGTGCATATCGACCTCGAGTGGGACGGCCTCGACCATAACAAAAACCAGGTCCCGATCGGATCGTACGAATACGAGGTACGCGTCAAATTGCTGAGCAATGGCGAGAAAGGCCAGCGCACGCAAATGCTGTCCTGGCCGAAACGCGGCAAGTTCGTGGTGAAGGACTAACCCCGGCAGACATCTCTTCTCTTCAGCGACTCCGCCCGGTCGTCGAAATCCCTGACTCTTCGCCTATCATATTGATCCGATGCGCCATGCACCCGGCCCCGAAGCCGTTGTCAATGTTCATGACTCCCACCCCCGCCGCACAGGAATTCAACATGGTCAACAGCGCGGCCAGACCGCCGAAACTGGCGCCATACCCCCGGCTCGTCGGCACGGCGATGACCGGTTGACGCACCAGGCCGCCGACAACGCTTGGAAGCACGCCATCCATGCCGGCCACCACCACCAGGGCTCGGGCGTCATGCAACCGCTGCTGCTGCGCAAGCAGCCGATGTAATCCGGCCACGCCCACATCATACAGCGTGTCAGTCCGGCTCCCCATGATGTCGGCTGTAACGCGCGCCTCTTCCGCCACGGGAATATCAGCGGTGCCGGCCGTCACGATCAAGACCGAACCGCGGCGGACCAGTTTAGGTGGCACTATGGCGACGACTCGCGCCGCCTCATGGTAGACCGCTCGTTTGCTGATTCGAACCAGCGCCCGCGCGACGGAGGGCTCCACACGCGTCGCCAGCAGCGAATTTGTCCTGCGGAGCAGGGTTTTGGCAATGGCCACGACCTGTCGTTCGGTTTTCCCTTCACAAAAAATGACTTCCGGAAATCCCTGGCGAAGGGCTCGATGGTGGTCGAGGGACGCAAATCCAAGATTTTCGTACGGCAACATCCGCAATTGATGCAGCGCCTCCGGGATGTCGAGCTTCCCGCGTTGAACCTGAGTGAGCAAGACCTGCAGCTGATCCACATTCATGACAGGCTCTTCTCCTCCTTGGCTTCGCGTTCCATAAGATCTCCTACGGCCTGACGGCACGATTTGTCATCAAAGAGCACCGCATTCACTTCACGGACAATCGGCATATCCACCCCGCAGCGCCGGGCAAGGCCCCACGCCGCCTTCGCCGTTCGCACCCCTTCCGCCACCGCCTGCATGCCGGTCAGGATGGCCTCCAGGCGTTCCCCCTTGCCCAGGCGCACCCCTACCGAGTGATTACGGCTCAAGGGCCCCGTGCAGGTGAGGACAAGATCACCCATGCCGGACAGTCCGTAAAAGGTGCGCGCGTCGGCGCCCATCGCCACTCCCAACCGAACCATCTCGGTCAACCCCCGGGTAATGAGCGCGGCACGGGCGTTATGCCCGAGTTCGAGCCCATCGACCACCCCGGCGGCCAAGGCCATCACATTTTTCAACGCGCCGCCCAGTTGCACGCCGATCAGGTCATCGTCCGCATAGACTCTGAAATTCGGCGTCATGAAGAGACTCTGGATCGTCTTCACGACTCCGGCATTTTGTCCGGCAAGACAGAGAGCAGTCGGTTGCCCGCGGCTGACTTCCGCCGCGAAACTCGGCCCCGACAAAACCAGTACTGCTTCATGCATATGTGCAGGGAGCATGTCGCGCATGACCTGCGACATCAGCTCGAGGGTGCCTTCTTCAATTCCTTTCGTGGCACTGACCAGGGGAATCGTCTGAGGCACAAGTGCAGCGAGCTGCCGCAAGACCGGCCTGGCCACATGGGAGGGCACGGCAAACACCAGGCAATCGACTCCCGCCAGGGCGTCCGGAAGGCTGTTTGTCGCGGACAATGTCGCGGGAAGCGGGACACCGGGCAAAAACACGTGGTTCTCGCGCCGGCGTTCTATCCCGTGGACAACCTCAGGTTCATACGCCCACAATCGAACGGGAATCTCCTTCGCGGCCAGGTGCCGGGCCAACGCGGTCCCCCAGGCTCCCGCCCCAATAACTGCTACCTGTTGAATAGTCGACGCCGTCATGGACGCGGATTATAGGAAGGGGCTTTGAAACCTGTCAACGAATCGATACGCAGGACTGCGTGCGTTTCACCGGAGGTGGAGTGCCTCTTGACGCTGGAATTCCGGCTTCACTCGCGCTAGGCTACGCCATTCATCGGATATCATATGATATGAAATCATGTCCCTCCTGCGGATCGGCGCTCCCCGAAATCAACCGGTACTGTACGCGATGCGGAACCGCACTGGACGCTCACGTCCCGCCCGTGGCGCATGCAGGAAGTAATGCGCCTTCGAAGGAACAGTTGAACCTGAACATTCTGTACGGCATGGTGACCGTGCTCATCGTGTTGCTCCTGATGCCTCCCTGGGAATCCCCTCCTTCGCAGCCGGCCGAATTTCTCGGCTTCCATTTCATACTCTCGCCACCGCAACCGGATGCGATCATCAGCCGTCTGCTGCTCACAATTGAACTCAGCACGACGGCCATTGCGGGACTCTATCTGTCGTTTCTTTTTCGTACGCGATAGGCGGGACAGTGCGATGGATATCAGTCGAGGGCGAGCGTCAAGCACTTGGCTGCGCCGCCGGACTTCATGAACTCGTCCAGATTCACGGCATGTACACGATAACCGCAGGCCTCCAGGAGCCTGGTCGTACGAGGGCATCCGGACGGAATCACCACCTGTTTCCCCACACAGACGGCATTACAGGCAAATCGCAACGCCTCGTCCTCGGGCACGATCAGGCGGAGGGCGTCCGGGATTCGTTGTGCAATCGCCGTCTGGCCATAGGCGTCGAACGCCGCGGGGAAGTAGAGCAGTTCTCCGCCGCTGAGAGGGCAGAAGCAGGTATCCAAATGATAAAATCGACTGTCGATCAATTCGAGTGGAATGATTTCCTGTTTGAAGATCTCGCCCAGTTGAGGAAACGCCCGAATGTCCGAGCGCTGCCTGTATCCGCCGAACCACGTCTCCTGAAACCCCAAGAGGTCGCCGGCCCCTTCGAAATAGAGGGTTTTGTCGAGCGTCAGCACCTCATAACCCTGCTCGCGAAACCACTGTTCGAAGAAGGTTTCCTCCCGTTGCCGCTCGGGGTGCCGGAACCGGCTCACCAAGGCGCGGCGACCGACCACCACACCAGCGTTGGCCGTGAAGACCATATCCGGCAGCCCTTCCACAGGCCGCATCTGTTCCAGGGCTGCCCCGACATCGTGCGCCAAGACCTCCATCAACCCGTGCCATTGGCTGACGGCCCGCGCCGGGTCTACTGCGTTCGTGCGCCGCATCCAGGGATTGATTTCATAATCGATCCGAAAATAGTCGGGAGGACACACCAGCAGCCGGCTCATCGACGCCACCCCAGTTCACGCGCGAGTTCGGTGAGAAATGAGGCCGCATCCATGACGAGCCCCACTGCCTGAAAGCTCCCCCGGTCGGCCAGTTTCGTCGGCACAGCCGGATTGACATCGACACAGACGGTGGGGATGGTGGCTGGCAGCAAGTTGCCGGTGGCGATCGCATGGAGGGTCGAAGCAACCAGCAGGGCAAACCCGACGCCATGTATTTCCTTGCGCATCGCTTGCTGGGCCTCCATCGAATCCGTCACGACACCCGGCAACGGGCCATCGTCCCGAATGGTTCCGGCCATGACCATCTTCACCTTGCGCCGGACGCATGCCGCCATGATCCCGTCGGTGACGACGCCCGCGTCCACCGCCGCTTGAATGCTGCCGATGGCGCGAATCCGGTTGATGGTCCTGAGATGGTGCTCGTGACCATGCGGCACCGAGCGGCCCGCCGCCAATCCGTACCCGAGTGACGTGCCATACAGGCCGGCTTCCATGTCATGAGCGGCCAGCGCATTCCCGCAGAACAACACCTGCACATAGCCCTGGTCCACCAACCAGGCCAATGCGTCTCGACCTCCCGCATGGACGATGGCCGGCCCGCCAGCCAATAACACTTTGGCTCCGGCGCGCCCTTCCCGATGCCGTTCGCGCAACTTCTGCATTCGCCTCGCGATGTCCACGATGACCGGCTGATGTGGACGTTCCGACGACACCACGGATTCCATGAATCCAAACACGTCGCGCTCGGTGGGGCGGCCGAGCGGCATCACCCTGATGCCGTCCCGGCCCGTCACAATCAGTTCGCCCGCCTTCACGGCGCCCATTGAAACGGTCCGAGCGTGCGTTTTGGCCGGATCGACGGCGATCCCAAGGTCCATTTCCATGCCTTCGACTTCCACCCACTCGCCCTCGAGTCGAACGTGAGTCGGCAGATGCGTCGTCGCATAAAATTCTTCGGGAAATACGCCGGCGGACGGAGCGGCCTCGAGTCGACAATCCTCTTCCCGCTCGATGGCAGCGCCATGAGGCTGGATCGCCTGCAGAATCTCTGCGAGTACCCGGCTTGAGGGAGCCCGCACGACGATCCGCGCCTGGGACGTAGATTCCCTGGTGGCTCCGATTTTCACATCTTGCAGGTCGAAGGTACCGCCCATCATCAAGATCCTGTCCAGGACTTTTGCCAGGATCAAGGAATCGATGATGTGACCCTGTAGAAAAACGGTTTCTTGCGATTCTGCCATGCCCATCCTCCCTCCAACCCGCTGCTCGCCTTTCCTCAGATTCTACCATCCGCCGGAAAATATGAGACATGGAAGACACAAAACTGCGAGTCTCTCCGAACCTTCACACCGCACGGAGCACACGATGATCAGGGCATGCTGATGGCACCCAACCATGCGGTGGCCGGAGAACGGCGGACGATCCTGCTCTGGGACTCCGTCGAATACAGACGCTCCCCGGACTGCCCCGGGCCTATGAGGAGGTGTGGGTTTTCACGATTTCCCGGAGCAGGCTGGTGGCGTAGGAACCGGGAGGCAGCCAGAACGCCAGGGTCAAGACAGAGCCGTCGAGGGACCAGGTGAGATCGTTGAGGCGGACCCTCAGGGCGCGCCGTTCTCCCCGGAATCCACAATCGGCGCCGGCTTGCGACAGGGCCTCCGGTGTGGTCCCGAGGTCTGCAATCACGGACTTCTCAACGTCGCCCGGGACTCCCGTGGCCCATGGCGCGCGCGAACCGAAGAGCGGACCGGTGGGACTGATCTCGAACCGGTCGGCTCGCAACTGCTCCACATCAGGCTGCTCCACGGGAAAACAGGCCCCATTCTCCGTTTTCATGGCCCAGTCGCCGAGAGACACCCGATCGATACTATCGATCCGCTTGGCAAGGATCTGGTTGAACACATGGGATTGATAGGAATTCATGAACCACATCCGCTTGTCGCGGCTCAGCTTGTTGCGGCGGGAAACATCTTGTAACAGCTCGGCCCCCAACTGAAAATTCGTCCCCGATCTCCCCTGCCGTTGAGGACCGAAATAGTTGGGAATCCCGCGGCGTAGCAGCACGTCGAACAGAGGCTCGAGAGAGTCTGCCGCTTCATTGCTGACATCCCGTATCACCAACCGGAAATGATTGCCTGCATGGTGTCCCTTACGGAGTCGGTTGCGGTGGCGACCCAATATCTCGAAGGAAAGTAGACGCTCGTCAGTGGACAACCCCGCCACGACTTCCTCCTTCACCCCCTGTAATGAAATCATTTGCGTGGTCACAGCCTGGGCATCCTTCAGCCCGGCGACCCCGATGGATTGGGCTCTCACGCGGAACTGGGACGACAGCCGCAGGAGGAGATCCGGCGTGGACAAGCCTCGTTTGGTGACTCGAATGTATAAATGCTCCCCTTGCCCGCAGGGTAAATAGAGTGGGCGTTCCTCGACGCAAAAATCATCGGGGGTGCTGCGAATTCGTCCGCCGAGGGGCGGGATGGCAGCGGTGAGGTAGGGTAACTTTTCATCGAGCCAGGACAAGGTTGTCATGAGCATTCCTTCTCGTTCATGATAGGTATCAATTACGGACCCCGGATAGGCAGGGCACTCAACCGTGTTATACTCTTTCTAGGCCTTGCTGGGATCCGACACTCATTCTGAGCGAACCCGATGCAGACCAGAATCCCCTATACACCTCTTGCCGGCTGGGCCTTGTTCTGCTCCATCACGGTCGCGTTCGTGTCCTCACCGATGGCGGCTCCACAGTCGACCGGTATCGATATCTTCAGCCGTTTCACTCAGCATATCCACCGACAAGCCGACACCGACAAGCAGGCCTTTGCCACCGCCAGCCAATGTATGAACTGGTTTTATAAACAGCAGCGCCAGAGACCAGCGCCTCCCGAAGTGCAGCGTATCGCCTGGAGCGAGGGATCCGGCTCACTTTTGGCTGCCACCGATGCATCGGACTGCCGCTCGCGCTATCCGGAAGGAATCGACGCCGTCCGGACCGACTTCCAGCGCACACAAGCCCTTCTGTCTCTCAGTCTGACTTTTTACGAGTTTGCCCTGGTCGGCGATGGCGACGATAATTCCCTCTATAACAGCCGTGAACTTCACGACGTCCTCCTCGCCCTGGACCTCTCGTCAGAGCCTTCGCTCGGTGCCGATGCGCACCTGGTCTCTCTGACGGCGACGTTCGATGCCTTGCACAGCTCCCGAGGTATGGAAGCCCTGATGAACGGCATGGGCAAGTTGTACGATCAAGGGTATCGAGTCACGACCGCCGACAAGGACCGCTTGAATCGGGTGATGGAGTGATCGCAAGGCTTGTCCGGTGGCAGGAATTGGCGCGTGTCGGGATCGGCCACTGGCTTGGCCGCCCTTTCCACCATCTGTTCAACCTGGTGCCTGGCTTCGAAGTCGGCCTGTCTTCTCCCGCCGTCACGCACCTTCCCCTTGTGCATGCTCCTTTGGCCGGGCGTCGCGCCATACACTTGAGTGACTTACATCTGGACCGATACCGCCCACGACATCGCACGCTCGTCCGCCGCATTGCCGGTTTGGCGCCAGACTGGATCTTCATCACCGGCGATCTCCTGAATGTTCGAGACGGCCTACCGCATGTCCTTCGCTTTCTTACTGAACTACGGCGGCTTGCTCCGGTCTTCGTCACTCTCGGCAATCACGATCACTACAGTGGCGTCCCCATCGATGAGTTCGTCGAACAATTCGACCGTCGCAAAGTGACCCTGCTGATTAACCAGGTGACGTTCCTCCCCATGGAAGCAGGGGAACTGGCGATCGTCGGACTAGACGACCCCTCACTCCACCGCGCGGACCTCAGCTGTGTGCCTTCCCGGCAGCCCGGACGCTTCACGCTTGTCCTGGCCCACGCCCCCAATATTCTTGATCAACTGATGCCTGAACATCATGTCGACCTCACGCTCTGCGGCCATAGCCATGCAGGGCAGTGGCGGATTCCCCATATCCCGACCTTCTGGCTGCCGCCCGGCTGCCACGGCCGAACCCACGGTTTCTACAGCAACGGCCACCACCGTCTCTACGTGAATCGCGGTCTCGGTTGGTCGGTCCTTCCCGTTCGTCTCAATTGCACGCCTGAGCTGGTCGTTCTTGACTGGACCGCCTGACCGGTCCCTCGCATTCCTCCTTTGGTCCATGGCGTCATCGAATGCGTTCCAACGCCTCACGCGCTCTGCTCCGCACGGTTTGGTCCCAATCCTCCTTGCTGACATAGGCCAATTTGTCTTTCGCAGCGGCCGCACGCATCCGTCCGAGGCCCAGCGCCGCGCTGGAGCGCACGTAGGCATGGTCATCTTCCAGGGCCGCCAGCAGATGCGTCACGGCGGCCGCATCGCCGATCACCCCCAAGTGGCTGGCCGCCATCCCTCGCACCTGATGTTGTTTGTCTCCCAAAGCGCGCTGCATTGTCGTCACGAATAATTCCTGCAACTTCGGCGCAATCGCCTCCAGGCCCGCGCGACGGTAGTCATTCACTTCGATCATCGCGAAGGCCAGCTGCAGCCGCTTCTGCTGTGAGGTCTGCTTCTCCCACAGGAGAATCAATCGGGCGCGCTGTTGGCGACGACGCAGGATCTTTCTGACCTTGCCGGCGAGAATCCAGATCGCCGCCAGGATGACCAGCCCCAGCGCGGCCAAGGGCAGTGCCTGGTCGATGATAAGATCCTGGAGATCCGGCGACAGCCGTTTCCAGATCCAGACACCGGACACGACGAGGCCCAGCACAAAGAATATGGCGGTCAGATTCGCTTGGCCGGATTGTGGATCGCGACGCATGGCAGGCGACATGATAGGGGGACAGTCCTCGTGGCGTCAACGCAACCCCCGCGTGAACTCTTGACAGCCACCCGACGCGATGACTAGGCTGCGGCCACAGTGGAAATCCCCCACCTTAAAGATGATCCGCATCTCAAAGTTCTGCGCCCATTGGTCGAGGCCTATCTTGCCTTCTGGCGCGCAGACAGCCGGCATGTGCGTTCCTTGCGACTCACGCCGTCGCAATTCGACGTGATTGCGACATTAGGCGATACCGAAGGCCTGACCTGCGCCGAATTATCAGCCGCCACGCTCGTGACGAAGGGAACACTGACCGGCGTGCTTGACCGCCTGGCGGCCAAGGGATTGATCAGGCGGATCCCGGTGGCGGCCGACCGGCGGAGCACTCGCATCCATCTTACCGATAAGGGTGACCGCCTGTTCCGGAAAACCTTCGTCGCGCACATCGCGTTTCTTCGTCCCTATTTCGAACGCGCGCTCACCGCGGCTGAGGCCGATCAATTGCGCACGTTGCTGCTGCGTCTGCGGCAGAGCTTCCAGGGAGCGCCGGTTTTATGATTCGGGTGACCGTCCTGGGGTCCGGGACCAACGTTCACCCCACCAGGGCCGCGGCCGGATACCTGATTGAAACCGACCATACGTTCCTGCTCGACTTCGGTCCTCGCACCCTCTCCAACCTGATCAAGACCGGCATCGACCGCCACCGCATCACGCACATTCTCTTTTCCCATTTCCACGCGGACCATTTCGCCGACTTCATCCCGTTCTTCTTCGACGCGGTCATTTTCTGCAAATATCAAGGTGGCACCAGACCGCCGCTGACTTTGATCGGACCGCGCGGGACGAGACGGTTGATACAGGCCATGCTCACGACATTTCCGAGTTTCGATAAGGCTCCGTTTCGCGTCACGATTCGCGAAATCTCCGACCGGGCCTTTCGACTCGGAGACACCCGCGTGAAACCTGCCACGGTCACCCACGCGCCCCGTCTGCACTGCGTCGGGTATCGAATCGAATTTCAGGACCATGTCGTGACCTATTCAGGCGATTCCCTGTATTGCGACAGCCTCGTTCGGCTCTGCTCCGGCGCAGATCTCGCAATTCTGGACTGTTCCTTTCCGGAAAACCGGCCTGGTGCGGGACATCTTCACGCCGGCCTCTGCGGCCGGGTTGCGGAGGAGGCGGGAGTCGACCAGCTCGTGCTGTCTCATTTTTATCCCATTGCCGAACAGTTTGACGTGCAGGGACAGGCGAGGAACTACTTTGCCGGACGGATTCGCATGGCGCGGGACCTGCTCAAGCTACGCGGCTAGCTGGTCTGGAGAAATGCATACCGGACGAGAGCTTCGCGACCGGGAGCGCAATGCAAGTATCCTGCGATCGATCAGAGGTGCAGAGGCGCTGCCATTGGGACGGCCAAGTCAGACCGGAGTTCAGTCGGGAATGAATCCCGGCTGCTAGAGGCCCTCTTCCCGTTGCTCACAGCCCAATATTTCCAGGAATCGAGGCAGGCGGGTTTTTTTCAACGGCTCATCGAGCTTGCTGTAAATGGCCAATAGATTCTTGATCATGCGGGCCAGGATTGCTCGCGTCGAGCTCTTCTGGAGAAATCGATCTTCAAATCCGTAGCCGGCCTCGGTGAGGAAACGCGCGCAATTTTTCTCGGTGAGCAACGCTCCTCCGTTGAAGCAGTCGATGAAGATCTTGTATTTGTCCGAGTCAAACTTGACGAGGAAATGCCCGGGCATCCCAATTCCCTGCACCGGCAACTGCAATCGCCGGCCAATCAGAAGATAGATGGCCGATAAGCTGATGGGAATCCCCGTTCGTCGGTCGATCACGCAATTCAGGTAGCTATTCTCGACCTCGTAATAGTTCTTGGTATTCCCTTTGAACCCGGCTTCCGTAAATAAATACCGGTTGAGCGCTTTCACCGTTTCCTCACCCGATACGCGCGACCCGATCTGCTCCCGCACATCTTGAGCCATTCGGTCCAATTGCTGCCGATAAGCGGGCACATCCAGCATGGGATAGGCGTAACGGGCGAGGAGAAAGGCTCCGGTTTCGAGATCGATCTGATCGTCCTGCAATGCGATAAGATCCCGCAATTCGTCTTCCAGCTTCGTGCCCCGGATTTCCTCCAACACGGTTACGATGCGATCAGCCATGTCCGGCTGCTCGATCTCGGCCTCTTGCAGCAATGGCACGGCGGAGTCGCCGCAATCGATGAGTTTTCCACTGATGGTTTTGACGATCCGTTCATCCTCGTCGCCGAGGAGCCGGATCAAGGCGCGTATTTGGCTTTCATTTACGAACATGGACGGTCCTTGATGCGAGAGAATAGTCACCCGATTGCCCGGCGGAACGCACGCGCGCCTCCATAGAGGCATAGCGCGTCAAAGAGCACCATCACCACAACTACCATTGCAACATGCGGCAAGGCCTCAGTCCATCCCTGTAGAATCAGGGGACGCACCGCGTCGATGGCCCAGGTCATGGGATTAAACTGCGCCAGAAATCCCATCCATCCCGGCATAGCCGACAGCGGCACCAATGCCGAACTCAAAAAGATCATGGGCAAGGAGAGAAACCCGAGGACGGAAAAGAAATCACCATGGCTTTTCACGGAAAAGGCCATCGCCATCGAGATGGCCGTCAGGCCGACCCCGAACATCATGCCGATGAACAGGATGGCCGCCACGCCCAGCAGTCCGGTAACCGGCTGCACCCCGAATAACCACGCCACGGCCAGAATGACCAGTACTTGTAACGAGGTGATGGTCATCACAAAAATAAACCGGCTCAGAATGACGGAGCTACGATGAATGGGTGTGGACATCAGCCGCTCCAGGAATCCGTTCTCCTTATCGAACAGGAGATCGACCCCCCCGGCCAGCCCATTATTAAGCACCGTCATGACCACGACTCCGGCGGTGAGGAAGCTGATATAGCTCGATGCTTGCGTGACCTGCATATCGGCCGCCCGTTGAAACAAGTTGCCGAAAAAGATCAGCCAGAACAACATCGGCTGCACGAGGGTGAACAGCATGCTGAACTTTTCACGGCTGAGCCGCCGTACCCACCGCATCGTCAAGGCTCGTATTTCCTGCCAATATTCTTTCATACACGATCCTGAATGTTCCGCGCAGCCCGTTATTGGTCGGTTTCCTTCGGCTGGTCATCCTTAATGGACCGTCCGGTATGCGCAATAAACACGTCATCCAGCCGCGGCCGGTGATAGTCGATGAACTCGAGCTGGCAAGTCAGGCGATTGGCTGCCTCGAGGATAGCCGGCAGGGCCTTCTCGGGCGAATCGACACGAACATCCAGTCCGTTCGGCTTAGTCATCACAGCGCGGATGGCCGGCAGGACCTTGACGGCGGCCGCCAGCGCATCGAGCCGGTCCGGTTCGCGCACGGTGAGCGACACCAGATCTCCACCCAACCCGACCTTCAATTCCGTAGGTGATCCCATGGCCTTGATCCGGCCGCCGTCGATGATCGCGATTCGATCGCAGAGCTGGTCCGCTTCATCGAGATAGTTGGTCGTCATGACCACCGTAATGCCTCGATCCCGCATCGCCCGCACGTGATCCCAAATACGGAGGCGACTTTGCACGTCCAAGCCGAGTGTCGGTTCATCCAGAAAGAGAACTTTTGGATCGGGCAGCAAGCCGCAGGCGATATCCAACTTTCGCTTCATGCCACCCGAGTAGGTCTTGGCCGGGCGATCGGCGTGCGTCTCCAATTCGACCAGCTTCAGCAGTTGGGGGATGCGCGTGGACGCTTCAGCGGGCGAGAGATGATAGAGGTCGGCAAGTAATTGCAGATGTTCCCGGCCCGTCAGAAAACGATCGATGGCGCGCTCTTGAGGCACGTATCCGATCGTCTGCCGCACCTGGTCCGCGTCCTTCACTGAATCGAGCCCGAAGATTCTGGCCGACCCGGCGGTCGGATGGAGGAGGGTAATCAAAATGCGAAGCGTCGTACTCTTGCCGGCGCCGTTGGGGCCAAGCAACCCGAATATTTCGCCGGAATGGACTTGAAATGACACATCCTCGACAGCCTGTACCTTGTCGTAGGCTTTTCGGAGATGCGAGACCTCAATAGCAACCGCCCCCGACATCACCGCCACCCTCCGGCACCCCGTCGCTCCGCCAGCTTGAATTGGATCAGGTCGCTGAGTCTGCGTGCTTGCTGCGGGAGGTGATCGGCCTCCAATAAGAATTGCTTTTCAAGTGGAGTACAATCGAGATAGGTCGAGAGGGAGTTCACGAACACTTCGTCGCTGACATCGGGGCGGACCAGACTGTGAAGCGGAGAACCCTCTTCGTCCCCCTGAAGATATTCGCCGACGACTTCCAGCAGATAGTGGCGCAACGCGGGGTCCATGGGCAAATCCTGCTCGTGAGGCTTCAAAGTCACCCGAGCTTCACGATAACTTTTTTCGTAGAACTCCTCGTGGACCTCGTAACGTTCGATCCCTTGGAGCAGAATGTTGGAACGCCCGTCGGGAAATGTTTGGACGCTGGCCAGGCGGCCGACACAGCCCATGTGGAAAATCGGCGGGTTGCCGTCGTATTGCCCTTCCCACCCTTCCTTCAGAAGCGCCATGCCGATGCATTGCCCTCCCGCCGCCGCATCCGCTACCATCTCCCGATAGCGCGGCTCGAACACATGAAGCGGCAAATAGGTTTTGGGGAAGAACACCACGTTCGGAAGAGGGAAGATTGGAATACGTTCCGGAACGGGAAAAGGATGGGCTTTCCCCGACAGTTCACGGCTCGGCTTGTCGCGTTCCGGTTCCAGAAACATGGCTCACGATAGCCGATGCTTTGCAAAGTTGTCAACGCCGCCGGGGCACCACCGAACCGCACGGATCATACGAAAACCATGATGGATACTGACGTTCAATCAATGACTCCCCGGCAACCGATCGGCAGCCCCGTACCCTTCCCATTCTTTCTCCCGCGGAGCCGGGCCCTGAGTTCACCATGACGATCGTCCGCCGTTTCTGCTTCACTTCCTGGCTGGCCATCATGATGCTGTCGGCGCTCGGCATCCCATCGATTGCCGTCGACCAGCCTCAGCAGAAATTTTCCATCGCCGCTCCTGGTTATCCCTATCGGTTTCCCGAGGACCACGGTGCTCACGAACGGTTTCGCACGGAATGGTGGTACTACACCGGGCATCTCACCACGGCCGACAAGCGGCCCTTTGGATTTCAGCTGACGTTTTTCCGTCGGGGCATTCCGCCGGAGCAAGTGAAGACGGATCCCTCGAAATGGTCGCTTCACCAACTGTATCTCGCCCACTTCGCGGTCACCGACCTGCAAAGCGGTCGGTTCATGTATGCGGACAAACTGAGTCGCGAAGGACTGGGAAAGGCCGGTGCCGAAGCGAACCGCTTACGCGTATGGATCGACCGCTGGTCGATATCGACGGATGATGGAGCCCCGGAACGGCAGCGGCTTCTGGCCTCGACAGACGAATTCGCCATCGACCTTCATGTGACGCCGGGGAAACCGCCCGTGCTGCATGGCCGGGAGGGAATCAGCCGCAAGGGCGCGGCCCCCGAGCAGGCCTCCCACTATTATTCACTGACGCATCTCGAAACAGGCGGACAGATTCGGGTGGGCACCGAAAGCTTCACTGTCACCGGCCTGAGCTGGATGGATCACGAATTCGGTTCGGCGGACCTCGGTCAGGACATCGTGGGATGGGATTGGTTCTCCTTGCAGTTGAGCGACTCGACCGAGCTCATGTGGTATTCGTTGCGACGAACGGATGGTTCGCCGGACCCCGCATCCAGCGGAACGCTGGTCCTGGCTGATGGGCGCACCAGGCATCTTCACGCTGACGATCTCACGGTTGTACCCCTCTCCCAATGGACGAGCCCGCGATCCCGCGCGCGGTACCCGCAGCGCTGGCACCTCTCCTCACCCTCCCTCGGACTGGAGCTGGAAGTGGGCTCCCTGCTGGCCGATCAGGAACTGACGACCGCCCGCAGCACCGGGATCACCTACTGGGAAGGAGCCGTGTCTGCCACAGGGCAGGTGCGCGGCATGCCTGTCTCGGCGCGCGGCTATGTCGAACTCACAGGATACGCCGAACGTTTCACCCAACGGCTGTGAAGCTCCCCCACAACTGTCCTACGCATGTCCTTGACTCGATTGACGCGCTATGGTTAGGTCTGCGGTTATCGTGATCTTACGCGTTACTCTCTCTCGTGTCGTCCTCCGACCATTCATCTTTTTTGCCGGCTTGCTCCTGTTGGCCTGCGGAACGCGTGAAGCGGCCGTCGTCTCCATCGCACTCCACCCTTCGAATCCCAACATCGTCTACGTCGCCACGAACGAGGCGGTACACAAGACCCGTGACGGTGGCGCCACCTGGGAACAATTCCCCGGGTTCACCGCCCGCCGCGTCACCACCCTGGCCATCGACCCGAAGCTCCCTGCGACGGTATATGCCGGCACGATGGGAGATGCGATTTATAAAAGTCCGGACGGCGGTCAGCATTGGCTGCCCCATAATGTCGGACTTAAGGAACACGTGTCGTTCGTCAACGAAATCATCTTTCATCCGGACAATACCGAGATGCTCTACCTTGCCACGACGGTCGGCGCCTTCGTCAGCAAAAACGGTGGACGAGAGTGGGAAGAACGGATGGCAGGGATGAAGGAAGTTCACATCGTGACCTGCATCACCATGGATCCCAAACATTCCCGGGTGCTCTATGCCGGCACGACCGGCGGCACCTATCGTAGCGAAGATGGAGGCGTCAGCTGGCAGAAGAAGAATAGCGGGCTCATTCCGGACGACGTTCTCAACGCCTCCATGGCCCTCGGCGTGAATGTGTTGGCGGTGGATCCGCTGAATTCCGGCATCGTGTATGCGGGCACGACCAAGGGACTCTTTCGCACCACCAATCGGGCGGATTATTGGGAACAAGTCGGCCAGGGGTTGCCGGAACAATTCATCAGTTCCCTGGTGGTGCATCCGACCACTTCAGATGTGCTTTACATCGGCGGGCCGGCTGGTGTCCTCAAGACTACCGACAGCGGCAAAACTTGGGAGCCTCGGAATCAGGGACTCGCCACGCTGAACGTGCGCACGATCGTCATCAGCGCCGCGAACCCCGACCTGCTCTATGCCGGAACCAATGGCAGCGGCCTCTATCGTTCCACCGACGGCGGGAACTCCTGGACCGCGATCCCGCTCACTGGTCCCGTCGTGGCCGCACGCTAAGTCCGACGAACGTCCCTCATGCCAATACTATTTCTGATCCGACATGGAGAGACAGAGTGGAATCGATCCGGTCGCGTCATGGGCGACCAATCAATTCCCTTAAATGAGGCCGGTGAACGCCAAGCGCGGGCCTGCGCAGAAATTTTGTCCCGCACGCCGCTCGCCGGCATCTTCACCAGTCCCGTCCTCCGCGCGGTGCAAACAGCCGAGATGTTGCGTCGGCCGCGCGAGACCACGCCGCAACAGATCCCGGACCTGAGGGAGATCGGCGTGGGCAACTGGATCAATCACTACTGGAAAGATCTAGCCGAGGATCCGGCGAAGCGGAACTGGTACGCCCAGCCTGAATTAGCGCGCCCCTCCGGGGGTGAAACATTGCGAGAAGTGCAGCAGCGCGCGGTGGCTGCGGTGAGAGGAGTCATTCAACAGCCGCAAACCAAGCCCTACGTGTTCGTGTCCCACGGCGATGTCATCCGAGCGATTCTCGCGCATTATCTCCGTCTCGACCTGACCGTGATCCGCCACATCACTGTCGATCATGCTGCCGTCAGCGGGCTCGAGTTGTCGGAGCACGGCGCCCAACTCCTCTTCCTCAACCATCGCCCGGGCCTGGACCGGCTGTACTGACGCTATGGCATTCGGCTCACGGTTGTGAGGGTGTCGGAACCGGCGCATCCAACCTTTTCCCATAATATCGACTGCCGTAGGCTTCCAGATCCGCGGACAGGCCCGCCCACTCCTGGGCCGTCAGCAACCCCTTCAACCTGAATCGGAGACCGAGAATCTTCGCGGCAGAACGCATGCGGCCATTATTCAACTGATCCAGGATTTTGGTGAACTCCTCCGGTGAGGCCGTGTAGTTCGCGTTTAATTCGTAGAGCGCACGATGGTACTGACGATGTTGTTCCCGGGCCGACCTGATCTCGGTGATAATCTCCCCCATGACCCCGTTCACCTCTTTCACCTTCTCCGGGTCGCGAAGGTGCTTCTCGACCAGGCCACCCACATCCCGGCTTGCGTGACTCCAATAGTCGCTCTGTGCGCGGATATCATTTCCATGATGATGGGACGAACAACCGACAAACAAGCTCAGCAGTACTCCGCTGAGCAGGAACGGATATCGGCGGCTCATGTCGACCTCCCTGTCACATTCACAACATTACTTCTTAGAATGACCCCGTTGCGTGTCAGGCCGTTCCTGCCGTAAGCTTCGACGCAATCATCATTGTACCGCGGAGGGACATGGCATGGGCGATCACATAGGCCACCATCGAGCGGCCGGTCCCGTGGAGTCGCTCAGGAACGAATTCCGGGGTCATCTGGAGCTGTTTTACGGCCGACTCAAACTGGCCGCGCCCTACGACAGCGTCGAAAAGGCTGTGGGAACCCTTTCCGCATCGCTTAACACGCTGTCTCCCGAGGATCTCGAAAGGTTGTCAGGGGATACGGCACAACGGTGGATGCACTTTCGTGAGGCATTCATTAAATCCGGCTTGAGCCTGAAACATCGTGGGATCATCGCCGGTCTGGCGCGCTCCCGACAGACACTTGATCTGCCGCCGGAATTGGACCACCTGCTGGATCTCTACACTTCAACCCGTTAGGCTGTGCTTGTCTCCTCCAGCGCCACCGTCCGCAATTCTGTGTAGACCTGCATCAGCCTGGTATTCTCCATTCGATAGGCCACGGTCACGGTCAACAGACCGAAGGCGACCACGATCAATCCCACCGCGGTGACCCCGACTCCCAACAGTAGCCCTCCCAGCGATTCAAATCCCCCTTCCATCAGGTAGGCCACCAGAAACCCGAACGTCCCGACACCCACGAGACTGAACCACAAGAAGGTGAGAATGGAGGACGACCAGGGAACCCGTTTGGTGCAGACGAATGTGAGCCCATCGACGTCTGACGCCCATTCGATTGAGCCCTTGAGTGGCCAGGCCGTGCGGAAACCCATCGAGAACAGTCGGTAGGTCGGTCGGATTACCAGCCGGTTGGCTTCGGGAAAGACTCTCGCCACCCCGTGCGGTAACGCGAGAAACCCGTTCTCGTCGAAACGCCGGACGAACTTCTGGATGCCCAACGAGAGGAACTGGTCCTGCACCTGTCCGATCCCGTATCCATACCGGGAGGCGTCGGGTGAGAGCCGGGCGAAATATACCCAATCACCGATAATCAGCCCAATGAACAAGACGATAGCGAACGCACCAGCCAATACCATACGGGGGAACTTCCCACAAGGCTCGGCGGAGAATCAAGCCCGGCCAAAACGCCTTCACAATCAATACCTAGAGGAACCTGTTGACTCCACATGAGCGCTTTGGCTACATTAGGCCGGTTCTTATCCGGCGGGTGAGGACGAACCATCCGAGTCACGGTCCCGCCTTCATAGTTTTCCACGCTACACTTTTCTCGCCGTCACTGCTGCACTGCAGAGTGTGCTGGCGGAGAGGCGTGATTTTCGGAGGGACGATGGATATCGCCAAAGTCGAGCGAGTGTATACCAACTATTCCGGCGTCTATGATCATATTTTCGGCAAAATCTTTCATCAGTCGCGCGAATCCGCCGTCCGCAACCTGAGAATACGGCCCGAAGAAAAAATCCTGGAAGTGGGAGTCGGGACCGGGATTGCTTTGGAGTATTACCCCAAAAACTGCGAAATCATAGGCATCGACCTGTCCTCGGGCATGCTAGCCAAGGCCCGGCAACGCCAGTCTCACTATCATTTGGACCATGTACGCCTGATGCTCATGGATGCAGGCAGAATGGATTTTGCCGACGACAGCTTCGATACCGTCATGGCGGCCTATGTCGTGACTGCCGTGCCCGATTACCGCAAAGTGGTGAATGAAATGATTCGGGTGTGCAAGCCGGGCGGTCGCATCATCATGCTGAACCATTTCAGCAACGGCAACAAGCTGATCGCTGCCGTGGAGAAAGTCATCTCCCCGTTCTGTAAACATATCGGCTTCCGCACCGATCTTTCCCTCAGTACCGTGCTGGAGGGGACCGACCTGCATGTCGCCCGAAAAGAAAAAGTGAATCCGATGAAATTTTGGCACTTGGTGGAATGCGTCAATCGAAAAACCACCTCGCGGGCCATCATGAACGGAAATGGGAGCGGAAGGAACGGTCAGCAGAGCTGACGACTCCCGTACTTGCCGGTCGATCATCGGCGGGCATGATGCATACGACCTGACGACTTCCCCCTTGCCCATTCTTCGTGTGAATACCACCTCTCTCCCATAAGACAGGTCCCTGAATAGGATTGCGCAACGACCTCGGCCACCAGGCTCAGCAATCGGCAGCTGGATGGATCCATACGGTGCGGGAGCCGCATCCGCATGCCAAAGCCGGCGCCATCGATCGGCCCGTAGGTCTGAACATCGATTGTCGGCGCAGAGTCGGCATTCTCATCGGCGGCCGCCACCAATTGGCCTTCCCAACGCATGGCCCGATGCGCTGTGTCGTGAGGCAATAGTGCCTTCCAGAAGCAGGGCCACCCAGCCTGATCCATTTGAGCAAGCAACCAGGACACGCTAGGCGCCTCGCCGGAGTCCGCCTGAAAGGTCCACTGCGCCGCGACGCTATCCATCTCTGCGTCACTCTGTGGCAGGGAGACCTCCTCGAGCAGGGCTTCCTCGCACACCACAAATAGCTCACCCTGAGGATCGAACCAAAAGCGTAATTTCCCCTCGCTCAGTTCCACCTGAATGCCAGCCAGCAGGGAGCAATCAACTCCATCCTGCTCGAAAATGCAGAGATCAGAGACCCCCTGCATCGTTAGTTTAGCAATGCGAAGAATCCCTGCCACGTGGTACCTGACCACTACCGCTGCCGTGCTCCCAGCCAAGACATCGCGGCCGGACAGCTCATCATAGATCCTCCGCTTGGAGAGATGCACATCGGTCACCTGGCCGCCACAGAACCCCCGCGTATGGGCCAGGAACCATTGCATGTCTTCAGATGTCTTAATCGGATAAGTCATGGTGCCGAGTCCTTTCACAGGGAAAGTCTGCCGAATCGGCAATTTGTTAGCTTATCACGCCGGAGGAATCGGCGCAGGAGTGAAAAATAAAAAGACGATGAGAGAGGAGACCCGGCCGGGCATCAAAACAGCGGTTGTTGTTGCTGAAGTTCAGCGAGGCGCCGCTCCAGCTCTTCCACCCGCCCTTGCAAACGTTGATTGTCCAAACGCAACAGATCCAGTCGATCCAACAGCTGTTCGCGCTGAATGTTTGTCCATTCCAACGCGCGCTTTAACCCATCCAATTCCAGCTGCGGCTGTCGTCCCTCCTGAATCCCGAAACCCATGCATGCGCCTCAGTCGACCGTCGTCCGGCAATCTGAGGACGAATCGTAACCCACTCTTTGCGGATTGCAGAGCGATTAATGATTACTCGACAGGGACTGCACGACAGGCACACCCTCAAAGCGAAACGACACTGTGGGTGTTGTGAAGGGAAGCAACGGGATTAGGACGGAATGACAGATTGCCGCGCACCGGCTTCCCAGCGGTACTGTAACAGCACACCGTTTGCTTCCCAACCCGGGGGGCACAGCTTGCCAGTACCGTAATAATCGGCATCGAGGACGGAGAACAGCGCGACGTTTTTGATCCAATCCTGCGCATGTCCATTGGATTCGAAATATGATTGAAAGAAATATGCTCCGCCCGTCAATGGCAATCGGGGAACGATAAAATCGATATAGCCTTCTCCGTGCAGGGTTAATGGGGTCGGATCCACGATATCCGTGGACAATACGAAGAGGTCTTGCCCTTTCCGCCCGTTCACGGAAATACTCACCCGGCAATTGCGGAACTCTTTCCCTTTCGTGCAGCGGTAGTGCAAACGGATAATAATATCTCTGCCGGTGATCCCCGCCGCGACAGAATGCCGGTCACTGTCCAGCAATTCGATTCGGGTAAGGAGAATGTCTCCTATGCCAATCCGGTCCTGACGCGCATCAATTGGCGTCCCGGCCTGACTCCGGATGGCATCGGCATAACCCTCCACCACCTCCTGCGTCTTGCCGATTTTGACAATCGTGCCCTTCTCCAGAAGAATCGCCCGTTCGCAGAGGCCTTCGATGAGCGTCATATTGTGGCTGACGATCAAGACCGTCCTCCCGCTCCGACTGACTTCCTCCATCTTCCCGAGGCACTTTTGCTGGAAGCTGGCATCGCCTACGGCCAGGACTTCATCCACAATCAAGATTTCTGGTTCGAGATGCGCGGCTACCGCAAATGCCAGTCTCACGTACATGCCGCTGGAATACCGCTTGACCGGCGTATCGATGAATTCTTCCACCCCCGAGAAATCGACGATCTCATCGAATTTTCGCTGCACTTCTTCCCGTCGCATGCCCAACATCGCGGCATTTAAAAAAATGTTCTCGCGCCCGCTCAGTTCAGAGTGGAACCCCGTTCCCACTTCGAGCAACGAGCTTACGCGCCCATAAATATCCGCCGTCCCTATTGTCGGGTGAGTAATCCTGGAAAGAATCTTGAGTAGGGTACTTTTCCCCGCGCCATTATGCCCAACGATCCCCAACACCTCGCCTTGTTTGACCTCGAATGAAACATCCTTCAATGCCCAGAAGGATGGGTCCGATTTCTTATCTCCCGCGTCCCATCGCGTAAGAGCCTTGAGGCCGTGCATGACATGGTCGCGAAGTGTATTATGCTGAGCTTTCGCGGCTCCCAGCCGGTAGTACTTCGATAAGCCCTCTGCTCTAACTGCGACAGATCCCATCAGATCACATCCGCGAATGTTCGCTCCATCGAGCGAAAATAAATCAATCCCCCGACGAGCACCACAAAAACAATCGCCAAGCTCGGCAGGAACATCATGAAGTCCACTTGAAACCCTGGGATAAGCGCCCATCGAAACCCTTCGACTACACTCACGACCGGATTCAATGCGTACAATACTCGCCAGGATTCAGGCACTTTGCTGACCGGATACAGGATGGGTGACACGAACATCCCGAGCTGAATGAACATCGGGAGAATGTGACCCACGTCGCGATATTTCACATAGAGCGCCGAGATCCACAGTCCGCCTGCCAGAGTCACGAAACCGGCCAGGCAGGCGAAAAATGGCAACAGCAGGATGCGCCAGGTCGGCATGACTTCGAACCAGACCATGAGCCCCAAAAATGCGATAAATGCCAATAACAGATCGACTAAGGGCGCAATCGTGGCCGCCAGCGGGAGAATAAGTCTGGGGAAATAGACCTTACTGATGAGCGGCGCCTCGCCGACCAAGCTGCTGCCGCCCCGGCTCAATGCTTGGGACACATACAACCAGGGTAGCAGCCCCGCGTAGAGAAAAACGGGATAAGGAAACCCATCCGAGGGAATTTTCCCCATGACACTGAAGACTGCGGTGAAAATAAGCATGGTCGCAACCGGTTGAAACATGGCCCACGCCACGCCCAAGAGGGTCTGCTTATACCGGACCGTCACATCGCGCCACACGAGAATAAAAACGAGCTCCCGATAGTGCCATAGGCTCACTAGATCTAAATCCAACAAGCCTTTCATTGGACGGATGCGAACGTGGGGGAGGAGAGCCTGACGCTCCTGATTGAAATTCAACGCTGACATTGCCATGTATCCATTCCCGTCAATCCTGCCGGATGAAACGCGTCCGAACGCCGCGCCCCCCCTATACCTCAGGGATTATGTTTCACAACCAGGGTGCGCAATCCCCGGAGCACGATGTCTGCCTCAGTCATTCGCCCTCGGTGGCGATCGATCAGATTTTTCATAGGCGCCCTGCGAGCAGCCTCGCCGGCACCGCTCGCGTCATCGCCTGAATTCTAGCAGGAAGTATTTTTATGCCAAACTTACACCATACGGTCAAGAAGAACGCCATTCTTCACATCCCGTGACATTCGAATCCAGAGCACGCTCAAGAAAAATGGCCGAGACATGGGCCGGAGACTGGTCTGATGGTGCTGCGTTAATAACAGGCGGGAGACTTCGACATCCCTGTCACTGCAAGCGGGACTCAGGCTAAGGTGCGACGGGTTTAGGCTTCGGAGCGGCGGGCCGTTCTTCGTCCGAAACATAACGAATGGCCAAGCCGGACATATGGAGCATCCAACCTTGTCCGCCTCCCGCTGCCTGGCTGAAGCTCCAGGCGTCCATCCGGAATGGATTCCAATACCCGCTGCGATAGGAATTATTGGCCGCGGTCGCCCCCTGAATCCCGGACCCCATGGTCGACTGGAACACTGGGCCACGATCCGCAAGGCGACGCACATCCGCCTCTCCAAGCACTACTGCATCAGCTCCCAATTCTTTCGCCTGGGAAAGGATACGGTCTCGCAGTGTCTCCTCGCTGGCATATTCACTGGTGGCCACAATGCGGGCAATCTGCACATATCCGCGGTTTGGTTCACGCTGCAAGGTCGTGATGTTATCCTGCCCCGCGCGTGGTTCAAACGAGTCCCCGGTGAGAGGATCGACATGGATCGACACACAGCCGCTTGAAAACATCAGGGCCATAATCGCACAAACGTGAAATATACGAGTCGTCATCATGCGCTTTCCAGACTTTCTGGAGCCCTACCGTGCACACGTCGCGTCAGGGGTTTTTATACTGACGCCTTAGCGCGGGCATTTCAACATTAAAATTTCAGAGACCTTGCTAGACTACGTGAGCGTAGTACCGCGTTCATTGTGCACTGTCGCAGCCCTCCACACCAGGCAGCTGCTAAAGTCTCCATCTACAGTTGTCTCTCAACTCGTCGCCGAATCTCCTCCATACGCCGACGGTTCGCGCCAAGATCGCTGTAACCTACTCGGGACGCTGATCGGAAATGCACCGTCCGCGTGGCGTCGTCAAACACAAACTCTACGTCATCGACGAACCTCAACAACAGACTGGTGAATTCGAAATGGAGATAGGATACATCCTCCGAAACCAGAGTCGTGCGGGGCATGGACAGCACGATGTCTTTGAGCGCGCCTTTGGCTTCAGCCAGACTTTTCTGGAAAGGATACGGCGCAATCCCGTGATCCGCGTCTCTTGCTTGGGTGGACACACAATTAGGGCTTGAGGAACAAGGCGCTAATTGCTTCATCGAGCGCTCTCCCGAGGCTCGGCTCTCGGTCCAAACTTGTTGACTGTGTCCCGCGCAGACGCGAGAGGGTTGAGGCATCTCCGCGTAACGTTTATCCTCCCGCCTGAGAACATTCTGCCGTCTGACCTGATCATCTCAGCATTTTCACATGGTTTTTATAGTTCACGGGTTAACCAGTCGCCTCGCCTGGCCCGAGAGCACGAACGCAGCACAGAGTGAAAATGGCAGCTGCGCAGCGGCGAACAGGGCCGACAAGTCACCGACCGAAAGCGCCCTATCCGCGACTACGCGCGAGACTGTTTCACCGGCCGTGAACAACGGATGGTCGTGGAGAGCGAGTTGAGCATTCTCGAGGCTCGCCACGCTTTCGGCGGATAGCGCAGGAACCGGGATTATCAGTATCCGGATGCTGAGTATCGGCTGGTTGAGGGATGCCTCGGGTCTGCCACCAGACGGAGTACCGGGTCTGTTGGACAGTTCGGCCTCGGGCTCCATGCGCCAGGGCCAGACATAGAGCCCTGGAACCGCCGCATCGGGCCGTCCCAGCAGCACTGGAATCGTCACTCGTGGTCGAATCGTCTGACAAAAAGCGTCGAGTTGGGAAAACGCTGACATACCCACCAGATCGCGCGAAACAGTAATCTCCCGGAAGGACAGTCTGTAACGTCTCCGTCGAACTGTAAGCAGAGACTCATGCCCTGTCAACTGCCGCCTCCACGGTACAGAACGAACTGGCGGGAAAGTAGATTTTTTCCGGCCAGTAATGTGGCCGGAGTCGTATGGCATCCAACCAGATGCGCCGTTGCCCACAGTTTGCTCACGCGAGACCAATGCGCGATGGGCTGCCCGCAGCGACTCCGTTGATTGCGATGGTGCTCCTGCGGTACCCTAACCTCTGGATGAAACCCTGCTGACGGCTGCTCGCCGCTCATGCATTCTACATTGCTGAGCGCCGACGCTCAGGCCAACAAAGGAGCCCTCACGCATGTCCGGTTTTCCGATCGAATACGCCACCCGTATCAAGACATTGCCCCCTTATTTGTTCGCCGCCATCGACAAGATGAAACAGGAAGCCCTCGCGCGCGGCGTCGATATCATCAATCTCGGCATCGGTGATCCTGATCTCCCCACCCCAACGCCGATCATCGAGAGTCTGGCTATCGCCGCCAAGAACCCCAAGCACCACCAATACCCCTCCTATGAAGGAATGCTGTCATATCGCAAGGCGGTTGCGGAATGGTACAAGCGCCGGTTCCATGTGACGCTCGATCCGGCCAGCGAAGTGCTGAGTTTGATCGGCTCGAAAGAAGGCATTGGACACGTCCACCTGGCCTTTGTTGATCCGGGGGACGTGGTTCTCGTGCCCAGCCCGGGTTATCCGGTCTACCCTGTCGGCACAAGCTTCTCCGGCGGCATATCCCACATCATGCCGCTCACGAAGGCGAATGGGTTTCTTCCAGATTTGAACGCAATTCCGAAAGACGTGGCGAACAAGGCCAAACTCATGTGGCTCAACTCGCCGAACAATCCCACCTCCGTCATCATGAGCAAAGACTATTTCAAGCGTGTGGTCGAATTTGCGCAGGAACACCACATCATTGTCTGCCATGACGCGGCTTATTCGGAAATATATTACGACGGGAAGCGTCCGGCTAGTTTTCTCGAAGTGGATGGGGCCAAGGACGTGGGGGTGGAGTTTCACTCCCTTTCAAAAACTTACAACATGACGGGCTGGCGTATCGGGTTCGTCGTTGGCAATAAGGACGTCTTGGCCGGACTCGGTAAGGTGAAAAGCAATCTGGATTCCGGCGTGTTTGAGGCAGTGCAGGCGGCCGCGATTACGGCGCTGGAGCTGGACGACCCCGTCACCGATGGGCTTCGGAAGGTCTACCAGGAACGACGGGACACGCTGGTTCCTGGCTTGAAGAAACTGGGCCTCGAAGTCGACCCGCCTCCTGCTGCGTTCTATATCTGGGTCGCGGTGCCGAAGGGCTACACCTCAGCCTCATTCACGGCTCACCTTCTGGAAAAGGCGGGCATTGTCACGACTCCTGGTAATGGTTTCGGGGCGCCTGGTGAAGGCTACATCCGAATGACCGTGTGCACCACAAAGGAGCGACTCGCAGAAGCAGTGGAGCGCATCAAGAAGACTGGATTCTGATGAGACTGATGGGCGCCAACTGCGCATTTGAGAAATTTGACAGCCTCCAGGCCTTGATTCGAGACTCCGAGCCCGTGAGCACTAAGCAGGAATAGGAGTGCGATGGCAACGGCCTTCATCGGTTTTGGGTCCAACCTCGGTAACCGGATCGACTTTTGTGACCGTGCCGTGACTCTGCTGAGTCTCCTCCCACATTCACGCCTCGACGGGGTGTCCTCACTGTATGAAACCGAGCCAGTCAATGACGGAGCGGCACCGGGACCAGACTGGTTCCTCAACGGCGTCGTTCAGATCGAAACGAATATTGCGCCTAACAGTCTCCTGGAGGTTTGCCGTGAGATCGAACGCGCCCTCGGGCGCGACCCTGAAAACCGCAAGGGACCTCGGACTCTCGACCTCGACTTGCTGTTGTACGACAATTGCGTCATTGAAGATCCCGCTTTGACGATCCCCCACCCCCGGCTGCATGAGCGGCGATTTGTCCTCGCGCCACTGGCCGATCTGGCTCCTGACCGGCAACATCCGGTGATCGGCCTGAGCCTGCGAGAGCTTTTATCGCAGGTGACTGACGACTCGATCGTACGACTCCTCAACCCCCAGCCCAGCTCCCGCTACGGATCGAAACCAACCTGCAATGCTCCTTTGGCAACCGAGCCCCACGCATGAACATTATCCGCAAGCCAATGGCCATGGCTGTTTGGAGCCATCAGCTACGTCGAGAGGGTGTGACCATCGGGTTCGTCCCGACGATGGGAGCGTTGCACGCAGGCCATCGCGCCCTGATCCGTGCCGCCAGATTGACCTGCGATGCGGTGGTCGTGAGTATCTTCGTGAACCCGACGCAGTTCGGCCCGTCGGAAGATCTCGAGAAATATCCCCGCCAGCTGAGTCTCGATCGGGCCCTCTGCCGCGCGGAGGGCGTCGATGTGGTCTTCGCCCCGGAGCGTCATGCGATGTATCCTCCAGACGCTCAAACCATTGTCTCGGTCCCGGCCTTGGCCCGCCTATGGGAAGGCGAAGCGCGACCGCATCATTTTCAGGGCGTGGCGACCATCGTCACCAAATTGCTAGGCCTGGTCCAGCCCGACATCAGCTGGTTCGGTCAAAAGGATTATCAGCAAGCTGTGCTTGTCCAGCAACTCCTCAAAGACCTTCACCTCCCCGGTCGACTAATCATCCACCCCACCGTGCGGGAGCCGGATGGGCTGGCGCTGAGTTCGCGTAATGTGTATCTCACTCCCCCTCAACGTCAGGCCGCGCCAGCTCTCTATCGGGCGCTGGAGGCAGGTGCATCAGCCATTCGTGCCGGAGAGCGGCAGGCCACACGAGTCCAACGCACCATGGCTGAAGTTTTGAGACGAGAATCCCTGGCCACTCCGGAATACTTGGCGGTGTGCGATCCCCAGTCTCTTGAACCACTAAAAATGGTCCACCGTAGGGTCGCGCTGCTCGGCGCGCTTCGTATCGGATCGGTACGCTTGCTCGACAACAGGCTGGTCTCGGTACGAGGAAAAATCTAGAGTGGTTTCTCAGGATCTCGGTAGGATCGATCGCATGGCTCAAGGTGCGGCTCAGCCGAGTCGGGGCCTGTCTCTATAGATAGCTAGTGGGGCACGTGGCCAGGGCTAGGCGCTGACTCTGGGAGCTGTAGTTTCATAGGCGAGGAGTTCCAAAACTAATTCGCCCATGCGTTGTTTATCCTGGGGCTGAAATTCCAAGAATTTTACACCGACCGAGAGAGGTTGAATCGAACAGATCATGGCCGCCTCGACTTTGATATCGGGTTGTCCTCCTGGCACGTGCAGCAACACCTTCACAAACGTACCCTTCGGAAGCGAGGTGGCAGCTTGCAGGGTACAGCCACCCATCGAGATGTCTGATACCAGGCCGTCCACGGCCGGGGGGTCCAAGACCAACGACGCGGCAAGGTTCGTGCGCAACCGTCGATATTCGCGGCGATCAAATTCTTGCGAGGTTTGTCGATTCCCGGGCCTTCGAGCCTGGAAACGGGTGGTGCAGAGCTGACAGCGGAATTGAAAGATATTCAGCCAATTGAATGCCTTTTCAATGACACCCGACCTGGCGGATACTCTGACACACGGCGTGCCGCACGCCGGACAATGCAATTCTTTCATCCTACGATTCTGGCTCCTGCATCCTTCCCGCATCCGGTGCGGCTGATGCCACGGGTCGTCTTGCCGACTGGGCCTCAAGCAGCGGTTCTACCTGCGCCGGAGAATAGGTCGGCGGTTTGACCCATTTGCCGTCAGCGCGCTTATAGCCGCCCACCTTGCTCAAGTTCGATCGGTGAACTTCCCGGAACACCGGATCCATATCCATCCCATAGGCGACGGCCGTTCCGTACACTACATACAGCAGATCGGCCAGTTCTTTAGCCACGCCCGCAAGGTCCTGGGTGGCCATCGCTTCTTTGAGCTCATCAAACTCCTCCTGAATGAGCCGCACTCGTAGCTCACGGATTCCATCCCCTGGCACGCTTGGCGTGTGACCAATAGCAATTTCAAATTTGCGGTGAAATTCCTCCACCATTGCCTGGGGATCCATCATCCCACGGTCCTCATACCTTCGGCAGCATAAGGTAGTCCAGCTCTTGGCTCGATCTCGCAGGTTTCCAGCACGGTAATGTCTTTGTCCGATGAAATCCCGAGATCCTTGAATTTTCTCGCAGCCGGCAGCACTCTGCTCTCCAACGACCCTACTGCCTTATTATACGCGCCGACGCTCTTCCCGAGAGCCTGCCCGATTTCGCTCAGGTGGTCGGTCAAGGTTGCCATTCGTTCGTAGAGATCCTTCCCCAACCGGCCCGCCTGCTCGGCATGCTCGGTCAGCTGCTCTTGCCGCCAGCCGTAGGCCACTGCCCGTAGGAGCGCCATCAGCGTAGTGGGGGTCGCAACCACGATTCCTTGAGCGAAGCCGTCTTCGATCAGGGTCGGATCCTGTTCGAGCGCCGCCCCAAGAAATTGCTCCCCGGGCAGGAACAGCACCACGAATTCCGGGGTCTGTGGGAACTGCGTCCAATAGGCCTTCAGGCTCAGCGCCTCCATCCTGGCCCGCACTTGCCCGGCATGGCGACGTAAGTGAGCCTGCCGCTGCTGATCGTCCTGCGTTTCATAGGCATCAAGATAGGCGGCCAACACTGTTTTCGCATCCACCACAATCTGACGTCCACCCGGCAAACACACGACCATGTCAGGACGTAAGAGACCCTCCATTGATCCTACCGTATCTTGCTCGAGAAAATCACAATGGGCGACCATGCCCGCAAGTTCGGCCACTCGGCGCAAGGTCATCTCTCCCCAGCGGCCGCGCACGGACGGGGATCGTAGAGCTTTCACCAGATTGCTGGTTTCCTGCTGAAGCCGTTGGTGTGATTCCGCCATAAACTTGAGCTGCTGATCGAGTCCCCCATACTCTCGCTGCCGGATCTGCTCGGCTTGACTCAGTTGCTCCTCATAGCGCCGCAAGGATTCCTCCAGCGGTTTAACCAGCTCATCGATGGCCTGTTGCCGCTGCGACAGTTCGCCCTTGGCTTCCGCGTGCAATGCCGCAAACGAAGTGCGCGCGAGATTCAAAAAGGCTTCGTTATTCTGTTTTAAAGCTTGGCCGGAAAGGGCCTCGAATGATTGATGCAGCTCCTGTCGCGCCTGTGCCAGCATGGACCGTTGGTCTTCCAAGCTGCGCGTGACTTCTTCCATACGCGTTTCGGCCTTTGTCCGGCCTGCTTGAGACTCGACCAGGGTTTGCCGTAACTGCTCCATTTCGGCATCCTGCTCCTCCCGACCTTGCCGTAGTATGGCAGCCAGTGCATCGGCTCGTTGCGCGCGCTCGCCAACCTCCATCAACTCCGCATGGAACCGCCCTTGAACACGGAACGTCACCCACCAGCCAGCCAGGGAGAGCCCCACGATCAAGCCGACTGCGGCGCCGATCAGAAATGTCGAAGAAGCAAGGTCGATCATGGGCGGTTCCCTACGGGTATTCAGAATGGTTGGTATTTGCTCACCTGCTTCCGTAGGGAAATCGCGTAGAGCCTACGAGAAACGCCTGGAAACGTCAAGAGTTCAACCGCCTGATTGTGCCCGTTTCGCTCTCGATTTGGACCTGCTCATTCTGGCACAAAAGACTGGTTGCATAGGGCACATTGACCAGAACCGGGAGGCCGTATTCCCGGGCAATAATGGCACCATGAGAGAGTGTGCCCCCCATCTCTGCCACCAGGCCGGCTGCCATGCCAAAAAGCGGCGCCATACCGGGATCGATTACCGGCACGACGAGGATATCCCCGGCCTGAACTCCCTTCCAATCCACCGTGGATCGTATGATTCGAACCGGTCCGCTGGCCGTCCCGGCACTGATGGCAATGCCCCGTAAATCTCCATCTGAAACGCCACGTTCCGCTCGATCTGTCCGATAAACGGCCTCTTCCCAATCTTGGATGATGTCAGGAACCTGCAGACCCTGGTTTCGGGCCCTTTCTTCGCGACGATCCTGTACCAGCTTTCGCCAGTCTCGGCCTGGTGCCTGACCCATTGCGTCACATTCGTCCAGCGTCAGGTAAAACACGTCTTCGCGCAATGTCATTGTGCCCTGCCCTACCAATCGCTCTCCCAAGCAGAGCAGCAGATGGCGCACCGCCGTGGAGTAGTACATCAAATGGTGACGATTTGCCTCTCGCAGAACACTGAATCGGCAGAGTCGCCTGTACCACCATCCAAATATGATCCGCCGATGAAGCCGTGAACCGAATCGCTCGTGTATTTCGGCGAGCGCCGCTTCTCGCCGGTGTGCCTGACGTGATGCGATTTCAGTCGGAGATGGAGTTGCATCTGAAGAAACCTGCGTCCGAAGCACATTTAGAATATTTTCCGGCTGCTCCCCTATGCGTGGAGTCATCACGTCGGATTCACCGACAGCCCGATGCCCGTACTCCTCCAGATACTGCTCGAACAGCCGTAGAAATACCGTTCCAACGAGGGTTTCTCGAAAATCTTGTGCTGGTGAGGGCTCCGAAAGGAACCACTGTCGGACCACCACTTCCCTACGCGCGGCTTCTACGAGTTCAGCCAATCGAACAATTTGCTGCGCGCTGATCACTGTTCCCTGGCCTTGCACGGAAGCATTGAGCAATTCCCGCCAGTCCGGCCCTAGCCAACCAGGCAGAAAGGTCCCCAAGGCCTGGAGGCTTTGCGCCACGCCTGCAGCGATCCCAAAGGTGATTTCATGCTCGTCAAGCCACCGCTTGAGCTTCTCGAGGGCCTCAGTCAAGTCCTGCCGCGACCAGTGCTGAATGCATCCGGGCTGATACGTGTCCGACATCCGTTTCATCGAGGCAAAATTAGTAGGCGCCTGACGGGTCACCCTGCGCCATTCCCGCACCATGACCAATCCGGCCCTGAGGAAGGCGACCGGCCCGAGCGGCTGCACAGGCGGCATAAAGGTCAAACGTGGCCCCCCCATCTGCTCGGTAATAAATGCAGGATTTCCATAGAGTTGGACCACCAACGAATAAAACAAGGTCACATTGAGATAGGGTCGTCCATGCAACACACGAACCGATGAGAGCTTCGGCGGCACCGCACAACCAAGTCGCCGATAGGGCGTGACGATATAGGCCTCCATGAATCGTTGAAGAAAGGAGAGTCCGAGCGGACTTGGCAATTCCGGCATGGTTTCTTTTAAATTTGCTCGCGTCCATTCACATTCCTCGTCAGTCAGTTCGTCGGATGCCCGCACGGCCGTGACCGCGCGTGCCTGCACGACCCACAGTCCCTTGACATCCCACACCCATTCGAAATCGACTGGCTGTTTAAACGCGGCTTCGATTTCTTTGGCCAATCGGGCAAGCTCAAGGAGTTGTTCATCGGTCAAGGAGGATTGCTGTTGGTCTGCCTCCGCGATCGGTTCCGTTCGAAGTCCGTCGGCCCTGAGGAGCAGCTTCTGAAGCTTGGGAACAACGATTCGTCGACGAATACGCAGAGGCCGGAGCAGATCCCCCCTCATTTCCACCATATATTGATCCGGGGTTATGCTTCCGCTGACAAGCGGTGCCGCGAGGCCGGGTACGGCATTGATGGTGACTTGGGAAGATCGTCCTGTCACAGGATGAATCGAGTAGGCGACACCCGCAGCCTTCGCATCCAGCATGGGCTGAACCACCACAGCCATCGCCGGATCGGGTAGGTCGGCGCGAGTTCTGAGCACGTATTGGAGCACCTGCTCGTCCCACAATGACATCCAGCAGTCACGGATCGCCGGCAAAATCTCGTGGGATAAGCACCCAAGTGTCGTCCGGTACAGCCCGGCCGCACTCGCCTTTGCCCCGTCTTCATTGGTTGCAGAGGAACGAACCGCCCACCGGATCGTAGGGTCTTGGGTGAAAGTGGCAAGTCGCATTGTCAAATCGGCTGGAAATCTCTCCGGCCATTCCTGGTCCAACAACACCGCTCGAATTTTCTCCGATTCATGAGTTCGCTCTTCATCTGACGAGAGTCGAACCTTTTTCCACACCTCCGCCTCATCAATTCCTCCGGCTTTCAGGCAATGGTGATAGAGAGCCGTGGTGACACACAACCCTCGGGGCACTGGAAAGCCGGCGTCGATCAGGATTGCCAACCCCGCGGCTTTTCCGCCCACGAAGGACGGATCACGACTCTCCTCAAGGGAAAGCATCAGTGGTGCAGACATGTAGTTGGGATAGTACCTAGAGTACGAGAAGGAGGTAAAGATCGTTCACGTTGGTCCCGGTAGGACCGGTCACGATGTGAGCCTTCAGCTTTCTGAAAACTGGATAGGCATCGTTCTCCTGCAGTGCGCGGACCAAATCCAGCCGGCAACGCGCTGCCCGAGCAGCGGTCTCACCATCGACAACTGCTCCGGCCACCGGTTTCGGGCCATCAGTGCCATCGGTGGCAAAACCCGCCACCCATACCTTAGACAAGCCTGCTATCTCCAACGCCGCGGCCAGTGCAAACTCCTGGGCCCGCCCGCCCTGCCCCTCTCCACGCACCGTTACCGTGGTCTCCCCCCCGCAATGACGCAACATGGGCGCTTGATGGGCCGTCCCTTGGACACAATTTCTCGAGCCATCGCCCCAAACAGTTTGGCAACTTCTCGGGCCTCACCGGTGACAGTTGTCGAAAGAACCAGGCTCCGGAGTCCTTGCACCTTCGCAGCGTGGGCGACCGCATCAACCGCCGCCTGATTGTCTCCGACAAGCACATTTCCCACACGGCGAAAGAGAGCGGCGCCTGGTTTTGGCGTTTCCGCCACAGCCTTGCCAATACCCGCTTCCATCCGCCGTCGTACTGAACTCGGAAGACGCGCGGAGACTCCATATCGTTTCAGAATCGTCCAGGCTTCTCGAAATGTAGTTGGATCAGGGGCGGTTGGACCGGATCCGATCGTCCCCAGATCATTTCCGATCACGTCTGACAGGATAACACTCGCCACCCGCGCGGGAGTGGCAGCCGCAAGTTGCCCGCCCTTCACGCGCGACAGATGCTTGCGAACTGCATTCATTTCTTGAATGGTCGCACCGGACCGTAGCAGCAGGTGAGTGGTTTGTTGTTTATCCTTGAGGCTAATGCCTTGGGCCGGTACAGGGAGGAGACTCGACGCTCCGCCCGAAAGAAGCACAATCAGCAGATCATCCGCCGTCAAGGTTCCGACGACCTCCATGATCATCCGACCGGCGTCGACCCCAGCCTCATCCGGAACCGGATGTCCCGCCTCCACGATACGAATCTTGTTTGTGGCGGCACCGTGGCCATACTTCACCACCACCAGTCCGCTGTCGATTTGCGGGCCCAACTTTTTTTCCAGGGCCTGGGCCATGCGGGCCGATGCCTTACCCGCTCCAACAATTACGATTCGTTGCTGTGGAAGAAGCCGATAGTGCTGTGAACCGATGATCAGCCGCCCACGCCGCAGGTTGACCTGGCGACAGACGGCCTCATACGGGTCGACAGCCTGTAGTGCCGCTTGGAACAATTGGGTGAGGTGCGCTCGCGCTCCAGGCTGCGATACGCCGACTTTTATCATTGGAGCTATGGCAGTTTGTCCTGTTTAAAACAGCGATTTGGACAAGTCTGTCGAGGCACCTTAACCTGGTAAGTTCCCTTTGGCAAGTAGTCCTTAGTGAACTCTGGATTAAGCATTTTCAATTCTAGAAAATATGTTCCATATTCCTCGGCGATCACGGTGAGACGTCGCTGCGGTTCCTTAATTGTTACCGTCACCGTTTCGGTTTCTAGGGGAGGATACAGGTCTTTCTTGGTCAGCCCTAGATACTTCTCAGGCTGGGAATAGATTTCCTTGGCTGCAATGATCCGCGCGACATATCGCATGGTCTCCCGCGGGCCATGCATACGCCAGTAGTCTTTCACGTTTTGTTCCTTGATCAACTTCCGTATCCGGTCCTCGCCAGCATTGTATGAGGCCATAGCGAGGAACCAATCTCCCTGCTGCAGGTCGCGAAGGTAGCGCAGGTACTTAATGGCGGCCTCCGTAGACATCTCCAGGTTGCGCCGCTCATCAAGCCACCGTTCATTGTGCAACTTGTAGCGTCGCCCGGTCGAGTTGATAAATTGCCATGGTCCTGAAGCCTTGGCCCGCGAGTAGGCGGCGGCGATGCATTTGCTCTCCACCAACAACATATACTTCAAATCATCTGGCAAGCCGGCATCGGCCAGTTGTTTTTCGGCTGGGGCGAAGCAGCGTCCAGTCCGCTTTGCCAGTATGATACTCTCTCCCTGGTCCTCGAGGAATTGATAAAATTCGTATTCCACGCGCTCACGTACTTGCCAATTATCCAATGGAATCGATTGTCCCGCAAAGGTGAGCTTGTCCGGCAACTTGAATGAACTCAAGAAAAAGCGCTCCCCTTCGCGCTTGATTTCAGGAAGGATCACCAGGCGATCCTCAAGATCGGATCCGGCTTCCGGCTCGGTCAGGCCGGGAGCAGAGCTGCCTTCCTGGTCTGGAAGACTGCTGACCTCATTCGAGTTGGGGGGAAACGTTGTCGCCGCGTTCGACTCGACCTGGTATCTCCCCAACACGGCCGTCAGCCCCAGAGCCAACACCACCGTCATTCTACCGGTCCGAATTCCCCAGTCATTGTTCCGCATGCGTTTATGGTCCTTTCGTCGCACCTGAAAGTTTATGCTATCAACAAGAGCTTGAGACGACAAGGAAGTCGTGGGTTTGCTACACTTCGCCGCATGAATACCCTCGCCCTTCTCAACTCCGACATCGTCAACTGCACGCGTTGCCCCCGATTAGTCGCCTACCGTACAGCTATAGCTGAGGCGAAAAGACGGCAGTACCGAGGATGCACTTACTGGGGAAAGCCGATTCCTGGGTTTGGTGACCCACTTGCTCGACTCTACGTGCTGGGGCTTGCCCCAGCCGCACACGGAGGGAATCGCACTGGACGCATTTTCACCGGGGATCGCAGTGGAGATTGGCTATACGAGGCATTGCACCAATTCGGCTTCGCGAATCAGGCCTCTTCCACTGATGTGAATGACGGCCTCACCCTCGCCGATTGTTACATTGGCGCGGCAGTACGTTGTGCCCCGCCGGCTAATAGACCGACACCACAGGAATTTGCAGCCTGCCAACAGTTTATATTAGGTGAAATACGTGCACTTGAAGGGGTGCAAGCGGTGGTGGCATTAGGAAAGGTCGCCTTCGATCACTACCTCAGAGCGTGCAGAGAACTGGGACTAAATATACCGCGGCCGCTCCCCAAATTCGGTCACGGGGCCATCTACAAGTTACCTCGGGGTAAAACCCTTATTGCCTCATACCATCCGAGCCAACAAAATACTTTCACCGGCAAACTGACGAGAACGATGTTCCATCGGATTTTTTTCGATGCCAAGCGCTGTCTTTTGGACCACGCTCCGTCAGGGCGATGAACATCACGCGACTACTTTTTGCCCATCGCGTCCCAATCTGCGAGAAACTTCTGCAGGCCAATATCCGTCAATGGATGCTTCACTAGTTGTTGAAATACAGAGTAGGGCATTGTACAGATATGGCCTCCTGCCAATGCCGCCTCCACTACGTGTTGCGGACTGCGTACGCTGGCGACTAAAACCTGTGTCTTGTAATCGTAGTTGTCATAAATCGTCACAATCTGCCTAATTAATTCCATTCCGTCTGAACTGACGTCATCCAAGCGACCGATGAAGGGGGACACGCACCAGGCCCCGGCCTTGGCCGCGAGTAACGCTTGGGTAGGAGAGAAACATAAGGTCACATTCACCCGAATACCTTCGGAGGAAAGCTTTTTGGTAGCACGAAGACCTTCGGGGATAAGCGGGACCTTCACCACGATGTTTTTGTGGATCTTTGCCAGTTCACGACCTTCCTTTATCATACCGTCGGATTCGATACCCACCACTTCTGCGCTAATGGGGCCATCCACCATTTTGCAAATTTCCAGGAGCATTTCTTTAAAGCTACGTCCTTCTTTGGCTACTAGAGAGGGATTGGTCGTCACGCCATCGATCAGTCCCAAACTTGCGCCCTCTTGGATTTCCTTTACATTCGCGGTGTCGAGATAGAGTTTCATGAAAGAATCCTTTCGTCGCTAATTTCCCAGCAGTAACAGCTTGCTTCTTATTTTAGGGGCTACTGAGTAACAAGGCAACCAGTCAACTACTGGCATCTACTTCTCAGAACGACGGGCATCGGTGTCTGGATTTTCTATAGGAAATGTGACAAGTTCGAGTTCGCGTCGCTTCCGGTGCCAGGAGAAACCTCACCATGCGAAAATTATTTTGGGTATTAGCAATCGTCGTTACGGCAGGTGCCTGCAGCCACAACCCTTATTTGGACGCCTCTCTTACCCGCTATCAGGGGAAGGACAAGGTTTGGGTGGAAAAAGAGCTTGGCACACCGGAGGCCCGTAGTACCCGATTTTTCGGAGGGGAGAAATGGACCTACAACCGAATTGCGGGCGGAAAAGCAGGCCCACCGTTACTTAATTTTCAAGCTATTGAATGCCAAATGACTCTGATCTTCGACAAAGACGACACGGTCTCTGATTCGACATACTCAGGCTGCTAGCTCGAGAGCTGCTTCTGAAATGCCTTGGCACAGGCTTGGCTACAAAAGAAGTAGGTCTGACCTCCAACTTCGTCACAAAATGCGCTTCCGCGTGGAACAAAGACCCGGCAAAACGGATCTTGCACCATATTGTTCCCAGAACCGCTGCCCTGCAAACCATCACGACCCCCAGGACTTTCGATTCGTCCGTGGATGGCTTTCTGAAGGAAATAGTAGAGCAGGATCAATAACCCTACTATCAATATTACCTTATACATAGAAGTTCATTCTTGATAGCCGCTCCGAAAAAATCTAGGACATCGTGGATTGGATGTCAGGTCCAAGGAATTCCACCTGGGATTCTTGCCAGGACCGCCTACGCCCGTAAGGGGTAGCGGCAGGGCCAAACGGCCCAGATACATTCGTACTTACCAGGTCCTTTTCCCTCGCTTTATACAGTACTTCAGGTGGATGGTTTCTCCTGCTTAGCGAATGGTATAAGCAATACATGCATAAATGTGACAAATGCCGCGGAACAATGTTGCCTGAGCGGGCGGTTGACCTGAATGCTGGTTTGGCGATCACAGTACTTGCTTGCCTGAACTGTGGACGACGAAAAGCAGCTGATGCAGAACCAAGACCGATCACCTCACGCCATTAAACCGTTTTGGTGACATAACACGCAAGACATTCGTTGTCCTGAGACGACGACTGTTTCTCGTGATTCTTGAAATTTCATCAACCTCGATGGAAAAAGTCACTCCTACGCTTTGCTGTAAACTTCGCCTCCCGCCCATTCGTTGAGTCCGATCTCCCAACCCTTTTCTCCCCCAAATCAGGGAAGACTACCCGCTTTTTTTGTTATTTTACTCTGCTTGATTTGCTTCTTTGTTTCTAACGAATCCTCAGGCTATATATATCGGATCCACCGCGGTCCAGGTAGGTATGCATGTACAAACGACCAAATCAACCTATCCCAGATTTAGCACATCGAGCATATCGTAGAGTCCTGGGGGCTGCTTGACGACCCACAGAGCGGCACGTAGTGCTCCATGAGCAAATGTGTCACGACTACTGGCTCGGTGGACAACCTCAATGCGCTCACCCATACTTCCAAACAAAACCGTATGATCTCCGACTATGTCACCCGCCCTGATGGTTTGAATCCCAATTTCTCCCCTCTTACGCTCACCGATCAGTCCCCTCCGCGCATAAACACCGACCTGCTCAAAGTCTCGATCGAGCGCGCGCGCGAGCACTTCCGCCATTTTTAACGCGGTGCCGCTGGGGGCGTCCTTCTTTAGACGATGATGCGCCTCTATCACTTCAATATCGTAGTCCTCGCCGAGCGTCTTGGCCATTTCCGCAATCACTTTAAAAATCACGTTGACGCCCACGCTCATGTTGGGAGAGAACACGCAGGGAGCCTCTCTGGAGAAACTTCGAAGGACCTCCAACTGAGAAGAAGAAAATCCAGTAGTCCCCACCACGATTCCTCGCCGATGCTCCGCCACTATTCTCAAGTGCTCTAGCGTCGCCGAGGGCGTTGTAAAGTCGACAACGACCTCGCCATGTTCCATTACCCGCGAGAGGTCATCCGCAATCGCCACGCCCGTGCGTCCACAGCCTGCCACCTCACCGCAGTCTTGCCCCACGGCGTGATGTCCTTTGCTTTCGACCGCGCCCGCGAGGGTCATGGATCCGGAATCTTTTATCAGGGACACGAGGCGTGATCCCATCCTTCCGGCAGCCCCAGTTACGACAACTTTGATCATTACAACAACCTTTGGCAGCGACAGACCGATCTATACCAGTCCAGCTGCTTTCATCACACGCAAGAGTTTTTCTTTATTGTCCTGGCCCATCGGGCAGAGTGGCAAACGAATATCGCTCTCAATTTTCCCCATCATGTGGAGTGCTTCCTTCACAGGAATGGGGTTTGTTTCATAAAATAATGCCATAAAGAGCGGATACAGGCGGTAATGCATCGCGCGAGCGGCCTCAAGACGTCCTGAGAGAAACGCATTGACTAGCTCGGCCATTTCACCCGGGAGCACATTGGCCGTGACGGTGATCACCCCCTTGCCACCCACGGCCATCACCGGTAGAGTCAGTGCATCATCTCCTGCTAGCACAGCTAGCCGGTCGCCGCAAAGCTGAATGATCTCGGACGCCTGTTGAACAGCCCCGCTCCCTTCCTTAACGGCGACGATTGTCCGGCATGCCGTAAGTCGAGCAATAGTAGTCGGCATCATATTCACGCCGGTGCGTCCCGGGATATTGTAGAGTACCAGCGGCAGATCCACGGCCTCCGCAATTGCCTTGTAGTGGAGAAATAACCCTTCTTGGGTGGGCTTGTTGTAATACGGAGTGATCAGCAGTGCACCGTCAACTCCTGCAGCTTTTGCGTGCTTAGTCAGCGCAATGGCTTCCTCTGTGCTATTGGACCCAGTTCCTGCCACCACGGGGACGCGGCCCCTCACAACTTCCACTGTAAAGGCCACCACACGTTCGTGCTCGGCATGCGTCAGCGTAGCTGACTCGCCAGTGGTTCCGCAGGGAACAATCCCATGAGTACCGCTGGTAATTTGCCATTCAATAAGTTCGCCGAGGGCCCGCTCGTCCAGCTTTCCACGTTTAAACGGCGTGACGATGGCAACCAGAGAACCACTAAACATCGGATACTCCATAAAATGACAGTAGAGGCCGGAGGCTAGGAGAGAAATTCCGGTATCTGCTCCCCTCGCACCAGATCATCATAGCTCTCACGGGATCGAATTACATGAATCTGGTCTTCGTGTACGAGCACCTCCGGTATACGAGGCCGCGAATTGTAGTTCGAGGACATCACGAATCCATAGGCCCCCGCGCTCATAACCGCCATCAGATCACCAGCGTTCATTTCTGGCATAACGCGGTCCTTGGCCAAAAAGTCTCCGGATTCGCAAACGGGCCCGACAACATCGACCGCTTTCCTTGGAGCACGGGTCACGTTTTCGTAGAGGGGCCTGATGTCGTGATATGCGTCGTAGAGGCTTGGTCTGATCAAATCGTTCATGGCCGCATCCACAATCAAGAAGCGTTTGGCCTCGCCGTCTTTCGTGTAGAGTACTTTGGTGATAAGCACACCCGCATTGCCGACAATCACACGACCAGGCTCCATGATGAGAACGCACTTCAAATCGCGAACCAGGGGAGCGATGGCCTCAGCCAGGTCCTTCGGTTCGGGAGGAGTTTCATCGGAATACGTAATCCCCAACCCCCCTCCAATGTTAATATAGCGGATGGGGATTCCCTGCTCCGTCAGGGTTTGCACCATTGCCAACACCTTTTTCAACGACTCAACAAACGGTGTCACTTCGGTCAACTGAGAGCCGATGTGCGCGTGCAGGCCGACTACCTCGATGTGATCGAAAGAGGCCGCAATCTTGAACTCTTCGATAGCGCGATCAGCGGCAATCCCAAACTTACTCTTTTTCAAACCGGTGGATATGTAAGGATGGGTCTTGGGATCGATATCCGGATTAATCCGGAGGGCAACCCGAGCCCTGACTTTCATGGAGGCTGCCACGTCGTTAATGGCATGTAACTCCGCGGGAGATTCCACGTTGAACATCAAGATATCAGCCTTCAATGCCTCACGGATTTCGTCAGCCTTCTTCCCTACGCCAGCGAACACAATTTTCGAGGCCGGGACTCCCGCCTTCAGGGCACGGAAGAGTTCCCCCCCAGACACGATATCTACCCCGCTGCCTTCCTTGGCCATAAGGCGGAGCACGGCGAGATTGGAATTAGCCTTCATCGCGAAGGCGACGAGGTGTGGAATATTCCCAAATGCACCGTCATAGACACGAAAGTGCCGAACAAGTGTCTGATGGCTGTAGACGTAACACGGAGTTCCCACCTCTTTCACGATGCGTGAAAGCGGCACATCTTCGCAATACAGTTCGCCCTGTCGATAGTGGAAATCATTCATGGTCTCGATCCTCGGTATAACATCACTCGCGTGAAAACAACCGCCACTCAAATCTCCGGACAGTCTGGCGTAAAGCGATAGGAACAGCAGCTACTATCTCTCGTGCTGCTCGATACCCTCATTCGGCTCCTAGCGTGTTCCCATTTGCCTGAGCGGTGGGACCGGCAAAGGCACCGGCTCGGCTGGAATTGGAGATTCTTCGATAGTAATCCCACTGGGAGCATTGGGCCTCGAAGCAGAACCATATACGCTGGCACCGGGGGGGAGGAGTCCTTCACGCCTCAGTTGCCGCTCTATAACGGGAGACACGCCCACATCCTCTGGAGGAATCGGGGAGCCCAGCACTCCGCAGCCACCCAGCCCAATGACAAATAGGAGCACGCTCGCTACACGGCCATGGGCCGCAGGCGAGCACTCGCAGGCGGCCATCATGCGTTCAACACCTTTTCCAGTTCTTTAATGCGCGCCTCAACCCGGCGTCGCGACGTCCCACCGATTTGGCGCTTACGATCGATCGCTCCCTGCACGGTGAGACACTCCAGCGCATCCTGGTCGAAGTGCGTGGAAAAGCCCCGCAGATCCTGCAGCGTTAACTGCTGAAGCGATCGCTGATTCTCCATCGAGGATCGCACAATCTGTCCAGTAATGGAATGGGCCTCCCGGAACGGCACCCCCTTCGTCACGAGGTAATCCGCCAATTCCGTCGCCAGCATCCCGCCCCCTTCGGCAGCCGCCGCAAGCACCGCCCGATTGACCACCAAACGTCGGATCAATTCCGTGCAAAGAACCAGCGACTGCCCCGTTGTGTCCACGGCGTCAAACAGCGCCTCTTTGTCTTCTTGAAGATCCCGATTATAACTCAGGGGCAGCCCTTTAAGGACTGTCAAGGTTCCTATTAAATGACCGTAGACCCTCCCGGTCTTGCCACGAACCAATTCCGGCACATCCGGGTTCTTTTTTTGCGGCATCATGCTGCTGCCGGTGCAAAAGCTGTCAGGCAAATCGATGTATCGGAACTCCTGGGAGGCCCAGAGAATTAACTCTTCGCTCATACGTGAGAGATGCATCATAATGAGTGACAACGCGCTCAGCACCTCTACAACCCCGTCGCGGTCCGACACGGCATCGAGGCTATTCTGCGTGACCGAAGGAAAATCCAGCAGCTCGGCGGTGTACCGCCGGTCGACGGGATAATTCGATCCGGCCAGCGCTCCTGACCCCAAGGGCATCACATCGAGCCGCTTACGGCAATCGTACAGGCGGCTCCGATCTCGCTCGAACATCTCCACATAGGCTAAGAAATGGTGGGCCAGCAGCACCGGCTGAGCTCGCTGCAAATGCGTATAGCCCGGCATGACGACATCCAGATGCGCGCGCGCTTGCGCCACCAAGACCCGGCGAAACTCCTCAATCTGGCCCATCATGGTCGACAGAACATCTCGCACAAACAAACGCAGATCCAGCGCCACCTGGTCGTTGCGGCTGCGTCCGGTATGCAGCTTCCCGCCCAAGGGGCCGATCAACTCCGTCAGTCGGCGTTCAATCGCCATATGGATGTCTTCATCCTGCGGTGAGAAGGGAAATCTCGCTCCATCCAACTCCGTTTTCACCGCCCGTAATCCTCGCACAAGCCGGGATGACTCACGGGGTGTCAGCACCCCTGCCCTCTCAAGTGTCTTGCAATGCGCAATGCTGCCTTGAATGTCGTAAGGATAAAGCCGTTGATCAACGGCGAGCGACGAGGTGAACTGCTCGACCAGCCGATCGGTCTTTTCAGCAAATCGACCGCCCCAGGCCTTTCCCTTGGGCAACGTACGATTGGCTGATGAATTCGAAGTAGCAGACTTGCGCGCACGAGGGGCGCCAGGGTTTGGCGTGGCCATTACTTCGTCGATCTCTTTTTGCGCTGCGCCCGGATCGCCAGTCGAAGGGCATTCAGACGAATAAACCCTTCCGCGTCCTTCTGACGATATACGTCGTCTTCCTCGAATGTCGCCATGTCCAGCCGGTAGAGTGACCGGGAGGACTTCCGGCCTACCACCGTGCAGCTGCCTTTGTACAGCTTGACGCGAACCGTTCCCGTCACATCACGTTGCGCTTCATCCAGAGCAGTCTGAAGCATCTCCCGCTCCGGCGCGTACCAATAGCCGTAGTAAATGAGCTCGGCATAACGGGGGATCAGACTATCCCGCAAGTGCAGGACCTCCCGATCCATCGTGAGCGACTCTAACCCACGATGGGCCATATGAAGGATCGTCCCACCCGGTGTTTCATACACCCCGCGGGACTTCATGCCGACATAGCGATTTTCAACCAAATCGACGCGACCGACACCGTGTTCGCCACCCAACTTATTGAGATGGGCAAGCAGCGTGGCCGGACTCATTTTCTTTCCGTCCACCGCCACCGGATCGCCCGCAACATACTCGATCGCCACCTCACGCGCTTTCCCGGGTGCCCGTTCCGGCGAAACCGACATCACAAAAATCTCTTCCGGAGGCGCTGCCCAGGGATCTTCCAGAATGCCGCCCTCGTAGCTCGTATGGAACAAGTTCATGTCCATGCTGTAGGGCTTGGCCTTGGTAGCGGTGACCGGGATTCCGTGTTGCTCCGCATATTCGATCAACTCCCGGCGTGAACGCATCGTCCACTCCCGCCAGGGCGCAATGATCTTGATCTGTGGGTGGAGCGCCATATAGGTCAACTCAAACCGAACCTGGTCATTCCCCTTTCCGGTCGCTCCATGACACACCGCCTCGGCGCCTTCCTTGGCGGCAATCTCAACCTGCCGTCGCGCGATCAATGGCCGCGCGATCGAAGTGCCCAACAGGTAACTGCCTTCATAGACCGCGTTCCCGCGCAACATGGGAAACACATGGTCCTTCACAAAAACTTCTCGCAGATCCTCCACATACACTTTCTTCACCCCCAGCGACTGGGCCTTGGCCTTGATAGCCTTCAAGTCCTCGCCCTGCCCCAGGTCAGCGCAAAACGCGATCACCGTGCAGTCGTACACTTCTTCCAGCCACTTTAAAATGACGGAAGTGTCTAAACCTCCCGAATAGGCCAGCACCACTTTTTTATACGATGACCGACTCATGCGACTCCTCAACGACGTGAACGGTTAACAATCTTGCGCTTTGCCTTCTGGGCTAAGAGCCTCACCAAAATAGCCTTCTGCATGTGCAGTCGATTTTCAGCCTGATCAAAGACGACCGACTGCGGGCCATCCAGCACGTCGGCACTGATCTCCTCCCCGCGATGGGCGGGCAGACAATGCATCACCAGGGCGTCCGGCTTTGCACGCTTCAGTAATCGCGCATTCAGTTGATAGGGAGCAAGGCTCTTCAACCGCCTGGCCTGCTCCCGCTCACGCCCCATACTGATCCAGACGTCGGTGTACACGACATCGGCATCCTTAACCGCCACGAGCGGGTCCGCGCCAATCTCAATGACCGAACCGGTACGCTGCGCCTCCACACGGGCCAAATCCACAATATGCTGATCCGGCTGGTACCCCGGCGGGCACCCCACGGCAATCGTCATTCCCATTTTGGCCGCAGCTTCAATCAGCGAGTTCGTCACATTGTTGCCGTCCCCGACATATGCGATCTTCAGTCCTCTCAGCTGTCCCTTTTTCTCCTGAATGGTCAGGAGGTCCGATAATGCCTGGCAGGGATGGTTCAGATCGGTGAGGCCATTGATCACAGGAATGGTCGCCTCGCGAGCCCACTCCTCCACAGTGGCGTGGTCGAAGGTCCGCACAACAATCGCGTCTAAATACCGTGACAAGACGCGCGCCGTGTCGGCCACGCTCTCTCCGCGTGACAACTGGATGTCGCCCATCGGCAAAACCATGGCCTGTCCGCCGAGCTGGTTCATCCCTGCCTCGAAAGACACCCTGGTGCGTGTCGAAGGCTTCTGAAAGAGAAGACCTAACATACGTCCAGGCAAAAGAGGATGCGGTATCCCACGACGTTGTTTGACTTTGAGCTGGGCAGCCAACTTCAGCAGCGCGGTCAGTTCCACACTGGAAATCGTGAGCAGATCCAGGAAATCTTTCCCGAGACCGGGCGGGCCTGTTGTTGGACGAGAACGGCGGGACATATGGGCCACTAGGGTTAATGGGTTGAGGTGGCTCGCTGGCTCAGGATCAGGGCAAGCGCGTTCAGCAAGCGGGCAATCTCGGGCTCGGTGATAATAAGCGGCGGAACGAAGCGCAGGACACGATCACCCGTGCAGTTGATCAACAACCCGCGGGCAAGACAATCGGCAACCACGGCTTTGCCGTCGATGCTCAGCTCGATAGCCTGCAACAGACCGAGACCACGGACGTCACTCACCAGACGATGTCTCTCTTTGAGCACGGCCAAGCCCTTGGCCAGACTTTCGCCCGCCCGTCGGCCCCGTTCCAGAACTTTTCCATCCAGCAGCACCCGCAGCACCGCCAAGCCGGCCGCACAGGCCAGGGGGTTGCCGCCAAACGTCGATGCATGGGTCCCGGGAGAAAACGCGTGCGCGACTGCGTCCGTTGCCAGGCAGGCACCGATCGGCACACCCCCTCCGAGGCCCTTCGCCAGGGTCATAATATCCGGTTGCATGCCGAACTGTTCGTAACAGAACAGAGTGCCGGTCCGGCCCATGCCAGTCTGCACTTCATCAAAAATAAGGAGCACATCGCGTTCTCGGCACAGCTCCCGCAACCCCTGGAGGTAGCCTCGATCCGCCACGTAGACTCCGCCTTCTGCTTGAATGGGCTCGAGCATGACCGCGGCGGTTTTCGACGTCATAGCCCGTTCGATCTCCGACAGATCGTTGAACGTCACATAGGAAAACCCGGGCACGAGCGGGGCGAATCCCTTTTGCACCTTCTCCTGGCCGGTGGCCGTCAGGGTGGCCAGGGTACGGCCATGAAAGGAGTTCTTCATCGTAATGATCTCGTAGCGGTCAGCTCCATACTTGTCGTACGAATACTTTCGGGCCAGCTTGATCGCCGCTTCATTCGCCTCTGCGCCGCTGTTACAGAAAAAAACCTTCTGGGCAAAGGAATGCTCGACCAGCATCCGGGCCAGCGCGACCTGCGGTTCGGTATAATATAAATTCGAGGTATGAATTAGGTGGCGTACCTGCTTCTGAATGGCCAGAACCAGATCCGGGTGCCCATGCCCGAGAAGATTCACGGCGATGCCGGCCACAAAATCGACGTATTGCCGTCCTTCCAGGTCGTAAACCTTGGTACCCTGCCCCCGCACGATCGAAATCGGCTGGCGCGTATAGGTATTCATCAAATATTGGTCGGCATCGAGACGTAACTCACCCGTCGGCATGACACACCTCTCCCAGCATGAGTCGGCGAAGCTACCATAGGGGAAAGTTGAAAGCAACCAAACCAGAGCCCATTAGTAGCTCCCAGCGCGGCGAGCGTGCGCCTCGACACAGGGCATCATCCTCTCGTTCGTCCTTGACGGGAAGAGACGGCGGGTGGGATAAGGTGAAGGTATGAAGCCTTGCGCCCAATGCCAGCAACAAAATCGGGACGACGCGCGCTTTTGCCACCAATGCGGTGGCGCCTTGACCCTTGAGCAGCAGGTGACAGCGGCGGAAGTGGCACCATCTTCACCGCCGCCAGAACCTCAGACTGATGCGGATCTCTGGAAGGCGTTCATCGGACCGAATGCCGACCGTTACCTCACGACATTCAAGAAATTCACCGGGCCGGGAGGACCTCAGTTCGCTCTTACCTGGCACTGGCCAGCCTTCATCTTCGAACCGTTCCTCTGGTTTCTGTACCGGAAGATGTATGTCTATGCCTTGATTTATGCCATCGGGCCGGCCATGGCCTTCTACATCACCCAGGACCTCTCCGCCGACATCATCTGGCGGATCATCGCCGGCGCCAGCGCCAACTATATTTACTTCTGGCATGCGAAGGAACAGCTCGCGAAGATCAAAAGTGAGCGCACGACGGGGGGAGAAGCCAGACAACAGCTCGTGGGTGAACTGGGGGGTGTGCAGCCATATGTGGTCTGGGTGGGCGTCGGCCTGCTCGTGTTAAAGATCGGACTCGTGGTAGCCATGATCAAGGAGGGTCCGCCGGACGGGCCGCAGGGGCCCCCGGCCAAGCCACACCCTGCAAGTCTCACGCACGTGTAGGCAAGCCGCCGTCGCCGGGTCCTCCCAGCGTCCCGACAAGAGTTGCGAGTCTTCTGAGGCTTACATTCTGCGAGAGAGCCATTCTGTTGGACGGGTTAGCAGCTCTCAACTATGAGACACGTGATTTCTGAAGGATTCCCGAATCTCATCCCTCATTTTCAAGGTGGGCGCGCCTCCCTTCCTCTCATCAACCTTCATTCAGCCGCGCCGGTCTCAGGCGAACGGCACGCCGGTCTCCGGCATTCAATCGATCCCTGGCGCCAGCCGAACTCGGAAACGACCTCCGCCCTAGTCTGAGCATAACGCGAGAGGTGAGACAGGACGCGCCGGGGCTACCGAGCAGTTCAAGCTCTTGCGATCAGGTCTCGCGTGGCGGGAGTACCGATCTCATGTCGCGCACACGCTTCCCGCAACGTAGAGTTCCTTCACCAGAAGATAGGCTTTGGCCATCTCTAACCAGAAGATGCCACGTGCGCCAGGGTTTCGGCATGCAACCACCGCCGGTACTCATTCGACCTGTAACTGACAGGCTGCGATTGCAGGACTCTATTGCTTAACAAGAACCCCCTCTCTCCGCTCCGCCTCGTCAACGACCACAAGGCTATTCCGACATGCGCTGCCGCTGCCATTCGATCCAGGCTACGAACCATTCAAAATCCTGCTGATAGGCCGCGCCACTGGAGTCTGGCGCCGCTTGGGTTTGTTCGAGTTGCGTGTAGGTGCGCGGCCAGTTCTTCTGCCACCAGGATTTCAATTCATCCGCACTATACGGTTGCCCATTGGGGTTGGTGATGCCTGCGGCCGAACAGAGACCGGCCACGAGCGGCCAATAGCGGTCCTTACCCACACTGAGACTGCGAAAATGTTCGCGGAGCAAAAAGATCACCCAGAGCTCGGCGCTATTCTTTTTATTGTGTTTGAAGGGCTGGGTCTGCCGCAGGGGAACCGGATCAAAGGTCTTGATCACCGATGTATAGTCCGGGCCACCATAACTTCCGGCAGATTCGGCAATGCCCTGCAACATATTGGCTAATTCCACTTCGACGACCCGAGGCTGCGTCGGAACAGGATCGGCCGCCCCCTGATTCAAGGGATTGGTCGCCGTGAGCAGCTCGATCAAGGGCTTGAGCTCCCGCAGCCTCGCCGCCGCCGTCTTGAGAATCTGCTCGGACTCGAGCCAATAGTCGGGATCACCTTTAGAGGCGCGTTCACGACCAGGCGGCGGCAAGACGACGGGAATCCAGTACCGCACGAGCACAAACAGGACGTATTCGACCTGGCCCCCGACTTGGGCAACCCCTGCCAGCGCCTGACTGACCCCGAACGCTCGCCGGAAAAATGCCTCCACCCGGTCTTCAACCTGGAGGCGACGGCCCATCGCCTGCCACCACTCCTGCAAGGGAACCCACTCTGAAGGCAGATGAGCAGCCATTGACACACTCCGCGGATGATGAGGGATTCGGCGGCATGGTACTGGCTGCCTAAGGTGATTGCAACCGGGCACGACGTGGTCGAGGATCGCTCCGGTCTGCTCAACGCGCTTGACAGGGTGAAGGGGAAATCGCGTAACCTGTCCCCACACATTCCCATCCCTTCGGATAAGGAGACGAGACACGATGAGCAAACTGATTCTCATTCGTCACGGCGAATCGCAGTGGAATTTGGAAAACCGTTTTACCGGGTGGGTGGATGTGCCGCTGTCTCCGAAGGGCATAGAAGAAGCGAAGGCCGCTGGCAAGAAACTGTCGGGGATGACCTTTGATCGAGCCTTCTCCTCGGTCTTGGCCCGGGCCAACGAAACGCTGCGCATCATTTTGGAAGAAACCGGACAGACGAACATTCCGATTGAAAAGGATAAAGCGCTCAACGAACGCATGTATGGAGAACTGCAGGGACTGAACAAGGCCGAAACGGCCAAGAAGTTCGGAGATGAACAGGTCAAGATCTGGCGGCGAAGTTATGACGTGCGTCCGCCTGGAGGGGAAAGCTTGAAGGATACCGCCGAGCGGGTCCTTCCCTATTATGACAGCCGCATCAAGCCGTCGGTCCTACAGGGTGAAACCATTCTGATTGCCGCCCACGGAAACAGTCTGCGAGCCCTGGTGATGCAACTCGAACAGTTGACCAGGGAGCAGGTGCTGGAGCTCAACATTCCGACCGGCGCGCCGCTGCTGTATGAACTGGACAGCAACGGGAAGGTGTTGTCGCACCGGTATCTCTGACGGGTCGGGCCGGTTATCGCCTAGGCGCATTCACCCAGCAACGTCTGATACTTATCCAGCGGGACCAGATCGGGGAGCAACACCAGCAATTTTGGCCGATCCTCCGGCTGGATAAGCCCCTGCTCTTCGAGCAGGTCTGAGATCTCTTCGGACGCCGCGATGGCCCCCCCTTCGAAGTCCCCCACCTGAGAATAGAACGCCCGCCGGGCTTCCATTTCCACGAGGTAGTCCTCCCACTTCAGTGCCTCGAGCCTGAATTCATTGGCCCAATCTTCATGAATGAAGTCCAGAATCCGCTGAAACAACAGCTCGCGGTACTTCCTGGGAATATGGGCATTAATCGCGGCCGACACCCAATAGAGCGTGAAGGAGAGTAACTCCCGGGTAAGATCCTTCGACTGCTCTTCTGACACGTCAATACCGTACTCGCCCATTATCTCCACGGAGATCCGTCGCGGCATCAGTTTATACAAGGCCTCTGCGGCTTCATTCGGGGTCATCGATTGATTGGTCATACGTCTCCTCCCGCAAGAAGCGGAAGGATACTGCAGGTGCAGGCGCACTGACAACTGTGGACCTGCCGGAATGTGCCGCTGAGTCTTGTCCGTCCTCGGAGGCCTATGCTACAGTCCGCGCCACACTACTTATATGGTACGCATGAACACCGCACACCATCGGCTGCCGCCCACAGGCTTCGCCTGTCTCGTATTCCTCTGCCTTGCGTGTTTCTCAGCTGACCCGGCGAGACCTGCAGAGACGCAAGAGGCGCGCTGGGGGTTCGCGACAGATCTCGGCCTCTGGACCGGCACCACCAACAACACCACGTTCGCGATGGGTTTCGGACTCGACTACTACATGGACCAGAACTTTTCGTTCGGCGGGATGGCCCTGTTCACGCCGGTCGGCGATCTGACGCAGATCGGCCTGGCTGCCGTGGCCAAGTATCACCTTCGACTCAACAGCGGGTACAATCTCGTGCCGTTCGCCGGGCTGGGCTTTCTCCACGCTGACCTGAACCGCGGCGGCGGCCCATCGAAGATCGATCGCAATGATACCAGCCATTTCATTCCACTCGGCATGTCGCTGGAATACCAGGTCGGACCAAAAATCGCTTTCGCCACCACCCTCATGGTGAACCTGCACCACATCACGCTCTCCGCACCCGTGCCGAATGACAATTCTAGCGTCGCGCTCCTGTTTGGCATCCGATGGGGGCCCTAACGAACTCCTGCGCAGTTATTGTGCAATCCGGAGCACGGGGAGTCGCCGTACCACCCGCCGGCCTCCGCCATCAGACGTGGCAACCCGGCCGTGGACCAAGAGCGTGACTCCCCGATCGGAGCCGGCGAATACGTATCGGGTGGATCAGCACTGAGCAGGCTAGTGAGAGGGGGACGACGCCGCCTCAACCGCGTTTCAAACGGTGCCCCGAAGAGCGAAACGCCGGCCTAGGGTTGGAGTCGATGTTGTGAGAGGAACGACTACTTCGCAGCCAATCCGTCTCGACATCCGTCAGGCGGCCTTGACCGGGCGCCATCGAAGCCCAACGTGCAGCAGCTCCTTCAAGAGATCTTTGTAGGCCAGATTCGCTTTTTCGGCGGATTCGGCAAAGTCTTCCCCGGTGGCGATTTGGGGATTCGGATTGGCCTCTAATACATAGACGACACCCTCCTTATCCATCCGCATGTCGATCCGTGCATAGCCGCTAAGCCCCAATGCCCGATAGACGCGTTTGGCCAGGTGCTGAATGTGATCGACGACCCCCTCCGGTAAGTTCCTCGCCTCACAGGACCGGATGCCGTACTTCTCTTGGTACTTGCGGCTCCATTTCACGCGTTCAGTGGCAATCCGCTTGGCTTCGTCCGGCATCTTATCCATCACCAGTTCCCAGACCGGAAAGACCTGCAGGTGCGCATTGCCCATGACCCCGACATAGAGTTCACGCCCTTCGATATAACGCTCGACCATCGCGCCGGTACCGAGATTGGCATGAATGAATGCCACCCGTTCACGCAGTTTTTCATCATCTTCCACGATGGAGGCCTGTGAAATGCCCAATGAGGCCTCTTCGCTGATCGACTTCACGATGAGCGGGAAGGGCAGGTATTTAGGTCGACGCACCATGCGATGGAGCGGCACCACCATGAACTCGGGGTATGGGATGCGATGGTAGGACATGACTTTTTTGGCGAGAGCCTTGTCACGCGCCAGCATGAGGCCCCTGGGATTGCACCCGGTGTACGGGATGTGCATGAGTTCCAGGTAGGAAACCACGTTCTGGTCGTAGACTGCCCTGCCGTCAAACTCCTCCAACAGATTGAAGGCAATGTGTGGCTTCCAATCCTCGACTGCGGCACGAATCACTTCCAGATCGCTCTTCACACCCAGTGCCCGCACCTCGTGGCCTAGCTTTCGCAGCGTCGAGACCACATCGTATTCCGTCTTCCATGCCGCAACCTCCGGATCATGCCCGTTGAGTTGCTCGGGAGGGACAAGGTCTTTATGCATCAACACGAGTATGCGCAATCGCCTCATAACGCCACCTTATGTCGGCCGCTGTGAAGATGGTTCATGGTCTGTACTGTCAGCAGAATCGCAAAATCCAACTTGGCCTGCTCTTTTTGCGTGGTCAGATGCAGATTCATCGCCTGACACCGTTCAATCATGCCGTCCAACACTTGATTGATGGTGTATTGATATTCCCCTGTCCATTCGGCCACCCGTCGGCGAATCTCTTTCCTCGTCCGATGGAGAAACAACGCGGCGGTTTGATTTTTCACGTAGGCCGGCGCGTCGGAGAACACCTTCTTCAAATCCTTGTCGTAGGAGGGTATGCCGCCAATCCCATAGTGTGTTCGCTTCTCGTCATAATGATCTCGAAGGGTCTTGTAAATGCGACGGAGCGGATCCAACTGCCGCCGCCCTGTCACAATCGGGCTGGCCCCGGCCAGTTCACCCATCAGCCGCTCCATGAACTCCAGCTTTTTCATCACCGGCCAGCCGCGGTAGCGCTCCCTCCACAGTGACTGCGGATCGAGCCACACGGCAAAGGTCTCCGCGAAATCCTCGTCCGGATGGCTTTGGGCATACCAGACATCCAAGTGGCGCACGAAACTCCGGCTATAGGGACGCGGAGTGTAGAACGTGGGATACGGCTGCGACGATCGGCCGAATAATTTCTGCCGGCGGCGGAGACGGCGCAGCAAATACGCGTTCTCAATGGCGTGACCGGCCTCGTGCCGCAGGATCCGCATGCACCAGTCAGGGGTGCCTCCCTCGACTTCCAACATTTGCATGGCTTCCAACTTCGCCAACCGCGGATGCGCGAGGTAGAAGGGTACGGCGATGCCGGGTACACCATCCGGGGTGAACCATTCATCCGAGATCCAGACATGGGGCTTGAACACAAGTCCACGCGCGGCCAATTCGCGCTGAAGCTGGACAATCGGCTCCTCATAGAAGCTGCCCACCAGGTCGACATGCAGGTCGCACATGCGCAGGTCCAGCAGTTGCTCATCAGTCCAGTCCGCCCAGACTGCTGTCGCCTCGGGCCTGCACGCCTTCCCCCGCCTCTGTATTTGTGTATGCCCCATCGCTGGACGACCAAAAAGCCGGGTCCGACGCCATTTTGCCTCTAATTAACTATACCATGGCTTAAAAATCCTGCCGAACGTCCTGCCCCGCCGGCCGGGACTCATGAGCAGGCAGCACAGTCAGTTTCGGAAACCCGTAACCCACCGCGCCATATCTCGCGTCGATCCCGTCCACGAGGACGTACGTGAGGGGTGCCATTCGCTCCCCTGCTTCGGATACAATGCCGCATGTCCAATACCCCCGCGCCACTTTCTCCCGGCCTGGTTCAGCCGCTCTCCCCCACCGAAGAGAGAGAGAAGCTTGAAACCAAACTGTGTCGTCTCGTCGGACAAGCCATCGCCGATTACCGCATGATTGAAGCGGGCGACAAGGTGATGGTGTGTCTTTCAGGGGGAAAGGACAGTTACGGTCTCCTGGAAATTCTCCTGTCGTTGCGCAGCCGTGCACCGATTCATTTCGACCTCATCGCCGTCAACCTGGATCAAAAACAACCGGGCTTTCCCGCCCATGTCCTGCCGGACTATCTCACCCGCCGCGGCGTGCCATTCCACATCGAGACCCGCGATACCTACTCGATCGTGAAACGTTTGATTCCGGAAGGCCAGACCACCTGCTCACTCTGCTCTCGTCTTCGGCGAGGCCATCTCTATCGACTCGCCACGGAACTGGGGGCGACCAAGATCGCCCTGGGCCATCATCGTGATGACATTCTCGAAACACTCCTGCTCAACATGTTTTTTACCGGCAAGCTGAAAGCCATGCCGCCGAAGCTGCGTTCCAAAAGCGGTCGTCATCTCGTGATCCGGCCGTTGGCCTATGTCAAGGAAGCGGACTTAGCGCGATATGCGGCCTTGCTCGAATTCCCGATCATCCCCTGTGACCTATGCGGCTCTCAGGAAGATTTGAAACGGAAACAGGTAAAGACGTTGCTGCACGAGTGGAACGAGCGATTTCCTGGCTCCAATGACAGTATGTTCGCGGCCCTTTCCAATGTAGCCCCGCCCCTGCTCCTTGATCGCCGGCTGTTCGACTTCTCGGCCCTCCGAAGCGACGCCATCACCGAAGAGCCCGGCCTGCCGGATTCAGAAGACGATCTGCTGTAAGGCTATTCGGAAGAAAGCGGAGGAGAGGGAGCCACGTTGGTCAGACGCGTTGGCGAAGATGGGTCCGCCGACCGCACCGCACACAACGATAGGGATAGTAGCCGACGAGAAAGAAGAGAAAATCGAGGAGTCCTTGGCGACGAGACCGCTTCGTATATCCGGAACACTTACCACAAAAAGACATGACGGGAACCCACCTGCTCGGCGATAGACTGGCCCCGGCCCAGTTTCAGGATGGTGTATGCTACGAAAACCTCCCGGGACGTTGCAAGTCCGTGGAGACGGATGACGGGCCTCTGCGTCCAGATTATGGATCTAGCTTGTGAGATGCGAGAGTCGGGCGTGTCTACTTCGCGGGCACCCGGACACGTGAGCGATCTTCGTTACGTTCGACGCCTGAGACGGAAGCGATAGAGGCAGATCGTACAGCGAAAGGGATAAAACCCGATGACTTGCATGAGGAAATCTCGCCAGCCATGGCGGCTCACCCGTTTGGCACTACCGGAGCACATGGGGCAATAGACCATCGCGACTGTCGCCACAAACCTTTCTCCGTCTCTAGAGGAGACCGTTACCAGGATGCGAGATGGCCGTAAGTGTGAAGAACTTTGTATGCGGACGCAAGTCCTTCGGTTGGAAGGGAGCCGCCCGGTAACATGAGCAGACCCAACCAGATCCAGCGACGCGACGCGGAACCTCCCTTATGGTCAATTGCCCTGGCGGCCGCCGTGATTCTGCTGACCCCCATGGTGCTTTTTTCAATCGCACCGGATGGACCCATTCGCGAAGGCGATACGGTGTTCTCCAATGGTTCCCACAAGGTGCTGCTTTTTCAACCTGATCGATACCGGGAAATCGGATATGAGTCTACCTGTGTGCTCGATCCGAAGGACCCCCTGATCGTCACCCACTCCCCGCCAGAAGGACCGAACGACGACATCATCGCTCAAATGCAGGGTAAGAGCACTGTCGAGTGGCCGTTCTGCCCTCCGCAAGCTGAACTTCTCGTCAAGCGCCACCACATTAACCAGCAACCGAACCTACTTCACGACCTGACCGACAACCTGCGCCGACTCTTCAAACCTTCTTAGGAAATCATGTCAATCGTTCGGGCACTACGCCTTCAGGAGCGTGGCAAAGTGCTGCCGAAACTTCGCCACCTTGGGTCCCACAACATAGGTGCAGTAGCCCTGGGACGGATTGCGGGCGAAATATTCCTGGTGGTAGGACTCGGCCTCGAACCACTCGGGCGCGGACACCACCTCGGTGACAATGGGATTCGGATAGACGCCTTCTTGGGTGAGTGAGGCAATTACCTCGTCGGCCATCCGCTGCTGTTCAGGACTGTGATAAAAAATCGCGGATCGATACTGTGTTCCGGAGTCATTGCCCTGTCGATTGAGCGTCGTGGGATCATGGATGACGAAAAAGATATCCAGCAGGTCGCGGTAGCTGATCACCTGAGGATCAAACGCGATCCGCACCGCCTCGGCATGTCCGGTCCGACCGCCGCACACCTGTTCGTAGGTGGGCGCCGGCACCTGCCCTCCGATGTATCCGGACTCGACCGACTGGACCCCTTTGACCTGGTCATACACGGCTTCGAGACACCAAAAACATCCGCCTCCCAGGGTCGCGATCTCTGTCCTTGCCTGCGCCATTACTCACCTCGTCTCACGCTGAACCATCCCGTGAGAAGATGCCTCACCGGCCTGGTTTGGTTGAATCCTCTTGTCTCACCACCGCGGCTACGAGCCTGTTTGCTTCGGCTGTCGCTACGGCCGGCCTCCGTTCCACCACTCGCGGCCCTCGCGCCGCAAGAGGGCCTCCGACTCCGCCGGTCCCCAGCTTCCGCTCTGGTAATTCGGAAAAACCGCGGGCCCGGGGAGGGATTTCCAGACGTCCAGAATCATTTGCACGACCGACCAACCCAATTCGATGTTATCCGACCGTTGAAAGAGCGTGGCATCTCCCGCCATCGCATCATGCAGCAATGTCTCATAGCCCGTATTTGGCGCATTGCCGAAATAGTCGGCATATTGAAAATCCATGTCGACCGTCCCGATCCGGACCGTCGGCCCCGGTACTTTGGCATCAAAACGCAGGGAAATCCCTTCATCCGGTTGAATGCGGATGACGAGCACGTTCGGGACCAATCGATCGACATCCGTTTTTCGAAACAACATGAACGGGGCCCGCTTGAACTGCACGACGATTTCGGTCAACCGCCGCGCCATGCGCTTCCCGGTCCGCAGGTAGAAGGGAACTCCGGCCCAACGCCAGTTGTCAATGAAGAGTTTCATCCCCACAAATGTCTCGGTCATGGAGGTGGGATGTACGTGCGGCTCCTCCCTGTACCCGATCACCGGTTTTTCCGAGACGGTACCCGCACCGTATTGACCAAACACGACGAACCGCAGGACATCCAGCGAACTGAACGGCACCACTCCCCGCAGCACCTTCGCTTTCTCATCCCGCACGGCATCAGCGGCAAATGAATTGGGCGGCTCCATCGCCAGAAAACACAGCAGTTGCAAGAGGTGATTCGGCACCATGTCCCGCAAGGCCCCGGCCTCTTCATAGTAGCGGCCCCGATGTTCCACCCCCAAACTCTCGGCCACCGTAATCTGGACGTGGTCGATATACTGCCGATTCCAGACCGGTTCGAAAATGCCATTGGCAAACCGGAACACCAGAATATTCTGAACCGTTTCTTTGCCCAGATAGTGATCGATTCTGTAGATCTGACGCTCCTGCAACACACGCTGCAGTTCGTGGTTGAGGGTCCGCGCCGATTCCAAATCATGCCCGAACGGTTTTTCGATGACGACACGGCGCCAGGTGCCGTTGCGTTCAGCCGTGAGTCCGTACTCTCCCAAGTGCGTCACGATTTGACCGAATAACCCGGGGATCGTCGCCAAATAAAAGATGTAATTGCCGCCCGTACAGGCCTCCGCATCAACCTGTTGAAGCAGATCATTCAACCGCCGATAGGTGAGACCGTCCTGGAAGTTTCCCGCCAGATAATGCACCCGCTCCGACAGCGCCTGCCACACCGTCCGGTCCGCGTCGTCCGGAAGATACTCTCCGATGCCCAGGTCCAGTTTCTCCCGAAACTCCGCCGTAGTTTTTTCCGCCCGATCCAAACCCACGATTGAAAATCGCTCGGGAAGAAACCGGCCTGCCATGAGGTTGTACAGAGCCGGGAACAGTTTTCGCTTTGCGAGATCGCCATCAATGCCGAAAATGACCATCACGCACGGCGTTCGCAACTGGGCCAGATCTGACATGAGATTTTCCGTCGTCATATCCCGCACCTTTTAATGAGCATGGGCCATCCTGCCTGATCCCTTCCTTGCATCGCAACCTCCGCGCTCGACTGCGCTGGATTGTCCATTTGAATAGGCGATCTGCCGTGCCCGTGGTACTGATGATGAATCATCAGCCGGCAACCCAGTTGGAAATTCGCCCAGATGATGTTCTCATCCTTTCGATCTCCCTCGCCTTCACTGTTGCCTGGACGAGTCGTTCCCAAGCAGACACGGCGCAAAATGTTTCCGGCCCTCTTGCTGACCGCCGCCTGCTTCGGAACCGCGACGTGGGCCGACGGTACTCCGCCCTCGCTTCTGCCACAGGATGTGCTGATCGAGTTGCCCGCCGATAGCCTGTTCGGGTCGTTGCCCGTGAATCGAGGACTCACCGTCTCCGTCCATATCCCTGAATCACCGTCTCGTCATAGCGAACCATTCCTTGTCATGCTCGAAAGTCCGGCTTTTGCGTCTCAGACCATCCCGATGGACCTGGATCCCGTTCGGCACCGCTATTCTGCCACCGTGGACCTCGGTCGGCTGTCGACGACCATCGGGACTCCCCCCAAGGCCACACCCATTCAGATTCAAATCGCCCGCCGGCGCGGGCCGCACGTGGAGCCACTCGCGCAGCGCACCGTCGTGTTCACCATCGCCACTCCCGGATATGCGGACCATCGGACCACCATCACCGACCTCTCAAATTACATGCCCGACCGCTCCTCACACACAGCAGACGCAGCGTCCGTTCCGGCGCTGGAGGACCGTGTGGAGGAAGAAGAACTCCCGGGGGAGGGCAGGTTGTCGCGGGAGAAGGGGTACTGGAAAATGCTGCAGCGGCTCATTCATCGGCGAATGCAGGAGGAGGCGGCGCCCTATCGGCACCGGGGCATCCAACGAGTTCCGGGTATCGGTTTTCGCCTCTATTCCAACGGCGAAGCCCAGCTGGTGGAAGTGGAACGCAGCTCCGGAGATACCGAATTGGATCAGGCTGCCCTATTGGCCGTCATCAATGCCCATCCGTTTCCCCGGTTCCCGGCCGGCACCCGGGACGCGCACATCGCGGTCCATGTAGACGTCCCCACTCCCGCGCAGTAAGCCTCGATTGAGACCTCGCTCGCCTCGGAAATCCCGCAGGCTAATTGTTGTGTGTCCGTTTCAGCCAATCGATAAATCGTTGCAGCCGCGCGGTCTCTTCGGCGTGCACATGCACAAAGACAAGGCCGAAGCCCACGGCATTCGTCCAACGGACCTCTGCGACTTCGACGGTGAGCGGCTCATAGGGAGCAGGAAATTCCACATGGAGGGACAGGCAGGCGCGGGCAGGCAAGGATTCCTCGCTCACGACGTGACAGCCTTCATGGGAGAGACTCGTGATCAAACCACTCCCGGCAATATCACCGCCGGAAAAGGTCAGAGGCACCTCGATTTCATACCGGGGACTGTCGCGACGCTCCACGGCCACCTTCTTCTGAATCCATCAATGCGTTCGGAACCACCCGCTTTCAAAAAGGGATACGCTGTTCCGCAGCCGAAATCAACCGGTCACTCTCCGCGGTCACCCATTTCACGGATGGGCTTGTGTTCACCGATCCGCAACGCTTCCGCAGCGCTGTCGGTAGGGAGACGCCGCCACACTGGCATCTGTCGCCCCGGCAACCCGGCCCGCTCCTGACCGGAGCCTCGAACGACCGACCGGAGAGCCCATGATGGTGACCATCGGGTTCTGCCCACCACCTGCGCCTATGCGATATTGATCGTGGTTTTTCCTCATCCCCCCCTAAAGTTCAGGAGAAACCCTACCGAAAACACCTATACGCCCCGGGAATCAGGGTAAGGCAAGGAGGCCCTTATGGACACGGATCTTCGTTCATCGACACGCGCCGCGGTCACCTACCCTGTCCGGCTTTCCAGTGATTCGATCAGGGGCGAGGGGATGGTCGTCAACCTCTCCATACCCGGTTGCGCAATAGAGACCGACCTTCCCATTCAGCCCGGTGAGTATCTCGAATTGCAGGTCATGGCGCCGGATCAGGCCCGGCCGCTCGCGGTGGAGCTCGCGAAGGTACGATGGGCCACGCGGCAGAAGGTCGGTATTGAATTTATCCGGGTGCGGCGAGATGAACAACGCCGCATTCAGCAGCTGATTCGTCCGTTGCTTGCTGACCCGGTCGTCGAGGCTGGCACCGACCGGCGGGAACTCGCCGCCGCATAACAGGGATCACTGAAACTGCCGCCCCGTCCGGCCCATGCTGACCTTCCTGGATGAGGGGGACGGCCGGTGACAAGTCGGGAGGCCGGGGAAGAGAAAGTCAGTGACCCGCCTCATCCTTCGGCGGGTTCGCCATACGCTTCACAATAATTTTCCTGCCGACGGTCATCAAGGCAAAGGAAATGCCGAACGCGATCGGGACGAAAATCGCCGTCGCCACATTGGCGTTCTTCAGCCACCCCATCTCATAACAGGCCTTGATCACATAGCTTCCCAAGCCGGTCAGGTAGTAGGTGATCACGATTACCGACAGGCTCTCGACCGTGCGCTGCAGGATTGCCTGGGCCCGCGTCGTGGAATCCACGCTGATCAGCAGTTTCATATTCTGATCCTGCAGTCCGATGTTTTGCTCCTGCAGCCGCAACTCGATATGCGTGCGGAGCACCGCCACCGTGGCCTCAAAGTCCTTTTCCATGGCATCGATTCGCCGGAGCAACTGCTGATAGCCGTCCGTGACCCCGGTAATTTTCCAACTCACATATTCCGAGAGTTGACGGAGCGGCGCATAGGGTCGTTCCTGTAACGCAGCCAGATTACTCTGAACGATCCGGTCGTAGGGCACCGACGCGGACAGCCGATACCGCATCGACTCGGCCAACCGGCTGACTTGCAGCAGATCTTGAGTCAACACCGTCAACCATTTCTGCATGGTTTGGGGCGGGGTCTCGCCAAGCTGTTCAATCAAGACGGCCCTCTGGTAGAGATGTCGCTGCTCGTAATCGTGAATCTGGTCGACGGCGCGTGAAAACGCCTTCATCGGCAACATGACCAGATGGTAATAATTTTCGATGGCGACGATCGTGTCGACAATTTTCGCGACCTGCTGCCTGAGCGACTGCTCCGATGTCGAACAGATCAGATACCGTTCCCGGTCATGCTCATCCGGCGTGAAGCTGGTCACAGCCACGATGTCGTCGCTCAGGATACGGCTGCCATAAACCGTGGCACCGGGCAGTCGAGCGGGAAGCTCCTGCTCAAGCGGCAACTCCTGAGGCAGACACAACAGGTCGAGGGCATTCACGCGCAGACCGAGCGGGCAGAGCGGCATCATATACCCGGGAAACGTAATCGGGCCGAAATCCAGCTCCCTCGTCGCCTCGCTGCCCACATGCCACACCTGGTAGCTGTAATATTCCGTGTGGGCTTCCCAGACCACGACCAGCCGGTCTCCATTCGACGCCACTTTGAATCCGTAGCCGAATCGCTCCTCGACGGCGCCCTCGGAAATCTCGAGAGCCTGAAGCAGGTGTTGAAACTCGCGACGGCTATTGGGCCGCTCCACCGGCGGATTGGCCATCCGGTAGGCGAGGTGGTGAATGTGCGCCGGAACCCCGAGCCACTGCGGAAGATATTGCTTGTTGGACTGATGGATCCGGTTCAGAAAACCCGGCGGGCGAATATCGGTTTCGGTGGAGCTGACGGGATCCATTATGGCCTTCCACTGTTTGTCCGGCGGGGCCTGACCGCGTATGCAACCCTCACCCTATCCTCTCCACGCCACAGGCGAGTCCGGATGCCGGGCGTACCCGACGCGGAAAGGACCAGGGGCTTCATTACTCATCTTCCTCTTCTATGTCCTCGATGCCTTCGTAACTGACGTCGCCTTCATGGATCGAGGCGGCCATCTTCTCACAAGCCGACTCAATGATCTCTTCGGCCTCCTCTGGGGAGTCGGCGGAAATGAGAAACTTCACGGTAATCCCAAAGCGCTGGTTCACAATTACACTCCTTCGTACGAGATGGGCGTCGAAAAGGCTGTCACCTGCTGTGGCTCAGATACCACAAGCTCGCGAGCATTGTCACCCTAGGATACTGGGAAGGGATCGGCGGTAGCGATCAAGGCAGGGTCACGAGGCCTATCGGGCCTCCCGGCATGGGGGCATCCTCAACTCATAGCGAGGAGTGTCTGACGGATGCAAGTCATCGGGGAGGACGGGATTGGGAGAAGGCCGGATGGTCCGAATTAGCCACCAGCGCGCTAACTTTGCCCCGGCGCCCACTCACGGGAAGGCGCCGGGACCTCTCGCCTATTTGCGCAACATCATATGACCCCGCCGATTCTGCTGATAGCAGACTTCGTCATGGTCGGCACAGAACGGGCGATCCTTGCCATAGGAGATGATTGCCACCTGCTTCGGGCTCACACCCAGATCGACAAGAAAACTCTTGGCGGCCTTCGCTCGTTTTTCTCCGAGCACGAGGTTGTAGTCATGGCTGCCACGCTCATCGCAATGTCCGGAAATCTTGAGGAGTGACGTGGGATTCTCTTTCAGCCAGCCGGCATTGGTCGTCAGCGACGCGATGCCGTCATTTTCTGAGACACTATATTGGTTATACCCGTAGAACACATCCTTGAGGCCCGCTTCCATCGCCGCAGCTTCTTCCTGGCGTACCTGGGCGCGCCACTGCTCGTCCCGGTCACCTGACAATGACATGCCGCCCATGCCGCTCCGACTGAGTCGTTCCTCGCCGGAAATCTGACCGTTCACCAGAGGGGAAATGCCTCGCAATCGACCGCCCTCGGCTTCACCGGCGCCATCTTGCCGCCCGAGGGAAGGATAGGTCCCGCCGTGCATCTGTTCTTCCCCTGCGAGACCGCCATTTGAGCCGCGAGTGGCTCCTTCGGACAGGTCACCCGATCCTGCCTGGCCACCCTTCATCGCAGACCTGCCCTCGGACCCCGGCTGCCCGGCCCCTGCGACAGCCCCCTCATCCGACCCCGACTGAAACCACTTCATGCTGCTGCATCCGGCTGCCGTTAAAAGGACGACTGCCATGCCGCCCACGATCAATTGCGATGCGCCAGAATACCTCATGAACCATGCTCCTTCGTGCTGGGGTGTGACCTGTGTTGACATTACAACTATAGCATTCGGCACGCGCAGCCCTGCCCGACGCCACGACGGCGGCCTCGACCAATCAATTCAATGGCTTATGAACCAGGCCTCCGGCAGGTGGTGCAATATCCGATGGAACAGATCTTTTATAGGAGGCAACTATCATCCAGGTGGCGGGAAATATTCGGCTAACGAGAGGCACGCGGCTCCTGCTGCCTCATCACAGCATTGCTTCGCGTCAAACCTCTGTGGAGACAGTGCGCCACAGCCGCATTGGCCGCCCGCGTGTAGTGCCATCCGGACGTAAAACGATCGTGGTTGTCGACGGTCTCCAAACAGGCTGTCAGATCAAGAAATTCTACGCCGGCTGCTTGAGCCACGCGCGTTCCAAGACGATCACGTTTTGAAAGCGGTCCGGATGCGTTTCGAAACTCCCGGTACTCGGGGAGAAACACGACCAGAGGACGAGACTTCGCCGCCGCTGCATCGCGGACAAACGCCTGAAGGATCCGTTCGTCAATCCGCTGAACGTCTTGGTCGAGTTCGTAGCTCGACGACAGCTGCGGAGGATTCCAGGAAATCGCGAATCTCAAGAGATACGAATACTGATAGAGGTGCCGATCCCAGTCGGTTGGACGATACGCGCTGTCAGACCGGACAAAGGGCAGGTCCTCGATGGCCGGGGTGGAATAAATCCGCTCCGGAGCAGGCAGCGGGTAGTTGAGCACGGTGAGTTGGTTGTCTACGTAGGAAAATCGGGGTTTGGCTCCCGGAACCGCGGCTCCCGGAAAACCGATCCAATAATAGGTCATCCCGCTTCTCACCAAGTCGTGGCTTATAAAACTCAGGATGACGACATGGGGATGCCAGTCCCGCACGTCGCGAAGATACCGCAGGTAGGCCTGATCAATGCCATAGCCAGGCACTCCGAAATTGAGCACCTGAGTTCCAGGCCCCATCAGCATTTCCAGCTGATGTCCCCACGTGTCTCCGTAGCTGACGTCTTCGCCAAACGTATAGGAATCTCCCAGAATGGCGATCCGAAGGCCGGCAGGATCATTCTTTATGGTGGGCCCGTTCTGCCCGGTGCGCAGCCCGTCTTCGTTGCTCAGGTACGTTTCGCCGTACGGCCCGACGCCCTGTCGATTGCGACCGACCGTCCACCCAAGCGCCTCATCCGGGACAAAGACGCCATATTCCCGCGAGGTCCTCTCCCAAAGGGACCGGCGATAGCTGACTACGCTTGTCCAGTCTCTCGGCAACAAGGTGACATTTCCCAGGAGAGGTCCCTCCGGAGTCTCCTCCGCAACGACTCGTAGCAGCACCTCTCCAATCAGGAAGAACAAGACAAGGGCAACGGCCGCTGTCCAAAGGACGAATCGACATTCTTTCGAGCCGGTTCGTCTTGCATGCCGGGAGTGGCAGACGAGGGAGTAGCCAGCGAAGACCTGGAGGCTGACAAGGATGATTAGAATCACCCATGTCCAACCCGTCGAAAAAAATGTCGCCCCGTTACCTTGCAGCCGGTAGAACCCAACGACGAGGGCAAACAACGACCCGACGAGCAGGCACAGTGCAGCCGCAGGGGATCCTCTTGAGAGCATCTCCATGCATACCAAATCGGACGGCCTTTGGAAACGGGGTGGCTACTCGCCCGGCGAACCATTCGACCGGGGACGGCTGCCCGGTTGGCCGGCAAGAGCCGTGGTCCGACCGGAGAAACTTTGACGCCCGCTCCCAGGTTCGAAGGCCTACCGGGTGCCCTGGAGACCGACAGCGAACAGCGATGATAGATACGGCTCTACCCGTATAGATTCAGGACGTACCTCCTAAGCGATGCGACCCGGTGGCGATGGAAGCGTCTTCAAGCATGGCCCGGTTAGAACTCCACGCGGATCGAGCCCGTATAAAACCGGGGCATGCCGTAATACGTGGGCCCATAGAAGAAGATGTGCCCGATGTAGGTCTTATCAAACAGATTATCCACGTTCAGCTGGGCAATGTACTTGACCCTTCCAACCCGCCACTGATAACTCGCCATCGCGTTGGCGATCACGTACCCGGGGGCCTGGGCCGTTTCGCCGAAGCCGATCTGCCGTTCGCCGACCCCCTGTACCCCGGCTCCCACCCTGAGTCCTCGCAGGTCCTCCTGCTGAAATTGATAGACCGTCCAGAGGCTGCCGCTGTTGACCGGGGCGTTGTTCAAGCGCTTTCCCATCGTCCCGAGGCCGGGATCGTCCTTGGTCGTCTTGGCGAAGGGTATGTACGAATAGGCGCCGATGACGCTCCAGCCGGGCAGGATCTCTCCGCTGACATCCAGTTCCAGTCCCCGGCTTTCCCCCTCACCGACCGCCCTGGTTTCAGTCGGGAAAAACACCGGCAGGTTCTGCTTGGTCAGGTTGAAATAGGCGAGGGTGCCGGTAAACCGCCCGCCGAAGAGTTCCGTCTTCGCCCCCAGCTCCCACTGCTGGGCCGTCTGCGGCGGAAGCGGTGTGAGACTCGCGGCCGTGAAGGTGTTCGACGCGCCGAAGTTCTCCGTGTAACTGCCGTAGAGCGACAACTCCGAAATGGGCCGCCACAACAAGGCGGCACGCGGTGAGATCCGGTCGTTGGTATCCTTGATCCGGTCCGTTCGAACGCCGAGGTTCTCATTCGCGGTCGAGGTCTTCGCGTTGTCGTACCGGAGTCCGGCCAGGAGATGGATATGGTAGGGCAACTCGATCTGATCCTGCGCGTAGAGGCCGAACCAGGGCAGCGACCAATTGAAGGTCGTCACGTCTCCCGGTTGGATCACCGGCGGCCCCGCCGAATGGATGGGGTTGAACAGGTTGATCCCGGCATCCAATGCCGGCGAGAAGGCCATCGTCGCCCGGATGTCGCTCTGGAAGTAATCTCCCCCGAACAGGAGGGTGTGCTTGACCGGCCCTGTCGACAGGCGGCCCGTCAGTTCGAGGGCATTAAAGAAATTGCGCGTATAGTCTTTCCCGTCCGTATTCTGCGCGAAGAAGAACCGGCTCACGTCTCCGTTGGCCGCCGCCGTCGTGACGTTTTGACCCGTCATCGTCAACTGATGATGACTGAAATTGAAGCGATGGCGGAGCGTCCAGGCCTTGTTGAAGGCATGGTCCGTCAACACCGAGACCAGGTGATACCGGTCGTTTTGCAGGTTCCATCGTTCACCCAGGTTGAGCTCCCGTGAAATGGGCGCGGGGCGATTGCCCAACAGGGGAACGTTGCCGCGTCCGTTGAGCGAGATATCGCTGTACTCGTATTTGACCGTGGAGGTGGTCCGGTCCGTGATTCTCCATCGCACCTGCGGCGAGACGATCAGCCGCTCCTGGCTGCCGAATTCCTGGAACGTGTGGTTCGTTTGATAGCCGATGTTCAGCCGGTAGGACACACGGCGATCCTCCGTGAGAGGGCCGGTGAGGTCGGCGTTGGTGCGATACCATCCATAGGATCCGACCTGCTGGCGCAGGCTGTAGGAGGGCTGGTCCAGCGGCTGCTTGGTGACGAAATTGATGACGCCGCCCGGTTCGGTCCGTCCATAAAGGATGGAGCCCGGCCCTTTCAGGACCTCCACCTGCTCGATGTTGGTGAGGTCCTCCGCGTGAAACCACTGGCTCTGGAACGGGTAGCCGTCGCGGTAGAAATTGAACTGGTCGAACCCGCGTACATTAAACTGCATATCGCCTTCCGCCCCGCTGATGACGCTGCTGACGTTCTTGAGCGCCTGATCGACCCGGACGACCTGCTGATCGAGCATGACCTGCTGAGGCACGACCTTGACCGACATCGGCGTGTCCATGATGGCCGTATCGGTCTTGGTCGCCGTGGTGGCATGGGTGACCTGATAGGTCTCGGCCTGCGCCGTCACATGCACCGGCTCGACATCCACGACCGGCACGTCCGATGCCGTCGGCGAAGGAGGCCCGGCTGGCCGCTCACGGTCGGGCGCGGGGGGAAGCGGCAGGGGAAGTCCCACCGGCGCGTCGGGTTCGACCGGCCCGGCTGGCGGTGAGGGGCTGGCAGCTTCCGCATCCGGAGGCGGAGCTTCCTGCGTTTCCGGCGCGAGCGGCGGCTTCTGCGGCCCGATGCAGGCGGTGAAGGTCGCGAGGCAGAGCAGCGCGGCCAGCATTCTTCCGGCGCCCGCTATCGGCGTGGCCCATGAATGCCCGGGACCTGAGCGCGGGTGATCGCTGTGGCGGAGGGACCGGGACAGACGGACGGATGACATCGACATGAATTCCTCTCCTGCGGACAACGGCCGCATGGCGCGCAGACGTCGCGAAAGCCGGGCTCATTGCAGCCGGGCCCGAGGCTCCGCGTGGACCGGGCCTGGGCCAAGGCATCGCCTCGAAGCCCCAGGCAGGACCGGCGGCATCACACAGACCCCATCGGACGCAGCGGGTGTCCGGCTCGTAATGGTTCAAAATGGTGGTGTGTTGAGATCAGGAGGCGAGGACGGGAGGGCCCCGCCCGATGGCGGGGATCGGAAAGCGCCTTCGATAGTAGACCAGCAGCAGGATCAGCGGCAGGGAGAGCGACCCGACGACCGGCAGCCGGGGAATCTCGGGCAGGACATAGCCCGGATCGTCCTGCGTGACGGTGCAGGCCCACTGCTTCAGCGGACTGGCGTCGACCCTGCCGTGGTGGCACGGGTTCGCGTCTCCCCCGGCATGGAGGTGGAAACTCCTCGACAGGGGGCGCTCGAGATCCGTGAAACAGGTGTAGCAGACGAATCCCGCCACGGACCGGATGCCGATGAGCAGGCAGGCGATCAGGACCAGCAGGCTGGAAGCCCGGCTCGATCGACGAAGCACATGGAGGGAGCGATGTGAGAGATGCACGAGTCAACCCTGAGAAAAATGAATCCGGGCGACTCTACGTAACCACGCGGAGCGTTGTCTACCGACGCCTGCTCACGGATGCTACAGATTGGAAGGTGTGTTGCGTCGATCCTGACGCGGTCCGGCAGAGCACAAAAGAGGCAGGATCGGCTGCACAAGCTGCACCCTTCCGATCCTCCCCATTCCGGCTGGCGTCTTGAATTTGAGAGCGCAAGTTGATCGGCCAGGCCGGTCAATCGTTCAGCCACCGTCACCAGGCCCACCCGCAGCAGGACGCCCGATTCCGCTCGATACGCCCGCCTTCCACGAGGCAGTTTCGGGACGAAGTGAGTCGAAGCAGTCCCGCTGAAACCGTGACCGGTGAAGAGGGAAAACGAGATGGGGAGATGCAACCGATTGATTATATGGTGCGCCCGGAGGGACTTGAACCCCCAACCCTCGGATCCGAAGGCTCACAAAGTGACATAGAGACTGACAGCGATTGGTGGTGACAGAACGTGATTTTAGTTTTGCAAATCAATCGATTAGAGCATTCAACGGTGCGACCAGTGACGATGAGGGTAGATTAGCAATCGGGGCCAAAACCGGGACCGAACCGTGACCAAAACCGTGACCGAGAATGCCGTCCAATATGCTCCTTCCGTGTGAACCGGATTGCCCATAGAGCGGATCAAGAGCTTTCCGGCTTTCGACCCAATCGCGACGGCCATCTTCTATGCTGTTAGCGATAGAGCGACCTCCTCCCGAAAGAATTACCTGATCATCGAAACGGCTCAATCCCTAGACTAAACCGGACGCGCCGATCGTGCTCGGGAAAATCTCCCAGATGGCGCCGCACGACCATTTACAACTTTCCCTAGCATTATTCATCCATTTAACTAGGATGTTGAGGGATAGCGTGCGACTACCCGAGCTGTGAAACATCTGCTAGCGGGCCGTTCCACAACTGTGACTCGAGCTCAAGACTGCCCCGTTTTCCGATCTCCACCAGATGCTTCACACCCTCGTACATGGAAATCTGATGTTTAGAATCGCATTGCGACTGATTGTCGTCCTTTTCATAGTGAGCACGCTTGGATGTATAGGGGGAACTGGGCGGCTTAATCTATCGGACCAGCAGAGGGCTGAGCTCCAGCACATCCCACTGATTCAAGCAGTCCATTGGCGCCAGGGCGACGGTATTTTTGTGTCCTATGCACCAGGTCTAGCTTCCACGCACGGACTGCTTTTATCAGACCCTATCGACATCATAAAAGAGCAGGTGTCTTCCCAATTGATGGCTCAAGCCGGTCTTACCAATATACGATCCGTGCCCATACCTGTGGTGTGGCGACACCGGTGGTCATTAACGCGATCTTGTTGCATTCGAGAGGGAATAACAGAGTTAGGGGAAACCTTCGGTGATGGCTATGTGTTGGACTTTACATCACGTAAAGCATTTTTACACGAGCGCGACCCCTTCAACATTGAGGTGTCAAGCTTGTGGATATCCGACGCTGGCATGTTTAACGTCTTGGGCAAGAAGTTCAACCTCTACTATCAGGCACGTGCCCGTCTCATTCGACTCAAGGACTCCACGGTGGTTTGGCAGGGTCAATGCTCTGTTGGTTCACTGGACGTACGGTCCGAATGGCGAGAACAAGCCGAATGGGGCATGATATTTATGGTGCAGCAACTCGCGATTGCTGGGAACAAGTGCGCAGGGCAATTGATAGAGCAATTCCACGAATCGGGTTCGACCCCATTTATCCAATAGTATAGCTTGATGGCGCAAATGCTGCTAGTCGCTGATACCTACAGGCCGGCCTCTTGTTCAACCTAAGCCTTAAGCGTCATCGCGAGCAGAAATAGCAACGCTTGATTTGAAATGACTCCGCCTCAAATGGTTCGATGAAAGCAATGGCTCCCCGAGCTGTTCTCATGTCGAACATTACAGTTTTCCTATCAACGCCTTTAGAGCTGTTCGATAGGCCCGAAGTTATTGAACCTCTTACCCTCGCCTTAAAACGGCTTCTCAAGCTAGTGTCATCTGTAGCTATCAGGCTGATCGCGGGCTTCAACTGAAAACTACGGTGAGGTAAGATTACTGGGTTACCAATAGGTAGCAAACCTTCCTCCCATCGACATCAGCATGCCACACAATTTCTCGGAGAATTGGAGATGGTACAATTAAAGCTGCTGCTGCTGATACACCGATGCCTACTTTTGTGGAACCAAACGTGATAGCGGCTGCTGCTTTATCAAGTATTACCGCCCACGCGGCTTCTTCAACCAGATGGTCTGCTGCTTCACTTGCTAGTTGCGCGTCGTTGTGAGTCTCCGGAGGAACATTATCAATCACCATGCGATATTTACATGAACTGGCGCGTTCTGGCCCCATTGTCACTGTTACTCTTGCTCCCCGGAGAGAGATAATATTGCCAGAACGTGTAATGGTTTTGGGAATTGGGATAGAAAAGCCGTCTGGAGCTTTCGCCTCGTTACTTGGGAAAGGTTCCATTGCTGCAGGGAATTTGAGATCTTCAAAGCGTTCCATGGCTCTTTGGCTCATCTCGCGATCTAAGGCCACCATAGTCATTTTCCCTACAATGCTGTCAGGTTTTGACTGGTATTTCTGGTTAATAATCTTTCGGGAAGTTTTGTAGCCCAGCACAGCTTTAGCCGTTGATGGACCATATGTTTGTGTGTCCATTTCTTCTTGGCTGATGAAAGCGGAGTCCAGGAATTTTATAGAGTGTTGTATCTTGCTGACATGCGGTCCCCGATCTCCCTGCTTTATGTGAGCGGAATCGAGGTTGGCTGCATCTTTTAGCTTATTGTCCCCTTTAAAACCCTTCCACTCGAGGACATTTTCAGCAAGTAACGGAGTCGCCTGACAGAAAAACACCAAAGAGATTCCCATCATCAAATAGAATCGTACAAACATTGGTATCTCCTGCAACTCGGCTTGTGAAAGGTAAACAAGATCGGACGGACTCGATCTGAGTCCAGCGGTGAGTTTACTTTGTCATGTCTGTGGTCGTGATCGTCTGAACTCTGAGATACCCTGTGATTTTGGATGGCGTCCCAGTCATCAATTCCCGAGGTGGTCGTGTCCAATTCAGTGAAGTTTCATGGTTAGCGTCACATAATCCTCTCAAAGACCATCACTGGACTCTGTGGATGTGCCTGAATCAGGTCCTATTTTCCCGCAAAGACTTGCCTAAAGTTCCAGCGGTCACCCATTTTTTGTCCATCGCTGGGTGCCCATTTCGGGCTACCATCATTCCGTCCTTCATGCTGATATGAAAATAAGTCGCCGTTATCTTTGACGCCATAGATGACACCGCCGCCGATTGAAAAGACTTTCTCGAAGTTCCATCCAGAATTTACCTTGGTTCCGGACTTTTTTGCCCAACTCGAGCCACCATCATTCCATCCTTCGTGGCGATACCAAAGTACGTCGCCGTTGTCAGTGACGCCATAGATCACACCGTTGTCGCCAGCAATAATTTGCTTAAAATCCCACCCACTGGCCACTCGCTGCCCAGAATTTTTGGCCCATCTTAGACTCCCGTCATTTCGCCCTTCATGGCGATACCAGTACACGTCGCCATTTTCCTTAATAGCGTAGATGACACCATTGCCGATCGAAAATATTTGCTTGAAATGCCATCCATCGCCTACCTTCGATCGAGATTGGGGAGACCATTTCATCGTTCCGTCGTTTCGCCCGTCATGGCGATACCACAGCAAATCGCCGTTATCCTTGACCCCATAAATAACCGCATTGCCGCCGGAAAAGACCTGATCAAAGTTCCACCCTGTTCCGACCAGCTTTCCCTCATCGCTGGCCCATTCAAGGCTATCATCAGTCTGTCGATCGTTTTCATACCAGAACATTTCACCGTTGTTATTGATCCCATAAATGTATGTGTGATCTACGGACGCTACTACTCCCGGAGCCTTCGGAACAGGTAACCGCTTAGGAGGTACCTGCACAGTGGCAGTGAAAGAGCCTCCGAGAGCGCCGGTGGAATTTTTCAGGCTCCCGTTGACAGTAACCAGAAAGCCCTTGTCGCAAGATTTGCTACAAGTCACCACAAAATTCCGACCGCTCCCTATTGCGATTTGTTCTACTGATTTCGCTTCAATTACAATGTCCGAGTCGTGCGTTACGAAGCTTATTGGAATGGAAGGTAGCATGCCAGCCAAGGCGCCCGGAACCCACATAACGTTTACATATGTACGCTTCCCATCACGGCTTGCATACGCGTAGAGGTTAGTGTCCTTCGTCCGAGAGACGCAATCTTTCCATGCAGACACGGTTACAGGGTCTCGGACATATGTAGCATATGTATTTACAAGGGATTGAGCTGAGGAGGAACTAGAGGATTGCGATCCCGACTCCTGACTTTGCACACTGTTAAATGCCTTCTCGAACTCTTCTTTTTCAACGAGTTTCTCGGAGGTCAACTCTAGGCCCATCTTCGCACCAATCGGACCGTAGTTACCTCCAACCTCAAGCTTTGTCCCTTTTTTCTGCGCTTCTTTATGTGCCGTCTTATATTCATTGTATGCCGCTGTGGCGTTCGACTTGAAATATGCCGACTGGTATGCCTCCGACGCTGACGCGGTGCTTACATCACTTTTTAGAACCTTGTTAAAGATGTCCTGGGTGAGTATTTGGTTACATTCTTCATACCCGCTCGCCACGGCTGTTGAGGCCAAAAGGAATGGCCATCCCAACGTTAGCCCTACTGCCGATACATAAGATCTCTTGTTATAGATGGCTTTCACTGTTACCTCCATTGCAGGTGACTGCTGAATGTGCGTAACTTGCGGCTACTATACTAGTACGAGCAAACCACATGCCACGTGTTTCTGCGTGCCAGTTTAAAAAAGCGAATAGTCATGAATGCGAAAAATTTCAGAGTATATCTAAAGAGATACTAGTCGTATCTAAAGAGATACCGAACAGAGTGCGTCTAGAGGATGGAACCGATGGACCTTGAGCGTTATTTAGATGTTGCGCATCTTGTTCGCTGAACCACGGCTACAAGTCGTACGCCAGTTTCAGAGTCAGGCACGAGTTGATCACCAGGCAAGGATCAACAAAGGTCTCAGGTATGAGGTACGAATGTTAGCGGTGATTTGGGAATACGGAGGAGTCAGAGATCAGGACAGTACTAATAGGTTTCTTCCGCTGCTTTATTGATGGCACGCAGAGGAGAGTATAGATAGTGATGGTGGACCTGAGCGGCCGGTGTATTGACCTCTCCATCCTCTCCAGGAAGATTGTGACATTCAAACCAATTTCTACGGCAATCCGCTTGGCGGGGACGGCGGTTTAATTAGCTTTCGGTCCTCGATCACGGTCCTTAGTTTCTGGGGGTGGGGATGTTTTAAACACCAGTTCTCTACAGTTTTCTAGCGGCATTTCGATCCACATCTGTTCAAGGGAGAATCCCGTCAAGCGTACTGGTTGTCCCTTAACCCTTATTCTCACTAAACTCGCGCCATTATAGACAGGCTTTAGAAGCTCGATCGTGCTTCGAGAGAAGCCGTCGGCATCGGGCTTGTCAGCAGCGAGTTGGATCAGAGTGAAGTGGTCCCGCTAAACACCGTAGCCAAGTTTCCTACTTTGACCATATGAATCAAGTGAAGCGGGGGCTCTGCCCCCGAACCCCCCGGCCGTCCGGTCCGATTGGTCCGGAGCGGCCGGCGGGTCCTTGGGGTAAGCTTCCTGCGTGACTTCTTTCCTCCTAGTCTGCATTCATTCTTTTCCTTCACGCAACGAGGTATCGACAGAGCAGATGGACGGCCAAGCTGACGCATCGCCGCCATCTGGTAGGATGAGGTCACCCTATTCCCCTCTCACCCGTTAGGATAATGGACGGGTGACAGGGTGAGATTGATGAGAGCAGGCCGCCGTGATCTCAGGTCCTACCGTCCCGTATTCCCGCACATGACGCACAGAGCCACACCTCACAGGGCGCGGCATAGAGATGAGAGCGCATCTGTACGCGCCCCCAGGCCCGCTCACACTGACAGAACTCGCACAGACGCTCCCGATGATGTTCCGTGCAAATCCAGTCCTTTCTGGCCCGGTCATAGAGCGTGGCAGGCTTGCCGCAACACGTGAGGCCCAACAGACTGTTAATTTGGATGACACAGGTATGGGGGGCTCTTCATAGCGGACTCCAGACGAGGCCTTTGCCCAGGACGAGTTGGAGAATGGTGTTACTGAACCAGATGGGGTGCCCAGACAGCAGATCCTCCCAGGTCTTGAGAAAGACGATGCGAGGAACTTCGATCTGTTTCCGTATGCGTCGGTAGACATTCTGGGTCTGCCATTGGTTCCGCATCTCTTCCCACATCTTCCCGATGGGGAACCCCAAGCGACCGTTTCCACGACCAACACATATTCACGTAGCCAGCATTGATCCTGGACGTACTGGCTGATGACGTAGCGACTCAACCGGTTCCTTGAGCGATGGCTGGGCTGGTAGGCCTTGATCCAGACCACCGGAGCCCCGTGGAGGGCTTCCCATTGTGACGAGAGCCATTCCTGCGAGATCCAGAACCGGCGAGCGCGTTCCCCATCCGGCACCCGCCAGGCCCAGAAGATATGGAGCACGCCATGCCCTTCATCTGTCCGCACCTGGTAATACTCCAACCCTGCAAAGCCGAGCTGGCGTTCGATCCGTTGGCGCAGTTGCTTGTGGTGATAGGTGAGCTTCTCCGCATCCCCGCCTTCTGCCGTAGACAGCGTGACCCAGAGCACCTGGAACTGATGGGACTCCCAGAACCACAGGAGCGACCGGACGCGGTGATAGCCCCGCTTCTGCTTCCTGCTCCATTCGCCGGCGACTGGTTCGCGCCGAAACTCCTTCCAGCGGCTCATCGGGCACCCTCCCCCTGAGGGATCGCCGGCCTCAGACCGGCAGAGAGAATCCGTTCCAATTCCTCGATGGGAATCCGCACCGCTCGCACCGACGGCTTCACATAGGCGATCTGCCGTTTCAGGATGTATTTCCTGATCGTGCTTTCCTTCAGACCTAACCGGTTCGGCCGCTTCTCGAATGGTGATCAATTTTGTACTGGGACCATCGGGCACCTCCTTGGAAGAATGGTTTGGAAAATGATCACGCGTCTTATTTTTTAGGCGTGATGACTCTTGACAGCCATTATCAAGTGCGGAGGTACACTTGCCAAACAAATTCAGGTGGAGACGGCCCTTCCGCACGACACTTTTTTCGGTGGTGTTGGGATCAGGAATACGGGGAGGGTTCGGCATGAGAAAGGAGCCGAAGGCATGAGCGCACAGGGGAAGGCCGAGCAGGAATTCCAACAGGAGTATCAGAAAGCCATCGAGCGCATCCGCACGATGCCGGATGGCGCCGTCGGGTGGGTGCTCCGCTTTTTACAGGTCGATCTAGAAACTCTGACGCCCACGGAATGGACGCTGGTAGCGTTTGAGGTCGCGGCCTTTGTCGACGAGACGGGAGACCGATACGGTGGGATGGTGGCCCCCGAAAGTGGCTGGAGCGTGGAAGCGGTGCCCAACGCGAAGAACTATCAGACGATTCCCAGTCGCAAAGAAGCCCAGGAGATTCAGGCCGCCGTCCTGGAGCAGTTGGAACTCTATTGGCATGAAGCGATACACCGCCTTCACCTTTCCGCAGTTCACCCTGGTCGTGAGTATCGCCGGGCAGCTTCTCCGACGAGACCGGAACAATCTTCGTGAGCGCGAAGCGCAAGGCGAAGGAGTTTGAGTACCGCTTTGTGCACCTCTTGGTCCAGTCCGGGGACTACATTCGTCGCTGCCCCGAGTGCGGACGATCTATTTAGCCATCCGGCGCGACCAGGTATACTGCCAGCCGCGCTGCCAGAACCGAGTCGCGGCGAGAAAGTGGCGCGAGGCCCAGAAGACCGGGGAGCGAAAGGAGAGCCATCGTGGCAAGAAAAGCGGGAAAGGATAGAGGCATCACGCAGCGGAAAGGCCGTGAAGGCTGGTGGGTGCGCCTCTACGTCCACGGTCGGGAGCGCTGGTTTCGGTGTGATACGAAATCACAGGCCAAGGCCCTGTATGGCCGATTGAAGGCCGACATTCGGGAAGGGACATTTTTCCCGGAGAAATTCGCCCCTCGAAAGGACATTACGCTTCGGGCGTGGATCAATCGCTATCTCGAAGGATCTGTCAACCGCAACAAGCCAGGTGAAGTGCTCTATGGGCGACGCTGGTCGCTGCTCATCGGGAATCGCGTGCTCACCCAGATTTCAGTAGACGATCTCCGGCGCATTCAGGCCAGAATGCGAGCCAAAATGAAGGTGAGCAAGAAGGAACCGCAACGACTGTGGGCGGATGCCACGATCAACCGGCATTTTGCCTTCCTTCGTCATGTGCTGATGTTAGCCGTCAAAGACGACAAGCTCACCAAGAACCCAGTCTCCAGCCTCAAGTTCTTCCCTGAAGCGAACCGGACGCGATTCCTGACCAGTGAGGAACTTGACCGATTGAGGGGCGTGATGACCCCGGAGGAGTGGAAATTGGTGGCCTTCGCCGTCGAGACGGGGTCTGAGACGAGGAGAACAGTTTTCGCTCAGGTGGAACCAGGTCGATTTGGAGAACGAGGTCCTGACCCTCCCCATGCCGAAGGGAGGAAAAACCCGGCATGTGCCCTTGAGCGAAGGAGCCAAGACCGATTCTGAGGTCATTTGACTCGTTCCTTCGATCGGCGTGGGTCTTTCCAGGATTAAAGGACGTGACTCACCCGATGGACAGCCGGGCCTTCCTCCGGCGCGCGTTTGAGCCTGGCCTGCGTCGAGCGGGGATTACCGGGGCGTGCTGGCACTCACTCCGACATACCGCAGCTAGTCGCCGTGTCATGGCAGGGGTCGATCTCGTGTCGGTGAAGGAGATCCTCGGGCACCGCGATATTGAGACGACGCTCCGATATGCCCACCTCGCCCCAGGACATCTTCGGGACGCCGTGAATCGAGGAAGTCTGGCTGGAACCGTGACCAAAACCGTGACCAGCCAAGAGGAGAAAACGGAAGAAAAGATGCAACCTATTGATTATCTGGTGCGCCCGGAGGGACTTGAACCCCCAACCCTCGGATCCGAAGTCCGATGCTCTATCCAATTGAGCTACGGGCGCGCGCCGGTATAAGAACCATTGTTCCGCAGGCGTTGTCAAGAATGCCAGGCGTCCCGCTCGTGAGCCGGCCGCCTGTCCGGGGTGTTATCCGGCCGGCTTGTGCGAGAGCTGCTGCATGATGCGCGCGGCGACCTGCGCCGTGGAAACGCCATCGGTCGGCACCATATGGTGGGCCGCCGCCCGGTATTTTGGCATCCGTTCCGCCAGGACCTCGCGAATTTCTTCCGTAAACGACTTCGTGCCGGTCAATGAGGGACGCTGCGTATCGCCGCCGATGCGGCGCGCGATGGTCTCGACCGACGCGGTCAACCAGACGAGCGTCCCGGTGCGTCGCAGGGCCTCCACATTCTCAGGCCGCAGGATGGCGCCGCCCCCGGTGTCGATGATGAGCTGGTCCCGCCCCGCAAAATCCCGGCAGACTGCCGATTCCAAATCCCGAAAGTGGTCCCACCCGAATGTCTCCACAATCTCGGGGATGGAGAGCTTCGCCCGCCGGACCACCTCCGCATCCGTCGACACGAGGTGCCGGCGCAGCTCGCGGGCCAGAAACTTTCCCGCCGCGCTCTTTCCGGTGCCGCGATAGCCGATCAAGACAAGATTCTGACGGGAATCCAGGAACGCAGCAGGAGAGGCTGTTTGCGAGGGTGGCTTCGCAGGGGCCGGGGCTTCAGGCTCCAAAGCGCGACTCCAGTACCTGGCGCATCACATCGGCCGGAGCCGGCTGTTTGGTCCAGAGCTCAAACTGCTGGACCGCTTGATTCAGGAACATCTCCAGTCCCGAAATGGTCCGGCATCCCGCGGCCTTGGCTTCCTGCAGCAATTTCGTTTCGCGGGGATTATAGACGATGTCCATCACCGTCAACTCCGGCCGGAACAGGTTCGTCGGCACACAGGACTCGTCCACGCGAGGATGCATGCCGACCGGCGTGCAGTGGACTAAGGTGCGGACGTGCGGCACCCAGTTGCGCAGCATATCCAACGACAGCGGTCCCTCCTCGATGGGAATCCCCGTCTTCCCTCGCAGGTCCTTCACGAGTTTCTGCCGCTCGGCCTCTTCGATGCCTAAAATTGTCAGGCCCGCGATGCCGGTCCCCGAGGCCAATGCGAAGGCAATCGCCCTCGCCGCTCCGCCTGAACCCAGCACCAGGACGCGGTGACCTTCCAGCAAGGCCCCTCCCTCTTTCAGCGCGCGCAACGCCCCGGACGCATCCGTGTTGTACCCTTTTAACTTGCCGTCCTCGACGACGATGGTGTTGATGGCGCCGATGTGCCTGGCGGTGGGTTCAACTTCATCCAGAAACGGAATCGCGGCGACCTTATGCGGGATGGTCACGCTGAACCCTCGCGCGTTACCCAGCGCCCGCACCCCGTTCAACGCGTCGCCGATCTTTTCCACGCGAAGAGCCAGGTAGACGAGATCCAGGCCCAGTTCCTTAAAGGCCGCATTATGAATGGCGGGCGAGAGCGAATGCTCCACCGGATTGCCGATGATGCCGCACCACTGAGTCTGAACGGTGATGTCCATGGCCAATGCCTTTTACGTCCTGCGCAACGTTGCCTGTATCCGGATCGTGCCCGGCTACCCCTTGCTGATCGTCATGCCCCCGTCGATAGGGAACGTCCCGCCGGTTACCCAGGTCGCATCATCGGAGGCCAGGTACAGGACCATCTTGGCCACTTCCTCCGGCTTTCCAGGTCGTTGGATGGCGTACTGCGCCATGATCGGCTGGAGGGCAGCGGGATTCGCCATCAGCGGAGCCGCCATGGGAGTATCGATCAAGCCGGGATTCACCACATTGCAGCGAATATTGTCCTGCGCGTAATCCACTGCCATGGCTCTGGTCAGAGAATCCAGCCCGCCTTTGGACGCGGCATAACTCGGCAGGCCGCGAATTCCGATTAAACTGGCAACCGAGGAGATATTGATGATCGCCCCGCCTCCACTTTTGATGATTTCCGGCACCGCCGCGCGAGTGATCCTGAAGACTCCCGTCAGGTTGATGTCTAACATGTTCAGCCAGGTGGCATCGTCGGTCTCATGCAGACGCTTTCCAAAATCACCTATTCCGGCATTGTTCACCAGAATGTGCAGCTTTCCGAAGGTGCGCGTCGTCTGCGCCACCACCTCTTTGACGTGGGCCTCATCCGTGACTGAGCCGGCGACCGCCAGAGCCCTTCCGCCGTTGACCCCGATGCCCTTCACCACTCGATCGAGTTCGTCCTTGCGGCGGCCCGTCACGACGACCGACGCGCCCTCATCCGCGAAGAGCTTCGCAATCGCTTCCCCGATTCCAGCGTTGCCACCGGTAATAATGGCCACCTTTCCCTGTAAGCGATTCATGTTCCCGGCTCCTCCCCTTCGCCCTCTTCGTGGTCCGTCTCGACTGCCGACTCGGGCACCGCCGTCTTGGTGCTGTTCGACCACCAGCCGGCTTCCACCTTTCTGGCCACGGTCAGAAAACCGGAATGCGCCACCATGCGATGGTCCGGGCGAACACTGCGTCCCTGGATCGACCAGGTTCTGAGCAGCGTTTCAAAGGTCTCGATCATGCCGAAGACCGCGGTCCGTTCGAGCGCCTCGACCGTTTGCATGACCTGCGGCACCGTCGGGACGAAGCTCAAATAGATGCCTCCCGAGCGTAAGACCGATGCCGCATGCGGGACGACCTGCCACGGTTCCGGCAAGTCCAGCACCAGACGGTCAAAAAGACGCCCGTCTTCGAGCACGTCGATCCCCTCGTAAGCGTTCTTTCGACAGGGCATCAGGGTGGAAACCGGCCCCATGTATCGCTCGATGTTGGTCAGGGCCGTTCGTGCGAAATCGTCGCGGGCTTCGTAGGTCACCACCAGCCCGGTCGGCCCTACCGCTCGCAGCAGGGCCATCGTGAGCGCCCCGGACCCGGTACCCGCCTCGAATACCCTCGCTCCGGGATAGACATCCGCCCACATGGGAATCAACGACAGGTCTTTCGGGTACAACACCTGCGCGCCGCGGGGCATTTTCAGCACGTACTCCCCGAAGGTCGGACGCAACGCCAGGAATCGTTTCCCCTTTGACAGCGTCACGATCGAGCCGTCCGGCTTATCGATGAGTTCATCGTGCGGAATGGTTTCGCCGCTGAAGTGATAGATATCCCCGGCTTTTAAGGTCAGGGCATAGTGCCGGCCCTTCTTGTCCACCAGATGTACACGCTCGCCGTTTTTCAGTTGTGACATAGTTCGGCATTCTAGGAGACTGCCGACGGCTTTTTCAACCGAACGGCCCGTACGCCGCGCGAGGCCTTCCTGCGAACGAGTCCAACCACACCACCGCACCAAGACCACGTCCGGCGCCTTGACAGTTCGACGCGCGTCCTTATCTCGAAAGAGTGAAAATCCAGAACCCCGTCAGACCCGTAGTATTCATAACGCCACAAGGCAAGCCCGTGATCGAGTGAATCCTTTTTGCTGCTCCGTGTCTCCAACGTAGTGTGTACAGATAAGCCTCTTCCGAACGCCAGACAGCCAACCTCCCCGAGATGGGGAAGAGGGGTGACGACGATGAAACAGGCTCTCGCGATTCAAGACGATACAGAAACCACGGTGATCTCCCAGGTTGACCCCGATGCTGACGATTCTGAAGCCAGCGGGTTGCTGGATAGCATCGCTCAAGAGGCGGACGATCAGCCGGAAACAGAACCTGAGGCAGAGGTGCCTGCGAAGATTACGCGGTCGGCCTCCTCGCCGTTTCTTTTAGAGTCCTTATATTTTCGTTCGTTCGGTGAACGCGGACTCCTCGAACGTGACGAGGAAATCGCCTTGGCCAAGCAGCTCGACCTCGGCACCAGACAAATTCGCCAGACGCTGCAGCAGGCGGCTAAAACCGCCGGCCGCCTGAAACGGACGCCCGCCACCACGGAACATGTGCAAACATTGCAGACCGTGCGCCGCCTGAGCGGATTCTCAGCAACCGTGCTCAACCAGGCGGATATTGCGTTGACGAACCTGCGACAGGAGGCCGCCGCCAGTGGGAAATCCGGCGCGTCCGTGCACAAGGACCTGAGCGCTTCCCTGGCCCAATTGCACAGTTCCCGGATCACCCTGGAAACCGCCAAGGACGAGTTGGTGCGTTGCAACCTTCGGTTAGTCGTCAACGTCGCGAAACATTACACCGGACGCGGGCTCACGCTGCTGGATCTTGTGCAGGAAGGCAACATTGGATTGATGAAGGCGGCCGAGCGGTACCAGCACCGCAAGGGATTCAAATTCAGCACCTACGCCACCTGGTGGATTCGACAGGGTATTACCCGGTCGCTGGCCGATCAGTCGCGAACGATCCGGATCCCCGTGCATCAAACAGAAGCGTCGAACCGGATCCTGCGAACGTCCCGTCGCCTCGTCCAGCAGTTGGGGCGCCAGCCCCGGCTGGAAGAAGTGGCGTTTACCATGCGCATGCGGCCGGATCGCCTGCATGAAACCATTCAGGCGTTTCAGGAACCGGTCGCGCTGGAGCACCGGGTCGGTGATGGCGGGACCGAACTCGGTGAACTGTTACCCGACCATCAAGCGGTTCCGCCGGATGCGCTGGTGAATCGCACGGAACTTACGCGGGAAATGGATCGAATTCTTGGCACGTTGACGCCTCGAGAACAAACGGTCATCCGCTTGCGGTTTGGTATCGGCGAGGATCAGGCCCGTACGCTCGAACAGGTCGGGCAACATCTGTCGGTGACGCGGGAGCGGATTCGCCAGATTGAAGCCAAAGCCCTCAAGAAGCTCAAGACGCCGTTCGTCAAAGAGATGTTTGCTGCCCTCAAGTGACAGCGGCATGCAACGGCCCGGCATTGCAAGGCGGGCGGGATCGTAATCTCGCCCGCCTTGTGTCGGGCGCGCTTTCGCGCCTGCCAGGATTGTGAGAGAATGCGTCGACGGAGGAACGTGTTCTCCCATGGTACCAGGCTCCCCCAGGCACATTGCTACCCATCGCTTCCGGACGCGGTTCCTGGCCCTGGGGCTCATCTCTCTTTTCCTGGCCGTCTTTCACAGTCCATCCCTTAGTTCGGACCAGCCCAAGGCTGGAGACTCCTCGCAAAAAGAATTGTCGGTGCCGGCCGTGGTGGCGAAGGTTCGTCCTTCGGTCGTGACGGTCCTCACACGCGGCGTCCCTTCGGGCGGATCCCAGCACGGAGCTCCCCCGGGCTCCGGCTCAGGCGTCATCCTGAATTCCAACGGAGACATCCTCACGAACAACCATCTGGTGCAAGGAGTGACCAGCGTGGTGGTGGGGCTGTCAACCGGCCGCCTCACCCCCGGCCGGGTGGTTGCCCGTGATTTTCTTCTCGACCTGGCGTTGGTCCGGATTACGGCGCCGGACCTGGTCGCTGCGGAGATGAACCGTCGCGCGCCCATCGAAATCGGGGAAACCGTCATTGCCATCGGCAACCCGCTGGCGCTGAAAGGTGGTTCGACGGTCACGGTGGGTGTCATTAGCGCGCTTGACCGGTCCGTCCTCACTCCGGAAGGAGAGACACTCTACGATTTGCTCCAGACGGACGCCGCCATCAACCCCGGCAACAGCGGCGGCCCGCTCGTAGATCGGTACGGCCAGGTCATCGGCATCAACGTGGCGATCGCTCCCTCCGCTCAGGCCATCAGTTACGCGATCGCCATGGAGGCCATCATTCCCCACATTCAGTCTATGATGGTCCGCGGATCGGTGCTGCGGCCGGATCTTGGGCTGATTCCCGTGACCGTCACCCCGAGCGTCGCCGCGAGTTTCGACCTGGAGAGTGATCGAGGCATTCTGGCCCTGCAGGTAGACCCCTCGAAACCGGTCGGCCGGGCCGGTTTGCAGTCCGGGGACGTGGTCACGGCAATCGACAACCGTCAGATTTTCAACATCGGGGACTTTTGGCACGCGGTCTGGGGCGCGGGCGACCAGATGGTGTTTCAGGTCACCGCACAAGGGAACACCGGCACAACCACGATCTCGGTCTCGCGATCAAGCCCGACACAGCCGTAACGATGGCGTTCAATAACCTTGCACATCCTGAACCGACAGCATCCGCCCTGGCGACGAGCACGCCGGGACGCATGGAACCTTCCCACAGAGGCATCGTCGTCCTTTGCGGGCAAGTGCCCTACGGCCACGCCTGGGATCTCCAGCGTACCTTCCGAGCCGAGCGGGCAGCCGACCGCCGCCCTGATCTCCTGCTGCTCATGGAACATCCTGCCGTCTTTACCCTCGGGCGTACGACGCAGGACGGCCATTGGCCCGGAGAGGAAGAACTCGCGCAACACACCGACATTCCCATCATTCGAACAGAACGGGGCGGGTCCATCACCTATCATGGACCGGGTCAGGCCGTGGGTTACCCGATCCTCCGCCTGCCCGACTACTGCGCGGGGCCCAAAGCGTATGTGTACCGGCTGGAGGAGATGCTCATCGCCACACTGGCCGAATGGGGCATTACCGGCCATCGCCGCGAGCGTCTGCCAGGCGTGTGGGTCGGGGGGAGCCGTCCTTCGAAAATCGCCTTTATCGGGGTGCGCATTGCTCAAGGGATCACCACGCACGGTTTTGCGCTGAATGTCTCCATGGACCTGACTCCGTTTTCTCATATCGTGCCTTGCGGCATTGCCGACTGCCGGGTCACCTCCATGGAATCTCTCTTAGGAACCGTCCCGGACATGTACGCGGTTCAGCAGCGGATCACCGCCAGCTTTGGCGAACAATTCGATCTGAGCTGGACGCATGCCATCGGGCCGGAGAGTCTGGACTCTTTTTTGAGAACCCCGGCGCCTCCGCTGGAGACCAGTCCAGTCAACGCACGAATCAGCCAGGAGGAGTGACGTAATGACGGAACTTGATACCCATACTTTTCGCCTCGCCGTGGCCCAATTCAACGAAGCGGCGGAGACGATGGAGCTGCACCCCAACCTGCGCGAACGGCTGAAATTGCCGCAGCGGTCGTTGATCGTCAGCGTCCCGGTCAAGATGGACGATGGCCGCGTGGAAGTATTTACCGGATATCGAGTTCAACACGACTCCGCCCGTGGTCCATCCAAAGGCGGCATTCGATATCATCCGGATGTGAACCTCGGCGAAGTGGCAGCCCTCGCCATGTGGATGACCTGGAAATGCGCCCTGGCAGACCTTCCTTACGGCGGTGCCAAAGGCGGCGTGAAAGTGGACCCCAAGCGATTAAGTCGCGGTGAACTACAGCGCCTGACCCGACGTTATGCCTCGGAAATTTTCCCGTTGATCGGACCGGATAAGGATGTCCCTGCACCGGACGTGGGGACGGATCAACAGGTGATGGCCTGGATCATGGACACCTACAGCCAGCAAGTCGGTTACGCCGTGCAGGGTGTGGTGACGGGGAAACCCCTATCGATCGGTGGGAGCCTGGGCCGCGAGGAGGCCACAGGCCGTGGCGTGGTCTATGTCACCCTGGAAGCCCTCCGGCACCTGAACCTCAAACCCTCCGATACGACCGTTGCCATTCAGGGATTCGGCAACGTGGGGTCCCACACGGCCGTGATCATGCAGCAGGCCGGGGCGCAGGTGATTGCCGTCAGCGACGAAACCGGAGGGATCTACAATTCGAAAGGCCTCGACATTCCGGAGCTCCTGCGACGGTACCGGGAGCAACACGCAACCGCTTCCCGACATAACCCTGGGCGAGCCCATTACCAATGAGGAACTTCTCCAATTGGACTGCACCGTGCTGGTACCAGCGGCGCTCTCAGAACAAATCACTGCCGCCAACGCGGCCAAGTTGCGCTGCCGGATCCTGGCCGAAGGGGCGAACGGGCCCACGACCCTGGAGGCCGATCGGATTCTGAACGAGAATGGCATCTTCATCATTCCCGACATTCTGGCCAATTCCGGTGGCGTCATCGTCTCGTATTTTGAGTGGGTACAGGACGTCCAACGCTTTTTCTGGAAGGCCAAAGATATTCAAGACCGATTGCAGGATATCATCACCAATGCGTTTCACAGGACCCTGCACTTTTCGGTCGAGAAACAGACGACGATGCGCATGGCGGCCTTGATGTCGGGTATCGACAAGGTCGCCCAGGCCCATCTCCAACGGGGGCTCTATCCCTGAGGCAGGGGTTGCGTCTACGGCCCCCCCCCCCGCACGGCACAACCCCGACCCGCTGACATGTCGGAGAGTGGCGAGTCCGCCACATAGCCCTCCGATGCCTTCCATTGATCCAACCCGAATGGCCCAAGATTCACTTCGGCACCATCCGTCCCTCGTGCCTAGAAAGGCTTAGCCTATCCCAGGCGTCTGTCCTGAGGGTCTGTGGCTGATTTTTTTCTACCACCAGTGGTGGCTCCCAGACCTCCCGCTGCACGTCAAAAGTCGCCACCGGGTTTGGGGCACCGTATGGCAACGACCCCCGCTACACTGGGTTTTCACTCGCGAGGCGGTCGACGACCGGTTCATGGGGCTTGGGCTCTGCGCTTGCCGTTCAGCTTCTGCATGGGGTAGGGTTGCTGACGAGGCAGTATCGTCGTAATCCCGTGCGGACCGAGACATTTGCATGAGCCACCAATCCATTGCATCCCTGTGGGATGCTCATAGCCGTGACGGCTGGCCCCAGTTCTCCAGCCCGAATCAAGGACAACTGATGACGTTGGATACCGTCATCGGAGGTTGTGCGGTGTTCTATCTCGATGGACCGGAGGGACTGGACAGTCAGCGAGTCGCGATCCTGGAAGACTGCGTCGCCGATCTCGATGCGTTACTCGACGATCTCACCGAGGACAGTCTGGAATATTTCCGCCGTCTTCGGCAATTGGCCACAGCTCTCGTCGAATCCAACCGGCCATAACAAGACCTCTGGCTTCTGGAAAAGACCGGATATAGGCGGCAGGACCCTCGTCAGCGGTATAAATACGCGGCAGGCCCCGGGCCAGCTCTAACCCCGATTCCCGCTCCAGGCCGGCTCAACATGCGCCTGAGAGCGCGCATGCCGCAACTATCTTGAAAGTTAGACTTCCCCTTAGATAAAATGCCCTGTCGTCTGAGCCATCCCACCGATTCCGGCACCCATCTCAGAACGATCTAACGTGTGCAGACCCGTCTCAAGGAGGCATTCATGATGCAGCGCAAGTGGGCGTTCACAGCCTTCATGGCAACGCTGGGTTCCCTGTGTCTCGCTGCCATGGTGAGCGCCGAGCCCTACGAACTCAGTAAAAATGATGTGACCGACCCCAAAGTTATCAAGAGCCCAGAGATCTCCCTATTCGGCGTGAAGCTCGGGGATGACGAAGGCAAGGCTCTTGAGGTGTTGGTAAATGAGAAGATTCCCGGGATCAAGGCCGAACAAGAAGCGACGTTTATCTTTCTTCTGGATCAACGTAAACCGACCGGTCCAATGGCCGGTGTCCGTGTGCAGGACGGAAAAGTGGACCTCATATTCATCAACAACCGGTTTGCCTACAAAACACGGGGAATATTTCGCAATGTGCTCAATAGCGAAAGTCCGGACGATGTGCGCAAATTACTCGGGAAGGAAGATTACGGCGACGAAAACGTGATGGGCGCGATGCTTTCCTACGACAAACAGGGCTTCCAGGTGAACTACCTCGGAAAAGACGTCAACGTCGAGTTCTCGATGCCCCACTGATTTGTTCCCTCTCGTCAGCGGCAGGAACTCCCTCCTCCACGCCCTCCCTTCATCCCTATATTTTCCCATCCCGCAGCATTGAGCTCGACCCGGCGCATACCCGGGGCCACTCAAAGCCACAGACAGCAGGCTAGGCTGGATGGACGTGTGGACGGACGCGCTTACGGAAACCCCGACAATCTATTGCGCGAGAGAGGCACGACTGTAGCTCAGCCGAAGTCCGTAATTGATGAGGCTGGTCGCGGTATTCCACCGACGCTTGGAGTTGAGAATGACGAGCAGCAGGTCGCTGCCATCCTGCGATACCTTGGCAATGAGGCACCGGCCGGCCTTCGACGTAAAGCCGGTTTTCACACCCTGCACACCGGGAATGCGCCCGAGCAGACGGTTGGTCGTGCGCAGCACGTACGCCCGATGCTCGTTGATGGGCATGATGATCTCCCTCTCTTCGCGAACCAACTCTTTGAACACCGGGTGATGTAAGGCGATCTCACTCAGCTTGGCGAGGTCTTCCGCCGTGGAATAATGCCCGGGAGCATCGAAGCCGCACGCGTTGCTGAAATGGGTATTGTGCAGCTCCATCGCCGCGGCTTTAGCATTCATGAGATCGACAAATCGCGCTTCGTCTCCTCCGACGTGTTCACTGGCCGCCAAGCAGGCGTCATTCGCGGAGACAATCAGCATGGCTTTTAGTAAATCTCCCAGGCGAAAAATCTGCCCCGTCCGTAGCCGCAGGTGTGTTTTATGGGCACGGGCGGCTTTGGGGCTGACCGTCACCTCATCATCAAGATGTCCGTACTCCAAAATGACCAATGCCGACATGATCTTGGTCAAACTCGCGGGAGAGAGCTTCTTCTCGCTTTCAAATTGATAGAGGGTCGTTCCTGTTTTTAGGTCTTTGAGCAGAATGCTGTGGGCCGGAACATGCCGCCACCGTAGCGTGTGATGGGCTTGTTTGGCGGAAGGGACGGGCCTGGGATCAAACGGTACCGTAATGACTTCGTCGTCCTCGTCACCGTCCAGCGCCCAGGCCTGGTTACTACACAGACTTGAACACACAACCAGGATGGCACTGAGTGAGATCGAGAGGACGCGACGAAAGTGTGTCATGCGGATCATCTGTGCTTTCTCGCGAGGACCACGAGCCGGGTCCTCACAGGGTGTAGGTTTCTCTGACTTTCGCCCCACGCAAGCTGCTTTCGATGACTTTATGAAAAAACCGTAGCAAATCCGCCAAGTCGATCCAAAACCCGCAGTTCAAGCAACGCGCGTACAGCCGACGATTCATGAGCGTATAGTGACGCTCCACCATCATAAATCCTTTGCATCGTAGGCAGTGCATCGCGCAGGTCGCATTCCTTTGAGTCGGTCCACGTCTCCCGGTCCACATTCAGGCCGGCTCGACAGGGTTCTCAATTTAGCGGAGACGATTGAGGATGAGGGCAAGGCAACCGGCCAGGAGTCCGCCCCCGAAAATCGTGGTACCGAAGGAGAGGACGGCACCAGTGCTACCCGTCGGATTGGCACCGGAGACCAGATCGCGCACCCCACCTTGTACCATCAAGACTGCCAGAGTCGTCAGGCAGCCCATGCAAAACCACCACAAAAACGATCGCACGAACCCCCACGTCTGATCGCTGGAAATGGCGCGGCTACTGGTCCGCCAGCCTTTCCGAACTCTAGCCGAGCCCTACCAGGGTGTCAAGCAAACCGGCCATTCCCCTCTTCGGTTGAATCGTCTCGAACATGAATCAGCTCTCATTGCGTCGGGCTCGTGGTTGGAACCTGGCCCTTCCGTCCGCGATGCAAAAAAACCGAGACACTGCCCGCGCCATTGTCGGCAGTCACCAGCCCGGGCTCTTCGTCATTGTCGGCGGAGACACGGTAACTCGCCACGGCGAAAGGGCCTGACTTGGTTCGGTAATTGCGCGGCGGATAATTGAAGGTCCCGTCTCCCCGGCCGAAGAGAATCGACAGGTCTGTGGACTGTAAGTTGACGATCGCGACATCGGCGATATGGTCCCCGTCGAAATCGCGCGCCATCCCGAAGTTCGGGCTGGCGTCGGCGCCGGAATCCTTTCCGGGTTGAAAGGTCGCGTTGCCGTTACCTAAAAACGTGGTGAAACTGTCGCCTTCCCCGTTGATCACTAAGAGATCGAGCAGCCGATCATTGTTGAAGTCAGCAAAACTGACTCCGAGTGGCCGCCGTCCGGTCTTGTAGTCTTTGGGCTCCCCAAACGTTCCATCGCCCTTGCCGATCCAGACGGACACCGCACTCAACATCGGCCCTCCGTTGGTCACGATCAGTTCCGGCTTGCCGTCTTGATTCAGATCTTTGAGCGCCACCGAAGTGGGCGTATCCCCGTATTCATACTGTGCGCCGGGGCGAAAATCTCCCTTGGCGCTTCCAAGGAATACCTTTATTTTGTCGTTCCGCAATGCCACGGCCAAATCGGGATGACCGTCGCCATTGACATCTTCACTGGCCACAGAAACCGGCGTCCGGTGCACCGGGTATTGCGGCCCTTCCTCGAATTTGCCGTCGGTTCGACCGAACATGATTGACACTTGATCGCTGCCGGAGCAGGCCAGGACCAAATCGAGTCGACCATCTTGATTGAAATCGTTCACCGCGAGGGAACGCGGCTCCTGACAGACCCGCAACTGGACCTGATCATGGAACGTTCCATCGCCCACCCCAAACAGGAGTGAAATGGTGTTGCTGGAGATATTTGTCGTGATGACGTCGGTGATCTGGTCGCGATTGAAGTCGGCAGTCGTGACAGTCGTTGGATTCTTACCGACCGGATAGCTCGCAAAATAGTAAAACGGGTCCGGCGGGACATAGGGGTCGGACTTCGAACAGGCGGAGAGTATGACCCCGAAGGCCAGCGTCACAAACCCCATACCGATCAATGGCGCCCTGAAGTCCAGGCCCCGGCCTTTCATATCCATCTCGACGCAAAAGGCATGACATTCCGGCCAAGTCCATGCTTCGCCGCTCCCGATTGATGCGTTCGGCGGAGTATACAGAGGCCTGTCTCGCTTCGCAATGAATGCCATACCCGAACACGAGATGTCAGGTGCATCCCAAGACCCTTGCCGAACGTGCCGGCTTTGTATAGGCCTTTCGCCCCTTTGAAAACCTACCAGGGCTTACGCTACAATGCCGCCAAGTATGAGGAGGATCCCATGAGTAAAAAAGTTCATGTTCCCTTATCCATGTATGGAATCGCCGAAGTCCTAAAATGGTGCATTGATCGCAACAATGGTCGCGTGGCCGGGGTCGACACCGAGGGCTTCAAGAAGATGCAAGCGTTGCTGGCCGAGAAGCCCACCTCCAACGATTATTTAGCCTTGGATCAGTTCTGGAAGAAACAAATCCAGTTGGAACTTACCGAAGACGAGCTCTCGATTATCGACCGCTGCCTCTACGATATTCCCAATTTGGACAATGAGCCGCTGCCCCAGATCCGTCACAAATTCTGGCCCAGTGCTGTTGCCTCCCACTAGACGCAGCCGCCATTTGCTTATCTGAACTTTTCTTCCCGGGCGCCCCGAACGGACCTGACTCTGGAAGCTGCCTTCACGTCTGACAGGGCTGCCAAGGCAGCCCTACCTGACGCCTGCCTTGCGTTCCGGATGGGAAATGGATGGTTCCGCCTGACGGAGGAGATCTTTAAGAAATAGCGGTGCCTCAACGGGGCAGGATGCAGAGAAATCGCACGACCAGCGAACAGCCACCCGTCAATCGCCTAGAGTGATCCTTCGCCCTTGAGAAATCTTCTGAACCTGCCCATGAGGTCGGCCCCGAGCGTGCCGCCATCCGGCTTTTTTGTCTCCGGATCGCTGAAGTGTGACCGAATTTCCTGAAGTCGTTTCTCTGCCTGGTCATTGCCTTGAAGGCGCTTGGTTTTTTGCAGGGCCGTGTCGAATGCATCAAACGTCAGTTCGTTATATCCGAACGAACGAATTCGTTTCACCGCCTTCATCATGGCCTGATTGCGGAAGGTGGTGAGGTGGTCAGAATCCACTTCCTTCAAACCCAGTTTGCGGGCCCTTCGCTCAGCCGCTTTGCGAATGCCGCTACGCACGAAATCGGGCGAAGTTTGGAGGCGCTTCCAGGCCTCGTCGCTCCAGGTCACACGCTCCTGCGGTGACTCCCACAATGTCACTGCTGCCTGCTCGTCTATCCGGGTGAATCCCTTTTCCCTCGCCAACTCCTCAGTATCGTGCCGGATCATGTCGCTAACGAAATCCATCGCGATGGGCGGGGATTCCTTGATTTTTTGTTGCAAGAGCGCCAGTGCCCCTTCGGTCCATTCCAACGGGGGTAACTCCCGCTCCCGGATGTCGCCTAACGCTTCGACTTTTTCGAACAGGTCGACGTTGACCTCCATATGGCCGCCTTTGCGGGCGATCTCATCGGCAATCTGTTTGATCATACCTCGCATGAACTCCGGCACCGCGTCCAGACGCGCTTTAGCAGCGGCAGTCCAAGGCAGTTGCCCCTTCGCCATTTGATCGGCTGCTTCCGCCATGCCGCCTTCGCCGCCCATGGTTCCCATCATCTGGCTCTTGAACTGATCGAGGATTTCTTCGGTGATTTCCCCGTATCCCAACTCGCGCGCCTTTTTTTCGGCCAGGCGACGGACCATCCCCCGCAAGAACAGCGGAGCGCGCTCCATGCGTTTGAGCGCGCCATCACTCCACCGGACCTCTGAGGCTGTTATGTCTGATGACTCTGCCACGGTATCACTCCTGTTACTTATTGAGTAATTCCTTTAATTCCTTGCCTGCCTTGAAGAACGGTACGCGCTTGGCCGGTACTGCGACGGTGGCTCCGGTTTTCGGGTTGCGGCCTTCCTTCATCCGTCTGGCGCGAAGACGGAAGCTGCCGAACCCTCGGATCTCCGTCTTGTTGCCGCTTCGAAGTGAATCGCGGATACAGTCGAAAATGGTATTCACGACCACCTCGGCCTGCCGCTTCGTCAGCGTCGTCACCTGCTCCGAAACCCGCTCGATAATTTGCGCTTTTGTCATCGTCGCTCTCCTGGTGGGTGGCGCTTACCTATGCCTGTGAACTGCCCCGGGAACCGATGGCCATCTGGCCGCTCAGAACGCCATCAGGTACTTCAGTTTGACGCCCGTCTCAATCTCCAGCTTCGGAAAAACCGACGACCAACGTGACTCTAGGATATCCCGAAAGGAGAATCGTTTGCGTGGCTCCACCACCTTCGGTTCACCTTCCATCCCGGCAATATCAGCCGCGATGTGGATGGCATCATCAAGGTCGCCCAATTCATCGACCAGTCGAGCCTCCTTGGCCTGACGCCCGGTGAAAATACGACCGTCCGCAAGCGGTTCGACGTCGGTAAGTTCCAACGACCGTCCGTCGGCGACTGCTTGAATGAATTGATGATGCACATCGTCCATGACGGACTGCAACAGCTTGCGCTCCTCCTCACTCATTTTTCTCAACGGCGAGCCCACGTCCTTGAATCGACCGCTTTTGATCACCACCCCTTCGACCCCGATCTTTTTCAGTAGCCCTTCGAAATTCGCCATTTCCATGATGACGCCAATGCTCCCGGTGAGCGTGCCCGGATTGGCGATGATACGATCCGTCGCGGCGGCGATGTAGTATCCTCCGGATGCGGCGACCGTCCCCATGGAAGCGATGATCGCTTTGTTGCTCTTGTTTTTGACTCGCTTTACCGCATCATGAATTTCCTGGGACGGGACTACTCCTCCCCCGGGACTGTCGATGCGTAAGACGATTGCCTTGACGAGGGGATTTTCGCTGTATTGCTGCAACTCACCGATCGTTGCCTGCGCGTCGAGAATCACTCCCTCGATACGAATCACCGCGACTCGTTCCTGGCCGGAGAGATCGAGATCCGGGAGGAGCGCGTTCAACAACAACACCGCTCCTCCCGCAATCACGAGAGCCCAGATGATCCGGCGCACTAAGCTTCGCTTCGGTTTGCCGGCAGTCTCCGTTTGTGGGCCCATTGGATCTCCAGTGACCTAGGCTTCGGAATCGTTTTGATTCCGCTTTCGGCTTTGTTTGGCCGCTCGTCCCAGGCTCTGATCCAACCCGCCCTGAGCGGCATGGAACTCATCCACCTGCCGCCGGTCGCTATCAAGCTGGTGATCGCGCAAGCTGAGCGCAATCTTCCGCTCCTCGCGATCGACCTTGATGATCTTGGCCGTCACCTCATCCTGCGGCTTGAACTTCTCTTCCATCCGGACATTCGTATCCAGTCCGACTTCGCTGATATGGATCAAGCCTTCCACGTCGCCGTCCAACTCGATGAAGAGCCCGAAATCGGCGATCTTGCTCACCTTGCCGGCAATACTATCTCCCACCCGATAGCGGTTTGGGATCTGCTCTTCCCATGGATCCCGGGACAATTGCTTGTATCCCAACGAAAGCCGTTCCTTTTCTTTGTCGATACGAATCACCACCGCATCGACCTTCTGACCCTTCTTGAACAGCTCGGACGGATGTTTAATGTGCTTCGTCCAGGACATGTCAGATATATGGATCAATCCGTCGATCCCCTCTTCCAGGCCGACGAATGCTCCGAAATCAGTCAGGCTTTTCACCTTTCCTTCAATGCGGGTTCCGGCTGGATACTTGGCTTCGATCATATCCCAAGGGTTCGGCGCGGTCTGCTTCATCCCCAGGGAGATTTTCCGGCTTCCCGGATCGATGTTCAGTACGGCCGCCTCGACCTGATCGCCGACCGACACGACGCGTGAGGGATGACGGACCTCATGTGTCCAGGACATTTCAGAGACGTGGACCAACCCTTCCACGCCAGGCTCCAACTCAACGAAGGCACCATAGTCCGTCAGACTGACGACTCGTCCCCGCACGCGTGTGCCCACAGGATACTTCGCTGCGACGCCGGTCCAGGGATCCGCCGACTTCTGCTTCAGGCCGAGCGAAATCCGGCCGGTCTCACGGTCGTATTTCAATACCGTCACCTCGACCTTGTCGCTGACCTGGAACAGTTCGGACGGATGTCCCACGCGGCCCCATGACATATCGGTGATATGTAACAGTCCATCGATGCCGCCGAGGTCAATAAAGGCTCCGTAGTCTGTGATGTTTTTGACGGTTCCTTGAATCAACTGGCCTTCCTTCAAGGTCGCCAATGTCGTCTGACGACGACGATCGCGGGTCTCTTCGAGCAGCACCCGGCGGGACACGACGACGTTGCCCCGTCGGTGATTGATCTTGATGATCTTGAGCGGAAAGGTCTTGCCCACGAGTCCATCCAGATCGCGCACAGGATGCAGATCGATCTGAGAGCCGGGCAGGAAGGCCTTCACGCCGATATCCACCATCATGCCGCCCTTGATACGGGAAACAATCTTACCCTCAATGCTTTTTTCCTCTTTGTGCAGCGTCTCCAATTCCTCCCAGATTTTCATCTTGTCGGCTTTTTCTTTGGAGAGCACGAGATTGCCGTCGGCGTCTTCACATTCCTCGAGGTAGACCTGCAGGCGGTCGCCCACCTTTAATTGCGCCAGTTCTTCATGTGAGAACTGGTCGCCCGGAATCATGCCTTCGGACTTGTACCCGATATCGACCACCACTTTATCCTTACCGATGGCCACGACCATGCCCTCGGTAATCGTGCCTTCCTCAAAATTTCGGAAGGTTTCCTCATACATCGCCGCCAAGGCATCGCGATCGAGTTTCGGTTCGCTTTCTGGGGTGACAGTACTCATGAAAAGATCCTCGTCCTCCGGCTTGCGCCGGGTGCTGAATGTGAGAGAAGCCAAATCTTACTCAGCGTTGCAAGACTTGGCCGTTGATGTGGACTCAAGATCGCGGCCCCGCTCGGTATGCGCCGGCCGGTCTGCCGGCATCGGAACGTCTCCGAGCTCCGCAATCTTCGCCATCACCGTGCGACTGACATGTTGATAAAACGTCTTACCTTCCAACTGAGTGGCATCCAGGGAAAAATCGATGGGCTCACCATACACGACCGTCACTCGACGGAATCTCGGCCACCTCGCGCCCGGCGGCAGTACATCGAATGTTCCGTCGATATGAGCCGGCACTACCTGACAACCGGTCTGCGCCACGATCACTCCGATGCCGGGTTTGCCCGGCTTCAATGCTCCGGTCATGGTCCGCCCTCCCTCAGGAAAGATCGCCACCGGCTTTCCTTCCTTGATGAGCGAAACGGCCTTACTGAACGCGTCACGATCGAGGCGTCCGACCCGCAGGGGAATCCATCCAAGCGCCTGCAGAAGACTATTGAGCACAGGCGATGGAAATAAGTCGTGCCGCCCCATGTACCAGACCCGCCGGGTGATCCCGCATCCAAGCAGCGGAATGTCCAAATAGCTGGCATGGTTGGAGGCGATCAGAAACCCGCCCTGCCGCGGAACCCCACCCACCGTCCGATACCGAAAACACACCCAGCCGACCACACGCGAAATCACCCACAAGCAGGCATACAGTGCGGAAATCACAATTTCGCCGCAACCACAGCCATCATGTGCTCGACGACAGACTCCGCAGGCATACTCGAAGTATCAAGATGCTCGGCATCCGGTGCAGGCACTAAAGGCGCCGTCTGGCGGGAGCGATCGCGATCATCCCGCCCGGTCAACTCTCGCTTGGTCTGATCCAGATGAACCGAATGGCCGGCCGCCACAAGCTCACGATGGCGCCTGCTCGCCCGGACATCCGGATCGGCCTCGAGGAAAAACTTGATATCCGCTTCAGGGAACACACGCGTGCCGACATCCCGTCCTTCCGCCACGACACAGCCCTCCGCCCCGATCTTCCGTTGCACCGGCAGCAGCCATTCCCGGACAGCTGGGATCGCCGACACCATCGAGGCAAGCGCCGTGACCGCCGGCGTTCGTAGTTCGCCGGTGATGTCCCGCCCATTTAGCATGACATGGGCTTGCTCCGGGCCACATGCCATACGGAGCGTCATCTCCGGCAACAGCGCGGTAATGGCAGCCCGATCATCAGGACTCAATCCGGCATCGCGTACTTTCCATGCAACGGCCCGGTACAAGGCACCCGTGTCCAGGTACAAATAACCCAGCCGAAGTGCCAGGAGTCTTGCGACCGTGCTCTTGCCGACACCGGCAGGACCATCAATCGCGATGATCAGCCCTGCCTTATCCGCCCTCGACTCTGACCTCTCTTCCACGTAATCCTCGCTCTATGGTCGTCCGTGAGAGTCATCCACAAGGTCTGCTAACGTTCGATCGAAATTGGGAAACGACGTCTCGATGCAGCCCGTATCCTCAATGAGGGTCGGGTGGGCAGCAGTCAAGGCCCCAATCGCGACAGACATGGCCACACGATGGTCGCCATGACTCCTGCACGTCGCACCGGTGAGCGATCCGTTCTCTCCTTTGCGTCCCAACCCCCGTATCACCATTCCGTCGGGCCGCTCCTCGATACCTGCTCCCATCGCGCGCAGTTCGGTCGCCATGGTTGCAATCCGGTCGCTTTCCTTGACTCTCAACTCCTCAGCACCGGTGATGATCGTGTCTCCCTCAGCCACGGCCGCAGCCACGCAGAGAATCGGAAATTCATCGATGGTCTGAGGAATCTGCTCCGGACCGATTGTAACCCCTCGTAGAGGCATCGCACGTACCCGCAAATCGGCGACCGGTTCACCAGCCTCCTCCCGTGGATTCAGCACGTCGATGCGGGCCCCCATCTGACGCAGAATCTCTAAGAGGCCGGTCCGAGTCGGATTGATGCCGACGGCGCGAAGTGTCACATCGGAATCAGGCACGATCAACGCACCAACCAGAAAAAATGCGGCGGCGGAAAGATCCCCCGGCACCACCACAGTCCGGCCGCTCCATCGCACTGCAGGACGACCCTCGATCTGCACCCTGCAACCTTCACGCTGGAGCGGAATCCCGAAATAGGCAAACATGCGCTCGGTATGATCCCGTGAAAGCCGTGGTTCTGAAATAGTCGTCGTACCGTGGGCGTAAAGGGCGGCAAACAGCAGGGACGATTTGATTTGTGCGCTCGCAACCGGCGATGAATAGGCCATGCCGGTCAGACGCGTACCGGAAATCGCCAATGGCGCCAGTTCTCCGCCTTTTCGGCCCGCGATCGCCGCGCCCATCCCCCGCAACGGTTTTACGACGCGACCCATCGGTCGCCGTCGGATTGACTCGTCCCCGGTGAGCACCGTGAAAAAGTCCTGCCCTGCCAAGAGTCCTGTCATCAGCCGAATGCCGGTGCCGGAATTGCCGCAATCAATCGGGCCGAGCGGTTCGGTAAGGCCCCACATGCCCTTCCCATGCACGAGCAACCGCTCGGGCGTCTCTTCGATTCGCACGCCCAGCGATTGAAATGCCCGCATGGTATTGAGGCAATCCTCACCGCGACAATAATCCGTCACGGCACTGACCCCTTCGGCGAGCGCCGTGAGGATGATGGCCCGATGCGTAACAGACTTGTCGCCCGGCACGGTGATCGTGCCCTTCAGCGGACGGCCCGGTGTAATGGTCAGGGACGACAATCTCGCCTATACCTTCCCCGGCACCCGTGCAGTGAGTTGCTCCCGCTCGTGCTTCGCCTGTTCGAGCTGTTTCTCGATGCCCGCCGCATCACCAGAGGCGATCAGCCGCTTCATTTCGCCGAGATGGCGCTCATACGTCTCGATCAAGCGGACGAGGTTGTCCCGATTCCAGATGAAAATGTCCCGCCACATCTCGGGTGAACTCGCAGCAATGCGCGTCGTGTCCCGCAAACCTCCACCCGAATGACCGGCCAGATCGAGCTCCGGCACGCCATGGTCACGCACATCTGCAAGCGCCGTCATTAAGGCAAATGCCGCTACATGCGGTAGATGGCTGACGGCTCCGAGAATCTTGTCGTGCAGAAAGGGATCCATTTCCAGCACGATCGAGCCGGCGAGCTCCCAGAGCGCACGCACCCGGTTCAGCGCCTCGGGGTCCGTCTTGGAGGTCGGCGTGAGAATACAACGGGCGCCGGTAAAAAGCGTCTCCGACCCTGCCGCGACGCCGGTCTTTTCCTTGCCGGCGATCGGATGCGCACCCACAAACCGCACCGCGGGAGGCATCAGCGCTTCCGCCCGTGTGACCAGCTCGCCCTTCACGCTCCCGACGTCGGTGACAATCGTCCCTGGTTTGAGGCAGGCCGCCCATTCCTGCAGATGTCGCTCATACGTGTCCACCGGAGTAGCCAGGAGCACGAAATCCGCTCCTTCGACCCCTTCACGGGGATCCGAGACGTATCGATCGATGGCGCCTAGTTCCACGGCCGTCCTGAGATTTTCCACGCGCCGCCCGATGCCGACGACGGAGTCGACCAGCCCCTGCCGGCGCATGATCATGCCCAACGATCCGCCGATCAGACCGACCCCGACAATCGCGACCTGCTTGAAATGTGGTCTCATCATTCAATAACTTCCGGTCTTCCTACATCCCGTACGGTCCGGGCAGAACCATGCCACGACGATCAAATCGTCCGATCAACCGCCGCGGAAATCCTTCGCAAATTTCCCATCAATTCCTTGAACTTCGACGGCCGTATCGATTCTTCTCCATCGCAGAGGGCGCACTCGGGATTGGAATGCACTTCGATCAGAAGTCCGTCGGCCCCTGCTGCGATCGCCGCCTTTGACATGGGTGCCACCAAATCCCACTTGCCGGTCGCATGGCTGGGATCGACGATCACCGGCAGATGCGAGAGATCTTTGAGGGTCGGAATGGCCGCGAGATCGAGGGTGTTCCGATACTGCGTTTCAAACGTACGGATACCCCGCTCGCACAACATCACATTGCGATTGCCGCGGGACATGATGTACTCGGCGGAGAGCAGAAACTCCTTGATCGTAGCCGATAGGCCGCGTTTCAGCAGCACCGGTTTATCGTAGGCACCGACTTCCTTCAATAACTCAAAGTTCTGCATGTTCCTGGCGCCGATCTGGATGATGTCCGCCTTCTCGAGGAACAGTTCGATGTCGCGCGTATCCAGAATCTCACTCACCACCGGAAGCCCGGTCTGTTTCTTCGCCTCGACCAAATAATCCAATCCTTCTCGCCCTAACCCCTGAAACGAATAGGGTGACGTCCGCGGCTTGTAGGCCCCGCCTCGCAAAACGGTGGCCCCCGACGACTTGACCTCATGCGCGATTCCCACGGTCAATTCCAATCGCTCGACCGCGCAAGGACCCGCCATGATGATAATCTTCTTATCTCCGATTTTGACTCCATTGACATCGATGATGGTGTTCTCTTTTTTGAACTCCCTGCTGACCAACTTCCAGGGAGCCAGAATCGGCAACACACTCTCGACCCCGGGCAAGGCGGTCAGCGGCTGGTTGTGCAGAATCCGATCATCCCCGATGACCCCGATGATCGTCCGCTCCTGACCGGTCGATATATGCGACTTCAATCCCAGTTCGCGAAGACGATCAATGATGTGATCGACTTCCCGTTCCGAGGCTTCGGGTTTCAAAACGATAATCATGGTCTCGTCTCGCTTTCCTTATCGCGCCGCGCGCGTTACTTTTTCGAGCGCGCTCAGGAATAATTCATTTTCTTGGGGGAGGCCGATGGTCACTCTCAACATCCGACCCTCGATATGGCGTACGATGATGCCCTCTCGCAGCAGGGCGTTGAACACTTCCCGGCCATCTCTCCCGGCATCGAAATAGAGAAAATTAGTCTCACTCGGCAAGGCCTCGAACCCGAGACGCGCCAAACCCGTCCGCACCTTGTCCATCTCCGCGTGATTGAGACTTCGACTCGCAGTCACGTGCGCCTCATCGCCCAGGGCCGCAAGGGCAGCCCGTTGCGCCATGCTGTTCGCATTGAACGGCGGGCGGATTCGGTTGAGATAGTCGGTGATTTCAGGGGTCGTGATCCCATACCCGATGCGCAGTCCGGCCAATCCGTAAATCTTCGAAAAGGTCCGCAGGACGATGGCAGGGCGCCCGGTCCTCACGTAGTCGAGGGAGTCAGGAAACTCGGGATGCCGGACATATTCATAATAGGCTTCGTCGAAAACCACCACGACATGCTCAGGCACCCGCGCCATCAGCGCGGCTATCTCGGCTTTCGTGGACATGGTGCCGGTCGGATTGTTCGGATTGCAGACGAAAAGGAGGCGAGTCTTGCCGGTGATCGCGTCAGCCATCGCGGAAAGGTCGTGATGCCACTTCTTCTGCGGCACTTCAACCGCCACTCCGTGAGCGGCCTTCACTTCCATCTTATAAATGACAAACGTATGCTCCGCCATCACGGCCTCATCACCCGGGGCCAGGAAGGTTCGCGCGAGAAGCCCGATCAATTCATCCGACCCGTTACCCAGAATCACGTGATCCGGCGTCACTTTCCAGCGGTCGGCCAGCGCTCCCCGCAAACGGAATGCCCCGCCGTCGGGATACCGGTGCAGAGTCGGGGCGGCCTCGGCGAGAACGGCAAGAGCCTTGGGGGAGGGCCCGATGGGGTTTTCATTGGACGCCAGCTTGATCGCGCGCGGCAATCCCAATTCTCGCTGTAGTTCTTCGATGGGTTTTCCGGGAACGTAGGGAACGAGGGAGGCAATATCGGGGTGGACCTTCAACGCCATGGTGTTACGTCATCCTCACGAGTGGGCAGGATAGGACCCAAGTATTTTCATGAATAAACAGCGGCTTTTTACCTCTTCGGCCGCCTTTTTGACCCGTTCCTCGTCAATGTGGCCTTCAATATCCACGAAGAAAATATATTCCCAGGCCTTCCGTCGAGACGGACGAGATTCGATCTTGGTCATATTGAGACCGTGAGAGGCAAAGGGCCGTAACAGGTCATACAGCGCGCCTACCTTGTCCTTGATCGACAACATCAGCGAGGTCTTATCTCGACCGGTTCGCTCCGGCGGCTTCTGCGACAACACTAAAAAGCGCGTGAAGTTATTGATGTTATCCTCGATCCGGGCCGTGATCACCTTCAGGCCGTATAACTGCGATGCCAGTTCCGAGGCGATGGCGGCAGCCGACGGATCGTCGACACACAACTCGGCGGCCCGGGCGGTACTGGCGACCTCGGATGCCGGCACGCGCGGCAGATTCGTTTCCAGCCAGTTCCGGCATTGCGCAATGGCATGGGGATGCGAATAGATTCTCGTGATATCCCCGATCGCCCCGTTCTTGGACAGCAGATGGTGGGCCACCTCCTGCAAGACCTCCCCGTAGATCAAGAGGCTGGAATCGATGAACATATCGAGAGTGTGGTTCACGACGCCTTCAGTGGTGTTCTCGATCGGTACCACTCCAAAATGCGCCCGGCCCCGCTCCACTTCGCTGAACACATCTTTGATACTGTTCACGGGCATGTATTGCGCAGAGGACCCGAATTTCTGCATACAAGCCATGTGGGTAAATGTAGCCCGCGGGCCGAGGTAGGCGACCTTCTGCGGTCCCTCCAAGGATAATGACGCAGACATGATTTCCCGATACACCGCTCGAATGGCATCGGTGGGAAACGGTCCCGTGTTTTGCTGGCTGAGCCGGTCGAAAATCGCCGCCTCACGGGCCGGCGTGTGGAGAGGGGCCTCGGCATCCTTCAACTTCTTGAGTTTGCCGATTTCGATCACGGACTTCGAACGCTCGTTTAAGAGGCGCAAAATCTGGTCGTCGATCCGGTCTATTTCTTGCCGATGTTCTCGCAAATCTTCCGACATGATGGGGGGATGTCCTCCTCGCGGAGCCTGCCTCTAGAAAGGAGTGTTCGTGAAATGAGCCCGGGTTCACTTCGGGAACTTTGGCAAGTGAGTATCCTACAGGAGCCACCAAGCCCATTGCAAGGATAGGCGTTGGCTTTCAAGGAGTTGTGATCGATGTGCTCTCATCGGCGAGGGACAGGAGATCTTTCGGTTTTTTGAAATGCTCAAACGCCAATCTGGTCGCCTGACGCCCTCTGCCAGTCCGCTCCAGGAAGCCGGCCTGAATCAAATAGGGTTCGTACACATCCTCTAACGTCCCCTTATCCTCCTGCACGGCTGCAGCCAAGGAGTCCACCCCGACCGGACCGCCCTTAAACTTCTCGATGACGGTGAGAAGAATCTTCCGGTCCATCTCATCCAGCCCGGCGATGTCCACGGCCAGCCAGACCAAGGCATCCTGGGCCACCTGTCGATTGATCCGCCCTTCGGCCTTGATTTCGGCATAGTCCCTGATTCGTTTAATCAAACGGTTCACGATCCGCGGCGTTCCTCGAGCTCGCCGCGCAATCTCTGCGGCGCCCGCCTCGTCGATCGGGATATTGAGCAATCCGGCCGAGCGCGTGACAATGGCCGTGAGTTCCTGGGCAGAGTAGAACTCCAGCCTGTGAACAAGCCCGAACCGATCCCGCAAGGGCGAGGTCAAGGCCCCCGCTCTGGTCGTGGCCCCCACGAGCGTGAACCGGGGCAATTCCAACTTGATGGTCCTGGTCGAGGCCCCCTGCCCGACCACGAGGTCAAGCTGGTAATCTTCCATCGCGGGATAGAGCGCTTCCTCGACTGAAGCTGGCAGTCGATGGATTTCATCAATGAACAGGACATCCCGTTCTTGCATATTGGTCAGGATCGCGGCGAGATCGCCGGCATGACTCAGGACCAGGCCTGAGGTGGACCGGATGGCCGACCCCATCTCGCGTGCGATGATGTGGGCAATGGTGGTCTTGCCAAGCCCTGGCGGACCGTAGAAAATGGCGTGATCCAAGGCTTCACCGCGGCGCTTGGCGGCCTCGATGCAGATCTCCAACGCCTCCTTCATACGCGACTGCCCGACATATTCGCGGAGGCTCTGCGGACGGAGCGCCGCCTCGATGCCACGCTCCTCGTCGGTCAACTGGTTGGTCACAGTGCGATCTGACATGAGAACATCCCCGACCTACGCCATCTCCCTGTCATTTGGGTTCGGGTGAGGGTCTGAACTTTGGGGGTGGCGGGCCGGCTCCGGCTCCAGCCGCTGCCGTGCTTCCGCAATCCGGTGGGCACTTCACTCCACCTTGATTGGGATCCGGCAGGTTCGCTCCCATCTGCAATAACTGGCACTGCGACACCAGCCCCCCATCCTTGGATCCGCAACGCGACGGAACATTGGAATGGCCCACCTCCCCGTAGCCTTCCGGGCAGGGACCGCACACCGACAGCATATTGCCACCGACCGGCACGCATTGCACCAAAACCGGGTCCCCATTCTTGCAAAGTTCAGGAGCACTGGTCACCCCGGTCGTTGCATACCCTTCCGGACAAGCTCCGCAGGTCTTGCGAATGGACTTGGGCTCCTCCCCCTCAGTCGCGCGAGCCAGGCTGGCTGCACCGGCCCATATCACCAGTCCACAGAGCGAGAGTCCCACCATGCCCATGAATCGGCCACAGGTCCATCCTGCTCGAGATGTTGTCGTCATGCATCACCCCTTGGCAAGATCTTTGAGTGCCTCACGAATAACGTCTTTCAACCCTTGCGACGCATTCCCCGCCTTCTCGATTCTTTTGAGTGTGTCTTTCACATCCTGAAGTCGATAGCCAAGATTAACCAGAGCCGACAAGGCGTCTTCATAAAGAGGATTATTCACCGCTGCACTCTCGGATTCGACCGCGTCACCTGCACGATGCAGGCGCGTCACCTTGTCTTTCAATTCCAGGGCGATTCTCGCAGCTGATTTCTTCCCGATACCGGAAACCGTTCCCAGTTTCTCTGTATCGCTCGCTTGAATAGCAGCAAACAGGTCACGAACAGACAGGGTCGAAAGTACGCTCAGGCCCAATTTGGGCCCGATTCCGGAAATCCCGGTCAACAGGAGAAAGGCCTCTTTCTCCGGGATGGTCAAAAAACCATAGAGCTGGATCGCGTCTTCCCGCACGTGGGTATGGATGTTCAGCGTCACGGGATCGTGCGGATTAGGCAGCGAATAATAGGTGCTGAGCGGAATCAACACTTCGTAGCCGACGCCATGGACATCCAGCGTGACTTGCGAAGGCGCCTTGAAGGCCAAAAGGCCTGTCAGTAAGGCGATCATGACACCGGCAGTTGGGAAGGAGACATTCGGAGGGTTGAATGCGCTGGGAGAGGTATGATTCTCAGTTCCGAGACTCCCGGATTAGGCGGTGGCTGCAGCAACCTTTTCCATGACTTCGTCAGAAATGTCGAAGTTCGCGTGGACCTTCTGCACATCATCATGTTCGTCGAGAATCTCCATGAGCTTCAACATCTGTTCGGCCGGTCGCTCATCCAGCGCGATCGTATTCTGGGGGATGAAATTTAATTCGGCAAGCGCGCACTCAATTTTTGCGTCGCTCAGGGCTTTCTTGACCGCCTCGAAATCGTGCGGGCTGGTCAGCACCTCAAAGGCTTTGTCGGTCACTTTGACATCTTCGGCACCGGCATCCAACGCAATGGTCAGAAGTGCGTCCTCTTCGACCTTTCCTTTTTCGACCACCAACATGCCTTTTTTGTGAAACTGCCAGGCTACGGCTCCGGCCTCCGCCATGTTCCCGCCGTTCTTGGTCAACAAATTACGGATTTCAGCCACCGTGCGATTGCGGTTATCCGAAGTAATTTCCATTAACACTGCCGTGCCGCCTGGACCGTATCCCTCCAGCGTAAACTCTTCATAGGTCACACCCGGGAGTTCGCCAGTCCCGCGTTGGATCGCCTTCTTCATGTTGTCGCCAGGCATGTTGGCTTCTTTGGCCTTGGCAATCGCCAATCGCAGCCGCGGGTTCCCGTCAGGATCACCACCGGACCGCGCGGCAATCGTCAACTCCCGAATAATGCGGGTAAAAACCTTCCCCCGCTTCGCGTCGACAGCCGACTTATGGCGCTTGATCGTTGCCCAATGACTATGGCCACCCATGGCGACTCCTCTTTCCAGGACCGGGACGCTTTCGTGCCGGCCTGGCCCGCACCGAATTTCCATCTCAAAAAATTACAGCTAACACAGACCCGGCGAGGCTGTCAACGCAGGGACATGGGCACCCCTCGCCGACTGCTGCGAATAACGGACTAGCCTGGCTCGAAGCGGGGTGGCACCGGGTCGAAGCGCGAGGTCCGAAGCGCGGCAGGAAGTTTACTCGGAATAGATGAGCAACTGCAGTCCGATCACCAGTACCAGACTGGCCCAAAGGAGCTCCCAGTAAGAACGCTCCCTCATGAGCTGTGGTCCTCGCCATCCGGAGACCAATTTTGAAGACCCCGCAGTGATGGCCATGGTTCCCATGATGGCATGGTGCAATGCGATCCTGTGTGCACCGGGATGATCCCCGTGAGAGTGGCTGAACAGCATGAGACCGCCTACGATCGCAAAGAGCGGCAGGGGCACCATCCAAGCTGCATGGGCAAACCAGCCAAGCCGTCTCAGGAGTTCGACTGTCCCTACCGTGACTGCCAGAATGCCATAGGCCTTGTGCTGCAAAATCTCCGCATCGCCCCCGAAGTATGTTTGCGTGAAGGTCAGCGACCCGATCGGCCAGGAATCGTGATCACTCCAAACAAGGAGGAATATCCCTCCCACGGTCAGGGCGCCGGGTAGCAGAAACCTGGTCCACACCAGCGCCGGCCATCCAAGCGCTTGACGGATTTCGCTCAATCCGATCAGAAGGAGAAAAATTCCGGCCAGGTGATGATTGAATTCAGAATAGGCGATACCCTGGACAGACCCCTCCCAGGACGTGGTTGTCCCGCTTCCCTGGTGGTGCGCATGTTCCGCGGCAACAGGGGCATGGCCCTGCTCCCCATGCTGTGCCAGGCCGGAGGAAGGATCCCCTACAACGGAGAGCAGGCAGAAAATGGCTAGGAGCCGCAGCCCCGCATGTCCCAGACAAAAAAACCGTCGAGAGAAGAAAATCGGCGGGAATGGAACGGCCCACCCGGACGGCCGGATGGGCCAGGCACTCATCTCACGCATGCATTCGTCAGCTACATGAACTTCATGAATTTCTCTTTGGCTTCATCCATCACCTGGGCGGTGATCTCGGTCAGCCCGCGTTCCTTCGCAATCCGCTCGATTTCCCGGCGGGCCATCGGGCGAATGAAGTCCGGAATGTTGTCCATGCGCTGCTCGGCATCTTTGGTCCAGGCGATCCCGTTGGGCGAATCGTTCTTGGAATCGTCCATGACCTGCAGCGTGATACTTTTATACCCCTGCTTGCGTGCGTAGGCTTCGACGCTGCTTTGGACCATCGGTTTCACGAACGAGGGCAGCCGCTCGAGCTTTTCTTTGGCATCCGCCGTCCAGGTAAATTCGCTCGTCCCGTTTCCATTTTGCGGCTTGCCGCCGGACGTCAAGCCCATGTCGGCCACCATGGCAGAGAACGGACAGCCACCGGAAGGCTTTTCCCCACCGGATGCAGATGCGGGAGCGCTCGGTTTCTCCGGAACGCTGGCAGGCTTTCCACTTTGAATCTTCTCATTGAGATAGGCCGCCATTTGTCCCGCACCGGCTTGCGCTTCGTCCTTGAGGGTCCCGCGAGTCATTTCAAACGGTTCAGCCGTTTCTGTGCGACCTCCGAGCTTCACACCAAGAGAGGCGACCATTTGTGTCTCGCCTGGATTGGTCACCATTGAGAACTTGGCATCGCAAGACGGACAGCCGAAAAAGACACCGAGCGACCCCTCGCCGGGCTTTTCGACCTTCTGAAACGTCATGTAGGTCTCGCAGTTCAAACAAACGAACTTCATAGGATCCCCCTTCCCGGTCGGCGCTCTTACAGCTTCTCCGCCAGGACTCTTTTGTAATCCAGTAACGATTGAATCCGCCCGACGATCTCCTGGTATTTTTTGATCGTCGGATAGTCGGGATCGAGGAGCGGCTGACCTTTATCGAACGTCTTCGCTAACTTCCGGTCGAACGGGATACGCCCGAGCAGCGGCAAATCCAGCACCTCGCACATCGCCTCGGTATTTCCTTCAAACAGCTCATTTTCCGCTCCGCAGGCGGGGCAACGATACTCACTCATGTTTTCAACGATGCCTAACACCCGGATGCCCATATCCCGCGCGTAGGTCACCGATTTCTGCACCACGTCAGACGCCACTTCCGAAGGGGTCGTGACGACGATCGCGCCAGCCAGGTCCGGAATAAATCCTGCGATGACCGGCGGTTTATCGGCCGCCGCACCAGGCGGAAGGTCGGCCAGAAGATAGTCCAGCTCACCCCAGATAACATCGGCCAAGAATTCCCGAATCACATTCATTTCCATCAAGCCCAGCCATACCGGGCTCAAATCCATCGGACCTTTCCATCGCACGGGCGAAGCGTCATCGAGGAAAAAATCCATCGACGCCACTTTTATGCCGAGCGGGCCGACAGGGGGCTGCGCGCCTTCGGAAGTCATGGTCAAGGACTGGCCGTGCAGACCCATCATCCTCGGGACGCAAGGGCCGTTGAGATCGACATCGAGCAAACCGACCTTTGCACCCTGGCGCGCAAGCGCGAGGGCCAGATTGACCGTCGTCATACTCTTGCCGACGCCACCCTTCCCGCTCATCACCACCAGCTTCTGCTTGACGCCGGCCATGCGGGCCTGCACCTGCTTCATTTGTGCAGTAATCTGCTGGACGACTTTGGCATCGTCGGAATACTGGAGTTTCGTGAGGATCGACTTGAGATCCTTGCCGGCAGCCATAGTCATGAAAAACCCTCGAAATTGTTGATGAAGAACGCTACCACAGCGGTTTCTGTGGAGTCAAACAAGCCTCGCGCGCCGACTAGATCGAGTACTGAATCGTGGACTTGGCTCCGCTCGTGTGCAGGAGCACCCCCCGCCGCTTGAGCTCCTCGATGATCTGACGGGCCGCCCCATCGAAATCCTGAGGCCCGGCAAAATGCAGGTCCGTATTGGGCGGTGCCTCTTCACCGATTCTACTCATGTGCACGGCGATGACAGGCGCAGGCTGGACCAATGTCCGAATCATCTCGGCCATCCGCTGGTAATTGATGCCGAACGTTTTACTGGTCGACACGACAATGAGTCCGGTATCGATTAAGAGTCTGGCAACCTCTCCATACCGGCGAACTCGTTCAGCCCCGAACGACGGATCGGCTGCAGATAAATCCGCATCCAATCCCTGCAGGAGGTTTTCGCCTTCCAATAAATAGGCATGCCGGCTATCGGCGACCAGCAGGGCCTCAACGCGTCTCGCCAGAAACGTTTTGCCTGTCTGGGCCGATCCCGTGAACAACACGATGGCAGCCCGGTGTCCGTACTGTTGCGCTCGATCCTCCGCGCGGACGTCCCCGGTAAGCCAGGCATATTCGCGCTGGCGAGCTTCCTCACGCAGCCCTTCCTGCTCGTCGTGCACCAATTCGGTAATGATCCCGCCGCCGGCAATGTCATATTCATCCACCAGCACGAAGCGCCCTGTGGATTCGAACGAGGACGACAGATCGAAGGCGAGGGGCGATTTGACGCGGAGGGTCAATTCAGCCACTTGATTTCTCGCAACCGACTGACTCTCCTGTAGCTGCGCCAAGTCGGCGGTATCGATGATGCGATGAATGGCGGCCACCTCACAGGCCACTTCTCGCGTCGCAAGCCGCAAAGTATATTTCCGGCCTTTTTCAAGCGCCCGTCGCCCCATCCAAAACAGGTTCACTCGAATGGCCGTCGAGACTAGCGGAGTGGATTCACGATGCGAGGCGATTTCCCCTCGTTCCACGAAAATCTGTTCGTCCAGCGTGATCCCGACTGACTGCCCGGCTTGCGCCTCACTCGGCGGGGGATCGACATTGAATCCTTCAATCGACTGCACTACTCCCGTCTTATTTGAGGGAGAGAAGACCAGCTGATCTCCCACCTTCAAGCGGCCGGCGGTGATGCGGCCGGTCAAAATGCGGCGCGCGTCGAACTTATAGACATCCTGCAACGGAAAACGAAGTGGCTGCTCCGATCGAACCTGTTCTTTCTTAAAAAGCGCCAGGGTCTCCAGCACCGTGGGCCCTTGGTACCAGCCCATATTGCCGCTACGTAGCGCAATGTTGTCGCCTTGCTTCGCGCTGACCGGAATCATTTGTTGCGGGACGGCCCTGAATTGGCCAAGAAATTCCCGGTATTCCTTTTCAATCCCGTCAAACACATCCTGCCGATATCCAACCAGATCCATCTTGTTGACGACCACCGCGAACTGGGTCACGCCCAGTAGAGAAAGGAGGTACCCGTGCTTTTTCGACTGTTCGCGCACGCCTTCCAATGCGTCGATCAACAGCAGCGCCGCTTCGGCTCGCGCGGCGCCTGAAATCATGTTTTTCAAAAATTCCTTATGGCCCGGCGCGTCGATGATGATGTATTGCCGCCCATTCCAGATGAAAAAGGTCCGTGCCGTGTCGATGGTAATGCCCTGCTCCTGCTCTTCCAAAAAGGCGTCGAACAGAAATGCGTACTCGAATTCCTTGCCCTGCTGGCGGCAGATGGCCTGAACCTTTTCCAACTTGCCTTCCGGCAACGAACCCGTATCGGCATACAGTCGCCCCACCAGCGTGGACTTCCCGTGATCGACATGGCCTACGATGACGATATTCAGACTCTCTTGCGGCTTGTTCTGTTCGTGCTGTGACATATCCTTCACTCGTTTAATGGAGCCTAGATTTTTCCAACGTCGGCCTTCGTAGATTCAACACCAGTGAAAACCGATTCGTTCTGTCTCACATGTAGCCCTTCTTGCGTAACATCTCCATGCCTCGTCCCGCATCCTGCGCCCGGCCTGCGCGCTCGGCCACGTGACTCCCACGAAGTTCCACAATAATCTCATCGACGGTTTTAGCGGTTGATTGTGATGGGCATGGTACAAGGCGCACAACCCAAGCTGCGATAGCGCGTGCCGTCGCCCCTGTCGAGGTAGAGATCCATGAAGGGAATGTTTTCGTGCTTGATGTACTCCCAGATATTAATCTCGGTCCAATCGAGAAGCGGATGAATCCGGATATGCGTGCCCGGCGGAAACGTCGTTTTGAACTGGTCCCACAACTCGGGCGGTTGATCGCGGAAATCCCAATCGCCGTGTTTATCGCGCGGAGAAAAGTATCGCTCCTTGGCCCTGGTGCTATCCTCATCCGCGCGGACCCCCAGGATAATGCCGGTGTACCCCTTTTCCTCCACCAGATTCTTCATCGCCGTGGTTTTCAAGGCCGTGCAACAGACATCCCGACCCAGGGTATGGTTCATGCCCGCCGCCAGAGCCTCCTTGTTCTGACCAACCACCAGATTCAATCGCCACTCACGGGCAATCCGGTCGCGATATTCAATCATCGCAGGGATTTTGTAACTCGTATCCACATGTAGCAACGGGAAGGGCACATGTCCAAAGAAGGCCTTGCGCGCCAACCACAAGAGCACCGTGGAATCTTTCCCCATCGACCAGAGCATGGCGAGGTGATTGAAATGCTTGTAGGCTTCGCGAAGGATGTAGACGCTTTGATCTTCGAGTTGGCGCAAATGTTTCATGTTCACACTCTTTTGTTTACGCGGAGAGGCCGACCTTTGGAGCGGACCCCGCATTCGAGCCTGCGACTGCCACTAGATCAGCCAGCTTGGCTTTCGCCTGACCGGACTCCAGTGCGCGGCGGGCCAATTCCAGGTTGCCTGATATTGAGGAGCCCTTGCCGGACGCATACAGCAACATGGCAGCATTCAGCAGCACCCAGTCCCGCTGCCCTCCCTGAATCTCGTTGAACAGTAAGCGCTTGATCAGATCGGCTTCCCGCTCGCGTTGTTCCAAGGGAAAGCCGGCCATCTCGCGAAACGTGGCCATCGTCAGAGCCGCGTCCTTAGGCTGGAAGGTAAAGGGAGTTATGCGTTCCTCCTTGAGCTCCAGGAGCCGCGTCACATTTCCGATCGACAACTCCGGATCGCCTTCGACACCACGGATCACCAGCGCTCGTGGACAACTCAACATACGCAATGCCTCAATCGTCTTTTCAAAGTACGGCGGATGCGACAGGCCGATGACCTGGGAGGTCGCCCGCGCTGGATTAAGCATTCTGGCGACCGGATGAAACACATTGCGCACGCCCAATTCCTGCCGCATTTCCAGAAAGCGGCTGACCGGCGGGTGGTACAGCGCCAGGTCCAAATACGCGAACCCTTTCTGCTCCAACTGACCCCCGACTGCCTTGGCAGTCAGATCGACCGGGATCCCTAACTGGTTCAGCACCGACGAAATGCCTCGCCGATCCGCCGGACCGTCTACCCCGTGCAGCAAGAACACCGCTCCGGCAGCTGCCGCGACAATTGCCGCCGGAATAATAGCGTGAAACGTTTCCCGTTTCCCTCCGTAGACCGGAACATCAACCACGCCGAGTCCGGCGCGAACCGGTACCGGAGCCACGTATTGCCGGGCGGTAGCGGTGAAGGCGGCTAGTTCCGTGACGGATTCAGATTTGAAGCGCATGGCGATCAGGAACGCTCCGACTTGAGCCGGTGTGGCCGTCCCTTCGATCATGAGGCGCATGGCCTGTTTGGCCTCCTCCCATGTGAGGTCCTTGGATGTTTTCTGACCCTTGGCGACTTTGGCGAGCAGATGTTGCATGTGTCGGTAATAACCTTGTCTGATGTCAGGGTGACGATGATGTTATTTGTGCAGTCCGCACTCGGTCTTGCCGAAGTTTTTCCACCGACCCGAGCGTGGATCGTCCCCCGGAAGGACGGGCGCTGTGCAATGCGTACAGCCGATGCTGGGATAGTTGCGGTCATGCAAGGCGTTATATGGCACTTCGTGAAGCTGGAGATACATCCAGACTTCTTCACTGGTCCAGCGGGCCAGCGGATTGACTTTGATCAGGTTGAATTTCTTATCCCATTCAATGAGACCTGCATTGGCCCGCGTCGGAGCCTGATCTCGCCTGATCCCGGTGATCCAGGCGGAATAGTTCGCCAGAATGCGGTTGAGCGGCTCGAGTTTCCTCAATTCGCAGCACTGGTCAGGCTTGCTCGCCCACAGCGAGGCGCCGTATTGGACGGCCTGCTGATCCGGTGTCAGCAGCGACTTCATTTGAATCACCTGCGCCGGCTTCAACCCGTAACGCGCGACAATACGGTCGCGCACGTCGATCGTTTCGGGAAACAGGAAATCGGTATCCAAATAAAAGAGCGGCGCGTGAGGGTCGATGCGATGCAGCATGTCCACCAGCGCCACATCTTCCGCCCCAAAACTGCAGGCTAGAATGATTCGCTGAGGATAGGTCTTGACCGCATACTCCAGCACCTCCCATGGCTGCTTCGATTCAAATGAATCGCTGATCGCCTTGAGCGCGGTGTCGCTCGGACGCACAGGAGACTGGTTCGTACCTGTCGCTTCCACCAATTGCTACCCCTCTACCTTTTCCACAAGAATCTTAAAGTGTTTGGCTTCAGGCTCCAGTGGCCCCTCATTGAGGATCTTGTGTCCGTCGTTCCGCAAACTCATCGGCACATTCCGAATGGGTTCTCCGGCATCCAGCCACACTTCGAGCTGGTCACCATTGTCCATCATTTCCAGCTTCAGCTTCGTCTTCACGTAGTTCATCGGACAGGCGACCCCACGCAGATCGTACACGGGCGCCTGAGCTGCGGCGGCAGGGGCCGGAGACGATTTCGGAGCGGGAGCCACGGCCTCCTCCTTGGGTTGCGCCAGCTTGAGATCCTTGCCCAATTGTTCCGTGGCCGCCCGGCAGACCGCAAGGAACTGCTTTGCGAACGTCATTTTCTCCGCGGCCGCCGCGGCTGTCGCATCCTTGGACCCAAGATCACCAACTTGCGCCCCGAGATTTTTATATGACCCAGGCACGATGCCTTTGGTGGCGAGCCGCAGATCGAACTCCTGAAATGTCTCGGCATCCGTCGCGGGATCGATGCCCTCGGTTACCAGCAAGGCCTTGGCCGCAGCCAAGACGGCACGATATGATTTATTGACCGACAGCGCATATTGATGTTTTTCGACGAGCAGTTTCGCCTGGTAGAGTTCCTGATCGGCCTCCAACATGCGATCGTCGATCATTTCCAATGCGCCGCCGGCACATTCGCCGGGCCCCAGATCTTCCAGCACAAATTCCGCCTCACCCTCCCAGTCATAATAGTAGGTCTGGTCCTGATCGTAGGGCGGCACGATCGTATAGGGAATGAGTTCATCTTTCAGGGCCGCCTTGCCGACCCGGGCGATGAAGTTTTGGAGGCTCTCGCCGTTGTTCCGGTCGCGGCGATAGACATCCACCAAATGACGCACGGCGGCCGGAACATTTTTTGCCGGCAGTTTTACCGTTAACTGCCCGATTTTGGGCGTGCCATCGACATGTCCACCGAGGTGCAACTCATAATGCGGCGCAGTGTGCTCCCCCAGCCTCTTGCCCACCCCGTGCAAGCCAATCGTAGCGATATGATGCTGGGCACAGGAATTATGGCAACCACTGATTTTCACGCTCACATCTCTGAGATCCTCCGGCACCTGGCCGGCTGGAAAAACTTCCGCCAATGCCCTCGCCATTCCCTTGGAAGAGGTAATTCCCAACCCGCAGGTGTCGGTGCCAGGGCAGGCGATGATGTCCTCCACGAGTTCGGCTCCGGGATCGCCCAGGCTATGCGTGACCAGTTCATCATAGAATGCTTCCAGTCGTCCTTCAGGGATCCACCGGATGACCATGTTCTGATTGATCGTGGTCCGGATGTTTCCGTTGGAATAGCGTTCGGCAAGATCGGCGATTGCCCACATCTGCTCTCCGGTCAGGTCACCCATGGGGAGTTTAATCGCCGCTGTCACGAAACCCGGCTGTCGTTGCTGCACCACATTCGTCCGCTTCCAGGCATGAAAAGCCGACGCCTCCCCGTTGAGCGAGGCCGATCCATTGCCTTGCTCGTTTCCGTCAGCGCGAACCGGGGCTTTTACAGGCATGATCAACGGCGGCTCATCAGCATATTCCAGCAGCGTGATCGGCTCATGCGTCGGCACCGCATATCCCATGGCTGCATAGGCGGCTTCCCAGCGTCGCTTGAATTCCTCGAATCCTAGTTTCTCGATGACGAACTTCATGCGGGCCTTGTTGCGATTCTTGCGGTTCCCGAGTGTATCGAAGACTTTGATCACGGCTTCGATCGTGGGCAGCAATTCCTCCATCGGGGTGAATTCTCTCAATACCTGAGCGATACGCGGGGTCGATCCCAGTCCGCCGCCCGCCACCATTCGAAACCCGATCGTCCCATCCGAACGTTTCGCAGCCAGGAGGCCGATGTCGTGAATCGGGGTAAGGGCGCAATCCTGGCGGCATCCGGAAAGGGCGATCTTAAACTTCCGTGGAAGGCTCTGGTTGAGCGGGTTTCGCAACAGATGCAGAGCCACGGTCTTGGCGTAGGGCGTCACATCGAAGACTTCCCCCTGGCAGACTCCGGCAAGATGACAGGCCGTGACGTTCCGCACCGTGTTGGCGCAGGCCTCGCGGGTAGTCAGGCCCACGGAAGCCAGGAGCCGCATAATGTCTGGCACATGCTTGAGTTCGACAAAGTGCAATTGAATATCTTGGCGCGTGGTGACATGGCCCACGCCGGTGGCAAATTGGTCGGCGAGCTCTGCCACTTGGCGCAACTGATTCCCGGTCAAGCCTCCGAAGGGAATCTTAATCCGCACCATCTGCACACCGGACTGCCGCTGACCGTAAATGCCGTACTGCAACCGGAACGGTTTGAAGATATCGTTAGAGAGATCACCGCCGAGGACACGTTGCGCTTCCGCTTCAAAGGTCTCGATTTCCTCAACGATATGGGCTGGAATGGGCTCCGTCTTGATAGCCGGACGGAGAGCCACGCTGTTAGGACTCATGATGAGGACCTCGTCGGTTGAGGGTAATTTGTCTGCACATGATCATCGTGGTTATCAGATGTGGTACATCAACGTGTGTTGTGCCTCGAGTGCGCGTTGACGATTGGCCAGTTCTTCAACAGTCACCTCAGACAAAACACTCAGCTCCGCACGTTTGACCCGATCCCAGATATGCGCCAACAGAGCCTCCTGTTTGGCACCTCGGGAAGCGGACTTCACGGAACCGGCCCCATTGTTTATCAAAAGTGGTCCCTCCAAAGCATCCAGAATGTCCGCGACGGACACCTCCGAGGGTTTCCGGCTCAACACATATCCACCCTGGGCTCCCCGCTGGCTCGTGACCACGCCGGCCTTTTTCATAGCGTGCAGAACCTGCTCGAGAAATCGAGAGGGAATTGATTGACGCTTGGCAATCGACTTGGCACAGACTGGTTGTTCCTCGTGGTGTAACGCAAGGTCAACCGCAGCAATGATTCCGTAAGTAGCTCGGAGACTAACCTTCATTTATGAGTATTCCGATGCGGATTCATGAAACTGTATACAGTGCCCCAGCCGTTGCTGTCAAGGACGGCCCTTCCGGCGTTTGATGATTTCGATCCCTCTGCACCGCGTCGAGGCCTCAAAAAAGAGCACTTGCATCAGCCGGACTGTATGACTCATGACGAGAACGGGGAGAACTCTCTATTGAAAGGCGAGCCATGGGATGAGCCCGGTGAACTTCTGAAGTCGATATCGCTCCGAGACCTGGCGAGACGGAATTGCCCGACAGAGGCGGTTTTGCGCCCGCTGCGGAATTTCCTGATTGACATCACCTAGGGCCTGAGCAATAATCCCGCCCTCTTCTTCGTCGGTGCCTTCATGCCGCTTCGTTCATCAACATTTAATATTCTATTGCTTAGCGCGGACAGCGAGGTCCAGGCTCACTATAAGGGCCTCTTCGGCGAGCAGGCCATCACGCTCGGCCAGGATGGACTGTCGTTGCCAAAGGACTTTGCCAAACGCGGTTGCGATGCCATCATTGTGGAATCCAAAGGGCACTCTTCCTCAGAAATTGGAAAACTGTTCGCTGGAATTGATCCTGCCCAGACCCTCGTGTTGGTAGGGTCTCGGGGAGCTCTAAAACGAGCCGCCTCCCTTCTACATGGCGTCAAGCCGCCCAAACTTGACTCGGCGACGCCCAACGGAGCGGAGCAGACGTTGTGTCTGGAATCCTATCTGGAACATAAGGTCGGTGATTTCGTCAAAGGCATGCGGAACGGATCAGGAAGAAACCTTCATCCGATGCTGATCGCCGCAGTCGAGCGACCCTTGATCTTATTGACCTTGCGGGAGACCAAGGGAAATCAAATTCAAGCCGCAGAGCTTCTCGGCCTGAATCGGAACACGCTCAGGAAAAAGATTTTGGATCTGCGGATTCCGCTCAAACGAGCGCGGGCCAACTAGGCCCTGTCCAATTGGCCCCCATCAGCACCTCACCGGGATCAGACAGCCAGCAAGCCCCGCACATCGATAGGTCGCCAACCACCAACGGAGGGTAACAAATGACCAAGGAAGAATTGATTGCGAAAATGGCAAATAGTGCCGGAATCACCAAGGTTGCCGCGACGGTTGCCCTGGAGGCTTTCACCGGCGCGGTCACCACGTCATTGAAAAAGGGCAAACGCGTGACATTGGTCAATTTTGGCACATTCACGATTTCCAAACGGAAAGCCAGAATGGGGCGCAATCCCCGCACCGGGGAAGCCTTGAAGATTCCTGCCGCCCGCATTCCGAAATTCTCGGCGGGCAAGGAACTCAAGGCGGCCGTCAAATAGCTCCCGGGCTTTCGACTAAAGAAATAAGGTGAGCTCAAGGCGGCCTTTTCCTTCCTTGACCCTGAGGAAAAGCCTGTCTCACCACCTCGTTTCCTTGACACCCCTGGCAACGCTGTATTAGCATCGCCGGGCGATAGGCGCGTAGCTCAGGGGGAGAGCGCTACCTTGACACGGTAGAGGTCGACGGTTCAAGACCGTCCGCGCCTACCATTTTTGTTCGCGATCGAACTAACTCGTGATCTGACTACCGCGAGTAGCACGGTAGTCGGCGCGATGTTGTATTTTTTTGTAGGATAGACGGAGTGACCTCACAGTTCATTCACATTACCCTTCCTGACGGAACTCGCATACAGGTCCCAGCAGGATGCACCGTCCGCGAGGCGCTGACGCCGGCAAAAGGTCGCCTTGACCCCAAGGTCCTTGCCGCCAAGGTCAACGGCGAGGCGGTCGATCTGTCGCGTCCCTTGGAATCTGACGCAACTGTCGAACCCTTGACCTTTGAATCACCTGAAGGGCGAGATGTCTATCGTCACAGCAGCACTCACATCATGGCGCAGGCCGTGAAGGAAGTGTTCCCGACCGCTCAACTCACGATCGGCCCCGCCCTCGATGAAGGCTTTTATTATGACTTCGCATTCGAGCGCCCGTTTACTCCCGAGGACCTGGAGAAGATCGAAGCACGCGCCAAAGAAATTATGAAACGCAGCCTGCTCGTCAGCAGAACTGAACTCTCCAAGCCGGACGCCATCAAGTTTTTCCAGAATCGCGGCGAAGCGTACAAGGTTGAATTGATCCAGGGATTCGACGACCACTCGCCCATCTCACTCTACAGCCAGGGGGAGTTTGTTGATCTCTGCCGCGGACCGCACCTCCCCACAACCGGCCATGTCGGGGCATTCAAGCTTCTCTCGACGGGGGGAGCCTATTGGCGTGGCGATGAACGCAATCCGATGTTGCAGCGAATTTACGGCACCTCATTCCCCACTCAAAAAGAGCTGGATGCACATCTGCAGAAACTGGAAGAGATCAAACGCCGGGACCACCGAAAACTCGGCAAAGAGCTCGACCTGATTTCCTCCCAGGACGAAATCGGTCCAGGGTTGGTCCTCTGGCACCCAAAGGGTTCGCTGATCCGGTTGCTGATCGAAAATTTCTGGCGCGAACAACATATCAAGGACGGCTATGAGCTCGTCTACTCCCCGCACGTTGCCCGGCTCGATCTCTGGAAGACCAGCGGCCACGTCGACTACTACCGGGAAAACATGTTCGCCACCATGCAGTTGGAGGGCAGTGAATATCAGCTCAAGCCGATGAACTGCCCCTTCCATATCATGATCTACAAGTCACATTTGCGAAGTTATCGCGACTTGCCGATCCGCTATGGAGAATTGGGGACCGTGTACCGGTACGAACGGACCGGCGTACTCCACGGGCTACTTCGGGTCCGCGGATTTACCCAAGACGATGCCCACCTGTTCTGCCGCCCGGATCAAATTGAAGCCGAAGTAAGCCGCGTACTCGACTTCACCTTTTTTATTCTCGGCACATTCGGGTTTACAGAGTTTGAGGTCTACCTCTCCACTCGACCGAACAAATCGGTGGGTTCGGATGAGAATTGGACCCTCGCCACCAGTGCGTTGGAAGCAGCACTCAAAGGACGAGGCGTCGCCTATCAAGTCGATCCCGGTGAAGGCGTATTCTATGGCCCGAAGATCGACATTAAGATCAAGGACGTCCTGGGCCGCTCTTGGCAATGCTCGACAATCCAGGTCGACTTCAACAATCCGGAGCGGTTCAAACTGGCATACACGGGAGAGGACGGAAAGTATCATCAACCCATCATGATTCACCGTGCGCTGATGGGGTCGATCGAGCGGTTTTTCGGCATTCTCATCGAACATTACGCCGGCGCATTTCCCCTGTGGCTGGCACCTGTGCAAGCAGTGGTCCTCACAATTACCGATAAGCAACATGAATTTGCGGCGCGGATCGTCTCGGAGCTCAAGAGTCATGGGTACAGGGTTGAGGCCGATATTCGAAACGAGAAGATCGGATTTAAAATCCGCGAAGCTGAAAAGAACAAGATTCCCTATATGCTGGTAGTCGGAGAGAAGGAAGTGCAGAGCGGCATGGTCGCAGTCCGCGGCCGCAGCGGTGCGAATCACGGTACGATGCCGATCGAAGCTCTGCTCACACTTCTCCGCACGGAAACAAATCAAGCGCTACGTGAAACGGTAACCCACTCACAAACGAGGTGACCTATCGTCCCTAAATTACGTGTAAACCGGGAAATCAGGATTCGAGAAGTTCGAGTCATCGGTCCGGAAGGCGAGCAACTAGGAATACTGCCGACTGCAGAGGCCTTCAGTAAGGCACAGGAAGGGGGCTACGACCTTGTGGAAGTCGCCCCTACGTCCCAGCCACCGGTTTGCCGCATTATGGACTATGGGAAGTATAAATTTGAGCTGAGCAAAAAAGATCATCAAAGTCGACGTCACCAGAAGTCCACTCAGGTAAAAGAGATCAAGCTTCGTCCCCGTACCGACAAGCACGATCTCGAGATTAAAATCCGGCAGATCAAAGAATTTCTCGCTGATGGTAACAAGACCAAAGTGACGCTCACCTACCGCGGGCGTGAAATGGCCAATCAGGAAATGGGCCGTACCATGATGGCCAGCGTGATTAAAGAATGCACGGAAGCAGGCACCGTGGAGTTTGCCCCGAGGATGGAAGGGCGGAGCCTGATTATGATTTTGGCTCCCAAATAGTGCGCCACGCGCACAAGGAAGGATACAGACGACCATGAAAGTGAAAATGAAAACTCACAGCGGCGCCAAAAAGCGGTTTCGCCGCACGGGAACGGGGAAATTGGTTCGACGAAAAGCCGGACGCCGGCATTTGCTGACTGGAAAAGCCCGGGACCGCAAGCGACGCCTGAAGGGGACCACGGAAGTTTCGGCGACCATGACCCTCGCGCTGAACCGTTTACTTCCTCAATAACGATGATCGTGCGGTGAACCGGATCTGAAAGGAGCAGTGATCCATGCCTCGTACAAAAGGTGGTCCGAAAACACGACAGCGGCGAAAGAAGCGCCTGAAACTGGCTAAAGGCCAATTTGGAGCGAAAAGCCGACTGTTTCGAACAGCAACAGAATCGGTTGACAAGGGGCAGGCCTATGCCTATGTCGGACGAAAGAATCGCAAGCGCGACTTCCGCCAACTTTGGATCGCACGCATCAGCGCCGCGACCCGGATCCATGGAATGGCTTACAGCCGCTTCATGAATGCGCTTCGTAAAGCCAATATTTTATTGGACCGGAAAGTTCTGTCCGATATGGCGATCAAGGATATGGCAGGGTTCGAGAAACTTGTCGGAGTTGCGAAACAGCAGCTCGCACCCTCGGCCACCTAGCGGGTGCGAGTACGCAGGCACTTGATGACGGGAAAGTCCTGAACGAACGGATTTTCCCGTCACGCTTCATCCAGCAGCCGGTCCACCTCCAGTTCCAAAGCAACAACCGGCACCCCGATCTGCCAGTGCTCCAGCACTTCCGGATGGACCTCTCCCAGCAACCCAATCGCCCGGCCATGAGAAACAATCCTCCCCACCCGGCCTTCTAGAAATGAGGGATGGGCTAGCGGTTCCAGCGTAACGGGACGAGCCAGGTAATAGAACAACAGATCAAGACAGGAATGGACTTCTGAGAAATTGGCCCCGGCATGGGCGATCACCGCGCCCAACATCGTCACCGTTCGTGACCCGAGATCGACTGCCTCATCAGGGACCGCGACTTCCCCCACCTCGAACATACGGTGCGGATAGAACGCCCGGCTTGAATTGGTTTCTACCTGGAGTAATGACGGCGTAATCCACTGACGCAGGCAGGAATAACTGAGCGACATCACGTTATCCACCTCTACCACCCTCGCCCACTCCGTCCCATCCAGCCGCATTTTCGTGCAGAAATCCTGTTGAGAGCCCATGATATTGGAAATGATTTCCTGGAACTCCATGCCCACCATCAGGTGACGGACGCGATCGGCGAGCTGCTCCAAGCGGGACAAGCCGCCGACCGTAAACTGAGATGGCATAACCGGAGCAAATCGCGCATACCCCTGGCTGATCGCCACGTCCTCCACCACATCGACGGTTTGGAGGAAATCATTGCGGTACGGCGGAAGCTGCACTAAGAGTTTCTTCCCCGATGTCTTGACAGCATAACCATAGGACTTCAGCGCAGAAGTCACTTCTCTCCCGCCCAACGCTTCCCCCAACGCCGATTCAATCGCCGTCAGGGGAATCGTACGGGATTTCCCAAAATCGATCGGCGTGTGCCAGCGGCGTCCGAATGTCGTTTTCACCGGCGACTGGATCTCCACCGGTGTGATCACCGCACCGCGATCGGCGAGGTTGGCGGCAAAAATGTTGAGCGCCAGTGCGACCATCGAAAGGTCAGTGCCCGTAACTTCGACAAATAATTCATGGTCCCCGATCTGGACTTCACCGACTTCCCGGCTATTGATGATCGGCGGAAACGACAACACCTGCCCCGTCGCATCCCTCAGCACGGGCAGGCGATCGTGCCCCCCGACAATCGCTCCATATTCGACCCCCTTAGGATGAACCATAAGAATTTCCCGCAATGTCAGGACCGTCTCCATCCCAAGGGGAATAAACTTCACGTCATCAGGCTTGACGAGGTCGTAGGACACGGGAAACACAATCGGTGCGAGGCGGTACAGACCGATGGAGACGGTGCGTCGTTTTCGCCCAAAAATATCGGCCAGCTTTTCCTGCGTCTGTATGAGTTGCGTCAGACCGCTGGCCGTCACCCGGTAGCCTACCGCTGCGCAGGCCGCTACATAGGGACGAATCTTCTCCATTCCAGGCGCGACGACCAACTTGCCAACCACGGGCCGCTGTTTGTTGAAAAACGAATAGGGGCTTGCCATCCCCTGTTGCTTAATCCGAATCTGCCTCGCAATGCCTTCGCAGCACCATAGGTCGGGACGGTTACTATCTTGCAGCTCGATGCGCAGTTCGCCGGTTTCCGGATTGTGGCCCTTCAGCTCCCCCTTCACTAACATCAACCAGTCTTCAAGCTGATCGAACGGGATTCGATTCGGCTTCTCGTCCAGGCCGGCGATCAAGGTTTCGAGGTCATCTCGTTGCAGGGAAATAGTGGGCATGATGTGGTCGTCCTAGAAACTGCCTCGCATGGTACGAATAAAGTCCAGATCCGCGGAGAACAGATCCCGTATGTCATGAATGCCGAGGGCCACCATCGCCATGCGATCCAATCCCAGTCCCCAGGCAATAACCGGCACAGACACTCCGAGGGGAGTTGTCACTTCCGGGCGAAACAACCCGGCGCCACCCAGTTCCATCCAACCCAACTTGGGATGACGCACATGCATTTCGACTGAGGGCTCGGTAAAAGGGAAATAGGCCGGCAGAAATTTGACCTCTTTGGCCTGCGCGACCTCACGGGCAAACAGGTTCAGCAATCCGAGCAGCGTCCGGAAATTGATATCCGCGCCGAGCACAATCCCCTCCACCTGAAAAAAGTCGGTGGCATGCGTGGCGTCGACCTGGTCGTAGCGAAAACAACGCGCGATCGAAAAGTACTTCCCCGGAACGGAGGCACCGCCAGCCAATGTATGGGCCGACACCGCCGTCCCTTGACTACGCAGAACCAACCGTTTTGCCCGTTCGGGATTAAAGGTATATCCCCAACCGGTCGAACCAGCCCCCGTCCCCTTCTCATGCACCTGCGTGACCCGCGACAGGTACGGCTCGGCAATGGTAGGGACATGAGTCGGTTCCTTCACGAAATACACGTCATGAATGTCACGAGCAGGATGAAACTGGGGCATGAACAACGCATCCATGTTCCAGAATTCGGTTTCGACGAGGGTTCCCCGCATCTCTTGAAATCCCATACTGACCAGCTTGAGCTTCACCAGATCGAGAAATTCGCGATAGGGGTGCCGTTTCCCGGCGGCAATTCTCGGCGCCCGTAAACTGATCGTATATTTTCGGAAGCGCTTGGTTCGCCAGGCGCCTTCTTTCAGGAGCTCGGGCGTCAACTGCGAGACCTCTTCCGCCAAGCCTTCGCGAGCGAGGCCCTGGGCGACAGCCTGCCCCTCAGCCGTCAGCACAAACGATCGGGTCACGCGCTCGTCGATTCTGAACGGTTCTCGCGCGTTGCCGCGCTTCACCGCATGCTGTTGGAGCACAGTCCGCAGAGGCTCGTCGAAGGTCTGGAGCTCCCGCTGCCCCCTCCGCAACTCCTGCAGCAGGACTCGCATCGCCTCCGCCGTGGGACTATTGCGGCCGGTGCTTTCGATACATCCCCCTTGGACGATCAACACCGCACCCTCTTTTTTCAGGCTGCCCACTGCCTTGCTGACATCCGACGGTTCGAGGCCTTCCTTACCCTGGATATCCTGAATGGTGAGGCGTTTCCCTGTCTGGCCGGCTTCTCGGGCCGCTGAGAGCACGCGCTCAATGGGAGAGTATTTCTCGAAATATAGTTCGCCGGTCGGTGTCAATGACGCGAGATGCGCCACCGTTTCCGCATGGACGTCAATCAACGATTTAGCCAGCAGCCACTCGACAGCCATACTCAGCTGCGACGGTTCCAGCTCCGTAGCCCCGGCAAGTTGATCCAGCGTGAGCGGCGAGTCGGGCTGCCGGCTCAGCGCCAGCAGGACGTTGCTTTCGAGGGGATGAAGGTTATCCATGAAGCACGTGCGGTCTGGCGCCTCTTCTATCGATGGGCAGCTGCCACGCCGGGGTGGCGTGCAGCCGGTGGATGGCCGGCCCTCAAGGCCGTGATGGCGGCGGCATAGTCATGCGTGGAGAACACCGCTGAACCTGCTACTAATACCTCCGCCCCCGCCGCGAGAATATCCCCCGCGTTGTCCGGCTTGACACCGCCGTCCACCTCCAGGAGGGCTCGACTGTTGGTGCGGTCGATCATCGTGCGAATCTCGGCGATCTTCGCCAAGGACGAAGGAATGAACGTTTGACCGCCGAACCCCGGGCTCACCGACATGACCAGCACGAGATCAACGTCAGGAATGATTTCCGATAGCAACACGGCAGGAGTCGCAGGGTTCAACGTCACGCCGGCCTTGGCGCCGTGCTCTCTAATGGATTGTATCGTCCGATGCAAATGGGGACAGGTCTCGACATGCACCGTCAGATAATCGGCTCCGGCTTCCGCAAACTCCGCGATGAAGGCATCCGGGTTGGTGATCATCAGGTGGACATCCAGGGGCAACGTGGTGACTTTTCGCACGGCTTCGACAATCAGAGGACCCACGGTCATGTTCGGCACAAAGTGCCCGTCCATCACGTCGATGTGCAGCCAGTCTGCGCCCGCCTGCTCCGCACGCGACACTTCCTCACCAAGGCGGGCAAAGTCCGCCGACAAAATTGACGGTGCGATACGAATGGTCCGGCCGGTACTCATGCACTCCTCCGAAGGCGCGCGGCAAAGAAAAAATCCATCTGGTGCGTATTAGTCATCGTGGATAGGTCCCCTCGAGGGGTCACGAACGGCACAGCGGCTGGGGGTATCCAGGGCGCGATGGATTCACGCTGAAATTCGCGGTTCGACTGGCAAAACTCGTCGATGACCGATTCGGTTTCTTCGGGCTCAATGGAGCAGGTACTATAGACTAACAGCCCACCGGGTCGCAAGAGAAGGCAGGTGGCCGCGAGTAACTCCTTCTGCACCTGTCGATGCTGGGCAATCGATTCCGCCGTTTTATACCATTTACCTTCCGGGTGGCGCCGCAACACACCGAGTCCGCTGCAGGGAGCGTCGAGGAGAATACGATCGAACGGCTCGAATAGACTTGCCTCCTGGGCCGGCCGCCGAGCCAGGGAATCGCCGGACGGCTGCCGTGGATGGAAGGCACGCACATCGCCAACCACCGGAGTCACCAGCGTCACGCCGAGCCGGCGGCAATTTTCCATCACGCGTGCCAATCGGCTGGCAACCCGGTCCACCGCGACAATGGATCCTTGATTCGCCATGAGTGCCGCCAGGTGGGTCGCCTTCCCCCCCGGTGCCGCGCAGGCGTCCAGCACCCGATGCCCCGGCTGCACATCCAGCAATGACGGAATGAGCTGCCCTGCTTCATCCTCCACATAAAACCATCCGTCGTCATAACCAGGAAGTTCATTGACGGATCGGCTACGCGCCACCTGAATGCCCAGAGAACTGATCATCGTCGGGTTGGCCGCCACTTGAGCCGTTGCGAATTCCTGTAGCAGGGCCATTCGTGACGTACGCAGCGTATTGACGCGCAAGGTCAAGGGCGGTAATTCGACGGAAGCACGACATAAATTTTCCGCACGCTCCGCACCCCACTGTCGGCACCAGCGTTCGACTAGCCACCCGGGACAGGAATAACGCACCGCGAATGCCGCGCTCGGGTCACTCACCGCATCGGGCCAACCCGGCTCGGACTGCCGCAGGAGGGCCCTCAGCAACGCGTTCACGAATCCGCTCCAGTCTCGCCCCAGACGCTTGCTGTGCCGCTTCATCATGTGCACAGACTCATTGACCGCAGCCGACTCCGGAACTTTGTCCAGAAACAACAGCTGATAGGCGCCGAGCCGCAACACGTTTTGAACGAGCGTGGGCAGTCGCCCGATGGGCCGGTCGGATCTCAGTCCCAGCCGCCAATCAATCGTCCCGCGATAACGCAAGACGCCGCGTACCAACTCCACCATGAAGGCCCGCTCGCGCAGATCCAATGATTCTCTGGCAGCCATCTGGTCGAACAGGTCGTCTGCAAGGAGACCCGCCTTATCGATCGCGAGCAAGGCCTTCTCTGCCCCGCGCCGCCCTGATGGCTTAGCCCTGGTGGATGGTTCTGGTGGCCGGTCGGTGGTCATAGGGCGTGGAAAGAGACAGGGCGAGTAGGTTGCACACGCGACAGGCGCGGGTGATTCGATTTCTCTTCAGCCTTGCGCTGCGGGGGGAGCGTCCATTCTGGCACCCTCAGCCAGGCGATGGCCGGTCAGATACTGCACCACTGCCATGCGTCGGCTGTTGGATGGCTGGATTTCAACGAGCTGAATGGTCCCGCCGCCGGTCGCCACGTCGATCCGTTCCTTAGTCACCTTCGTAACCGTGCCGGGGCTCGATCCCGGGGATCTCTCCTCAACAGTCACCCGCCAAATGCTCCACCGTTCGCCATTCAGATAGGTGTAGGCGCCGGGCCATGGTGACAGACCACGCACGCGATTCGCGATCTCTTCGGCGGTCAGGCTCCAATCGATCAGGCCATCTTCCTTCTTGAGCAGCGGAGCCATGGTCGCAAGCGCGTGGTCCTGCGGTTGAGGCTTCAGCGTCCCCGCCTTGAGCTGACGTAAGGTTTCGACCAATAACCGTCCGCCGACCTCCGCCAACCGGGGAGCCAGGGTCCCAGAGGTATCGTCAGGACGGATCGCGACCCGCTCCTGCAATAACATGGCGCCGGTATCCATGCCTTCATCCATGAGCATCGTCGTGATGCCTGTTTCTTGCTCACCCCTTATGATCGCCCATTGCACCGGCCCCGCGCCGCGATACTTCGGCAGGAGGGATCCATGGACATTAATACAACCGCGAGGAGGGAGCGTCAGAATCGCCAGGGGCAAAATACGACCGAACGCCGTGACGGTAATGACATCCGGGTTCCACTGACGCAAAGCCTCCAAGAATTCGGGGGCTTTCATCTTGACGGGTTGCAGCAATGGAATCCCCTCGCGCTCGCAGACGAGTTTTATCGGTGGCGGAATGACCTCTTGTCCACGGCCCTTCGGACGATCCGGTTGTGTGACGACGCCTACCACCTCGTCGCCTGACTTGAGCAAGGCTTCAAGCGATGGCACGGCGAAGTCCGGCGTGCCCATGAATACAATCCGCATGGTCGTGCTTTAACATTCTCCTGTCGCGAATGCAATTGCGGCACTGCGTTCCTTGACTCTCGTTTCACGCCCCTGCTAGTATCCGGTCGCGGGGTGGAGCAGCCTGGTAGCTCGTTGGGCTCATAACCCAAAGGTCAGAGGTTCAAATCCTCTCCCCGCAACCAACCCTTCCCGCTTCTCTTTCAAACACTTATAGCCCTTTCTGCCGGGCACCGGTCCTCGCGCGAGAACCCGAGTCTCATCGAGGCGTATGTGCTCGATCTGCGCATACTGCACATCCTGCCCCGGATCCTTACCGCACCATCCGGACCGCCGCGGTTCGAATCGAGAACCAGTAAAAGAAACACGCTTTTCCATTCCATCTACGAACACGCGCGGGAAGGAATGGCCGGATTTTCACGTCGAGGAACAGACAGGTTCGTGCGGGACGCTGTCACCGAAGCATCCGATCCTGACGATTAGAAACCATGATGGTAAGCACGGACTGGAGTGATCGCTACCGCTTTGTTCATCCCCTGAAGCATCTTATGACCGCTGGAGACCTTCGCAAGCCGATGACGTTGCCACGGTCTCAGTAACGTTGGGTGATCCAGAGAAGCGGCGCCAGAAGATGACGCATGGCTAACGGTATTCGTTGTGGAATCTCTCCAGGGCTGAGACCGTCGGTTGCTCGCTGTGGAGGGAGTCGCCTTGATGAAGCGGAAGAAGGAGGAGGCAGGTCGTGCCACAATGCGAAGAATGAATGGTAAACGATCCGCCCAGCGCATGCATCCTCTCTTGTATGCTGAACAGCCCGAACTTAGAGGAGAGTTCTTTGGCCGTCTGGGCATCGGCCTGCTGAAAGCCCTTTCCCTTATCCCGCACTTCGATTTTCAACTCCGGGCCCTGCCGTTCAATGGTCACCGTGGCTTCACCGGTACCGGCATGTTTGGCGCTGTTGATGAGCAGTTCCCGAACCGATTGAAAGAGCAGCACGGCCTGCGCCTCGGGCAGCGGCACCCCCTCATCCTTCGGGACGGTGACGGTCACGTGTAAATCATGCTTCTTCATGTACTGGGCCAGCCACAGAAGGGCGGCGCAGAGTCCCTTATCGCGCAGCACGGGAGGACTCAGCTCGGCCACGAGGGTCCGGGTGTAGGTCAACGCCTCCGTGAGCAGATCATCCACCTGCGCCATGACCTCCACGCTCGACGACGGCGAAGCCATCCGCTTGCCCTGGCCCAGTTTGATCTTGCCGAGCACCAACACTTGTTGAAGGTGGTCGTGCAGCTCAGCGGCCAGCCGGCTACGTTCACGTTGTTCGGCCAGGTTCAGCTCGGCGGCCAGTGCCCGTAAACTACGCTGCGATTGCAGCAGGTCGGACGTGCGTTCCGCCACCCGCTGTTCCAAGTGCTCCGCAAGCGAGCGAAGCCGCGCCTCGCTCTCACTCAACGCAATGGCCCCCTGGATCCGTCCGATGCCCAGGGCGATATGGTTCGCCGCAGACGAGAGTGCCTGGATCATCATTTCAGACAGCGCCTCGGTAAAAAAGAGAACCATCAGGCCGATGACTCGATCCCCGACCAGCAGCGGGTAACCGGCGAAAGCGCAGATCCCCTCGCGCCGTGGCCACTCGTGGTCGGGGAGAAGCGAATCGACGGCGATCTCATTGGTCCAGTGGGGCTGGCGCCTGGTGACGAGGCGGCCGAGCATGAGACGATCTGTTGACATGCGCGCGTAGGAGTCATCCAGATCCTCGTAGCGCCCTGAACTGGCCAGCAACTCCAGCAGGTCGTCCTCATCCCGGAGGATCCAGATCGCGGCATGAGCGGCATGAAGCCGCTCGGTCATCACACCGGTGCAGCCTCGCAGCATCGTGGTGAGACTGCCTTGTTCATGCAGTTGCTTGGCAATGTGTTCGGCAAACAAGCTGAGGTCGGCCCGTTGCCGGAGCTGTGTTTCTGTCTGTATCCGCACGGCAATATCGGCCTGCAATTGCCTGGCAAGCTCGGCATTGGCCAGTGCCGCTGCTTCCGCGCGCCGCCGCTCGATCAGGAGTTCTTGTTCGTATTTCCTGCGGTCGGTGACATTAAAGAGCGTGATACGGTTGACGATCGCCGTTCCGGTCGGACTTCTGCGCTGAACCGCCGTCGCGAGAACCGGAAGGAGCTGCCGGTCCTTTTTCGCCAGGTCTAACGAAATCTCGTTCACAAAGCCTTGCATGTTGAGCAGGGGGGCGAAATGCGTCTCGTAATAGATGCGACCTCCGATACTCAAAAGCTCCTGGAATCGCTTCTGGGCTGGAAACTCGTCCCGTTGGTACCCAAGCCAGGCGAGCAGTGTTCTGTTCATCTTCAGGATCGTGCCGTCGGGAAGGGCTGACAGATACCCGCAGGGCGCGTTCTCGTACAGGTCTTCCGCCTGCTCCTGGAGCAGGCGTGGATCAGTTTCGGACATAATCTCCTGAGATGAGAAAACGTTTGATCTCAGCTACGGTTTCCTCAGGCGCACTCAAATTGGGGCAATGCCCTGTGGCTTTCATGACGACCAGTGTGCTGTTCGGTATCCGGCGCTGGACGAAATGGCCGACCTCAAGTGGAGCAATCACGTCCGCAGAGCACTGCAGTATCAGGGTCTTTGCCCTGACTTTCGGAAGGTCATCGCGATTGTCGGACAGGAATGTCACGCGGGCGAAATTCTTGGCGATGGCGGGGTCCATCCGGCAGAAGCTATTGCTCAGTTCCTGGCCCAGCTCGGGGCGATCACTGTTGCCCATGATGACGGGCGCCATTTGGCTGGACCAACCTAGGTAGTTGGTGTCGAGGGATTCGAGCAACGCGTCGATATCGCTCGCCTCGAATCCGCCCACGTACCCGCCGTCATTGATGTAGCGCGGGGACGGGCCGATGAGCACCAACCCGTCGAATCGATGCGGTTCTTTGATGGCCGCCAGGATGCCGATCATCGCGCTCACGGAGTGGCCGATAAAAATGGAATGTTCGAGGTCCAACTCTCGAACGATCTCGAGCACGTCATCGGCGTAGGCATCGAGGGTACTATAGCGCGAGGGATCATAGTGGGTGAGGTCCGAGCCGCCGGCGCCGATATAATCGAACAGCACCACCTGATGGTCATCGGCGAATTGCGGAGCCACGTGCCGCCACATGTTCTGGTCACAGCCGAATCCATGCGCGAACACGATCGCCTTTTTCTCTTTGGGACCGATGACGTTCACATTGTGTCGTCGGACAGCGTTCATTTGTCAGCTCCAGAAGACAGCCACATGTAATATTCTACGACAGTCAGGTGGGACGACACTACTCAGGCACTATGACTGACGCCAGCCGGGCAAACTTTCCGGTGGAACTCCGTTCGTTAAACAGACTGCCGTTCCTGAGAATTGTTGACTACGACCTACCATCCCGTCTGCATTTTCTTGGCTGAAGCTTAGTCTATGAAGGGATGACTCCCTCTTCCTCAACACACCATGGCGCATCGGCAGAGCTGACTTTCCGCAGCAAAACATATCGGGCACATACGGAACAAACTGAGGGGTCGATCAATGGATACGCCGGCCAGGCACTCGATAACCAGCGCCGTGTTTGGTTGAATCTCTACAGCAGATAGTTGGGAGGCAAGACGTTTAGAATTAACGCATCGGGCATCGTGCACAGGTCTCTGATCGCCGTGTCCAGAGCAGTCGTATTGTACGATTGTGCAGTGAACGAGTCCCGCTCCACATACAGCGGATTAAGCCGGGAAAGTGTTTCATTGATGTAGACAGAGGAATGGGTTAATAGACCCTGCCGCAAAACGTCATTCGGCAAGGTATCCACATGGTATTGGCAAATGCCGTGGAAAGCCGGGTGCGTCCGAAGAAATTCTTCCAGCCGCCACTCATACTCCACAAGATTCGAAAAATCCCTTTCCGGTCCAAATTCCTGGCTCATATCACCCGTAGCCCAAAGCCCTTTATAACCGGCCTTTAATGCCTGGTCCAAAGCCTCCTCCAGCATTCCCAACATTCGCTCAATATTGAAATGCCCATCCACGAGGTGTGTATTGTCCGAGGACAGCAAAAGACTGCCATCTGCGACCTCTTTCGTGACATCGATTCCCCCGGCGAACAGATGGGACTGCATTCTGGCCACCATGGAAGGGCTATTAACATACAGACATCGATAGTTCTCAGTCAGTTTTTGTCGAATTACCGCGGAAAGTCCCGGCAGCTGCTGTGCGGGAGAGCCTTTATAAATCAGACACTGGTGACGAGGGTTTGATGGCATGATCTAAGAGGAGATAAGTTGTCTCAACTTCACTGGGTGCCTGACTCACAGGCTACATACTACCCTACAAGGGCTCTCTAATCCTACGTAATAGAGCAAATCATCCAAGCGATGAGGCCTCCCTGCGGTCGATCCAATCCATGACTCCAATCCGCGACCGGGTGGCGTCGCCCATGCCAGGTGAGCTTATTCACTGTGTCGAACACCAGCGGTTCAGTCCCCTCACGCGGACGTCCAGGTCATTGGTGGGGGGGGGGATGGGGGAAGAGGCCATCGGCATGGCCGGAACTCTTCATCTGCCTAGACTTGCCAATTACGCCACGTCGCAGATCACAGAGTCCGGCTACTCAGTGCTCGCAGCTTACAGGGAAGGAGGTGGCTTTCGAATGCCTTCGTACGATGAGTTGGCCTGAACAACAAGCAGAGACATGCATCGTGCCATTTCTTACCTTACCTGTTTCAACTAGTTCTTACCGCCAGACCGATGGCCAGGCACAACACCAACCGGAGACCCAGCGCGTTAGAAAATCACGCTGATCTTCTGAACACCAAAAATACGGACGTGAGGCCTTCCCGATCCGAGGTGCAACCCATTTTGATCTATCGGGTACGTCGACAGATGGGACAGATGACCTAAGCTAAAGAACAGGACTCAACTTCCGGAAATATGTGAGGATGGGCGAGACTCCACCTGACAGATTCAAGGAGTTCGTCACACTCGGCCGCTCCAGCTTTTCCGGTGTGACGAATCCCATGTCATGCAGCCTTCGGATAAGGAGGGCAAATCCGATTCGGCGTGTCGTTCCTAAAAGCGTGTCCCCGCTCCCTATGAAAGCTTACGTCGGGAAACAACCTGCCAGGTGATGAGCCCGGCAATCCCCGCACCGAACAAGCCAAGGGTCTCAGGAATCGGAACAGAATTACCGTTGCCGTTGCCATTACCGTTGCCGTTGTTGCCGTTATAGTTACCGTTGCCATTACCATTGTTGCCATTGCCATTACCAGCAAAGGCATCAGTAGTTGTCAGAATTGTCGCACCACTCATGAGCGCCACACTGAACAAGCCGCACAGTAGAATTCTCATCGTCATACCTCCTTGCTGAACTGTTCACCCCCCCGATTGCCCCATGACCTTTTCCTTCTTGTCTTGCCACTTACCCGGCACAATTCTGCCTAGGCCATGCATGCAAGTCAACAAATATTAATGTGTAATACTTAGTTAGTTAGAACTGGACAGATGGTGCTGAGTCAGGAACGTCTTCTTGATTCCAGCGGCCAGACATCCCCGTCGATCAACGAACGGCGATCCGAGCCGTCCAAGAGCGCCACGTCGCCGGTTCGGCACCGTAGATTGGGGTGGGATGCGGCTATACCGGCTTTGCCGAGTGGAAGTCCACTCTCCGCGGTAGGCTGTCAGTGGCCGCGAGACAGCATCATCTTTGGCTTTACATACAGCTCCTGACATGGTTCGAGAGAACCGCGACTGTCCCGCAATATCTAACTATAAGAATGACCGCCAGAAAATAATCGTATGAGCCGGCAGCCTTGAGGTACTGCCTGAAGTTGTTTCACCGCCTACCATGATCAACGGCCCGGAGGATAACGGGAGCATTTAAAGTCAGCCCAAGTGCTGCCGCGTTGATGTTGATAGAGCTGCGGGGGGATTTGGCCTGCTAGGGGTTCTCCTAGCTTTGTGACCTTTTTGCCGGCAGATATACTTGCTTCCCCAGAAGGCGCACACAACATCGCTATGAGCAGATCCTTCGCCTGGGTAATGGATCCTGACGGATCATTGCCATGTTCACTGCTCTCAGACGCTCCACACGCGGGAGTGCGCTATGCGACCCTCCATGAAAGGAAGACCGGCCCCTACCGCGCTGTAACATGCCGTCCTCAGGACGCAGAGATAGCTCGAACTACGGGCCTCTCGGGTATGGGACCCGAGGCAGGAGCGAGAACGTGATCTTGAAACCAGAGGATCAGACTGATTCTGCCGGGGAGGAATTTCTTTCAGGCGGAGGCGAAATGAGCCTGCAGATCGCAGCCCACGACTGGTCGAGTACCCCGCTAGGCTCGATCGCGCGATGGCCCCAGAGTCTCAAGACCACGGTCAGCCTCACCCTCAATTCTCAACACCCGATGTGGGTCGGTTGGGGACCTGACAATACGCTTTCTGTATAACGATGCGTACATCTCGGTGCTCGGGCTCGCAAAACATCCGTGGGCCCTGGGAAGACCCGCCCATGAGGTCTGGGCCGAAATCTGGGACATCTGCGGGCCGCTGTCGGACAAGGTCTTCCACCAGGGAGAGGCCTCGTTCGTCGACGATGTGCGCCTGTTCATGCGACGCGGGAAGCTGCTCGAAGAAACGTTCTACAGCTTTTCTTATAGCCCCATCCGAGATGAAGCAGGCCACGTAGGCGGATTGTTCTGCCCCTCATCCGACGTCACGGCAAAGAACCTTCACGCGCGCCGAATATCGACCCTGTCTGAATTGTCCTCCAACGCACTGGTAGAGAAATCCGTCCAGGGTGCCTGCGCTGCAACGGTGGCCACCCTGAGAAAGAATCGCGACGACATCCCGTTTTCCCTGTTGTATCTGATCGAATCGGACAAGGCGGTCCTCACCCCTGCGATCGAATGGTCGCTCTCCCCCGCGCTCGGCCCGACGATGGTCGATCTGAACGGGCCCCTCACAGGCCCCTGGCCGCTTCGAGACGTCTTTCTCGCGTCCCGCCTGCAGGTCGTGCCATTGGAAAATGTGGAAGGCCTGCCTCCAGGACCGTTGGGGCAACCGGTCCGGGAAGCAGTCGTATTACCCGTCCGTTTCTCAGGAGAAGAACGTCCCGTCGCCATTCTCATCGCGGGTGTCAATCCAACGCGCCAACTGGACACAGACTACCAAGCCTTTTACGTGTTGCTGGCGGACCAGCTCGCCCGCGCCCTTCAAAACGCCCGTAGCGCGGAAGAACAACGTCGGCGAGCCGAGGCGCTCGCCGAACTGGATCAGGCTAAGACCAGGTTCTTCTCGAATGTCAGCCATGAATTCCGCACTCCACTGACACTCATGCTGGGGCCGGTGGAAGAGTTATTGTCCCGAGGCCATACCGATCTCACTCCTGCTGCCAAAAGTCAGCTCGAGATCGTAAACAGAAATGGGATGCGCTTGCTCCGGCTGGTCAATACGCTGCTCGACTTCTCTCGAATCGAGGCCGGACGGGTCCAGGCTCGCTATGAACCGACCGATCTCTCCGGATTTACCGCAGAGCTGGCAAGTTGTTTTCGTTCGGCCACGGAGCGAGCCGGGCTCCAACTGCTGGTGGATTGTCCGCCGCTTGGCGAACCCGTGTATATCGATCGGGACATGTGGGAAAAGATCGTGCTGAACCTTGTGTCCAATGCCTTCAAATTCACATTTGAAGGCGGCATCACGGTGAGCGTGCGTGAGCGGGAGGACGTTGCGGAACTGGTGGTGCGGGATACCGGCGTCGGCATCCCCGCGGGAGATCTGCCTCGACTATTTGAACGGTTCTATCGGGCGCAGGATACTCGTAGCCGCACGTATGAAGGCAGCGGTATCGGCCTGGCGCTGGTGCAGGAACTGGTGCGGCTTCACGGGGGCTCGGTATGCGCCGACAGTCAACCGGGAAAAGGAACCGCCTTTATCGTCACGGTGCCGCTCGGCATGGGACATCTCCCGCCGGAACAAATCGGGCGGGCACGAACCGCCGCCTTCACCGCCATCGGCGCGGGTCCGTTTGTGGAGGAGGCACTTCGGTGGCTACCGGAATCGGCACAGGACGAGGTGCCAGAAGAACTGCCGCAGCATTACGAATGCCTGGCCGTACCCTGTCCGCCCTTGGAGGGTGAGAGCCGATCCGTTCGCCCCCGGATCCTGCTCGCCGATGACAACGCCGACATGCGGCACTATGTCACCAGGCTGTTGAGTGAACGGTATGTCGTCGAGGCCGTGCCCGATGGCGAGGCGGCGCTCGCCGCCGTGCAGCACTGCCGTCCCGACTTGGTACTGAGCGACGTGATGATGCCCAGGTTGGGCGGAATCGGTCTGGTGGAGGCCCTGCGCAAAGATCCTGGCACCAACACGATCCCCGTCATACTTTTGTCAGCGCGGGCGGGAGCAGAGGCACAAGAGGAAGGCTTGGCGCAAGGCGCAGACGACTATCTCATCAAGCCCTTTAGCGCCCGCGAACTGTTGGCCCGGGTGCAGGCGCATCTCAAACTTGCACGGGTCCGGCAGGAGGCACAGGCCGACAGGGGACGATCGCCAGGCTTAGCCTCCGTCTGCCCGAAGAACCATCCACCTCGAGCTCGATCAAGAGGACCGAAGGGAAAGAGCCTCGCCGTTCAGCGCCTGCAAGAACTCCCCGATCGCCTCGCACGACGTACGCCGCCCGGACGCGCGTACTGATCGTCGATGACCACAGTATGGTGCGGCAAGGTTTGCGGGCGGTACTGGAGGCATATCCCGACATCGAACTCGTCGGGGAGGCCGCGAATGGGGAAGAGGCTGTTGCGCTCGTAGAAAAGTCCCGCCCGTCTATCGTGGTGATGGACATCAACATGCCGAGGATGAACGGAATCGAAGCGACGGGCCGGATCAAAGCAAAATATCCGGACACCTGCATCATCGGATTATCGGTCAATGCCGATGCGGACAATCAGGAGAGGATGAAGGCGGTGGGAGCGGTTATGCTGCTCACGAAGGAGGCCGCCGTCGACGAGCTGTATCGAGCTATTCAGCAGCAGACCGTTGGCGCGCCGCAGGTTTGAGATTGGCCCACATGCGAGTCATCTCTCGGAGCGGACCGAGGACGCGGAATCTGCGCCTATCCGATTTGACAAAGGCATGGAGCAGAGGCCTCGGCCGCCACCTCCGTCCATGGCAGTTCGACATGAACCGCAGGGGCTAGACTCACCTCAGAGCTGATGATTACGGATTCAGCTCTGCCACACGTCGGCTGCGCGCGTCCACACCTCGGTCCGCCGCGAACTCAGTCCGCTCCAGGAGGTTATGCAGGACTTCCTGCCTCAGCTGACCGATCAAAGCCTTGGTGTGGATGGTGGCGGGCATCGTATCCTGCAGAAGATTCAGCCAGCCGATCGCAGCTGCGTCATACCGGCTGTTCGGCATGGTCGTGTGCATTTCTTGGAACTTCGTTATCGCATCGGCCCGATTCTCGAACAGCGCGACTAGGCCGCGGGTGTAGTACACCTCTTCGCAGGTCGGGCCCGTGTGACAATTCTGCGCACGGATATCTTGCTCATGGGCGATCGCCTGCACCTGTTTCAGTCCATCCGGGTCAATCGAAAAGAATGCGCTGCTGGGTAGGGTTGACGAAGATCCCGCGGGAAACAGCGTGCAAGCCTCCATCCCGCTTACGAGTGCTGCCCCCAGCAGGAGACACCGCCCTGTTTGTTGCCACATCCTGTGCCTCTTTCGCTGACAGACCCATGGAGGTCCGTCCCCTCTTCCATCGTGCTTCTCTTTGAGACCGTACAGAAGTGTAACCAGCTTCATAAACTAATATGGAATGAGAGGAGCCGTTTCCCTACTAGGCATTCACCCAGTTCTGCTTGTCTCCACGGTCGCCTTTGTACTCCCTGCCACTCAGCACCTCGCCTCCAGCTACCCGTCCTGAGAATGGGATGCCTTGCCTTGAGTGCAGCAGGGGCTGAGGAATTAGGGTCGTGGTGCCCTCGCCCCTTCCGGCGGGATCTCCGTACGGAAGGGTTCTAATGCTTGCTGCGTCAGAGTGACGTGTTAAAATCCTCTTCAAGCCAGGCCTTCCCGATCAGCCTGCTTGAACCGGTGAAAACTCCACGCTGAATCACCCGGCAGATTTTTGCTCCATCATCATGCAGATTCCACCTTTCAAGACCAATGATGTTCCCCGGCGAACCTTGATCCGCATGGTTGTTTGACAGACAATGCGATGGGACCAGGGATCTTCAATCCCTTCGAATGACAGACCATGATCAAAGTGCTTCTGGTTGAAGATAACCCCGTCGATGCCCAGCTCACGCAAGATCTGCTTGCTGAATGGGCCCTTGATCAGTTCGACATTTCACATGCCCCCATTCTGGCGGAAGGCTTGACCAAGCTCAGTCGTGGGCGATTCGACGTGGTGCTGCTCGACCTATCCCTCCCCGACACTCACGGCTTGAATACGGTGACGCAGGTGCTGGCGACAAGTCCCGGAGTGCCGGTCGTCGTACTGAGCGGACACGATGACCATCCGCTTGCGCTGCAGGCGCTTCATCACGGAGCTCAGGATTATCTTGTGAAAGGACAGGGCGGGGCGGATTTTCTCGCGCGGTCGATTCTCTATGCCATCGAACGCAAGCGGGCGCAGGAACGCCTGACGTACCTGGCCCAGCACGATCAGTTGACCGGAATGATCAATCGCACCCTCTTCCGCGACCGGCTGGTCCATGCCATGGCCCGCAGTAAACGGAAGGATCAACCACTTGCGATCATGCTCCTCGATCTGGATCGCTTCAAGGCCGTCAATGACACGCTGGGGCACGATGTCGGAGATCAATTGCTGAAAATCGTCGCGGACCGGCTCACCGACTGCGTCCGCGAAGTGGACACGGTCGCCCGCATGGGCGGCGACGAATTTACCGCCATCCTGGAAGGCGTATCCGGCGAGGGCGACGTGGCTGTCGTGGCGAACCGGATCGTGGAGTCGATCGGCACGCCTTTCGAGGTGGGACCCCATCGGATCTCCATCGGTACGAGTATCGGGATCACCCTCTACCCGTTGGACGACCAGAATATTGACGAACTACTTAGACATGCCGACAAAGCGATGTACGCCGCCAAACATCAGGGCGGGAGCCGCTTTCAATTTCATTCCCCCTCCGGCCTCCAACCATCCTCATCCCCTATTCAAAGCTGACTTGTTCGCCCCGCCTCGATCCGCAGACCCATCTCATCCTCACCGTCACGGAGAACTGTCCCTGCACCTCATGCGTGGCCGTATGGCTATCGCCCGATGTCGGCTAAGGGCTGCTCCGTGACGACGATCGACCCACGAGGGTTAGGCAGCAACACATTGGATGTGACCAAGTCTTCGCGAGTCGGGGTCGGATGTGTATCCGGCGTCATCACCAACCCCCAATGCTGGTTGTCCCGGCAGGTATTGTCGAGCAGCAAGGCTTCCGCATGGTGGAACAGTAACACCCCGCTGAGCATATTGCTGTGGCAGACATTACGCACAAACTCCGGATGGCTTCCAGGATCCCGCACGGCTAATCCGAAATGATGATTCCCAAAACAGACGTTTTGCGCCACCCGCGGTTGCGCGCCGGCAAAGACAAAGATCCCGGACTCGCGGTTGTAGCACACCTCATTATCGATAAAGGTCACGCGCGCTTCGGGGCCGTAAATGACGACGCCTGAGAGTAAACCTTCCGTCGCCCGACACTGTGTCACAGTGCACACCGAATCCAGCAGATTCATCGCGGAGTGCTGATCGCTGCCCACATACCGAAACGTGATTCCGCTGATCATGCCGGACGGGACCCGTTGCAGGTAGAGCGGCCCTCCGCGGCGATTGTAGATCTGAACATGGTCGCGTCCGGCCCCAATGAGCAGCACCGGACGGTCCGCGATGAAGACCTTATCTTCATACACTCCGGGACGAACGAATACCTGATCGGTCTCTCCGGCGTCCTTCAGGGCCGCGCTGGGCCTGATGTAGGCATGCGGATCACGGGCATCCACAATCAATGTCCGGCCCCCTTTAGGATTGGGCGGCGGGACGGTCAGGGGCTCTTTTCGGCCTCCGGAAGGCGCTGGTTCGTCATGTCTCTCCATAGCCAAGTGCTCAGACTCCTCTCGTCACCTTCCCTCGGCCAATCGTTTACCCTGCCAGGTTGAACGTGAACCGGTAACAAGCGAAAACAGACGGTTTGTCAAGCGGCCTCGCCCCCGATCTCCCGATGGGCGATTCCGTACACTACTGCCTGGTTTCCGTCCATGCCTGCTACAAGCTTTCGTCTAAAGCACGTGCATTTCAGCAGTTTGCAACCGTCGCCTGGCTGGTTCATTTCTTTCATACCGACATGGGCGTGCTCGTTTCCGACGACGGCTCGTACGCACTGAGGAAAGGACAGCCATGACGATGGTTCATATCAATTCCGGTTTGTTACGACAGATTCTAGTGATACTCGCATTGCTTGGTCATCTCGGGATCGTTCCCCATCTGTTTGCCGCGGCCACTCAGCCGCCTGATGCGTCCCGGCGTCTATACGACCGGGTAATGGAGGAGTTCCGGCACAAAGATTACAACGCCGCCCTTGCTGGATTCAGGTTTTTTCTAGCACTGCACGGCCAGTCGGCCCTCTCAGCCAATGCCCAATATTGGATGGGGGAATGTCAGTACCGCATGGGGCATTTCACAGATGCCCTGGGGTCGTTTTACAACGTCATCTCCTATTATCCATTGAGCCAAAAGCTCGCCGCTTCGACTCTTAAAATCGGGCAGATTTATACAAGGCAAGGCGAACACGAAAAAGCCCAGATGATGTACGCACGCGTCACGGACCAATATCCCGACAGTGTGGAAGCCGAGGTGGCCCGCAAGGCTCTGGAAACTGCCGCCGCCAAAAGCGAACCCTTGGCTGCCGAGCCGTTTAATTAAGCACCACCATCGGTCTCACGCAAGAACGCCGCTGTCCCATTGCGGAGGTCCGGAATCACTCCGGCTCGGCCAGATCCAACACGGTCACGAGCCCCGGAACGGTATAGGCGTGGAACGGACTCAGACGAACGATTTGGACACCCGCAGCACGGAACGCCGACTCGAACATCCTGTCCTGTGATCCATCAAGCAGACTATCCGGTACCGGGGGATCTACTTGCACCACTTTTTCAACCAGCCGGCTGCCGGGATGCACCAGGACAAAGGTCGCACGTTTCAAGGCCAGCTCACGCAAGGTCTCGACAGGGGGTGTCCCGGAAGGAAGCCGCACATCCAACAGCGTCCACAGCGGAATCTGCGTAAACAACAGGTAGCGATCCTCAACAGCCAGCCGCAGCAGGTTATACAGCGTCGCTTCCTGGTCGGTCAGCACAGGTTTCACGACGAACGTCATGCCGGCGGAAGGATCGTCGGATACGGAAGCCGACTGACGCCTTCGCCCAAAACTTTCCCAGGCTAAGCTGCCCAGAAAGACCAGCGCGGCGATACCGAGGATAGGATAGAGTAGTTCCATATCAAGCCGATCAGGTCAGCCGACGACGCGAGGCCAGTTCACCTGAGAGGCGGCGCGACCCGGCACCAGCGTCCCCAAACAAACCGGGTGGCGGGCACCCGTGACCTGCGGCACGTTGGTGCAACGTCCTTGATAGGTATCAAAGGCCAAGAGCGCAAAGGCAGTGGCTTCAAACGCTTTGCTGCTCCATCCACAGTCGTCAAAGGTCGACACCGGCACGGGTGTGAACACCTGACGAAGACTGCGCATGACTGCGCGATTGTACACACCGCCGCCACCGACGATGACCTCATCGATATCACCGGTTACCCACCGTCGCGATGAGCCGATTGCTTCCGCCGTCCAGGCAGCGCAGGTTGCCAGCAGGTCCTCGGTAGAGAGACCTGCTTTACGTTGTTTCGCCAACAGGGCTCGGACATAGGGTCCTCCGAATTCCTCGCGACCGGTAGACTTGGGGGGCCGTCGCGCCAAAAACGGATGGGCCATCAGTTCAGCCAGTAGCGACTGCCGGACGGTTCCTCGCAGCGCCAGCCGCCCCCCGGCATCGTAGCGACGCTGACCCTTGGTCGCTTCCCCCACGACCGCATCCATCACCATGTTGCCGGGACCTGTGTCAAAGGCCTGAAGGTCTCGAACCCCGCCCCCAGGGGGGAGGTACGTCACATTGCTGATCCCCCCGATGTTCACCACCAGGCGGCCGCGCCGTGCATGACCGAATGCAGTCGCATGGGCATAGGGAACCAGTGGAGCACCTTCGCCACCTGCCGCCATATCGCGCGGCCTGAAGTTGGCGACTGTTGTAATGCCGGTTCGCTCGGCAATCACGCTAGGCTCGCCGATCTGCAATGTCGACCGCACCAGCCCGACTCCCGGCTCACGAACCCCCTTCGGCAAATGATGTATCGTCTGTCCGTGAGACCCGATTAGCTCGATATCGGTCGGTAGATAGTTCGCTTTCCGGATCACGCGAAGGGCCGCTTTCGCGAACAGTTCGCCCAGATACATATTCATGTGACAGACCTCGGCCACATCGCCGTGGAGCGAGAGCTCCACAATCCTCTGTTGCAGAGACCGAGGATACGGCAGTGACGCGAAGGCCAGGGCCTTAATCCGCGGAGTTCGACTGCCTCGCACGATGCTGACGAGCGCCGCGTCTACCGCGTCCGCCGATGTGCCGGACATCAAGCCGACAATCTTCATTCAGTGCTCTCCCCTTTGCGCCGGAACCGATCGCTGTCCTATCCCGGGTGCGCTACGCTAATCGAAACCTCGGTAATCGGTCAAGCGCCGACGGCCGACGGCGGGTGCTGCTGCCTCAATCCTCGCGTTGACTTTGGGTATATCGAGTGTTACCGTCCGCCGGATGTTGCGCCTGCTTTTGCTCGCCCTTCTCACGCTCGCTGCGGAACCATTTCACAGCATCCTCCCCTCCTCCGCCCTGGGAGCTGCGGCGCCCGAGCCACTCAATGTGGTGGTGACGATCCCGGTCCTCAAAGACTGGGCCCAGCAGATCGGTGGATCACATGTCCATGTGACCTCGCTCATGACCGGGTATGAGAGTGAGCACACGTATTCTCCCAAACCCAGCGATCTGGTTGCGGTGCGGAAAGCCACGCTGCTGCTGGAAGTCGGCGCCGGATTAGAAGTCTGGGTCTCTTCGCTCGTCAAGAATGCGGGAAACGCCACGTTACAGGTGGTGACCACCTCCGACGGGATCACGCTACTCCAGGATGGTCCGGCTCATTCAGCTACACAAGCAGGTCACCATGATCACGGGACCGGCAATCCCCATGTGTGGTTGGACCCCGAAGCCGCCGCGACGATGGTGCAACATATCTCCGATGCCATGACCAGGGCGGATCCTGTCCATGCGCAGACCTACCGAGAGAATACGGCGGCCTATCTCCAGGCACTGACCCTTGCGCACCAGGAATCTCTGGCGCGGCTCCAAAAGGTTCCGACCCGGACCGTCATCGTCCATCACCCTGCCTGGCCCTATTTTGCCCGACGGTACAACATCCAGGTGGCGGGAACGATTCTGACGCAGCCCGGGGGAGAACCCTCAGCCCGCCATCTTCATACGTTGATCGAAACCATCAAGCGGGAGCATGTCCGCGTCATTGTCTCGGAGGTGCAACTGAACCAAAAAGTCCCGCAGTTACTCTCGCGGGAAACCAACGCCCGCATTGTGGTTCTAACCACCCTGCCCGGAGGCCTCCCCGGCACGGAGACCTACCTCGACATGCTCCGTTATAATGTGCTCCAATTGGCGCAGGCCCTCGAACGAGCGTAACCGACATCTCCGCCGAACAACGACCGAACCAGCACCTTCAACGAACGCCGCTGCGCATGACCCACCCCATTATCCGCTTCGACCACGCGACCTTCGGTTTTCCTGGCGTCATCGCCCTGGAAGACCTGTCGTTGAGTATTCCGGAGTCGGAATTCGTCGGCGTGATCGGTCCCAATGGCTCCGGCAAGACTACCTTGTGTCGGGCTGTGCTCGGCCTGATGGCACCTCTGCGAGGTACGCTCCGTGTCCTCGATTGCGCCTGCGAGGAACTCCGTTGCCATCATCGTGCGCTGATCGGGTACCTGCCTCAAAAGGGTATGCTCGATCGCAACTTCCCCGTTACCGTTCTGGAAGCGGTCATGATGGGACGGTATGGCGCCCTCGGCCTGTTCAGACGGCCATCCCGCAGGGATGGAGACATCGCCCGTCAGGCGCTCGCCCAGGTCGGGATGGATCACCACCGGGACTCTGCATTGGGGGCGTTGTCCGGCGGACAACAGCAACGCGTGTTCATTGCGCGGGCACTGGCTCAGCAGCCCAGGATTCTGCTTCTTGACGAGCCAACCACCGGGTTGGACCTCACCGCACAACACAGCGTCGTGGAATTGATCCAACAACTGCATCGTGAGTTGAGGCTCACGATTCTGATGATCACGCATGACATCAACATGATTCGCTCGCGTGTGGATCGACTGGTCCTGCTGAAAACGAAACTCTTCGCCGCCGGACCTCCGCAAGATGTCCTGAAACCGGAAATTTTGAGCCAGGTTTACGGGAAAGAGCTGGTCATCACAGACAACGATTTCGTCATCGTCGAGGATTACCATCACCATTGAACAGTCGAATGCATGAGGCACCAGATCTGAGACGCCCCACCGATACGCGGATCTGTTCGCCGGTCCATATTCTCACTCACACATCAATTAAGCCAATGACACCATGTTAGAACTCTTTGCTTACGATTTCATGCAACGCTCGCTCCTGGCGGCTGCGCTGGTGGGTGCGGTCTGCTCGGTCATCGGAGTGTTCGTCGTTCTCCGTGGCCTGGCCTTCGCGGGAGCCGGGACGGCTCATGCTGCGTTTGCAGGCGTCACCTTGGCCTATCTGGTCGGCCTTCCGCCCCTCAGCCTCGCGATCGTGTTCGGCCTGGCCACCGTATGGATTACCGGCTGGGTCGAAGAAAAGGGCCGCATGAAGCTGGATGTCTCCATCGGTATCCTTTATACCGCCACAATGGCGCTGGCTATCCTTTTTCTCGGCCTGATGAAGAGTTATAATCCGGAGGTGTATGGGTACTTATTCGGGAGCGTGCTGTCAGTGACCCCGGAAGAACTGCTCACTATCGGAGGATTGAGCGTGGTGGTACTGGGCACCATCCTTCTCCTCTCCAAGGAACTCTATTTCATTGCGTTCGACCAGGAAATGGCAGCCGCGTCCGGCGTCCCCGCGCGGCAGATCTTCTATCTTCTCCTGACCCTCGTGGCGCTCACCGTGGTGATTTCACTCAAGACCGTGGGAGCGATTCTGGTCTTCGCGATGATTCTGATTCCGGCTTCCACCGCCTATCAACTCACCCACAGCCTGACCCAGATGACGTTGTACTCCATGCTGATCGGGATCTTCTGTGCGGTGAGCGGGGTGCTCCTGTCCTATGCGTTCGACCTGCCCTCCGGCCCGTCCATCGTCTTGCTGGCCACCAGCCTGTTCTTTCTTGCGGTCTGTTGTTCACCCAAGCGCCTACACCGCATTCAGGCGCAGTAACAGAACCACTGTGCGACAGGCGCGATGCGAACGGGATGACGGTGCTTTCGGTTGGAGGATAGGCGTGCCTGACCCAGGGTCGCAGGAGCCTGATCGTTCCGAATTGACAGGTGACAAGCAGAAGTTGGGAGAAGAGAGGGGTAGAAGACACTATCAGCGGGGAAGCGTAGCCTTCTTTCGATCCCAGACCATGCCGGTTTGTTCTTTCGCGCTAAATCCCAGCCGTTCGTAAAAGCCTGGCATACGCGTGCACAACCAAAATAGTTCCACCTGTTGGAGGGTGGGATGGTTTAGAATCCGTCGCACGATCTCCGTCCCTATTTTGCGCTTTTGATAGTGGCGATCGACGATCACGTCCCAAATCGTGGCCCGGTAGACGTAATCCGTCAACACGCGGCCAAAGGCCACGAGGCGCGGGCCGTCCCAGGCCGAGATAACCACGTCGGTCTTGGTCAGCATGGCCTGCGTCTGCACCAGATCCCGATGTTTAGCCCAAGGAGCCTGGCGGTATAAAGAAAGGAGTTGTGCAGCGTCAAGGTCGTTGCGGTCGGAAAACGTGATCGACTGTTCGTCGGTATTGAGAGCGGGAGGCATCTTGTACTAAATTAATCCCTCCAAATCGTGGGAAAGTCAGCCAAACCGTAGTGTAAGGGGAAGACCATGGGAACGCAAGTGCGAAGCTGTCCGAAGTGCTTTCAATTGATGTGGCTCAAGCAAGACAACTATGAGGTCATCGACGAAGAAACGGTTCGTGCCAAATGTCCTCATTGCGGATCGGCGGTCCGCTTTCAGCTGGTCACCGCGGGCGCCAACGCCACGGGTCCTAAAATGGGACACTGACTTACATCCCGCGACCGGCCCCTTCCAACTCCGGTTGACTGCCGGGCAAGATTTTGATGAGCGCCCCGCGATACTCTTCCATCCGCTTCGCTTCCGCCGGGCTCATCTTGATGTCCTTATCCCCCTGCATACGATCCACCTGGTCCAGGACAGCCAGGAGGGGCTGGACAGTACCCAGCACATTGCCGACTTCAAACGCTTCCAAAGATTCCATGAGATAGTCCTGTAGACCTTTGAATCGAGACCGGGCACTTTGCTCCCGGAATCGTGACAGTGCTTGCTCGAACACTTCCACGGCTTCTGGTTTTGGCTTGATCCCGCTCGGGACTGAAGCGAGATGGACGACCGCCGGCAGCTTGGAGGCATAGCCTTTGAGCTGTGCGAGCAACTCGCCCATCAGGTCTAACACGGCATTGGTCTCCATAATCTTTTCCTCACTGTCGCCGACACTGACGTTCGGCATCTGCATCACTGACGTTCGCGCCCGGGTCCCGGTCCCCGCTCACGGGCGGTGGCTCCCGAAAGAAGCTCCTGCACCAATTGCATATCAGGGGGACAAGGAACGTCAAACTCATGGAACTTTCCCCCGGTGGGGTGCGTGAATCCCAGTACGCGCGCGTGCAACATCACGCGCGGAATCGGCACTCCCTCGACGCTCATGACTTTGCCGCCCCCATAGGTCTTGTCTCCCAGGATAGGATGCTCGATGGAAGTCAGATGGACCCGCAGTTGGTGTGTCCGTCCAGTCCTCGGGGAGAGCTTGACCCGGGCCGCGAGCTTTCCGTACCGCTGCTCGATCTGATAATCGGTCGCGGATGCCTTTGGCTTGGTCGTCCGTGGCGAGAACTTCTTCCGTTCCTTCGTATCGCGTCCTATCGCTAGCTCTATGAGACCATGTCCCTTTTTGGGCACGCCCCACACCAGGGCTTCGTAGACCCGTGTGATCGTATGCAACTTAAATTGGGCTGCGAGGGCCCGATGGGCCTGGTCCGTCTTGGCGATGACCATCACACCGGAGGTTTCCTTGTCCAATCGATGGACGAGGCCGGGGCGTTCCTTGCCTCCGATGTGCGACGGCGTGACGCCGGCAGTCGCGAAGTGATGCAACAATGCATTGACCAGCGTTCCCGACCAATTACCGGGCGCGGGATGAACCACGAGCCCGGCCGGCTTATCGAGCACCAGGAGATCTTGATCTTCGTGAAGGATCTCGAACGGAATCGCTTCAGGTGTGAGATCGAGCGGTTCAGGGCGTGGGACCTCCAGCCTAATCCGGTCGCCCGGTTTGATTTTTTGGCTCGGCCGGACCGTCCGGCCGTTAATCTGGATGCAGCCCTCTCCGATCATGCGCTGCAGTGCCGAGCGGGAAAAGGTGGGGTCGCGGTTGGCAAGAAACCGATCGATCCGCTTCGCCGATTCTCCCGCCGTGATCACAAACTCGACCGGCGTCGTGGTCACTCTATGCACGTGGTGATCGCTTAAAAAATGTCGTCATGTATCCGTGTAAGCTGCCATAGGGGGCAGCGCAAAAACAAGTTGCTGCGCATCACAACGGGATCTGCACATGTCACCCCCACGTCATCCACAGGCCATCCACATATGATCACGCAGCGGGAATCATCCTATTGCTCCGACGCTCCTCGGCCGATCCGTTCATTTCCGTCAAACATGCGACGTATTTCACACGACGATTCTGCGCATGGCAATCTGGCGAGGGCCCTATGAAAATCTCACCGCCGTGAAAATCATACCCTTAGGTAGATCCATTCCCGGTTTCGTACAGGCATTCGAATTGCTTTCTTATCTAGAGGGTTTCGTTTCGTACAATCTCAATTTTTTGATCACGACATGGCCTCAGACATTATCCACAGAATCCTCAGATCGCTGACCGGCAACGCGGAGCCGCAAGCCATATCGCCCTCCAGGGCTGTGGACAGACTAGTCGTGGAGCCACCACCAGTTGTCCAACACGATCGTCGTATCGATACACGATTCGCTATCAGAACCCGCTGTGCCTATGAACTGGTCGATGGCCTGGATCAACAATCACACTACTTTCCCGGCGAAGCCTATTCGTTAAACCTCAGCGCGGATGGCATTCTGCTTCTCCTGGATCGTAAGCCCCAAGACAGACAGCTCGTAGCGATGCGGAACCCGGCAGTGCGCCAGCGTGACCTCACCCTCTTCGAGGTGCGCTGGATGACCGCCCTCCCGGCGGGGACCAATCCTAGCCGCTATATGGTCGGCTGCCATTTGACCTTCGGACGCATTCCCTACTTTCTTATCCAACGCCAGTATCTCGATCGACACATCTCAGGACTCTCCTTGTAAGCCGCCGTCAGGATTGTTTCTCTTCCGGAGAGAGTATGCAGCGGACCGCCTCGAAATCGGGAGGAACGCCGGCGGTAAATTCGCAGTATCCGCGAGTGATCGGATGGGTGAATCCCAATGTCCCTGCATGCAGCATGACTCGGGGAATCAGATGGGCGCCGATCGCCGTGACTCGCGCCCCTCCATACGCTCCGTCACCGAGTATGGGGTGACCCATCACCTGAAGATGGGTCCGTATCTGATGCGTGCGTCCGGTGTGCGGAAACAACAACACCCGCGCAGCAATCCCGTTGAACGTTTCTTTGACTTCATATGCCGTCACGGCGGCCTTGGGCTGGACAGTCCGCGTCGACGTGCGTCGCGGGTTTTGCCGATCCGGACCAATCGGGTGTTCGATTCGACCGGCCAGTGAATCCGGAACTCCTGAGACCAGAGCCTCATACTGCCGGGTAATGGAATGGGCTTCGAACTGGACAGACAGGGCGCGATGCGCTTCCGCGGTCTTGGCGACAACCATCACGCCGGAGGTGTCCTTATCCAAACGATGCACCAGCCCCGGCGTAGCCGGCTGAGGCAGGCGCGCACAATGGTCCAGTAGCGCGTTGAGCAACGTGTTGGACCAATGGCCCTGTGCAGGGTGGACGACAATTCCCGAGGGTTTATTCAAGACCAGACAGGCCTGGTCCTCAAATAGGATGTCTAGCCGCCTTACCTGTCCGTCGATCTTGAGCGGCCCCGCCCGTGGAGCATCCAAGACTATGTGGTCGCCCGCTCTGATACGCTGACTCGCCTTGGCCAGCCGGTCGTTGACCCGGATCCACCCCGCCGAAATCATACGTTGCAATGCCGCACGGGAAAGTTTCGGCTCATGCTGAACAAGAAACACGTCCAAACGCTTGGACTGTTCACCTGGCGTAATGACGAAGTCAGTCTTCATATCCCCGCTACGCTACGGGACCCCCCTGCCAAATGCAAACGAGGCATAGTCGCAATTGCCTCCCATTGTAATTGCGACTATGCTGAGAGGTAACGGTTGGCATAGGCCACAACAAGGAGGAATTGCCATGAGAACGAGGCGAGCTTCGATTGCCACATGCTTGGCATTGGTCGGCACACTGTCGGCGATTTCGGAGGCGGCCGACCTGCCGGGAATCTCACCGGAAACAGTTGCGGACTATTTGCATGCCGTCATTGAAGCCGACCGCACGTTTTATACCATCCATGTCGTAGAGCGGATGCGGAAACTTGGTGGCACCCAGGCCTCAGAATCCTGGCGCAAGGACAAGGCAACCCTGCCCTTGCCGGCCCAATTTCTTCGGGAAGCCAATGATCTTGCCACCATGACCGGATCCAAGGTTCGTTACCGCCTGATGAGTCTATGGCCTATCAATCCTCAGAATGGTCCCGCGGATGAGACTGAAAGGCAGAACTTAGAGGCCGTACGAAATCATCCGGAACAGTCGGCTACCAATACGATCACGATCGACAGTCAACGGTACTTTCAAGCCATTTATGCCGACCGTGCCGTAACAGAAGCCTGCATTCGTTGTCACAACGCGCACCCGCAGAGTTCCAAAAAAGATTTCAAGATCGACGACGTTATGGGCGCGCTGGTCATTGAGATTCCGCTGGTCCCTTAGTCTTTGGAGGCCAGCCACTTCCGTCGTGAAGATGTTCGCGTGGAATCGTACGAGTCGAACTCACTCCCGGTTCCCCGTTGCACACTCACTCCCTGCTTAGGTCAAGATAATGCGATTGGCAGTGCTGCATTCACGGATGGTCTCCTCCGTATCAGTAACTCGGCTACCTTCACAAGCCGGTGGTCTCCCTCGATAGGCCTCTCTGTTGAGTGAATGAAGAGAACCGGCCCATAGGCGCGTGGGCAACAACACGCGGCTTGAATTCTTCACAGGTGTTTCAGTCGAATGGGCGTACGACCCAAGAAAGGAGGGGAAAGAGGGACTCAGTGGCTGCACCCAACCGGAAGAAACCAGGATCCTGCAGGAATAGCTTATCAATCTCGCGCACTGCCGCGCTTCAGAGGCCGTGAACACATTCACCCATCCGAAAGGAAACAGTAGACCGGGGTGGCACTCGGCTAGACGTTCAGCTCCTTCCCTTATGACCCCGCAATATACACCTCCAGAAGAAACCAACGATTCTGCTCTTTCCTGAGACGGAAGAGAAAAGAGCCCTGCGGACTCAGCGTCACGAGGCCGAACATGGTCTTTACGCCGTTAAGTTCGAAGTCCCCTCTGATGACCGCGCGATCCACAGCGGATAAACGCAGACTCCGCACGGTTTCGTCGAGGGTCGTGCCCATAAAAAGCTCAGCATGTTCCTCCGTGAGCACACGCTTGATGGCCTCTCGTCCCCTGTAGGTGTGGCCTTCCGGACTAATGAAAGACCCATCCTCGGTGAACAGAGCCGCCACCCTCGCCGCATCGTCGCCGTTCCAGGCATCGATAAACTGCCGAAGGACCTCACGGATCTCTTCCTTGATGTCCAGTTCAGACAGACTCGAGTCTGATGGCGCACTCGATTGAGCAGGACTGGAGGACACATGCACGAACTCATTACCGATGATGCAGAGGAGGAGGGCTAGCAGAACCACGTCTTTGGGCATAGGAGGGGCTGATGCGGAGAGCTCTCTCTTCAGGAGCAGATATTGAAAAACGACGGCATGTGACAGAAAAGCAGACTTACGCGCGGCCGCGAAGGGCCCGGTCTGCGATTTTTTTACGAAGACGGGCCTTCTCCAAGCTAATTTCCGCCTCTCTCACTTCGGACGGAAGACCTCCGGCATGAAGCCGCTGTTCGGCTAATTCAACGGCCTGTTGAGCGCGTCCGACATCGATGTCCTCCGCCTTCTCCGCGACTTCGGCCATGATGGTGACTTTGATCGGCGTGACCTCCGCATAGCCCCAGAGGATCGACATATACCGCCAGGCTTCTTCGTTCTTGTACCGTAGCTCTCCGATGCGCAGGCTGGACAGAAAATGACAATGCCCAGGCAACACACCGAACTCTCCCTCGCTACCGGGAGCAATGACCTCATCGACCTCCTGGCTCAGAAGCATTTTCTCCGGCGTCACCACTTCCAACAATATCTTTCCTGCCATGTTCTAGCGCTCCCCTTGTAGCATGGGAAGGAAACCGAGGCGTTCTGTACTGCGCACCTTCAACGAGGGCTTTCCGAAGCCGCGCGTTGGGCGAGCAACGAGGATGCTCGTTTACCTTGTCGTGCTAAACCTTGATGCCCATCTTCTCCGCCTTTGCCACTGCCTCTTCGATCGGGCCAACCATGTAGAACGCCTGTTCCGGAAGATGGTCGTATTTCCCCTCAAGGATTTCCTTGAAACTTCGAACCGTGTCCTTGAGCTTCACGTATTTGCCCGGCGCTCCGGTAAAGGCTTCGGCCACATGGAAGGGTTGGGAGAGGAATCGCTGGATCTTGCGAGCCCTGGCCACGGCCATTTTGTCGTCCTCCGACAGTTCGTCCATACCGAGAATCGCAATGATGTCTTGGAGATCTTTGTACCGCTGGAGGACCGACTGCACGCCGCGGGCGACTTTATAGTGCTCTTCTCCGATGACCTGCGGATCAAGAATCCGCGAGGTGGAGTCAAGCGGATCGACCGCAGGGTAAATGCCCAACTCGGCCAGCTGGCGAGATAACACTGTTGTCGCATCCAAGTGCGCAAACGCGGTGGCCGGTGCCGGGTCGGTCAAGTCGTCGGCTGGGACGTAGATCGCTTGAACCGACGTAATGGATCCCTTCTTGGTGGACGTGATCCGCTCCTGCAGCGCCCCCATTTCAGTGGACAAATTCGGTTGGTATCCGACCGCCGACGGCATTCGACCCAACAAGGCCGACACCTCGGACCCCGCCTGCGTGAAGCGGAAGATATTGTCCACGAACAACAGCACGTCCTGATTCTCTTCGTCCCGGAAGAATTCTGCGACGGCCAATCCCGTCAACGCCACACGCAAGCGCGCGCCGGGCGGCTCGTTCATCTGCCCGTACACCAGCGCCGCCTTGGACTTGGTGTAGTCTTCTGGATCGATGACCTTGGACTCTTGCATTTCGTGCCAGAGGTCGTTGCCTTCCCGCGTCCGCTCACCGACGCCCGCAAAGACGGAAAATCCACCGTGGTGCAAAGCAATGTTGTTGATGAGTTCCATGATGATAACGGTTTTGCCGACGCCGGCTCCACCGAACAGACCGACTTTGCCGCCCTTGCTGTAGGGTTCGAGCAGATCGACGACCTTGATGCCGGTTTCCAGCACTTCCGTTTTGGTGTCCTGATCTTCCAGTCGTGGCGCGGGCCGGTGAATCGGATAGAACTTTTTCGCCTTGATCGGCCCCTTCTCATCGACTGGTTCGCCGAGGACGTTGATCAACCGGCCAAGCGTCTCACGCCCGACGGGCACAGAGATCGGCGCGCCGGTGTCTTCCACATCCATTCCGCGCGTCAGACCGTCGGTCGTGGACATAGCAATGCTGCGCACGCGATTTTCACCGAGGTGAGAGGCCACTTCCAGCGTGATGCGAATGGCCGGCGTACCGGCGGCCTTATTTTCCGCCTGGGTGACTTTCAACGCATTGTAAATATTTGGCAGTTGACCGGGAGGAAACTCCACGTCGACCACCGGGCCGATGACTTGAATGACTTTTCCTGTGCTCATAAGACTCCTCTTGTCGTCAATCATGCCTGCGGCGGTTTACCGCAAAATAGCATTCCTCATTCCACATTTCATTTCAGGGCTTCAGCGCCGCCGACGATGTCCATGAGTTCTTTGGTAATCGCTGCCTGGCGGGTCTTGTTGTAATACAAGGTCACTTTCTTAATGAGCTGGCCCGCGTTCCGGGTCGCTCCATCCATGGCCGCCATGCGCGCCCCATGTTCCGCCGCCGCCGATTCCAGCAGGATGCGATAGGCCTGAATCTGAAAATGTTTCGGAACCAGGACACTCAATAGCTCGCCCTCATCCGGCTCAAAGAGATAACTTCCGCCGATGGCAGACTCCGGCGTCTGATTCTGGGCCTCTGCGAACTCCGTCTCGACATCAATAGGGAATAACTTTTCTACGATCACTCGTTGTTGGATCGCAGACTTGAACTCGTTATACACTACGTAGAGTTCATCGAAAGTGCCCTTCACGAAGCTTTCCGTCAGGTCGCCGCCGATGTCGATCGCATGTTCGAAGCTCAGCTTGTCGAACACGCCGGCCCACTCCTGGCGGATCGGCCATGGGCGCCGCCTGAAATAGTCACGACCCTTCCGGCCGATAATACTGAGGTTGACCGAGAACCCCTGCGCCTCACATTGCCGGAGGAATTCAGCGCTTTTTCGCACGATATTGCCGTTGAACCCCCCGCACAGTCCGCGATCGCTGGTGACGACGAGGATCTCGACTTTGCGTCCCTCACGTTTTTGCAGGAGCGGATGCGCCGCACGATTCACGCGCTGGCTGAGATTGCGCAACACGCCGCGCATTTTTTGGGCGTAGGGCCGCGCCGCCAGAATGCGGTCCTGCGAACGCTTCAGCTTCGCAGCCGCAACCATTTTCATGGCCTTGGTGATTTTTTGCGTATTCTTGAAGGCGGCGATTTTTCGCCTGAGAGATTGTAAGCTCGGCATATTTTACGGAAGCAGACGGTGGAGGTTGGGCAATCCGATGCGCTGAGACGCTACGGCTTCAGACTCTCGATCACATCGCCGGACCACATCATCACCAAATCTTACTTTCCTCCATAGCCCATTTTCTGCTTGAACGTTGTGATGATCTCTTTCAGTTTTGCGCCTACTTTATCGTCGATCTTCCCGACCGTGGCGAGATCTTTCCGCATATCCTGGTGGTGCTGTCCGACATAATGCAGCAGATCCGCCTCGAATTGCAGAACCTTGTCTACCGGCACATCGTCAAGGTATCCGTTGACTCCGGCATAAATTGACAGCACTTGATCGGCCACCGGCATCGGCTTGTATTGACCCTGCTTCAGCAGTTCCACCATGCGCACGCCGCGCGCGAGCTGCATCTGCGTCGCCTTGTCCAGTTCGCTTCCGAACTGAGAGAAGGCCGCCATTTCACGATACTGCGCGAGATCCAATCGTAAGGTTCCGGCGACCTGCTTCATCGTCTTGATCTGTGCGGAGCCGCCCACACGGGAGACGGACAGACCGACGTTGATGGCGGGACGAATACCGGAATAGAACAGGTCACTACCTAGGTAGATCTGTCCGTCGGTGATCGAAATGACATTGGTCGGGATATAGGCCGACACGTCACCGGCTTGCGTCTCGATAATGGGAAGGGCCGTCAAACTACCGCCGCCAAGCTTATCGCTCAATTTTGCGGCACGCTCCAGCAAGCGGGAGTGCAGATAAAAGACGTCGCCGGGATAGGCCTCACGCCCAGGCGGACGGCGCAGCAGCAAGGAGAGCTGGCGATAGGCGACGGCATGCTTCGACAAGTCATCATAGACGATCAGCGCATGTTTGCCGTTATCGCGGAAATATTCCCCGATCGCGGCGCCGGCGAATGGCGCCAGGAATTGCATCGGCGCAGGATCGCTGGCGGTCGCCGCGACCACCATGCTGTATTCCATCGCGTTGTTCTCTTCGAGCGTTTTCACCACGCGGGCCACGGTCGACCGCTTTTGGCCGACAGCCACGTAAATGCAAAATACGCCGAGGCCCTTCTGATTGATGATCGTATCAACGGCGATGGCCGTCTTCCCGGTCTGCCGGTCACCGATGATCAACTCACGTTGGCCGCGACCAATCGGAATCATGGCATCGATCGCCTTGATGCCGGTTTGCAGCGGTTCGCGGACCGATTGGCGGGTGTTCACACCCGGCGCGACCATTTCGATGCGGGACGAATGCGGGGAGTTGATCGGTCCCTTGCCATCAATGGGTTGGCCGATCGCGTTCACGACCCGGCCGACCAAGGCTTCTCCGACCGGAATTTCCGCAATTCGACCGGTTCGCTTGACGGGGTCGCCCTCTTTAATCCCCACGTCATCGCCCATCAACACCGCTCCGACGTTGTCCTCTTCAAGGTTGAGCGCAATACCGTAGAGACCACCCGGAAACTCGAGCATCTCCCCGGCCATCGCCCCGTCCAATCCATAGATCTTGGCAATTCCGTCTCCGACCTGGATAACTGAGCCGGTTTGACTAACGTCGACTTGTTGGTCGAAGCCTTTGATCTTCTCTTTGATGATGGAGCTGATCTCTTCTGCCTTGATCTGCATGGCTACTCCTTGGTCAACACACGCTGCATGGCGCTCAGTCGGCCCCTGACCGTGCTGTCTACGACGGTACTGCCCAGGCGGATATGGAGGCCGGCGACATGTTCAGGTTCGGTATGGAATGTGACATCCACGTCGCGCTTCAGGACGTCGCGCAATCGGGTGGTGATTCGGTCCTGCTCAGGAGCAGGCAACGCGGTCGCGGATGAGACGGAGACTTGCTGAGTTCCCTTGGATGCGTCCACCAGTTTAGCAAACGCCTCGGCAATGTCCGGCAGAAAACTCACCCGATTCTTTTTCACCAATTGATCCAGAAATGTCTTGCCGATGGGCGGGCATCCGAGACGGGTGGCCAATTCGATCAGCACACTCAACTTGGTCTCTTCCGGAAAGACCGGTGACGCGACGGCATGGCGCAGCGCAGCAGACTGCGCGAACGCTTCTCCGAGACCCTGCAGGGCCATCCGGACCGGCTCAACACTTGAGGCATCGAGAAGTTCAAACAAAGCTTTTGCGTATCGACGTGCGACGGCTGTCTTAATCACAATGACTATCCGCTACGGTTAACCGTGTTTTGATCAAACGAGAAGCTTTCGTGCGGTGGGCACGACAAAAAGCGCGCCAAGTTAGCATCTGCATGCGGGTACTGTCAAGGAGGTTCGGGACAATGCTGGCAACAAGATGCCCCCGCCGGAATGCTGACCACCAGAGTAGGCCTGACTGGGCATGCGAATGACGAGCTCTCGTTAATTGATTAGTGAAAGATGAATAATTGTCACTGCACGATCAACGGCGCTGGATGATGCCACCGCCGAGCACGCGGTCTCCGTCATAAAACACAGCGGACTGGCCAGGGCTGAGAGCGCGTTGCGGCTGATGGAACCGTATGTGAACTGCTCCATCTTTCGAGGGCGTCAGAGTCGCGGTCGAGGGAGGGGTGGCATAACGAACTTTTACCTCCGCTTCAAGCGATCGTCGACTCATCGTCCGATCAAGGAGACTGAGATCGGCTACGTCACATTCCGCCTGCACCAATTGATCTTCGGTACATAGCACCACCTGACCTGACTCCGGCACGACTTTTTGTACGTAGAGCCGCTGTCCGGCGGCGATGCCGAGTCCGCGTCGTTGACCGGGCGTGTAAAACGCAATCCCCTCATGCTGTCCAAGGACTTCGCCGTTCACGCCCACAAACGCGCCGGGCTGCTTGATCGCGGGCCGTTCGTGCTCAAGAAAGGTACGATAGTCGCCATGACTCACAAAACAAATTTCCTGGCTTTCCTTGAGTTCGTCCACCGGCAACCCGAGTGCTTCGGCCTCCTGCCAGACATCCCGCTTCTGCATATGCCCGACCGGGAAGAGTAACCGTGGCAACCAGTCTGCGTTGAGTCGATAGAGAAAATAACTTTGATCTTTGCGCTGGTCCAGGGCACGGTGCAGCGACCATTGGCCCTCTGCCTGCTGAACGCGGGCATAATGTCCCGTGGCCACGTAGTCCATCCCCCGCTCCTGTGCCAAGGCGTACAAGGATCGCAATTTCACGCGCTCATTGCACCGCACGCAGGGATTCGGGGTCGTGCCAGCGGCATATCCGGCAACGAAATCATCGATTACGCCCTGCTGGAAGACCTCTCGGCGGTCAACGACTTCGTAGGGAATATTCAGCCGCTGAGCGACAAACCTGGCGATGCCGATTTTGCAACAGCCACGCTCTTCCCATCGCTTGGAGGCAGCCACCTGGTCATCCTCATGTTCCCACACCTGGAGAGTCACGCCATGGACATCGTAGCCCTGCCGAACCAGGAGAGAAGCCGCGACGGAGCTATCCACTCCGCCGCTCATGCCAAGCAGCACTGTGTGACGTGTCATAAGTAATACCAGGGGAAGTAACGACGGAGCCGTCCGCTACGGTTCGTGCGTCTTGCTTTTGCCGCGATGGGCCACGAGATCATGTACGCCGGTGTCCTGCGGTGAGCCAAATTCCGGCAACTCCTCCTCCACCCACTTTTCGGCGCCCATGTTACTCATGCCGTGAAAATGAGCACCTTCCTCAACCATTACCACCGGACTCTGTATGTCGCCGATGAGAATGCCGGGCTTTTGGAGCTCAACCTTTTGCGTAGCGGTCACCGAGCCCTTAACCCGCCCACTGATGGCGACCGATCCGGCGGCAATTATTCCTTTGATAATGGCACTTTCTCCAATGATGACCGCACCTCCGGTATGCACTTCGCCTTCCACGCGGCCATCGATACGGACGGTGCCATCAAAGGTGACAATCCCTTTGAAGCTGGTGCCCTTTCCAAGAAATGTGAACTTGTCATCTTCTGCGACGGGCTGTTTTTTTGTCTCACCCCACATCGGCGTCCTCCTTCACACCCAACAAAACATAACGGGTCGGCACACGGCCTGCGTGAGCCTTGACTGCGCCTGACTCTCGAGGCTCTACCATGGCCGCAACTCTGTCCACGACTTCGGCCGTGAGATGTCTAGCCGCCCACCAGCTTGACGGACTGCCCCCGCGTGGCCCCCTGACCTTGCGGTTCGCGTGTCCCCGACTGGCTCATTTCCAACGTCCCGTTGAACACCACGCCTTCTTCCATAGCGATGAGCGGGGCTTTCACACCGGCATTCACCACGGCGGGCGCGCGCAATTTCACTTTTTCCCGGGCACTGATATCCCCGGTGATTTTCCCCTTGCACACCACAGTGCCGGCTGTGATCTTTGCGTTCAAAACCGCATCCTCACCGACCAGCAACACCCCTTCAGTGTGAATTTCCCCATCCAGATTGCCGTCGATGCGAACGGTGCCGTTATAAGAAATGACGCCCTTGAAACTCACGCCCTTTCCGACAAAGGCATTGATCTCTTCATTTCCTTCTCGAGGTGCTGCCACGTCTAGATTCTCCATATCCGTTCCCTCACCTTGTGCCGCCGGGCGTTTCCCGTCCTGCTTTTCCTTGGTCCACATCACTCACACCTCCCACGGGGTTGCAACATCTCATGCGATTAGACCGGGAGGTTCTCGAATACCTGCCGGATCACTCTCAAACCGGATTGACTGAACACGTGGGCATTCTACTCGGTGGGAATCAAAAAATCTTCTCCCAAAACACCCGCTCGGCTAATTAAGCAATCGCTCGACGACACCGTCCAGCTCTTCCGGCGAGAAATAGTGAATCACGATTTTCCCGCCGCGCCGGCGCTTCTGAACATCCACTCTGGTCCCCAGCCGCTTCTGCAGCCGCTCCTCGAGGTCCGACCGCAAGGGAACCCTGGCTGACCGCCTCCCCGGCTTTCGCGCCTCGGCGTGAGTTTGCACGAGCCGCTCCGCTTCTCGGACGGACAGCTGGTCCTTCACAATCTGTTGAGCCAAGTTCACCTGGGCTGCCGGTGTCATCAATCCGAGAATGACCTTGGCATGTCCGGTGGAAAGCTGATCCTCCTCGATCATCTGCTGCACTTCATGGGGCAGTGACATGAGCCGCAGCAGATTGGCAACGGATGACCGGTCACAGGCCACTTTCTGCGCGATCGCTTCCTGAGTGAGGCCGAATTCGTTCAACATACGCTGGTAAGCCCGCGCTGTCTCCATAGGATTTAAATCATCGCGCTGCAGATTTTCCACCAACGCGAGTACCATGGATTCCTGGTCAGACACATTTCTCACGAGCGCAGGAATCTTCTGCATTCCCGCTAACTTAGCAGCCCTCAGGCGGCGCTCTCCGGCAATCAGCTCAAAGATGCCGTCGCCCTTTCGCCGCACTAAAATTGGCTGAAGGAGTCCATTCTGCTTCAGGGAGGCAGTTAATTCAGCAAGCTCCAGCTCGGAGAAGTGCTGCCGCGGTTGAAACCGGTTCGGAACAATCGATTCCAGCCGCAATTCCTGCACATCACCCCGCTCCGGGTCCGCGGTTGTCCGGGATGTCGGCAGCAATGCATCGAGTCCTCTACCGAGGGCTTTTTTCTCCATGGACGACAAACTCCTTGGCTAGGGAAAGATAAGCTTGGGCTCCCGCCGAAGCCACGTTGTACAACAAGGCCGGACGACCATAACTCGGGGCCTCTGCCAGTGTGACATTGCGCGGAATCATCGTTTGGTAGACTGCTTCCTTGAAATGTCCCCGTATCTGCTCCACGACCTGGCGGGCCAATGAATTGCGGGCGTCGTACATGGTCAGGACAATTCCTTCGATTTCCAATTCAGGGTTCAGCGCCTCCTTGAGCCGCTGAATGCTTTCCATGAGTCGACCCAGTCCTTCCATCGCATAATATTCACACTGGACAGGAATAAGAACAGAATGTGCGGCCACCATCGCATTGATCGTCAGCAACCCCAGCGCCGGAGGACAGTCCAACAAGATCGTGTCGTATCGGTCGGCAATTTCAGCCAGAGATTCCTTCAGACGGACCTCCCTGGAATCCATATTGACCAAATCCACTTCGGCTCCCGCAAGGTGCGAATTGGATGGCACTAGCGAAAGGCCGTTAACCGCCGTCGGCATGGTAATAGATTCAATGCTGTCCCCACTGATCAATGCGTTGTAGACCGTTTTCCCTAGCGACATGGGGTCAGCTCCAAGGCCGCTCGTTGCATTACCTTGGGGGTCGATATCAATCAAGAGGACTGATTCGCCTTCGATTGCTAACGCTGCGGCGAGATTTACCGAGGTGGTGGTTTTACCCACTCCTCCCTTCTGGTTTGCGACAGCGATGATTCGAGACATTCCTTTACCCCAGTTATTGTGCCCGAGGCCTCATGTTCCACGTGGAACATGAGGCTACTCTTCCGACTTCGCAAATACAGATAACGTTCTATGCCCGTATCCTGACGGAAGCTCATACTCGACTTCCCTCACCAAAGCAAGGCTATCGAGGCTGAAATCTTCCTCTACCCTGGTCGCCCGGAATAACACGACCTTCCCCCCCTGCTTCAGGAGACGCCCTAACGACTTTCCAAATGAATTAACCTTGAATGCCCTGACCACAATATAGTCAAACAACCGCTGACTGTGCCCCTGCTCGACGTAGCTTTCCAACTTCGATGTCACTACTGTCGCTCCTGTAATCCCAATAGATCCGATGAGATAACGCAAGAACGAAGTCTTTTTTTTGCTTGGCTCGAGCAGCTCAATCGACAGGCTCGGCCAAATCAATTTTAGGGGAATGGATGGAAACCCTGCGCCAGCCCCTATATCCAGCAGTTCCACGTCTTCTCTCAGCTCCAAAGCTTTCAGTCCGGCCATGGAATCTACGAAATGCTTCACTACAATCTCATGATCATTGAGAATAGCAGTGAGATTCATGGCCTCGTTCCATTTCTGAAGCTCGCAGAAATACTTGTAAAAGTGAGGAACTGCAGAGTCCTGAAAGGGAATTGAGAGATCTGCGGCGGATGCCATGAGGAGCTGTGAGAAAGAAGCCTGTTCCACGTGGAACAATTACGCGAAACCGTTCCCACGGTCAAGCTGGTTCAAGCGGATCATCAAATAATGAACCAGTAAACCTGGTGAGTTACGTGGAAGCGAATTGCCGACGGTGCCTTTCGACGGCCACTAGAAGCAGGGAAATCGCAGCAGGCGTCACACCTGCAATTCTGGATGCTTGACCAATTGAGGCTGGCTTCACCCGCTTCAATTTTTCTCGCACTTCACCCGAAAAGCCTGGAACGGCGTCGTAATCGAAGATCCCGGGGATGGCCCGGTGTTCAAGTTTCTCCGCACGATGAATCTGTTGGAGCTGGCGCTTAATATATCCTTCGTATTTTATTTCAAGTTCGATGGCCGCTGCGGTTTCAGGATCATCGATATCAGATTTACCAAACACCGACAGGACTTTTTCATAAGTCATATCCTGGCGCCTTAAAATCTCCGCTAGCGACTGGTTTGCAGTGACCGCTCCTATTTCCTGCTGCTCGATCAGACGGTTCAATGCTGGCGTCAGCCGAGGCCTGGTGTTCTTAAGCCGAGTGACCTCGCCATTGATCGCGATCTGTTTATTCTCGAGTTTTCCATACAATTCATCAGACACAAGCCCGAGTTGATGCCCGATCGCCATCAATCGAAGGTCGGCATTGTCATGGCGAAGCAGGAGCCTGTACTCTGCACGCGAAGTAAACATCCGATAAGGCTCTCTGGCATCTTTCGTGATCAAATCATCAATGAGCACGCCGATATATGCCTGGGATCGCTCCAGTACAAGCGGTGGGTCCCCTCTGAGCTTCAAGGCGGCGTTCACCCCAGCCATGATGCCCTGGGCCCCGGCTTCTTCATAACCGGAGGTCCCATTAATTTGGCCTGCATGATATAGCCCTTGCACTAGTTTTGTTTCCAGCGTGCCATGCAACTGGCGAGGCGGGAAAAAATCATATTCAACCGCGTAGCCCGGCTTGAGGATTGTCGCCCGCTCGAGGCCTGGAATCGTCTTGAGAATGGCAGCCTGCACATCGACCGGCAAGCTGGTGGAGATCCCATTGGGATAGAATTCATTCGTGTCCAACCCCTCTGGTTCGATAAAAATCTGGTGGCGGTCTTTATCGGCAAACCTGACGACTTTGTCTTCTATCGAAGGGCAGTATCGTGGGCCGACCGAATCGATAATGCCACTGAACAACGGCGACCTATCTATGTTTTTATTAATTATTTCATGTGTTTGTGAGTTCGTATAGGTCAAATGGCAAGAAACCTGCGCTAGCGGTAATTGCCTGGTTCTGTAGGAGAATGGTTGCGGCGGGTCGTCTCCCGGCTGGGGGACCATGACGGAAAAATCGATCGAATCACGGTCCAGCCGAGGTGGCGTGCCCGTCTTGAGTCGCCCTACCTCAAAACCAAAGTCACGCATGCAATCGGAGAGATGCTCTGCCGACGCTTCTCCTGCCCGGCCGGCCGGAAAATGATTGAGGCCGATATGAATCAGCCCCTTCAGAAATGTCCCCGATGTGAGAACGACCGCCCTCGCCTGGATATGCCGCCCTCCATCAGTCACGACACCAGTCACGGCTCCAGACTGGGTCAGGATACGGTCGACGGTTCCACAGGCGATTTCGAGCCGAGGCTGTGCGCGCAGCGTTCCCTGCATGACCTCGCGATACACTTTCTTGTCGCATTGCGCGCGCAAAGCACGCACCGCAGGCCCCTTGCTCGTATTGATCATGCGAAATTGGATACCCGCCAGATCGGTGTTTCGACCCATTTCACCACCCAGGGCGTCGATCTCCTTCACCAGATGGCCCTTCGCAATGCCGCCGATGGCTGGATTGCAGGACATTTGGGCAATACGCTCAGAATCCATGGTGAGCAAGATCGTCTGTGCTCCCATACGAGCCGCAGCCAACGCTGCCTCACATCCCGCGTGCCCACCTCCCACCACAATGACATCACATTGTTCGCTCACGAATGAGGCCCTTTCATTTGCCTATGCAGAATTCAGCAAAGATCCGTTCGAGAATTTCATCGGTCGTGATGGCACCCGTAATTTCCCCTAAAGCATCCGAGGCAATGCGAAGATCCACTGCAACCAGCTCTCCCGCACGTCCATTCTGAACTGATTGGGTCGCCTGTTCCACACCGTGGCACGCCCGTTCAAGCGCCGCCGCATGGCGGAGATTGGTTACGAGGACTCCCTCCCGCGACTCAAATCGGCTGGGCGTCAGCCGGCTGCGAATTGCGTCTCGCAGTTCGTGCAACCCAATCCGCATTTTGGCTGAAATGTCGATCGTGCCTTCAGGGGCGGGGCAGGCCTGGGCAAGCTCCTCCGGCGTGAGCCGTCGAGGCAGATCGCACTTATTAATGACCAGCAGAGCTCGCGCCGCTTCGTGACGGGCCAGCAGGACTCGATCGCCCTCGGACAGATGCTCAGAACCATCCAACAGAATGAGGGCAAGGTCGGCCTCCTCCCAGGCGAGCTGACTGCGACGGATACCTTCAGCCTCGACTGGATCCTCAGTGGACCGGATGCCGGCCGTATCAAACAACCGCACTGGCAGGCCATCGATACTGACGACTTCCTCCAGCATATCCCGTGTCGTACCAGGAACGGGCGTGACAATGGCGCGATCACTTCTCAGTAAGGCGTTCATCAAGCTGGATTTGCCGACATTCGGGCAACCGAGAATCGCCACGGCCGCGCCCTCTCTCCAGATCCGGCCTTCCCTGCCGGACTGGACCAGTCGTCGCAGTCTGGTTGCCGTCGACTCAAGCACCCGCAAGAGTTCGTCCTGCTGAACAAATGTGATGTCTTCCTCTGCAAAGTCCAGCGCGGCCTCGATGTGCGCGAGAGCCACGACCAATGCCGAGCGCGTCGCTTCCACCTCCTGCGACAATTCCCCCCGGCGTTGCGATTGGGCAAGGGTCAGGCTGCGTTCGGTTTTCGCCCTGATGGTATCGAGCACGGCCTCGGCCTGCGCGAGGTCTAACCGGCCATTGAGAAAGGCTCGTTTGGTAAACTCGCCCGGCTCGGCCAGTCTGGCTCCCGCAAGCAACAATGCCTTGCACAGCTGATCGAGTATGACCGGACCGCCGTGGCACTGCACCTCGACCACATCCTCCCCCGTAAAAGAATGCGGCCGTCTCATTACGACAACCAGTGCTTCATCAATAACTGAACGGGTTGGCCCAGCAAATTCGGGCCCGGCCCCTGGCCTGTGGCGATCCGCGCAGACATCCGCCAGCGCCATTCTATGAGTTCGAAGATCCTGAAGAAGCTTGCCTGATCGGAGACGAATGACCTGAGAAGCGCAGTCGAGGGCCTCGAGGCCGCTGATGCGGACCACGCCGATTCCCCCTTCACCGGGAGGAGTTGCAATGGCACAAATCGTATCGTCCAGCGCGCCACGCATGACGCACCCAGTTGTAGAGGTTACTCGGCCGGACTGTTTCGCCGCTTGCCGTTACTTTTCTGCTCTTTCGGTTCTTCAATGAGCGTGGCATCGCCTTGTGCTGCAGCTACCTGCCACTTTTTGGAGAAGAGTCGCTCGGTCACCACCTGCTGCGTGATCGTAAGCACGTTGTTGGTCAACCAATAGAGGACCAGTCCGGCGGGAAAGTTCACGAACAAAAAGGTCATGAACACCGGCAAGAACAGCATGATCTTGGCTTGCGTCGGGTCCATGGTCGTCGGGGTAATTTTCTGCTGAATGACCATCGTCGCGCCCATGATGATGGGAAGAACGTAATAGGGGTCCTGGACGGAAAGATCCTGGATCCAGAGCATGAATGGCGCCTGGCGGAGATCAATCGTCATGTACAGGATATTAAACAGTGCCACAAACACCGGCATCTGAAGCACCATCGGCAGGCAGCCCCCAACGGGATTCACCTTATGGTCCTTGTACAACTTGATCAGTTCTTTGTTCAGCCGTTCACGGTCATCCTTGAACTTCGTCTGCAAGGCCAACACTTTCGGCTGGATGACTTGCATCTGCTTCATGGACTTGTAGCTTTTGTACTGGAGCGGGACGAACATCAACTTGATCGACAAGGTCAAGAGAATGATAGTAATCCCGTAGTTGTGCGTAAACTCGTAAAGAAAGCGCAACACATAAAAAATCGGCTTGGCAACCGCCTTGACCAGGCTCCAACTCCCGAACACAAACCAGCCGAAGTCTATCGTGTCCTCCAACCCCACATTCAAGAGTTTGAGCGTGTCGTATTCCTTGGGGCCGGCATAGAGCTGCATCGCCAGCGTCGAACCAGTCGCCGGTGCGGCGAACCGGACACCGGCCGAGACCAGTTTGTCCCCCTGTTTTTTTGCCAGGGCGGCGGATGCCTTTTGCGGCATCAACACACTGAGAAAGTACTTGTCCTGGATCGCTGACCACTTCACATCGCCCTTACGCTCGGATTCGCCGTCCGGCGTTTCCTTCAGCACCTTGTCATCCACCAGGGAGGCTGACCCCATCAGCCCGATGAACCCTTCGCCCCATTCCACAATGCCGAAGTTGGTGCCAAGCGTCACATCGACCGGAGCCGTCAACCCTTGTGTCCTGATGGCGATATCCACCACGTAACTGTCGTGATGAAAGGTCAGTTCCTTCTCGACCTCAACGTCTCTTTGGGCGTCATGATAACGGAAAGTGACATGGCCGACAGGGTGGGCGCTATCAAGCTGTGAAACGTCCTGGCTGACGTGGTACAGAGCGCTTTCAAGATCGTTGGTGACCGCAGCATCATTGGTCGTCAGGCTGAGAGGCCCCTTGAACCGCCCCCCGCTGTAGATCAATTGGACGGGCTGTGGGCCCTGTTCCCCGGCTGTGGTGTACCGTTTCAATTCCCAAGACTTCAGCACTGCGCCGCGATTGCTGAACTTTGCACGAAACAAATCGGTATCGATCTCAACCGTCTGTTCCTGGCTGGCCGGCCCGGTTTCACCTTGCACGGCAATGGCGGAAGCGGGTTTCCCGGCCGGGAGAACAGATGAGGGACTGACCGACTTAGTGGTCTCAGCCTGCGGCTCTGCTACTTTGCCCGATGAAACTGCCCGTTCTGCTGTGGAAACCTCGGGGGCAGGCTCCACAGGCGGCATCAATCCCATGCCCTTCAGAAGAAAGTCATAACCGATAATGACGGCCACTGACACGATGAGGAAAACTATGACGCGTTTTTCCATGGAGCCTACGTGATAGATGGGAGCTGAGGAATTATTGCCATGTCTATTACCGCACTAAATCAACACCACCGGGATGAAATGGATGGCATTTCAGCAAGCGTTTCGCTGCCATCATGATGCCTCTCACAATTCCATGCCGCTCAATAGCCTCTTGGGCATACACGGAACAGGTGGGATAAAATCGACAGGCAGGCCCAAGTAACGGCGAAAGACAGGCTCGGTAGAGCATCAAGAGGCCGATGCAGAGATGCCTCATGGCACGAGTTCCCCAATACGGGCCAACCGTTGTCTTTGCAATGTGCTTCGCCATATGCGCTCCAACTCCGCGAAGGGCAGGGTTAGACATTCTCTCTTGGGGAAAACAAGGAACACACTCCCCGGGACCAATGCGGAACGAACTGAGCGCCCCAACTCCCGGAAGAGGCGCTTAGCCCGATTTCGGCGGACGGCCGTGCCAAACCGACGTCCAATCACGATCCCCAACATGGGATTCGGAAACATGCCTGCGCATATCTGGAGGTTGAACGATCCGGTCGAAACCCGCCGTCCCACCTTCTTGATGTGCTGGATATCACGGCTACGCTTCAAAAAGAAGGGAGCACGTCCTAGCCCTTGCGCCATGAACAATCCGCCTGACTGTGACTAGGGCTCTTTCCTCTTACAACCGGCAGGCCTGGCCCTAATCATTTCGTCCGTCACCGCCAGGACAACATGACGGTACTTACCCTGGGCCACCATCCACCACCTGGATGTTCGCCTACATGCAGATTGCGTAGCGGCAGGGGAGAATCAGACGGTGAGGCGAGCGCGGCCCTTGGCCCTGCGACGGGCAATAACTTTTCGCCCGTTCTTGGTGCTCATGCGCTTCCGAAAGCCGTGTTCACGCTTGCGCTTGAGATTCGAGGGCTGTTTAAAAGTGAACGACATTGAGGACTCCTTCTCGAGAAATCAATTTTCCATGAAGAGGTCGCATTATAGGGGCGAGAATGAAGGCTGTCAATTGATCGCATCCCCGACCAGACGCCCACCACCACACGCTACCTACCGACGATAGGGTTCAGGGGATTTGAGGCACTCTTGTCTAGGTCAGACAAACATGCCACAGACGGGCATGATAAACGTGAAGCTCCGCTTAATTCTAACCGGTTGTTCTCGAATGGAAATCCCCCTCTGACCTACAATTATCGGGACTGGCACTTACATTGCGAGACACATACATGGATTCTTGGGCCAAGCTCTTCGAAGATTTCAGTTGCCTTGCGTGGCCCTCCACCTTCTCATTGAAAAAACAGCTTGCGTTGCAAGCGATGTTTACAAAAACGAGAAGGACTCGCTGAAATTTCGCACACCGAGATAGAATAAGATCATGGTTAACCGTTTTACCCGCGTGAGTCGTGCAGTCACCAGGCTAGCGTTCGTCGGACTTCTTTCGACAAACCTGGGCGGATGCGTGGAAACCGTCCCCGACGAGCTGGTCGAAGCCATCGAGAGCCTTGACCGTGACTTGGTGACCTTACGAGCTTCTGACGTGACTCCAGAGGGCTATTCAAATTTTAACCGCCAATGGATAGCGCTGAAAGCCCGCGTGCGCTCAGAAGAAAATATTGTTCGCTGGCCCTGGGAAGACAATGAGTTAGAGACCGATCTGGAATCCCTTCAGGCCGAGGGAACGCAACTTGTAGCCGACGTCAACACCCGTCGTCAGGAAGAACGAGCCTCCGTCGAGTCGAAAGTTGCCAAGGTCGAGCAGCGGCTCAGACTGCTGACCACCCGGGTGGGTGATATTGGAAGCCGTGTGATGCTCGGCGAACACCCCGTCGAGACGGAACTTCTTGTCAGGCAAGCTCGGCTTCTCCTGGAGCAGGGACAATTTGAACAGGCAGCGCAGGCTTCAGAGCGTGCCGGAAAAGTACTTCTCACCCAGACCGCCTTACTCACTAATGAATTAGGACGTTATGCGGACGATGACCTAATCGCCGCATGGAGAGAGTCGGCACAACGAACCATCGACTGGTCCCGCACCCACCGCGCACAGTCGATAGTGATCAGCAAGGCCGACCGAGTCCTCTCGCTCTACAAGAATGGCCGAAAAATTCTGAGCTATCCGATTAGACTCGGTTCCAGAGGAATTCGAGCGAAACAATATTATGGAGACGGGGCTACCCCGGAAGGTGAATATCGCATTCATCGTAAGCGCGGATCGGGACAAACTCCCTACTTCCGTGCCTTGATTCTGGATTACCCCAACGCCGACGACCGACGCCGCTTCGTAGAGGCCCAAAAGGCTGGCCTGATCCCGCGGAGACAACCTATGCCAGGCCTAATCCAGCTGCATGGCACCGCACAGGGTATTACAGATCAACCATTCGGCAGCATCCTTCTGGATAACCCTCAGATTGGTAAGTTGTTTGACCAGGTCTCAGTCGGGACGCCAGTCACGATTGTCGGCGCGTTGGAATCGAGCAATTCCGTTTCGCTAGTGTTGGCCGACCTGGACGATCAGGAAGAAGAAACCTGACTTCTCCAAACCGCCGCCGGCTGCTCGCGCAGACTTAGTGAAGAACCATTTCCTCATCCTGCACTGACAATCCATTCCACCCATCCCTGTTTGCGTTTTCGCATCCGCGAACCTAAGATACGAACCTCTGATACGTAGCATCGATTTGTTCCTTGTAATGGAAGAGATCGGGTTATGCGAACCCGCCCCAATACCTTGCAAATTCTTGACAACGACAGCCTTCGCCAAACGCTCGACGATCTGGCAAACAGACACGTCATCGAGCGCATCTGGACAAGGGACCATTCTGTGTGGAAGTCCGACAAGGCAGAAATAGAAAACCGCCTCGGGTGGTTGACCGTTCTCGATTACATGCAAGACGCAGTGGCCGACTTGCGCTCATTTGCGCAAGCCACGCGCGAGGCTTCCACAACTGACGTCGTCGTTCTAGGAATGGGGGGAAGCAGCTTGGGACCCGAAGTCCAGCGCGGCACCTTTGGTTCGTCTAAGGGATCGCCTCGACTGTGGGTGCTGGATTCGACTGTGCCTGGATGGGTGGGACAGGTCACGACGGCGATTCTGCCCGCGCGGACATTGTTCGTTGTCGCCAGCAAGTCCGGCGGAACCGCAGAAGTCATGGCACTCTTCGCTCACTTTTGGGAGCTTATTCAACGCACCAAGGGCAATCGAGGAGGGGCTCAATTTGTGGCCATTACGGACCCCGGAACAGAACTCGAACAACTGGCTCTGGAGCGCGGATTCTGGCGTACATTTGTAAATCCTCCCGATATCGGGGGCCGGTACTCCGTTCTGTCATATTTTGGCCTGGTACCGGCAGCCTTGCTCGGTGTGGATGTAGGGAAACTCCTCGCACGAGCCTTCGCCATGCGAGAGGCCTGCCGGCAGCCAATGCCGGTGAAACAGAATCCCGGCGCAGCGCTCGGAGCTGTGATGGCCACCCTGGCCCGAGCCGGTCGAGACAAGCTCACGATCATCACGTCACCAGCAATCAACTCATTCGGACTCTGGGTTGAGCAGTTGCTCGCTGAAAGTACCGGTAAAGAAGGGACCGGAGTGGTCCCCATTGTAGGAGAGCCCCTTGCGGCACCCAGATCCTACGGACCAGATCGAGCCTTCGTGTACCTTCGACTGAAAGGTGATCGCAATAGCTCGCTGGATCGAGCCGTAACTGCCCTCCAACGTGCCGGCTACCCTGTTCTCAGACTCACCCTGGCGGATCGGTATGATGTCGGAAGCGAGTTCTTTCGCTGGGAGTTCGCAACTGCGATTGCGGGACACATACTCGGCATTCATCCTTTCGATCAGCCTAATGTCCAAGAAAGTAAAGATAATACCGGCCGTGTCCTCCAAGAGATCGAGACACATGACTCATTGCCCGCGTCCCCCCCCCTCACACCGAAGCAGGCTCTGACTCAATTGCTCGAACAGGCAGCGCCCAATCGCTATCTCTCCATTCTCGCCTACACCACTCCGTCTCCTCAGTTGGAGGCAGCTCTACGAGCCCTACGAAAAGCGGTGATGCTACGACATCACCTTGCCACTACGGCGGGTTATGGTCCGCGCTACCTGCATTCCACCGGGCAGCTTCACAAGGGAGGCCCTAACAGCGGGCTGTTCCTTGAATTACTCGACGCCATGGAACCCGACTTGCCAATCCCTGGGAAAGCTTATACCTTCGGCACCCTGGCCCAGGCACAAGCCATCGGGGATCTCCAATCTCTCCACAGGCACCAACGGCTGGCCACACACATCATGCTGGGACGGGATCCATTGGGCACCATCCGCAACCTTGTCGCCTTAGTCTCTCCAAGCAAGACGAGCAGCCGACAGCCGATGGCAAAGACGCGGCCTGCGCTCAAACACCGTGCCCACCGCTGATATGTCGTACTCCCGGGAACTCCACATCTTCGCAGATACTCAGGAGCTGGCAGTGCACGCGGCAGACGCCTTCATCTCGACGGGCGAACAAGCCATCGCCCAACGCGGGCATTTCCTGGTGGTCTTGTCAGGAGGTTCTACACCGAAAGCACTCTACTCATGCTTGTCGAGCCCGAGTCATGCGCGACGATTAGACTGGAGCAAGGTGCACTTCCTGTTCGGTGATGAACGCAGCGTCCCGGCTACTCACCCTGACAGCAATTTCGCCATGGCAAATGAGGCGTTATTCATCCCGCTCAACATTGCTCCAACCCAGATCCATCGGATGCGAGGGGAAGACCCACCTGAGACCGCAGCTGCTCAGTACGAGGACGACCTCCGTCGTCTGACCGCCCCCACGTCAGATGAGTGGCCAGTGCTGGATCTGCTTTTGCTCGGAATAGGCGACGATGGACATACCGCCTCACTGTTTCCCGGGACTCCTGCTCTGAATGAGCGTACACGGTGGGTCGTGCCGAATGTCTCACCCCGCGGCATACGATCACGGCTAACGCTCACTCTAGGTGTGATCAATCACGCGAGTGTGGTACTGTTCCTCGTGACAGGGCAGAACAAAGCTCTGGTCGTTCGACGCGTGATTGAGAGCCAGCCGACGGATCCCACCTTCTATCCAGCCGGACTGGTGCGGCCTCAGCGGGGCCGGTTACTGTGGTATCTTGACCGAGCCGCCGCGTCTGAGCTGTCTGAATCGGCAAAAGCTTAGTCAACGAGGTGAGGACTTCATGATTCTGGCAGGCGATATTGGTGGGACAAAAACAAACCTGGCGCTGTACGAGTGGACTACCGGCCGGAGCGAACCGTTACACGCCGACAGCTTCCACAGCGCGGATTATACAGGCCTCGAAGAAATGATCGAGGAGTTCCTCGGCACAATACCATCGAAGACCGTCCCTCACGACGACCTCATCGAGGTGTCAGACGACGAAGATGAACATCCAGCCGAGGTCCCGGACCAACCGGAACTCCCTCCCGAACCCGTGAAACTGACGGCGGCATGCTTCGGCGTGGCCGGACCGGTCATCGATAACCGCTGCCGCACGACCAATCTACCCTGGGTGATCGATGGCGCCCTGCTTGCCCAGCGCTTCGACATTGCCCATGTGCGGCTGCTCAATGATCTGGAAGCAACAGCTTACGGTCTGCTCCTTCTGAGGCCCGACGAAGTGGTCGTCTTGAATGCCGGCGCTCCACCAAAGAAAAAACAAGCCTTGGCCCTGATCGCAGCGGGAACCGGGCTCGGCGAATGCATCCTGTTCTGGGATGGAACCCGGTATCGTCCCATGCCATCGGAAGGCGGACATACAGATTTTGCTCCGAACAGTGATAGCGAGATCGAGCTGCTTCGTCATTTACGTGGGAGCTACCTCCATGTGAGTTACGAACGCATCGTGTCCGGTCCCGGCCTCCATGCCGTCTACGAATACATCCGCGACACGAAAAAGAATGAGCCCACCTGGCTTGCGGAAAAAATCAAGGTAGGTGATCCAGCCGCGGAGATTGCGCAGGCTGGACTTAACGGTCAAACGGAGATCGCGTCCCAGGCCCTGGATCTCTTCGTCTCGATTTATGGCGCCGAGGCCGGCAACCTGGCGCTCAAGGCGCTGGCGCTGGATGGTGTTTATGTGGCCGGAGGCATCGCGCCGAAACTGCTTAAAAAGCTGCAGGACGGCTCCTTTATGCGCGGGTTCACAAATAAAGGCCGCTATAAGCGCTTAATGAACCAGATTCCGGTGAAAGTCGTCACCAACGACCGAACCGCCCTGCTGGGTGCAGCATCCGTGGCCGCGCAACTCGCACCAGCGACGACATCATGACACGCGCGAACACGCTCGACTCCCACAAGCGGCAAGCCGCTCTCAAAGCCGTCGACTACGTCAGCGACGGCATGGTCGTCGGTCTGGGCACCGGCACGACCGCGAAACACCTGATCGTCGCCTTGGGTGAACGCGTGCGCGCAGGATTGAGAATCCAAGCCGTCCCGACTTCCCACGATACCGCCGCCCTGGCAAGGCAGTCCGGCATTCCGCTGATCGATTCCGACAAGGCCTGGACAATAGATGTGGCCATCGATGGAGCCGACCAAGTCGATCCTCAATTCAATCTCGTAAAGGGGGGCGGAGGCGCCCTCCTCAAGGAAAAAATAGTTGCCGCAGCAGCACAACGATTTATCGTTATGGTAGATCACACGAAGCTGGTACCGGCCCTCGGTGGGAGCTTTCCATTGCCGATAGAGGTTGTCCCCTTTGGCTGGGGCAGCACCGCGCGCCACCTCGAACGCGTATCGGGAGGGAAGGCGATCCTGCGGGAGCGCGACGGCGCCGTCTTCCAGACCGAGGCCGGTCATGTGATTCTGGACCTGCACATGCCAGAAATTGACACCCCGGCCGACCTTGAGATCGCGCTCAACCAAATCCCAGGGATCGTGGAGACCGGTTTATTCATCGGGCGAACGAGCATTCTGATCGTCGGCCATGCACAGGGCGTTGATGTCACTGTTGCTGCGGAGTCATGAGCGATGAGCGCGCCGACCCGCCGCTCTCCCGTCGGCAAACCGCCCTTCGCGCCGCGCACTTTGTCATCAGGACGGCTGTGGGGTTCGGGCTGTTCGCGATCACCCCATCCGCCGTCTTGGCATCGGCCGCCCGAGGCCTTCCAAAATCGACCTCTCACCCTCAACCAACGATAAAGCACATGACATCATCAATGATTTCCCAGGACCCCTACAGGCTCCCTCGCCATGTCATCCCCACTCACTATGACCTGCGAATGGAGCCCGATCTTCCCTCGCACTCCTTCACAGGTCATGAAGTCGTGACCCTGACGGTGATCGAACCCACCGCGGAGATTGTCCTCAATGCCCTGGAGTTGGAGGTGTTATCCGCTACATTGTCCGGCGGCGAAGGGTCCCTACGCACGGGAACTCCGCGCATGGAGGAAGATCTCCAGCGATGCCGGATCAGCTTTTCGTCAGTTATTGCTCCGGGTGAATGGCAACTGAGTGTGGCATTTCGCGGGACGTTGAACGATAAATTACGCGGTTTCTATCGCAGCAGTTACAAGGATAGCCAGGGAGTCGTGCACACGTTGGCAGCTACCCAATTCGAAGCCACGGATGCGCGGAGAGCGTTTCCCTGCTGGGACGAACCCCAGTTCAAAGCGGCGTTTTCCGTCACCCTTGTGATCGATCCGGCCCTGACAGCCATCTCCAATACCCGGATCGTCGACGATCGACGGGAAGGCGGGAAACGCGTGCTCCGGTTTGCGGAGTCCATGAAGATGTCCACCTATCTGGTAGCCTTTATCGTGGGGCGGCTTGAGTCGACCCCCCCGATCATGGCGGAAGGCACGCCGGTACGCCTCTGGTCTGTTCCGGGCAAGCAACATCTGACGGCATTCGGTCATGCCATTGCCGTGTACTCGTTAAACTTCTTAGCCACCTATTACGGCATCCCTTACCCGGGGGACAAACTCGATCTCATAGCTATACCCGATTTTGCGTCCGGAGCAATGGAGAATCTCGGCGCGATCACCTTTCGTGAAACCGCACTGCTCCTTGATGAACGCACCGCGACCCACGCGGAACAGGGGCGCATCGCAGACGTGGTCGCGCACGAGAATGCTCACATGTGGTTCGGCGACCTCGTCACGATGGCCTGGTGGAACGGACTCTGGCTCAACGAGGCCTTTGCGACCTTCATGGAAATGCTGGTGGTCGATGCATGGCGGCCGAAATGGGATCGCTGGACGGCTTTTGGAGTATCTCGCGCGGCCGCCCTGTCGGTCGATGGACTCATGAGCACACGACCAATCGAATTCCCCGTCCACGCCCCGAAGGAAGCCGAAGCGATGTTCGACGTCCTGACCTATGAGAAAGGGGCTTCCGTGTTGCGCATGCTGGAGCAACATATTGGCCCCACGACCTTCCGGGACGGCGTCCGGCACTATCTCACCACCCATGCGTATGAGAACGCTGAAACGACCGATCTGTGGGTTTCCCTGGGTCATGCGGCGAACCAGGATGTCCCCGCGCTTATGAACGAATGGATTTTTTCGCCGGGATACCCATTGGTGACCATGGAGAGTGACTCTCCCTCAACGCTTAAGTTGACCCAGCATCGCTTTACCTATGCGGCCGATCCCCTAACACCCTCGAGCGGTACGAGCGACCAACGATGGCACATTCCTATACAGCTTCGCGTAACCAGCGCGAAGGGAACTGAAACTTACCGGTTGTTGTTGAGTGATCGGGAAACCCTCATGCCGCTACCCAAGAACTGGACCTCCGTCCTGGCCAACGAGGGCGGGCATGGATTCTACCGTGTTCGGTACGGTGCGGACTTGCTTGCGAAGCTGCAAGAACGCGGGCTACAAAATCTAGCACCGGTCGAACGATTCAACCTCCTGAACGACACGTGGGCATCTACGGTTGCCGGCATGGTCCCACCCGCGGACTACTTGTCTTTGACCGAACACTTCCGTGGCGAAAAGGACCCCCATGTCTGGGCAGTGATGCTGGGATCGTTTTCCACCATGAATCAGCTCCTCACGGAGGAGGAGCGGCCCCTGCTCGGGGCCTTCGTAAGGAATCGTCTGGGGCCGGCATTCCAGGAGCTCGGCTGGAGTCCCCGCCCTGATGAAGGCGAACTCGTGAAAGAATTGCGCGGCGACGTCATTCGTGCACTGGGTACCTTGGGTCGTGATCAGGGCGTCCAGGCTCAAGCGGCAGAAACCTATGCGGCGCTCAGGAAACACACCAGGGACATCGATCCCAACGTGATTCCAGCTCTAGTTTCCATCCTTGCGTACACCGGCGATGAGATTCGCTACGAAGAGTTTCTGGACCGTTTCCGCCAGGCGGAGACCCCTCAGGAGGAGCGACGGTATCTGTTTTCTCTTGCCACGTTTCGGACACCAGAGCTACTGGAGCGAACCCTCACCAAAACCCTGACCGATGAAATCCGTACTCAGGACGCTCCGTTCCTCGTCAGCGCGCTGCTGCATAATGTGTATATCCGGGAGAAAGCCTGGGAATTTGTGAAGACCAACTGGGACCGCATGGACGGACTTTTCCCCAAAAGCGGTCTGCGGCGGATGTGTGGGGGCGTCATTGGTCTCTCAACTCCTGAACTGGAGCGAGACGTGAGGGCGTTTTTCAGCTCTCGAAGGATCGATCTCGGTGGAAAGACGCTGGAACAATACCTAGAACAGCTTCATATCGCAGTGGCCTTCCGTCAACGCGACCGCGCGGCGATTCGAGAGGCGCTGGCTCGCATGGTCGTCTAACGCGCCGTCCACTCCTCCCCGGCCACGCGGGAGATCCACCTCTCTCCCTTCATTCTCATTCACGGGATCGTGCGTATGCAGCCGACTGCCATCACGATGAGGATGGTGCTTGCCCTTATTCGTGACGGAGCACGGTCAACGGAGGCTGACCGAGAATGCGGTAGGTGCTGAGGAATCCAACTACAAGCGTCAGGACTACCGTGCTGGCCAAACCCAGCCCCAACAATGACGGCTCCAGGGCCCAAGGGAGCTCCAAGATATAGCGCAGAATCGCCCACGAGAACGCACTGGCTAGCAGTATACCGATCAGGCCGGCCACAAACCCCAGTAAGGCATATTCAGCGGCAAACGACCGGGCGATCAGTGCACGGGTGGCTCCCAACGCCTTGAGGATCACCGCCTCGTACAGTCGGCGATAGCGGGTCGCCGCCAAAGCCGCCGCCATGACCAACGCTCCTGTGAGCAGGCAGAATAAGGCCACGGCGCGAATGGCAAGAGACAGCCGATCCAACACCCGCGCAAAGGCACTGAGCACCTCACCGATATTGATCGCCGTCACATTGGGAAATGCGGCTACCACCGCTGATTGAAGCGCTACTTCGTCCTCAGGGGCGACTCGCGCCGTCGCCACATAGGTCAGTGGGGCACCATCCAGCGAGCCCGGCGAAAAAATCATGTAGAAATTGGTCGAAAAATTTCCCCACTCAACCTTTCTGATGCTGCTGACCTCGGCCTGTACGATCACACCCTGAATATTCAGTTCCAAAGTGTCTCCCAGGTCGATGCCCAGGCCTTTTGCCGCATCCTCTTCGACGGACACTTGAGGGCGGGGAAACACTTGACCGGCGCTCCACCAGGTGCCTTTTACTATCGTGTTATCCCTGGGCAACTGATCGAGGAAGGTCAAGACGTACTCACGACTCGCATACCAATTCTTCCGCTTCTCCTCCCGCGTCTGATCAGGCTGGTCTTCCGGCTCTAGCGCAACCTGCACCTTCCGGCCATTAACCGCATGTAATCGAGAGCGAACCAGCGGGGTCAACTGAGTCGTCAAATCTCCTGTGCGTTGATGGATCAGCGACACAAAATCCCGCGTTTGGTCCGGCTGTATATCAATAAAAAAGAAGGTTGGTGAGTCAGTGGGGCGATTCTCACCTACTTGTCGCACCAATGCATGTTCAAGCAATGCGATGGCCAGAATTACCATCACGCCGACGCCGATTGAGACCATCACCCCGAGTGTTTGTCCGCCTGGACGCTGAATGTTGCTCAAAGCCTGCCGAATAGAAAGAGCGCCTGCCACGGGCAAAGTGCGCATGACGGCGAGCAGTGCCTTCGCTGCGATGAACAACGCCGCAACCGCAACGAGGAGGCCCCCAATGAAAAGGCCGCCGATACTGAGTGACCCCGCCTGCCAGATAGCCAGGGCTGCCAGCCCAAACGCTATCCCGGTCGCGGTGAGGGCCTTAATCGGATCCCCGGTTAGTACTCTACGCAGACGTCTCCGAAGTGTGATCGTCCCCGTGGCGCCAGGCCCAATGTCCCCTTCGACCTCGCGCCTGAAGATAGCGGCGGGCTTGATCTCGCGGATCGTCAACAACGGCCACAGGCTGAACAGAAGCGTAGTCAACACGCCCAATCCAAGGCCTTTCGCCAGTGGCGCCGCCGCGGCGGCCGACAGCACCGAAGAAAACCCGATCTGATCGAGGAGGTCGGTTGCCAGCAAGGTGGAGACAGCCTGTGGGAGTAACCACTGCAAGACGATGCCGATACCAATGCCGACACCACTGCCCAGAATACCCAGGCCCAGCGCCTGGCCCAAATATGACTGAATGATGGTCGTCGTATCGGCACCCAGTGTTTTCAGGATCGCGATGGATTGAAACTTCTCCCGGATAAAGGCTTGAATCGACAACGCCACTCCGATTCCACCGACAAACAAGGCGGTCAACCCGACAAGTCCCAAATAGCGGGCCAGTTGATCGAGAAACTGTTTGAGCTGCGGCTGAGCGTCCCGATAAGAGGACACCCGCGCAGATTCTTTCTCTAGACGGCTCCGAATCTCGTGGACCAGCGGAGATGGGGAAAGAGTGGGCGGCAGTTTCAGGAGGTACCTCTCACGCAGACGACTTCCCGGCTTGATGAGATCGGTGGTAAGAAGTCCCTCCTGGGAGATCAAGACTCGCGGGCCCAAACTGAACATGTTGGCCATGCGGTCGGGTTCGGTATGGATGACTCCGGTGATTCGGAACAACGCCTGCCCGATCTTGATGCTGTCCCCCACCACCAGCCCGAGACGGATCAACAAGGCCTCCTGAACGACTGCTCCATAGCAGGCCTCGCGGCAGGGAGTTACGGCAATATCCAAGAGCTCCATAAGAGGTCGATCAGGACTGACTTTGACCGCCCCATACAGCGGATAGGGTGCTTCGACAGCCTTGAGTTCGACAAGCTGAGTCCGATCCGTCGCGCCTGGCGGCGGGTTCACTTGCGAGGCCATGGCCACCAGCTCAGTGACTCGGGTCGTCCGTACGCCCCGGTTGTCGAGCCCTCGCAACATGGCGACACCCTGCTCTCCCAATTGTCTGGACAGACGGATCTCGAGATCTCCACCAAGCAATCCACGAGCTTCTCTTAAGACAGCTTGTTCGACGTTGGCAGAAAAGAGCGCAACTCCGACTACCGCCCCGACCCCCAGAGCGATACAGGCAAGAAAATAGAGAAAGTGGCGCCAGGCCGACCGCAATTCTCGCCAAGCCATCGTGATCCAGAAGGGCAGCATCATTGATCGTTAGGCATTCTGTCTTGATGAGCCAGTTGGTCCGATTCGACCCGGCCATCGCGGAGAGTAATTACGCGATCCATGGAGCCAGCCAAATGGTGGTCATGGGTGACCAGGACAAGCGTCGTCCCGCTATCACGATGCAAGGAAAGAATCAGATCAATGATCTGCTGTCCGGTCGCGGAATCGAGGTTGCCCGTCGGCTCATCAGCCAGAAGGATTGGTGGTCTACAAGCGAACGCGCGCGCCACAGCCACTCGCTGTTGTTCGCCGCCTGACAGTTGGACGGGATAGTGGGAAACGCGATGTCCTAGCCCCACCGCTTGCAACACTTCGTTGGCGCGTTGTCGTGCCCGGACATCTCTCGCCAGCTCAAGTGGAATTGCCACATTCTCAAGGGCAGTTAATGTCGGGATGAGGTGAAACGATTGAAAGATATACCCGATATTGGCCAGGCGCAGTCGCGCCATCGCCTGTTCTCCCAGCCCTGTAATATCAGCCCCGTTGAGCCAAATGCTGCCGGAGGTAGGGCGATCCAGTCCAGCAATCAGTCCGAGTAGCGTAGACTTTCCGCTGCCCGATGGCCCCACGATCGCCACCTTCTGCTTTTCGTGAATCGCTAGTGACACGTCGTGGAGAATGGTGACAGTCTGGCCGGCCGCCGAAAGCTGCATGGTGACATGTTGAACTTCAATCATTTCAAGTGGCGTCCAGTGAACTACGCTCGCAAGAGGTTTTCCATTATACTGTACAGGTGATCACCTGGTGGAAATCGCGGAACCCTGCCATGGGCCTAGTGACCAACTGTATCGCTTCGGTTCTACTCATGGCACTAGTCGCTTGCGATCAAACGTCCCCAGCCCCGTCTCCTTCAGCGGGGCCCGCGGGCTCAGCTGCTGACGTGCCTTCCGAGAGCCAGGAGTTGCTTGGAGCGCCATCCGCCAGTACCGCTCCGCTCCCAGATGATAGACCTCGAATCATCGCCTTCGGCGATAGCTTGACCGCCGGGCTTGGAGTTGCTCCCGCGCAATCCTATCCGATGCAGCTGCAAGCGCGACTCGATGCCTTAGGGTATTCGTATCAGGTCATCAATGCCGGCGTTAGCGGGGAAACTACCTCGGGCGGGCTTCGTCGAGTACCCTGGATCCTCGCCGGCAAACCATCACTCGTCATTCTTGAATTGGGGGGAAACGATGGCTTGCGTGGCTTGAGTATTCAGGAAACACGATCCCACCTTGAGACCATCATCAAACGACTCAAAGAAGCGCGCGTGCCGGTACTTTTAATCGGGATGAAACTCCCACCAAACTACGGTGAGGAATACACGGGCCGGTTCGAAGCGATGTATCGTGAACTGGCCACGACCCATGCGCTTCCACTTGTTCCGTTTCTTCTGGAAGGAGTGGGAGGAGAAAAACGGCTCAACCAGGCCGATGGAATCCACCCCACGCGGGAGGGATATCAGATCGTGGTCGACAACATACTGAAGAGCCTGCTTCCGATCCTCAGTGCAACAAAGCAGGACTCTTCAGATGTCGGAAATAAGGCAAAAAAAACTATTCCCACCTCATCAGGTGGGCCTAACGGTTCACGCCATGAATAGTTTGGTCTGTCGACTAGCTCTTGCTAAAAAACGTATCGTACACTCCATATGCCAAGACAATGGCGATCAAAGTGTAATACAGACCGGTAATCCCGCTATAGTCAGGCGGACCTTCGCTCACATTAGCCAATGCAGTGGTCGACTGAAGCGCAACCAGCCCACTCGCGAATCCTGCGGTCAACTTGTTCATGATTTCCCCCCTGTATTCAAGAAATCCCAAAAAGAGGGTCGCATTGTACTGAAGGAACGAGGGGTGACGCAAGGGGGTCGGCTAAAGAGGCCTGCTGTTGCAATAAGTATGGGGTCGGCGCAAGAGCGCTAGATATCGTGCGCCAACAGATTCCTAACCTTTGCCTAACGATTTGAGCATCGACGCGACATCTCGACAGGTATCGGCTAAGCCTTCTAATCGGCGGCCCTTTTCAGTCAAAGTACTCGCAATCGCCTTGACCTCGACGTCAAACTGGTCAATCTGAATGGAAAGGTCGGTTGTTTTCTGGACCAGGGCTTTCTGCTTCTCCACTTCCCGCTCAAGATCTTTGCAAACCATCTGCAGGGACTTCATTTCCTTGACAGATGAGTCGAGATCCTGAGTCAATCGCGCCACCAATGCATCGCGCTGACGGACCTCCGTGTCGAGACAGGCCTGCGCTGCATCGCTTCCCCTTCGTCGCTCATCCATCCGCCGAATTATTTGCGTCCAGGTAGACACCACACCCGACCCCATGGTGGGTTGTTCCGGCACTGGCTGTTCCGCTTGAATCGCCTGGACCACCCGCTGCATCCACTCCGTAAATTGCGTCAATTCGCTTAATTTTACATCACCGGAAGGACTCTCTGCCGAAGGTACCGGCTGCTCAGCCTCGGAGCGGGGAAAGCCGACTCTCGGCTTGGGGACGGTTCGCGGTTTGGACCAGCGCTGATATTCAAGGAGCGCCGCCACGCCGTGGCGACAAATCGGTTGCTCAGACAACGTACAGGAGCATTTGGCCTCTAGGTAGCCCTGGCGTAGGCGTATAGATTGTTCATACAATCCGGAATTGCCCATGACGGACGAATTCAACTCGGTATCCGATGCATCTACGATCTGTACACGACGCTCGGTCTGGTACTGCTTCCCGAGTTGGAACGCATTAGGCTCCACCACCGAGCTAATCATCGCCGCCTCCAGCAAACTGAGGCGATCCGCTGAACAGGCGATTCTCCCCTTCATAGTGTCACCTATGGAATGATGAGTCTGGTTAAGTCGCTGCTGCAGCCTGGCTAATGAGCGCCTCAGTGCCAAGGAATCCCCGCTCCCACATCCACACCTGATCGACGAGGCATGAGCGTATGTCAGATCTGGATCAGCAGCCATCCCGCAGGCGAGGGGACGAGGCACGCCTCGCATTTCTTCTCAGGGAGAGCACAGGCGGCTGTTAGATACCCTATCGGCACCGTCGAGGCGGCCCTTGAGAGCCCTGGGGGGTCAACCAGACGTAATCTGCAATCCCTTCATTCATTGCTTGCCACAGCTCTGCCGATCTCTCCTGCTCAAACGTGGCCAGATACACCGTCACCTGCCTGAGTCGTCCGGGAAGCCGCCGTGCAACACGATTCGGCACGGGCACCCCATATTGCACATGGCCTCCTCCTGTATAGCTGAGAACTGGCCCTAGGACAGGGTTTGCTTCAGCCTGTACTCGGTTCAGCGCGGCAACCAGGGTCTTAGCCATACCCTCATCCCGCACCAGGGAGGCCTCATACATCGTCTGATAATCGGCAGGAGAGCCCCCGCCATGACAATCCTGGAGTTGAGACAGGATTCGAGCGCGATAGGCTGGATCGTCAACGATCGTTTCCCCCTCCATGCCCCACTGTCGCCACTCCGCCTGCTCCTTGGTGTGAAGGATCCCCCATTTGACGACCTGCTTGATCAGTGTTTTTGGCGGGTTCATCGCCAGCACTGAGAGCTGGTGCTCCTTCGCGAACTGCACTAAGGGTTCATAGTCTTCGAAGGCCCCACCCCAATTCTGTTTCCACAACGATTGCTCAAGAAATCCCGCACGGACGCCCTCCTGAGAACCAAGATACTGGTCCAGTGCCGGTTGACCATCCCATCCGAACATTTCCATCGCGAGCACCGGACGACGTGCCTGACCGACCAACGTCTTCAGCACCATCAACGCTGCGTCAATGTGAAACCGGTTGTGATGTTCCTCCCCCAGGTAGATCGTGTCATATGATGCCAGCCCTTCCAGCCACCGGTTCATGGGGACGGAGTGACCGGTCCTGGTATCAAGGACCTGTCCAGCCGCCCACTCCTCCCAGACCTGATGAGTCAGCATCGACTTACGGTCATTCCCCTGGCAGGCAAATGAGACGAGCAGCACTGCGAGAACTGCAGCCAATCGGACCGCCGTACGGCCGACCGTTTTGAAATTATCAGTGGGATGAATACGCACAGCATCTACCTAACATACGCCTGAAGTCGCCGCAACACTGAGACTCTTGACTCGCTCTCCAGCCGGCCGATACTCTCCCTTCGCGCATGCAATTTGTTTTAATCCGGGGAATGCCCGGGCCTCTACACGGCAACTCGATCCATGAGCATCGATCCTGACATCCTGGCAACCTTTCGCAGGCAGGTTACAGGCACGCGTGCTTCGGATGACGCTGCCTGGGACGCCTCACGACAACTCGTGGCTGCAACCCAATGGCCAACGACTCTCGCGTCACTCCTTCGGGCCGTGGAAGACTCTGCATTCCCGGACGAAATCAAACGCGACCTCGTGACCACCCTATCGCACCCTTCAACGCCCCAAGACAAATCATCACCCGGAGACTCGCTCAAGAGGCTGACGGGACTCCCTCCCACGAAAGCCCTGCGCGCCCTCTGCGTCCTCTTTGGAATTCAATCCCCCCAACCACCGAAGTGGCCTATCCCGGCGCTCAGGGCGGAGGTCATCGACAGCTTCGTGCGGGAGCACCACAATCCTTTTGACCTCTTAACGGAACAGATGCCAGCCTCAGTGTTAGACCTGGGAGCCGGTGATTTGTCTTTCGCCGAAGAACTCGCTACGTGCTACGAATCTCGCTTGATAGCCCAACAAAAGGCCCTCATCCTCCACTGTCTGGATCGCCTGGCTCCTGGCTCTCAGCTCGGCGGACCGCTGCATGCGCACCCGTCAAGACTGAGCGGCCTGCGTTCTAGGGCCGGGGTGCAGTTCCGTTTCTACGGCGACCAGGACATGTTTGATATGGACCCCCTGGTAAAAGACCAACGCCTCGCCCGGCGTTACCTCATCGTCACCTGCTGGGCGCCAGCCACACCGACGTTTGCCTACGAACCGACTCGAATCTCATCTGTCGTGTTGACCAATGAACTGCGCCGTACCAAAGGAGACTCTCGGCGGGTCACCCATGGAAGGGAGCCTGCGCTCGAGGTCCAGCATGGTGGCAGGAGTCTTCTTTTTCCATCATGGAAGTTCGACATCCGCGGCCCTCTGGCTCTATTGGAACTGATGGCCACCAGGGGGACTCTGTGCATCCTGGGCGCTGTTGATTCTCAAGTGTTCTGGGAGATCCTTTCGCAACTGATCGAAGATCCGCGGGTGAGGCCGGACGATCTCATTTTATCGGAACAGACTGTTCCATCGGTGTTCGGGGACATATTCGACAGACTCTCGGCCCTTCCGCTCGGCGGGTCGTGCCACCTGTCGGATCTTACAACGCTGCGCCAAGTTTTCCCCTCAGTGCTCACAGAACCAACCGGTCGTCCTGCCGGCTACCGCTTCAGGCGAGTCACGATCAGGCGTGGCGCACTCCTGCAGGGCATTCCGGCAAGTAGTACCGCCAGACGATTCCGGGACATGACGGAGGAAACTCCACCATGGTTTCTCACGCTTGTACCGGAACTGATACCGACTACGTAACCTACCAGGGGCGTCATGAAAAGTGTCCTCGCGAAGAGCGCTCGTCACCGAGACGTTTGAAACTCCGTATAAATTGACGGTCTCCGGACCCTTTGTTAGACTTCGGGCAGTCCACTACACACCTGGCATGACACCCTTCGAAAATACCCCATCGTGAATTCCCCTCAATCAATCAAAGCACTGCAGGAGAACATTGCGCTGGTCATCAAAGGCAAGGCGCGAGTGATTGAGATGGCCATCGTCTGCTTGCTAGCCCGGGGACACCTTTTGATCGAAGACGTTCCCGGCGTTGGCAAGACCACGCTGGCCCACAGCCTTGCGCGCTCTCTGGATTGCTCATTCAAACGCATCCAATTCACCAGCGATCTGCTCCCGTCAGATATTGTCGGCATCTCTGTTTTCAACCGCCAAAAACAGGGATTTGAATTCATGCCTGGGCCCCTCTTTGCTCATATCGTACTCGCCGACGAGATCAACCGTACGACACCAAAAACTCAAAGTAGTCTGCTGGAGGCGATGAGCGAGGCCCAGATCTCAGTGGACAACCACACGCATTCGCTATCGCAACCATTCATGGTCATTGCCACACAGAACCCCGCTGAGTACCACGGCACGTTCCCGCTCCCGGAGTCCCAGCTGGACCGATTCCTCATGCGGCTCCGTATCGGATATCCTACGCCCAACGAGGAAAAGAAGGTGTTGGAGCGGCCGTCATTGCTGCATCCGGCAGACGAGATTCAACCCGTGCTCACGGCGCAACAGGTTATAGATCTTCAAGCTCAAGTCGAAAAGGTCCAGATGGACGACAGCCTCATGGATTACCTTCTGGCCATCGTGCTCGCGACACGCCAGAGCGAGCTGCTGTCACTGGGTGTCAGCACGCGAGGGGCGCTCGCACTGTGCAAAGCGGCGAAGGCGTTAGCCTTGGTGCGTGATCGAGCGTATTGCCTGCCTGAGGACATCAAGGAGCTTGCTCCAACCATCCTGGCGCACCGAGTGATGCCGAATCTGTCCCAGGGTCTGCGCACGAAGGCCTTTGACCACACCGAGCGAATCATTCAGGAGATTCTCGAGAGCGTGCCTGTCCCATTGTAATAGCCTTTCCGGTGCCCAGCAGTTGTCCTCTGAAAATAGGAGCGCACCGGGATGCCACTCGGACACCATGGGAATTCCGGCACAGGGCCCGGCACCTTTCCGGCAGGGATCAGACATCTGTATCACCACCGCGCCATTCGATTGACCAGCGAAGGGACCCGCTTTCTGTTGCTGACGGTAGCCGTCGGGATCGCCGCGGTCAACACCGGCAACAATTTATTCTATCTCCTCATGGCCATGATGCTGAGTCTGATTGTCCTGTCCAGTGTCCTGTCCGAACAAAGTCTCCGGGGATTGGAATTTTATCGCCACCTTCCGGAACATCTTTGTGCCAATCAACCGGCGACTGTGACGCTCCGGGTAGCCAATCACAAGTCGCACCTGCCGAGCGTGTCCCTATCTCTCTACGATCGCGTGGCCGGCCAGGATCTCGACCGCGGAATTCGCCTCCCGCACCTCGCACCCCGTTCCTCCACGCTGATCTCCTATCCGCTGCTGGTCTCTCGGCGCGGCCGGTACCGGTTTGACGGAGTCGGAGTCGTGACGGCATTTCCCTTCAGACTGTTTCAGAAGACCGCTTTCTATTCGTTCGAGGCCAGCCTCCTCGTCTGCCCCGCAATGATCCCCCTGCCACCGCTGCGGCTGCAGGAATTGCGAACACTGGGACAGCATCACGTAGCGGCTCGACGTGGGCAAGGCAACTCGCTCTATAACCTGCGGGAGTTTCGCCCAGGTGACGACTCACGTGCCATTCATTGGATGACGACGGCGCGGACCTCGAGGCTGATGCTCAAGGAAACCGAAGCAGAAAACCGGCGATGGGTCACCCTTGCAGTCTCAACCGTCGCCACTATCGACGAGGATGAGGCCTTCGAACGAACACTCTCCATCGCCGCATCACTTCTCGACTTTTGGCTGAACCGCGAGTTCCACGTTCGCCTCCTGCTTGGAGATGGGCCGGAGCTTCTCGCCAGCGGACCGGAACAGATCCATCAACTCCTCCATTCACTCGCTCTCTGCGAGCGACAGCCTGTGACATCGGCTTTTGCCATTCACGAAGGCATGTCACAGTCACTCGCACAGTCGGATGGCAGTCTGACGGTCTTGCTGCTGCCCCGGACCGGCCCGGACCATCATGAACATTGGCATGCAGTTGATCACCTCATTTCTCCTCAGTCTCATAGAGACCTCTTCAATGCTGCTGGATCACGCCTTCAGGCTTAGCGCAATCCTGCTGGCCACTACGAGTTTCACGAGCCTTGCACTTGCGCTTGTGCTTCCTCCCTGGCTTTTTATCTTGACCAGCATTGCGTTTATTCTTTCACTCCTGCGCGTATATCGCGCGTCATGGATCGCCGGTCTCTCCCTACGCCTCCATTTCTCTGCGGTCACGTGGAACGTTTTTCTCCTCCTCGCGTTCGTGGGGTTTTGGATCGACCTCTTACTCCTCTCGCAGGAGCTCCTCTCAGCCGGGGTCCACTTTCTCATACTTCTCATGGTCAACAAGCTCGCGACTCTCGATCAAGGACAGGACGTCTTGCATCTCTACGCAATCAGCCTAATCATGCTGCTGGCCTCTGCCGCCCTCGTTACCCAGATATGGTATGCGCCACTGTTCTTCCTCTACCTCGTGACCGGAGTCTGGACGCTGCTTCTTTACCACCTCGTGAAAGAACAGGATGAGTACGCCTTACGCCAATCGATCACTCCTAACCAGGCGCAGGCAACCTCATCGTCACCCCGCATCACAGCCAGCTTCTTCTGGACTGCCAACGCGATGGCGGCTGTGGCATTCGGCCTCACGTTGCTGTTTTTTTTCATGATTCCCCGAATCGGTACGGGATTTCTTCACCAAGAGGACGGGAAGAGCCTGCGGACGACAGGATTTACGGAGCGCGTCGACCTGGGAGCCATTGGCCCGGTCAAACAAGATCCCAGCATCGTGATGCGGATCGAATTGCCGAAGGCGGTGGGAGACACCTCCAGGCGAGACCCTCTGTATGTCCGGGGGGTCGCCTACAATCGTTACAACGGAAAATCCTGGAGCAATAGTTTGCCCCTTCGCCGCACGCTTACGGAACTTCCTCAGGGCACCTTTACGCTCCCAATACCTGGCCTTCAATCCTCTATGGCAGCCAGAGGGCTCCGCCAAGACATACTGCTCGAGCCGCTCGATACGGCAGTGCTTTTTGGAGTGTCCACCCCGGTTTCCATCAAAGGCAATTTTCTCTCGGTACAGGCCGACCTGATGGGATCCCTGCACCTGCCCTTTCCTTCGCACACCCGCATCCACTATACGGCCTATTCGCTCCCGACTGATCTAGCCACGTCAGAGAGCTCGGCCACTGCCTTTGTATACCCCGAATTCATCGTCCAACAGTATTTGCAGCTACCTTTTCTGGACCCACGGATCATGGATCTCGCACGTCGAGTCACTGAGCCAGCCATCAGCGTCTCGGCAACCGTCCAGCTGATCCGCTCACACCTGCTCAGTAACTACCGCTATACCCTGGATGTGTCATCCCTCCAGTCTGCTCATCCGCTGGAAGACTTTCTCCTGACACGGAAAACGGGATACTGTGAACACTATGCGACTGCTATGGTGATGTTGCTCCGCGCGGTCGGAATCCCCGCCCGGTTGGTGACGGGATTTCTGGCGACCGAATGGAACGAATTCGGGCAGTACTACACGGTGCGCCAACGGGACGCCCACGCCTGGGTAGAGGTCTATTTCCCACAATCGGGCTGGCTCACACTGGATCCTACCCCTTCCTCGGCAGAAGCGACGACTCAGAGTTGGTGGGAATCCGCCGGCAGTGTAGTGGATTCGGCCCGCCTCCAATGGGACAGTCTTTTCGTGAGTTACAGTGCAAGCGACCAATTCGCCGTCGTACAGGGTCTGCGGGAAAGCGGAGATGCTGTACGCACGAAACTGTCCAACTCCCTGACCAGCATGCTCGCGAACGGTGCCAGGATGCTCGGCACACTCCTTAAAACGCTCACCCCATCTACCATTCCACATGTGGCTCTCCTTCTCGCGCTGGCCCTTGTAACAAGCTACCTGCTGCTGCACCGGTTTCGACGTTATGGGGGGAAGCGGTTGCGCGAGGACCTGTATTCATCCGATCAGCGCATCGTCATCGCTCTCTACCGCAGCATGGTCGATTGTTTTGCCCGGCACGGCATCGCAAAAAGTGCAAGCGCCACACCCCTGGAGTTTCTGCAGCATATTCATGAGCAATGGGGCGAGGCCTGGCCCGCAGCCGGCGCACTGACGCATCTCTATGCCCGAGTCCGGTTCGGAGAGGCTCCTTTGACAGCAGAAGAACGCTCCTACGCTGAGGGCCACCTGCACACGCTCCGAAAACTTGTTCGATCGAGCTCTTCTTCAAAAAAGCCTGGCCAGTCTCAAACCTGCTTTCCATCATCGCCTTAAGCGACTCGACCGATGCCGTGCCCAGGCTATTCAAAAGTGGCCATCTTCTATGGGTCTGCCAAGGACGTTCCCCCATACATATGGATACTTTTGTACTGAAAACCTGAACGGGCACGGAGATTTCTCCTCTCGCAAATGGCACCTATTCTACTGTTCTAGAATGCCTCCAACACCTGATTGCGCATGAACTGGCAGTCATCTCCAGCCCTTTCAGCTGCCCCCTCTGGATAAATAGCAGCCTCGCTATTGCCACACGTATATTGAGAGCCAGCAGTTCGATTAGAATAAGTGGCCGCTGCATCCGGTCGGGAAACCGCGTTCTTGGCCCCTCTATCTTTCCTCTAGCCGATCCTAGGAGCGGCATCCTGAAGAGGGTCTTCGGTATTGAGGGGTTCTTTTCCTCATGACGGGACCCATGGTCGTGACGCTGGAATCTCACTAGGTCAAAGCATCAGACGGAATCACCGTCCAAAGCCAAATGCTGCGCCCGACGCGTAGCGCGCAGTGAGCTCGAATAACTCCACTGCGCAGAAAGGTTGGAACGAATTGTCGGTGCTCATACGCGTGGGGCGGGGAGGGGTTCTGGCCTGGAGGCTCGCCGTTGAGGTGCTGCTAAAATTTGGCAGGGATAACGGATTATTTCTTGCGGGTGGATTGGCCTTCAGCCTGGTACTGTACTCCATACCCTTGACCCTCGTGATGATCTCTATGCTGGGATATACTCTGCTTGAATCCAAGCAGGCCATGGAAGAGGTTCAATCCGTACTCCAACAGTTCTTCCCTCAGTCTCAACACCTGTTTTCAGAAAATGTAGCCGCAGTCGTAGCTGACCGAGGATTGCTTGGGGTGGTGGGGTTTACATTCTTTGTGGCGTTCAGTACCACCGTATTTGGTTTCATTCGACATGTGTTGAATACGGTGTTCCGAGCCGGCCCCGCCCGAAGTTTGCTACGCGGCACCGCTCACGATCTTCTCATGATGGCGTTCTGCGTGGGGCTGCTGGTCGTCGCAATTGGCCTGGCGGCATTGTTTGCGCTGTTCGGTCGGACCGGCGGCCAGCTGCCAGGAACGGGCCTCTGGTTCGGGCAGGGCATTGGCATGATTCATCGCGTCCTGGGAATTGCCTTGGGGGTCGGCCTGATCTTGGGACTCTATCGATTCTCGCCAGTCAGAACGTTGAAGCCAAGCTCCCTTGCGGTAGGAGCCGCGGTGGCAGTCGCCCTATTCGCGCTTGCCAAGCAAGCGTTTGGCTGGTACGTGGAATTCGCGCAGGCCAGCGTTGTTCTGTATGGAGCCCTGGGAGCCTTTTTATTCTTTTTCCTCTGGCTCTACTACGCATCAATAGTCTTTGTGTTGGGCGCAGAGGCAGCCTGGATCTTTGAGCATCGACGGAGGTCCGCGCGGCCCGGCGAGGAGCCAACGACGACATCAGACCACCCGGCAGCCCCACCCCCTAAGCCGGAAGGAGAACTCTGACACCACCTGCCGGGAGACAACCCGAGGGACACCCGCGAAACGACGGAACTGCCGCTCGACCCGACTGAGGTATCGGTGCCCCCCAATGCAACGCCTGCGGGGACATAAACCAGCGGCCATGACGCAACGCTACGTGCATCACTCGCGGGAGAGTCTCAAAGAGTGTGTGTTAATCTGGAGCGCATTCAGCCGCCGAGCCTCAAAAAGTATCACCGTGAGGGTGTTGGCGTCGGGGGGCTTGTGCAAGTGCGAAAGAAAATTGGAGCGGGAAACGGGATTTGAACCCGCGACCCTCGCCTTGGCAAGGCGATGCTCTACCACTGAGCTATTCCCGCTTCGTCAGACCAGATCGGAGAAGCGGGATTCTACCGGCCAGGCGTGAGGACTGTCAAGCCAGGCGCTGCGATTGTCGACGTTCTCTTCCGACCTTGTAACACGTCTTACCCCTTCTACTCTTCATGGTCCAAGCCTTTCGGCTCAGGTGGATCTGCGGCTTCTGTCCACTTGACGGACCCAAGGGGCTTGAGTAGAGTGACCGTATTGTGTGCTTGTGCCTTTCTACTTATTAACGAGGTACCCCCAGCGTGACCTCTCGTCCGCAGCAGTCTTCTCCTTTTGCTGCACAAGCGATCCCCTTCGATGAGTATCTGGCATCGGGCAAGATTCCTGAAGGCCTTATCACCAGCGAGTATGTAGGGCAACAGTTCGTCGAGCGGTTGGTGCATTACGTGCTGAGTGTCCCTGCGGGCAGCTATACGATGGCACAGCTCAGTCGACTCCTCGAACAGTTGGACCCGCGTGCTCAGGTGTTTTTTTTCAAACGCCTTAAGGAAAACAGTCCGGACAGTCTGAAGGATTTTGCCCCCCTCTACTATGGGTTCATGAACGAGTTTCACTCGCTTCTGTTCACATAGATCAGTCTTCGACCCAAAAAAATACCTTGTCGCCCCTTCAATCTCAGGTATAATCACGAGAACCTATTCACGAGCCAAGGAGCACTATGAATCCCACGTTGCAGCGTGCCGTTACGAGTTTCTATAACCTGGTCTATGAAGCGCAAACATTCGCGACGACCATGTCTCGAATCGATACTGCCGAGCAGGAACATTATGCCGGCCGTATTGAAGGGTTGAACTGGGTCCTGGACCGATGCCAGGAACTCGAGGACATGGATGCCAATATCACTCCCACCACGCTCCAGCGAGTGCTGACCGAGGTGAAATCAGACTTGGACCATGAGCTCTCGGTGCAGCGTCGCGAAAAGGGTCGACGAGCCGATGGACGGGAGGAGGCCCTGACCTTCGTGGCAGATTATTTGTCCAGCTTGATTACGGCAACCGAAATCGAATCTGCCAAGACCTCCGTTTGACCGCCCGTCGATTGTCTCTAGGCTTAACCTTCGTCATGGCCTCCTCCGAGGGCGACTATGGCCCGTGAATGGATCATCTTTGCCATCTGTCTCGGATTGGGGGGCCATGTTGCGCTTGCCGTAGTGCTACATGCACCAGACCTGTGGCCGTGGAGTAAGGCCTGGCTATACGGACTTCTCTCAGGATTCGCACTGTACATTGTGGTGCAGGTTGCACGATCGCTCTGGTGGGTTTGCCGGGGCAGAAGCGGTGAGGAGCCAGAATCACCTATCGACCAACGCGTCGGTCATCCATAAGAACTACTCCTCCCATTGCGTCGCATACTCCTCTATAAGTAAAATGGCTCCCATGTCACGATTGCCAAACAGACCCTCGTCACCTAATTGGCCTCCACGTCCCGTCCGCCCCCGATCGATGCCTCCATCGGAAGGACGACAACAGGGGACGGACCAATACGATTCGTTCAACGCCTCCTTGCTCTACTGTGGGAATTGCCGCCAAGCTACCCCCACCCGTCAACGTCTGCTGCTGGTGTTGCCAACCGGCAATCTCTTTGAATATCTCTGCGTCCAATGCGGATGTTCTACGGGATCGAAGACAGAAAAATCCTCAGCAGAGGGCGGACTGCTCGCTCCCTGAAAGCTCGGCCAACAAAGCAACCCCCGTGCCTTTTGCGGCGTGCACTACGACCATGACCGTGCCAGCCCCGTGTAGATGTTGGGCCGTCTGTGCATTTCGAAGTGGGTAAGGATTGTGTGACCGCAGTAGGGGAGCGCACAATGTCGAGAAGGCTCGATTACGAAAGCTGCGCGAGCGGGATTCCTTCGTCTATGAGCATGACCGGGATGTCCTCGCGGATAGGATAAAGCACTTGGAGATCTGAGCGGATAAGACCCCCGTCGAGTCTTTCTGTGACAGGCTTATCGGCTTTGTTCTTGAGGGCTCCCCGCTCGATGGCGCCATTTACTTTCTGAATCAACACATCGTCGGCGAGAATTACAGCCTGCTTCGTCTCGGGGCAACAGAGAATGGCTAAGAGATCCTTATCAAGGTTCACTTTTTTGGGCATATCGTTGGTCACAGTATCTCCCACAATCTCACCCAAATCGGGTGACTGAAAGGTTAGGGGAAAGATAGTCCAAATGAACTGGTAGATCAAGAAGATACCAAATCGCATTTTATATCTGGTATCGTAGATTATCTCTGTCACATCCGATTATCGAACCCAGGATTGAGCGTGGCTTCTTCCCATCGGCTCGGACGCATCTTCATTACCGGACTCCTGATCCTGCTTCCTGCTTGGACTACTTTCCTGATTTTGGCGGCCCTCTTCGAGACGTTAGATTCAATCCTGATCAACCTCATCGGCAACCGGATGGAAGCTTATATCCCAGGATTGGGCATCTTGCTGCTTACCGGCATGGTGTTGACAGTCGGCGCCATCGCGACGCACGTGATCGGACAGCGGCTCCTCCGTTGGACCGAAGCCACCCTCGAACGCATTCCATTGATCCGCAGCATTTATCTCACGCTGAAGAGTATGACCGACCTATTGAATTACAAAGCCCGCTTCGGGCAAAGCACTGTGGTCGCCTTCCCGTTCCCACGAGACGGACTCTGGGCTCTTGGACTTGTTATGGGCGCTCCGCCACGCGCCCTTCAAATCGCACCGATGGTCGAGCTGGTGATGGTGTTCGTCCCTACGGCCATCCATCCGTTTACCGGCTACCTGGCGCTAATCCCGAAAACCCAGTTGCGCCCATTGAGCCTACTTCCTGAAGAGGCATTAAAACTGGAATTTTCCGCCGGATTGTATCGTCCCTTACCGGGTTGGCTCACATCTCCGACCGGAAACCCGTCATGACGCCATCCGATCGTCTAAACATTCGGCCGGCAACGCTTGCAGATCTGGAGATTCTGACGGAATTCAGCGCCACCATGGCATGGGAAACAGAACAACGAACCTTGGACCGCACGAGGCTGCGCTTGGGGACTCAAGCCGTTATCGAACAGCCTTCACGAGGTCAATATTACGTAGCTGACTTGCGGCAAGAGGATCAAACAGATACAGTCATCGTCGGACAGCTTCTCATCACCTATGAGTGGAGCGACTGGCGGAATGCTCAATTCTGGTGGATCCAAAGTGTGTATGTCCCTCCGGCCTGGCGGCGCAAAGGGATCTATCGACGGATGCATCACACCATTATGGACCTGGCGCGGTCGCGGGCGGATGTCTGCGGAGTCCGACTCTACGTCGAGGGAAACAACAACATCGCCAAAGGTGCGTACAAGCGCGTTGGGCTGTCCCCCTCAAACTATGAAATCTATGAATCTGATTTCGTGCTACCCCACATGCACGTCCTTGACTACAAGCCTTGAAACAGGCTTCTTTCTACACTAAGAGGAGGAATGCGCATGCGAGCTCCCGTGGCACTTCTGGCCGTCATGATACTGACGTTGAACGCCTGCGCGTTCAGCCGAGGCACCCTGGGTGACGAGCTGAAAACAGAGTCCATCAATACAATCAAGAAAGGCGTCACAACGAGATCGGAGGTGCTGTCCCAGCTCGGAGCCCCTGACCGGATTCTTCAACTGAATGGTCGCGACCTGTTTCAATACTACCGTTACGATGCCAAGGTCGGGAGCCTGCTGCTCATTCTCGTAAACTTTTCCCGAGTCTCGGTTAAGAGCGACGATTTATTCGTCCTGATCAGTCGCGAGGGGACAGTAGAGGAGGTGATCGCCTCGAAGAGAACGGAGGGGCTTGAATTCCGCTTTTGGCCTTTCGGGGATTGAACCTATGACCATCCGGCGCCTTCTAGGCGTGCTGATTCTCACGACCGTGGCGGGCGCCACCTTAACGGGCTGCAATGTCGCGCGTCTCACGATCAACACACCTCTCACCCCACAGCATGTCGCTTTCATCACCGAGGGCCGCACAACATTGAGAGAAGTGGTCAACGTGCTAGGCGCACCGGACTCCATGACAGAGGCCGAAATAGGCACTACCGTGACATACCGGTTTCTCAACGCAAAATATTCACGGGTCAACTTTGGATGGCTGGTAAAACCCTGGTCTCCGGTGGATCCGGACCTGGTCCTGTCACGATCCGGCTTCGGAGCCGACGCCTACCAACTCATTTGCGATTCCAACTGGGTCGTTATCCACCAGGCTTTTGTGCGTCACAGGCCGGAATCGCTGTTCACCCCCTATCCCTTCTGACAATCCGCCAAGCTTGCATAGCATAGGAGCGGCAAGCATGAGTCTCAGTCACCACTATCACCCATGCTCCTCAGAGCGGATTCGTCGACCGGGCTAAGCACACACAAGTGCTGTCTCGGGCGGCAGCCATACAATGTGAAAATTCTTGTATAACGGTGGTGGGTTCAACTAGATGCGACACTTGGAGATCTAAACAGCTCACATCTTTAGCTAATCCTGAGCGGAGGAATAGAGTGGTAGACATGACCCCGTCGCACTACAGCTTGTATGCCTTAGCGGTCTGCCTCGTAACAGTCTTGAATGTCACCATTACGCCCGTCTGGAGCCTGGAGCCGTTAACCGACTTAGCCAAAAACCGAGTCCGTGCGCGTGAGCTGGGATTACGTCCGGGCCAGCTACCGCCCGGGCCGTTGAATGCCATCACCGACGTGCCAGGCGTGAAAGTCGGACAGGTGACGTTGATGCGGGGTGATGGTCCGCTGCATCCCGGAGAGGGCCCGATCAGAACCGGTGTCACGGTGATCGTGCCTCGAGACGATGTCTGGCACAAGAAAGTCCCGGCGGGATCGTTCGTCTTAAACGGCACTGGCGAGATGACCGGCTTGGCCTGGGTGGCGGAGTCAGGATTTCTCGAGTATCCCATCGCCCTGACGAATACTTTAAATGTGCCGCGAGTGGCCAACGGAGTCATGAGCTGGATGCTCCGGCAATACCCCGCTATCGGGATCACCGATGATACATTAACCCCGGTCGTGGCCGAATGCGATGACAGCCGGCTGAATGATATCCAGGGACGTCATGTTTCAGAAACTGATGTCATGCAAGCACTGGACGAGGCGTCCACCGGACCCGTCATGGAAGGGAGCGTCGGAGCCGGCACCGGCATGATCTCCTACGGGTTTAAGGGCGGCATCGGCACCGCTTCGCGACGACTCCCTGATGCCGCTGGCGGCTTCACGGTCGGCGTGCTCGTCAATGCGAACCACGGCCGACGCGCCGAACTCATGATGGGAGGGGTGCCCGTCGGTCAACGGTATGAGGCCGAGAACGCTCCATCGACTCTCTTACCCACCCGGAGGCAGGAGACGCCGCTCGCGCTGAACACAGGAACCCCGGGCAACGCCGAAGGATCGATCATCGTCGTCATCGCCACCGACGCCCCGCTGGACGGACGGCAACTGACCCGCCTCGGAAAACGAGCTGCCTTGGGACTTGCCCGAACCGGGTCCACCGCGCGTCATGGGAGCGGGGATTTTATGTTGGCGTTCTCCACCGGCAACATCATTCCACACTACCCTGCCGAGCCGACCTTCCCCCTCACTCAGCTCGCCGATACCCATCTGAACCCAGTGATCACCGCCACGGTGGAAGCCACGGAAGAAGCAATCCTGAATGCACTCACTGGAGCCACCACCGTCGTGGGACGGGACGGGTATCGGGCAGACGCCATTTCCATCCCGCGCCTGCGAGCCCTGCTCCACGACGCTATGAGAGCGCCTTAGTGAGCACAGCAATCACCCTGGCGCACTAGGCACCTTGCTTTTAGAGCAGTCCGCGTCTATTCTCCACCTCATCAGGTTGGGCATGGGAGGTCTATGTCTGATTATCATATGGGAGGCGGCCTCGCGCTTCTGACAGCGATTGAGAAGACCGATAAATTCGCAGAGTTCTTGAAGGTGCGGATGACCCGGGCATTGGAAACCCAAGACCCGACTGAATTGCACTACTTACTCGCCCAACTGGACGATTATCACTCGTATATGTGGCGCTATTATAAAAAACTTTCCTCGGATCGGCCTGAACGCACGAACCCTGGGGTTTAATCCGCCCGACAGGGTCCTAGGTCAGCCTGCGAAGATACAACCCGTGATCGTGACTCCTCCATCGACATTCCTGTTTGCTTCTGCCCTGTCGCGGCAGAGCGACATACACAACGCCGCCGAGGAATTGGTGCGGGCGATCCGTAACCAATTGGGTGCGGCTCGAATCGATGTCGCATTTTTGTTTATCTCCGCTGAGCACGCCGATCAGGCTGAGGCTCTCTCACAGGCACTCCGCACCGCGCTCGACCCGGAGACATTTCTCGGCTGCACGGGCGAAGGGATCATCGCCATGGATCGGGAAGTCGAAACGGGGCCGGCAGCCACTCTCTGGGCCGCCCACCTGCCAGAAGTCAGTATGCAGCCGTTGCGACTCTCCTTCTCAAGCATCAACGACCACTTCTCATTACGCGGGTGGCCGGAGCCGCGCGTTGCCGGCGAGGCCGCACCGGTCATGCTACTGTTTGCAGACCCCTTCTCCACGCCCATGCAGGATGTGCTGACCGTGATCGAAGAACGCTATCCTGGCGTCCGCACGCTCGGTGGGCTGGCTGGAGGAGGACAGGACGTCGGCGGTAATCGCCTATTCCTTGACGATCAGGTGCACACCGATGGCCTAGTCGGCGTGGCCTTGGGCGGAAACATCACCGTGCAGACGGTCATCTCTCAGGGGTGTCGCCCAATCGGCGATCGGTTCATCGTGACTAAGGCGGAACACAACGTCATTCAAGAACTCGGTGGTGTGCCAGCCTTGCAGTGCTTGCAAACGGTGTTCGGTCAGCTCAGCGCGGAGGAACGGGCGCAAGCACAGCGGGCGCTCCATATCGGCATTGCCATGGACGAACATCGGGCGCACTTCACCCGCGGAGACTTTCTGGTCCGCAATCTGATCGGAGCCGATCAGCAAACGGGGGCCATCGTCATTGGAGATGTCGTTCAGGAAGGACAAACCGTCCAATTTCAGGTCCGCGATGCGCAGTCCGCCGATCAGGATCTCCACGCCCTACTGGCATCCCCGCTGCTCACCGAATCGTCGCCCCCGCGTGGCGCCCTTTTATTCAGTTGTTGCGGACGCGGAAAAGGGCTGTTCGGCGTCCCGAACCATGATGCAGGCGCGCTGCAGCAACAGTTCGGCGGCATTCCGGTCTCAGGATTTTTCGCTCAAGGCGAAGTAGGCCCGGTGGGAGGACGGAATTTCCTCCACGGGTATACAGCGAGCATTGCGATATTTTCAAAGCCGGCCCGATGACGAACATCCAGTGGTAACCGCTACTGCCATATTGGCTGACGCAACCCGCCACGAGAGACTCAATGGCTGCATAGGGAAGGACTCATGAATACTCACACTCGCTTCTGGCTTATCACTTGCGTTATCGTAATCTTCTTTTTCCTGAATATAGGGAGGCCAAACATGGCACAAAGTGAACAAACGGGCTCGAACCCAGAGGTCACCACGGACTCCGGCTTGAAGTACGTAGACATTCTGGTAGGAACAGGCCGAGAAGCGGCCACAGGAAATCTCGTTACGGTCCACTATACAGGCTGGCTGACCAATGGCACCAAGTTCGACAGTTCGCTGGACCGCCGCGATCCATTCTCCTTTCCGATCGGTGCGGGCAAGGTGATTCGTGGATGGGATGAAGGCGTGGCAGGAATGAAGGTTGGAGGAAAACGAAAGCTGACTATTCCCCCGCAGTTGGGCTATGGGGCTCGGGGAGCCGGCGGTGTCATTCCCCCCAACGCCACGCTCGTATTTGACGTCGAACTATTGGAAGTCAAATAGGACGAGCTGGTTGCGCGTCTATCTCTCCGAAAGACTGCAATCCCTATACAGCCGATGCTACAGACCCCTTTAATCGACGCTCATCGGAAGCTACAGGGTAAGCTCGTGGACTTCGCCGGATGGGAAATGCCCATCCAGTATTCGGGCGTCGTCGATGAATACTTAACTGTCCGCCACCATGCCGGCCTGTTTGACGTCAGTCACATGGGCCGCGTCGGTGTGACCGGACAGGGAGCGTTCACCTTCTTACAAGGCGTCACCACCAACGACGTTTCGAAGTTATCTGTGGGCCAGTCTCACTACTCCATGATCTGTGCCCCAACCGGGGGCATCATGGATGACATTTTTGTCTATCACGTGAAGCCATTCGAGTTTCTCGTCTGTGTCAACGCGTCCAATCGAGCAAAGATCGTCGCATGGCTGCACGAGCAACTCTCACCGGCTCAGGACTGCAAAGTTCAGGACCTGTCCTCCACACTCGCGCAAATTGCCATTCAAGGTCCTGCCTCACGTGAGATCCTGACTCGAGCTGGCCTCGCAGATCTCGAGACCCTGAAGGTTCGTCATTGCCTGAACGCGAGTCTGTGTGGGCGATCGGTGCTTCTTACGCGCACAGGCTACACTGGTGAATTGGGCTACGAACTATATCTCCCCGCGGAAGGCGCGCCTGAGGTCTGGCATCGACTACTCAACACTGGCAGTCCCCTCGGTATCAAGCCCGCAGGTTTAGGAGCACGAGATCTGTTGCGTCTCGAAATGGCTTATCTGCTGTACGGCAACGACATGACCGAGGAGAGGACACCTCTCGAAGCCGGTGCGGAATGGGTGGTGAAGTTCGATAAGGGCGAGTTTGTCGGCCGCGCTGAACTCCTGGCCCAACAATCCCGTGGAGTGAGTCGGCAATTGGTCGCCTTCGAACTCGTGGAAAAAGCTGTACCACGCCATGGATTCAAAATTTTGAGGGCAGAGGCTCCACATGACGAGATGGGTGAGGTCACCAGCGGAAACCTATCCCCCATTCTGCAAAAAGGTATCGGCATGGGCTATGTCCCACCTGCGGACGCCCAGCCCGGCTCTCCCATCCTGATTGATATTCGAGGCAAATCTTGTCCGGCCGTTGTTGTGAAACCGCCATTTTACAGAAAAGTCTACGGGGCTCCTTAGAATCATGGTCAAACCGATCTACAAAGGCACGGTGGTCACCCTCAACATCGATACCGTACGCCTACCGAACGGCCATACGATCGATTTGGAGGTCATCCGTCATCCCGGGGCCTCCGCCGTTGTCCCCTTAAAATCAGACGGAACGGTCGTACTGATTCGTCAATTCCGGCATGCAGCGAATGGATTTATTTACGAAATCCCGGCCGGAAAACTGCATCCGCAAGAAGACCCGCTGGACTGTGCGGCACGTGAACTGGAGGAAGAGATTGGTTATAGAGCGGGGCGATTCGAACTTCTTACAAGTATCTTCACCGCACCGGGCTTTGCCGATGAAGTCATCCACATCTACCTTGCGACCGGCCTGACAATTGGAACACAAAACCTGGATCAGGATGAAGTCTTGGAGGTGGTGGAAATGCCGCTGCAGGAGGCAATTCAGAAAATTGAGGACGGGACTATTCGAGACGGAAAAACTATCGTCGGGTTACAGGCGGTCTACATCAGGCAAGGGCGGCGTCAGGAGGCGGGTTGAAAGGTCTTCGCCAGAAGAGCGACAGACCTCCCAACCCACCTAGCCTCGTCAAGAGAGGATAATTACTTTCCGCCCTTATCTTTCTTCTTCTCTTCTCCGAACACAGTCTGGGAGAGGTGTCCGCCCTTCTTCTCGTCCTTCTTCTTCTCTTCACCCATGAACGTCTCAGAGAAGTGTCCACCCTTCTTCTCGTCCTTCTTCTTGCCCTCACCGGCGAAAGAAGGAGCGCTGAACACAACCAACAAAGCGGCCGCCATCACTGTCAACATCAACTTCTTCATTCTCACTCACCTCCTGTTATGTTGAGATTACCGAACACCGACTGCCCTGCGTAAAGCAAAGTCCTTGCCGACCATGGATGTATTTCCAACCCGTTGTTTTTATAAAAGTCAGCCGAAACCCGAGCGAAGTTCTTATTCAGGACCCGCTCTCGCCCTGTGGCAGAATAGCGCGCCTTAAACTAAACTGCCTCATCAGCCAATGGCATCGACCACCAGCGCAATCACTTGCACGGAGGCGGAACCAGGCGGAACCGCTGAAACTAGTATGACATCGCGATCCGTACTCCCTGACTATCTGGCGTCCGACCTGAGCATTTTATTCGTTGGCATCAACCCTGGGTTACGCTCCGCTGCCCTCAAACACCATTATGCCGGTGCAACCAATCGTTTTTGGAAGCTGTTGTATGAGGCGGCTCTAGTACCGGAACCACTGAGCTACCGCGATGACGCCCGGCTCCCTCAGTGGGGGATCGGGCTGACCAACCTCGTCCCTAGAGCCACCGCGGGCATGGATGGCCTAACCTCGGACGACTATGCTGCGGGTCGGCTGGCTCTTATGCGCAAGGTTCGTCGGTATCGTCCTCGGGTAGTTGCACTGCTTGGTATGACACTCTATCCCGTTGTGTTCCCTCTCGAGGCAAGACAGAAATCTCGCAAACCAGGCCTGCAACCAGTCCTCCTGCATGACTCCGCCGTTGTACTTCTCCCCAACCCCAGCGGACGGAACGCTGCTTATTTATATGAGACGATGTTAAGTGCCTTTTGCACGTTACGGCCTTGGCTGAACACGAACAAAGATAGCCGAGATGGTAGCCTGTAGGGTCGTTAATGCCTTTGTGAGCGACGAATCGGACCGCCACCCTGCCGAGGGTAAGACACCTCCACCTCACCGCCAGATACAGGCACTGAATCGTAGCTTTAAACCGGCGAGCACGCAGCGTTTTACGGAAGGGCATTCGCCCCGGACACTTGTCCTACCGCACCACCGTTCAAGTATCAGGCGAGACGCGCACTGCCAGACCTATGCCGACGGAAACTTCTGTTCCCCTGAATGAAGCAACGTGGCAATTTCCCGCTTGGTTGGCATCGACGCCTGGGCGCCTCGTCTGGTGGTCGCTAACGCTCCGGCAGCATTGGCCGTCACAATGGCCGACTCCAATGGCATGCCATCAGCCACAACATAGGCAAGCGCACCATTAAAAGCATCCCCGGCACCGGTCGAGTCAATCGCAGCGACAGGGAATGCCGGGATGGAGATCACGCTCTTGGTCCGGTACAGCACCGCTCCCTCCACGCCACATGTCACCACCACGGCCCCTACGCCACGCGCCGTCAGGAGATGAGCCGCCTCCGCGACATCGGCCGATCCGGCAAGCGTCTGAGCTTCCAGCCTATTGGGGGTCAGGATGTCCACCAACCGCAGAATCTCCGACGATAAGGGACCAGCCGGAGCTGGGTTGAGAATCGTGATGAGACCCAACTGCTTGGCGAGAGTCAGTGCTGCGAGAACCGTCTCTGTCGGAATTTCCATCTGGACCAGCAGTACTCGCGCGCCCGCCATCAGCGTAGCGTTCTGCCGGACTTCATCAGGCGTGAGACAACCGTTGCTGCCTGGAACGACTGCGATCTGATTGTCACCTCTTTCATTGACAAGAATCATTGCCACGCCGGTCGGCGCCCGTTCGTCACGAAGCAGGGCGAGGTGATTCAGTCCCTGAGCGGCCAAATGATCTTCAATCAATCGCCCGTGAGCGTCCCTGCCGATCTTGCTAAGAAAGACGACCTGCGCTCCCGCCCTGGCGGCGGCGACGGCCTGATTCGCCCCTTTCCCGCCGAACGATTGGGCGAAATAGTGTCCGATCACGGTTTCGCCAGATGCGGGGAATCGGTCGGTCGTCACGGCGAAATCAATATTGCTGGAACCGATAACTATGACCATGGGCAGAGGCGGGACCGAAGCAGGTGCAACGCGCGGTCCACATCGACATCGATGGCCACGCGCATGTTCGGAATTGGCTTTTGTTCAGGTCTCCGTAGACGCCGATCGGCAATCGTGACTCCTCGAGCCACTTGCCCCACCATTTCAACCGATACGTGGAGAGACTCAATCCTCATCAATGAGGGATCGATCGCTGCCAGGACGGCCAGTGGATCGTGGAAATAAAACAGCCCGTGACCTTCATATTCTTCCGCAAAACCGAATGCCTTGTCCGTCACATCAGCCACAATGCACTCGAGCGGGCTGCGCGACTCGGCGGCCCAGCCCGCCAGGATATCTCGGGTCACCCCTACACGCGTCGTCACGTCGAGTGGTACAAGAGTCAATGGGAGCAAGGCCTGAAACACTCGATGGGCGGCATGCGGATCTACGTACATATTGAATTCGGCCGCGGGGGAGATATTTCCAGGCACGCCGAGGGCGCCGCCCATTGCAATAACCGCGTGAAACTTCTGGACCGTCAAGGAATTCACTTTCAAGCCCAGCGCCAGATTTGTCAGTGGCCCGAGCGTAATCAGGGTCACTTCATCGGGATATCGACGCACGCAATCCGTCCACACATCCTGGGCGGTGGGTAGCACCGACGGCAACCGGGCCGAAGGATACCGTGGCGTCCCCGCCGCGGTGAGCATCCGATCCAATTCGCCAAGCCCGTCGCTCCCATGGACTTGCAGCGCTGTCACCAGCGCTTCCTCCAACGGTCTCGCTGCTCCCTGCCCCACTAACAGCCCCGGGGGTGTTTTTGCGAGACTGAGAATTCTAAGTAAATTCTTTGTGGCCTGACCGACCGGTACATTCCCGCACACCGTCGTCAATCCCACCACTTCCAATTCCGGGGAGGCCAAAGCCAGCAGGATTGCCAGGGCATCGTCAGCCCCGGGATCAGTATCGATAATGACCTTGGTCGGACTTGTAGACTGCATGTGTAGAGCCGATGGGTCGAAGATTTATTGCGATACCCTATGCATGTGAAAGAGGAGTACCAGAATTGCGCAGCGTGGCAGGTGATGTATCGGTTCTCACCTCGCAACCTGTCCTCATCGCAGCCTCACCCCCTCTTCCCGGATTGGTTCGACAAACCAGGTAGACGCTCGCAGTCGTTCGAGAACCGTCTCATACTCTGAGGCCTCCCCTGCAGGGCCCATGATGAAATAGATGACGCACACATTCTCCGGACCGAGAGTCGCAAGCGCGCGACCAACCATGTCTTCACCTTGATAGGAGCGGGCAATCGACGTCTCGGTTTCGACTTCACTGCCCGCGGGAACAAAGGATACGCCGTGGAGCAGCGACAGCGGCTGACTCAGGTGATCGCGGATTGCCTCGCGCGTTACGTCCGCAAGGGGGAAAATCATCCCCAGCCCCTTTCCCTCCTGGGCCAGCAGGAATGGCATTTCAGAGTCTTCAGGACGAGTACTTTGCCATTGGTCCGGCACGACGAAAGACCAGTCCGTCCCTGGAATCCTCAGCCTGGTGCCGGCGCGATACGTCAGGCCTGGATCGACGTCGAGCGGGTGTTGGCCTGGTCGGCCGTCATCAGCCACGACCGATTCGAGACTGGCCCAAACGGGGCTGTATACAGGGGAAGCGAGCAGCGTACAGCAGACGACTAACGGAAGGACAACCCATACCAGGGCCCAACAAGACGGCGGCGATCCGACCATAGCATTCCCGGAATCGTGGGCATCAATGGGCATCATCCATCGGCGGACAGGTACAGAACAGATTGCGGTCCCCATAGGCCTCATCAATACGGGCCACACTCGGCCAAAACTTATTCTCTCGCACCCAGGGAGCGGGAAACGATGCCTGCTCACGCGAGTAGGGTTTGTCCCATTCGGATGCCGTCACCGCGAGCGCCGTATGAGGGGCGTTCTTCAACAGATTACCCGTGCGTGGCTGCCGTCCATCCGCAATGTCCTGAATCTCGGCCCGGATCGCAATCAAGGCATCGCACAAGCGATCCAACTCTGCCTTTACTTCGCTTTCGGTCGGCTCGATCATTAAGGTCCCTGCCACGGGAAACGAAACCGTAGGCGCATGAAATCCATAGTCCATCAAACGCTTCGCCACATCCATCGCCTCAACGCCGCTGCTTTCTTTCAGCGGGCGCAAATCTAGAATGAACTCGTGCGCAACGAACCCGCGGTTTCCGCTATACAAGACCGGGTAATACTTTTCCAATCGTTTGGCCATGTAATTGGCGTTCAAAATGGCAATTTGAGTCGCCTTGGTCAATCCCTCCCGTCCCATCAGTGCGATATAGACCCATGGAATCGTCAAGATGCTGGGGCTCCCGTAAGCAGCGGCTGAGATCGGCCCGATTGACTGCGCCCCACCCAGGTTGGTGATGGGATGGCCCGGCATAAACGGGGCCAAATGTCGTGCGACACCGATGGGCCCCATGCCCGGCCCGCCACCGCCGTGTGGGATACAAAAGGTCTTGTGAAGATTTAAATGGCACACGTCGGCGCCGAAATCAGCCGGTCGGCAAAGTCCGACTTGGGCATTCATGTTGGCACCGTCCATGTAAACCTGCCCTCCATGCGTATGCACGAGTTGGCAAATCCGGCGAATCCCTTCCTCGAACACGCCATGCGTCGAAGGATAGGTGATCATGAGAGCGGCCAGGCGGGTGCGGTACTGGGTGGCCTTGGCTTCGAGATCGGCTAAATCGACGTTCCCTCGCTGATCGCAAGCAACAGGAATGACCGTCATCCCGCACATAGACGCGCTCGCCGGATTCGTTCCGTGTGCCGAAACGGGAATCAGGCAGACATCGCGTTGGGTCTCTCCCCGATGACGGTGGTAGGCCCGGATCACCATCAGGCCGGCATACTCGCCCTGCGAGCCGGCGTTGGGTTGAAGCGAGACGGCCGCGAACCCTGTCATATCCGCCAGCCAGGATTCCAGCTGCTGGAACAGAGCCTGATAGCCCTGCGTCTGCTCGGCTGGCGCGAAGGGGTGCAGTCGGCCAAACTCAGGCCACGTCACTGGAAGCATTTCGGCTGTCGCGTTCAATTTCATCGTGCAGGAGCCCAGCGGAATCATGGAATGCACCAGCGAGAGATCCCGTGACTGAAGCCGGTGGATGTACCGCAGCATTTCATGTTCGGAATGGTACCGGTTAAAGACCGGATGCGTGAGGTATGGGGTCGTACGGGCTAGTGTCGCAGGATAGCGGCCATCGATGGATTGCACGAGAGTCTGCAACTCCTCACCGGAAATGTGATGACCTCCAAACAGCGCCAATACCTGCTGCACTTCGTCTAATGTACTCCACTCGTCCAGAGAGAGACCGAGACTATGGTCATCGTAACGCCGGAGATTGATTCTCTGCTGTCTCGCCCGATTGAGGATCGCCTCCGATTGCACCTGCGAAAGCGGGACTCGCAACGTATCGAACACAGGCTCCAGACTGACTTCACAGCCATGCCGGCGAAGTCCCGCAGCCAGTACCAATGTGAGGCCGTGAATCCGTTCCGCAATCTTCCGCAGTCCCTGAGGCCCATGGTACACGGCGTACATGCCGGCCATCACCGCGAGCAGCACCTGCGCGGTGCAGATATTACTCGTGGCCTTCTCCCGGCGGATATGTTGTTCTCGGGTCTGTAGCGCAAGCCGATAGGCCGGGCGTCCCGTGACATCTTTTGACACGCCCACGATTCGTCCGGGCATTTGTCGACGAAATTCTTCTTTGGTCGCAAGAAAGGCTGCATGCGGCCCGCCAAACCCCAGCGGGACACCGAACCGCTGACTCGATCCGACCGCCACATCTGCACCAAACTCTCCTGGAGGCCGCAGCATCGTCAACGCCAGCAAATCGGTCGCCACCACGACATAGGCACCGACGTTATGCGCCTGGGCGACAAACTCGCTATAATCGCCGACGTAGCCGTCCGTCGTCGGATACTGGAGCAAGGCCCCGAAAAACTCTCCCTGAGAAAGATCCACCGACTTGATCGCCCCGATGTGGACTGCAATGCCCATGGGTTCCGAGCGGGTCTGTATCACAGCCATCGTCTGGGGGTGACAATCCTCGGAAACGAAAAATTTTTTACGCTCACGTCCCGCCGCTTTGCACATGGCCGCACACATCGTCATCGCCTCCGCCGCCGCGGTGGCCTCGTCAAGGAGGGATGCGTTAGCGAGCGGTAGCCCGCTCAGGTCGGCAATCATAGTCTGAAAATTGACCAACGCTTCGAGACGACCCTGCGCAATCTCGGCCTGATAGGGAGTGTATTGGGTATACCACCCGGGATTTTCGAGAATATTACGTTGGATCACCAGCGGGGTGACGCAATCGTAGTAACCCATCCCGATAAGGGACCGCCAGACATGATTTTGCTGAGCCAGGCCGCGCAATTCTGCCAGCACATCCTGCTCGCCGCGAGAAGAAGGCAGGGTGAGGGATCCTTGGAGCCTGATGTCAGCTGGAACGGTCGCCTCCACGAGCGCCTCCAGCGACGGCAGACTTAATGCGGCCAGCATCTCCTGAATGTCGGCCTCCGAAGGACCGATATGACGAGGCACAAACATGTCGTTAGGCTCAAGAAAGTGAGAGTGTGGCATGGAAGTGAATCCTACTAAAAGTTGGGACACGAGTTCATAGAAAGCAGCGTCAAGTAACCTATCATGCAGGCGCGAGTTTTCCAAGCGTCCGACTTGAATCCCTCTCTCTTGTTTTCCGTGGTTTCGTGCGGTATTAGTGTCGTTGCCCGGACTTCAATCACCGTTCACCGCGCCATGGCACCCCTGACACGATACAATGGCACATGATCACCCATGATATCCTGATCGTCGGAGCGGGACTCGCCGGCATGCGAGCCGCCATTGCGGTCCCGGCCGACGTCGATGTCGCCCTCCTCTCAAAAGTTCACCCGGTTCGCAGTCATTCGGTGGCCGCCCAGGGAGGCATCAACGCGGCCATTGGCGAAGAAGATTCCTGGGAAGCCCATGCCTATGATACGGCCAAGGGAGGCCTTTATCTGGGTGATCAGGATGCCATCGAAGCCATGTGCCGGGAAGCACCCCAGGACATTCTAGAACTTGAACGCATGGGCGTCATCTTCAGCCGTACGCCGGAGGGCCGCATTGCTCAACGGCCGTTCGGAGGAGCGGGATTTCCAAGAACCTGCTATGCCGAGGACCGCACGGGACATGCGCTGTTGCATGCCATGTACGAACAACTGTTGAAGCGCCGCTGCCGCGTCTACGAAGAATGGTATGTCACGGCACTGATGGTGGAAGCGGGCCGTTGTTGCGGCGTCATCGCCTGGGATCTGGTCCATGGCGGATTGCAGGCCATCCGCGCAAAGGCAGTCATCCTCGCCACGGGGGGGTGCGGCAGGGTCTTCTCAACCAGCACGAATGCCGTGATCAATACCGGCGACGGCATGGCCTTGGCGTATCAGGCGGGACTTCCTCTGGAGGACATGGAATTTGTGCAGTTCCATCCCACCACACTCAAAGATACCGGCATCCTGATCACCGAAGGCGCGAGAGGAGAGGGCGCGTATTTACTGAACACGCTCGGTGAGCGATTCATGAAACGGTATGCGCCGGAGCAAATGGAACTCGCGACCCGTTCCACGGTATCGTTGGCCATCGGCCAAGAAATTCAAGAAGGACGGGGAGTCGATGGGTGTGTCCTCCTGGACCTTCGTCACCTCGGCCGCAGCCGCATTCTCGAGCGGCTCCCGCAGATTCGGGAATTGTCACTGCAGTTCGCCGGGTTGGATCCCATCGAAACGCCCATTCCCATTCGGCCTGGTGCCCATTATCAAATGGGCGGCGTGAAAGCCAATGCCTGGGGGGAAACCGATTTGCCGGGGTTATTCGCTGCAGGCGAATGCGCCTGCCTGAGTGTGCATGGAGCCAATCGCCTGGGAGGAAATTCCCTTCTTGAAACCATCGTGTTCGGGCGCCGCACGGGAACAAGAGCGGCGGAATCCGTCCGGCATTGTACTCACCAACCCGTTCCCGGAACGATGCTGCAGCAGGAAGAACAACGAATCGCAAACATCCTGACGAGTACCGGACCAGAGCGAGCCTGGCAAATCCGCGATGATCTCGGCAAAACCATGAGCCTCAACCTCGGAATTTTCCGCACGCGGCAATCGATGTCCGAAGCTGTGGCCGCCATCGAATCACTGAAGGTTCGCGCGCAACAGATGTGCGTACAGGACAAAGGAAAAGTTTTTAACACCGATCTCATCCAGGCACTTGAAGTCCACTGCCTGCTGGAGATCGCACATGCCATCGTGGTGAGCGCACTGGGGCGTGAGGAAAGCCGCGGAGCTCATTATCGAGCCGACTTTCCCACTCGGAACGACGGGGCCTGGCTCCGTCATACCCTCAGCTATCGGCGTCCGGATGGCCCACTGCTTACTTACAGCCCCGTCACCATTACCAAATTTCCGCCGGCATAACGGCTGTCTCCCTGCGGCAGCCGACCGCCCGCGTCCGGTTGTGCTTCTGCGGTTTTGCGCTATCCTTTCAAATGGTCAGTGAGAGACATTTCCCTCGTGATTGTCGGATTGCGCCCGGGCGAAGGGTCTTCAGGCAGTATGGCAACCGTTCACCCAGGCATGACATCCCCCGCATCTGCCTATACGTCCGGTGTGCCTGCGGAAGGGGCGCAGACTCTCACCTGTCCATTTTGCAAAGCAGCGGTCGATTGCCGCCTCGTGCCTGATGTTGCCCTGCAGCAGGTTTCTTGCCCCGCATGTGCTGAGAACTTGATCATTCTCAATCCTGATGGGAAACCAGCCGATATAGAGACTGTTGGTCCGCATGCCGATAATGCGGCGGGCTCACCCGATCTGTCCCGACGCGTGGCCGGCCTCGCGGTAGCGGTCCTGGCCTGCCTGCTCAACTATGCCCTGCTCTCGGGGGTGGCCTACTGGATGTTCGCCCAAATCAAAACGACTCACGATCCGTACCATATCGATGAATTGATGCTATCCCCTTTCATTCTCAAAACGAACGCGTGGACTCCGCTTCATCTGGCAGCGGCACGAGGAGATCTGGCTACAACCGCCCTGCTGCTCGCAGAACCGGGGCAAATCGATCGGCGGAATGGCAAGGGGCGAACGGCCCTGCATGAAGCGGCGCGGCGGGGCCACACAGCCGTCGTGGCCTTGCTGTTGCAACAGGGGGCCAACCCGAACGCTAAGACCAGGCAAGGGGACACAGCGCTCCTGGCTGCCGCGGAAGGGGGGCATGCGGACACGATAACCGTGCTCTTGTCCCAGAGAGCCGATCTCCGAGCGACCCACAGCGACGGCGATTCGGCGTTGCATCGAGCCGTGCGCCAGGGCCATCTGGCCGCCGTCCATGTCCTGCTTGAACACGGCATCCCTATAAACCGGAAAAGCCACGGTCAGACCGCGCTGGAGATTGCCCAGGCGGACGAAGACCCTGCCCTCATCCAACTGCTGCGTGAACATGGCGGAAAGGACTTTTCCCAGGCCAAAGCGCATCGCGAAAAAGGGAGGACCTTCCAAAAACTGGGGCAACTTGATAGGGCGCTGTTTGCCTACGCCGAAGCGCTGAACCTGGATCCGGATGATCCACTGGCCTATCACGCACGCGGCACCGCCCTCGTCCAAAAAGAAGCCTCGGAAGAGGCCCTCGTTGCCTTCCATGCCGCGATCAATCTGGATCCGACGTTCCTGGAGGCCTACGGTGCCGCTGCCCAAATCCACAGACAACGTCAACAGTGGGATCAGGCGCTGGTCCTGTGGGATCACTATATCGCCCGGCAGCCGCAGAACGGCCGCGCCCATTTCGAACGCTCGGTCATCAGGCGAGCCAAGGGAGACACCCCGGGCTTCCTGCAGGACCTCCAGCGAGCCTGTGCATCCGGCTTCCAACAGGCCTGTTGAACCATGACGACGATCGGCACTTCCCTGGACACGCCAGGCCAAGCCTTAACAATAGATTGCCACCAGTGCCTCACCCGTTACCGCCTGCACCAGCCAAACCGTCTCAGACCTTCGGCACACAGCACCTGCCGGACCTGCGGCGCGAGATTCGCAGTGGTGAGCCTCAAACCCGCCTCCTCCCCCGGCCCCCTCGACCAGGTCACGTCTCAATGCGAGCGTTCCCTCGCCGATCTTCACCCACACGCAACCGAGGCGGCGGAAGACGCCACTGCCGAGAAGCACTGCTCCTTCCACGGAACCGGCAGCACTCTCCTCGGCATGCAGATCGTGAATATCTGCTTCAGTATGGCGACGCTGGGCGTATATCATTTTTGGGGAAAGGCCAAGATCCGCCGTTATCTGTTCAGCCAAACCGCCTTCGCCGGAGACCGATTCGTCTATCACGGTACCGGCAAAGAGCTCTATCAGGGATTTCTCAAAGCCATGCTGGTGTTCGGCATCCCCTACTTCCTACTGGTTGCCGTCCATACGTTTCTCGCGCTCCCCACCTGGATCGACATGTTGTCCCAGGTCCTAGGTGGTCTGGTGCTGTCCCTCTATGTCCCCATTGCCATGATCAACGCGAGACGCTATCGCCTAACGCGCACGTCCTGGAGAGGAATCCGTTTCTCGTTCCGGGGAAGAACGAAAGACTTCATGACGCTCTATATTCGTGGATGGTGCTTCACGGTCCTCACTCTGGGCACCTACTACCCCTACTTCCAAACCCGACGGCAGGCGTTCCTATACTCGCATACCTATGTGGGGAACCAACGCTTCGACTTCACGGGTCATGGCTCGGGTCTCATGGTTCCCTTTGCGGTCACACTCTTTGTGACCTACGCGGTGCTGCTGCTGTGCGGCCTTACCCTGGCCTTTCAACTGACCAATGCCGGCCTGACTTTGCTCCTGATTCCTTTGGTGTTAGGACCGGTCTGGATCTGGCTCCTCGGACAAAAACACAAATACTTCTGGGACCACACCACCTTCGGCTCGGCCTGCTTTTCGTCCGGGATCACCTGGCAAAAGCTCCTGAGTCTATACCTTGGCAACATCGGTCTGCTGCTCGTCACCTTGGGCTTCGCATGGCCCTGGGTAACAGCCCGGAACGCCCGGTTCTATACCAGTACCTTGTCCTTACGGGGCGCTGCGAATTTCGACAACATCCTGCAAGACCTCACCGTGTCATCGGTCACCGGAGAGGGGCTGTCCAACCTGCTTGACACCGGTTTTGATATGGATTAGCCCATGCCCACTGACTGGACCGCCCACTATCTCGATGGCCGTACGGCCACGCGTCACCCTGTCACCCTCACCATCGCTCCGGCTGCCTTGCACCTTCGCTGGCCAGACGGAGCACTCAAACGGTGGCCCTACGATCAGATTCGCCAGACACAAGGCACGTATCACGGTGAGCCGGTCCGTTTGGAGTTCGGGCCCGAACCGGCGGAGGCGGTCGTCGTGACCTCACCAGCCCTGTTGACCGCCCTTCACCAGGCCGCCCCCACCCTGGTTCAGCACTTTCATGATCCGTCCCGGCGAAGGGGTCGCGGGCGTTGGACGTTCTGTGCTGCGCTGGGGGTCCTGCTCATGATGGCCGGCCTGTATCGGTGGGGTATCCCAGGCATGGCCGCCGTGGCCACACACTATGTGCCGCCGGCCTGGGAAGAAACGCTCGGGCAGCAGGTGACTCGGCATCTGGCGCCGGAGGCACGCCAATGCCGCGACCCGGAACGTCTGCGCAAACTCGAGCAGGTGGTGCAACCCCTCCTCGCAACACGTCCGGAATCGCCCTATCGCATCAGGCTTGCGGTTGTGGATGCGCCCGCCATCAACGCGTTCGCCGTACCCGGGGGACAGGTTGTGATTCTTCGCGGCCTGTTGGAGCACACCGCTAATCCGGAACAACTCGCAGGCGTGATGGCGCACGAGCTTCAACATGTCTATCAACGCCATGCCACTCGGGCCATTCTCGAGCAGACCGCCGCAACCTTTCTGCTCACCATCATGTCCGGAGATGTGTCAGGGGGGCTGGCCTTGGGGGTTGACGGTGCCCGAACCATGAGCTCACTGCACTACAGCCGGACTCATGAGACCGAGGCCGATATCGAAGGGCTTCACATGATGAAGGCCGCCCGCCTCGATCCCGCCGCCATGATTTCGTTTTATGAACTCATGCAGCAGGATACGGAGGGCCATGGCGGCCCGCCGGAGTTTCTCGCGACTCATCCGGACATGGAGAAGCGGCTGGCCACACTGGCCGCCCTGGCTGGTTCCCCGCTCACCGGGGCCCGCACGCTCCTCCCGGGGGAAGACTGGACAGACATCCGCTCGCTCTGCCGACTGCACTCCCATACCGATGTCCTTGCCGGCCGCACGTGACCCATTCTTCCCTTGCCAAGTTGCGCTTCTCATAGACAGGGCCACCTCTGATATAATCCTCTCACCCACGAGTCTATTTATGCGTGTGCTCGTCATTGAAGATGAAACCAAGGTAGGCTCCTTCATCAAGCGAGCCTTGGAAGAGGAAAGCTATGCCGTCGACCTCTGTGAGGACGGCGCTCAAGGCCTCGACATGGCGTTGAGCGGCAGTTACGACCTCATCATGATCGATTTGATGTTGCCCGGTCTCCCGGGGTTGGAAGTGTTGACTCGCCTTCGGAAGGGAAAAATTCACACGCCGGTGCTAATCCTCACCGCGCAGTCGAAGGTGGACCAGCGGGTCAAAGGCCTCGATGCCGGTGCAGACGATTATCTCACCAAACCATTCGCCATCGACGAACTGCTTGCCCGTGTGCGGGCTCTGTTGAGGCGCGGACCTACCGAATCTTCCGGGATCTTCCAAATCGACGATCTCGTGCTCAATCCGGCCACGCGGGAGGTAACGCGGGGAGGACAACGCATTGAGCTCACGGTGAAAGAATATGCGCTATTGGAGTACTTCATGCGCCATGCCGGTCGCGTGTTGACTCGTCCGATGATTTCCGATCACGTGTGGAATCAGGATTTCGATACCTTCACCAATGTCATCGACGTGTATGTGAATTACCTCCGCAATAAAATCGATCGCGGCCGCGCACGAAAGTTGATCCATACCGTTCGAGGGAGCGGGTACATGCTCAAGGTCGACTGATGCCGCTTCGAGTCCGGCTCACACTCTGGTACGGCACGGCACTAGCGCTCATCCTCCTGACATTTTCCGTCGTTCTCTACACCATCACAGCCCGCGGTCTCCGTGATCAGGTTGACGAATCTTTGGAAGAAACCGCATCGACTGCCGTGCGATCCCTGGAGACACGCGGATTTCTCCCCCTCATCGACGAGGGGGCGCTGCTCAGCCAGTTTCCCGAGCTGACCCGCATCGACAAATTCTTCCAGATCTTTAGTCCCTCCGGCACCATTACCATCCGCTCTCCCAACATCCGGCAGCATGACGTGCCGTTGAGCCGCCACGCGCTGGAAGCCGCCTTTACAGGTAGCACCGTGTTCGAATCGGCCCGGTACCCCAATGAACCGCCTCTGCGCCTGGTTTCCGTTCCCATTATCTATCGCGGATCCCTCCTCTACATCGTGCAGGTCGGTACCACTCTCGAGGGCGTCGAGGAAACGTTGCGGCGCTTCCTCCTGGTCCTGGTGGTCATGGCCCCCATCGCGCTGGTGGTCTCGTTGGCGGGAGGGTGGTTTCTGGCCGGACGTGCGCTTCGGCCGGTCGACTCGATCACCATCGCTGCGCAACGTATCGCGGCGGGTGACCTCACGCAACGCCTCACGTCTGAACGGAGCTCGGACGAAATCGGGCGCCTCACCGACACCTTCAACGACATGATTGCGCGCCTGGAAACCTCCTTTGCGCAAATCAGGCAGTTTAGCAGCGATGCCTCCCACGAACTGCGCACACCACTGACCGTGATGAAGGGCGAAAGCGAACTCGTGCTTCGCCGTGCCCGCCCGGTAGAAGATTATATTGCGGTGCTGGAGAGCAATCTCGAAGAAATCGATCGCATGTCACGCATTGTCGAGGAATTGTTGTTTCTGTCGCGAGCCGATCTGGGACAAATCAAAACGGAATGTGAGCCGGTTCGGTTGGATGTCCTGGTGGAGGATATCCAGCGCCAGGCCGGGCTCCTCGACCAAGGCCGTGGAGTGGAAGTCGTGCTCGGCACAATTCAGCCGGCCACGGTCCGCGGTGACGAATTGCGCTTGAGGGAGCTTATTCTGAATATCGTCGACAATGCCGTAAAGTACTCCTATCCGCAAGGGCGCGTGGAGATCGATCTCCAGGTGGAAGCCCAGACGGTCCGGCTTTCCGTTCGCGACCATGGCATCGGGATCCCTCAGGAGGCGCACAGACAGATTTTCGATCGGTTCTTTCGAACAGACGACGCGCGGGCCCATACGAAAAAAGGCACCGGTCTCGGACTGGCCATCTGCGCCTGGATCGCGGAGTCGCACCACGGACACATCGACGTTCAAAGCGAGGTCGGGAAGGGATCGACCTTTACCATTGTGCTTCCGTTGGCGCCCAGTCAGCTTAACGACTTCTAATCCCCAGCTAATACGCTTCTCATTCCAGATTGTTACCCTCCACATGACGGTCACACTCATGTGACCTGATCCGCACGGACTAATGTTTACCTGGAGGAGGAACGTATGAATCGACCTATGCCATCCGCGGGCACCTTTGCCGGCGTCGCCGTTCTCGGCGCAACCCTCATTTGGAGCTATGCTTCGCTCACGACCTCGCACGCCTCGAACCCTGCACCGGTTGTCGCCGAACATTCCACCGTCCCATCCGGCGTCCTCCCGTCCGCGGGATTCGCAGATGTGGCGAAGACCGTCACACCCGCCGTGGTGAATATCACCACGAGTGCAGCAGAACAGGTGACTGATTCGACGCACCCTCGAGGGCGAATGGACGAATTCTTCGGCTCTCCGTTCGGACCTCGCCGATTCGGACCGGAACCTCGGGAGCGGCGCGGAGGCGGGCAGGGGTCGGGTGTGATCGTTACACCGGACGGGTATGTCCTGACCAACAACCATGTGATCGATGGTGCCAAAACCGTCACCATCACACTGCCCGACAAACGGGAATTCAAGGGTCGCATCGTCGGTAGCGATCCCAAGAGCGACATCGCGGTGGTAAAGATCGATGCTCAAAACCTGCCATCCGTCCCCTGGGGCGATTCCAGCCGCCTGCAGGTTGGAGAATATGTGCTGGCGGTCGGCAACCCCTTCGGATTGAATTCCACGGTAACCCTGGGAATCGTGAGCGCCCTGGGTCGTGGGCACATGGGGATTACGCAGTACGAAGACTTCATCCAGACCGATGCCGCCATTAACCCCGGAAACAGCGGCGGCGCATTGGTCAACACCAGGGGAGAGCTGATCGGCATCAACACCGCGATTTTCTCCCAGAGCGGGGGATACCAGGGTGTAGGATTCGCGGTGCCGACCAGCATGAGCAAGCCCATCTATGAAAGCCTGGTCAAGACCGGCAAGGTCGTGCGGGGGTATCTCGGCATCGGAATACAGGACCTGAATCAGGACTTGGCTAAATCCTTTGACCTCAAAGGCAACAACGGGGCCCTCGTGACCGACATCAAGGAAGACGGACCGGCCGAGAAAGCGGGCCTCAAACAAGGCGACGTGATCACTTTATTTCAAGGCACTCCGATCGAAGATGCCGTCACGCTTCAACGGGCGGTGACCCGCAGCAGCGTCGGCAGCACAGCTTCATTGAAGGTCATTCGCGATGGTCGGGAAAAGGATTTGTCCGTTATGATCGGCGAGCTCCCGGAGAACCAGCAAGTCGCAAAGGCGGAGGCGGGATCATCGGATCAACCTCTGGCCGGACTCGCGGTGCAGGAGCTTGATCGAGAGACCGCTCAGGAACTGGGTCTCAAGGGGAAGATTCAAGGCGTGGTCGTGACCTCTGTGGATCCGGAGAGCGAAGCCGAGCGAGCCGGGTTGATGCCGGGTGACGTCATCCGGGAGATCAATCGTAAGCCGGTCACGTCGATCAAGGATTACGATCGAGTCTCCTCAGACCTCAAGAAGGGACAGAACGTACTGGTCTTGGTTAATCGGCGTGGTGCATCGCTGTATCTAAGCGCCAAGGTGTAACGAACCGGGGCAGGCTGTCGGGAGAGGAACATCTACCGGTAGCCTGCCCCGGCTTTTTTGGGCATGAGAAGCGACGGCGAAACGGGAGCAGGCCCTGGGGCAGCAGTCCGGTCGACCGGTTGAGTGATCAAATCGTACCCCACCACATCAGTCACCGTCACCGAGACAAACTCACCGGGCAGGGCGGTTCCAGACTCGCAATAGACCACCCCGTCTATTTCCGGAGCCAGGCCTTCATGCCTCGCCTCGAGTAACCGGTCGGATTCCTCGGATCTCCCATCCACAAGCACTTCAACGGTGCGCCCCAGGTAATCACGGTTTTTTGCCGCCGAGATGGAATCTTGTACGGCCAGGAGTTCATTGCGACGCTCCTCCATGACCGCACGATCGACCTTGCGATCGAGGTCCACCGCAGATGTGCCCTCTTCATCGGAATAGAGAAATACCGCGGCGCGGTCAAACTCCATGTCGATCATGAACTGCTTCAGTTCCTCGAACATGTCATCGGTCTCACCAGGAAATCCGACGATAAAGGCTGTGCGGAAAAATACGCCCGGAATCCTGGCACGGATGCGCTCAACCAGCCCGGTCAAATGCTTGCGATCGCCTAACCGATGCATGCGTTTGAGCATGCCATCACTGATGTGTTGCAAGGGCATATCGAGATACTTCGTAATCTGTGCTTCTCCGGCATAGAGCGCCAACAGTTCGTCGGTGACCTGCTGCGGATAGAGGTAAAACGGCCTAATCCATCGCACGCCTTTAACCGTGACCAACTCACGCAAGAGAGTCGTCAGGCCTTGCCGGAGGCCGAGATCCACCCCGTAATTGATCGTGTCCTGTGAAATGAGGTTAAGCTCCTTGACTCCTTCTTGAGCCAGTCGCTTCGCCTCCGTGACGATTGATTCGATCGGTCGGCTCCGTTGCTTACCTCGCATAATGGGAATCGCACAGAAGGCGCAATTGCGGTTACAGCCTTCGGCGATTTTTAAATAGGCACTATGGGGAGTTCCGAGGCGGATGCGCGGCGTCTCCGCGTCATAGAGATACGGGGGCTGCCCGAGCCACACTCGTTGTTGACGCGCCTTGGGAGTCAGCAGACTACGACAGATCTCCGCAATGCGCCCGAATTCTCCCGTTCCGACCACCCCGTCCAGTTCCGGCAACTCCTTTAGCAACTCTCCCTGGTACCGTTGCGCCAGGCAGCCGGCCGCAATCAACACCCGGCACGAACCGGACTTTTTCAGACGCCCATGTTCAATGATGCTGTTGATCGATTCCTGTTTCGCCTCCTCAATGAAGCCGCAGGTATTGATGATGACCACTTCGGCGGCGCGCGCATCGCCCGTGAGTTGGAACCCCCCCGCGACCAGCGTGCCGAGCATGACCTCGGAATCCACCTGATTTTTGGAGCAGCCGAGGTTCACGAAACCGATCGTGGGTTTACCCTGCTTGAGGCGTGATGGTGTGATAAGTGATGAAGCCATATCCCGGCAGTCTACGAGACGCTTGAAAAGCCTGTCAAACGTCAAGCTTGCTATTCCATTCGAAGCTATCCTAAATTGTGCTCATGATTCGGACATTTCGTGGTGTCAAGCCGACCATCCCTCAGTCCTGCTATATCGAAGAAACCGCCGTAGTCATTGGTGATGTCGTCATGGGCGAAGACAGTAGCGCCTGGTTTCACGCGGTCATTCGCGGAGACGTGAACTACATCAGGATCGGCGACCGGACGAACGTGCAGGATCTCTGCGCGCTGCACGTCACGCATGACACGCATCCTCTGATCATCGGTAGCGACGTAACCATCGGGCACCATGTCGTGCTGCATGGCTGCACCATTCAGGACCGTGTCTTGGTCGGAATGGGGGCGATCATCATGGATGGCGTCGTCATCGGCGAAGATTCCGTGGTCGCCGCCGGCGCTCTAGTCACGCCCGGCACCATCGTTGAGCCCAAGAGTCTGGTTTTGGGATCACCGGCGAAGGTCAAACGTCCCGTGACCGAGCAGGAACTCGCCTGGATCCGTGAATCGGCGCAGAACTATGTGGGCTACTCCCGCCAGTACCTCTTCGGCCCGGATAAGCCGGCTCCGGGATTCTGGGTGTAACTCCCCGCCACGGCCGGTTCTGCCACAGTGCCCCCTCGTTCTCCTATCCGATCCGCATCAGGCATATCGGATCCCCGACCGTAGGCGAAGCAAACGTCCGGGGTTCGATGCGGTAGGGGGTTCCTGTTCGGTGGCACCATTCAGCGATCCACACGGCCTCTTCCACCGTTGTTGTCACCAATCCAGGGACGGTGAGTCGACTGAGACACCGGTCAACCAGCCTCGCGACCGTCCGCTGCTGCAGAAGGAATTTGCGTGCCTTGAATGTCACAGGATTGGCCTGCCCGTACGACAGCGTCGACAGTTCCGGAAACCGCTCCGGATCGTTCAGGACACTGACCAGCCAGAGATGATCCACCCGGTCTCTAACGGAGCCGGCGTCTCGATGCTGAAAACGCACTGAAAGGCCGGTGCAGGCACGATTCAGGATCCGCACTTCTTGTCTTCGTAGATTGCAGGCCACTACTCGTCGCCCCAGGTCTAAACTTTCCGCGACAATAGGCGGAATCTCCGGAACCCCGGCTCCCACGTACAGGCTCGTGCCCCCGGGCGTAAGACGCGTCACAAGCACGTTCGCGACAGCCATACCCAGACGCAGACAGGGCCCACGTTTGGCCATCCAAAATTCATCTCCGCCTTCATCGCAATAGATGGGCCCCAATTGCCCATAATCGAGACGTGCGAAGAGTTCCCTGATTACACGTCGGGTAGCCTTCTGAACCGTCACGCTGCTACGAGGCATGGTCTCCGATTCCGGCCAGTTGGATCGCGGTCGCCGCAACCCCGTTCGCGATCTGGCTCATGAAGTCCAGATTCAAGGTCTCCAGCGTATCGCTCGATTGATGATAGTGTGGATTCCTGAAATTCGCTGTATCAGTCAGCATGACGGCAGAAAATCCCTGTTCCCAGAATGCCACATGATCACTCCGCCTGGTATCCGGCAGAATTTCTCCCTGGCCAGGAACTACCAACTGGACCATGGGAACATACGCCCGCATCGTCTGTTCGACAGCCCTGGTCAAGCCTTTGGAGGCTTCGTTACCGACGACAGCTAAAAAATTGCCGACCGTGGGAACAACGACCGGTACACCTGAAGGGACACGCTGCGTCCCTTCTTCCAACTGCGCATAACCGACACATTCCAAGATAATCGCACCCGCGAGCGCCTCCTGCTGCCGTCGTAACATCGCCACATAGGCCGAGCTTCCCAGCAGGCCTTGCTCCTCCAGGCAGAAAGCGACGAACCGAAGCGGTCGTATGAGGGATGCCCCGACGAGGGCCTCCGCTGTCTCCAGCAATACCGCCAGCGCACTCGCATTATCGTCGGCCCCTGGCGAACCGGGCACTGTATCGTAGTGCGCGCCGATGACTAGTGGTGGGAACCTGCCGGAGGTAATACGATCGTGCCTGGTTGCGACCACGTTGTAATAGGTTCCACCCAAGGCCTCGAAGGGCTGCCGAGCGACCTCATACCCCATGGCCTTAAAGCCGGCGGCAAGATAGTCTTCGACCACAGCCAGGTGTGTCGGCGCCGTCACTGGATGCCGCTCTCCAACTAGCGCCTGAAGGTGGGTAAGGATCCGTGAGGTCACACGCTATGCCACGATCTCGGTGCCGATACCCTTATGGGTGAATATCTCCAAAAGAATGGCATGGGGGATACGGCCATCGACGATGTGCGCTTTGCCTACGCCCTCGGCCAGAGCATCCAGACAAGCATGCACTTTCGGCAGCATTCCCTCGCTGATTGTGCCGCGTTTGACCATCCGCTGCACATCCTTACGAGAGACCGTCGACAGGTGGCGGCCGTTGGCGTCACGAATGCCTTTCACATCGGTCAACATGACAAGTTTTTCAGCCTTCAAGGCTGCCGCAATAGCCCCCGCCACCAGGTCGGCATTAATATTATAGGTATTGCCTTCTCGGTCAGTCCCGATGGGCGCAATGACGGGGATGTAACTGTCCTCTTGCAACTTGAGCAGAAGCGTGGGGTCGATCGATTTCACATCCCCGACAAACCCGAAATCCGCATCCGACTCTGCGGCATCGAAGTCCTTCTCGATGCTCTCTGCCCAGGCCTTGGCCGTTAAGGGCTTCGTCAACATCAGCCCGCCGTCTTTCCCGCTGAGTCCGACCGCCTGACCGCCGTGCCGATTCAGCAGATCCACGATTTCCATGTTGATCCGGCCGGCCAGCACCATCTCGACAATTTCCATGGTGGCCGCGTCAGTCACCCGAACCCCATGGCGAAATTTTGCTTCCATGCCCAGCCGGTCAAGCATCTGATCGATCTGAGGGCCTCCTCCATGTACGATGACCGGATTGAGTCCGACATACTTCAGTAACACGACGTTTTGCGCGAAACGTCCCTTGAGCGACGGATCCGTCATCGCATGGCCGCCATACTTGATGACCACGGTTTTGCCCTTGAAGGTACGGATGTAGGGCAACGCCTCAATGAGGACGTCGGCCTTCTTAATCAGTTTGTGCATGCGTCACTCCTCGCTCCTGATGGCCGCCTACAGAATATACCGGCTCAAGTCTTGATCCTTCACAATGTCCTGCAGGCGTTCCCGAACATAGGCCGCATCCACGACGATGGTCTTGAGTTGCATCTCAGCGCCTTCGAACGAGACCTGCTCAAGCAATCGCTCCATGATCGTGAAAAGACGGCGCGCGCCGATATTTTCGGTACGCTCATTCACCTGCACTGCGGTCGCTGCGATTTCGGCGAGCCCATCCGCGGTGAATTCTACCGTAAGGCCTTCGGTCGCCAGCAAGGCGTGATATTGACGAACCAGTGATCCTCGGGGTTCGGTCAAGATCCTTACGAAATCCTCTTTGGTCAGGGGCGCCAACTCTACACGGATGGGAAAACGGCCTTGCAGTTCCGGAATCAAATCCGAGGGTTTGGCCACGTGAAATGCGCCGGCGGCGATGAACAGGATATGATCCGTCTGGACCGCCCCATGCTTCGTACTGACGGTGGCCCCCTCCACTATCGGCAGCAGATCTCGCTGCACGCCCTCCCGGGACACGTCCGGTCCCATTGTGCGCTCGCGACCGGCAATTTTATCAATCTCATCCAGAAACACGATGCCGGTCTGTTCGACTTTTCCGATCGCCTCCCGCACGACCTCATCCATATCGATGAGTTTTTGCGCCTCTTCCTGAGTGAGATGCTTCAGCGCATCCGGCACTTTCATGGATCGTTTCTTCTTTTTGCCTTGAAACATGCCACCCAGCATGTCGCGCAAATTCCCTTCGAGTTCTTCCATGCCGCCCGCGTTGGAAATGACCCCCAGCGGCAATGCCCGCTCTTTCACCTCCACCTCGACGGAACGCTGATCTAATTTTCCTTCACGCAGTTGTAGCCGGAGCTTGGATCGAGTGGCATCAGGTGAATCCGTCGGCTCGATAGTCTCCGAGCGCTGTCCAGAGTGATCGAAGCCTGGCGGAGTGGACCGTGGAGGAACACCAGGCAGCAGCAGATCGAGAATCCGCTCTTCCCCGAGCCGAGACGCCTTTTCCTGAACCTCTTCGAGATGTTTCGTCTTCACCAGATTTATCGCCAACTCCGTGAGATCCCGAATGATCGATTCGACATCGCGGCCGACATAACCGACTTCCGTGAATTTTGACGCCTCCACCTTAATGAAAGGCGCTTCGGCCAGTTTGGCCAGGCGTCTGGCGATTTCTGTCTTTCCCACGCCGGTCGGCCCGATCATAATAATGTTCTTCGGCATGACCTCGTCACGCAGCTCAGGAGGCAGCTGTTGCCGACGCCAGCGGTTCCGGAGTGCAATGGCCACCATGCGCTTGGCGTCTTGCTGGCCGATCACATACCGATCCAAGGCTTCAACGATTTGCCGTGGGGTCAGACTATTCACATTGAGCGGACGAGGCATGGGTTCAGTCGTCATGGTAAATAGATCCTACCGAGTGAGCGATTCGATCACAATCTGTTGATTGGTATAAATGTCGATCCCGCCGGCAATCATGAGGGATTCCCGGACCACGAGTTCAGCAACCAGTTCGGAATGCGCCAGTAACGCGCGCGCCGCAGCCAAGGCATAGGGACCGCCTGAACCAATGGCGAGGATGCCGTCCTCCGGCTCGACTACGTCCCCGGTACCGGAGATGATGAATGAGTGATCAAGGTCCGCGACGGCGAGCAATGCCTCCAACCGCCTCAAGACACGATCGGTCCGCCAGTCTTTCGCCAGTTCGACGGCGGCACGAGTGAGATTGCCGCGGTATTCGGCCAGTTTGGCCTCGAACTTCTCAAACAGGGTAAAGGCATCGGCCGTCGCCCCGGCAAACCCTGCCAGGACCGTGTCGTTATGCATGCGCCGCATTTTTCTTGCATTGTGCTTCATAACCGTCGTGCCGACTGTGACCTGTCCGTCGGAGCCCATCGTCACCTGACTGCCTCGCCGGACACAGAGCACCGTCGTGGATCGAATAATCATCGCGAGTCCTTCTGCTTTGCGCCGCCCGGTAGGCCTGTTGCCGCCATGGCGCGGGGATGTGTGCGATCGTATAGCGCAAGCAACTGATCAGTCGCCAGGTGTGTGTACTTTTGTGTCGTACTGAGCGAGACATGGCCCAGCATTTCTTGAATGGCGCGCAAATCGGCGCCCTCATCCAGCAGATGGGTGGCAAACGAATGCCGCAATGTATGCGGGTGAATCGTTCCTCCGGCAAGCCGGCTCGAATATTTGGCCACGATGCGCGCAATGGTCCGGGTGGTCAAGCGACCTCCGCGGCGGTTACGGAACACCGGCAGAGCATGCAACGCTGATTGCGATGATCGGTCAGCCTTCTGAGCCGCTTGTGCCAGATACTCATCGATGGCTTCCAGCGCCACATCGCCTAGAGGGATGATACGCTCTTTCGCACCCTTGCCGCGCACGCGCACCAATCCGTCGCTGCGGCTGATATCGCCGCGATTCATCCCCACCAGTTCACTGACTCGAGCGCCCGTTGAATAGAGCGTTTCCAAAATCGCGCGATCACGCAACACATCCTGTCCCTGACCGGCGGGGAACTCCATCAATGCTCCCGCATCATCCTTGGTGAGAACGCGGGGGAGGTGTTTCGGAAGTTTTGGTGCCCGTACACCCTCAGCCGGGTTTGCTTCCAGCTGCCCGGCACGAACCAGATAACGGAACCAGCTTCGCAGGCAAGCCAGTTTTCTCGATAGGGAAGCCTTCTTCTCACCCCTGCGATCAAGCGAGGCGAGGAAGGCACGGATCAGCGCCGGCTCTATCGATTCAGGGACGAGGGGCACGCGTGGATCCAGGGCATTGCGCGCAAAAACTTGGAATTGAGCCAAGTCCGAGGCGTAGGCACGAATCGTCTGGGGGGAGGCGCCCTGCTGAACAGCCAGGGCGTCTAAGAAAGCCCGGATTGCGCGATCCATGCGTCAAAATCCTCAAGGGCTCGTTGCTGGATAAGACGCCGCTTCTGTTCCTTGTCGCGCGTCCTGACCGAGGGGGGCGGAAACAAGCCGAAATTTGTGTTCATAGGCTGAAAATGCGCCGGGTCGCTTTTGGTGATGTGGGCCATCAAGCAGCCATGAGCGCTGGTCGGCGGTGGAGTGACCAGCGATTGTCCTGCCAAACCTCGGGCGGCATTGATGCCGGCGAGGCCTCCCATCGCAGCGGACTCTGTATATCCTTCGACACCAACCAACTGCCCGGCAAAGAAGACCGTTCCACGAGACTTCAGTTGCAGGGTGTCTCGCAACAGTTGTGGCGAATTGATGAAGGTGTTGCGATGGAGACTGCCGAGCCGTAAAAACTCAGCTTGCTCCAGCCCGGGTATGAGACGGAACACCCGACGCTGCTCAGGATAGGTCAGTTTGGTCTGGAAACCCACCATGTTGTAGCAGGTTCCGTGCGCGTTCTCCGTGCGTAGCTGAACCACGGCATAGGGGCGGACTCCGGTTGTCGGATGTTCCAGCCCGACAGGCTTCAGCGGCCCGAACTGCATGGTCTGCCGGCCTCGTTCGGCCATGACTTCGATAGGAATGCAACTCTCGAAATAGGCTATTTTCTCGAACTCCTTCGGCTGCACCTTCTCCGCCGCCATCATGGCCTCATACAAAGCATTATAGGCGGCTTCATCCAGGGGGCAGTTGAGGTAGTCGGCACCCCCTTTCCCGTACCGCGATGCGCGATAGACGATGTCCATGTTAATCGAATCCGCATCAACGATAGGCGAAATGGCATCAAAGAAATAGAGATGCCGCTCGTGGGTCAATTCGCTGATGGCCTGGGACAACTTCTCGGACGTGAGCGGCCCCGTCGCGATGATGCTGACGGCATCCGAGGGCACCTCCGTCACTTCTTCCCGGATGATCCGAATGTTCGGATGTCCTTCCAACGCGCTGGTGATGGCACGTGCGAACTGGTCACGATCGACGGCCAGGGCGGAACCCGCCGGTACCCTGGCCTCCTCCGCTGCACGAATCACGAGGGAGTTCAGGCGACGCATCTCAGCCTTCAGGATGCCGGGTGCATTGAGGGGGTCGGCCGATCCGAGTGAATTCGAGCACACGAGTTCCGCCAGATCACCTGTCTTATGGGCCTTCGTCGGCTGCTTCGGACGCATCTCGTAGAGCGTCACCTTCGCCCCGTGGTTGGCCGCTTGCCAGGCCGCTTCTGAGCCGGCCAGGCCGCCCCCAATGATCACGATGTCTTCACGCATGAATGGGAAAGCCTTTGAATAATGGAAGGAAGCCCATTGTAGGAATGGCCTTTTCTCGATGTCAAGAAACCGCTGGGTATTTCCTAACCATGTTCTCGAAGTTACATCTTCTCAGGAACTTCGACCAATGTGGCGGGATGAATCTAACTAGCTAGGTTTGTTGCTCCGTTTTGCTAGACCATGCTAGACTCACCTCGCGTGGGCGATTAGCTCAGGGGGAGAGCGCTTCCTTCACACGGAAGAGGCCACTGGTTCGATACCAGTATCGCCCACCATCTTTTCAACGACTTCCACGACAGCACTCTCTGATACGCGCAACACTGTGGTCATTTTTGTGTCACAGTGTGATCGTCGGTCCAAAATCTCCACTCCATCCCGCAGGCTTTCCGGGTAATGATGAGCATAACGTTGCGTCATCATCGGCGACTTGTGCCCGAGGAGCCGTTGCACCTTGTAAAGATCGACTCCCGCCTGGACCAGCCGCGTCGCAAAGGTGTGGCGGAGGTCATGGAAATGGCAGTTCACAATCCCCGCTTTTGCCATCGCAGGCCGCAACGCCCGTCGCAGATGGTTAGGATCTAACCGTGTACCAGCGAGACTCGGAAAGACCAGTGCGGTTTTGATATGCCGCACTTTGGCCTTCTCCGTCAGGAGCGTCATCACGGTGTGATTCAATGGCACTGTCCGTCGCTCGCCGTTTTTCGACTCAAACACGGTCGCCGTTCTTCGGAACAGATCCACTCCGGCACAGGTCAGTGACAGGATCTCGCCCAACCGCATCCCGCTATGCAGCGCGAACACCACGAGCTCGCGTAACCAAGACGGACAGGCATCGAGCAATCGTGCCTCCTCGTCTTCCATCAGCCATCGGTCTCGTTTCGTCGCGCCCTTTTCGAGAGACACGCGACTGACGGGATTGTCTCGACACCATTCCCACTCCCGCCTCGCCAGGTTGAAGGCCTTTCGCAAACAGGTGAGCTCTCGATTGATCGAGGCAGGTTTCACCCCGGTAGCGTACCGTCGACTTTTATACTCCGCGATCAGCTTAGGGGTAATCTCGCCGAGCGTCCGGTCTCCGAAGAAGGCCCGGAAGCGCTTGACGAAGGCTTGTCCGGTTTGTCGGCTGGCCAGTTTCACCAGGTGTTCTCGCTCAAAACGATCCATCAATTCCGCGAAGGTCCGAGATTGTTCCTCCGCTCGATCAAAATACTGCCCCTCGATCAATTGCACCTTCACCTTCGCCATAATGGCGTCAGCCAAAGCTCGATTCGATGACCCTGTCGAGCGGCGAATGCGTTGCCCTTGAAACACAATATTCATCCACCAAATACTCCCACGCTTAACGAGCCCCATCGTTGTTCTCCTTTCCAAGAGGGCTCGCTGTTGGTCTGGTTTCCCCGTGGCGGGAAGTATAGACGGCACGTTTAGCCGCTTCAATGAGGTGGTCTACGTCACCAGCTTTACGCCGAGGCACGCGGTGAGGCCTCATATTCGACGTAGAAGAAAAGCCGTTTAGCCAGGCCTGGATCGCCTCAGGTTCAAAGCGGACGAGGCCATGAATGCGACGGCACGGAATCTTTTTCTTGGAAACCCAGAGGTAGAGTGTGGACGGCTTGATGTTGAGCCAAGCCGAGAGCTCTTTGACGGTGAGCATGTGCAGATACACCGGGGGAGTCTGCCGACACCCCCAGTCCCCCTAACATGGGCTGCCCGCGTGACCGCCGGCAGACCGGTGAAACCGATTGGGTGGTTGTTTGAGCAAATTGCGGTGTCGGTCTTTCCACCGAGCAATGCCCCTGACAATTTCCTGCTGTAGCCATTCTTCCCCTCCAGGGGTGGCACAAATAACCGCCAACATCGGCGTCAGGGTGTCACTCACCCATCGTTTCACATACTGCAGGGTCTGTACCTGCTTCTCCTGGGCCAATCGCCCCTTCTGAAATCCCTCCGTCAGGAGGGCGTACCACTCCAAGACTGGAGCCCGGTATCGGTCTTCATCCTCTGTCTCTTTGGTAATCTGTCTGAAATCCACATAGGAGCGAAGCAAGCCGACTACTAACTCCTTCCAATCGGCTTCGTCTAAGGTCGCCAATGCTCTTGCACATTGCTCGGCGCGGTCCTTCTTGAGTTCCAACTCCCACCGAGTCCCGTAGTCCTGGTAGTTTTCCTGGCCCTTGCTCTGCAGTTCCAAGCGCTTGTCGTAGATACGGAGCAAGGTCTGACTCTGCGGACTCCCGAAGTACATCGTCTCGCCCGTGGTGGCTCCTGTCCCATGCGTCAGATTGGACACGATATGCCGGACCTGAGCCGCCCTCGTGACACATTGGCCTGCCGATACCGCTTCTCGGATGGTCGAGACCGGCACCGTTCCCGCTCGGTCATCGAGTGCACAGTCGATGCGTGTGACATGCCCCTGTTGGGCATGTACCCACTTGAGCAGGGTTCGGATCTGATCCAGTGTCATGGCGGACGCGAGGCCGCCCGACAAGTCCACATGGATTTCATTCGGACGACGAGGGGCATTGGTGCCCAGTTTGCCGACCCCGCGCAGGCCGTCTACCCGCATCCAGGACAAGGGATACCCTCGGAAGTCCCCTTTGGCCCTACTCCAATCGCCGCCAAGAACCTTCATGGTCTCTTGGGGGTTGCTCGCCAAGACGGTAAAGGCCAGCCAATCAATCGAGAGGGTGAAGCTAGAATCCATGGAATCTATCGAACTCCTGTACGGAGCGCTGTGGGTAGCGCCCCCGTGTTACCAAGACGGGGGCCATTCCGCTCCGCGCCCCAGCCTGACGGCATGCGGCGCGGACCGGCTTTGTCTCCCTTCCACGGACGACGGTGTTCCTGTCTGACGCGTTCCGACTCGGACATCATTCCCTCCATTTGAGCCCTGTTCCCGTTCGTCTCACCCTAGGCGAATCACCGGAGTGAAGCAAAGGCCCCTGAAGGGGCCACTAGGGGTCACGCGGGGACAGGAGAGGACAGATTTTGGGACAGATGAGGCACGAAAGGAAGTAGGCATAAGGAGGCGTATGTGCGTTTTAGTGCGCTCAGAGCGGCAATTGTGAGCATCGTTCAGAGCCGGAACATGCAGTAACCAAAAATCGACCGGTTTTTTGACCGTGCGCGAAAAACAGTTTGGGAGGCATTCCCCGCGTTCTGGGATAGGATCAGAGGGAAGTAAAACCCTGACGCCGACGACGATTGAAGCGCTCACCTATACGTACGATAAGCAGGGAAATCGGATCACGCAGTTACGTCAGAACGCGGTTGCTTCTAACCTTCCTACAGCCGTGGCCGCCGCCAATATTGGGTACGACGTGGCGAATGAGCTAACACGGTGGAACAGCGCGACTACCAATTTGACATATGACAGCAATGGCAATCTCGCGACCGAGACGCAAGCCGGGGTGACCACGACCTATACGTGGGATGCCAGAAACAGACTGACAGGAATCAGCCGAACCGGTTTGACGGCAAGCTTCATCTATGACGGATTGGGACGAAGACAAAGCAAGACGATCAACGGTACCACCGCCGGGTTCTGGTACGACGGGAGTGACGTATATGCCGAATTGACGGGGGCGACCCCGTCGGTCACCTATATCCGTGGATTGAGCATTGATGAGCCCTACATTCGCAAAGGCGCTAGCGATGAGTTCTACGAGACCGATGCGCTCGGGACCTCCATCGCGCTCACGAATCCCGCCGGGACGAGTCAGACCACGTACACTTATGAGCCCTTCGGCAATTCCACGCAAGCAGGCACTGTCAGCAGTAATGAGTTTCAGTACACAGGGCGGGAGAATGATGGGACGGGACTCTACTTCTATGGGGCGCGGTACTATCACCCGAAGATCCAGCGGTTTGTCGGTGAGGATCCTATTGAGTTTGGTAGCAGTGCCATGAATTTATATGTCTATGTTGCCAATCGGCCACTGTCCTTCGTTGATCCGTTTGGATTGATATTAGACATTCCTTCAAACCCCGTGTTTCAAGTAGCTTTCGGCAATCTTATTGCGAAGAGCCCATCCGGCCTTCGAATGATTACCGAGCTTCAGAACTCATTGACTCATTACCAAGTCATAGATAGGACTGGGTGGAAAGTTAGTCGGGCCGCATATCTTTGGATAGAAATAGACCCCACTTACGTGCAAGGCCTTAGCAGCTGCTCGGGAGGTCGAAAATTCACTTTCTCCCTGGAGCGAGCATTGGCTCATGAAATGGGCCACCTAATTGATTACAAAATGAATCAGACTGAGACGATAAGGGAATACGAAGTGCGCATAATTGGCCAGTACGAAAACCCCGTGTCTCAAGATCTAAACGAACCTATTCGCACTCAACATATCGATTTGCCATGCAAAAGGAGCAACAGTGAGAAGTAGCGCTGTAAAGATTTGTTGTCTTCTCTTCTATTTGTTTTGTGTATTTTTCGTCGGGAACGTTTCAGGACAATCGAAGAATGATAGGCCAAATGCGCCAGCAGTGGCGAAAGTTTTCTATGACCCGTTTGAGGCCTCCATGTTGGTTGGGATTCGAATGACAGAAATAGAGGAGAGAAGCTCGTTTAAGATTCAGATTATTACGGGAACCCCTACCTCTTTTAATCCGTCTGGTGAACACCCTCTCCTTCGCAAGTTAAAAAAAATGCTCACGGCGACTCGGGGATCTGTCCCTCTGGAAGATGGAGCGATAAAACTCAAACTGAAATCCCCGGACGACACCTTTTTTGTCGACTTTCATGGAAGGGTGCTTCGAGAAAAGACAAGCGAATTGTTTCAACTTTCGGTTAACCAACGGGCTGAAATTGGGCACAGTATAGAAAATCTATCAGGAGTTGTAGACATGTTGGCCGTTCAATTTGTTGAGCCGAACATGTCTAAGAAATAACTAGATGCAAGTCACCATCAATGTAAATCCTCATGAAAAACGAGGAAACTAAGTGTTATCAGGAAAACAGCTAGCCGTCGAAGGTCGAATGATTCCGACGGTTATTTTTTTGTTTTGTCTCGTTTCGTCACTCCAAGCCGATCAAGCCCAATATCTCTATGATGACCAGGGTCGCCTCACAAGTGTGAGCGACAGTACTGGCGCGACCGCCGTCTACAACTACGATCCAGTCGGCAATCTTCTCTCGATCGATCGCTTCACGCCGCATGGCAGTGGCATCGGGATCTATCTCGTGAATCCCGGCAGTGGACCAGTCACGGAACTCTGTCGCGTGCAAGGCTACGGATTTGATCCGGTTCCCTCCAACAATGTCGTGAAGTTCAATGGGGTGACCGCCATGGTCTCATCTGCCACTGCGTATACCTTGGCTGTTGTGGTGCCTGCTGGTGCCAGAACAAGATTATTCTCTCCTTTCCTGAGTGAGCGTTCCGAGCTTTGAGCGAAGAAGTGGGTGAATGAGGCGTCCACTTCTACAGCTAGCAGGCACGCTTCCCCAGACAGGCTCTCTCGAGCTCTCACGGCGGTTCACCCAATTACGGTAGTCCGAATGGACGCTGAATACCTCGCTGCCAGCGGAGATCGAAGCAACGGCGCGCGTAGCTTCGCATTGTGAGCAAGACAAGAATCCACTAGCGATGTGTGAGCAGGCGGGCAAACTCGGCAGCTGAAATGACCGGCACGCCACTGTAGTGTGAGGCCTCGAAATCCTTATCTCCGGTGACGAAATATTGCGGTGGAGGTGAGGTCGCCATGAGATCGAGGAACGGTCGATCATGCGCATCACGCAACGGAGTATTCGTGGGATGGGGATCGACGAACTGCACTTCAGCTTGGATGGTCGCTAGAAAGCTCGTGATATTCACCCCAGCGCGGGTGAACGCCCGTTGGAGTTTGGGCCGCCGCAGGACGGCTTCCAGTTCCGCGAAAGTATCGGAGCTCATGAGGGGGATGAGGCGGCGCTGTAAGACAGCCTGAATGATCCGGGCAGGAGGCCCTGCGGCGGACAACAGGCCGGACACGAATATATTGGTATCAAGAAGGACGCGCACGCTCGCGCCGAACCGCTGCAACCTCAGCGGCAATCTGTTCGGGGGTGACGCCCAGTTCGCGGGTGGCGCGGCGTAGCTTGCTGACCATACGGGCCAACTTCTTGCGACTCGCCGCTCTGGCCGGGGACTCCAAGATCAGGACGTCGGAGTCGCGATGTGCCACGACGGCTTTTCCCCACCCCTTCATCCAGGAGGAGGGAATCACTACGCCTTCTTTGGTGTACTTCACGGCTTTCATCGGCAGCACATCCAGTGTATCCGCAGGCAGTATACCATGGTGGTACGGCTCTGTAGTCAGCGGTCAGCGATTTTGCGAGCCGCTCGACCGTCGTTCATTGCTGGAGTGTTCGGACTGCCCGATTTTTTGACCCTCCCCGCTGATTAACGATCCTGTCTTCCGAGGCACTGTGGTCATTTTTGTGTCAGAAATAAGCCAAAACCTTAAAATCTCCTGTACACAGTAGACGCGATAGAAAGCTCTTAACCACATGACATTGAAAGGTTTTGTGGGGAAACCGTTGCAACAGCGAGCAATTCGAAAATCTAGCTTTTTACCTTCACACGGAAGAGGCCACTGGTTCGATACCAGTATCGCCCACCATCCCGCCGGTCGATGGCTTCGCGTCATTGTCCATAACAGACTAATTTATCTCGCTTCCGTCTGAAGCCGACCGGTGAGTTCCTAGACTGGACAGAATCACGACCCTGCGCTAGACTTTTCTCACAAGGAACAGATCCATTATTTCGAAGGTTCCTACCGAAGAAAGAGAGGATTGTATGCGCGGGACTGTGGCAACCATCATATTGAGCCTCGTTCTGACGACCGGTTGCTCCACCAACCAGATGGTCGCGCAGGATCAGAACTACAATGCGCCACTCAGCATCTACAGCGCGATGGACAGCACTTCGCTGGTCTATTCCGATCCGATGGCCGCCTCCCAGTCCAATGACAATCCGTTTCGATGGCTTGGATTTATCCTCCACCCGGTCGGTGTCCTCGTCGACTATACGGTGAACCGTCCGCTCTATGCCATTGCGAGAACGGCCCCCTACCTGTTCGGCTATACCGCCGAAGACTCGATGATCGACTCACAACGTCGATAAGCCGCTTCAAGTTTCGCCGGCCGTGTCGATTCTGGCCGGCGAAACAAGGCATTCTGGCGGCTTTCCGCTCCACCCACTGCCAGTCGCATCCACCCCATTCATTACGGTATGCTCGTCCATCCCATACTGCCCACAGCTCGACCGGAGGCTTAGCAACCTGACCATGCATTGTCGACCATATCTGGCATCACTACTGTTCACCCTGTCTGTCCTGTTGACGAGTTGTGAGACTCCACCACCTCCTCGAGCACCGCTTCCTCCGTCAGAAAGCGATCTCGACTTGCTCAAGACGACCAAACTCTGTGATTCACGCAAGACGTTCCTGAAAGCACATCCCGGCCTGTCGCACCGCGTCCAGGCGTGGGGCACCGGTGAAGAATTACGCATCGCACCCGAACAAAGCCTCTCCAAGGGCGAGGAGTCATACTTTTTTGATGAGGATGGAACGTTGGTGGGTGCGCTCTTCGTCTTTCGTTCAGGTCTCGATCTGGCACCGTACAAGACGCTGAGGCGCACACTGAGTCAACTCAAACCGACCCTAGAGTTCTATCTCACCGTCGCACATTTGGCCGATCGCCAGAATATGGCTGGCAGCACGCTCTACGATACAGGCGAGGAAAAAACCACCACACGGTATCTCGTACTGGCCGATAAAACCGAGCCCCGCCTGCTTGAAGCCTCCTTTACGATTGATCCGTATGTCGCACTCTTCTCCCCTTACCGGAAGGAATTTCTCGACCGTCTGCGCAATACGGCGCAGCAATCAGACGGCCAGCGGTTAGATTCTCAGGGTGCTGAAGACAAAGAACCCTTCGCATCCCTTCAGCAATTCGCGCGCGGCCAGGCGGCTCAGCTTGCCTACTGTGGAGAAAAAAACCATGTCGTTGCGCTGGATGCATACCAAAAGGCGAGCGTCTCGGGATTTACCAACAAGGTCTGGCAGGCAGAGCTTCACCACCGACTGGGGGTTTCGTGGGAATCCACAGGTAACCTGGAGAAGGCCAAGAGCGAACTGCTGGCATCCTTGGCGAAACGGCCAAATTCTCCGGAGGTGTATAACAACCTCGGCTCCGTGTATGGGAAATTAGGGGATAAGCCCAATGCCCTGGCTTCATTCGAGAAGGCGGTGTTGCTGCGTCCCAACTATGCGATTGCTCGCTTCAACGTGGCCGAAGCGATCGCGGACACCAACCCTAAACGAGCCCTTACTGAATATGAGACCTATCTGGCCCTCGTTGAAGGCATTCCTGAAGAAGCGGACCGATCCGCACTTGCCAAGACACGCGTGAAGGCGCTCAAACATTAGGGCAGGTTGCACAAGGATTGCACGAAAGGACAGGGGGTCGGCTGAACTCAGCGTACCGGATGGAATCTTAGCGGTGGGATCTTTCTTCTTCTTCCTGGCTCGTCTTACACTCGATACACAACGTGGTAACTGGGCGGGCTTTCAGACGCTTATAGGGGATGTCTCCCTTGCAGCGCTCACAAATTCCATAGGTCTTGGCGGCAAATCGACTCAACGCCTCGTCAATTTTCTTGAGCAGTTTTTGCTCCCGCTCTCGTATCCGAAATGAAAAATGCTGGTCGGCTTCAGCAGAAGCCTGGTCGCTCACGTCCGGGAAAATCTCCAGACCGGTAGGACTTGTCAACACCACTCCGGCTTCAGCCAGAATTGCGGCACGCTGACCTTCCAGGTCACGCAGAATGTCCGGATACTTAACTCCATTGGCCTTCGCGGGCTTCCGTCGATCAGGAGTGGTTTTTTTTGCCGGAGCCTTCATCGAATACTCGATTTGATTACGCCGGTAATGGCCTCAGACCGCGCAGGAATTCGAATATAACAGGCTCAAACGAAGAGGGTCAATCGGGGCTGCCCATTTCAAAGGTCCCGCCGACCTTCAATGGACTTCACCAGGGTGACCTCATCCGCGTACTCGATATCCATACCCACTGGAATTCCGTACGCAATGCGAGAGACTCTCACATGATGAGGCTTCAATAAGCGGGTCAAATAGATAGCCGTCGCCTCGCCCTCGATTGTGGGGTTCGTGGCGACAATCACTTCCTCCACCCCGCCCGCCTTGACCCGATCAAGTAGTTCATCCGCACGTATATCGGACGGCCCGACACCGTCTAGCGGGGACAACACCCCTAACAGAACGTGATATAGACCCCGATACCCGCCGGCGCGCTCGATCGCGTAGAGCGTGCTCGGCTCTTCAATAACGAGAATCTTGGATCGATCGCGCCTGGAATCCCGGCAGAATTCGCACAGCTCTTCTTCGGCGATATTGCGGCATTGACGACAGAAGGATAGGCCCTCCTTCACCGCCTGGATTGCTTCAGCCAGGCGAAGCGCATCCTCTCGCTCCGACTTCAGGATATGAAACGCCAACCGTTGCCCACTTTTTTGGCCGATTCCAGGTAGACGGACCAGCTCGCGCACCAATTTCGCCAAAAGCCCCTGTTGATCAATACTCATGAAACCTATTCACCTGGAATGCGGAGTACCGACTGCCATGCTACCGTCCATCCGAAGAGGGCATCCGGGAAACTCAAAAAAGACCGGGAATCTTCATCCCGCCCGTCACGGCTTTCATCTCTTCAGCCATCATCTCCCGGGATTTCTTGAGCGCATCATTACCCGCCGCCACCACCAGGTCCTGCAGCATATCAACATCGCCTGATTTCACGACTTCCGGATCAATCTTCACGCTCAACAAGTCCATCGCCCCATTCACGGTTACGGTGACTATCCCGCCACCTGCAGTCCCTGAGACAGTCTTGGCCGCCGCTTGTTCCTGAACTTTGGCCATTTGCTCCTGCATGGCTTGCGCTTGCTTCAAGATATTCGACATGTTCCCGAAAGGACTCTTCATTCCTGCACCTCCTGCACCGGAACGGTCGTGCGAACCTCTGCGAGTTCTCCACCGAACATCTCCAGTGCTTGCTTGACCAGGGGATGCGCCTTTGCCTGTTGCGTCAGAATGAGGCGCTGTTCTTGCTCCTTCGCTATCCGCATCTGCTTCATCGTGGGGGTAGCCAGGGGGTCCTGCTCCGCCACTTCGATAATTCGAACCCGCAACGCACAACCGTAGAGTGTCTGTCCCAATGCCGCCAACGCTCGAAGATTATCCTCCTTCTCCAACATCGCACGTGCCACGGTCGCCTGCCGGGCAAATCCCAATGTGATCAGGTGTCCCTCGATCCCGACCAATCGACCCATTTCAAGGAACGGGGCAATATTCGGATGATTGAGGGTAACCGCTTCTTGAAACTGCTCCCAACTCACGTCCACTGCGGCCGGTGAAACGAGGGGAGTGGCGGCGATGGCGTGTACTGAAGGCGTCGGCTCGGGAGGCGCCGGTTTAGACATTGGGGGTGGCACGGGCATGGGTCTCGGGACGGGAGATGCGGCGACTGAAGAGTGCGGCACAGTTGGTGATAGCTTCGGAGCGGTTCTGCCGGACGAAGACACCTCCGTTGATGAACGTTGTCCTCCCCCCGTCGTCCGGTCTTCCCGGTTCCCGCCAGACGTCGGGACTCGATCCGGAGAGGGCGAAGACTCTCGGGAACTCAATCGATGGTCTGGCGATGGTTTGTCCGGCTGACTGATTGCAACCGTCGCAGCCGGCAGCCCGGTGGAGACCCGTAACAGCCGGGTGGCACGCACCGCCATCGTTTCCAAGACAAATCGTGGATGGGCACTCACCCGCAAACTATCTTCAGCCGCAGTACACATTCGAAACAATTCTTGTAATTGGTCGACGGTGAACCGTTCCGCATCATGCCCCAGTTGAACCACATCTTCTTCAGATGCCTCAATCAAGCCCCGCAGGTCGGGCCCGGAAGGCACTACCGCAGCAACCAACATATTCCTCACGTACTCCACAAGATCGGCACAATAGGCGCGCACATCATGTCCCTGGTCCATTAAACCGGCGATGACCTGTAGGGCTTTGGGACTGTCTTGCTCAATGACGGCCTCGACTAGGGCCCGTACCCGTTCCTGAGGGACCGCGCCCAGAAGAGCTTCGAGATCCTGATGGCATATCGTCTTCCCGCCAAATGCAATAATCTGATCCAATAGACTCAATCCATCACGCATGCTGCCTTCGCTGGCCCGCGCCAGAGCCATAAGGCTACGATCCTCAATGGCCAGCCCGTCCTGCTCCGCGACATGCCGAAGCCGCCGCACAATCTCGCCTTTCGCGATACGACGAAAGTTGTAGTGCTGGCAGCGCGATAGGATCGTCGCAGGAATCTTATGGATTTCCGTCGTGGCGAAAATAAACACCACATGGGCCGGCGGCTCTTCCAGCGTTTTCAACAGCGCGTTGAACGCGGAGTTCGAGAGCATGTGCACTTCATCGATAATGTACACCCGATACTGTCCGCGGAACGGCGTGAACTTGACGTTCTCGCGAATCTCGCGCACATCGTCGACGCTGGTATTCGACGCCCCGTCGATCTCCACTACATCCACCGACGTTCCCTGTGTGATTTCCGCACAATTCGCACAAGCGTTACAAGGAGTGCCAGTCGGCCCTTGTTCACAATTGAGGGCCTTCGCCAAGATCCTCGCAATCGTCGTTTTCCCGACGCCGCGCGTGCCTGAGAACAAAAACGCATGCGCGATCCGTTTGGTCGCGATCGAGTTCATTAACGTCTGGACGACGTGCGGCTGCCCGATCACGTCGTCAAACGTCCCAGGCCGATATTTTCTTGCTGAAACTTGATAATCCATGTCGCTGCGTCGATTCTACCGTGGGTGATGCATGTCTCGTCCGTGATGAACCCGTGTGACGTGCATTCTGTCACGTAGAAACGGGCATCGAGAAAAGTGGGGCCAGGTGATCCTGCGGCACACAGAACGGACCGCTTACCGTTGCTTCCTTCCGGACCTGGCGGGATTCACAGAGTTCTATTGCACAGGGCCCGGCCCCGATAATATTGCAGGCTTCCTGCGCTCATGGTCAACCAGGCCCCTGCCGGTATCAAACGAGCGCTGTATGGCGGAGAGGGTGGGATTCGAACCCACGGTCCCGTTGCCGAGACGCATGCTTTCCAAGCATGTCGATTCGTCCACTCTCGCACCTCTCCGCGATCGGACGACTCCAAGGGGTGGCATCTTATCACGCAGGTATGCGAGCGGCAAGGTAAGGCGACGGCCTGAGAGGCAACCGGCCATGGCGCGTAACGCACTTGCCGTTCCGGCTTCAAGCTCTGAGCTTAATTACTCGATGCCCCAGGCCTCCAACGGAACCATTGACCCACCTGTCGGGCGTTTCTATACTGCGAAACTATTCTAGCGGAGGTGCTCGGTGAAAATCCTGATCGGGATCGGTGTGCTCATACTGCTGCTCATCATCCTGATTGTGGCGCTGCCCTTTTTGGTTGACCTGAACAGGTACCAGGATCGCTACCGGCCGTTAATTGAAGAGGCGCTGAACCGCAAAATTGAACTCAAGGATATCCGCCTGACCATTTGGCCACGCATCGGCGCGCGGATCGGGGGGTTTATTGTTCAGGACGATCCGTCCTTCCGCCCGGGCCCCTTCGCCTCCCTCTCGTCGCTGGATGTCGGAGTAAAACTGCTTCCGTTGCTGGGTGGCAAGGTCGATGTAGAAGAAATCACCCTGCGGGATCCGGTCATTACCATCCTAAAAAACGCCCAGGGCCAGTTGAATATATCCACCATTGGTGCCAAACCACAGGCTTCATCACCGAAACCTGAAGTGCCGGAGAAGGCCGGTGGAACTCCTCTCCAAGCCCTGGCCCTCTTTGCCGTGGACCGAGTCTCAATCGACGGCGGCATACTGACCTACCGCGATGAATCCACCACGAAGCCGACGGAATACACCGTCAAAGATCTTGAATTTCTACTCACCTCGGTACATCTCGGTGACAGTCCCCGCGTACAGGCGAGCGCGACCGTACAGCCCTATAATCTCCCGATTCGTGTCGACGGCACGTTTGGTCCCCTGGTAGAAACGCTCGATCTCAAAACCTTCAGCTTCAACCTCGCCTTGGGCCGGACTGCGTTAAGCCTAAAAGGACGAGCTCTGGGAGGGAACCTGGATGCGACCATCTCCGCGCTCCAGATCGACACCGCCGAATTGCCTGTTAAGCTTCCACTGACGAACTCGGTCCAGGTCAAGGACCTCCACCTCACACTCCACGCCCCGTACCCGATTTCACCTGACGCTCCCGCCACCAATCAGATCGATGTAACCGATCTAGGCCTGACCTTGGTGATGGGCGGATCTGCGATCAATATCAAAGGCACGGCCGCAAAGGGCGTAGCCAATTTCACAGCGGCGTCAGGCAGCATCAACTCAACAGATCTGCCCGTCGCGGTGCCTTTCACCAAACCGATTGAACTAAAAAACTTTCATGTCAGCGCGCGCAGCAAATATCCATTCAAGGAAGCAGCCCCGCCCCTTGAATGGGCAGACATCCAGGACCTGGGACTCATCGTCGCCCTGGGGAGTTCCCGCATCGATGTGAAGGGATCTGTCGTAGGGGGACTGGCCAAAGTCACTGCCACGTCGAAACTCGTGAATACCGCCGACCTCCCGCTGGCACTGCCCTTAAAAAAACCAGTGGAGATCAAGGAGCTGCAGGCCACTGCAGAAATGAAAGGACAAGAAGCTCGCCTCAACAACCTTTCACTTCAGCTCTTCGGCGGGTTGCTGCGTACGCAAGGAACGCTCGGTCTAGGCACGGCAACGCCGCCCTTCAGCGGAACTGTCTCCCTGCAAGGGCTTCAACTCGGGCCAGCCCTCCAGGCTGTCGGTACCGATCACATTTCAATCAGCGGCACAGCTGGAGCCGAGCTGGCCTTAAGTGGGCGAGGATTTACCCATCCCGATCTGGTCAAGGCGCTGGCAGGATCCGGGCGCGCAGCGGCAAAAGACGGACGGGTCGACGGCATCAATCTACTGCGGGAGGCAGCCGCGTTACTGAAAGTCGCAGGCGTGTCACTTGATACGGTCAACGCCACGGCCTTCTCTACCATCGAAACCGAATTTGCAATCAAGGAGGGGCTGATCGCCATTCACCAGCTCCTCATAGAGAGTCACGATTTTCAGGCCACCGGAGCCGGCACGATCGGTCTCGACCAATCGCTCAATCTGAAACTCAATACGCATCTCTCCCAAACCCTCAGCCAGAAGATTGCAGCCGGATCGCCCATCGCCAGAGTCGCATTAAATGGTGGGCGGCTATCGCTCCCGTTGCTTATTACCGGGAGTACGAAAACCCCTTCCTACGGGCTCGACACGAAAATGTTCGCCGGCAAGATTCAGGAGAAGGCCAGGGAAAGAGCCAAAAGCGCCATCGGGAACCTGTTGAAAGGTTCCGCACAGCCGGAGGACCTGAAACAGCAAGGCAAGGACCTGCTGAAGGATCTGTTCGGGAGATAATCCCGCAAAGCATTCCCATCGCTGCCCCTCGGGTATCCAGCGGAAGGCTCGGCGTTCGGGACGGCAGGGGCAGAATCCAACTTGACTTCTTTTTTGCGAAGAGGTTGTATGAGTTGCCTACGCATATTTCGGACCGACCACCGTTCAGATTTGAAAGTACGCACCACCCTCGAGACTAAGTCCGGCGTGTAACACCTCCGGTTGCGGCAGATCGGCGGCGATCGGTGAGCCTGCCTCGGCTCATGCAGGCTCAACTCGTCGGCGGATTACAAGCAGCGACTGGAGGAGGGACACTAGCTTCCGATCGAACCTGGATGAGTTGATGAGGAAGATTGTCGGACCATTCGACATCACAACCATGCCCCCGAAGGTTGAGACCAAGTAGCCTCTTCTCGATCCTGCTGGAGGCAGCGTAAGCATTATGAGAGAGCAGCGGGAGATATCAGTTGATCTAGATCTGGTTCACAGGAGGAGGCGTCGCGATGAGCATGATGGGGGAGTTCAAAGAGTTTGCCGTGAAAGGCAATGCACTGGATATGGCGGTGGGGGTCATTATCGGGGGCGCATTCGGAAAGATCGTGTCCTCCATCGTGAGTGACATTCTCATGCCACCGATTGGACTCCTGCTGGGGCACGTCGACTTTTCCAGTTTGTTTATCCCACTCACTGAGGAAGGCGTTGGAAAATCACTTGCGGCCGCCAAGGCGGCGGGAGCGGCCACTATCAACTACGGCGTTTTCGTTCAAACCGTCTTAGACTTTACGATTCTGGCCGTCATCATCTTTCTCGTGGTCAAACAAATGAACCGATTCAAAAAAACTACCGTTCCGGGCCCACCTCCTGCCCCGCCGAAAGAAGAGGTGCTGCTCACGGAGATTCGGGATCTCTTGAAAACATCCCGTCGCTAAATTATCGCGACTCTTACAATGGCTTGGCCGCTTGGACCTCTTCAGCGGCATCAATGCTTTGGGAAGGAGGATTCAATGACAAACGTTCGCACCATCGCTCTAGTACTGGGTGTCCTGCTTACGGCTTCTTGCACCACCAGTCCGGCGCCGAACGACAGTGCGAGCCGGGTCTTGAACGAAATGAAAGCGCTGGCTCGGCCGATTCCCCCAAAGCAGGATCCCCGAGACAACACGATCGCCGAGCTGCAACAAAAGCTCGCCGATTTGCAACGCCGGAACGAGGAACTCGACGCGGAACTCGCCCGAGTGCGCGCCTCCCTCACGGGCGAGGTGGACCAGGCCAAATCCCGAGCCAGCGAGCTCGAGTCCCAACTCAGTCAGCGTGATCGGGAGTTGACCGCCCTCCGCGCCGTATCGGCGGACAAGGAGGGCCTGGCGAGTCAGTTGTCCGATGCCCAACGGCAGCTCTCAGCCAAGCAGCAAGAACTCGCGACTTTGCGCGCAAGTGCCGCAGAGAAGGACCGTCTGGCGGGCGAAATAGCTGCCTTGCAGGCGCAACTGTCCTCGAAAGAGAGCGAAATTACGGCCCTTAAAAACAGCGCGGGGGACAAGGACCGTCTCGCTGCAGAGCTGACCTCAGCGCAGGAACAGCTCTCCTCGAAGGATCAACAGCTCGCAGCGCTCCAGAGCAACGCCGGCGATCGAGATCGCCTTTCATCCGAACTCTCGCAAGCGAAGCAACGCGTCGCTGATTTGGAACGGCAATTAACCAACCGGGATCACGAACTTGCGGGCTTGAAAAGCACCGCCGGGGATCGTGAACGACTCATCGCAGAACTGGCCGCTGCAAAACAGCGGTCCTCGGATCTGGACAGCGAGATTACACGAAGAGATCAAGAGATGGCCGGTCTCAAACAAGCGCTGGAACAACAAAATACCAGCCTCGCCGAGGCCAAGGATGACCTGTCGAAACTCCTTCAGTCCGAAGTCGCCAAAGGCAACGTCACCATGAAACAGCTGGGCGACCAGCTCACACTCGGCCTGGCCACTACCTTGCTGTTCGACTCCGGAGAACCTACGCTCAAACCCGGAGGCGTGGACGTCTTGCGTCGCATCGGGGGGGTACTGAAGCAATACCCGAATCGTGCGATTCATGTGGCGGGTCACGCCGACAATGTTCCCATCAGGGGCCGGTTGGCAAAAAGGTTCCCGACCAATCTCGAGCTCTCTCAAGCTCGTGCCGAAAGTGCTCGCCAAGCCCTGATTGAAGGCGGCATGACCTCCGACAAAATCGAGACGAAGGGACATGCCGATAGCCGGCCCATTGCCAGCAACTCGACACCCGAGGGGCGACAGAAGAATCGCCGTGTCGAAATCGTCGTCGGCCACTGACCATCGGGCATCCGCTCGGTGCGGCTTGCATCATTCTCAAGAACACGCTAGAGTGCCTGGCGTGTTCTTGGGGCGTGCATTTCTTTAACCACCGACACTAGGCACGCATGTTCAGACCGGCTGATCCTCTTCTGTCAGCTTGGCTTCAGTCGTCTCCACCTGCAGCCCGCCACGGCTTTCGCCCTACGACCGGCCTCCTACGATCCAGGCTATCTCGCCACCAGCTACAAGGAGCGCTCTTATGAAACGAGCTGCACGGACGCTCATTCTACTCAGTTCCCTCGCTGTAGGATGTGAAACCACGACTCCGCGGGTTCAACCAATTGCATCGAACTCATCGAGTCCCTCGCCGGCGGAAGTGCAGCTCCAGGCTCTTCAACAGGAGCGAAACCAATTGCTTGCCACACTCGGCGAATTTCATGACCGCATTCGCGACTTGGAGAGCAAATTGGGAGATCGCGAGGAGCGCGTGGCCACTACGTCCTACGAGCAACTGCTCAGTGCCAAAGATGCCGAGCTCGCTGAGTTGAAAAAATTGGGACCGGAACGAGACCGACTAACCGGCCAGGTCGCGGTCACCACCAGCGAATTACATCAGGCGCGTCAACGCATCGCGGCACTGGAGCAACAGGCAGCCACGCGAGAAAAGGACATGGCCGCACTTCAAACGCATGCGGCCGTCGTCGCGGACCTCGAGCTGGCACGCCGCCGGATCAGTGAAATGGAAGCGAACATCATCCGGCTGGACTCCGATCTGCGTGCAACCCGGACAGGCACGGCAGAACGAGACAGCCTGGCGGCTCAGCTGCAGGCCGCAACCACGACAATTGGCTCCTTAAAGGCACGAGCCGTCACGCTCGATCAACGCCTGAAGGAACGGGATCAAGCGTATGAGGCCGTTCGCACACGGCTCGTCGAGCGCGAGAAGTTGATCCCTCAATACAATGCCATGATCGCCGAGGTCTACCAGGCACGACACCGCATCGCCGCCCTCGAGCAGCAGGTCAGTGAAAAGGCGCGCGATGTTTCGGCTCGACAAAAATCCGCTCAGGACAGAGCCGCCTCAAACAGTCAACCAGCCGTTTCGTCTGCCGAACGCGCGCCTGTGGCGCCTCGCACGAAAGACTTTGCCTCATCCAAGCAGTCATCTGGCTCAAACGCGAAACAAAGGCCATCTGGCAAAACGGCTCCGTCCGGAAACAGAGACGAGAGCACGGGAGCTTTGGCACCAACCATATCAGCCCAAGCAGCTGCTCGCGATGGAAGCTTCGCCGCCATGAAAGCGGAAGTCCTCCAGGTTTTGCCGGATGAGGGAGGCCGCAAACTGATTGGCGTGAGGCAGGACGGGAACCGGTTACTAGTGGCCTTGGCGTCCAACTGGATGTTCAATTCCGGCGATGCCACGCTTACCCCTGATGCCCTGACCATGCTCAAGCGGATCGGTACTGTCTTGGGGCAGGTTCCTGACAGGTTTGTGCAGGTAACAGGTCATACGGACAACCAAGCGATCAGCAAGGCGCTTCAAAAGACATTTCCCGATAATAAAGCGCTCTCCTGGGCTCGCGCTGAAAATGCCCGGCGTGCCTTAATCAACGGCGGGATACCCCCTGACAGAACCAAGGCCATCGGTATGGCCGATTCACGGCCGCTCGCCTCTAATGCCACGGAACAGGGCCGTCAGAAAAATCGACGGCTGGAGTTAGTCATCGTGCAGAGCCCTGCGGTCGCCTCCGCCGGGGAGACGTCGCAAGACCCTGCTCGCTTCGCAGCCCTCAGTTCCTCGCGCTGAAGTCAGCTTCCGGTAGAATCACGCGCGGAGCTGTTCCTGATCCCGGAGTTACAGCCGGCAGGCACCCGCTGCACCAGCCGGCGCGGCAGAGGCGAATGAAACCGTCTCCAGGATTTTGTAGTGCCCAAGACCCAGTTCTTTTCCGTAGGCTTGCCCCACCAATACATCCTGCATATGCTGATGGTCAGAGCCTCGGAAATATGACCGTCCTTCTTTCAACCCGTCGAATTCGTGTCCTTCCAGCGCCTTGATCAATGCGCCAGGATCGGTACTGCCCGCTCGCTGAATCGCTTCCAATATCTGAGTCATCGCAGCATAGCCGAGGTAGCAACGCGACGTCGGCGTATGGTTATACTTATCGACGACGCTTTGAATAAACCGCCTAGATCCATCCGTGTTGACCTTAGGATCCCAGATTAGTCCCCAGATTCCCGCGTTATTCGGGTAACCCAACGGACGACCAATTTGCTCGCCGCTGAGTAGACCTCCGACACCGATTTTGTCCTTCGCCAATTCCATCTTGGTATAGGCCTTGAGGGCGTGAACTAAGTCCCAACCATAGAGATTGAGCACAACGAGCGTGGGCTGTCGGTCTTTTGCGGCCGTCAACGCCGAGGTAAAGTCCGTGGAGCCGAATGGCATCAGGGTTTCCCCCACGAGGTCAACTCCATGAGTCCCGGCAACAGTGACCATAGCCTGCGCGCTGGCTTTCCCATCGAGCGAATCAGTGGTGAGCATATACCAGCGGTTTCCATACGCCTTTACTAGTTGTGGAACGACTGCCTGTGCCAGCATCGACGCATTCGGCATGAATACGAAGGTGTGTGAATTGCAGGCCGCCCCGCTCAATTCGGGGAGATGAGAGCCCGTGACCATGAACAACTTATTTTCCTTCCTCGCATAGTCAGATACCACAAGCGCACAATCGGCGTTAAACGTGCCCATTAGGACATCGACACGATCCTCCTTTACGAACTTCGTCGCGGCTTTGAGCGCAGTCTCGGGATTGGATGCATCATCAGCCTCGAGTATCACCACCGGTCGTCCCAATACACCGCCCCTTTTGTTGAAGAGGTCCACGGCCACATTCGCCCCATGAACATCGTGGATCGAGGACGTCTTGTAGGGACTCGAGAGCGGATCGAGAATGCCGACCTTGATCGGCTCCGCCGCAGAGGCAGTCGACCCCGTCCCTGTGAGACCAACTACCTGGCTGGCTAGATCACTAAAAATGAGGGCTCCCCCCGTTATGGCCGACAATTGCAAGAAACGTCTCCGCGATAAGCTGCTCATAGTTGTAGCAATCCTCCTTTGTTCTGGATCATTTCCATACGCCGGTCGCCAGACAGTCACCGGGTCCCTCTGACAATCGACCCTATCTCTCCGCTAGAGGCCCCTTGCTTGCAAAGTATAAGGCTGTCTCTCAGTAAGCGCATGTCCGGGCTGGTTGTACGGTTGATATGTAGCGCCAGCGCATGACATTCGCAATGGGCCGTCGCCCACGTACAGAATTTCGCGAGCATGGACTGGGTATCGCTGCTCATGCCGAGGGCGCACTTGATGCCAAAATCTTTCATTCGCTGCCATAGAAGGGGAAGCGCTGTACTCATTGAGGCAATTGACACTTCCCTACCACACCTAGTCAAAAACTCAAGATCCACGAATGAATCGGAGCGCCTAACCTCGACTTCGAAGTCTGCTCACATCTTGGGCGGTCTGGATCGGGTATGAAAAGCCATGCCCGTTCCTGCTGGATGCGTCCACCTGGGCGTGCCCTGCCTGCGTGCCAGGTGAACCTCTTAGGCCTGGAGGAAAGACTAGGGAACTCCCTAGCTCTAACGAGCCCAGGATCTTATGTACAGTATCTCGCTGTTAATGCAACTGTATGAGTGGAATTCAGCTTATGGCCCCGACGGGGCGTCGAGAAGGGAGCACTCAAATGAATGCTGTCGCGACAACTCCCATGCGGTTTGCGGGACGGACATTGAAGGAAACGCGGCATATCTGCGCGTTCTTCAATTCGCGTGAGGATCAAAACAAGGTCCTTATGCCGTTCTTCAAGGATGGTATCGACCGAGAGGAAAAGATATTCCATATCGTCGATGCTCGGCTCCACGATGATCATATGCGAGCCTGCCGCGGAGCCGGCATCGATGTGGATGCGGCGCAACAGAGCGGTCAGCTTGAAGTCCGCCATTGGGAAGACGCCTATCTCAAGGATGGCTATTTCGACGGTGAACGAATGACTCATATCCTGGAGGGCGTGCTGGAGGCTAATCGCGGGAAATACAAGCTGACACGGCTGATGGGTAATATGGAATGGGCTCTGGAAACTGCGCCTGGAGTCACCGATATCGTCGAGTATGAGACGAAACTCAATTATGTGTTGCCGAAATACCCCGATCCAGTCATCTGCGTATACGACCTCAATAAACATAGTGGCAGCGTCGTCATGGATATTCTACGCACACACCCAATGGTACTGATCGGCGGTGTGCTGCAGGAAAATCCGCTGTATGTCGAGCCCGATGTGTTCCTCAAGGAACTGAAACAGCGAAAAAATACCGCAGCCGCAGTCTGAAACTGCATGGAATTGGGTTCTGGCTTTTAAAAGAAGAAGAAGGGTCGCCATGACTCACGGATAGCGATGTCCTCGGAGTTTCAAAACACGAGCGCGCAAGAGGCGCAGCAATGTCTGCGTGATATTGTAGCCCTTTCGACGCTGCCAGCAGTCTGGTCAGGCGCCGATCCCGTCCGGATTGCTGAAAGCCTGGCTGCCGCCATTTTCGCAACTCTCGATGCGGTGTTTGTCTATGTATATTTCACGGAACGTCAAGGCCGTTCGTCCATTTCGGTCGCTCAAATCGATCGGTATCAAACAAGCCCGTCACTCGCTGAATCGCACGGACGGGTACTGTATGACTGGAGCCGCGCTCACGATCCGGACGAACTCCTGACTCTGCCACACCCCCCCAACGCCTCGACTCTGCAAGTAACCGCACGATCGCTAGGGCATGAGTCAGAATGGGGCGTCATTGCCGCCGCTTTTCCCAAGGAACGGCCACCCACCCCCTCTGCCCACCTCATTCTCAACGTCGCCGCCACCCAAGCGGCAATTGCCATTCAAAATGCCCATCTCGTACGCTCGTTGCACGACAGTGAAGAGCGCGTGCGAAAGGCGAATAGTGACCTCACGAGGCGGGTCGAGGAACGAACGCGGGAATTGACGCAGTCCCAGGAACAACTGCGAGCCTTGGCGGCAGAGTTGAACTTGACGGAGCAACGAGAGCGCCAGCGTCTCGCCACCGATCTTCACGACTACCTTGGGCAGCTTCTCGCACTCAGTCGCATGAAGCTGGGCCAGGCTAGACAACAATCAATGCCCCCCCCTCTGGCTAAAATTCTCGCCGAGGTACTCGACGTCACGGATAATGCCCTGGCCTATACACGAACCCTCATATCCCAACTCAGCCCCCCTATCCTTCATGAGTTCGGCCTGCCAATGGCCTTGCAATGGCTCGCTGAACAAATGCACCAGCGGAACCTGGCTGTCGTGCTTGAAATAAAGCCAGATTTTCCGCCATTGCCTGAAGAACTCGCATTGCTGTTGTTTCAATCAACTCGTGAACTGCTGATCAACTGCGCGAAACATGCCCAAGTCCGTGAGGCGGCGGTTGTTGTCGAAGAAATGAGCGGATGGTTACGCATTACTGTGTCCGACCAAGGCAAAGGGTTTGATCTGTCCGCAGTGGCACTTCGAGCTCGCTCAGACATGACTGCTCCGGGCTTTGGCCTGTTCAGCACCAGAGAACGAATGCTATCACTAGGCGGCCGGTTCGAGATTCAGACAGGCCCTGGAAAAGGCACATTGGCAACGCTGGTTGTACCGATCACGCCCAGGGTCGGCCCATCATCCTCCCCGACCATGGAAGAACCTGAGGTGAGACCGAACGAGCCATTCCTGGCTCACAGACACGTCGCCACGAACAACGGGAACGATCATGGTGCGGCGGTACGGGTTCAACCGGCAAAGAATGCTAACGGAACAACAATCAGAGTCCTTGTGGCCGATGATCACGCCATGGTGCGTCAGGGCCTCTGCGGGCTCTTAAAAGAGTACACCGAAATTCATGTCATAGGAGAGGCGGCAAATGGAGAAGAAGCGGTAGCGCTGGCCCACCAGCTTGAGCCCGATGTGGTTCTGATGGATATCACGATGCCCAAACTAGACGGGATCGAGGCCACTCGACTCATCAAGCGAAAATATCCAGCGATGGTGGTGATCGGACTGTCGGTACACACCGCTGGGCAGGTGGAAGCTGCGATGAGAGAGGCCGGGGCCGCGGCATTCCTCAACAAAGAAGTGGCTGTAGATCAGCTCTACCAGGCGATCCATCAGGCCCTGGCGGCATTGTAACCTCGGGCGGCCATTCTGACCGGTTACTTCAGTCGGCCGTAGACTCCCTAACACCGGCGCCCTGGCCGAGCACCACCACGTCGGCGGCAGGCCTCTCATGATCTATGGCGAGTAACTTCCCCCCCTTTTAGCGCACTGGTCGTAAATTCCCTCCTTCCCTTCAGCATGAAGCTCGCGACGTGGACAGAGAAGTGACCGAATCGGAATGAGCGCCAGCAGTCTTCAGCTGTACTGATCCTCCGTGTAGACCTGCTTAATTGACCAAAAGACCGCTTCTTTGAGTTTTTTAACCTGGGGGTCAGGAGGATCATTCCTAATTTTCTGGAGCTTCCTGTCGAGCGCGAACAGCGGTTCTACCGAGCGTCGGTCCGGCACATGCCCCAAGGCCCAGGCGATCTCGGTTTGAACCGTAATGTCGATACCCGGTGCGTCCAACATTTCAAGCAACGGAGGAACCACCCTTGGATCATTATGAATATTGCCTAGATCACCCAAACCTTTTGCAGCAGCCGCTTGCAGTTCAGGTCGCTTTGAATGCTTGAGAATATCCACCAGTACAGGGATCCCTTCTTTTCCCATGTTCCCGAGCGCCACTGCGGCTTGCGCCGCCAGTCCTTTGTCTTTCAGCGCCTCCCTGAGGCGTGGCAGCGCCTCATCTGCTTCCATTTCGCCCAACAAAGAAATGATCTTCAACTTTTGAAGTTGAGTGGCTTCACGTGAGTCCATGAACTTCAGCAACCGATCCGGTTGACCCCACTCAGCCGTCAATAGCAGAGGAAATTCGTATTTCTCAAGCGCATCACGGAGTGCACCTACCGCGTACAAACCGGGGTCTTCACTATGAGCTGACTGAGCAGCCTGAACCGCATCGACAAACTCAGTACGAACCTCTTTTTGCCACTTCACCTTGATTCCGCCCAGCTCATAGGTGATCTGGCAGGCTGGCCCCTTCCACAAACGCGAGGGAGCATCGGGCAGGTCATTATCCCCGCCTGCAGAGGCTGTCCCTTCCCACGTCTTACGTTGCTCACACTTCACCCTGAGGAGAACATCATGGGGGTTACTGGCTTGTGCTACCACTGCATAGCCCAGATGGCGCATACGATGCATTACAACTTCCTTAATTGCCTCTGCATTACCAACCCCTTTATCGGTCAGGACAATGGCATCCACCAAAACGGTCTGAATTTTCCCAAGTTGATCCTTTTGCTCCAGGGTAAAGTAGTCCCGATAGGCCGAAACAGTGGGAACCATTCCGAACACCAGAAGGCCGAAGAATGTTGCGGCGATCGAAGCAGCAGGTTTCATGACCGGTTCCTCCTTCCCGAAGAGACTCAAGAGCGGTAGGTTATGAGGAGCGGATATGTCATTATACCCTCGTCAATAACTGTGGTGCCAGTAATGGACCAACAGAGGGTCCCTTGCAACTCGAGGTCGAGGGGGACGAGCGTGCTAGCAGATGCTAAAACAAATGCGCCCCGCAGGCGTATGGGTTGACAGGTAGACTCGATCGACGGTACAAAATGGCACTATTCAACGGATCTTTCCACCAGCAGGCACATTTCGTATGTAGCATCAGCGAGCAGCCTGGTGTCAGCGTCGCGCGAGAGTGGCGGAACTGGCAGACGCGCGAGACTTAGGATCTCGTGGGTAACCGTGGGGGTTCAAGTCCCCCCTCTCGCACCATTAACTCAGTGCCCCTGCGTGACGCCAACAATTATACGTATCCAGAGGAAGCGATTAGGCCTATGAAATTGGAAATGACCGAACTCGGCCCTATGAAGAGGGCCCTCAAAATCGAAGTTCCGGCAGATGAAGTGAACTTGCGCTTTGTCCGAGCCTACTCGGAACTGAACCGGCAAGTCCATATCCCCGGTTTCCGGGCCGGAAAAGCCCCATTACAATTGTTGGAAAAACGTTACGCAAAGACCGTCGAAGAGGATGTCATTCGAGGCTTGGTGCCAGATTATTATGATCGAGCCATTCGCCAGGCAGGGATAGTCCCAGTACTCGTTGAAATTCCTCCGCTGGAACGGGTCAAGGTCAAGAAGGACACTCCCTTCAGCTTCACCGCCACTGTCGAAATCAAGCCGACAATCGAACTGAGAGATTACAAAGCCCCCAATCCCATCTCGCTCAAGCAGGATCACCGCACAGTGACCGACGAACAAGTTGAGAAAGCCCTCGACGTTCTCCGCGAGCAAATGGCCCAACTGCATCCGGCGCCAACGGGAACGGCCTTGGCAGAGGGTGATTTCGCAATCCTTAATGTCGAAGGCAGCTTGGATGGCATCCCGCTCGAAGGGACCACAAAACAGGCCCACCTGCACAAGGTGGGCTCACATGCATCCGTGTTAGGCATCGACGTAGAGCCCCATCTTTTGGCGAAGAAGGAAGCGGAAACGGTCGTTATCCCGCAAGCCTATCCTGCCACTCACCCTGATGCTCGGGTTGCGGGCAAGACCGTGACGTTTCGTTGTACCATCCAATCGATAAAGCAGAAGCAGCTTCCTGCTTTGGACGATGAATTCGCCAAAGACTGCGGACCCTACCAGTCCTTGCAGGAGCTTCGCGACAAACTTCGAGCCGAAATGGAGCGGGCTTTACAAAAAGACATTGAGGATTCTTACAAGGACACAATTCTAAAACGTCTGGCAGAAACTCATCACTTTGAACTACCGCAAACATTGGTTGAGCGAGAACTGTCAGCCATGGTTCGGCAGCAGTTGCAATCCCGTCAGCGCAAATCAACGGACAATTCTGATCCTTCCCCCTCAGACTCTCAAGCAGATGACGTCACCAAGCTCCAAGAAGAATATCGGCCGGAAGCAGAGCGACGGGTGAAGGTGGGATTAATTCTTGAAGCTGTCGCCACAAAAGAAAGCATCTCCGTCACAAATGAAGATCTAAACCATGAGATTGAGAGACTTGCCGCAGAGGTCAAACTTTCTAGTGACGAGGTTCGACGCATGATTCAGGCTGGCGGGAAAGACACCCTGGATGATCTTCAGGCCAGAATCTTAGCGGATAAGGCCTTAGATTTCGTATACCGTCACGCCATGATTCAAGGATAACGACCTCAGGCAATTGGAACCCGGGTGGCAAGAATCCCAGTAGGGATCCCAGATACTGGATTGCACACGTGGTAAAATAGTGAGTTTCTACTTGCAGGGCCTCTAGCGGAAAGGATTCAGCTGAATGTTAGTTCCGATTGTCATCGAACAGACAAACCGCGGCGAACGTGCCTACGACATCTATTCACGTCTTCTTAAAGATCGTATCATCTTTCTCGGCGCACCTATCGATGACGTGTTCGCGAACTTGATCATCGCGCAATTGCTGTTCCTGGAAGCCGAAGACCCTGAGAAAGACATTAATCTCTATATCAATTCTCCCGGCGGAAGCGTAACCGCTGGATTGGGTATTTACGATACCATGCAATACGTCAAGCCTGCCATTAACACAATATGTCTGGGTCAGGCAGCGAGCATGGGCGCTTTTCTCCTAACCGCTGGTACCAAGGGGAAGCGCTATGCCTTACCGAATGCTCGGGTCATGATCCATCAACCGATGGGCGGGTTCCAGGGGCAGGCGACCGAAATCGACATTCACGCACGAGAGATCTTAAAAATTCGTGAACGCTTAAACGAAATCATGGCCAAACACACCGGACAGCCGCTCGACAAGATTTCCCAGGATACAGAGCGAGACTATTTTATGTCGAGCGAGGAAGCAAAGCGTTACGGGCTTATCGACGAAGTCATTACACGCCCACTGAAAAGCCTCAAACCGCTAGGGTCTACGGATTCAGGGAAAGAGGGCGGCAAGAGCTAGTTGACCTTGGTGTACAGGAGGCAGCATGGCTAAGCAAGAAAAGATAGATCGACACCTGCGTTGTTCGTTTTGCGGAAAAAGTCGTGACGAAGTACGGAAATTAATCGCTGGTCCGACCGTCTATATCTGCGACGAATGCGTCAATCTCTGCAATGACATCATTGCGGAGGACTGGGAAGAGGCAAAGGAGGAGATATCCTCTAAACTAAAAAAACCTGCGGAAATCAAGCATCATCTTGACCAATATGTGGTGGGGCAGGATCGTGCTAAGAGAATTTTATCCGTAGCCGTACATAATCACTACAAACGCATCTCTGCCAAGGACAAAGACGTTGACGACGTCGAACTCCAAAAAGGCAACATTTTGGTCATCGGCCCCACCGGCACGGGAAAAACCTTATTGGCCCAAACCCTTGCCAAGTTTTTGGATGTGCCCTTCACTCTGGCTGACGCCACGACACTTACAGAAGCCGGCTACGTCGGAGAAGATGTGGAAAACATCATTCTCAAGCTGCTGCAGGCCGCCGACTACGACGTCGAACGCGCAGAACGCGGCATCGTATACATCGATGAAATCGATAAAATCAGCAGAAAAAGCGACAGTCCGTCCATTACAAGGGACGTCTCGGGAGAGGGCGTGCAACAGGCGCTCCTCAAACTCATTGAAGGAACGGTTGCCAATGTCCCTCCTCAAGGGGGGCGCAAGCACCCCCACCAGGAGTTTATCCAGGTGAACACCGCCAACATCCTGTTCATCTGCGGTGGGGCATTTGTCGGATTGGAGCATATCATCGAGCAGCGCATGAACAAAAGATCGATGGGTTTTGGCGCGGATGTTCGTGGCCGAAACGATGTGCGGCTTGGGGAACTGCTGCCGCATGTCCAACCAGAAGACCTTTTGAAGTACGGCCTGATCCCTGAATTTATTGGTCGACTCCCAGTGGTCGCCACTCTTGATGAACTGGATGAAGAGGCACTGATCCGTATTCTCACCGAGCCGAGAAACGCCCTTACCAAACAATACGAAAAACTCCTCTCTTTCGAGAAAGTAAAACTTAGATTCACCGACGCGGCGCTGGGGGCGATTGCACGAAAGGCCTTCACGCAGAAAACAGGCGCTCGTGGATTGCGCTCAATCCTCGAGGAGGCCATGCTCGACGTGATGTATGATGCTCCGTCTCAGAAGCAGATTAAAGAAGTTGTAATCACCGAGGACGCCATCAGCGGCAAACATGCTCCAATCCGCATTTTTGAGCAGGACAAGGACGTGAAGAGCGCCTAGTCATCCCATTCGATTTCCCGTCGACCAAACCGCTTTTGAATCATGAGGGGGCTTCGGCCCCCTCTTCCTCATCTTGGGGAAGTATCTCTCGCTCTCCCTTCCGCCTTAATCCTAAACTCTTGCTTTTTGTCGACAAAACGATTCCATGAGGTATACTCTCGTAAAGATACTAGCTCCCCCAAGGCGTTATGTTCTGAGGGATAGCGCGCGTGAAATTGCCAATTTTATCGAGCAACAGACACAAGGGGAAAATGCTCGAAATCGACCCCGCCAGCGAAATGATTAACCTAGTCGGCATTAATGGCGAACCGGCGGGAAGCTTGTCTTGGGATTTCATTGTCGACCAAATTCTCACATACCGAACACCGCAACCACTCCGTGAAGCTCGGGCCGAACCCCGCATCTCGCTCTCCATCCGGGTCAAGTACACCACTCCTGAAGGCACTCAGTTTGAGAGTCGCGCAGGCGGAATAGGCGGAGGCGGACTTTTCATTGAGAGTATGGCGCCATTGGCGGTCGGGACCAAGCTGAGCATGGAATTCACACTCCCCGAAAGTCCAGGCGAGTGGTTGTTTGCGAAGGGAGGCATCGCCTGGGTCTGCCCCAAGGCAGATCAGTACACGTTTAGCCCCGGCATGGGCGTACGCTTCACCGATATCACTCAGGAAACACGAAGCCGAGTCCTGAGTCTGATCCATTCAGTCAAAGGTATTCCGCAGAACGACCCGTTGCAACGGACCAAGTGACCGTTGCCGATTCGACTTTGTACTACAACCACGCGAAGGTTTGTACCCAAGATGAAATTTCCTGTCACCGCCACTCGTGAGCATCAGGGGAAAATACTCGGCATCGATTGCGATCAAGAAACCGTCTCCCTATTCGATGCGAAAAACCAGCTTCTTGGTATCGTGAGCTGGGGCACGATAATTGAGCATATCCTCTCGGTTGACGAAGACGCCCGCTTTGCACACAGTCGCCTGCATCCACGAGCCCCTCTCGCAATTAAGGTCCATTGCATTACTCCAGATGGCAGGCATTTTGACAGTCTGACTGGGGGTATTGGCGGAGGAGGACTTTTCATCGAAAGCAGTACGCCACTTCCACTGGGGACCGAGCTGAAAGTGGAATTCGCGCTGCCCGATCGACCAGGGGAGAAATTTGAAACCCGCGCAAAGGTCGCATGGACACGCTTAAAACCCGAGCGATACTTGCTCTTTCCTGGCATGGGCATCCAATTTACAGACATTGATAAGACTGCGCAGGAAGGGCTCATCGAACTGGTCGAATCCCTGAACCGAACTCGTGCGACTGCGTAATTTGCTGCATTCCCCATCGCGCCCATCCGCGAACCACCGCGTCTGAGTCGGCCTGAGCAGCCTTCGCCAAATCAACCGCAACCCGGTCATCACCGATTTTCCCAAGTCGAAACGCCGCTTCCGTCCGTACGCCAGCGAAGACATCTGTCTGGAGGAGCGAGAGCAGGAAGGGCACGGCCCGCACATCGCCCGTCTCCCCCAACGCAGCCGCAATTCCCTGACGAATCCTCGGATCCGGATCGCTCAGAGCACGAGGGAGAGCGTCCGTGAATGTAATGGTGTCCAGTCCGAGCAAGGCCCGGCTTGCAGCCATGCGTTCCGGACCACGTCCCTGGCCTAGCCTAGCAAGAATCAATGCCTCCCAAGCCAGGGATGGTTCGAGCTCCCCAAGCGCCAGGGCGGCAGCCATTCTTACTGACTCAGCTGAATCTGCAAGACACCTTACGAGTGCACCACCGCTCTCCCTGTGACCTAGCCGGCCCAATGAAAGGGCGGCAGCAGCCCTTACCCGCGCTTCAGAATCGTCCAGCGCCGAAACAAGCCCTGGCGCCGCCGAGTAATATCCAATTTTTCCCAGCGATTCTGCCACGGCGCGCCGCATATCGGGATCCGGATCATCAAGCAGTTCAATCAGGCGTGCGGATATGACTTCCGGCCTGGCCGGGGGCGCGTCGACATAACACCCGGCCACTACGCAGAGAACAATCAAGAGGCCGCAATGGATGACGGGACGAGACGACACGAGAGGAAGAACCTCGTCTAAGTCAGTGAATCCGAGGGTCCGAGCTAGACAGGTTTCGATGAAGAATCATCATCGGGCACGGGATCTTGTTTGGCGGCCTCGATCGACTGCTCCAACTCTTTCTGGGCCGAATCCATCTCCGCCCGAATCGTTCGCATTTCAGGGTCGACCGAATTCCGAACATCAGCCACCGCTTGACGGAACGTACGCACGGCATCGCCCAGACCTTCCCCAAAACCCTGCATGTCCTGGGGAGATACACCTGCCTGCTGAGATTGTGTGGCTTTTGCCCGCATGGCCGCCTGAGCCGCCTGCACCCGAGCCACGGCATCCTTGTTAACAATGGCCGAGGGACGTTTCGCCGCGGGCTTGCTCTGGGCGCCGGCCGGAAGAGGCGGGTATTGCCCTCTCACTCCTGGCGCGGGAGTAGCCATCCGATCCTCCATCGTTGGAGGCTGCTGGCTCTGTGCGCCTGGAGACCCTGCTGCGGTCTGACCCGGCATAGGGGGAGCGACCCGGACCTTAGGGGATTGCGGACCTTGTGGTGCTGCGGCAGCCATGAGAGCGGCTGTTGTTCCTGGAGTTAGCTCTGGACCAGGCGTGTACGGCGCAGTGGGTTTGGGAGGGGGTGGAACCGACGACACTGTAGAAGGTGGGGCCGCCTGATTTGTTTCCGGTGCCGGCTGAGGCTGAGTGTCGGCAAGGGAAGCGGCGGGCACATTCTGTTCAACCGTGGCCTCAGGAGGCGGGATGTCATTGACCTCCTTCTTGAACCCCTTGAGCGCCTTACCCACCCCTTCGCCGATTTGAGGAAGTTTTCCCGCCCCAAAAATAATTAACACGATGACCAGGATGATAATCATTTCGGAGAATCCCATGGTGCCAAACATGTTCGATGTCCTTCCTCGGCGAATAGGAGTCAAGTCAGTCCTAGAGAACCTCTCTCGCCCTCCGATCTCTCACGATAGCTGCCCGATGCAAAAGGTGTCAAGAAAGGCGGAGGGCAAATCACCTCTGTCCCGGAACTCACCTGGCCTATGTGGTAGGGACGACAATTGCCACAAGTTCCGTTTGAACCGGTTGACCATAGACGATGGCCTCGTGCGAGGAAAGATACACGTCCAGTTCGCTTCTGATACCGAACTCTTGCGGCAGGTAAATCCCCGGTTCGATCGAAAAACAGGTGCCCGGCAATAAGCGTCGCGCATCCTGTGTTTCCAGATTATCGATGTTGGCCCCATTGCCGTGCACCTCCTCACCAATTGAATGGCCGGTTCGGTGCACGAAGTATTCGCCATACCCCGCATCCTGAATCATCCCTCGACAAACATCGTCCACTTCCCATCCGTACGGAAACGTCCCCCCCTGCACCTGACTTTGCACGAACGTCACGGCGGCGTCCCTCGCACGCCGCACGATCTGAAACACCTCTTGATGGCGTGCAGGCACAGACTGCCCCACGAATCCGGTCCAGGTAATGTCGGCATAAACCGCACCGGAACCAGGCTGCTTGGCCCACAGGTCGATCAACACCAGATCACCCGGTCGGATAGGAGAAGACCCCTCAGAAGATGGCCCATAATGGGGATCGGCGCTGTGGGCATTGACGGCAGCGATCGGCGGACTTGAGGTCACCAGGCCACGCGTCTTCATCCGGGAAAGAATATATTGTTGCAGCCCGTATTCAGTGACCTCTCTGCGCTCGGCAAGTGAGGTCCCCACAAAGGCAAACGCCTCATCCACTATCGCCCGAAGGCCTTCTGCCGCGACACGATGGGAGGCCAATTGCGAGTCATTCCATACCGCTTCGAATTGTTGAACTAAATCCGCGGAGGACACCACGTCCACCTTCAGGCTGCGCACCAGATCAATGGTACCAGCATCGACACGCGATAGGTACGGTATCGCATTCATAGGCGAGTACTGCATCGCAACACGACTGGCGGATTGGAGGACGGACCCCAGCAATGCCTGCTGTTCTCGCCAAGACACGTACGACCAACTCTCTCCAGGCAGGTTATCCAAAACATGCGGCTCGATGCGATGCTGTAGTTTGACAGGAACGCCTTGCGCGGGAATCCAATAGTACCAACGCCGCGTCACGTGCAGCGAGCTATCCAGCAGCAACACACGGTACGCAATCGGGTCGAGATGACGGAAGTCATAAAATAGCCAGCCGTCAAGCCCCGGATGTTCTCGGATGGCTTGCTGAATGCGTGCAACTCGTGAGCTACAAAGAGCCGGAGCGTCCATGGCCGTCATCATAACGTCATTTCGGAATCGATGCTACTGACCAATCATCCTGTTCGCTCCCTCCTCCTCGATGATACAATGTCGACAATTCGCTATGCCTATGCCCCCTTCATCGGATGTCACTCACTACCGCGTCACCTTTTTTTTTGGGCCGGAACCGGCAGAGCATCGACCGGATCACGTGCGGTGCGTCTTCAACGTAAAGAAACGCAGTTGGAAAGGCGGGGTGCAGGTCGCAGTGGACGTCGCCCAGGATTCTCTCGTGCGGGCTCGGAGACAGGTAGACTACCTTGCATGGCTCGGAAAAGCCCTCCAGCCTGTGGAGCAGGGGGACCACGAAGCCATGACTCGCCGGGCTGACGACCTCTTGATTCAAGCCTTCTGCACTTGCACACTTAACCTGGCCATTCAGAGAGGACTGGAGCAAGAAAACCAAGTGATCGTCGCCGAGACGTTCGCCGATGACCTGGATCGCCTCATCCAAGAACAGCCGGAACGGTTGACTGAGCTGATTCGGCTCGAACTCGATCTCGAGGTCGTGCCTGACCCGTCGGGAGCAGCGAAGAACCCCGTGCCCAAGCCGGAAGGGGTTTGAAAATGGGGGTAGATTTGTTATAAGGACAGATCAGCAAGCACAATCGAGCACAGCTCATCAGTACTCATTTTCCTTCACACCAAATCGTCACTTCAGCACGAAGGAGGCACACAACGTGAACGTCTCTGTTAATTTGCCCTTCAAAAGACGGCGCAGCCTCTGGTCGAACGCCATCGTCCTGAGCCTGGTCATGTTTTGCTCCGTGGCTATTCTCGTTACGCCGGTCCTGGCGCAAGACGCGGGTAGCGGGTCCAATCCTCCCGCCTCGTCAAACGACACGAGTGCGTCGGGGGTGGGCATCCAGGCCGGGTCTGCATTGGCCACTATCATCTACTTCCCTCTCAAACTGGCGTTTGCGGTCGGTGGCGGCGTGGTCGGTGGATTAGCGTACGGTTTCTCGGGAGGCAGTGAACAAACGGCCAAGAACATATGGATCCCAAGCATATACGGCACCTACATCATCACTCCGGAGCACCTGAAGGGCGATAAGCCGATCCGCTTCCTGGGAGTTCCGGCAGAGCCCGCAAGAGACGTGATCGAATACACGCCGCAGGAACCTGCGCCGCTCCCATTGGAACCGATTCGGTAGCATGAAACCGGTCATCGGCGTCACGCCTGACTTCAATGCCGGCGACCGCCAAGAATGGGGAGGTAAAGAACCGACCTATTTTCTGAGGGCTCGATACGTTCGTGCCATCGAGGAGTTGGGCGGCGTGCCGGTGATTTTGCCGCTGGTCGCCGACCAGCCCTCGCGGCGGCACCTCCTTCAAAGGATCGACGGACTCCTCTTGACCGGAAGCGGACCGGACCTCAGTCCGGCGCTATATGGAGAGCGACGACGCTACGAATTTCCCGTCGTGGCCGTCCGGCGTTCCGACTTTGAAATAAGTCTCGTCCGACTGGCTTTACGTCAGGGCGTTCCGACTCTGGCTATTTGCGGAGGAATGCAGACGATGAACGTCGCCTGCGGCGGAAGCTTGTATCAAGATATTCCGGCACAGGTTGCTGATACCCTACAACACAGGCAAACCCCGCCGGCCACTCGTGTCTCCCACAGCGTCTCGGTGACCGCCGGGAGTCTGCTCCAGCGAATCGTCAAACGCTCTCGCATGCAGGTGAACAGTTCTCATCACCAGTCTGTGAAAGCGGTCGGGCGTCCTCTCATTGCCAGCGCCACGGCGCCCGATGGAATCATCGAAGCCATCGAACATCCCACACACCGATTCTTCCTGGGCCTGCAGTGGCACCCCGAATTCCTGTTCGAGCGACACCGTTCGCATCGCCGTCTGTTCGAAGCCTTCTTGCGAGAGGCCGCGCGTCGCCCATCACCCCGTGCCGCGCCTGCTATACTTGAGAAAAAGTCATGATACGGTGCTCATGCAGCCATGACAGCGGACATGGACGTGACGCCACCGGAGAGAGGACACTGCGTGGGCAATCCGCTGTTTCGTACCAAATCCATCGAACGAATCCTCGCTGATTCTGATGCTCCAGAACATCGCCTCAAACGGACTCTCACGGCCTGGGATTTAACGGGGCTGGGCATCGGGGCCATCATCGGCACCGGCATTTTCGTACTGATCGGAACGGCCATCGTCGGGGACGCTCATCGACCCGGGGCCGGGCCTGGTATCGTCCTCTCCTTCATCCTCTCCGGAATCACGTGCGCGCTGGCCGCCCTCTGCTATGCGGAGTTTGCAGCGATGATTCCCGTGGCCGGCAGCGCCTACACCTATTCCTATGCAACCCTGGGGGAGTTCCTCGCCTGGCTGACGGGATGGAATCTCATCTTGGAATACGGCGTTGCCTGTGTGGCGGTCGCCATCGGATGGTCGGGATACTTTAATAACATCTTGCAGCTCTGCGGCGTCGAACTTCCTTACTGGGCCACCCATCCTCCCGGTGCAGACGGAGGCGTCGCGAACATTCCGGCCGCCATTATCGTCCTGTTGGTGACCGGCATCCTGATCATCGGAGTGAAGGAAAGCGCGCGAGCAACCGGCATCATCGTCATCATCAAATTAGCCGTGATCCTCTTCTTTATTACCGTGGGCGTCTCATCCGTCGATACGGCGAACTGGTCGCCTTTCATGCCCTTCGGCTTCGCAGGCGTAGGCGCGGCCGCCGCCATTGTCTTCTTTGCCTATATCGGATTTGATGCCGTCACCACTACCGCGGAGGAGGTCAAGAATCCCCAGCGAGACCTGCCCATCGGCATTTTTGCATCGCTGGCCGTTTGCACAGTGCTCTACATTGCTGTCGCCGCAGTGCTCACTGGACTGGTTCCCTTTGCACAGATAGACGTCCATGCGCCAGTGGCCGAAGGATTACGTGTGGCGGGCTTTCAATGGGGAGCTGCGATCGTGGCCACCGGCGCGGTAGCCGGCATCACGAGTGTTCTTGTGGTGATGATGCTCGGGCAGATTCGCGTGTTCTTTGCCATGTCCCGGGACGGTCTCCTGGGTCCATGGCTCTCGGCAGTCCATCCGACCTTCAGAACTCCACACCATGCGACATACTTGACGGGCGTCGCCGTGGCCATCATGGCTGCATTAATTCCGATCGGAGAGGCCGCCGATATGACCAATATCGGTACGCTCTTCGCCTTTGCCCTGGTCTGCATCGGAATAATGATATTGCGCTACACCAAGCCGAATGAGTCTCGTCCCTTTCGACTACCGTTCATGCCGGTCGTTCCCATCTTGGGTGTGCTGGCCTGCCTCGGCCTGATGTATTTCCTTCCCTGGATGACCTGGGTGCGTTTTGTGGTCTGGACTGTCATCGGCATAGGGGTATACATGGCCTACGGCATGCGCCACAGCAAACTTGCCACGCGGCCATCCATCGGGCACACGAACATACCCCGTCCAGCGCCCTCAGTCGACTGACGTCACGAAAGTGTGAACAACTCTAGGAGGACGACTCGGTTGGAGCGACCGGATCGGGCTTGGGAGCTTCGGGTGGAGCAGGTGCCACAGGAGCAGCCGGCTTGACAGCATTGGTTATCGTCGGTTTCAGAGACGCCGCCGCAGATGAAGGATCGGGTGGCGGTGAGGTGGGCGCAGGAGTTACCGGAGGAGCCGCGGGTTTGGGTGCCACGGCAGGCTTCGGCGGGGCAGGCTTTTCAGGCTTGATACCACCTTCCCATGAGGGGCCTGAATACATGTCGGCAGCCAGCCCTTTACCCTTCCACTTTTCTTCAAAATCCGCCGCTGCTTTATTGGGTGTTTCGCCTGCACCCACGACGTCATTCCATGGATAGGCACGAGGACCGATTTGGCAGCCGGTTTCCGTACGCCTCAAATATAGCGCAATCGGGTTCCCTCGGTACGGCCCGAGGTAGATATGCACCGACCCCACATATTCAAGCAATGTGGCCACCCCGCCTCCAAAAAGATGTGCATGATGCCATAACAGCCCGCGAGAGGGCAAGAACGACCTATCGATCCAGTTCGATTCCGTCCTTAAAGCGCTTAGACCGTGGCAGGCCGCTGTGCGGTGGGGCGCTTGCGCAACATATAGACGCCAAAAATGAGGACGATGATAACCGTGACATTCAAACCGACGTCCATCAGGTATTGCTGGAAGAGTTCCTGCTTGGTATCTCTGGCCACCAATTCCAGCTGATGGGATAGTTCCGCACTCGCCGTCAACACCCGTCTGGTGCAGGCAATGATACCGACCGCCAGATAAGGCTCGAGTTCCAACACCTCGGTTTGCAAAAACCGCACAACCGTTCGGAACAATTCAAGAAGAATGATCACCAGCAAAAGATCATTCAATAATTTGAGACCGGCCGGAAGCACGCCCATCTGCACAGGCCTGGTAAGGAAAATGTACCAGGCATGAGAGAAAATAATCATGCCCAGGACGAGAAGGCTGAATCCTGCCGCGACGTAGCCCAGCCGGTCGAGCCGGTCCATGAAGCTCAGCAATGACTGCATGGTGGTTGCGGGGCGCGACTTATCCTTTGGACCGAGAGACATCGGCGATTGCATCATGCCATCCCTGCAGGACCTGTCGTCATCGGCGGCTCCTCTGGCGGTCGACCGAACTTCAAGTCGTTGACCGCCTCGGCCGTAATGGTATGGCCACAACAGTCAATACCTTCCAGACCGGCACCCCCGTCGATCACCATGACGCGTAAACCGCAGGAGTCGGCAAACTGCCGCTTCTCCTCCAGCATGGCTCCAGGGATCAATGCCCCTTTTTTACGCCCTCTCGACGTAATGACATCGGGAACCACGTCCTCCTCGGTCAATTCATGTCCACAACACCGGATCTTCTCAAATCCCGCACCGCCGCCGGCACACTTGACCACCAGACCACAGGAATCCGGATAGCGTTTTCGTTCGTCGAGAATGTCGCCTTTTTTAATCGCCATGCTGCCTCTATCGGATGGGGTACCGTTTGGAATGGAACAGCAGTGAATCAGATTGACGCGCAAAAATCCAGCGACCGTCGTCTCGGCGTTCATTCTACCCCGCAGACGTCGGGTCGTCTCTCTCAATCCTTCGAAAAAGCACTTTCCGGATATTATCCCCCCACCGCGCGACGGAACCAGGACAAGCCCCTTGCTCACACATGGGTCACCGGCGAATCGTGAGAGGATGCGGGCTCGTTGATATCGAGGAACTTGGGCTTCGGTGCCCGTTCGTAAGCCGTCTGCCATGCCTCAAGCAGGGCCTTGTGCGAACGACAGCCGACGATCAGCCGCGCGTCAGAAATCGTAGCGGGTTTGTACTGCCCAAGGAAGCGCGCCTTCAACCGCGCGACCCGCATCAGCGATTGCTCCAACCGCTCTTGAGTGATCCGACCATCTTGCACGGCCTTTTCCATTGCCTGCATTGCTGTCATGACCCGTTCCTGGTCCTTGCAGATCAATAAGACATCGCAGCCTGCCACAAATGCCCGAACCGATGCCTCACCGATTCCGTCGTGATCGATGATGGCGTGCATTTCCAGATCGTCCGTGAACACCACCCCATCATACCGAAACTCACTCCGCAGCAGATGCTGAATGACCACGGGAGACAAGGTCGCCGGAGCCTCAGAATCCAGGGCACGATAAAGGACATGAGCCGTCATGAGGCTCGCCACACCATATTTAATCGCCTGTTGGAAGGGAGGGAATTCAGTACTCTGTAGCCGATGCACATCAGCAGCGACGACCGGTAGGACCTTATGGGAATCGGTGGACGTATCCCCATGTCCGGGAAAATGTTTGCCACAGGCGATAACTTTGTTGTCCTGCAACCCTGCAATGGTCGCCAAACCCATTTCACCCACGAGATCCGGCGTAGCGCCGAACGACCGGTCGCCGATCACAGGATTGTCCGGGTTGCTGTTGACGTCCAAGACCGGAGCCATGTTCATGTTGATCCCTGCAGACCGCAATTCTGTCGCGATGGTGGCCGCCGCTGAATAGGCCAATTCATAGGAATTGCACTGCCCGAGCTGCTCACAGGGAGGAAAGATTGTGAACTCGCCCGGGAGACGAGACACCCGACCCCCTTCTTGGTCTATCGCTATAAGCAGGGGGGAACGGGGCGAGAGCTTCTGCAGTCCGTTGGTGAGATCGACGATTTGCGGGAGCGACTCCAGGTTTCGTCTAAAAAAGATGACGCCGCCCGGCGGGTAGACCTTCAGACACGAGGCCAACTCCCCCGTGACGGTAGTTCCAGTGAAACCCATCATGAAAAGTTGGCCTATCTGTTCCCGTAATGTCATCTGACCCCACTGTGACGATCGTATGGACCGGCGCTCATCCCGAACGCGGCTTTTGAGCCGGTTACGGCAACGTGCGGTCGATGAGAAACTGGATGAGGAGCCGCGTTCCGATCCCGGTCGGCCCCTTCGGCAGGTAAGCCCGTTCCCGCTCGCTCCAGTCAGTACTCGCGATGTCCAAATGAATCCATGGGCAATCACCCACAAACTTGCTCAGGAAGAGAGCAGCGGTAATCATGCCACCCCCGCGACCGCCGATATTCCGCATGTCGGCCACGTCACTACGCAGCTGTTCGAAATACTCCTCCCACAACGGCATCTCCCAGACCCGTTCACCCGCTCGCAAGCCGGCCTTCCGGACCTGCTCCTTGGCCTGCTCGTCGTTACCGAACATGCCGATGGCGAATTGCCCGAGTGCCACCACACAGGCACCCGTCAGCGTCGCGATATCGATCAATACCGCCGGTTTAAAGCGGGTGGCATAAGCCAAGCCGTCTGAAAGAATCAATCGGCCTTCGGCATCGGTGTTTTGGACTTCGACGGTCTTTCCGGAGAGGGTGGTCACGATATCCCCCGGCTTCATCGCGCGACCACCCGGCATGTTCTCAGCGACCGGAAGAATGCTGATGAGATGCAGGGGCAACTTGAGTCGCGCCGCAGCCCGCATGGTCGCCAGAACCTCGGCGCCGCCGGTCATATCGGCTTTCATGTGCTCCATGTTTTCAGCCGGCTTAAGAGAAATGCCACCGGTGTCGAACGTGATGGTTTTTCCGACCAGCACGACCGGCTTTTCTGCCTTCTTCGCCTTTGCACCCTTATACTCAAGAATAATGAACTTCGGCGGTTCATGACTGCCTCGGGCCACCCCCAGCAACGCGCCCATCCCGAGCTTCTCCATATCTTTTTGTTCGAGGACTTTCAGGCGAACGCCTGATTCCTTCGCGACCACCTGCGCTTCACGGACAATGCGTGTCGGTGTCATGACATTGGATGGATGGTTGCACAGGTCGCGGACGAGGACCGTGGCTTCAGCAGTTGCCACGCCTCGCCGAATACCCTCTGTGATCTGCGGAAGCTGCGCCCGTTGAGATGTATACAGCGTGAGGCGTTCGACGTCGATAGGCTTGGATCCGTTGGCACTCCGATAGGCCGTAAACTGGTAGTTGCCAAGAATGGCTCCTTCCACCAAGGCCTGCGCCACATCCAACACAGACCTCTCATGCGGGACCATTTCCGGCAGCACCACCGCAAACGACGTGACCTTAGCCTGGCGGACACGTTTCACCGCCATCCCCAGCGCTTGGCGGAACGCATCCAGCCTAAGATCCGATTCTTTGCCCAACCCCACGAGCAGCAACCGTATGGCCTTGGCCTTTCCCTGGGTATGGACCAGCAGTCCTTCCCCGAGCTTGCCCTCGAATTCTCCACGGTTCACCAACTTGGTCAATTGCCCCCCGAGTTCGGCATCAATGGCGGCCGCCTCTTGAGAATGCCCCCACACGCCCTCGCAACGGAGCAACACCAATACCTCGGCCGCTTCGTTCTCCGCCCTTCCAACCTGTCCTTCAACCTGGATAATCTTCATCGATCCTCCAACTCTTTGCCTCTTGCCTCGCACTTACGAATCCTCATCAGGAAATGTACCGCAACGCCCTATAGACGCGAGTCGTTTCTGGAAACCAAGCACCAGGGGTTAGACCCCTCGCGTTTCCGGCGACCAAATGTACTTGTGCAGTTGTACCTGGAAGCGTACCCGCAACTTATCGGCCAGTACCCACTCCGCCAGTTGGCGCAGTTCAAGTTCTCCGAACACGGGACTAAAGAGCACCGGACAGCGCATAGGAAGTGCCTCGCGGCTGACCACCTCGCGCGCCCATTCGTAGTCGGCCCGATCTTTGATCACGAATTTCGCCTCATCCTTCGACGTTAGTCGTTCGAGGTTTGGCCAGTGCATCCTGTCAGTCATACCGCTACCCGGACATTTGACGTCGAGAATGACATGCACCCGCCGATCGACAGCGGTTGTATCGATCGCCCCACTGGTTTCCAAAAGGACCTCGAATCCTTCGTCGCAAAGCCGACTGAGCAGTTCCGGCGAGCCTGGCTGGCTTAAAGGCTCACCTCCGGTGACTTCCACCAACGGGCACTCGTACGTGCGGGCCTCCGCCACAATCTCGTCCACCGTCATATCCCGCCCGCCGTGAAACGCATAGGCGGTATCGCACCAGGTGCAGCGCAATGGGCAGCCCGTCAATCGGACGAACAGGCAAGGCCGACCGGCGTAGGTGGACTCTCCCTGGATACTGTGGAAAATTTCGGTGACCCTGATCATGGTAATGGCGTCAGTGATGCCGACGATGACTGGCTGCCTCATCTCCACGTCGTCACTGGCCATCCATGACGACGCGCGATTGCAGCCATCCCGCGGATAGGGTTGACGACGAGCGGATGACCCACCATACGAAGCAGTTCCACATCGCCGGGGCTGTCGCCATAGGCAAACGACTGCTCCAGATCAATGCCCGACTCTTCCATTAAGCGGGTGATTAATTCCCGTTTGCCGTGTCCATACGGCAGAGGGGCGCAAACCTGCCCGGTGAACCGGTATTGCCGCTGCTCCAGTTTTGCGGCCAGCAACGTTGAGACGTCGAGCAATGCGGCCAATGGCGTCATAAGAAATTCGAGGGACCCCGTCACCAACACGATGTGATGGCCTGCCCGACGATGTTCGTCCATACGAGACAACGCTTGCGCCGAGAGACAGGGAACAATTTGGGAACGACAGAATTCCACGGCAAGCGACTCGATGTCGGCCACGGCTTTTCCGGTGAGATACACCTTCCTCTCTCGCAGAGGATGTAATGAGACGGGAGGCATTTGACGCAGCAACCACTCTCCACTAGCCCAGACCTCACGCCACCCGACAAGCCCCCGTCTCCAGAGAAAGCGAAAAAACCGCACTTCGCTCGCCTGCCCGGGAAGCAGCGTGTTGTCGACGTCAAACAGAGCTGCGATCGCTGTGTGTCGCCTCGTGTGGGAAATATGTGGAGATGAGAGAGGTGTCATCTCGAAAAAGACCCATTGCTCGCTATGATTATGGGAAGAATTACGAGGTGCCCGCGCAGCCCGCGTTAGATTCTACCGGACAACTAGTTGATTGACAAGCATTTTGGACCACTCCTATAATGCGCTTCCCTTGAAGCAGATGCGCGCACGGCGGATGGAGTATTACCGCTACCCCTCAGTTGTACGCATCATGCTTCAGCTGTCGATGAAGGTGCACTCAGTTGCCGAAGTGGTGGAATGGCAGACACGCACGTTTGAGGGGCGTGTGGCGCAAGCCGTGCGGGTTCAAGTCCCGCCTTCGGCACCAAAATTCAGGCCCATCTGTCCGAGCAATTGATTATGTCGTTTCCACAGTCAATTGCCAAGGGAGTGAACAGTCGGGCTCGCTCTAAAGCTTTCCCCCCGTTTGCGACCATCCATTATACGGACGCGTCGGCGTCTCGCCCTCAGAGCCCGATAGACTCAAGCGTCAATGAACAGCCTTAACAGAGGGAACGAGGGTCGTCGGGAAGCCCTGGCCCCAGACCATGCTGGTAGACTTCCCTTGGGCTGTGATGACGCAAAACGAGTACTGGCCTACTTTCTGGCACGCCTCACCACTTGAGTAACTGACGTCCCCGTCCTTCATTCCAACTGGCAGAGCGTCCCGATCAGATGTGGAACGTATCTCGGGTTTTATGAACGGCTGAGGTCCGTCGTGAGGACCTGTCTGCCACGTGTGCGGTTCGGGACTTTATCCACTTCACTGCCATTTCAAAGTCCTCACGTTCCATTACTCTCACTCTTTGGTAAAGATCTCTCTCCCCATTCATTTTTTAGAAAAAACAGCTGTCAGGCTCAGGAGGAGACTAGCGACAGAACCTCGCTCGTCTGAATTCGGCAGGCAGTCCCGGCATGTGACTGTCTCCACAGAAAAACACCCGCGGCCCGGCAAGAGGCCACCGGCCTCGACCGATCGTGCGAACCCGCTCGCCGCTATTCCCGGACATGAGCCAAGGTCCTCGCTTGCTCAGAACACCGGGTGAGTTTGTATACAGCGGGTTTACGCAATTCACTGGGGAAGGATGCCATGGCCACTCGGTTCAAATTCATCCGGGAGAATCTCATATCGGCCTCGGTGGTGCCGGGACGGGTGGGGAATTGGCCGGGTCGCTTCTCGTCATCGCCGGTAGGCCGGGAGTGCCGAAAGCGTCCCTTGGTGAATGGAGTTTCCAGTTGGTGTGGACTGTTCGAGCGCTAGACTTCGGTGTGGTGCAAGGATTGTGAGGACGCTAGGTACATGCCACGCAGACCACTGGTTTTTGCAGCTACCCCGTGGAGGATGACGTGTCAGGGATCCATCGATCGAGCACTCGAATAAGATCTGGCTGCTTCACGGGCTTACTTAAATAGTCGTCCATGCCGGCCGCCAGACACCTATGCTGATCCTCAGGCATGGCGTTCGCAGTCATCGCAATGATCGGCCGTCGCAAGCCGCCTCGTTTGCGCTCGTTCTCTCGAATCAATGCCGTCGCTTCAAAGCCATCCATGTCGGGCATGAGGCAATCCATAAAAACCAGCGCGTACTCAACGCGAGAGACGGCTTCGATCGCTTCTCGCCCGTTCGTCACAACCTCCACACGGTACCCGAGCTTCTCCAGCTGTCCCACGGCGACCCTTTGGTTCACAATGTTGTCCTCTGCGACCAGGATACGGGAGCGCGTTGCCCTCGCGACTTCGCTGAGCACGTGGCGTGTGAGCAAGACGTCCTGGGAGGGTTCCAAAGTCCGCCCTTGCACTGTACTCTCCGAACAGTCAGCCGGCTTGCCTAACAACCTGCGGAGACAGTCGTACAGGTTTGCGCGATGAACGGGCTTCGTCAGATACGCAGCAATTCCCGCCTCTTTGGCTTGCTCCGCCTGCCCCTGCACCCCGATGGACGTTAGCAGGATCATGCGGCACGTACGAAGCGCAGGATCGGAAGTGATCGCACGAGCGACTTCTAATCCGTCCATATGAGGCATCTGCAGATCGAGAATGGCCACATCGAAGGGAGTTCCGCCGGCCGCCGCGGCCCTCATCAGAGCGAGGGCGGCCAGCCCATCCGAGGCACTCGCGGTCTGAGCCCTCCATTTCGCACCAAACTGTTCGAGAATACGTCGGCTTGTAGAGTTATCGTCCACGATGCAGATCCGGCAGCCATCGAGTGACTCGCGAGGCAGGGACTCCAGATGATCGCGCGCGGGCTGCTTGGCCAGCCACAGGGTGAACCGAAACGTGCTGCCGCGCCCGGGCGCACTCTCCAAAGCGATTTTTCCTCCCATCCGCTCTACCAACTGCTTGCAAATGGCGAGACCCAATCCCGTGCCACCGAAATTCCGTGTAGTGGACGTATCGCCTTGAGAAAACGGTTTAAAGAGGCGTGCCTGTGTCTCGGGGGCCATCCCGATGCCCGTATCGCTCACGGCGAACTCAAGCAGGACTCGCTCGGCCTCTGCCTGCTGTTGCGTAACGGTCACCACCACCTCACCCTGATGGGTAAATTTGAGGGCATTACCAATCAGATTGATGAGGATTTGGCGCAAGCGACCCGGATCGCCCCGAAGTGCCGTGGGCACTTCCGCGTGGAGCAAGCATCCCAACTCCAAGCCTTTACGCTGAGCCGGCTCCGCTAAGGTGTCTAAGGTGTCTTCGATGGTCGTGCCGAGGTCAAAATCGATGGTTTCTAATGTAAGTCCATCCGCCTCGAATTTAGAAAAGTCGAGAATGTCGTTGATAATCGTCAGTAGAGCTTCACTGGACCGTTGCACCAGTTGAGCATAGTCGCGCTGCTCCGAAGTGAGGGTGGTATCCAAGAGAAGCTCCGTCATCCCCATAATGCCATTCATGGGTGTCCGGATTTCATGGCTCATGACGGCCAGAAAAGCCGACTTGGCACGCGTAGAAGCCTGTGCTTCCAGTAAGGCCCGATCCAGGCGCGACGCCTGCTCGTGAACGGTGCGCTCATAGATGTCGAGTAACTGTTCGAGCACGAAGGTTTCGGATTGCAACTGATCGACTGTCGGTGCTGCAGGAGCAGGCGAAGCCTCCGCTTGGTGAGTCGAGCCTGCAAATACTCGATCATCCCGATCGAACGGCAGGAGGGCCGCTTTTGCGGCGAGGGCGCAGGGTTTAAATAACAAGGCAGTCTCCTGGGAAATCGCCGTCCGGCTAAAAAGGATGAGCGTGAAAAGTTCGCCGGACGAGAGGAGGCCGCCAAATCCAAGGACCGATTGAATGCCGTAGGGAATCACAAACGCTTGCTGGGCAGGGATATATGGACTCCCCTGTGCAACGGGGACATGAAAAACATTGAAGGCATTCTGCTCTGCCATCAACAGCGTCGAACGGGTCGGACGCAGCACACATCTCACATCGATGCCAAGCTGTGTAATCAGTTGGGAGATCATTGGAAGACTTGAAACAATTTCTTCGCTCGGAAGCGGAAAAATTTGGTGACGTTTTGAAGATTGTCGGTCGTTCCACTCCGGTTGATCCCCTGCAGTCGCCAGCAGCACAAGACATTTATGCGTAGGCAGCTCTGCTATTTCGCCGAGCATCATTCGTGCGTGTGATTGAAGTTCAGCATCTAGATTGCCATAAGGCCGCGTCACAAAGAATCGAACAAGGGCGCAGGATCGCTCCCCTGTACTCGCGTCTATAAAGCTCTCGTGGAAATAGCGGACCATGCGGTTCGCCGCCTCTTCCATGCTACCCGCCCCACCGCCGGTTTTGCGGAGCGTGCTGAGCACTTCTGTGAGCTCAGGGAGGGTGAAGTTGGAAAATGTCAGCATGCGCTGTCCTCGTAGCTACCATTGACTGCCATGGATTGGCGGTCCTCACGCGATGCCGGGAAAGGGCACGCCCAACTTGTCTTAGCGGTATACATTGCGCAGCTTCGTCTGAACAGCCGTCAATAGGTCCTTCCTACTCACCCGCTTCAGGAACGCTAGGTCGGCCCCTAAAAACTTAGCTGCTCCCAACGTCTGCACGGTAGGGGATCGCCCTGAGCTTCGGGTGATATCGGGATAAGGCACTTCGCGGCACAAGTTGATCAGGATGAGCCATTGTCATCTGGTGTTCGTGTCAGTGATCCAAACATCCTTGGTCATGTCGCGAAAAGGCTGGATTCCCTGTGACCCGAAGAGTCACTCACTCAGGTCCGGCCGGTTCCATGCCGGCGCGAAACCCGCGTCGCTGAGCTCATTGCCTTCAAAGGATAACATACGAACCACGAGAGCCTGCGACCCTATACCTGGAATGTTGCCTAGGGGCCACTCCTTTTACAGCTCGGACCAATTGACCCTATGAAAAACTCCCCACTCCAACAGTCTCTGGAGTGAGGTTTGGAGGTTGCCCTACCACTATCTACTACGAGTCGGAAGTCTATGCTAAAAGATTTTCCCTTTTACCCCTGAGCTCCGAGCTGGTAAATTGGTGCGAAATGGACCCGAACCTCGCCAAGAAGTGCCCACCGCCTCGTCTAACGCCTCATTCCTGCGCAGGAGCAACGTGCGCGATTGTTTTTTGAAATTCTCATGATATTCGTACTTTCCAATAATGCTCGATCGCGCAGTCTGACAAAGACTTCGGCCTTGGCTGCCCTACTTCGCGACAATTCTGCTTCACTTCCATCGGGTCTTCCCTCACATGAAGTTCAATCTTCTCGTCTCAATAGAGGAAAACTCGACTGGCGGCCTCATGGAGAGTGCGCCTGCACAGGCTTTACGAGCATCTCCATCGATACCAACCCTCACGCTCTATGCAGAAGAGCCTGTCCGGCGAGCTGGTAACCATCGATGCTGACTCAAGCTTTCACCCGGATGGCTCACGCGTTGCCCCTGAACAATACCCATCAGAACACTACTGCTGACCCGTCTTACCGTCAGGAAGTCTTCCCACACCAATTCCCGCAAGTGCCTTCGCCTTTTAAAAAGGGCCTCGTGGGTTCCATAGCGCCTTGTGAGAGTGATGAGTTTTCGTCGTTTCATGCTTCCGGCATCATACTGCGTGCCGCGGAAGAGACGATGGTGAGAACAAGGGCCAGAAGCGGGTCAGAAAATCAGGGGGAGCAAAGCGCCCATTGCCCTCATAGGCTAGCGATAGGCCAACGAACTACCCACTACAGACCATCCGAGATAACAGGAAGGATAGGGCAAAAGGTGTGACATACGGGACGGTGCGGCAGGAGACAAACACCAGGCGTGAAGGGCGCCGACTCCCGCCTCCGGCACGAATCTCAATCCTCATCTGGTGCGCGCAATTTCACCGGGGGCGCGTCATCACACCTCGCTCCTGACAGCTGGTCCTTTCTGATATGTTGTACATCGCGGGCTGGGTCCAACCTTGTCGGGCGACCGATCTGATTCCGAATACGTCTTCCTCCCTGGATAGTGAACATAGAGTGAACAGCGCTCAGCCCTATAAGCTGTAGGGGAGCGTGCGTACGATTCAAATCGCAACGACCACGGCCGGTGCTCACAGACAAACGGCCCTATCCAGCCAGATCCCAATTACCATGCAAATTGTCAATCTTCTCTACCGGCCTCTGAGGCCATAATGGTAATATGCAGTCTCGCGTCTCGTTCCGCCATGACAAGTCTGGAGACTCTGTTCGATGAATCAACACGGCCGTAAGACTGTGAGAACAGGCGCGTGAGTTCACGGGAACTCATAGCGGCCTTTCCCCCTGCCGGACAATCGGCGATCGAAGCGTTTATTCGTACGCTCTCGGGCGAAGCGTCGATCGGCATCTTCCTGTCTGACCCCGAAGGCCACACCTTATATATCAACGACCGACTGCGCCGCATGGCCGGACTTCCAGCCACACCCACCGCGGGTGAATCCTGGATCAATGCTCTCTCTCCGGACGATTATGACGTCATCAGCGCCGAATGGGCAGGAGCCGTCGCCGACCATCGCAGCTTCGCACGGGAATTCCGGTTTCAACGTCCAGACGGCTCAATCCGCTGGGTCATGGCGGAAGCCTTCCCCCTGCGAACCAACGGAGATACCTCGACCGGATACGTGGGTATGGTCCGTGATGTCACCCCGCGACAATTGGCCATGGAAGCCCTGCACGCGAGCGAAGAACGGTACCGTAGCCTAATTCTCCTGTCCCCTCATGCCATCCTGGTTCACGCCGAGGGAGCCCTGTTGTTTCTTAACCAAGCCGGCGTCCGACTCTTCGGAATGAGCTCGGCTCATGACCTTGAGGGACGCCCTCTCTCCGAATGTTTCTCAGAAGAATTCATCCGAGGGTTGACGTCGTCGGAACATCCCAGCGCCTCCACGCCAACGGCTCCCACCGAACGACAGTTTGTGCGACCCGACGGATCCCATGTCGACGTGGAGATGATCTCCGCGCCAATCTTGTTTGACGGACAGGCCGCGGTACAAGTGGTCCTCACCGATGTCACTGCCAAGAACCAGACATCCGCCCAACTACGGCAGGCAAAAAAAACAGCGGCCATGGCGACACTGGCGGGCGGCATTGCCCATGAATTCAACAATTGTCTCACCGCCATCATGGGGTTTTCAGATTTGACTCTCCCCCTCCTCGCGCCGGACAGCCGTGCCCACGGGCACTTGCAACAAGTCGTGCTCGCTTCAAAACGGGCCCGTGACTTGGTCACTCAAATGCTCCTGTTCGGCCGCCAGGGAAACCACACAAAACAGCCTATTTCCCTGGACATCCTGCTGAAAGAAACTCTCCGTATTTTGAGAGGCCGGTTACCCGACAACATTACCCTTCGAGAATGGATATCTGGAGCGACGAAACCCATACACGCCGATCCAACCCAGATTCACCAGGTTTGTGTCAGCCTCTTAGCGCATTCCGAACAGGTCATGAGCACGACCGGTGGAATTCTCGAGGTGCATTTGGACAACATTCACCTCGCCGCTCCCGGTAACGATCATGATCTGCCGCTCCCGCCCGGTCACTATGTGCGCCTGACGGTCTCTGATACGGGTGAGGGGCATAGTTCTGATGTTCTTCCGCATCATGTCGATCCATTCTTGATTCCTAGCACCGGAGGAGATGGACCCCTCGTCGGATTCTCTGAGGTTCAAAATATTGTGAGCGAGCATGGCGGAACTTTCCGCGCCACCAGTACGGTGGCACAGGGCACCACCATCGAGGTGTACCTACCCGCGATTTCCAACCCCGAAACAGCGGTTGCGAATGAACCGGCCCGAGAAGGAATTTCCCCCGTTACGGAGCGGAAGGAATTCCTTGCCGAGCGAGACAAGGAGCGGTAAATTCAAAGGGACGGTGAGACGCTACTCACATACCTACATTTCTCATCTCATTACCTAGCGCGCACACATGTCGATTTCTTACAGTAGTGGACTTCTGCGAGGAGCGTTATGCCATCGGTCTTAGTCGTGGACGACGAAGAGGCGATACGCCGCCTCATTAGAGAAACGCTGGAGCAGGCCGGTTATCACGTCCAGGAAGCGGCTGACGGCAAGCAAGGCCTCGCTTGGTACCGGCAATCGCCCGCAGATCTGGTCATCATGGACATCCTGATGCCCGACCAAGACGGCCTCGAGAGCATTTTGACGTTGCGTCGAGAATTTCCGGAAGCGAGGATTATGGCCATCACGGGCGGCAGCGACATGATCGGGATTCTGAACTTTCTGGACGTGGCCCGCATGCTGGGGGCTCGTCGCACGCTTCAAAAGCCGTTCGAGATGCAACAACTCTTGGACGCCGTTCAGACCGAGATTGCCCGTTGACCACCCAGCCACCCGTATCAGTGCCTAGCCATCGCTCCGCGCAAGCATCGCATTGACTTCCTGCCGACCGATCCGCACACTGACACCCTTTTACTTGCCCGTTCACCGGAAAGAGTGGAATCGGACATGATGTGGTGGACTCCGCAATTACATGCGCTGCTCGGCGGGCTCGTAGTCGCGGTCGGGGCATCCCTGATGTGGGAGCAGCTGTCCTCGATCTGGACGCTTATCTTTGCCGCTGGCGCAACCACCTTCCTCTGGTGGCAGGGGCGAGGCATCGGAGCGATCTGGGCCTGGACGACCTTAACGCTTGGAATTGAGAGCATGACGTGGCCCATCGTAACCATGATTCAAATCCGCATGGGAGGAAGTGAGCCTACTGAAGAGCAGATGGGAACGATTCTGAACGCCGTTCTCTTTGGCCTGTTCTCATCGGTCTTTTGGGTGACTTTTGCCTTCGGGCTGTTCAAACGTGTGCGGGAACGGAACACGCCGCCTGCTCCTCCCTTAAGCACGCCATCCGGTACGGTAGGGAAAAAAGGAAAACGGGCACGCGGGTGATGCGCATCACCCCATACTGACCGGATCTACATCGATATCGAACCGAAGCGCGCCGCGTCGCGATCCCCGCTCGATCGCCTCCAGAGTTCGAATGGCCAACTCCGTTCCTGTCTCAGGCGCCAGAGTCTTCAACAGGATTTGCCAACAGTGCCGACCTCTCGCCCTGGCGTGGGGCGCCGGTGAAGGTCCAAGAATCATGGTCTGCTGCTCCTCTGCGCCTATACCAGACACACCCCGAGGAAGAACCGACAACGGGCCTTGATTCGATTGTGATACCGGTAGCCTGGCGACCTCCGTCCGTAACAATCCCGCCCACCGACTGGCTGCCTCCGCCACCACTGGTTCAAGCGTCCCGGACACATCCAGTCTCACGAGATGCGCGTAAGGCGGATAGTGGAGCATCTGCCGAAACACTAGCTCCGCTTCCACAAAGAGCGCATCATCACCTTGAACCAAGGCCCCTATCGCATGGTGATCCGTGAAACGGGTCTGTACCATGGCGACCCCTCCCGCATGAGCGGGTCGAGCCAGTGCCACGGCATCGATGAGGCTGTGGTACATGCGCTCTGCCGATCGAAAATCAGAAACATAGAGGCCGGCATCCGCGTCCGGCACGGCCACAAATGCAGCCTGTGCGTGGAGACCCAACCGAAACAACATCTGCGTGCCAACCACAATATCCAGGTCGCCGCCTGCAAGCAGACGGGCAAACGCACGCGCATCGGCCGGGCGTCGGATCGTATCGCCATCCACCCGCGTAACGCGCGCCTGCGGAAACATTCGCCGGACCGCCTCCTCAATTCGTTCCGTGCCCGATCCCACCGGCTCTAGCTTTAGAGACTGGCACTGGTTGCACTGATCCGGTACGGACTTGGTTCGCCCGCAATAATGGCACCGCATGTGATTTTGGCGTTTAAAAAACGTCAGCGTGACACTACAGGCCTCACACTTCGGCATCGCCCCGCAATCTCGACAATGCAGAACAGTGGCAAAGCCTTTGCGGTTCAGATACACAATCCCAAGAGCATTCTGCCGCATCGCTTCACGAAGGCCATCGCACAGGGGAGGCGACAACACCATGCCCGCCCCGCAGTCGCTGGCATGTATCTTTAAATCAATCACCTCCACACGGGGAGCGGCTGTCTGGTTGCTGAAGATACAGGATGTCATCTCCCCTCTGTGCACTGCCAACCGGGTCTCCAGGGAGGGATGGCTTGAGGCCAGAACCAGCAATGCTTGATCGCAGAGGGCGCGCCGCTGAGCCACCTCACGCGCATGATAGCGAGGCACCTGTTCCTCTTTCAGCGAGTCGTCGTCTTCTCCCTCCACCCAAACCATACCCAGTCCCTCTATAGGCGCAAAGGCTGCCATGCGGGTGCCCACTACGATCTTCACCAAAGCATTCCGCATCGATGTCCAGCCTGCCGCCCGGTCCCTCTCGGATAAGCCACTATGCACCAGCAACGGGCGCTCGCCAGCGGACGCGAGGGCATCAGCCAAACGGCTCGCGTTCTCCACATCACCCGTGATGATCAACACGCGCCGGCCATGCCGTTGCGTCTCCTCCACGGCCTGCAACAGACACCATAGTCTGGTGTCCACCCCGGTCTGGAGCAGCAGGGGCATATAGGAGCCACCCGATAACGCCTGGCTCACAGTCGCGGGCCAGGCCGCCGCCTCAGACGGTAGGGATATCGCTAAATCATACATTCCCTGCTGGGGACGTTCTTGCCCCTCCCTCACAAGCATGTCCTTGCTGGCGCGAGGGATTCGCGGATTGGCCTCGACATTCTGGCAAACAATCAATCCTTTGCTGACCAAGCCCTCCAATGCCGGCAGGACACGTGCTTTGTCGGCCTGCATGAGGGTAGTCGCCGCGATGCCTTTAGGGCGGCGCAAGAGGCGCTGCAGCAATTGCCTTTCGACCTCGCCTAATTCTGCGGGGGAGGACAAACAGGCCAACCCCTGCTCCGTCGGCAGATACCGAAACCTGGCCTGGTCGCAAGGCCTGGTCGGAGGGAAAACCAGCTTGATACATTGGCCCCATGGTGCGGCATACCGTTCGGCCACCCACCGGCTCAACTCTACTTGTTTGGAGGTCAGGTCTTGTCCTGAAGACTCGGCGGCGAGCGAACGAATCGCTTTTAGTCCACGATCGGGCGCCCCGTACGGTAGCAATGAATGCACGGCAATGACTAAGCCATGAAGATCTTGGGAACCGAATGGCACAATGACAGACTTTCCGACCACCACTTTGCCTTTGAGCTCAGCCGGAATCAGATAGGTAAAGGGGCGGTGTAGCCGGCGTGGCAAGACCACGTCGACATAGACTGGGGAGGGAGTAGCGGGAGCGGTAGATGCCGCAGATGGACGCTGGTCGAGCATCCACTATTCTAGCAACACAGGATATGGGCAACAATGACGGACTAGATGGAAAGAGGTTCAGGGCATCTCGCACTGCGGAAGGCTTCTGAGCGAACCCTGAAAACAGAAGACTTGTCGGGCGACCGGCATCCCGGGAGAGAATCCAGCCGACGCGGTTATCTATAACCCAGGCTGAACGGTCGTAGGCTCTGCTCCCGTCGACGCGCCGGGTGGAGCCATTTCCGCAGGAGGAGCGCCACGATCCAACTGTGCATCTGAAGCGGCAGGTTCAAACGAAGTTGCGGGCGTTGGTGCCGAACCTGCCTGATCAATCGGCTGCACGTCCGTTTCGTTAAAACTCACCTGCGCTGCGTTGGATCGTTCCTCAGGTAGAGGGGTGCTCACCGGCTGTGCCGTCGGTACCTCTTCAGACGTTTCGATGACGAGCTCAATGCGGCGGTTTTTCCTGCGGCCCTCATCGGTCGCATTGCTCGCGACGGGGCGACTGGCTCCATATCCAACCGCAGAAATTTTGGCCGAGTCCATGCCACCCTTCTCGATGAGATATCGCACGATACCGGCCGCGCGCGCTTTGGACAACTCCCAATTGGTGGGAAACCGGCCCTTGAGTGTTGGACCGATCTCCATATTGTCAGAATGACCTTCCACTCGAACCTGCTGATGGAGGGCCGTCGCCTTTAAGTAATCGGTCAACTGCTGGAGAATGGGTATGCCCGCGGGCATCACCTTCACTTCTCCTGATTCATACTCCAGCTGATCCGCCAGGTCATCCAGATTGATGACCGTCCCTCGACGCGCGCGATCGATGCGTACGTTGCTGAGGAATTGAGGATCTACTGGAAGAGGCACGCTTCCCACACTCGCTACCTTCTCCCGCTGCACAAGGGCTGACGAACCATTCGCGTCCCCACTTCCAGACGACATGGCCTCCATTAAAGATACCGCTTTGGACCGGAGTCGATCGCCAACCAGCACTCGTGATGTCGCTTGGGATAACACCGTCGCGGCCGTGTGGGGCTCCGTCGAGAGAACTTTCACAGTGCCGACCCTCCGCTCGGGTAAGCCGCCACCAGTGCGAATCACCTCCAGGAAATCACCCGCGCGGAGACCGTCCGCTCGTCCCCTGTCGATGTAGACCAGATTTCCCTGAGATACGAGTGACATGTTCTTGTCGGCCTGCAATGCGATAACCATCGCCTCGACATCACCTGCGGGCGTACCGGTATCGACCTCATGCTCCATAGCCGGCGGCGTAAACCGCATCACCGCATCGCCAGGCGAAATCGGGGAGTAAGATCGAACGACGCGCACCCCAACCAGCTTCGGATCCAATTGGATCACTTCCACTACGCCCAGTCGGTTGATGATATACCCGAGGTACTGCTTAGTGATGGGATGAAACACCTTACTTGAGCGGCGGTAGACTGTGTAGAGATCGCCGAGGGCCGCGTCACCGGGATTTTTCAGTTTGAGATATAGCGTATCCGTCCCCGTCCAACCGATCATCATTCGGTTGCCGGAGGTCTGATTATCCCCCGTGATTACATTGACGACTCCCTCCAAGGGCATCTCCTGCCTGATAGACCCGGCGGCAAAGGTCAAAGCGACTTCACCCAACCGCACGCTCTGAGCGTTCTGAGCATAGGTTGGTATGGCCGTAGTGGCCGCGAGGCTGCAAGATAGGATAATCAGACTGGCGCGCATGGGTAATATCCTCATAGTGATCACACCTGGGAGGGTTTGCCTGTAGCAACCTTATCAAACAGCAGAAGGTTGTCAAGAAACAGAACGGCCGCCTGATCGTTTGATTGATGCAGGCAGCGGGTGCTATCGTAACTTCTGCACCTGCCGTGAGCCGTATTAGCAAAACCCTTGGTGCAGTGGCGTTGAGAGAGGTCAGGGCATGGGAACGGAGAAGCGGCGAATCAATACTCAAGTGCCCCGCAGAACCAAAGTTCGGCCTGCAACCCCCCTGGCCTCCGAATGGGATATCACTGCCGGGTCTCCACCAAGTGAGTTGAGAACCCCGCCCAACAAAATGATGCCACGATCCGCGAATAAACCGCACTCCAGCTAATCGCCGGCGTGAGGGCTCACGATACCGCTATTCGGATTGGCTCCCCGGCAAGATGCGGATGACCTCCTAACTATCGGACAGTATTCGCATTCTAGGACTTTAGGGACTGATGGCCTAGGTCCTTTGTGCGCTTGCTATTAAAAATGGCCAAGGGCTAAGATTCCGTCCTCCTTATTAGCTTATAAGCCCTCAAACCTATTAAGGTTCGTGTCCATGGCTGGTTCAGAGCTGCTATTAGAATACCTGAGCCGATATTTTCCTATTCTGCTCTTCGTATTCATCGCCTTTGCATTTGGCGCAGGCACCCTATTGATCAGCTATTTCGTTCAGCCCAGGTATCCGGAGCCTGAGAAACTGTCTACCTATGAATGCGGCTCTGAACCATTTTCTGATGCTCGCATGCCTTTTCCCGTTCGGTACTATATCTTCGCCATGCTGTTCGTCATTTTCGATGTGGAAGTCATCTTCTTGTATCCCTGGGCCATCGTGTTCAACAAGATCGGTCTGATCGGGCTTGTGGAAATGTTGGTTTTCATCGGACTCTTCCTCGTCGCCTATGTCTATGCCTGGCGAAAAGGAGCTTTGGAATGGGACTGATTCAGCTGGGAGGCCGCGAGAAGGACGGAACTCCCGATGTCATTACATTGACCGTTGAAAAGGCCGTCAACTGGGCTCGAAAGGGTTCCTTATGGCCTATGACATTTGGTTTGGCCTGCTGCGCTATTGAAATGATCGCTGCAGTTTCCTCCCGTTACGACATGGATCGATATGGAGCGGGCGTGTTTCGGGCCTCTCCGCGCCAATCCGATCTGATGATCGTCGCCGGTACCGTCTGTCGACGCATGGCTCCGGTCATTCGCAAGATTTATGACCAGATGCCGGAGCCGAAGTATGTGATTGCCATGGGCTCGTGCGCCACATCCGGCAACATTTATGACAGTTATAGCGTGGTCCAAGGAGTCGACCGGTTTGTGCCGGTGGATATTTATGTGCCTGGCTGTCCCCCGACTCCAGAGGCCCTATTTGATGGCATTCTCAAGCTTCAAGAGCGCATCATGCAGAAACGCGTGTTCCTCACTCAGCCGAAAGAAGTGAAGGACGCCCTGAAGGTGTGAGCGGTAGGAGCGGAGTCGATGAGTGAGCTGGTCAAACGAGTTCAGGAAACTTTTCCCGGCGCGGTGAGCAAGACAACGGAGTGGCGCGGAGATGTGGCCGTCATCGTCAAGCGGGAATCCTTGCACGACGTAGCCCGATTTCTCCGGGACGACCCGTCGTTGAGGTTTGATTATATTGTCCACGTGAGTTCGGTGGATTGGCCTGATGACGAGGAACGATTCGAGGTCGTCTATGAGGTCTATTCAATCCAGACACGTCAGCGCATCCGCCTCAAAACTCGGGTTCCAGAATCGGATGCCATCGTGGACTCCTTGACTGATGTTTGGAAAGGCGCCGACTTCATGGAGCGCGAAGTGTACGACATGATGGGGATCCGGTTTCGCAACCACCCTGACCTGCGCCGCATTTTGATGCCCGACGAATATGAAGAAGGCTATCCTCTGCGCAAAGATTTTCCTCTCCGGGGTAGAGGATGGCGGGATACATTCGAGTTCTTGGATGAGCCTACGCGCTAGGGCGAACTTCCTTAGGCATTGAAGAATCATGGCACAGTTCGAAGATCAAAGAACCACAGTCTATAGGGTCGATCCCGAGCATCCTGAAAGCGAGACGCTTCCGACGCTCCGGACCGAAGAACTCCTGCTGAACATGGGACCGCAACATCCCAGCACGCACGGAGTGCTTAAGGTGATTCTCGAACTGGAGGGAGAGCGACTTGTCAAGTCAACGCCGGTCATGGGCTTTCTCCATCGCGGCGTGGAAAAGCTGGCGGAGGAAGGAACCTATCACCAGTTCATCCCGCACACGGACCGCCTTGATTACGTCTGCGCGATGTACAACAACTTCGCCTACTGTCGTGCCGTCGAAAAATTAATGAACATCACGGTGCCTGACCGCGCCGAATATCTGCGCACGATCGTTGCGGAAATCCAACGCATTATCGGACACCAGTTCTGGCTCGGCACGCAAGCTCTCGACATCGGAGCGATGACCGTGTTTTTCTATTGCTTCCGAGATCGTGAGATTCTTCTGGATTGGTTTGATGAATTGTGTGGCGCCCGCCTGACTACCAGCTGGTATCGGATCGGCGGCGTAGAGCGGGACTTCACACCGTCCCTGTTCGCCAAACTGAAACAATTTCTGGATTATTTTCCGCCGAAGATTGATGAGTACGTGATCTTCCTAGAGAAGAACCGCATTTGGCTCGCGCGAACGAAGGGCGTGGCGGTGATTTCAGCGGAGGATGCGTTGAGTTTTGGGTTAAGCGGACCCACTCTTCGTGGATCGGGCGTGGATTACGATCTTCGCAAGTACGAACCCTATTCGGCCTATCCAAAATGTGAATTCAGCGTCCCGGTCGGCAAGAACGGTGACACCTATGACCGGTATTGGATTCGCGTGCAAGAGTTGTATGAAAGCGTCAAGATTATCCGCCAATGTCTCGAGCAAATCCAGGAGGGGCCGATTATGGCGGATGTGCCCAGCGTCACGCTCCCTCCGAAAGAACGGGTGTTCACGAACCTCGAAGCTATGATCCAGCAGTTCAAATTGTTCTCTCAAGGATTCAACGCTCCACCGGGAGAAATCTATTGCGGGACAGAGGCTCACAAAGGTGAGTTAGGTTTCTATATCGTCAGCACGGGCGGCGGCAAACCGTACCGACTGAAAATCCGCGCTCCCTCATTTATCCACATGGGAGCGTTCGATCATATGTCGAAAGGCTACATGATCGCCGATGCCGTGACGATCTTCGGAACGTACGATATCGTCATGGGGGAATGCGATCGATGAAGACCGATACAGCAAAGGAAAGAGCGCGGAGCGGTGTGCACCGCCACCGTTTGCTTTTGACTTGAGGTAATTAGATGGGTTTGAAACCAGCAACCAATCCCGACGTCGAAGCCGCCACGATCGAACTGTCCATAGACGGACGAACGGTCTCGGCAAAAGACGGTGTCTCGCTCTACGATGTCATCGCCAGCACGGGCAAGATCATTCCCGCCATGTGCTATCACTATACCTTCGATCCCTTTGGATCCTGCGGCATGTGTCTCGTCATGCAGGAAGGAAAGAAAGCGCCGGTTCGTTCCTGTACGGCCAAGGCCGCGGCCGGCATGGTTGTCCGCACCGAAGGCGATGACCTCTTCGCTGCTAGAAAGAAAGCAGTTGAAAAGCATCTTTCTGTTCATCCGCTCGACTGCCCTGTCTGCGATGCCGACGGCCATTGCGAGCTACAGGACATGGCCTTTCAGCATGGCGTAACCAACCTCGCCAATGCCAAACAAAAATTCATCCCGGAAGACACACGCAGCTTGGTGCTCGACTTCAATATGAACCGTTGCATAGCCTGCGCCGAGTGCATAAATGTCTGCAAAGACGTCTTGATGATTGATGCTCTGCAGTTCATGAAGAAGGGTGGCTTTAATCAAGTCGTACCAAAGGGCGATCAACCGCTGGCTTGCGAATTTTGCGGCGATTGTCTGGCGGTGTGTCCGGTCGGCGCCATCACGAACAAGTACTCCAAATATCTTTACAAACCCTGGCAGATGAAGAAAACCACCACCACCTGCAACTATTGCGGCGATGGTTGCCAGATGCACCTCGAGACCAAGGACACGGAAGTCGTTCGAGTTACTTCACCACTGTCCTGGAAGAATAAATGGGGCGACCGCGCAGAGACGAGCAAGGGCCATGGTGGAATCTGTGTCCGCGGACGATTTGGTTTTCAATACATCGACAGTGAACAACGCTTGCGGCAACCTCTCGTTCGCCGCGGAGATGCCCTGACCGAAACGCCGTGGCTCGAAACCATGCAGGCGGTCATCGACAGGCTGTCAGAAATCCATCGCAAGCACGGACCGGAATCAATTGCCGGGCTCATCACTGCTCGGTGCACGAATGAGGAGCTGTATCTTTTCCAGAAGCTCATGCGCGCCGGCTTCCGGTCGAATCAACTCGATAGCAGCGCCCGCTACGGCCACCTCAATTATGTACATGCCGTGCGCCATGCTGTGGGCATCGGCCGGCCTCTCAATGATTGGGAGGACTTGACCAAAGCCAAGGCCGTGCTGGTGATCGGATCCAACATCACGGAAACCAATCCATTGACCTCGGTCCGCATCAAGGAAGCGATCCGCGTCTACCATGCACAAGTCATCGTCGTGGATTCGGCCAACACCAATATTGCTCAACTCGCCTCACATCCGCTCTTGGTGACGCCGGGCACCGAAGGATTGCTCATCGATGGATTGGTCAAGTCCGTCATCGAGCAGGATCTCATTGATGAGCCGAGTACCACGCGGCACCCCCAAGCCTTGGCGGCATTAAAGCAGGCCATGGAGCAGGTCTCATTGGAGCAGGTGTCGGCACAAACCGGAATTTCCGTCGAACAGATTCGAGAAGTAGCGGCCATCTTCGCGGAAGCCCCGCGCGCCATCGCATTGTGCGCGGAAGGCATCGTCCGTCGGACAAACGGCTATCAGAACGTGCTGAAACTCGTAGACCTCGCCTGGGTGACCGGCAAACTGGGTCAACCAGGATGTGGCGTGACGACGGTCACCGAGGAAATCAATGAACAAGGGGCCGTGGACATGGGGGTGGCACCGGAGTTCCTGCCGGGACAAGCACGCTTTGACGATCCTAGTGCCCGCGAACGATTCGGCAGAGCCTGGGATGTGACCCTTCCCGCTGGCGACAGTGGGGCGAATCTCTTAGAAATTCTGGCACGTATACGAAACGGGCAGATCAAGGCCCTTTATGTCATCGGCGAAAATCCTTTGGCGACCTTGCCGGTTTCCCTAGATGTGAAGGGGACACTCGAAACGTTGCAGCTTTTGATTGTCCAAGATCCCTTTCTCACTGAGACGGCCCAAATGGCGCACATCGTCCTTCCTGCTGCAACGTACGCCGAAAAGGATGGCACCTTCACCAATCTAGAAGGGAAAGTCCTTCGCGTGCGCCAGGCACTCGACCAGGTCGGAGAAAGTTTGCCGGACTGGCATATCATGACCTCATTGGCCAATGGACTAGGCTACGAATGGCCGTATGAGTCTGCACAAGACGTACAGAATGAAATCATGAAGCTGCTTCCTGGCTACTATAACCTCGGGCAACCTCGTCGTGTCACACCTTCAGCCGACGCGTATTTGTCGAACGGCTATGCGTCCGAAGTCGGAGCTCGGTATCGCACCAAACCCCAGGTACAGGATGGCCTACGACCATTTACCCTGGTGACCGGCCAATTGCTCTACCACTCCGGGAAAATGTCCACGCGGGCCTCAGGGCTCATCAATATTGAGCCAAACACAGGTCGTGTGAGGATGAATCCCTCTGACTTGCAACAACTCGGGCTCACCGAACAATCCATTGTGCGGTTGACTTCGCAGCAGGGCGCCGTGCAGGTCGGCGTGCGCGCGGACCAGGACGTCCTCCCTGGATCCTGCTTCTATCCGGAACATTTCAATGAGCCCCCGGTCAAAGATTTGATGGCCGTGGAGGCTGACCCAGCGACGGGAGTCCCGTACTTCAAATCAACACGAGTACAGATTGAAAAGGTCGGAACGTAAGAGTAAGCTCGTCCGTCTTTCTAATGTCGGCAGAGGGTGATGTGCATGAGTGTCGGGGCGTGGACCAAAAAAGTATTGCAGGCTGCGTTGTTCTATGAAATTTGGGACGCCATGAAGGTCACCTTCAAGCACATGTTCCATCGGCCGATCACGTTTCAATACCCACGCGAACAGCGGACTATTCCAGACGGTCACCGCGGCGCCTTAGGACTGCTACGCTACGACGATGGCGTGGAACGTTGCGTGGGCTGTGACCTCTGTGAGGCAGCGTGTCCTTCGCGTTGCATCAAGGTGATCAGCCAGGAAGACCCTAGCCGTCCCTTGCAGCGTTATGCCACCGAGTTTTATATCGACATTACCAAGTGCGTGTTTTGTGGCTACTGCGTGGAAGCCTGTCCCGTCAATGCGCTGGCAATGACCAAAATGTATGAATACTCCACTCACGACAAGCGCACTCTCCTATTCGACAAAAAGCGGCTCTATGAGATCGGCGAACGCCATCTTGAGGACGCAAAGAAATATCTGTACGCCCATAACCAGGAAAAGAATTCAGAGGAGAGCCGGGAGTATCGCTATTATTTCCCGCAATCGGTTCTCAAGCCCACACAGTCGCAACCCAAACACTTGAGTTGAATCATACCGTTATGGCCTTCGTGTTCTTCGCGTACTTTGCGGTGGTGAGTATTGTCGCCGGCATTCTGACGGTGTCGCTGAAACATCCGGTCCAATGCGGCCTGGCACTGCTGGCGCTATTGCTGCACGTGTCCGGCCTCTTCATCATGCTGAATGCGGAATTTCTGTGGGCGGTCCAAGTGATCGTCTATGCGGGAGCCATTTTAGTCCTCTATCTCTTCGTGCTCATGTTACTGAATCTCAAGACCGAGGATCGGTACTTCCATACCAAGACACCGTATCTGTTGGCGCCTGCCGCCATTGGATTGCTGTACCTTTTATTCCTCCTGGTGCAATCTCCGTTCAGTGGCGTAAAGGGCGATGCCACCGCGACGGCCATCCTACAAAACGGAGATGCCCATGCCGTCGGCATCAAGATGTTCAGCGAATACTTGCTTCAATTCGAGATTATCGGAATGTTTCTGACAGCGGCGATCGTCGGCGCGATTGTCTTGGCCAAAACCCCAGCCGCAGCCAAACGGAATGCAGATCGTTAGAGCGAAGCAACCATGGCATGGACGTATTTGGTAATGGCAGGAATATTTGAAATCGGATGGGCCATTGCTTTGAAGTATACGGAAGGGTTCTCACGGCTCTGGCCGACAACCCTATTCAGTCTCTCGATGCTGTTAAGCGTGTGGTTACTTGCCATGGCACTGAAAACCATTCCCGTGGGGACCGGCTATGCTATCTGGACTGGAATCGGTGCCACTGGTACGGCGGTTCTCGGTATGGTCCTCTTCGGGGAATCACGGGACGGATGGCGAATTCTCAGCATCATGCTGATCATAACGGGAATCGTGTCCCTCAAGCTTTCGAGTTCATAACGGTACCTATGATTCCTCTTTCTGCATATGTCACTGTGAGTCTGATTCTGTTCGTAACCGGGCTCCTCGGTGTGCTGATCCGTCGCAATTTCATTATCGTGCTGATGTCGGTCGAGATCATGCTGAACGCGGCCACCATCAACCTGGTCGCTTTTTCCCATTATCTCGACTCCATGCAGGGCCAGATCGTGGCGCTCTTCGTCATCGCCATTGCAGCGGGGGAAGCAGCCATTGGGCTGGCCATCATCATTGTCGTATTCCGCGGCAAGATATCCACTAACGTCGATGAAATGAATCTTTTGAAGTGGTAACGTGTCCGACTCGATCGATCTAATCGTTAAGCTGATTCCGCTGTTTCCATTGCTGGCCGTTCTGATGAACGGCCTCCTCGGACACCGCTATTCCCACGATTTGGCGCACCGCTTTGCATGGGGCTCCGTCCTGCTTTCCTTCCTCTGTTCGCTCGCGGTCTTCACTGAGATCTTGAGAACGGGGGCGGCTCGAGAAGTCGTTGCCTACAAATGGATCTTCGGTGGCGATCTCACCATCAATCTGGCCTTTTTGATCGATCCGCTGACCTGCATCATGCTGCTGGTCATCACCGGCGTGGGGTTCCTCATCCATGTGTATTCGGTAGGGTACATGCACGGAGAATCTGGGTTTACCCGATTCTTTGTGTACATGAACCTATTTATGGTCTCCATGCTGTTGCTCGTCATGGGCAACAACTACGTCGTCCTGTTCATCGGCTGGGAAGGTGTCGGACTTTGTTCCTATCTGCTCATCGGCTATTACTACGATAAAGTCTCCGCCGCCAAGGCCGCCACGAAAGCCTTCGTGGTCAATCGGATCGGGGATGCCGGATTTCTCCTGGCGATCTTCCTCGTGTTCGTCAACTTTCGAACGCTCGACTACACCCAGGTCATGCAAAATGCCGCTCAGCTGTCGCCTGAGATGGCCACGGCCATTGCGCTTTGCCTGCTGATCGGCGCGGTTGGAAAATCGGCGCAACTCCCGCTCTACACCTGGCTACCCGATGCCATGGAAGGCCCTACCCCGGTCAGCGCCCTGATTCATGCCGCCACCATGGTCACGGCCGGCGTGTATATGATTGTTCGCAACCACGCAATCTTCGATCTGTCACCTGTCGCCATGACGACCGTCGCCTGGATCGGAGGACTCACGGCACTCTTTGCCGCGACGATCGGACTGGTCCAAACCGACATCAAGCGCGTCCTTGCCTACTCCACAGTGAGCCAACTTGGCTACATGTTCCTGGGGTGCGGCCTGGGCGCCTATACCGCCGCAGTCTTTCATCTCATGACGCACGCCTTTTTCAAAGCGCTCCTCTTTCTGTCCGCCGGATCGGTCATCCACGCACTCTCCGGTGAACAGGATATCCGCAAAATGGGCGGCTTGAAGTCCAAGATTCCATGGACTCACATGCTCTTCTTGATCGGCACCATCGCAATAGCCGGGATTCCACCCTTGGCAGGGTTTTGGAGTAAGGACGAGATCATGGGCCATGCCTTCGTCCATCAGCACTATCTTCTCTACGGGATGGCCGCGTTCGGTGCCTTTCTGACATCGTTCTATATGTTTCGCCTGACGTACCTGACATTCTACGGAACCTCCCGGATGGACCATCACACCGCCGAACATGTCCATGAGTCCCCCATGGTTATGATCGGGCCCTTGGTGGTCCTGGCGACGCTGTCGGTCATCGGTGGGTTCCCCGGTGTGCCACCGGAGAACGGCTGGTTTCACCATTTCCTTCATTCGGTCGCAGCGGTGGGCGGGGAGGAACATGTCACGGCCCCTGCACTCATGTTGAGTTTGATGGGCACCGCCACCGTCATAGCCCTGCTTGGCTGGGGCCTCGCACATTATTTCTACAGCGGGCACTCCACTACCGCCGACGCACTGGCCAACCGCGTGCCCGGCGTCTACAGGACGCTGCTCCACAAGTACTATGTCGACGAGCTTTACGACACCTTGTTCGTAGAACCCACGAAGCGTTTGGGACAATTCTGCGATTGGTTCGACCGCACCGTCATCGACGGCCTGATCCGATCAGTCGACCGAGGCACCGACGCCAGCTCTGCCTTCATTACCTGGACGGAGAAACACGTCGTCTACGCATTCTTGAATATTATTGGGTATGCCAATCACCTGTTGGCACGCTCATGGCGGCGTCTCCAAACCGGCATGGTGCATCAATATGCGGCCATCATCGTGGCCGGACTCTTTATACTCGTGCACGTGATTCTCTTAATATGGACGGGATCCGGTTCCACCGGCTATTCGTCACGCTGACGCAGCGGAGTTGTTGGACACACAATGCTTGAAGAGTTCAGTTTTGGTTTTCCCATACTCTCGTATCTGATCTTTCTTCCCTTGGCTGGGGCGGCACTCCTCTGGTTGATCGAAGACGATGACCTCGTCAAAACGACTGCTCTGGGCATCACGCTCATAGAACTCGCACTCGCGAGCCTGGTGTTGCTGCGTTTCGTGCCGGATTCCGCAGCGATGCAATTCGCCGAACATGCCCGCTGGATGCCCGCACTCGGCATCAGCTATCACCTGGCGGTCGATGGTATCAGTGTCCTCTTTGTCGGCCTCACAGCATTCCTGACCGTACTGGTCGTGATCTATTCATGGGATACCGTCCGAAACCAGATCCGGCTGTATTTCATGGCGCTCCTCGCCCTTGAGACCACCACCATCGGGATTTTTGTCTCCATTGACCTCATTTTATTCTTCGTCTTCTGGGAACTGATGCTCATCCCCAGTTACTTCTTGATTAAGTTGTGGGGTGGGGGACCAGAACGCCATTACGCGGCACTCAAGTATGTGCTCTATACCCTACTCGGCAGCGTGTTTATGCTGGTGGGCATCGCGCTGCTCGATATCAACTACCATCAATGGGCCGTGACCCATCACCTCGATGAGGTGTACTCCTTCGACTTGCTGCAATTGTTATCAGTCCCGATTCCCCTCTCTCAGCAAATTCTGATTTTCTGGCTGATGTTCATGGGATTTGCCTTTAAGGCGCCGGTGTTTCCATTCCATACCTGGCTTCCGGACGCCCTGGTGGAAGGACCTATCGGCATGGCCGTCATGCTGGCGGGCATGAAATTGGGCACCTATGGATTCCTTCGCTTTACCTTTCCATTGCTGCCGGATGCTTCAAAAAGCGAGGGCGTAGTCTCCATCGTCATGATATTGGCGCTCACCGCGATTCTTTATGGCGCGGTCGTCGCTTTAGTGCAATCGAACTTCAAACGTCTCCTCGCATTCAGCAGCATCAGCCACCTCGGTTTCGTCGTGGTCGGCCTCTTTGCGCTGAATTTTCAAGGCCTGCAGGGTAGCCTCCTGACCATGATCAACCTGGGATTCAGCACAGCCGGTTTGTTCTTCATGGCGGGATTTTTATCGACCAGACAGCAAAGTTCTGACCTGTCCTCGTTCGGAGGATTTGCAAAACAAGTCCCGCTCCTGGCCACCTTCCTCCTTCTGATCGGGATGGCGTCCATCGGGCTGCCTGGCACGAACGGGTTCGTGGGAGAATTCCTCATCTTGTTAGGTGCTTTTAAAGCCAAATGGTGGTATGGCGCGGTCGCCGTCCTAGGCGTCATCTTTGGAGCAGCTTATTTCCTCTGGTATTACGAGCGGGCGATGCTCGGCCCATTGACCAAGAACGTCTCAGCCGCCATCAAAGATTTGCACATGCGGGAAATCACCATTGCCTTGTCGCTGTCGGTCATGATTTTGTGGATCGGACTCTATCCGTCTCCCTTCCTGCGGATGATGAACGGGTCTATTCAAGCTCTTGTCGATCGGCTGGATCGCGCAAAACTGGCGTCCGTCAATCACGTCATCTACATGCCGCCGAAGTAAAAAGAAGACCATGGCTGATTACACACTGCTCATCATTTTGTTCGCTCCCTTTGCGGGAGCCCTGGCGCTGATATTCGTGTCGAACCGCCAGCTCTCCTTGGTGCGAGGCATTGCGGCCGGTTCCGCCTTCATCTCCTTGATTGCCTCACTCTATCTTTTCTACGCGTATGACCCGCTAAAGGGCGGTTTTCAGTTTATTCAGCGTATCGAATGGTCCCGCCAATTGGGCATCTCCCTGCATTTAGGTGTGGACGGAATAGGCACACCACTCGTGCTCGCCTCCGCCATCCTGCTTTTCGCGGGGATCTTCGTCTCGTGGCACATTAAAGATCGCGTGAAAGAGTTCTACATCTGGCTCTTAATCCTGGCCGCCGCCACAATCGGCGTGTTTATGTCTCTGGATCTCTTCTTCCTCTATTTCTTTTATGAAATGTCCGTCATCCCCATGTATCTCCTCCTGGGCATGTGGGGGAGCCACACTAAGAAATATCTGGAGATGACGGACCCTGAAGGCCTGAAACAGCGGGACTCGGTGGGCTTCATCTTCAATTTCGGCGCGAATAGCAAAGAGTACGCCGCGATGAAACTGGTCCTGTTTCTCTCCGCCTTTGCCGTGGCGGCCTTGATGGGCATTCTGCTCATTTATAAATTCTCAGGGCTCAACACCTTTGACATTTTAGTGCTCCGCGAACAGGCTCACTTCTCAGGTCCTCTGGCCACGGTCATCTGGCTGCTGATTTTCTTCGGTTTTGCGTCGATCGCGCCGATCTGGCCGCTGCACTCCTGGTCTCCGGTGGGACATGCCGCCGCTCCGGCAGCCACCAGCATGCTGCATGCCGGCGTGTTGATGAAGCTAGGACACTTTTCCATCATCCGTGTCGCCTTTGAGATCCTTCCCGAGACGACGCGGGAACTGATGCCGATTGCCGCCGTCCTCTGCATCTTCAGCATCATCTATGGAGGATTGGTCGCGTACTACGCCAAGGACACCAAATATGTGATCGGCTATTCCAGTTCGAGTCACATGGGTTATGTCTTCCTCGGCATGGCCGCGCTCGACTACATCAGTCTGAGCGGAGCCGTCATTTATATGTTTGCTCATGCCATGGCCACGGGCATGTTGTTCGCCATGGCAGGCTGGGTATATGACCAAACGCACACCCGGGACATCCCCTCACTGGGCGGATTGTCCAATCGAATGCCATTCATCTCCGCGGCCTTTGTCATCGGATGTATGGCCTCCATCGGCATGCCCGGCACCGTGAATTTTATCGCCGAAGTCATGATCATCGTCGGCAGCTGGAATAAGTATCCCTTCCAGGTCGTCATCGCCGTTCTGGGTATTGTCCTGACCATGGCCTACCTCTTCAAGATGATGCGCGGGCTCTTCTACGGGCCGATGGCGGAGAAATACAGTCACTCTCACGATGCAGTCACCGTCATCGACCGTATGCCCCTTTTGATCATGATCACCGTGAGCATCAGCTTTGGAATTTTCCCGGGCCATCTTTATTCTGTGGTCCGTTCGGGGGTCGACCCGTTGATCGCCCGTATTACGAAAATCGTCCCGATTGCGGAGCACCCCATACAGAGCCCCCATACGGCAGTTAATGAACCCCTATCTAGTTCCGCCGAAGCCATTGCGAAGGTGACCCCTCGATGACGTTTTCTTTGACGCTTTCAGCCAGCGACCTCCTACTCTTGCTGCCGGAGATGTTTCTCACGGTATGGCTCTGTATCGTCCTGATCGCCGACTTTTCCCTAAAACGGATCGTACAGGAGCAGCTGGCCTACTTGACCATTCTGGGCCTGGTCATCACCCTGGCCTGTCTGGCCTGGTTCGACGCCACCGGCATAACCGGCACCTTGTTCGGTAAGATGTTCGTCCTGGATCGTCTGGCCATCTTCTTCAAGGTCTTGATCCTGCTGGCGACGATCCTGGTAATCCTCCTTTCGATCGATTACGTGCACCGATTCTCCTTCTTCCGGGGTGAATATTATTTCCTAGTTGCAGTGTCGGCGCTTGGCATGATGTTCATGGCCTCGGCCAACGATCTCCTGTCCCTTTTTGTAACCCTCGAATTTGCGACCTTTGGGTTTTATGTACTGGTGTCCTACCTGCGCGACAACATAGCTTCCAATGAAGCAGGTCTGAAATTTTTCATTCTCGGAGTCTTTGCGGCCGGGTTGCTGGCGTACGGCATCAGTCTGGTATTCGGCGAAACCGGGAAGCTGGTCTTTTCGGACATGAGCGCAGCCACTCCGACGACCGGACTCGTCATCGGATATTTGCTCATTTTTGCCGCACTCGGATTTAAAATCGGCGCAGTACCGTTTCATTCATGGATCCCGGATACCTACCAGGGCGCCCCTACTCCGGTGACCGCCTTCTTATCAATTGCCCCCAAAGTGGCCGCCTTCGCCATTCTCCTCCGGTTATTTCTGGTTGCCCTGGCCACCTTCAAGCCAGCCTGGGCCCTCCTCCTCGTGGCGGCCTCCATCCTCTCGATGACCTACGGCAATATCGTGGCGATCAGCCAACGAAATATTAAGCGACTGTTGGCCTATTCGGGTATTGCGCAGGTTGGAAACGTCCTGATCGGTTTGGCCGCAGGGACAAAAATGGGGACCGACTCCATTTTGTTCTATCTGCTGACCTATCTTTTTGCGAATCTTGGTGCCTTCGCGGTCATCATGGCCATCAGTAATGCGATAGGCAGCGATGAAATCGACGACTACAGCGGGCTCAATCGACGGTCGCCCTTCCTGGCCTTTGCCATGCTGATTTTCCTACTGTCTTTGGCAGGAGTTCCTCCTCTTGCAGGCTTCATCGGCAAACTCTACATTTTCGTCGCGGCCATTAAGGAAGGCCTCTACACGCTCATAACAGTCGGGCTCATTAATATCGTCATCTCGATGTACTACTACCTGATCGTGGTCAAGAAGATGTACATCACTGAACCACTGGATTCCTCGCCCATTAAAACCACAGGCCCCTTGCGCGCAGTGATCTACGTCGGACTTGCCGGAACCCTCGTGATCGGGATTTATCCTCAACCGTTCCTGGATTGGGCCGTCGCGGCGACCCTGATGTTTTCTAATTTCGTCGCCTCATCGGCCGCGCTCCCTCCACCCGTGGCACCGTTCGGAGGCTAAGCAGCATTCCTGTCTGATCGCGCAATTTCCTTCTATTTCCTTCGCCTACCGACCCCCTCTGTTAGAATACGGTTTGCAGTCACCAGCGCCCCGCGCTAAAGTTTTCGAACCACGCCTTCATTCGGGATGAGCCGTGCGAGAATCTCCTACGGATATGGACGAACCAACCAGCCAGGAGGCCATCGACCTCGACCCCAAGACTATACTGCCCCCCTTGCCATGGGCTGACCGCCTCCTGCAACAGAACCCGTCTCTAGCCCGGGTGGTCCGCGCCTTTCAGGACCGATCGATCGAACATCGGGTGCTGGCGGGATTCGGGCTCGTCTTTGCCGGGATCCTGGTGATTTCCGCTATCTCCTACCGCAATATGACCATCCTGATACGGAACGGCCAATTGGATCAACGAAGCCACGAGTTCATCCAAGCTCTGGCCGCGACCGGTGAAGTCATGCACGAGGCCGAGAACGGGCATCGACGGTTCCTGGTCACCGGCGACGATGAATACCTGATCTCCTACAACAATCTTCGCACGCGCGCACCGGAATATCTCGGCTATCTGCGAGACCTGACCGACGCCGAGGACCCCCAACGGGCCCGAGTCAATCAACTTGAACAATTGATCACAGCGCAATTGCAGAAAGAACAGACGACTATTCAACAGCGGAAACACAAAGGATTTGAGTCGGTCCGGGCCATGGCCTTGGCCGGAGTCGCCAAAACCGAGCTCGATTCGGCCCGGCATTTGCAGACCCACATGGAGCAAGAGGAAACCAAAGCCCTCGCGCAGCGGGTGATCGAGTCAACCACAACCACACGTTCCAGCATCATCCTGCTAATCATCGGAGCCCTCCTCCTGTTCGTCTTGCTCGCCGCCGTGTACTATTTGATCCGCCATGACGTGACCGCCCGCCGGCGGGTGGCCGACGAACTCCAACGTCGCGGCGAACTGCTGGAAGCCGCCAATAAAGAATTAGAAGCCTTCAGTTATTCCGTCTCGCATGATTTGCGGGCCCCGCTCCGCCACATCGACGGGTACGCCTCACTGCTCTCCAAGGCCGCAGCCGTCTCACTGGACGACAAGGCCAAACGCTACCTGCAGACGATTTCCGAATCAGCAACCAGGATGGGGCAACTTATCGACGATCTGCTGATCTTTTCCCGCATGGGCAGGCAGGAAATGCTGCACGGCAAGGTCGATCTGAACCAGCTCATAGCGTCGGTGCTGCACGATCTACGTCATGACTTGCAAGATCGAACGATCTCGTGGACAATCGCTCAACTCCCCGAGGTCATAGGGGATGCAGCGATGTTACGGCAGGTCTTCGAGAATCTCGTGAGCAACGCAATCAAGTTTACCGGCACCCGCCCTCAAGCCTCCATCGAGGTCGGAAGTCGGCAGAGCAGCCAGGAAGAAATTGTGGTGTTCGTACGAGACAACGGGGTAGGATTTGATATGCGTTACGCCAATAAATTATTCGGTGTCTTCCAGCGACTCCATCGCGCCGATGAATTCGACGGCACCGGCATCGGTCTGGCCAATGTCCGCCGGATTGTTCACCGGCACGGCGGAAAAACATGGGCGGAAGGAGCCCTGGGAGAAGGCGCCACCTTTTTCGTCAGCTTGCCCATGACAAGGCCTGCAGCATGATCACCTCCAAGCCGATTTTACTGGCTGAAGACAATCCCCGCGATGCCGAACTGGCGCTGGCTGCCATGGAAGAGCATCACCTCGCGGACAAAGTCATCCTCTGTCACGACGGGGCGGAAGTGCTCGATTATTTGTATTGCCGCGGGAATTTCAAGGCACGCCTTCAGGGCAATCCCGCCGTGGTACTCCTCGATTTGAAAATGCCCAAAGTCGACGGACTCGAAGTCCTTCGCACGATCAAGGGCGATGCGGCCTTAAGACCCATTCCGGTCGTGATGCTCACGTCATCCCGAGAAGAGCGGGACCTCGTCGAAAGTTACGCGCTTGGAGCCAATGCGTATGTGGTAAAACCCGTCGAGTTTCACCAGTTCCTCAAGGCGGTAAAAGAACTCGGGGTGTTCTGGGGAATGATTAATGAACCTCCTCCTGAGGGAGCGAACCGAGGGACCGGCCAGGCCAGCTCATGAACCGCCTCTCCAAGTTTCATCATCCCGCTACACTTCATGGTTGATCCCCTTCGATTCATCCATCTCGAAAGCAATGCCGTCGACGCGGATTTGATCTGCGCGACATTGCGAGGCGCCGGCATCACCTGTCATCCGAAACGTGTTCAGACGCGAGAAGAGTTTCTGGCCGCACTACGGCAGGACGGATACAGTCTGATTCTCGCCGACACCGGGGTCCCTGGTCTGGACGGCGCCGCCGCACTAGCCCTGACCCGCACACTGCACCCTGACCTCCCATTCCTGTTCGTCTCAAACGCCCAGGGTGAAGAATTCGCCATCGATCTCATGCAGCGGGGCGCCACCGATTATATTTATAAGCAACGTCTGGGCCGCCTCATACCTTCCATCAAACGAACGCTGCGTGACCTCGAAGAGCGGCTCGAACGCCGACGGGCGGAAGATGCCCTGCGCGCAAGTGAAAAACAATTCCGGCAGGCCCAGAAAATGGAAGCCGTCGGCCGCCTTGCCGGAGGGCTCGCGCACGATTTCAATAATCTGCTGACGGTGATCATGGGACACAGTCAGATCCTCCTGGGAGAACTCGGTCCAGCCAATCCCATGCGAGCCAAGATTGAAGAGATGCAGAAGGCGGGAGATCAAGCCGCTACCCTGATCCGCCAACTGATGGCCTTTAGCCGGAAACAGACCTTGGAGCCGAAGGTGTTTCCACTCAACACGGTCCTGGGCAACGTCGAAAACATGCTCCGGCACCTGATCGGCGAAGACATCCAGCTGGTTATCCGACCCGATCCGCACGACGGTCATGTAAAGGCCGATCCCGGCCAACTCGAACAGGTCATTATGAACCTCGTCGTGAATGCCAGGGATGCCATGCCAAACGGCGGATTATTGGCAATTGAAATATCACAGACCGAACTTACGCGCACGCCCATGCACCATCTCCAACCGTTGCCTCTGGGACAATACGTGAAGCTCACCGTCACAGACAGCGGATGCGGGATGGATGGGGATGTCCTGGCCCACTTGTTTGAGCCATTTTTTACCACTAAGGAAGAACATAAGGGCACGGGCTTGGGACTGTCGACCGTCTTTGGCATCGTGACGACCTGCGGAGGAGGAATCGATGTCTGGAGCCAGGTCGGGCATGGCACCACCTTCGATATCTACCTGCCACGCTCCACGCCTCAAGCCGTCCCCGAGAATGCCACTGATCCGCCAGGCAGCCTCCGGCGCGCCTCAGAAACCATCCTCGTGGTCGAAGACGATCCGGGAGTGCGCGATTTCGTCCGTCATCAGCTGGCCCAAACCGGGTATCAGGTCCTCGAGGCGAGGAACGGGGTCGAGGCCTGTCTGACCGCCACCCAGCAGAATCTTCACGTGGACCTTCTCCTGACCGACGTCGTGATGCCCGGCATGAACGGCCGCGAGCTGGCGCAACATCTTGCGGTCATCAAACCGAATCTGAGGGTGCTCTTCATGTCCGGCTACCTCGACGACATCTGCGTAAACAGAGGAATGGACCCTCATCGAACCACGTTCCTGCAAAAACCTTTCACGCCCGATATCCTGCTACGTACGGTCCGTGCCCTGCTCGACTCTTCCGCGCCCGGACCCGGAACTTCCCGCGAGCCGTCAGCCCCATACGGAGCTGCTCCGAGATCCGCCCGCGCCTCGTAACGCCCCGTGGTTGCTCGTCTGCCGCATGCGCACGTGACGATTGACCCATGCGCCCATCCTTTTTATACTTGAGGTCTAAGAGAACTGGGAACAGCGCTACGTATCAGACCGATGAAGGAAGCCGCGGTTGATGCTGAACGACCATCCGCAGATTCACCTCCTGATTCACCGATTGAAGTCTCTCTCCGCCTGTTTCATCGTCGCCTGTCTCGTCACAGCTCCCTGCACGGGCTCAGCGACCGCGGGTGAGGTATCCTGGGAGCGACTGACCGCCGGGATTCAAGTCACGCTCTGGAATCCTCTGATCGCCTGCCCGCGGGTTCCCTCGATGCTCATCGTCCAGGTCGATCCGGAACGCTTCCGGTTCTCGATTTACCACTTTCGTGACGAAGGGCTGCCTGCGCCGCTTTCGATTCAGGGGTGGCAGCAACGTACCGATGCCTACATCCTGTTCAATGCCGGATTGTTTCGCCGCGATTATTCCTACTTGGGGTTGTTACTGAAGGAAGGACGTTCACTCGGCGGCAAGAAGCATCATTCCTGGCAGGGGTTATTCGCAGCGGAACCGACCGACAACTCACTCAGGAAAGCTCGCGTGTTGGACTTGGCTTTTGAGGGATTTGCGGAAGAAGCCCCGAGCTATCGCGAGGCCGCCCAATCCTTGATGCTGCTCGACCGCACCGGCAAACCCAGGGTTCGGGACAGCGGGAAACGCGCCTATCAAACGGTGGTGGCGGAAGACAGTGCCGGGAGCATTCTCGTGATCAAGACGGTGGATGTCGTCTCGCTTCACGACCTCGCCGACTGCCTGCATCAACGGATGCCCTCAATCCAGCAAGCCATGGCGATGGACGGCGGCTCTTCCTCCGACGTCATCGCCAGTCCCGACCTGCTCCACGCCGCTCGGGAGACGACGGTCGCGGCCGAATGGCGCCCGTTCCTGGACGGCGACAATGGGGTCCACATCGGCCTTCCCGCCGTCATCGGCATTAGCCCGCGAACCGGAATGCGAAGCCTTTCGTCGTCGCCCGCCTCACCGTCATCCCGCAGCCGATGACCATTTCAGTCTTACCGAGCAGGTGCGACAGGAAACCCCGCTTCCGTCCAGGCGTTCATGCTGCCCTCGACATTATACACATGCGTATAACCCAGATCGGCCAATGTCTCAGCGGCAATATTACTTCTGTGGCCGGATTGGCAGTACACGACGATATGATCCTCCAACTTCGCGCCAAGCTCGCGGTGCCGCGCCTTCATTTCTCGAAAATCAATGTTGAGGTCGGTCCCTGGAATCATGCCGGAGGCATGTTCCTCCGGAGATCTGACGTCTACCAGGATAAAACCTTTGGCCTTGGTAGACGGCGCCTTCACCAGGCCGGCGCGTAACTGTTGGACACTCAAGACATAGGAATGGTTTGCGAAGCTTTCCCGCGGTCCATCAAGAAGCAGACCACAGAAAACTATGGTGCATGCGAGAAACGCCAGATGTCTCATGGTCACCTCTCCTTTGCTCATGGGGAACAACGACAACCGACACTCTATGATAGGAGTCCGATGAAAAGGTGGTCAAGGGTCAGTTTGCTGGCTCTGTTGCTGTCCCAGTGGGGATGCGGGGAGGGAGCGCTGCTGGTGAAAGAATTCGACAACGGCGGCGTGGTCGTCTATCCCTATCGGGCGGAACAGGGCAATCTGCTCTCCGCCTTTCGAAAGGAAGCGACCCGCCTCATGGAGGACAAATGCCCGAAGGGCTACATCACCGTCCGCGAAGGCGAAACGAAGGGGCGATTGCGACAGGCCAGTCCTGTCGCCGGGTCGAACGATCTGGTGGAGGAGCGGCGTTGGGGAATTCAGTTTCAATGCAAGTGAATCAAACCATCGGGGGAACCGGCCTATGCGTCGTTGACCATGGGGCATATGTCGATCGGACCTCGATGCTCATAAAACCACCTCATCGAGGGGCCCTCATCAGATCATCGATGGTCAGCAGACTGCGCACACGGACCTGTTCCTTTTCAATACGCGCCCGCCCATCCTGCTCCTTACGGTCAACGATAACCAGCGCGTCCCGCACCTGAAGACCCGCTTCGCGAGCCGCGGCGATGGCTTTGAGGACCGAACCACCGCTCGTGAGCACATCATCGACGATCAGGACGCGATCACCGGCATGAACGACTCCTTCGACGAGACGACCCAGCCCATGGTCCTTAGCCTGCTTCCGCACAAAAAACGTCCGCCAATCTCGACGGGGACTCGCGGCATAGGCAAAGTCTGAGACGCTGGTGGCAATGGAGATCGCCCCGATCTCCAACCCTCCGAGACAATCGACCTCAAGATCAGCCGTCACCTCATAGGCCAACTGCGCCACCAGGCGACGTGCATGCGGAAATGCCATCAGTGTGCGGCAATCGACATAAAACGGACTCGTCAAACCCGACGCGAGTTTAAAACCACCCTTCGGATCCCAGTTAAAGGACTGCGTCTTGTGAAACGCAGCAATCAGTTCTTCCTGCACCATCATATCGATTAGACTCCGTAGGAGGTCCGTCTGCTTGAAGCGCCGGGGCTCCCTGCGCCTTCTTGTCATGGCGGCTGATTCTACACAGGTCGCCTCACAGATGGAATCAGTCTTTACCAGGCCACTCTGGTGGCCCTGCGTTCCACGAAGGCGACTGCGAGGCGGATGTGGATGGTTTATCCTGGCAGCAAATTCTGACGCCAACCAGACTTGGCACATAGCAGGTGAGCCGTCGAAATCGATCGCTCCAGAAAGCCTCCCTCGCAGTAGGAAAGATAGAATTCCCACAAGCGAAGAAACTCGGGACCGAGTCCAAGCTGCCGCACCTGTTTCAGATTCCGTCGGATATTGTGGCGCCAGCTCCGTAATGTGGGGGGGTAGTGCGCGCCGATGTCGTGAAGATGCAACAGGCTTAAATCCGAGGCCTTCGCCATGGCAAGACACAAGGTGTTCACTGACGGGATGCAACTACCGGGAAAAATGAAGCGCTGGATAAAGTCGACCGATTTCTTCGCCCGTTCATAGTACCGTTCATCAATGGTGATGGTTTGCAGAAGCATGAGCCCGTCAGCCTTGAGCAATCGACTGCACGTTTCGAAGAAGGTGTTGTAGTATTCATGTCCCACGGCCTCGATCATTTCTACGGACACCAGCTTATCGAACTGGATACCCAAAGCGGGCAGATCCCGATAGTCGGTCAACAGCACCTGGACACGATCGGAGAGCCCTGCCTCTCGAACCCGACGCACAGCCCTGTCGTACTGCGCCCGTGAAATGGTCGTGGTCGTCACACGGCAGCGGTAGGTCTCAGCGGCATGGCAAGCCAGACCGCCCCACCCCGACCCGATTTCCAGCAGATGATCACGGCTGGCCAAGTGAAGCTTCCGGCAGATCAAGTCAAGCTTTGCGCGCGAAGCTTCCTCCAACGTACTGTCGGGACGCTGGAAATACGCGCAGGAATACATCATGGCACCGTCCAGCATGAGCGAAAAAAACTCATTGCTGAGATCGTAGTGGGCCGCAATGTTCTGCCGGCTGCCTGCCTTGGTATTCCGGCTCAGTCGGTGAACGGCTCTGAAGAACGGGGCGGAGAGTCGAGCCAGCCCTCGTTCCATGCCGTCCACCAGCTGCCGATTTAGGACGAACAATCGGATGAGTGCCGTGAGATCGTCGCACTGCCAGGCGCCACGCGCGTAACTCCCCCCTGCTCCGACAGTCCCGCTCCAGGCTATGTCCACATAACAGCGCGGATCCTGAATCATCACAGTCGGCCGGAGCGCGGAAGATAAGGAAGGGTCCCCGAAGACCGTACGACGCTCGCCCTCGACGACCGTCATCGTTCCCTGGCTGATCCGTCGCAAGCGGGCAAAGACCAGGGATCGCGCGAGTGTGATCGACAGGCTTGGCCGACGCTCACTCGCGGCATCCGTGACCTGACGATCTTCAAGCCTTGAAGGGCATTCGGCAGACACAAGGTCGTTCATCCGGAAATCCTCCCTGGGCGAATAGTGGGCCTGTGCCTGCTGGGATGGGGCACGTAGGGACAACGTTTGAGCCACAACCGCAACGCTTGCCAGTGAATGGCTGCGATGACCCGCAGGGTCATCATCGGATACTGGACCAGGACCCGGGCGAGGGAGGGCCCCGTGATCTCCTTACGGCGCAGGATCATGGTGGCGTCGAAAAACCGCCTCCCGTCCTGTAAATTTTCCATATGGATTCCCAGTCCGGCGCCCGGCGTCCCGAATCGCCAATCGTAATCCACGTCCATGCCCATGAAAGGGGACACATGGAATTGCTTGTCAAAGCGATAGCGGTGACGACGTCCGGTGCCTTCGTCCAAGGCCGCTCCCAATACATAGCAATGTTGTTCGCCCCAGGGCGTATTGCTCACTTCGGCAACAATGGTTTCCACGTGCTGATCGAGCGGGTCGAAACAAAAATAGAAACTCACCGGATTGAATCCGTACCCGAAGTACCGAAGATGCGTCAGGAGACGGATGGGACCGGCTGGCCGCCGACCGGTTTTCAGCTCGACGAGGTCGCGGACGTTGCGGTCCAATGGGAATAGCAGGGTCCCGAGATGGTCGGCCTGGCTGAACCAGGCCACATTGGGGCGGTGCGCGGACCAGAGATATCGCCCCCGGAACACAGTAGGCAGCTCGGCGAGATCGAGATACATCATAAAGATTCGGTATTGGAACGCGTGGTGAATGGGCGCGGTCCGTCGGTGCCTTATGGTCCCCTCATAGACACAGCTCTTCATGCGCCCACCGTCGTCAGATTCCGGCAAGCCGCCATGGCACTCGTGATGCCGTCTTCGTGAAATCCAAACCCCCAGTAGGCACCGCAGTAAAAGGTTCGGTTCTTCCCGTTGATTTCGCCATGCCGTCGTTGAGCGGCAATCGCCTCGGGGGTGTAGCGAGGATGGTGATAGATGAGCCGTTTCAGGATCGCCGACGGATCGATCGTATCGGTGTGATTCAGAGTGACGCAGAATTCGCAGGACGCCGACAGTCCCTGGAGTTGATTCAGGTGGTACGTCACGAGCGCGTGGTCCGGCCGGACGGCTGACAGATGATAATTCCAGGAGGCCCAGGCGAGGCGACGCCTCGGCAGGAGCGAACGATCGGTATGCAGGACCGCCTCGTTTTGCTGATAGGGAATGGCTCCCAGAATATCCTTTTCCAACGGTGAGGGGTCGGCCAGGAGTCCGAGCGCCTGATCGCTATGGCAGGCCAGAATGACTCCGTCGAATTGTTCGGTACGATAGCTTCCGCCGCAGTCACGTCCCCGCACCTCAACCCAACCGGGACCCCGGCTGATAGATTCCACTGGAGACTGCAGTCGGATGCGATCACGGAACGGACGCACCAGTTTTTCCACATACCGTTGCGAGCCGCCCGTGACCACTCGCCACGTCGGTCGTTCATTGACCGATAACATGCCGTGGTTCTTAAAAAACTGGACGAGATACCGCGCGGGAAACTCCCACATCGTGGCATGGCCGGCCGACCAGATCGCCCCCCCCATCGGAACAATGTAGTGTTGGATAAACGCCTGGGAATATCGGTTCCGCTCCAAGTACGTACCCAGCGACGGTCCCGTCCCAGGGTCGTCGAGGAGTTCGAGCGACTCCCGGTTGAAGCGGAGGATGTCCCGGATCATGCGATAAAACGACGGCCGCAACAGATTACGTCGCTGAGCAAACAGCCGGTTCAGGGTGGCGCCGTTGTACTCCAGGCCGGTCCGTTCACAACGGACACTGAAACTCATGTCGCTCGGCTGTGACGCCACCTGGAGGCGGTCCAGCAGGGCAATGAAATTGGGGTAGGTCCAGTCGTTAAACACGATAAACCCGGTATCCAGCGCATAGGTGTGTCCCTGATGTTCAACGTCGAGCGTATGTGTGTGCCCCCCGATATAATCCCCTGCTTCGAAGACGGTGAGGTCATGCGCCTGGTGCAGCAGATGGGCCGCGGTCAGTCCCGCAATACCGGTTCCTATGATGGCAATTCTCATGGCTGCGTCACCATCGTTGAGAGCAATCGCATGTAGAGCCGGCTCGGGAGCAGCGTCAGCAGCTTGAAGGGCAGGCTGAATCGCTTGGGAAAATGAATCTCCGGCTGCCTGCGCTCGATCCCGTCCACGATCCGCCGAGCTGCCTCCTCGGCCTCGATGCGAAAGGGCATCGGAAAGTCGTTCCGGTCGGTTAACGCGGTACGCACGAAACCCGGACAGACGACGGAGACGCTGATACCTTCGGGGAACAGATCGGCTTGCAGGGATTCGAACAAATGTTTGATGGCCGCCTTCGACGCACCGTAGGCTTCGGAGCGTGGCAGGCCGCCATAGGCGACCGTACTGCTCATTCCCACCAACTGGGCGGACGGTGACTGCCGCAGCAGCGGTAGTACGGCCTCGATGCCATACACCATGCTCAGGAAGTTCGTGCGCATCGTGCGTTCGAAGGGTGCGCAATCAAAGGTCGCGACATCGACATACTCGCAGGTACCGGCGTTCAAGAAGGCAATATCCAGAGTGCCCCATCGTCGGCGAATCTCATCCACCGCGCGCTGGTTGGCCTGTCGGTCCGTCACATCGAGTGGAAGGGCGATGACACGATCGTCACCGCATTCCCGGGCAAGCCCGGCAAGGGCTCCGTCGTTCCGCGCCGAGGCGATGACCCTCGCCCCCCGACGAACCAGTTCAACACTCACCGCGCGGCCAATGCCGGCCGAGGCCCCCGTGACCCAGACCCGACGGTCTTTTACGTGCAGTCGCCGCATGGCTCACACTCGCCCCTGATGATCCCGATGACCGACCCGCTGAACGGAAGCTGCTCGTACAACATCCCACCGGCATCGAACTAGTCCCGCTGGTAGACAGCCTCGCTGTCGTCGCCGTACCGCTCGCTCAACAATCCCACAGACCGGGCAACAATCGGTGATACATCTGTTTAAATCGCTCGATCACCGGGTGCATCACGGACTCCTTCCCTATGTTTACTACTACGAGGGGAAAACCCGGACGGATTCCTGACCAGGCCCCGATGCATCGCCCCATCTGCCTCGCATCTCTCCAGGCGAACTAGAGAGCGGCATCCTTGCCACGACCCGGTCAGGCAAATCGCTTGATCTGTTCAGCCAAAGTGGTTGCGACGAGGTCCAGATCAAACGGCCAGGCATAACGGAGGTCGATGGACGGGTACCGTTTCTGAAGCTGTTCGAGAATCTCCGGAATCTCGATCTCGGAATGCGACCCGCCCGGGGTAAACATGGTGGTCGTGACCGTAATGTCCGTCGCCCCTTGCTTCACCAGATCCTCCACCGCCTCTTCGAGAGTCGGAGCGCAAAACTCGTTATAGGCAACGGCAAACAGCGCACCATTCAATTGAGTCCGGAGTCGCGCCGCCACGGTTTCAAGACCCGCTTGATAGGGCTCCGTCACGGCGGTCCGCGGCCATCGCCGGATCTTCGCGTCTAATTCGTTTTCTTCCGGCGTGGGTGGGAGCTTGGCGGCCCTGCGTTGGGCTTCCAGCCGTTTCAATCGCGTCACGAGGTCCTGTGGGCAGTCCTTCGGGATTCCACCATGGCCAACCAAAATCACGCCTCTTGTTTTTGTCGACATCGCCCACTCCTCCTTGCTACCTGTCCTGTTCGATCCCTCTCAACCCGGGACCTTCGGATTTCCTGCAAACCTGCTGGTTGATGTTTTCCCTGCGACACCCGCTTCATGTTCGAGGCAAGCCTCGATGACCTGGCCCTCCGCGCTATACATGATTCCGGAGCATCAGTTCCTTCGGATGGGGATTCAGATAGACCTGATCCCGGATATAGGCTACGTCAAAGATCTGTACATAGTGTTTGATCAAGGTCAGAGGAACGATCAGAGGCGTGAGCCCCTGGTGGTAATCGTCGATGACGCTCATCAGTTCAGCCCTCTCCTGCTGGGCCAGACGCTCTTTGAAATATCCCAGGATATGCTGGAGCACATTCACGTGCTTGCGTACGGTCGCCTTCACAGCCAACGCCTGCATGAAGAGTTCGCCATAGCGTAACGCCAGATCCTTGGGTCGATACTCATTCGCCGCGGCCACCAGCCGTCCGAGGAGGCGATATCGCTGGGCATCATGGGCGAGCAGGAGGTATTTATGGATCGTGTGGAAGTGCACCACCGCCTGCCGGGTCACGCCACTCTGACTCAGATCGCGCCACCGGCGATAACAGAATACCCGCTCAATGAAATTCTCCCGAAGCGGCGGATCGCAGAGCCTTCCTTCCTCCTCCACCGGAATCATCGGAAATCGCTGCATGTAGGCTCGTGCAAATAGTCCGATTCCGTTCCGTCCCGGCATGCCCTGTTCATTGTAAATGCGAACCCGTTCGATGCCGCAGCTCGGAGAGTCCTTCTTGAACACGTAGCCGGACAAGTCCAACTCCTCCAGTTCAGGAAGTCGTGCGGCCGTCATCGCTTCCAACGCCCGGGTGTGATCTCGTCCGCTCTTGATGGTCAACAGCCGGGGCTCGGCCGGGCTACCAACCAGCCGCATCGCTTCACGAGGAGTGCCCAGCCCGGCCTCGACTTCCGGACAGACCGGCACCCACTCGACGTACCGGCCCAGGAGATTCGTCAGAAAAGCATCCCGCTTGTGCCCGCCATCGAACCGAACTTCTTCCCCGAGCAGGCAACGGCTGATGCCAAGACGGAGGGGACTGTTCGTCATCACGTCGCCCTCTGCTTTCCTAGTTCAAGGTATTCCTGGCGGGCTTGCCGGTGATCCACGATGGGTTCGGGGTACTCTTCGCCGATCCGGCATCCGGCCCGTGCTTGTTCCTCCCGGGGCATGAGATGCGGCTCATGAATCCATTTCGCCGGAACGCCGTTCAATTCCGGTACATAGCGCCGGAGATATTCGCCCTCTCGATCGAACTTTTCGCTTTGAATCCGCGGATTGAAAATCCTGTAGCCCTGCATGGCATCCGTTCCGGTCGAGGCGCACCATTGCCAGTTCCCGTTGTTCGCCGCCAGGTCTCCGTCGACAAGCTGCTGCATGAAATACCGCTCGCCGCTCTGCCAGTCGATCCGGAGATCCTTCACGAGAAATGAGGCGACGACCATTCGAACGCGGTTGTGCATCCAGCCGGTCTGCTTCAACTGCCGCATGCCCGCATCCACGATCGGATAGCCGGTCAGACCCTGGGACCAGGCGGCGAATAATCGATCCCGCTCGGATCCTGCCGGCCGGCATGGGGGAAGGGTCGGCTTCTTCTTAAAGGGTCCGTTGGCGACGGCGGGAAAGGCGGTCAAGACCTGTTGGAAAAAATCTCGCCAGACAAGTTCGTCAACCCATGTGTAGACATCGGCACGTGACACCGCACCGCCTTTCGAGAGTGCGGTCAGAGCCGCATGAATGGCGGTGCGAGCGGAGATCGTCCCGAATCGTAAATGCGGAGACAGTCTGGAGGTCCCGTCGCTCGCCGGAAGGTTTCTGCCGCTGACATAGTCATGGATCGGTCCACGCAGGAACCACTGCAGCCGGGCACGCGCCGCTTGTTCACCGGGCTCGATCCACATCGGCACCGACTGGTAGCCGAGGTCCGCTGCGGAAGGCCATAGCGGGGAATCCGGGACCGGTCCTTCCGGATTCGCCGGCTTGAACGTGGGCAGGGGGAGGACCGGCGGCGCCGCAGCCTTCCATTTCACCCACCAGCGATCACGGTAGGCGCTGTAGCGCTGGAACGGTTCACCGGTCAATCCGCGCACTTCTTCGGCCTCGAATACCACATGGTCCTTAAACGTCCGCACCGTGCGACCCTTGCGCGCCAGCCTCTGCTGAATCGTGCGATCCCGATGCAGCGCGGCCGGTTCGTAGTCACGGTTCCAATACACCGCATCGACCGCGAGATCCTTGGCAGTCTGCAGCACTGTGTCGATCGGCTCGCCGATCCGCCACGCGAGCGTGAGGCCTCGGGCGGCCAGGGACGCCTTCAGTTCCTCGAGACAGCCCAGCATGAATGTGACGCTCGCCGACCCGAATACATGCGATCGTAACAGCGGTTCATCGAATACAAACAAAGGGACAATCTCCCGGCATTCTTCGCAGGCCGCTGAGAGGGCGGAATTGTCACGGACCCGGAGGTCGCGACGAAACCAGACCAATCCCTTCATGAGTGCACCCCCGGCGATGAAGAGGCCACGCGCCCGGGCGAGGGAGCGGAATCAACAAACACGTTGCGGCGCCAGGCCACATAGCAGATGAACAACACGGTAGCAGCCATGAAGCCGGTTCGTAAGGGATGCACTCCGTACGCAACCTGGTTCATCAATTCGCTCGTGAGGCCGAAGCCGCCATAGGCGATGGCCAGACCCCAGGCCCATGGGCGCAGGAACAGAAACCCGTAGCCGATCAGAAAATGCGCGGCCGGCGAATGCAGCTTGACCACATAGGCCAGCGGGCCCGTGACCGCGGCGCCGAACAGTTTCAGCTCATAGGCCGGGAACATTTCAATGATGAGCACATCAATCAGTCCCACGAGCAGAAAGAGTGCTCCGAACAGTTTGATATCGAGACCGCCTGCAGTTCGGTGTCTGGCCATAGTTCGATCTCCTTGTCCGAGACCGTTGCGCTTGAGCACCCGTGCTGATCAACGAACCCACGGATCAGGAAAACCTCGCCACCACGTGGTGGGGTGTGCCTTCCGCCACTTCGTCTGCTCCTGCCAGAGCCGGTCGGACTCAGCTTTGTCCAGACGAGCCGCCATCGCGGCGCTGAGGTCCGATTGTTGCCGGACGCTGGTTTGAATCATCTCTTTGGCCATGCGGGCCAGGCCGCCGGGAGGATCGACGAGATCCTCCGTATGGCGGTAGGCCAGATTGAGATACAACTGTTCAACCGCCATCCAGCTCTCGTCTTGAGACAATTGCTCCAGATACGCATCAATGGCTTGATACACGTATGTGAGATGAAGGTATCCTTCTACCGAAGGCAATTCCTGAATGACCCGTTCACAGGCTTCCAGCGCTCGGCGATAGTCGCCGGCCATCAGGTAGACCTTGGTCCGCTCAACGGAGGATACCCCGGCGGTCTGGATCATCCGGTCGTGGGCGTACGCAGCCGGTTCCGCCACGAGAGCGACGAATAATCCGAGTATTGCGATCATCCTGTACATAGACCACCTATTTGGCAGAGCCGCCGTGCGATCCCATCTGTCCCTTGTAGAGCGTTTGACTGGCCGTGCGCGTGACGGAGACCTCGCGAGAACCTCCGTCTCCCTTGACGGCGAGTTTGACGACCGACCCGGCGGCCCCTCGCACCATTAAGGCCACTTGTTCATACGTCTTGCCGGTCACGGGCTCGCCATCCACCGTCGTGATCTCATCACCCTGCTTAAGTCCGGCCCGTTGCGCCGGGCCTTCGGGCAACACGTGCGCGACATAGAGCACCGCCGTATCGCCCACTCGTTCCGCCCCAACATGGAGCGAGACTCCGATCACACCATCCGGAATCGTCGCTTCGGATCCACGCGATGGCTGAGCCTGCGATTCCGGATTAGCCGCTTCACCGGCCGCCAGGATTTCCTGTCCTCTCATAGGCGACTGGATCAGGATGAGGCTCAAAAATCCGAATGCCAGATACCAATTGATGTGCCTGTTCATGTCTTCGTCTCCTTCATCGAAGCTAGAATTGCTGCGCGATTCCCAACAGACAGAGCCCCCCGAACAGTACGACCGAATTCAAATAAATGGACCGCTGGTGGAGTCGATTCCAAGACACCTGCAGGGCGGGATCGACGTTACCCTGCTCTTCCTGTTCTTTGAGCCGGTCCCGCATCGCGTTACTCTGCGGCGTCAACGGCGACCGGCAGTAGGATTCGGCCACCAGGACCACGAGCCAGATCCCCGCCGCGCCTAACAATGCCGGACTCAACCCTCGCAGACTGCCGATCCCGATCAAAGCCACGAGTCCCGCGGCAGCCGCGACCATGCCCAACAGGTAATATGCGGGAAACAGCTGGCGCACGACTGTTCCGAACGGCTCCCTTTCCAGATTCTTCGCGAGAATCGGGGCCACCACAAACGACAGCAAGACCACCTTGCCCAAGAGGATGGCGAGGGCAAGCGCGTGAACATAGTGGGTCACGGATTCCATGAGGATCCCCATATCCGTTGCTCCTTACTCACGCCTTCGTCACGATTGACTGAAGGGCCTCCTCCAGCTTCGGATGTCGAAAGACGTACCCCTCCCTACGGGCCTTCGCAGGATCGACATGCTGGCCGGTCGTCAGAAGCGTGCCCAATTCACCCAACGCCAACCGGAGGGCGAGGCCGGGAACGGGCAGCCACGAAGGACGATGAAGCACCGTGCCGAGCGTCGCACAGAACTCATTCATGATGACGGCCTCGGGAGCCACGGCATTCACCGGTCCGGAGAGAGCTGATGTCGTGAGAGCCCATTGAATCAGACCGATGTGGTCTCTACGGTGAATCCACGAGACCCACTGCGTACCGGGCGAGATCGGCCCTCCGGCGAACAACCGAAAGGGGAGCAACATTTTTGGCAACGCCCCCCCGTCCGCTTCGAGCACCATACCTGTCCTCAAGAGCACGACCCGCGTCCCAGACTGACTCGCGCGCAACGCCTCGGCTTCCCACGCCGCTGACAGGTCGGCGAGAAAACCTTGGCCCTGAGGGGCGCCTTCATCCAACAACCGATCGTCACTGGCCCCGTAATAACCGATGCCCGATGCGCTGATCAGGACGAGGGGATGGCCAGCATGTGCCGCCATCGCCGCGACCAGGACTCTGGTCGCGAGAAGCCGGCTGTTGAGCAATAATCGCTTGCGAGCCTCGGTCCAACGACCTTCGGCGATCGACTCCCCGGCCAGATTGACCACCGCATCAGCGGAGGCGAACTCGTCCTTCCAGGACCCTAACGAGACTGCGTCCCATTCCACGAACCGTACTGATGCCTGAGAAGGCCGGCCTGAGTTTCGCGTCAGGACGACCACTTCATGTCCTTGGCCGGACAATTCATCGACTAGAGCCTGGCCGATGAATCCTGTTCCACCGGCCACAATGATTTTCATGAGCTGACCCTCCGGTTCACCGTGGTCGTCGGCTACGCCCCGCGGTCGTTTTCCGGCCCATCAGGTGAAACATCATCATCCTCACATGCCTGTGTCCCATCCGACGAACTTTCCTCGATGATGTCGGTGACCATTTGGCTGTATTTCCGCTCCTTTGTTCCATACAGCAGATTCGGAGCTGGACTCTGCCGATTCTTGACAATCACCGGGTCGAGTACCTCGCCACAGATGGTGCAATGCCAGGCCGTAATATCGATTTCCCCGGTATCATCGAGCAAGTCAATGTAATGCTGCGTCAGCAACAACCCTCCGCAGCGTGGACAGATCTCGCCTCCCGGCTCCGAAGCGGAAGAGTTTGTTTCCGGTGTCCCAGGTGTTTCCATTGGAACTCCCCATATACGATGACCTCCTCCATCAGGGCGTCGTCTCACCGGGCTGCTGTGGGTCGGATGCTTCGTGTATTCCCATGCCTCACCGAGGGGATGAGTCCTTCTGTGTAGAAGAACCCATCCGCCTCAGCGGGAGGCACCGTGCGGAGTAGCGGTGCGTCCACCAGGAACGAACGATCGAGTTCTGTTCAAGACAACATCCTTCCATGCTGTTTACTTCGCAACTTCCTCAGACATCGATTGCTCTTGATCCGGTTCATTTCCCCCGCGGGCACAACGGAAACCGGTGCCATGCGTCTGTAACGCAAATCCACCTCGTCCGCGTGACGTCGCCGTGATATCCGAGATGGGGCTGTGCCAGGAGCCTCCTCGAATCACCCGAACAATCCCCTTATCCGGTCCCCGGGGATTCTTGTCAGGCGCAGTCGCGTAATAGTCGGCTTCATACCAGTCCTGCACCCATTCGCGAGCGTTGCCCGACAAGTCCTTGATCCCGTAAGGCGAATCGCCTCCCGACAGGGAACCCACCGCATGCAGGGTCTTCACTCCATCCCATTCGCGATCGAAATTCGCCATGCCGTGGGTGGGCTGAGCTTCGCCCCACGGGAAATGGCGTCCATCGGTGCCGCGAGCCGCTTTTTCCCATTCCGCTTCCGTCGGCAAACGTTTCTTAGCCCAGGCGCAATAGGCCTTCGCGTCGTACCAGGTCACCTGCACGACAGGCAGCTGCTCGATTCCTTTGGCCGACAGGAGAAGTCCGCTGTCATACGGATTCGGCGGATTCCGATGGCCGCTCGCCTTGACAAACGTCAGGTAGCGTTCATTGGTCACCTCAACTTGATCGATGGCGAACGCATCGAGGTGCACGCTTCGTTGCGGCCACTCGTCGGCGCGACCCTTCGGACTTTGAGTGCCCATCAGGAACGGTCCGGCGGTTATGTTCACCATGGGAACCGGATCAAGTTCAGCGGCAGCGGCTGCCGCGAGCGCCGCTGTCATCACGACCACACCCAATGTCGTGACCCCCGGAACGATACGTCTCCATCTCGTGGCTGCCAGTTCCTGACGGTATCTCATTGCTTCTGCTCCTTGCTCCCCTCTATTGCCTGGGCTGTATGGATCTTGATTTCACCGACCAGGCGCTCCACCCCGACCGTATCTCCCCGATCAGCGGCCCGTTGCGCCTGGGACACGAGGGTCCGTGCGTCATGTAGATGCTGCTCGATTTCCGCTTGCAGGAGAGGCGATGCGATCGTGCCGCCGAGCGCCGCGCGATGATAGATCTCCCAGGCCTTGTCCACACTATGCTCCGCCTCATGCACCATCTGGATTTTCTCAGGATGGGGATGGTGGCTCACATCGATCGGACCTGCCCGGAGGGCCCCTGCGCTGAGGAACACCGTCAAAAAAGCCACGAGCGCGAATGCGTTAGCGTATGTCATTCCTCTGCCTCCGTCGTGCTGAACAGTAAGCCGGACTCAGCTTTAGACATTCACTCTCACGGCCGCTTCATGGATTGATCAATCAGAGGCCGCAACTCCAACAATTGAACATTCTTGGGGTCCATGGCCAACCCGCGGTTGACAACCTGCAGGGCTTCGCCAAATTTCTCCCGTCCCATTTCCACCAGGGCGGTGATATAGGCGTCTCTGATTTGTTGCTCGAACTCAGGCGGCGCCGTCTTGGCGCAGCGAAACCCGAGTCCTACGCCGTAACTGTTGTTGAGCGGATGGTTCCAGAACCGATGCGTAGAGCGGATGGTCCCTTCCGCGGCGATCCAGGACCCGCCGCGAATGACCCGCTTCTCTCCCACCGTCAGCCGGTCCACGTAGGTGCCGGTACCTCCAAGCCATACGGCCTTCTCCGGACCGGCCGGATTCACCATGGTCTCCAGCCTTCCGTAGTATTTCGGGTCGTACCAATCCGAAACCCATTCAAAGGCATTGCCCGCCATGTTGAACGCGCCGTAGTAACTGGCCCCCTCCGGATGCGAGTCCACCGGCCAGGTGGCATCCTGCTGCCGGTTGTAATTGGCCTTTTGAGGATCGAGTTCGTTCCCCCAGGGATAGAAATTGCCGAATGGACCACGGGCGGCCTTCTCCCATTCTGCCTCCGTCGGCAACCGTTTGCCGCGGAACTCGCAGTAGGTTTTGGCATCGAACCAGTTCACTCCGACCACTGGCTGTTGGGGCTTGTTCAGGCGAGGATCGTCCCAGTAAGCCGGAGCCGGATGACCGCTTGTCTTGATGAACTCGCCATAGCCTTTGTTCGACACCTCGTAGGTATCAATGAGGAACGAGTCTAAAAACACCATGTGGGCCGGCCCTTCGTCGTGGAAGGCCTCGGCCGCCCAGGGTTTCTTCATTCGCTTATCGTAGGCCGTCAGTCGGCGACCGGACTCTGCCTTTGCCTCTCTGTCCAATCCCATGGCCGAGGGACCATGGCCGATATACACCATGTCCGCGGGGATCATTGAGTCGTCCGCCTGCGCTGTTCCAGTCAAGAGGGTCATCGCCGAGACAAGCCCCACGCCAAGGATGCTGCGTAAATGTGTCATGCTGGACCTCCTGCCCCTCAGGGCCCGGTTGGAGAGGCGGATGCCCGCCCCCCCTCACGGTTACAAGCTACTTCTTCATGCTCTTTTTGATGAGATCGCGGGTCGCGACGTATTCCTTATTATTCGGATCGGAGGCCAGCGCCTTCTCGATGGAAGCCATCGCATCCGCATTTTTCTCGGCTCCCATGGCGACTAATGCCTGAATGAACGCATCGCGTCCGGCCTGCACGGATTCATCCGACTGGCCCTGAACGGATTTTGCACAACGGAACCCCAGGCCGACGCCGTAGGAGTTATTCTCCGGCTGATTCCAGAACCGGTGACTGGTGTGGAGTGAGGTTTCCGGAGCCAACCAGGAGCCGCCGCGTAATACTCTCACCGGACCTTGGTTGGCGAAGTTGTAGCCCTTCTCGGCCCCGCGAGGATTCAGCGCGTTGCTGGTCTTATAGAATTTCTGGTCATACCAGTCTTCGACCCATTCGAAGACATTTCCGGCCATATTGTAGAGGCCGTACCCGCTCACGCCTTCCGGATAGGAATCAACCGGCGTGGTATGGCCGACGTTCTGCCCATAATTGGCCTTCTTCGGATCGAGGTGATGTCCCCAGGGATAGTGGTTGTCGCCTTCCGGACCCTTGGCCGCCTTCTCCCATTCCGCTTCGGTCGGCAACCGCTTGCCCTCCCATTTGCAGAAAGCGGTGGCGTCTGTCCAACTCACACCGACCACAGGCTGGTTAGGCTTGCTCAGGCGTGGGTCATCCCAATAGGCCGGGGCGGGATGGCCGGTGGCCTTCATAAACTCCTTGTACCGCGCGTTCGACGCCTCGAACTTGTCGATCAGGTAGGCATCGAGCACCACTTGGTGTTTCAACTCATCGGCATGTTCATTGCTGCCCATGGAGAATTCGCCTTGTGGAACCTTGACCATATCCTTGTTGTCGGCGGCGTTCTCTGCCGCGACGGCGACGGACATCGATCCCGCCATGAGTACCATTCCTAAACCAGCCTGAAGAACCGTGTGACTCCGCATAGGAAACCTCCTTGTTTGAACAGACCGATACTCTCAGGTGCTCGCTACTGAAACACCTGGCCCTCTCCCATCAGACAGGATACCGAGGCTATGTACAGCAATACGTAGACCACCCTGGACAGACTCAAGCATTTCAATGAGTTGAATCATATTTACCGATCCGCGCTATCCAGCTTTTCTCGGGACATTGAAGAAGAATGGGGAGAAACGCGACAGGTATCAGCGGCTGCTGAACCAGAAGTCTCCACGGAACGCCTTCCGGGTTGAGCCTTTGAGGAACGATCCGGGACTGCTTGTCGCTGGCTGAGCTGCCGATTCCGAAGGATGACCGGATCGACGATGTCACCGCATTGCACGCAACGGCCAATGGGACAGTTCCATTCGTCTGCGCCGTTTAGTAGATCCATACAAAACTCACCAACAATGAGTCCGCCGCATCGGGCGCAGACCTGCCCATGCAGTGGGTTCTGGTGCCGATCCAGCATGTCATGACTTCCTGCGAGCTCCCTCAATGCCGACGTTGCCATGGTCACCTCCACATCACTCTGTTCAATGTTTGTAGCGACTATGTCTAATGTATAAGGCATAATGTCCAATGTGTCAATAGTTAATCTCAAATATGTTTGACAAACATTAGACTTCGAGGCTATACTGTCACAGCAATGAATACCCATAGAATTCAAAGAGTTGCCAAGCTTACTGGTTTGAGTCGCGATGTGATTCGGGTATGGGAACGACGTTTTGGCCTGCTACAACCGACACGAGGCGCCAATCGTTATCGAAATTATTCGGACGAGGATGTCGCTCTGTTGCGTTATCTCAAAGAACAACTGGACGCGGGCGCTTCGATCGGCGCCCTTGCCCAGCTCGGACGCGAAGAACTGATGACCCGGGTACGGAATGCCGCGCCGCGGGCAACCCTCGTGGACAATACATTCAACCGGCTGCTGCAAGAGTTGGTTTCGGCGTTGCACCCGTTTGACCGGGTGACGTTTGAGAAACGTTTGAACGGAGCGGTGGCCGTCGTTCCGTTTGAAGAGGCGCTCCACGGCATTTTGCTGCCACTACAAGAACAGGTCGGGCAACTCTGGCACGATGGCCAGGTGAATGTAGCCATCGAGCATTACGTGACGAAACAAATACAACAAAAGGTGTTTTCAGCCATGAACCAGCTCCCAGTGGCTGAATTCGGCGTTAAAGTGGTGGTGGCCTGTCCCCCGGGAGAAGAGCATGACATCGCCGCCCTCACCGTTGCTTATCGATGCCGCTTGCGCGGATGTCGAGTCTACTATTTGGGCGCCAACGTGCCGATCCCTGCCCTCACTAATCTCTGCCGGAATGTATCTCCGGACCTCACCATTCTTTCCTTCCCGGTCGCTCTTCCCGACCGTGTGGCAGCGGAAGTGATTCAGGCCCTCGCGGATGGTGTGAAACCCGTTTCCACGCTCCTCGCCGGCGGCCATGGCGCGCTCGCCCTGCGCCAGCATTTTGTGGAATCGGGCATCGAGACTCTGGGAACTTTCGATGAACTGGATGAGAAGCTAGATCAGCTCACAAGGCGGGTCAGTCGTGCATAACCGGCCGATCCCCATCGAGACGATGCCCTATCCGTTGACCGTATTCTATGACGGAGCCTGTCCCATCTGTGCTCGGGAAATTGCGCTGATGAGATGGATGGACAGGCATGGGCGTCTCGCCTTTTGCGATTTCTCATCTGCTGCATACGATGCCGCATCGACCGGGCTCGCTGTCACGGATCTCAGCGCGGTGATTCACGCCCGCTGGGCGGATGGGAGGGTGATCACGGCTGTCGAAGTTTTCCGAGGTATGTGGGAAGCGGTCGGGTTGCGCAGCCTCGCGCGGCTGAGTCGACTATCCTTTGTAGAACCGCTCATTGTGAAGGCCTATGGGTGGTTTGCAACGAACCGCCTCCGGCTGACCGGCCGTGCAAATGGCTGTACGGACAATACCTGCAACCCCAGCCCTTCGCCATCAGCGCGGGCCGGCCTTTAACGGCCCCGGGCTCACCTCCCCCTTCATCTGGTCTGCATCATCCTCTCCACAAGCTCGACGTCCAACTATTCCCTCTATGGGACACAGAAACAGTCTCCAACATCCTCCGGCACCTCCGTGAGAGAGCTCCGCTCCAGGTCTTAGGCTGGAGCGGCGTAGCCGGAATCACTGCGAAAGCGGGCCCTCTGCAGGAAGTCGGCCTTCGCCCAGATATTGACGGGTTACTCCTCCAAATGCGCCCGGAGCATCCAGGCAATTTTTTTTCATGCTGCTCCATGAGACCGGTCAGAAAAATCATTCGTCCCAGCGTCATGGTATTCGCCTCCCACCTTTTCCACGTCCATGCGCAACTGCCGGATCACAGATTCATGATCGGACAGAAGTTGCCCGATCATGTCTTTCGCCGCAAGTTGCTTCTCCGGCTGCTCCTTGAGTCTCGTCATCTGCGTAAACTCGGCCAACGTCCCCGGGCTCACGTCATTACGCGTACGGATGCGTTCGGCGACTTCGTCCACGACCTCATCCAATTCCTCGTACTGGCTCTCGAAGAATTTGTGCAGGTCATGAAAGTGAAGTCCCCGAACGTCCAATGGGAAGTGACGTGTCTTGGTGTACAACACATACTCATTCGCCAAAAGGGTCTTCAGTATCCCGGTAATACCAGTCTGTCATGGGATGTGAGTCCGATATCCGTCTTCGTGCTGTCCTCCTTGTTCCTGACGCTCGGTCACAGGAGCGATCAATTAAGCCGGCCGCTCCTCGTGACCCTGCGCGTACGGTGTCAATATATCTGGCCGTGCGGCACCTGCCGTCTGTAGTCACGGGCCAACCGCTCTGCGTCGGCAGCCTCAGCCCACAGTTGCTGAGCCTGAGTACGTCGCATGGCCGACTGCCGGTCATTCACCCCATATTTTCCGGCGTACCATTCTGCCTCCCATTGCACACGCTGAGCCAGCTCTTGAATGTCAGCGGCCTGGCGCTGATATTGTGCAGTCAAGTCTCGAGCCTGTTCCTGTGTCACGCGAGGAGCGGGGTTTGGCTGGGCCGCAACAACTGATCGCTCAATGACGTCTGTGGCACATCCGCCTACGAACAGGGCTGCCACAAACAAACCACCCCTTATTATGTGTACAGTTTGCATGCTGCCTCCTGCTTGGACTGTTCACTGGAGCTCTCACATTCACTACCTGAGTGGATGGTACAGTGCCCCATATCATCAGTCCAATTGATTATATATAGACCGTCGATAATATATACTTATAGCAGTGCTCCTGCGCTGCGGAGCACTCAGCGCAAGGGCTGAGTACAGGTGCGAACGGGGCGGAGCATCACCGCCTGCTCGGGATTGAGGGAGTCCACATCCCGATCCAATTACGATACTCGCTCACGCAGACGGGGCAGTACGCACTCGTACGCGATGCGGTGAAGCGGGTCGGACACATGCATATTTGAGGTGACGGGAGGTAGGCGGGACCGAGACGCACTCACTTCTGTGTCGGATCCTCCCATTGTCGGGAAGTCATGAAACGCTGGAGCAGCTCCCCATCAGGAGAATTACGCGCCACGCTGGTGGTGCGAATGTTCGCGCCTTCGCTGAAATGAAGAATGAAATCTTCACGCTCTTCATGGATGAACTGGATATAGGCAAGGTTGATGTGGAATCGGCCGACTTTCAGGAGGTGCATGCCGTCCTTTCTGAGTCTGCTCTCAGCGCGAAGACCGCGCGATAGAAGCGGCCCGTTGCGCAAGGCTGTCGCACGCTTCGTTTTCCGGATGTCCGTTATGACCGCGCACCCACTGCCAGGTGACACGATGGACGAGGCAGAGCCGATCCAACTCGGCCCACAAATCCTGATTCTTCTTACGCTTCCAGCCGAGGGTCATGGTCTTGATCAACAGCTGAGAATCGGAATGGAGTACGACGGATTGGGCGGGCGTAAGGGCCTTCAAGGCCTCGATGGCGGCCATCATTTCCATGCGGTTATTGGTGGTGTCTCTGCTGTGACCCGACCCCTCGTTTCGTTGCCCTCCCTGCTGAACAATGATGTAGGCCCAGCCTCCCGGGCCAGGGTTCCCGAGACAGCTGCCATCGGTGTAGATTTGAACGGTCGAGGTGCTACTCACGTTGATCCTTTCTGACCGCGCCCCCAGCAGCCAAAGAACACCTGACTTGCCGGGATAGATATGGTTGCGCTCGATTCCGTGACACGGTTCCGCTCGCGGGCAATCTACGACCTTTCATCGTGGTCCTGCAACGGTCCGAGGCCCTGAGTTTGTCGAAGTTCCTCCGCGACAAACGATGCAATAGCCTGGTGACCGCTCTCATTGATGTGGGTATCATCCCGCCACCATAACAAGTCCTGCGAGGCGGCATAGAGTCGCCTGGCCGTCTCCCGCAAATAGGGCTTGCTGTCCCGGCAACGAAGACCGGCATCCCGGCAGGCGCCGAGTACTGCTTCCGCAAATCCCGACGGGCCCGAGGCATCTGACGCGGCCTGAGGATTCAAGAGTTCACGGTAGACTTCCCCCTTGGTCGGCAAGAGGACGACAAACACTTCTACCCCCATACGATCAGTCGCGGCTCTCATGGCCTGCAAGGTCTTGCGAAGCTTGGCGAAATTGGGATGTCGTTCCACTTCGGCGCGAGGACGTTCACCCCACACTTCGTGCGGACCGTAGAACAGCAGGGGACGGCCATCGGGCAGCGCACGGACGATCACCTGCTGTGAAATCCCTCTCCAACGGCTCCGAAGAGCATTCCATCCCTGCCTGAGCGGCGATCGTCCCCGAAAGGTGCGGTATGCCACCAACGCAGACGAAAGGCCTCGTTGCCACGGCAAAGCTTCAATTTCCCAGATTTCCCCGCCATCATCCTCCAGGTCGTTGCCTGCAAACAATGTCCAAACAAGTTCCGCTTTTGCCGCGAGCATCAACTTCGGCACCTCAAGGGAAAAATTAATGAACTGGTCGTAGGGGCCTCCGGGATAGGAAAGATTATAGACGGACAGGCCATAGCGAGCCGCCAACCTTGGCGCAAGGGTTCCCGTTTGTGTCACTCCGACACCAGCGGCAAATGAGTCTCCGAGAACGATGACGTCGACGGCAGCCGGCACCTTGTCATTACGGAACCCGAGCGCATCGGTCCGAAACTCAATGTGACGCGGCTCACGAAAAGCCGGATCTCCGGTCATGGCTGCCAGATCTCCATAGACAGGTCCCGAAAAATTCACCAGAGCATCCCACCGCCCCAGCATCGGCAGGGCCGGTAGGCGTCGCTGATACTGATTCATCGGTGAGTAATGCAGTCGGGCACCGAGAATGGGACGCAAGATGAGATCACAGATCGTGGCGGTCAGGCAGACCGAAACCAGCAGAAGCAGAGCCGGGGCGGCCCGGTCCTTCCGGGACGTCACGAGGAACCACGCCACCGGCACCAGCAGTAGCACCTCGATCAGGCCGTTTTTTAAAATGCCGACTGCGAACGGCAATGTTGTGCTCAGCGCGGCCAGAGCGGCGGCAACCACTTCTTTCGAGACAGGTCTCACCGATGGGATTTCCTCAGAAGGACCGCGCGAGCCGGGAGACACAACGCCAAGCCGCCTTGAGACTTTTTCCCTCGCCAAGACTTAACCTGAGCCCGCTCAGCAGAACAGATCGGCCTTCCCGGCACTGCCCGCCTTTGATTAAATATTTCCCCTGGTCGGCCAGATAGAAGGCCATCTCTCGTTGGAGATAGCGTCGCTTCACAGGCTCCCGGCTGAAACGTACCATGAGCTTCTTGATAAGCAGTGGACGATGACCTAGCGCAATATCAGCCGGCTTTATCTCTCGATTGCGATGGTACGTGAGGGGCTCGGCAATGCCCATAATGGTGGTCGCCTCGGCGATCCTGGTCCACAACTCGTGATCGTCCATGCCAGCGCTGTTGAACTGTTCATCGAATCCGCTGATCGCTTTCAAGATGTGTGCGCGAATAAGCGTCGCCGATGGCGTCGGAACAAAACCCTGCACAAACAGGCGAGCGAATTCATGCTGCGGCTGGTAGGCAGGGCCGACCTGATGCAGCGGACGGCCGGCGCGATCAATGTGCGCGACATCCGTCACGACCATCCCGACAGCAGGTTGTGCATCGAGTACCGCCACTTGCTTCGCCAGCTTGTCGGGCGCCCACAAGTCGTCATGATCCAGCAGCGCAATGTAGCGGCCCCGCGCGGCTGCGATCCCTCGATTTCGTGCCTGGGCGACTCCGCCGTTAGGCTGCCGGATGTACCGAAGACAATCACCATAGGAACGGATCACATCGCCCGAGCCATCCGTCGACCCGTCGTCGATGATGACGATCTCATAACCCCCATAGGTTTGAGCCAATACACTCTCGAGGGTGTCCCGAATCACGTCCTGCGCATTAAACAGTGGAATCACAACCGTGACGACCGGTTCCGGCATCTGACTACGGTTTAACCGCCTCCAGGATAACCATCATTTCTTCGCACACGTTCCATAAATAGCGGCGGCAGCGTTTCTGCAGATAGGCGGGGAAATACTTGAAGGGTTTGCGCATCGCGAACTCGATTGACACGGTGCGAAAGTTGGTCTTGAGCCCGTAATAATTGGGCGATTTGAAGTACTCGAAACTTTCTTCCGTCATGAAGCGCACATGCGTCGGGTCAATAAACGCCTTGCGCGACGTGTAGTAGGGCGTCTTGAGATACACTCGCGCGCCAGGCGCGCAGACCCGGTAGAGATCGACCATGAAGCCGATCAAGTCCCGCATATGTTCGACTGAGTGTATGGAGTAGACGGCGGCAACTGAACTCTCCCGAAAAGGAAGGCCCCGCTCGAAGTCGCAGATCACATCCACCCCTGGCAACGCCCGCTGATCGACGCCGACTGTGCCGATCTGCTTAAGCGATCCGCAGCCGATGTCGAGCACGATGCCCTTACGGGAGGCCTCAGCCACCTCGGGAGGGACCGGACGATCAACCCAGAACCGCTCGGATGAACCCGTAATCATCTATAGCGCTAGCTGCGGACAGATGAGAGATATCTGCCTGTGATACATGAATATGAGCTTGGAGCGAGTATACCCTGCCAGGTACCGAGGCGCGGAGTATAACAAAGCGAGCGGCTCACGTCATTGGCGAATCAGGCAACTCGCCGCATTCTCCCTTGAATCGATACGCCGGATGCCCCGGCTCGTGGGGCAAGAACTGGAACGCAGACCACTCGGAAGGTAGTCCAATGAATGTGCGGCTGGAGGCTCTCCCTAAGGCCGTTACGAGAAGGCACCTACGATCTACAACACGATGAACGCGAGGGACACCTGGGGCCAGACGGTGGGCAATATAGTCTCCGGGTGGAGCCGGGTTCCAGGAACCATCCTCTTCACCAAGGTGCTCCTGGAGCGTGGATCGAATGAGAGTGCAGTCGAACGGCACGTTAAGCGCCACGGTAAATCATGGTCCTGAAACGGGGGAAAGCTTGGTCAGGAAATCTGCGATCGTGGTACTGATCGACTAATCGAGAGCCTGGCAGAACAAAACCCGTTCGGCGGGCCACGTTCTGGGGGATTAGCTCAATTGGATCGTTGTTCCACACTGTTCGCAGGTCCATTTGGACGCCTGGGAAACGCTCGCTTCAGCCGATGGTCCTGGTGTCTGCCGCAGCGGCTGAACGCAGCGATAACAGTGGGGCACGCGATCCACCATGATTTCCCATTGAATCGGTTCCGAGGTGCCTCGTCGTCCGTTCTTATCGAGAGAGAGAAGGGCTTGCCCCATCACGGTTTCGACGAGGTCCTCTAACGTTTCCTCCGGGGACACGGCGGCAAGGGGGATCTGTCGCAGAGAGTCAATCTGGATGGAACACTGCCCCGTCTTCCACAATCCGTCGGAACTGTGCTGAACTGGTATCCTGGCTCGTATCATTGTTTTATGATGCAGCCCGCTTGGGCTACGTCATCTCCTTTCGGCGATGGTCGCTCCACATTCGGTTCGTGAGGCAAACGCGGTTAAGAGCGAGCGCCCTTCCACATGTAGCAGCCCTGCTGAACTTCGGATGAAGATCGCTCTCATCAACAGATGCATGGCCGCCACCTCCACAGCAATGTGGCGTGGAAGGCTTAAGGAGTCAAGAGCAGACACGGTTGCTCCGCACCGATCTCTGGAATAATGCGCCCCGTACAAGACGTAGCCATCGAGGTAGCAAGGGTTGGACCGCAGGGGAGCAGACGCGTTGGGCAAGGATAGTTCAAAGAATAACAAGAAGTGGCCACCTCTTTAGAAAGGTGGAGGACGGCTCCCGATCGAGTGAAGCAACCGTGGCAGTCCTACTGCATGACAATTTCGCCCCGCGACGATGACATCGTCTCCCGAGGTGTCGCAGAAGAAGCCTGCCCGGGAAAAGGCCTACATTCTACCGGTCAATGCGAGAATAAGCACGATCAGGAGAATGAGCCCCAATCCGCCCGACGGATAATATCCCCAGCCGCTGCTGTAGGGCCAGGTCGGAAGTACTCCGATCAGCAACAGGATCAAAATAATCACGACTATGTTGTTCATGCCTATCACTCCTTCGTAGAAAGGTGAGATCCGCATCCCGATCCCGGATGTTGCCCTGCCGGGACGTCATCGCTCGCTCCACCGCAACGGCCTCGTCAGCAGACCCACCATGGCGAGGCCACAAATAACCAACAGGAGCAGAAAGCTAGCGACGAGAAAAAACCACGCTCTAAAGTCGTGCGTCATAACCACATCCTACTGTGTTTTCTCGCGAGCGGGCCTGGGAAGAACGCTAGGATAGTCCGAGGAGTTCCCTAGGCCAGTATGGTCCGGTCGGTCGAACCAGACTAGTGGGAAGAAGATTGGGGTAAACGACGAGCAGGCGGTCACGCACTGAGGGAATGATTCGAAAACTCTCTGACACACATCCTGGGTGGCAGACTCCCGACAGAACGGAAGTCTCGGATTTAGGCTTCGGGTTCAGATGGGCCGAAGGATCCCTTTGATATGGGATGTGGTTTTACCGCACCGGTTCCGCAGTGGGAGGCTGTGCCCCTGATCCCTTTGCACGGGCTGGTTCGCCCTGCACCTGTCGATTGCACCCACTATTCCCGGACACACTGAGTTGAAACGGTTGCAGCTTCTCTTCAATGCATAAGCCGACCGTCGAATCACCGATCGTTGCTGTCGGTTCGATCTGCCACCACTTGCAACTTTTGCAGAGCCCCCAGTGTTGTCCCATTCAAAAACCTCTCGAGCTGGAAGATGGTAGGTTCCCAGCGAGAGTCTCACGGACTGGAGGTTCACACGACTAGGCGAAGCCCTGGGGACTGTCGGCAAGAGGGGGCCACAAGCGCTTATGCAGGCTACCACATCCGCTCTTTTGCAGCTTTCCAGTAATGAGCCACGCTCAAGACCTCTTATCAGTCTTCTTCCGGTTTGTTGAGCGCCTCAAGCTGAGCCGGAGTGAGGAAGCCGGTTTGCAACATGGCAAGCTTCCAGATTCGATAGCCGAAGAGAAATCCAACAGGTATCCCTATGAAACCACCGATTGCCTCCAAGGAGTTCTCAGGTGCCGACAATCTGGCGATAATATTTCCATAGCCGCTTTTTAATGATTTTCACCCCGAATTTACCAATTGTTAGCCCCATTGCAAATCCGATGGACAAGAAAATCCAAAAGAGCGTGAGGGCCGACTGTCTTTTCTGCCAACTTAGCCGTCCTCCGAGGAAATAAGGGGACTTGTTGTGTTTTTGCATTGGGAAGATCCTGCGGGCACCGCCAAGGATGCTCATTGAACTTGGGATCGATGCCGGAACGATTTGGGGGTAGGTTCGACACAGCTGAAATCTGTCGCTCTGACGCGGCAGCAGATAACCCTACACTTCTGCGGGACTTCTGCGGGTAGTTGCTATGAGGTGGGATCGACCTGTGGGAGTTATTGCCAGGGTGACGAAGACGGGTGATGGCTTGCTCGATGCCTGGCTCACACGTTGTACGCTCATGCCGACGCAAGAACGGGGGCCCTGACCCCTACTGCAGAAGATAGAACGTCAGGAGGCCTCCCGCTACCAGTGCGCTTGCCAGCGCAAGGAGGCGGAATCGGCGATCAATGATTGCACCCTGGTTGAAGGTATTCGGATACACGGGACGTTCGTTCATCGGTGTGCCCTCCTAGTCACATACTACGAGACCACGTTCCCGTGGCAAGAAAGATCGGAGTTCTGGACACCCCTTGACTAAAGATAGTTATACAGCGACCGGCGCCGGGCTGGTTCAAGCTTGTCCTGTGCTGACTGGCTACCATACCGATACCAGCCGGAGGGCTCTCGCCCTGACCTGGGATCGGGCCGATCTGGACAAGGCGAGAATCGTTCGCCCTGGCTTCCTGACCGAAACGAAACAGGATAGGAGCAAGCTGGCATCACTCGCATCCAGGGCTGGTCTTCGAACAGGAATGAAAGAAGTATGGCGACACGTGCCCCGTCGTTCGGGACATGTACATGGCTCAAACCATCCGGAATTTCATCTTCACCATCTCCGGCATCGGGGAGTCACAAACCTAGCGGATGCTGGGATCGATAGGAAACGATCAGGAAGATCGTCGGCCATTCAATGGTGGAACTGTTCTTGCGCTACCGCCCGATCAAGGCTGCGAAAACTCGACGACCCTATTGAGCGGGTCGAACACGCTAGTGCCACGACGCTCTCCTGCCTGTTCGCGAGTTCTGGAAGTCGGTGCAGTGCAGAAAGGATGGTGCCGAAGCCGGGAGTTGAACCCGGATACCCTTACGGGCGCTGGTACCTGAAACCAGTGCGTCTGCCAGTTCCGCCACTTCGGCGTGAGAAATGGAGTGGGATTATCGCTGATCGGCTCCAACCCGTCAAGGTGAGCCGATGAAAATCTGCCCTCTCCCCATGAGAGAAGCCCTAACCGGCGAGGTGCCACGGACCATTCGCAGTCACTTCGCGCAGGTCGCCGCTCAGCACGATGCGCTCGCGGACCAGTCCGGCGGCGGCCAACAGAGGTGCTGTGCGAATCTGCGGGGCTTCGTCGGCAATCAGCACATCGAACCGCACCCTGCGAAACAAGGGATCCGCGGCCACGCGCCCGGCGGTGGTAACGATCACCCGCCGATTCTGCACAAAGGCCTGTCGATTGGTATCCTCCTGTGCCGACAGCAGTTCTCGAATTTTCTTCGTGCCTCCCAACCGAATGACCTCTTCCTTGAGCTCGGCGAATTCAGGTTTAAGCTCCCTCGGCACCGCGGCTTCGGGAACGAGTTCGCTGATCCGTTCCTTGGCAATGTCGATTTCCTTGCGCAGACCGGCGCTCTGCCGCTCATAGATGATCAGGTACTCGCGCAAAGTCTCGACATTCTTTCCGACCGCCTGCATGGACAGTCGCTTCCAAATCGGGAGTTGCTCATAGTCGGCCAGGGTCTTCTCAATCTCGTGAACCTTCGCCTGCAATTCGCTCAAGTGGGTCAGCAATCGCCATTCCAGCAGGCGCACCTCGTCGAGGTCTCGTTGTTTTTGGGCTTTGTATGCGAGCAGTGGCGTGAGTTCACGAAACCGTTCGTACTTCTTGCGCAGCACCGCTTTGTCGGAGCGGGACTTGGCGTAAAACTGATGCATTTGGGCCTCGAACCCCAACTCCGGCAGGGGAATACCCCCGCTGGCATTGCTGATGGCCAGCTCATAACGACTCAGCCAACTTTTAAACGTCAATCCCGCCGCTTTCATTGCCCGTGCAATCAGGAGAGTAATCGTGTCGGCACTCAGGTGATCGGGAGTGACCAGAAGAATGCGTTTGTTCGCACGCAGTAATTCAATGACGAGCGTGGCCACCTTCTGCCGCCGAACCGTAGGATCGTCATGCCAGAGTGGAGTTAAAACCGAGGTAGCAGTTAAGGCCTCCAGGGCACCACGATGCCCTGACTGTCCCGCTTCTAGCAGCGGTACAAGCCGTTCAGCCGGCCCGAGCGTATAGGATCCACCCGCCTTACTCATCTCTACCAAACGCTCACTAGTCGTCTGCGCCAGGCCACTAAAGTCCGGCACGAGCGTTGCGTTAGGTACGGAGTCTCCGATCAGATCGAAGGCTTGGACAATCAGGCGCTCCCCTTCCTGAAGCAAGATTATGCCTTCGGTCGGCTCGTCGTCCTCACCCAGGACCACCGTCACCGCAAGGTCGATCCCAATCACCTGGCTCGTAGCCAGGAAAAATTCATAGAGATGCAAATTCCCCACTGTCTGTAGCAATCGACCACGCACAACTGGAACTGCCTGATCGATTCCAGGTTGGGACGACCGCGCGGCGTCCTCTTCCAATTGGGAAGCCACACTGTCTAGGAGCTCCGGCAAGGTGCTTGGTATTGTAGTCATACCCGACATTTCTCCAACGCCCTGGGGGGCGTATCTTAATGATTCGGGAAAGAACCTGTCCAGCAGGCGTCACCTTGGTCAACATTTTCGGCCCGGATTGATCGGTGAGCACCTGCCTTTCAGTTTCTCATACGAGTGAAGAAACCCCGCCGACGCCGCTCCTGATCAATTGACTTTTACAGAGGCCCCCAGTATGCTTTTTCCCTTTCCAACAGAAGGAGTTGCAGTATGAAGGTGATTCTCCAAGAAACACTCGAAGGTGTCGGCGACCTCGGGGACCTTTTAGACGTCTCGGGCGGGTTTGCCCGAAACTATCTTTTACCCCGCAAGAAGGCTGTAGAAGCCAATAGCCGGAACATTAAAGAATTTGAACACGCCAAGCGAGCCGCCGCTGAAAAGGCCAAGAAGGAAAAGCAGGACATCGAAACACACGGCAAGAAAATCTCGGCGGTATCCCTGACCATCCCCGCCCAGGTCGGAAAAGACGATAAAATGTTCGGGTCCGTGACGGCCAAGGATATCGCAGAAGGACTGGCCGAACAGGGGTTCACTGTAGATCGACGCAAGATCCAGCTGGCCCAGCCCATCAAGGAACTCGGAACCTTTGCCATTGCCATCAAGCTCCCACGCGAAGTCACCGCGACCATTGCGGTCCATGTCGTGAAAAAACAAGAAGAACCGGAAGCGGAAACGGAAGCTACCCCAGCTTAGGCCGTTACGGAATCAAGCGTGGCCCATCAGACCTGATGCCACGCGCGGAGGAACCATGCAGCATGTGACCGGTTCGTTGGACGCGCTGAAATCGACCGACCCCGAGACGTACGAAGCCATTCTCGCCGAAGAACAGCGGCAGCGAGACAAGTTGCTGTTGATCGCGTCGGAGAACTTCGCCAGTCCAGCGGTCCTGGCTGCACAGGGCAGTCTCATGACCAACAAGTATGCCGAAGGTTATCCCGGCAAGCGGTACTACGGTGGGTGCCAGCATGTTGACACGGTTGAATCTCTGGCCATTGAACGAGCCAAACAGATCTTCGGCGCAGAGCACGTCAATGTCCAACCCCATTCCGGATCGCAGGCCAATATGGCGGCATACCTGGCCGTGCTTAAACCCGGCGACACGATTCTCGGGTTAGACCTTGCACAAGGAGGACATCTCACCCACGGCAGCAAGGTCAATTTCTCCGGGATCATTTTTCGGGCATTCTCGTATGGAGTCGACCGGCAGACCGAAACCATCGACTATGCCGCGGTCCGAAAGCTCGCCGAGGAATGCCGTCCCCGGATGCTGGTGGTGGGTGCCAGCGCCTATGCCCGCACGCTGGATTTCCCCAAGTTTCAGGAGATCGCCAAGGCCGTCGGAGCGTATCTACTGGTCGACATCGCACATATTGCCGGACTCATTGCGGCCGGGTTGCATCCTAACCCCGTGCCCTATGCCGACTTTGTCACGACGACGACTCATAAGACGCTGAGGGGTCCTCGCGGTGGTGTCACCATGTGCAAAGCCGAACATGCCAAGGCCGTCGATAAGATTATTTTCCCGGGTCTCCAAGGCGGTCCGCTCATGCATGTGATTGCCGCCAAGGCCGTCGCTTTCAAAGAGGCTTTGTCGCCCGCATTCAAGCGGTATCAGCAGCAGGTGATCGCCAACGCCCGAACGCTGGCTCAAGGCCTAGTCGAACGGGGCTATAAGATTGTGTCGGGCGGGACCGATACTCATTTGATGCTGGTGAATCTGACCAACAAGGGAATTACCGGGAAAGAAGCTGATGCCGCGCTGGACGCCGCCGGTATCATCGTCAATAAAAATGCCGTGCCCTACGATGAGAAACCTCCAGCCGTGGCAAGCGGCATACGGATCGGCAGTCCTATCGTCTCGACCCGCGGCATGCGCGAAGCAGACATGCGTGAAATAGTGGCACTCATCGATCGCGTGCTGCAGCATCCCCAGGACCAGCAGGTTCAGGCCGAGGTCCGGGCACAGGCCAAAACATTGTGCAACCGTTTTCCCATCTTTCATGCCTACGATTCGTCTCCCGCTTAGGCAGGACGTTCGCCTGTGAAGTGTCCTTTCTGCGACGATGTGGAGGACAAAGTCGTCGACTCGCGGATGGCCAAGGAAGGTGAGGTCATCCGGCGGCGACGCGAATGCTTATCCTGCAAGCGGCGCTATACCACCTACGAACGTGTCGAAGAGACCATGCCGGCGGTGGTGAAAAAAGACGGGCGCCGGGAACCGTTCGATCGGGGGAAAATCGTCTCCGGGCTCAAAAAGGCTTGCGAAAAACGCCCAATCAGCACCGCCACCATTGAAACCGTCACTGATCGGATCGAAAAACGCATTCAGGATCTGGGCGAGACGGAAATCGTGAGTACGGCCGTGGGCGAGGAAGTTATGAAGGAGCTGTCGCAGCTCGATCAAGTCGCCTATGTAAGGTTCGCATCGGTTTATCGAGAGTTCAAAGACATCGACCAGTTCATGGACGAAATTAAAGCCCTGGCCCAGCAGCGCCGGGAGCGATAAGCCCTCCCCTTTCCCTCACCGTTTCGAATCGAAACGCTCGTTTAGGCAGGGTGGGCGCCAGCACGGGAAAGGGTTCCGTTCCCCCCTACGTCAAACCCATGGCAACCTCTCCAACTACGCGCGAACGACGGCAAGCCCTGCGGCCCAGCAGGCGACGAGCGCCCGGAGCCACGCATGTGGTGATCATTGGCGCAGGCCGTGGTGGCACGGCGTTGATGGAAATCTTCGCGAACGATCCGTTAGTCAGGATCGTCGGCGTGGCAGACATCAGCCCTGAAGCTCCCGGTCTCGGCCTTGCCCGACGGTTGCACATCCGTGTGACCCGCAATTACCGGCAACTCCTGAAAATGGGGCCGGTTGACTTAGTGATAGATGTCTCGGGCAACCCTGAAGTGGGCGAATACCTGCAAGACATCCGCCGGCTGGGTGTCTCTGTAATCGGAGGGGCCAGCGCGAAGTTCATGTGGCAATTGATCGAAGCCCGCATTCGCGCCACGGCTGACATCGAAAAAGCCCTGAATAAGTATCAGTCGCTGTATCGCCTCTATGTCAAAGAAACCGGAGCCGCAGTGACGGAGGAACGCACCCGTATCGCGTGCGAAATCCACGATGGGCTGGTCCAGAGTCTCGCCGGCGTCAATTTCAAACTGGAACTCTCCCAAGAGCTGCTGCGCAAAAATCCGAAGGCCAGCTTGGCCACGATCCGAGAATCCAAAGCCCAGCTGAAACTAGCGATTCAGGAAGCCAGGCAGGTCATTTTCAACTTGCGCCCATTGCACTATGACAAGATGGAGTTGATCCCTGCGCTCACCAACTACCTCAAATCGTACGAGACTCAGTACCACATCAAGACAGCCTGTTCCGTGACAGGGGATGAAACCATTCTGTTCCCTCGAACCAAAATTTTTCTTTTTCGAATCGTGCAGGAGGCGCTGAGCAATGTACAGAAGCATGCCAAGGCCGGCCGAGTCTCGGTTCAACTCGATATCCGTCTCGACCTGTTGCAAGTGACGATCACCGACAACGGGATCGGGTTTGATATGGACACGGTGCTCAGGGACCCGGAGAAGTGGGATCATTTCGGCATTCGCGGCATATTGGAACGGGCAAGACTGGTGGGAGGAGAAGCCACAATCGATTCGAAGAAGGGGCGTGGCACGCGGATCGTGTTGCGAGTCCCACTAGCCGACAAGGAGACCATTCGCAATGGAAAAAATTAAGGTCCTCATAGCCGATGATCACCGGGTGGTTCGTGAGGGGCTTGCGGCCATACTCAAGACCAAAGAAGACATCAATGTCGTCGGTGAAGCACAAGATGGTGCGGAGGCCGTCGAAAAAACCAAAACCCTCATGCCCGATGTGATCCTGATGGATGTCAGCATGCCACGGATGGGCGGCATTGAAGCGACACGCCAAATCAAACGGGAATTTCCTCACATGGGCATTGTCGCCCTGACGATGTACGAGGAACAGCAATACATTTTCGATCTCGTGCGGGCTGGCGCCACCGGCTATCTTCTTAAGGATTCGGAGTCGTCTCAAATCGTGGCCGCTATCCGAGCGATCTATCGAGGCGAGTCGCTCATTCACCCGTCAGTGGCGAGCAAAATTTTGGCCGAATTTTCCCTCATGTCGCAGAAAAAAGGCAAAAAGCCGGCCTGGGTCGAGCATGATCTGACGGAACGGGAGATTACGGTGTTGAGGCTAGTCGCAGACGGGAAGACCAATAAGGAGATTGCGAACAGCTTGGACCTGAGCGAAAAGACCGTTAAAAATCATGTTCGTAATATCTTCCACAAACTCCAGGTCTATGACCGCACCCAAGCTGCCATTCTGGCTATCAGGAAGGGTCTTATTGAACTAGAACCGAGGCCTTAGCTTTGTAGGAACGCCGGGAGAGTACTGCTAGTTGAGGTATGTGTCGGCCCCGATTCAGCAACTCATTGAAAAGACAAATTTTTTGGCCTTCCGAGCACCCACCAAAAGATACAATTGTGTGAATTTAGCAACATTCATGACAGGCCAGTGCATATGAATGTTGCAATAAATCAAATACTTGAAAATTTATCTTGGCTGGCACAAGCATTGCTAGATTAGTGTGTCACATTACAGAGGAGGCACTGTGCGGTTTCAGCAGACGATCGGTTCTTCAGTATCCTGTTCTGGTATCGGGCTTCACTCCGGTCAGCCGGTCACACTGACACTCCGTCCGGCCCCTCCCAATACAGGCATTGTGTTTGTGTACCGGACCGGCTCAGAAGAGACCCTTCTGCCCGCTGCGGTTACTAATAAGGTTCCGACCGAACTCTGTACTGCCATCAGCGTAAATGGTCACCAAGTCAAAACGATCGAACATCTCCTAGCCGCCTTGGTCGGAATGGAAGTCGACAATGTCTACGCCGAAGTCGACGCCGGAGAAGTTCCCGTGCTGGACGGGAGCTCGAGCCCCTTCGTACGTCTCATTCGAACAGCCGGGGTGATATCCCAAGCTCGTCGGCAGTCCTATGTGAAAATCACGCAGCCTATCGAAGTCGTGGATGGCGCCCGTCGTGTCAGGATCGAACCATCTTCCACACCGAGAATCACGTACTCCATCCACTACGATCATCCGTTGATCCAAACTCAGTCCTATACGCACACCTGCACCGCCTCGGCTTTCGAGGAAGAGATCGCGACCGCACGAACTTTCGGATTCCTGCACGAAGTCGAGGCTTTGTGGTCACGAGGACTAGGGAAGGGCGGGACCCTAGAGAACACAGTCGTTCTGTCAAAAGATGGTGTCGTCAATAAATCCGGCCTTCGCTTCCCGAACGAGTTTGTTCGCCACAAGGTGCTGGACTTGATTGGCGATATTGCTCTTCTCGGCTTCCCCTTCATCGGCCATATTGTCGCTGAACGCTCCGGCCACGCCATGCACACCAGGCTCGTCGAGCAAATCCTCTTGCAACGCGACAAATGGGTCCTTATCACTGCCGAACATAGCGCTCCCGCTCATGAATCCCGTCCTTCCATTGGACTGCTTCGGCCGGCTCCCTCCCTTGCCGTCTAAGCATCTCTTCAGCACCTAGCCTTCTCGACCAGACGATCCGTCCGTCACGCCCTGGCGGTGCCCAGTTATTTCACTGGCACAAGGCACAAAAAAACGCCGGGGATAAGTGGCCTTACCCCCGGCGTGTAAATCCTGGTGGGACTTACTTCTTCTTTGCGGTCTTCTTCGCTGGTTTCTTCGCTGCCTTCTTCGTTGCCAAGACTCTCACCTCCCTTCACACTTTTAAAGTTGACGTGACATTCCCCCCCTATACGACCGCTGTCAGTTCCTGGGTCATGACAGCAAAGGTATTGGGGCCGACCTTCTGAAACCGCTTATCCCGCTTCAACGACGTGGCCACCGATGTTAACGGTGTTTTTCCCTTGATCTGTAACCCTCCCTCCAATAGACGCTGCAATAATTCTTTTGCATGCATTGGACGGCTGGCTTCCCGAAGGATCTGATACGCAGCCTCGGGAACACTCTTTCCTACATACTTGCTTTTCCCAAGCAAAATCTCGCGCGATTGATCCGTGACATCCGTGACCGGAAGCGGACGGATGCCTTTTTCATCGGTGATGATTTGGCTGGAAAGACTGGCTAGCTTTGCCTTGTCTGCTTCAACTCGATAGAGGGTTTCGGCTAGTTCCAGATATTTTCTGATCATGGCGATCTCGTCATCGAGCCGCCGCCGCTTTTTCTCGAGCTCTTGATAGCGGTTCCGATAGGCGCTGATCCGCTGTTCTAGGCCGACCAGAATGTCAGTCAATTCTTCCACAAGCAAGTCCTTTACAAAGCATACTTGCTTTATAGCAAGTGAATCGTTTTCTGTCAAGTCACTGCATGTTACTATTTGATCGCATTACATGCATGCACAATTAGAATGCACTCAATGTTATATCAAGCCTTGCCGCAAAAGATGAAGCACTACTAACATCTATATAAATCAATATGTTATGATACTTATGGGCGACCTACACCGTTCTGGCTCGTTAGCACCAGCCACCAGAGGAGTAACAAGTAATGCTTGATCTGAATTCCCAGCCCCTCCTAGATCAGTCAGTTTTGCTCGAAACAGCGATGCGAGCGGCACGCGCAGCAGGAACGCTACTGAAGGAACAGGCACGGGATGGATTTCGCATCGAATACAAGGGCGCGATTAATCTCGTGACCGATGCGGACCGACGGGCGGAGGACTGCATCGTCCAAATAATTCTGGCAGCTCATCCTTCGCACCGCATTCTTGCTGAAGAGGGCGGGCGAGGCGGAGGAGTCGACTCACGCTACCAATGGGTGATTGATCCACTCGATGGGACAACCAACTTCGCCCACGGGTTCCCCTTTTATTCAGTGTCAATCGCGGTCGAGCGTGACGGGGAGTGCATCGTGGGTGTTGTGCTAGACCCGGTGCGAGACGAAATGTTCACGGCTGCGCGAGGGGAAGGCGCTTGTCTGAACGGGGAGCCGATTCACGTCTCTGCCATTCAGACGCTCGACAAATCATTGATGGTCACCGGGTTTGCCTACAACATCCGGGATACACCCGATAATAACCTCGATCACTTCTCGCGCGTTTCCCTCCAAGCCCAGGGGATGCGACGCACTGGTTCAGCCGCGTTGGACCTTTGTTATGTCGCTACCGGGCGATTCGATGGTTATTGGGAAGTGCGTCTCAGCCCTTGGGACATGGCGGCAGGAATTGTGATTCTCAGAGAGGCCGGCGGAATGGTCTCCGGAATTACCAAGAAACCGTTTTCTATCCATGGCCAGGAACTTGTCGCCACGAATGGGCTTATTCACGAGGCGCTATTGGACATACTCCGGCCTCACTCAGCTTGCCACTGATCAGCCTTCGTCGACAGGGATGGCTCTTCCTACTCACTCCGATAGCTGGAGAAAAACGATGCGGGCACGCCGATGTACAGCGCTGCGATCGATGCGGTATCATCCAGGCTCACGTGCGAGAACGAAGGAGTTTTGATACTATGGCCACCCAAGTCCCCCCGCAGAAACCGGGCGCAGCTCCATCAAAAACTCAGGATGTTTGGGACGTAGAACTGTTACACGTGCACGTCTCAAGAAAAGGACAGCTTGTAAACGCCGAGTGGGCCATTCACCCTCAAATCAAGGCCGACCTGAGTGCAGAGGAGTGGAAAGAGCTCGGGGAGTTGATGAGCAAAGTCACCACCATCGTGGGGCACCGGTTTTCAGCCGATTTGGCTCAGACTGACGGAGCCCCCCAAGGAAATGCTTAGCAGCATCGCGAATTGAGTTGCGACCCATGAAGAATTCCAGGTCTCTCCTCCAAGCACTCAGCACGTTCCCTAGCTGTGAGGTTGTCCATGAACTGCTATTATCATTCGAAGGATCTCGAAAAATTCGGAGACATCGGTAAAAGCAATCCGGTCCTGTGGGAAAAATTCATGAGCTACTACACGGCTGTCTTTGCCGAAGGCGCATTGACGGAACGCGAAAAGGCGCTCATAGCGCTTGGCGTGGCGCATGCCGTCCAGTGCCCCTATTGCATTGATGCCTACACGCAAGCCTGCCTTGAAAAGGGATCGAACACGGAAGAGATGACCGAAGCCGTGCATGTCGCCTGTGCAATTCGCGGCGGCGCGTCACTCGTGCATGGCGTACAGATGAGAAATGTCGCTGAAAAATTGTCGATGTAGGTGGGCGGAAGCAGTTCCAGCCGTTAGCAAGGCACGCTCAACAGTAGGGATGTTCGGGAATGGCCAGCGTAAAGTATTTCCCCCGCTCCTCATAAAGGATCCGCTTCTGCGTCAATCGGGTGAGCGATTCCTGCAAAACAGTCTCTGAGACCTTGCCTTCGGCTTGTTCCAGCAGCGCGCTCCGCAGATGGTCCAGCGATCTGGGCGCTTCATTGCATAGATCGATGATCGCCGAGCCTGGCCAGTCGAATCGTTCACGCGTCGGAGCCGACACCGTGCGTCCGTCGTACACCGTCACATAGTCGAACGCTTTGGAATAATACAGGAACGGCTTGTCCGACGAGGCGGCCCGTCGCTGCCATTCTTGCACGGTCTCCATCAATTCCTGATAGACGTGGGGATCGACCGGCCAATCATCCAATTCGTACTCAAAGTCATAGGAAATCTTGGTCAGATCCACCTGCCTCGCATCGTATACGTAGGAGTACGCCATACCAGGACCGGTAATCCGGATGCCGTACTCGTGCGGGCGGGTATGGTACGGACTGAACCGCTCCAACCAGAACTTCCCCGCTCCTTCAGGCGGCTGGAGATGAAACAGGGACGGCAGCAAGTCGATCTGGCGGCGGTAGTCATCATTGGTCTCTCCCGGAAAACCCAGAAGAATATTCCAGGATACGGCCACCCGGTAGTAAAAGCACCACTTCAAACACACCAGGTTTTGCATCGGAGTCACGCCCTTGTCCATCGCGCGCAATTGCGGCTGGCTGAGGCTCTCCAAACCCGGCTGCATGCATTTCACCCCGCCCGCGGCCAACTGGCGGATCTGATGCTTCTGCAAATTGCTTTTCGTCTCGATAAACACGTCAAGATCGCGACGGTCCTCCGCAAAAGTGCCGAACAGCTGTTCGATATATTTCATGTCGATGATATTGTCGACCAGGCGAAACCGTGTCGTATCGTAGCGGCTCGATAGGAAGGCCATCTCCCGGGCGACTTGGTCAGAGGATTTCGCACGAAACTTCATGCTCTGCGCATTCAGTCCGCAGAACGTGCAATGATGCTTCTCGCCCCACCAACAGCCGCGCGATCCTTCATACAAGAGAATGCGATCCAGACCGCGCGACGCCTCCGTACCCAATTCGGCCAATAGATGATAGTAGTCGTCGTAGTCCGGCGGACCCATCTGAGCAAATTCCGTGAAGAGAGCCGGATTGGGCTCAAACTTAGTTTGACCCTGCTGTCGATGGATAACACCGGGTGGGCAGGCCCCGATCGAGTCGTTCACTAAATGGTCGACCAGTGCGGGAAAGGTGACCTCGCCTTCGCCGACAACCACATAGTCAATGAACGGAAACGCACGAAAATATTCCAACCCCATCTCACCGTCGAAATTAGCACCTCCGAAAACAATGTTGACCTCCGGGTACAAATCCTTGATGAGTTTGGCCATCGTCAGGCTGGCCACGTTCTGATCGAAGGTCGAGGTAAACCCGACGATCTTGTACTGGCTCCAATCGATGGCGGTCATCGCTCCGGTGAGGAACTGCGGTGCCGTGCGTGTGGCCATGTCCTCAAAAAACGAAACCGGATGGCCGCTCTCCCGGGCAATCTGCTCTAATACCGGCTTGAATACCCGCGGGTATTCGGCACGTTTCGGGTTGTCGCGGAACAGGAGATAGGAGAAGAGCCATTCTCCGAAGAGCGCGCGTTTTTCGCAAATCAGCTCGTAGAGCGGGACCCCGATCTTGTGCGCGAAGCGCACGTTAAGGTGATGGCAATCAACGCTGATGCCCTTGGACTTCAACAGCGCCGAGAGCGTCCCCAATTGAATCGACGGGTACTTCGAAAAACCGAACGGCATGTTGACAAGCGCCACCCTGGCTCTCTCAGTCATGGGAAACCTCGATGGTCATAACAAAACGCCTGGGAGAGGCTTAGTTCGCGCTCGCCCGGAAGGGCTCAAATTCGCGGTCCGCCTTCGCAGCCAGATAAAAATCGCTCTCCGTGAGTCCGTTGATCTTGTGAGTCCAGATCTCCACCTTGCACTTCCCCCACGCCACATGGAGATCGGGATGATGGCCTTCCGCCTCGGCCACAGCACCCACCTTGTTCGCAAACGCCAGGGATTGCATAAAGTCCTTGAAGGTGTAGAGCCGTTCGAGATGTCCGTTGGGGCTCAAGGCCCATCCGGTTCCGAGTTCCTTCAACAACGCCTGGATGCGGTCCGTTGACAAGGGCGGCACCCCACCCCGGCAAGGGACACATGTCTGATCAGCCAATCCCATCATACCTCCTATGCCCGCAGCTCGAGCCTGCCGACTGTACATCCGTAAGAAGGCCCTATCATACGAGCCTGGACTGAGCTCTCGCAACCGCCTATCGGGTTGAGGGCTGTGCAACCGCGTTGCCTTCGATCGGCACATGTCCTCTTGTAAAGAATAGGCCCCGATTGACATCTCCGACACTGACCATACCCACCAGCTTCCCTTTATCCACCACGGGGATGCGTCTAAAGTTTTTTAAGCCCATGTAGGAGGCCGCTTCAAGCACCGGTGTGCGTGGCGAGACAGTCAGAGGATTCAAACTCATGACGTCCTCCGCTTTCTGATTCAGCACATCTCCATACCCCTCCTCCATTTCGGTAAAATCCCGGCTATGGACGTTGTCATGCAAGTACTCGCCGTAATTAGGGTAGAGCGGGATCAGAACATCACGCAGCGTGACCATACCGATCAACAAGGCATCATCCTCCACGACGGGAATGGCGCCACAGTGACGGCTCAGCATCTTCGTCACCACGGACCGGACCGAATCGGTGCGTCTGGCTGTCACCACTCCGGTCGACATCACTTCTTGAACAAGCATGGGAGCCTCCTTTCGGACGCCGGCGACCTACCATTCACGTGCCGGCGGATGAACATAGACAGATTGATTGAATCTGCGGAGAGAGGGGCCGTTCTCCTAGAATCATCGGATAACCCGATAGGCACGCTAATACATGCTGCCCACCTATAAGAATACTTACGATCTCCTTGGCACACCTACGCGGAATATGGTAGGGAAGTAGAGCTAGAACAACAAGTCTCCCCCCGCAACATCCACTACAGGATCCTGGCGGGAGACGCAAGCCTGTCGCCTACACGAGGTCGTTATCGCTTCCACCCTTCGCATCGGTCATCGGGGAGCTGCCGGCCACGCCCCCGAGAATACTCTCGCCGCTATATGGAAAGCCCGCTCTTTCCACGCAGATTTCGTTGAAGTCGATCTGCGGGAGACCAGCGACGGCCATCTCGTGCTGCTGCATGACGACACCATCGATCGCACCACGAATAGGACGGGGCTTGTCGCAGGGATGTCCCTTGAGCAAGTGCAACGGCTGGATGCAGGCAACGGACAACGCATTCCCACACTGGAGGAGGCCCTGGAAGTTGCGACTGGCGGCATCGGCCTGATCCTTGAACTCAAGGTGGAAGGAATTGGGAAAGACGCCTGCGCAACCATAAAACGTACCGGCTTCCGCGAACCTCTCATCTATGCCTCGTTCCTCGTCGATGAGCTACACCGTGTGCGACAAACGGATCCTTTGGCGAAACTCATGGTCTTACTCCCCCGTACACTTCCACGAGACCCCGTTGCCGACGTCGTAGCGGTGCGAGCCTCCCATGTAGGGCTCCACTATTCAAGCCTCACCCCGGCCTTGCTTCAGACCTATCACAACCTTGGACGAGTGGTTTGTACTTACACGGTCAATGATCCGGGGGATATTCGCCGCCTCAGGAACCTCGGCGTCGATGGAATCATTTCCGACTTTCCCGATCTTATCTAGCTTTGCCCCGGGTAACAGTGAACGCCCCCTTATCGACTTTTATCATACCCCTCTCTTCGTCTTAGGCAGGTTGATGGCTGGATCACAAAGCATTGTCGGCAATTCCACGGCGATTGGCGTCCGCATGAAGCGGCCCCGCTCAGCATGTGAGCACCGAAGGAGCCGAGCCCAGGGCGATGACGACTCCCTGTCATTCATCATAGCCGTCTTCGAACTCACGGCTCGCAGGAAGTTACAAAGGTGAAGCAGGCGCACAAAATGCCACGGGCGACCCTACACTACGGTGGGAGGTCGCCCGTGGATGGCGCTTGGGACGCCGATAATTCTTATTGTAAATGGTACTGCAGTGAGACCCGGTCGAGAATTAGGATTCAGGGATTTCGTCAGGGGATACCTTGATCCCAGGATACTTGGTGTGCCTCGCGATTGACTTGGTTCTTCTCTTCTAGTGGCTTACATCCCAATTTTGGAGAGTGCATAAGCACAAGCCAACAGAAAAACCAGCCAGCACGACCGACGAAACACCTGCCCACATCTCTGCGGGCCACTCTAGTCCGGCGGCGTAAGTTCTTCCATCTGTGAACCTCCCCGGTGTGAGGAGTGACAAGGAATGAAGAACGGGCGCGCACCGCTCGATTCCTCGTCACGGTTAACACAGCGTCGTAGAGTTACAATTCCGTCTTACGCTCCTGAGAAAATTCTGTCAAGCCTAAAATCAACCCTAGGTATTTACGCTTGACTGCATGTTCCTGGTCAAGACTGCACGAGCCCCTTTTTTTCGAGGCTCGTGCCGGGCGCTTAGGACGCCGGGTGCAACTTTAGATGTCACGGCCCACCAGCAACCCGTCGAAATAGGAACACGTGCGAGAAATCCCTCGTCTGCTACCAGGATCCAAATCCGTAGAGTTGGCCAGCTACATGCCGACAGAAGGTTCCGATAAAGGCATCTGGACGCAATAGGCACTGCCAGAGTGCCGCGTCTTTGTTACCGTGAGGTATGGCCGACGGAGGAGCGGCCGGCATGACAGGCAAGGGATCCCGCCTTCATATCGACGGGCCGAACTGGCCAGGTGGAGTCGTATCATTGTTCATCGTCCACCCTCCTCTCTTTGTGGGATTTGAGGGAGATCTTGACGGCAGCCGCGCGGTCTGTCCGGTCTCCCACTAACCGAGTTGGACGTGGGCCGCTCACCCTATCTACGCTCCCGGAATGACCGTGTCAACGTGGGGGAAATGCGTGCCTCAGCGAGCGAACACCCTCCTGAAACGCGAGAGCTCTTCACTTCGCAGACGGGTGAACGTTTGCCGCCAGACGTCGCCTGCGAGAAGCCATACCACGCGGCCTTACCGGCCGCCCTCCGGCTGTCCATGTTTCATCGCCTCACCAAACTGCTTCATCAGGGCATCCATGTCCGGGGCATCATCAGTCTCGCCCCTCTCCTTCTCGCCCCGCGCGGAAGGGGATTGGGAGCCTTCTCCGGCGCCCCGCATCCCATTCATCATTACAGCCAGGTCCTGCTTCTTATAGTCCGGAGGAGGCAAAAACATTCTGTCGTCGAGACGCTTCTTTTCGATTTTCACTGCTTCCCAGCGTGACTCTTCTTCCCCTCGATCGTCGCGGTCCACGCCCTTAATCGGGAACCCGCCATCCTTGTACATCTCACGCATCCAGCCGGGGAAAATGGAGCTGCCTCCGTCCCGGGAGTTCGCCACCTTGAACAAGGCTGCATTCCCAATCCCCCTGGCAATGCAGAGCTCGCTACTGCCGCCGTCCGACCTGCTCTTGGCGTGATAGAGCTCGCACGTATAGCCGGCCACTTTCTCACTTCGCCCCGTTTTGGTGACCACCATGTCGTCCGCCGCGTCATGCATGCCCGTGGAAGCCTGATCGGTCGATATCTCCAAAAAGATCTTTTCGTCATGCTGGAGGCTGTAGAAGACGCTCTTCTTGACATCGAAGATCATGGTACCCTTCTCCCCGTCGGAGCCGCCCTCCTCGAACCGCAACCGATCGCCTTTGAGAAACCACTGCTGTTCTGAGCTTGTCCCATTAGCGATCTCCCTCAGAACAATAACTCCTTCAAAATCACCCGCCCACGACGAACTCACGGTCAGCAGGATACCTCCCACCAGTCCCAGCAAGGCAACTCGCATATCCAGCTCCTTCACGCTATTGTCCGCCCTGTGACGACTGCTTCTTTTTCATCATCTCGCCGAACTGTTTCATCATCTCTTTCATGTCCGGTTGCTCCGCATCCCCCGGGGGGATCGCTCCCCCACCGTCGGGGCTGGCTCTACGTTTCTTCATGTTCTCAACCATGTTGGAGAGATCTTCGCCCCCCTGGCCCTGTTGTTCACGCATCGCCTTCATCCGTTCCTGCATTCCCGACATATCATGCCTAGGCCAATCGGATGGAAAGGCGAACAGGCCGGCATCGAGCCGTTTTTTGTCGATACTGGTCACCTCCATGCGCGAGGATTCTTTGCCCTGCGCATCGTAGTGGACACTCCGGAGTCCGAATCCCCCTTCTTCGATGAGTTGCTTCACCCACGCCGGTTGCGAGGACCGCCGCATGTCCTTCGGATCGATCCAGAATGTGGCGGCTTTGCCGAATCCCTTCGCCACACAAATATCATTCTTCAGCCGATTGGTTTCTTTATCCATGATGCGCCACACTTCACAGGAGTATCCGGCAATCTTATCGGTCTTCCCTGTGCGCTCGACCGACTGCTTTTCAAGCGCGTCCTTCAGATGCTCCCCTCGATCTCCTCCCATGCTGATTTCCATGTAACTCTTCTGCCCTGGCATCGCCATTTGCATGATTCTACTCTGGGCATCAAAAATCATGACATTTTTCTGGCCTTCGCCACGCGACATTTCCACGCGCGCCTTGTCACCCTTCAAGTACCAGTCCATCGCGCTCGCACCGCCGCTCGCCATATGGCTCATGGTCATATGGAGCACCCCTTCGAACTCCCCGGCGCGGATCGAAAGTGGATTGAGTACCAGCGCCAGGCTACCGGCAAGAACAGGCCATAGTCTCTGCATGATGTGCACTCCTGGTTAGAAGGAAAACGACGTCTCCCGACTCCGGGACTCGGCCTAGACAATCTTCAGCTTGTCAAAGTTTATCCCCTTGGGGGCCGGGGGGGTCGAAAGTTTCAGCGCCGTCAGCTGCTCAACGACCAATTCCGCCACCACGAGGTTCCGATACCATTTACGATTCGCCGGCACCACGTACCAAGGCGCATGCTGGGTGCTGGTGGCCGACAGGACACCTTCAAACGCCTTGATATAATCCTCCCAGAGCTTCCGTTCCTCGAGATCCCCATCATTGAACTTCCAACGCTTCTCAGGGTCCTGGATCCGCTCAGTAAGCCGTTCCTTCTGCTCATCCTTCGAGATGTGCAGGAAGATCTTGAGAATGGTGGTGCCGTTTTCGGCCAGCATTTCTTCGAACGCGTTGATCTGGTCGAGGCGTTGCGTGATGACCTTATCCGAGACCCAGCCATGCACCTGCGTAATCAACACATCCTCATAATGTGAGCGATTAAAGATTCCGATGTATCCCTTCGGCGGCACTTCCTGATGCACTCGCCAGAGAAAATCGTGGCTAAGATCCTTCTCGCTCGGCGCCTTGAATGAGGCCACCCGGCATCCCTGCGGGTTGACACCGGACATCACGTTCTTAATCGTGCCGTCTTTCCCGCTTGTGTCCATTCCCTGCAAAATGATCAACACCGCCTGACTTCCATTGGCATACAATCGTTCCTGCAACTGATCAAGTTTTGCGACATAGCCGGCCGCAGCCGATTTGGCCTTCGCCTTCCCATCACGGTTTTTCTTATAGCGCCCCGTGTCATCGGGATCGAAATCTTTCAGAGTGAATCGGCAACCTGGCTTGATGCGATAGTCAGCCATATCTACGCCCCTCCACATCGGACCTCCGGACGCCCGGAAGACCTGTATAGCCCTGGGTTTCCCTCCACTGGCGAAGATACGCCAATCTGCGGACCGAGCCCAAAGAGAAATGACTGCTCGTTCCCTTGGAGGTGCCTTGGGAGAATAGCTCGCATCAGCGAGCCGGGAGTGCACAACACCGACCAATAGACCGGTACTCGGCATCTCAGAGCATACTTCCAGCCCGCCATTGATTCGCTCGTACCAATTCTTATGGGAAAAGCGGGATCCCATAACCAAGGAGGGCGGCGGCTGTCATGCTCAAGGAAATCACCGGCGGTACCCTGTGTCTCACGCAGGTGCCGTTGCCCATGGCGTGGCGCCAAATGATAACTTCAAACAGGGATTGGCCCTCGCGCTTCGCGAACGGTGGCCTGGCATGCACAAAGAGTTTCGCCACTACTGCCACACTTACCACCAAAACCGGGGAGCGCTTGGTCGTGGAAGGGACCGAACTCGCCGGTCATGATCAACCTCTTCACCCAGGAGGCGCCGGCCACTGATCAGGATCGTCCCGGCGAGGTCACCATCCCGGTCTCTGTATACACCTGTAGGAGCATGGCGTGGCCGCGCAAGAAGGTTAGGATGCCGACCCCTCGCCACGGACGCGGGCGAGGTACGTCAGGAGACGGCCGATCTGCGACTGCCGCTCAAGATAATATTGCGCGGCGGACGCCGCCTTTTTCCCGATGCGTACGGTGACGATGCGCTCGTCGGGCAACGAAAACACATCTTCATCGGTATCGTCATCGCCCACATAGAGCGCCGCTGAAGTCTGCAATTGATGCATCAACTCCAACATCGCGGAACCCTTGTGCAAACTGCCTGGTGGAATCGTATTCACGACCGCTTTCCCCATGACCAGCCTTGGAGCCGGAGTTAAGAGTGCAGCCATATGGAAAATCGCTTCCCGCGCGGCCTGCGGGCAGGAGGCCTGTCGATAGTGGAACGTGAGCGAGAAGGTTTTGTCCTCCACCACCACGCCGACCTTGGTCAGGCCCGGCTGCTCTTTCGCCACCGTCTTCAGCCAGGCGCGGCAACAATCTTGCGCCTGGTGCATGACGTGCTCCGAGGTGTGAAGTCCTTCCAAGCCGTGGTTTCCAACCAGATGGGCGGAGATGCCTTCGACTCGCGGCTGCAGATCGGCCAGCGCGCGACCTGAAATCACGGCGGTCGGTGCCTTCGCGGCCAACGCCTGCAGCGCCTCCCGTATGGGTTGCGTGAGCACAGCCGCATGCCGATCCTGGACGATTTGCGCCAGCGTGCCGTCGAAATCGAAGGCAAACAGGACGGCCTCCTGGCCGGCGATCTGATCAAGCGCGCGCTTGCCTGGCGTTCTGAGCACGTTCTGCATCGGTACGGCTACCGGACCCGTCCCGGGGCTTGGCCCACCTGCTTCATGACGCGAATGCGGCGACGCATGCGCGCGGCATCCATGAGCATGCGCCCCGCCCAGCGATAGACGTTAAACTCTTGAATCAGGCCACGCATGCTCCGCATGCGGGCTCGCTGCTCCTTCGGCGACATCGATAGCGCCATGTGCAGTGCGGCTGCGCATTGATCCATGTCGTATGGATTAACCACCAGGGCCTCGGGCAGCTCTTGAGCCGCTCCCGTGAACTGGCTCAGGATCAACACGCCTTGGTCGTCGTCCCGCGAGGCAATGAACTCTTTCGCCACGAGATTCATCCCGTCGTGAAGACTCGTGACGAAACAGAGCTCGGATGCCCGATAATACTCATACACATCCGGAGGCTCATGATGTTTGACTTTCAAGACGATCGGCTCGTAGCCCTCACGTCCGAACCGTTTATTGATGCGCTCGGCCAGCGCATACACCTGGTCGTGAAAATGCTGGTACTGATCGATGATCGTCCGGCTCGGCGCCGCAATCTGAACGAACGTAAATTTTCCGACCCATTCCGGCTGCAGTTCGAACAATCGTTCAACCGCGCTGAACCGCTCGATAATACCTTTCGTGTAATCGAGCCGGTCCACACCGATCCCCACCAGTCGATCCGGCCCCATGGCATGACGTTCCCGGATATGCGTCCGGCAGTCGGGCACCGGCCGTTGGTTCTCCAACCAGCGCGACGGCCATTCGATCGAGATGGGGTAGGGGTTGACCGCCGTGAGGCGTCCCCCGTAGGACACCGTCGAGGTATCCCGGTCGATGCGCGCTTCGAGAATACGATCGATGCAGTAGAGAAAATGGTTGCCATGTTCGCGGGTGTGAAAGCCGACAATGCTGCTCCCGAGTAACCCTTCCAGAATTTCCTGCCGCCAGGGGCAAATGCCGTAACTTTCCGCGTTCGGCCATGGAATGTGCCAGAACACGATGATGGTCGCGTTCGGCAGCTTTTCGCGCACCATCTTGGGCAACAGCGCGAAGTGGTAGTCCTGGACCAGCACAACCGGATCATCCGTCTTAGCCTCTTCGATGACGGCCTTGGCAAAACGTTCGTTGACCGCCACATACTGCTCCCAGTCGGAGGTGCGAAACGTCGGGCGGACATGGGCGTTGTGGCACAAGGGCCAGAGACCCTCGTTGGAGAATCCGTAATAAAACCCGGATTCCTCGTCGGGCGTGAGCCAGATGCGACGGATATCGTAGGAGGGGTGGTCAGGGGGAACCCTCACATGATCGCGGCTATCCACCACTTCACGGTCTGCCGAGCCATTACCATGGGCAATCCACACCCCTGAACAGGCACGCATGACCGGCTCCAATGCGGAGACCAGGCCGCTGGCCGGCACCTGCACCTCGATCTTCTGTCCGCGGCGATTGTGGATATAGGGCTGCCGATTGGACACGATCAGAATTTCGTCACCGGAGAGATGCTCGTGCAGGATCGTCTTGAGGCTGGCCGGGCTCCAGGTGATCTGGCTTTCATCTCGCATGCGGCGGTCGGCTTCCAACTCACGCACCAGCGCATGAAGGTCCTGAGCAACCGGGTGCAATTCGGGAGAATGGGTTTCATCGGACTTCGTGGGCAGACCGGTCTTGGTCAGCATGGCTCGCACTCCGGCCACCCAGCCTCGCCAGCTCAAATGCGCGACGAGCACCGTGACCGCGGAGACCAGCGCTGCCAGGCCGACGAAAAGGTAAAAAATGTACCACTTCGTGTCGGTACTGCGCTGGTGCACAAAACTCATGTCGTGGACCAGCATGAGCCGGCCCTGATTTTTCCCACCCGCTTGAATGGTCGCGACCACAACGTGCAACGCCCCTTGCGCGAACTCCACCACTTCCGACGACCCGGGCGCGAGGTGGGCCAGACTCTCGCAAGTCAATTGGTCGGGATAGGTCAGGGTTTGATAGAGCAACCGTTGCTGGGTATCGCAAAAACCAAGCGCATACAGCCGCTCGTCCTGTATCACCTTATGAAAATAGGCAAAGATTTTTGTGCGCGAGCGCGTCGCCACAAGGTCGGATAACGGCACTTCCATGGTGCTGGCCAGTAATTTGGATCGGCTTTCAAGATCCCTCGTGAACCACTTCAGGGTGAGCGAATCGACCAGTGGGACGACACTGTAGGCCACGGCGCCCAAGACCAGCAGCAACGGAAGGATGAACCGGAGCGACAGACGCATATGTTCTCCTGCGGTTAACTTCGGGCGAGCATTTCTTACGGTCTAGGCCTTCAGTCTTGCAGCACTATCGGTTGCTGCCACCTTCCGCCCACATCTATGGAAGCGGTTCGGTCGACTGGCTCTCCCCACCCTGACCACATAGCGATCCCGTCTTCGGCTCCCGGCTGGAGATCCGAACGGAATCCGTTTTGCCATATCAAGCCCGAGCGGCGTCGCACAAGTCAAGACAACCCAACGCCAGCCGTCCGATACGATCCCATGCCGCCCAGGCTCTTCACGTGAACGGGCGATCGTTCTCGATCACGGACGAATGCCCGCGCTTCTGATCCAACGGCCGCCGCTGTTGGCCATACCGAACCCTGGATGGGCGAGGGAGGCAGCGTTCCGTTTCGCAGTCACCGTCAACCCGCTGAAGATTCAAAATGAGGTGTACGGCGAACTCGTACTGTTTCTGACACCGATCTCAGCGACCACCGATTCTACAACCGTATCACCAACGATCAGAAACAGCTCGTTGCCAATCTCCGCGGCCTTTGCGAATAGCGCGAGGACCATGAATGCCGCCTTCGGAGGCGCGCATCGCAACGCCTCACAAAAGCCAACTTTTCGCTACCTGGAGATGAGACGACATGATCGGAAGCAACGGGTTCTGACACTCCCAATCATGGATGGGCTGGTGACCCAGCGCCGATCATCGCCAGGAGGAGATGAATGTGCGCTGGGTCATTCGCGTGAATCCTTTCAACAACACCAACCGGTCTGAATCGCCCGTCACGAATGAACGACCCGGAAAACGCATCGATCACTCGCGTTTCGCGATTCGCGAACCCTACTTAGGCATGGCATTATCGATCCGAACGGTACCGGGCAGGATCTTCATCCCACCACCAAGAGCGGTTTCCGCTCGCACGTTGTAATTGATGATTTGGGCTTTCTTGAAGCATAAGGAAGCCGTCTCGTTTTCGCCAAGTTCGGCCGTTTCCCTCAGCTGCCCCATCCAATTGGAGAAGCCGCGCCGGCAGGCCAAATCTTCCGCAACCAGATTGGGGATATCGACACGTGCAGTATCCTTCCGCAGGTTGACCCAACGGATTTCGTCTCCCGGCTGAACGACCAGATTGTCATTCTTGAGCGCATCGGTAATGGAAATGTCATGGATGGCTGCCGTTCGGGTGGTCTGTGGAATGCTCGAACAAGCAGATAGTACAGCGCAGGCCACTGCCATCATACCTACCGACCAGACATTTCTAGAATTCATCATATTAAACCTCCTAAAGTGATGTGATTTGTTACAGGCTGTAACAGTCTGTGCCCGAATACCCCATTTTACTTAAACGACTCCCAACAGTGCAACCGCAGCCAGGGCTCGTTCCGATCGGTGACGAGTTCGACCGCTGGTGCGAAGCGTCCTGTTTCTGTTGCCGAGACGGAATCATGGTATGCCGGCGCTCTATTCCTATCTTTGTTCGCTCCTCCCTCGCTCGGCTCACCGTGAATCCGCACGAGCACGCTAAGACCTGGTCTCAGCAAAACACATGCCTTTGTCGAAGCGAAGGAACCTGAAAGGCGGGAACCAGAATCTCCCGAAAAACTTAGCTTTCGCAGGTGAACGACCCGGTCGGCAAACTGAACAAGGCTAAGGACTGGCGCATTATTCCACACAATTTGGATGCTGAATGGAGCTACATGCGCCAGCCAGAGGCAGGATGCGACAACCACGGGAAACTGGCGAGGCACGCACCCAGGAAAGCAGTTCCGCAGACTACGAGCCTCTCCGCGAGCACAGGCGCCCGATGGACGGGAAGGCCGATACCGTGGTGCATGGCAATACTCGAATTAACGGAATCGCTCTCCGAAAGGGCGGTCTGCATGCTGGTGGCAGGTACGGTAGGAGACAAATGAGGTGGTGAGGAGGGCCCTCTACGCAGGCTTTGAACAGGCTAGATCGGAAGGGAACCCGCAGGTCACCTGAAGGTTCTCCTGATGAAGCCCTCCCTCACATACGTGCCCGCCGACCCCTGTGTCTACTCGAGCCGAGGTCGGCGGTACGTACAGAGTTGGTGGAGGCGAGGGGAGTTGAACCCCTGTCCGAAGATCGTCGGCTCATCGCTTCTACATGTGTAGCCGATTCTTTAAATTTCGCAGCGACCCACGCCTATCGGCAGGCTTAGAACCGCCGCTAGCCCAGTATTGTCTCGTCCACTGCCGCTGAGCACCGACGTTGGACCAGCCCGCTGCATCGCGCCATTCCACCCCCGCGGGCCTCAGATGGAACGACGTCTCAGCTTAAATAATTAAGCTGCGAGTGCCAGTTCTTGATTGGCAGTTGCATTTTCCCGGAGGATTTACGAGACCCCGAGAGCTCGACATGCGACGATGGCATCAGTATCCCCGTCGAAACCGGTCGCCCCCTTTCAGTCGAATGTTAACAAGGCTCTGACTGTTCTGACTTCTCTACGAGGCATGACGCAGAGCGATAGTACGATTTTCCGGAGTACTGGCTGCCGCCTCGCCAGAGGACCAGGTGGAACATTCTCGGGATCCCCGGTCCGGCGAACCCTACGTCATGTAGGTGCTCTATCCTAGATGGCCATCATACAACAGGGGTCAAGGGGATGCCAGGGCCGAAAGGAGGTCAGACGAATCCACCAGGAGTCCTTCCGGCTCTCAAGGAATCGGCGTGAACGTCCAGGTCCATTCCTGTTCCTGCTGTTTTATGACCTGCCCCTTGGATATGTTCCCCGTAAACAAATCAGGAGGTAGCGTCACCAGCAACTGTTCTTCACGAGCCTGCCCCTGCACCGGACGCGTTCCCGCGCACCCGCCGCCCCCGACATATTGGTCCATGTCAGGCGTTCTCCGCTCGCCCATAAGGCCGAACATCGTACCGATCACCGTGATGCTTTTGAGCTCAAAATGTTCGTAGCTTCCCTTGAGGATCGGAGCGGGGCAGACGCCCGAGCCATCTCGATAATGCTCTGCCTGTGTGGGGATGTTGGGCAGGACCCTCGGTGGCGGCGCGTCCTCCAGCGGCCAGCTGAATTCGAATTCCACCTGCTTCGTGACATCGGCCATGGCAGAGCCGCCCACAAATTGCTTGTCTCGCTGAAAAACCCCGACCACCTTATATTTTGCAAAGGAGCTCTTCTGGCGGGAGGCGCTTTTCACGAGCCATCTCTGGGCTCCGCTCACGTCTGCCTCCTTGACAGGAACCACGCCGGCTTCGCCCCCCTGTGAACCCAGCGAAAGCACCGACACCACACAGGCCATCAGAATCTTCATGAGCACACTCCTATTCTGACCGGCTGCGTTTCCATCAGGATTCGCATTCCGGCGTCATATCGAACGTCTGATCACCTGTACCCTGCAGGTATTCAAATCGTGGTCCGTCGCCGGTCCACCGGGAACTTTCGTTCGCGCCATGCATCGAGGCCGCCGACCAGGGGACGCACCCGATGGATCCCTTTTTTCTTTAATAGATAGGCGGTCCTGGCGCTGGATACTTCATTCGGGCAGGTACAGTAGAGCACGATGTCCCGGTCACGAGGGATTTCATGATGACGGTGTTCGATTTCTTCCATCGTGAAATTGATCGCACCGGGGATGGTGTCAGGATCGAGTTCCAGGGCGAGCGGGTGCCGGACATCGACCACGCTGATCATTTCTCCGGCATCCAATCGTTGTTTCAATTCCTCGACTGAAATCTTTGCCATTCGCAAATATCGCAAAAACATCTGCCGATGATAGTATTTGTAGCCGATGTACCCCGAGACCCCGAGGAACAGCATCGCGAGCACCCACACGCCGGCCTGATCGAATAACCCGACCAGATACTCCAGTTGGTCACTGAACAGCGCGCCGACGCCCGCGCTCACCCCTGCCCAGATCAACGTCCCCCCCAGATCGTACAGGATGAATGTGACGGCGGGCATTCCGACAATCCCCGCCAGGGGCGGCGCCACCGTGCTCAATCCGGGAATGAACTTCGCCAGCAGAAGCGAGCGGGGGCCGTTTTTGTGAAACATATTCTCCGTGTCTCGCACGCAGGAATCCGGCTCCAGCGAAAGACGGCAGAGAAGCCCTAGGACCTTCCCTCCTCTGGTACGCCCCAGGTAATACCACGCAAGATCCGGCGGAAGGGAGGCCGCGACCGGCACGAGCAAGGCCGTGAAGGCGCTCATTTGTCCGGCGCCGACGAGCGCACCAGCCGCGATCAGGAGGGGAATAGCCGGAATGGGCGCGCCGGCCTGTTCGATGAAAATCACCCAGAACAGCACCACCGCGCCATGGTCCGCAAGGAACTGGAGAGAACTCATTGACACAGGTCTCCCAAAGCTCACGCACTCCGAAAGCGGGTCAACCGGGTAAACACGATCGCAGCAAAGGGGAGTGCGAGGCCCAGGACAATCTGCACCAGGAGCAGGGCGCCAAGCTGAGAATAATCTTCGGGCACTTGAAGCGTTTGCGTCACCGGATCGCGCACCTCCCGGGTGATCACAAAGGCTTGGTTCAGATATTTTGTGCCGAGCTGGCTCAGCGACAGTGCCAGGTTGGTGAAGGAGGCCATCACGGCGAAATAGGTGGCCTTGAGATTCGCCGGGGCGGAATTGGCGATCCAGGCCAGCATGGGAATCATGGAGATTTGGCCGAGGGGAGATTCGAGGGCCGTATTGACCAGGGCGATGAATCGGGCATCAACCACTCCGCCGGTCAGCGCGGCGGTCCAGTGGTGCAACCCGTAATACATGCTGACGATGGGTAGCCCCAGGACAAACGCCGCGGCCGTCAGGAATCCCACGACATAGGCGATTGACCGCTCGGCCATGAAGCGGCGGAAGAGAAACATGCCGGCGAGGGTCAGGGCACTGCCGATCAGTGAGAGCACCGATAAAAACTGCTGATCAAACTTCAGCTTGTCGATCATCCACCAGGTGACACCATCGCCCGGACCCGGTATGGCGCGGAAGACAAAGATGACGAGCGCCGTGCCGAGGAGCACATGTTTCGCATCAGGGGCCAGCTCATCCGTCAATCGCAGAATCAACAGGCACACGATACCCATTGAGCCGGCAAACACAATTTCTTCGTTATAGGGAAAATCTCCGAATCCGACCGTCAGGGTGAAGATCACAAACGCGAGACTGCCGCCCAGAATCCACCAATTGGGCCTCGTCGCCTCATCCGACCGGTCGATCACCGACGCCACTTGCGCAGCCGTCATGCCCTGACGCAAGAGCCGCCGTTTCTCGCGAACCCGCAGGATGGATGCCGCGACCACTCCCAGAACTGAGACGGCCGGGATGACCAGCGCCATGAGATAGACCTGCTGATAGATTTCGGCGATCCGTTCTTTCGGCAGGTTCTCCACGCCGGTGAAGAGATAGAGATTGATCAGCGCGACCAGAATCCCTCCACCGATAATGGCCACCCGGCCCAACGTCTGCATCGTGGTATGCATCAGCTTGAGTCTGGATTCATCGAACGGCTGTCCCTGCTCGTCGATCCTCGGGACCGCTTCAACGGTCATCGCATCGGCCACGGTGTCCTGGATTACGTAACCGATCGGGGCCAGCAGGACACTGAGCACGTACCAGACCTCGGCCGGCATCATGGCCGTCATCGCCTCGCGATGACCGATCAGCCCGACCATGATGAGCAGACTGACGGCAATCACTCCCGCACCGAAATAGACGAGCAGGCTTTTCCAGCGCCAGAGGAGATCGACCAGATGGCCGAAGGGCATCTTGAGCGCCCAGGGAATGCCGGCCCAGAAACCCAGCGCCGCGAGGAACGCCGCGGACAGGCCCAGATAATCTTTGACGAAGAAGGTGCCCACGATGCCGGTGAGGCCAGAGATCCCGGCAGCCATGTAGACCATCAGCGGCGGCAGATAGGAGAGTCGAAATTCACGAGCCAGTTCAAGAATATTGCGGTCGATCCAACTGTAGATGCGCGTCATCCGGTCCATCACTCCTTCGTGCTTCTCTGTTACCGGTATGGAGCGGTCATTTGCAAGCCGCCCGGTCCCTCGCGGTCTGTCAGGAGATCAGAGCAGACCGCAAGCACGAAAAAAGGGCCGGGGGATACCCCCCCAGCCCTTCTCCCTGTTCCCTCTAGAGACCACTATTTCGGAAATTCGATCGGAGCAGTGACATGTTGCCAGCCTTCACCATTGAGCGATCGTAGGAAGGCGACCACGTCCTGCCGTTCCGACTCCGTAAGCTCAAGCGGGATGATTGTATTGTCCAAGTGTGGATTTCGCATTCCGCCCTGATTGTAAAAGTTCACGACCTCTTCAAGGGTCCCGAACCGCCCGTCATGCATGTAGGGGGCGGTACGCGAAATCTCCCGCAGGGTCGGCGTCCTGAAGGCACCGATATCCTCCGGATCCTTCGTGACCATGTAACGGCCCAAGTCTACCTGATTCGTATCCCAGCCGATACCGAGGTTATGAAACTTTTCGTCTGAAAAGTTGAACCCCGAATGACAGCGCGTGCAACGTGCCTTGCCTCCGCCCAACTCCAGCCCTCGTTGGGCGGAGGCGGTCAACGCCTGCTCGTCCCCGCCGAAATCGAACCGGTCCGCCGGGCTATTGCCGGAGATGAGCGTCCGTTGAAAGCTGGCAATCGCCTTCCCGATATTCTTTTCCGTGATGTCCTCCGCAAAGACCTCCTTGAAAAGCTCCCGATACCCGCTCACTTTCTTCATTTTCGTCGTCATCTCGTCGTAGTCGAAAAAGCCATGTTCCACGGCATTCACGAAGGGCCCGGTAGACTGCTCCTCCAAGGTCTGGGCACGCCCGTCCCAAAACTGCAACTTGCTGTAGACACGATTGATGGCCGTTGGAGCACTCCGCCCTCCCTGCAGCCGATTAATTCCCATGGAGACCGACTGCCCATCGGTAAACGCCAGCGCCGGCATATGACAGTTGGCACAGGCAATCGTGTTCGTCTTCGACAGCCGCTTATCAAAAAAGAGCATCCGGCCAAGCTCGATCTTCGTAGGCGTCTGTGGATTATCGGCCGGGATATAGGCCGCAGGGTCTTCCAGCCCCAATGGGACAGAGGGCGCGCCGTTCGCCTCCGTCGCAGCCTGAAGGGGCTGCCCCCCTCTCACCCCGCTGACCGCCGACAGCGCCAGGGCCACGACGGCCACGCTCGCTACGGCGACGCTCCTCCCAGTCATACGATCCACTCTCATACCCTTCATGACTGCATGTCCTCCCTTGTTGGTTGCCGTTCGATCTCACAGCCCGCGGACCGACCCAGTTCCAGGGACGCCGCCCCCCTGTCACCGGAAGCGAAGTGTGGAACCTTCCCTCTGATACCGCAGATCGCAGTTCTGTGTCGCACCCTCCATGCAGCCTCTCTCATCCCGCTCGACGGCGGTCATGGTAGGAGTCGATCCCGGGCTCTGCTGCGCCTCGGGCCGCTGGGCCGACGGCGCCGCGCACCCTTGCAGAATTCCCAAGGTCGCGGCCACGATGATCACTGTGAGTTGGTCGCGCATAACATACCTCCTTGTGTACGTGTCTGACTTTGATCCCGCTATGACTCTGACACCTACGTAAGCCTAGCCGCTTGCCTGCACATCAGTCTAATTGATAATGTAATCAGTGTTGATTAGCGTACCTTATTAATAGAGGTTGCCTCATGACCTTGACGGAACTGCAGTACATCGTCGCCCTTGCCCAGGAGCATCACTTCGCGCGAGCCGCGGACCGGGTATTCGTGACCCAACCGGCCCTGAGTCTCGCAGTGAAGAAGCTGGAGGAAGAATTGGGAGTGGCAATCTTTGAGCGGCGGAAGAATCACGTCGCGCCTACGCCACTGGGAGAAAAAATCGTGCACCAGGCGCAACGGGTGCTGGAAGAAGCGGATCAGATCAAGCTGCTGGCGGCGCAGGGGAAAAATCAACTGGCGGGAGCGCTTCGGTTCGGCGTGATCGCCACGGTAGGCCCCTATGTCCTGCCTGACCTCATTCCGCTCCTGTACAAACGAGCCCCCGCCATGCCGCTCGAAATCGAAGAAAACCTCACGGTGAACCTGACGGCGATGTTGAAGAGCGGGAAGCTGGACGTAATCATGGTCGCCCTGCCGTTCGAGGAACCGGGCATTCTCACCCAGGCGCTCTACGACGAACCCTTCAAGGCCGTGGTTCCGGCGGACCATCGCCTGGCCAGAAAAGGCCGGATTGATCAGGCCCAGTTGAGCAAGGAGCGGGTGCTGCTGCCCCATGCGGGACATTGTTTCCGGCAACAAGTTCTGGACAGTTGCCCGGAGCTCAGCCGGTCAGACACGGAAGCGTTGCAGGGCAATTCACTGGAGACGATCCGCCAGATGGTGGCCTCTGGGCTGGGCATCACGGTGATGCCTTGCAGTGCGGTCACCGCCAAACATCAGCACAAGCGGCTCGCCGTCCTGGAATTTTCGAAGCCGATGCCGGAGCGGAGAATCGCTCTCGCCTGGCGCAAGGGCTTCGTGAGACCGGCCGCCATCACCGTGATTCAGGATGCGGTCGGAGCCCTGAAGATACCCGGCCTGGTCGCGATCGCGCCGGGCCTCACGAACTAACACGCTACCAGGAACCGACCAGAAAGAGCCCGGTACAAACTACGGCACGCATCATGTTTGTTAACTGGCACCCTGCTGCCGCCGATGAATCAAGTCACTTAAGGCGGCTCGCATCTGTACATCAGGTAGATGAATGCGGGCGCCGTGGCCGGCCAACACCCATTCAAAAGGATACTGCGCCAGCGTCGAAATTGAATGACGCAGGGCGTCGGCATCCCAGACCAACTGTCGCGGAGATTCGAGCCGTCGATGCTCCGGATCCCACCAGAGGTGATCCCCGGTAAAGAGGAAGCGGTTGCGGTGTAACAGGCACATGCTGCCGGCCGTGTGGCCGGGGACGGGGATGATCTCGAACTCAGGCGAAAATAGATGGGCGCCGCGCCCTTCGATGACCACCTCCGCATCGGGCATGGCATGGACATCCTCGCGATGGATGATGCGCTTCGCGCCGAATCGTGTTGCGTAACGAGCCGCGTCCGCGACATCGTCTTCATGCGTGAGGAAGATGTGGGCCACGCCGCCCATGCGTTCGAAGGTATCCACCAGCGGCTTGAGATAACGCGGAGAGTCGATCAACCAGTTCCCGCGTTCGTGCTGCACAAAAAAACTATTGGCCCCAAAGGATTTCTCCGAATTAAACCCGCAATAGAGGACACCGTCCTCCACCATGAGAGGAAAGTCGGCCTTCGCTTCCTTCAGCATTAGTGAGTCACCGTGCTCGGTTCCGATCGAGCCGGTCGGGCAGGCGAGTAATGCGCGATACGCCTGGCGCGTCTCTTCGTCGCCCGCCGGTTGGCGAACGACTGCCGAATATTCTCCCACCTCCTCGAAGCTGGCCGGTGCCAGCTGACGACAGGTGTCGCAGTTGATGCAAGTGGTATCAACGTAGAAATTCCCCGGACGGTTCGTGTCGAGTCGCTTCTGCGGATCAGCCATGAGAAACCTGTCTCTGCAACTTCGTCACAATCGGTTTCGCCGGCCGGGGGGCCTTCGCACCCTCTGAGGCCCGCCAGAGATACCAGGCGGCGGCAGTGCGATAGGGTTTCCAGCGTGCTCCGTAGCGCCCCAGGTCCTGAGGCGTAGGCATTTCGTCCAGACCATACAAGAGGCGGAATCCATTGCGCACCCCGAAATCATCCACGGGTAATACATCCGGACGCCCGAGATGAAAAATTAATAACATTTCGACCGTCCACTGGCCGATGCCCCGCACCGCCGTCAACCGCTGGATAATGGTCTCGTCATCGAGCAGTCGGATGACTCGTGAAGTCGGCACCGTTCCATCGATCGTCTTGACCGCCAGGTCCCGGAGCGCCGCAATTTTGGCATATGAAAAGCCGGCACTTCGAATCATCTCCGGCTTGGCCGCCAGCACCTCGGTCGGTAGGGGGAACCGCCGGCCTGGAAAGAGCGCGATGAACCGTTTCAGAATGCTTTCGGCGGCCTTCCCATGAAGTTGCTGGTACGCGATGGCGCGCGTCAGCGATTCAAAGGGCGAACGGCCGACCCGGAGCACCAGCCCATAGGGTCCGATCTCGGCGATCGTGCGCTTCATGACCGGATCGATTCTGGACAGGTGCCTGGTTTCCGGTGAAGGGCCCGTCCTCCTGACGATCATGTCCCTCTCACCCTTCCGAATCCTCCTGAGTCGTAATCGCCTCTGCTTCGATTTCCACCAGCATGTCCGGATCGATCAAGCGCTTCACCTCGACCATCGTCGTCGCCGGTCTGATCGAACCGAACATTTCACCATGCGCCCGGCCGACTTCCTGCCATTGCTCGATGTTGGCCATATAAATCCTGGTGCGGACCACGTCCGCCACGGAGGCGCCGGCTTGGACCAGCGCGGCCTCGATCGTCTTCAACGTCTGCACGGTTTGCGCGTAAGGATCCCCTGCACCGACGAGGCCGGCCGGCGTCATGGCCGTCGTCCCGGAAACCAGGACCGAACGACCGATCCTCACCGCTCGCGAATAGCCGATCTTGCCTTCCCACGGACCCCCGGTCGAAATATTGCGTCTCGTCATGTGTCCTCCCGTTATCGTTACATCACAATGCCGCCGCCCGCCTGAATGTTCTGTCCCGTCAGCCACCGTCCCTGCTCACTCACCAGGAAGGCCACCACGTCGGCGATGTCGGCGGGGAGGCCGAGTCGTTTCAGGGGTGACATCCGTATGCCAGCGTCGCGATTCTCCTCCGTCAACACCCCGGTGTCGGTGATGCCGGGCGACACGGTATTGACGGTGATCGCGCGCACCGCCAGTTCCTGCGCGAGTCCCTTGCCGTACTGTTCCAGCGCCGCCTTGCTTCCCAAATGGGCCGTCGCCCCCGGGAAATTCAGTCTGGTCAGGGCGGTGGAAACGTTCACGATGCGGCCGCCGTCGCTGAGCACCTTCGCGGCCGCCTGCATCGCAAAATACGGCCCCTTGGCATTGAGCGCCATGATGGCGTCGAACTCGGCCTCCGTCATCTCTGCCATCGCCTTGGGTATGAACCGGCCCGCATTATTGACGAGAATGTCCAGGCGGCCGAACTGTTGCACGGTCTCCTGCATCAGCCGCTGGGCCTCCGCGACCAGACTCATGTCGGCCCGATTCGACACTGCCGTTCCGCCCCTGGCTTGAATCCCGTCGACAACCGTGCGCGCCTTTTCCGCGTTCCGATTGTAGTTCACGACCACCGTCGCGCCCTCCTGAGCCAACCGTTCCGCAATGGCCCGGCCGATGCCGCTGGACGAACCGGTCACAATGGCAACCTTTCCGCTCAGGAATTTCATTCGCCCTCCTTCCGTTTTCCCTCCGGTGAGACTCTCGCCCGCCGGATTATCGGCCGAACCAATCAGAGGGCTTTCCCCACTTCCCGACGTAGAGGAACTCGCGCGCTGGCTTCCGTTCACGCGGCGCCATCTCCCGCTGACGCAACCGCTCGTCTAAGATCGCCGGATCTCCCGGATATCCCACGGCGATCATGGCGACCGGCTCGAAGCCCTCTGGAATCTCGAGGTCCTTTCGGGCCTTCTCCACATCGAACCCCGCCATCTGGTGCACGATCAACCCCAGGGCCGTGCTCTGCAGGCTGAGACTGAAGGCGGCCATACCCGTGTCGTGCCAGGCATGCTGGTTCGGCGTGTCCTCCTCTTCAAACGTCACTCGCGCCACCGACAGGATCAGCACCGGGGCTCGAAACGCCCATTTCTTGTTCCCTTCTTTCAAGCATTGAAAGAGACGATCATAGGCGGAAGGCTCCTCCTTCGTCGCGACAATGAAGTGCCAGGGTTGCTCGTTGCTCGATGAGGGCGCCCATCGGGCCGCTTCGAAGAGGCGTTGCAATGTGTCCCGCTCCACGGGCTTGTCAGCATACGCACGCGGACTCCATCGCCGACGCAAGAGGTCATGGATCGGATACTGCGTCTCGGCTGGTTTCTCCATAGGGCACTCCTTCTCGATAGAAAACTCACACCGACCTTCGCAAGTGAGGGCCGGATTGCCGGCCACGAATTCCAGCGGCACGCCACATACGAGGACGTGCCGTCGGCCCGTCTTGCCATTCGCCAGAATACCATGTGCTGTTTCTGCTATTCGCCTCCCTGCTGTCGAGGGCAAATGCTCCCGTCATCGAGAGACATCTTGCGCGCGATCCTACCTGGTCCGGCTTGTCGATCCAGACATGGTCGGGCCGGGTGAGGCATCAACCGCACTCAAGCAACTCAGCTACCTTCTACCCGAAATTATTCCACTTGTGTGAGGTGCCAGAGGGATGCCAGACTTTACTGACTTGAGGAGGAGATCTTCTGTAGCGAGAGCGGACCCGGCAAGGGAAGACAGCCCTTACAGGGATCCGGCACAAAAAGGAGGCCATCATGCCAAAAGCTACCTGGAACGGACGGACATTGGCCGAAAGCGATCAAGGGCAGGTGGTGGAAGGGAATTATTATTTCCCGCCCCAGTCAATCACGCGAGAGTACTTCCAACCGAGCGCGAAACATACGACCTGTCCCTGGAAAGGAGAAGCGAGTTATTACGACCTCGTCGTGGACGGACAGGTGAACAAGGACGCAGCCTGGCATTATCCCTCCCCCAAAGAGGCGGCCAAACAGATCACTGGATATGTGGCCTTTTGGAAGGGGGTACAAGTCGATCCCGGCTAAGGCGCCCCCGACGGCTCATCTGCTGCGGAGGCGCTCTCATGCCCATGCCGCCACCGATCCCCTTGATGCCGGCCGTCTCGTCATCCCGATACTCCGCACGTTCCTTGGGCGGCAACCATTCTGTGCTGAACGGAACGCCACCCGGGGAGATGCCGGACCCCGGTCCCTGCGGAACGGTTAGGAATGCTCGTTCTCTAACTTCGCATCCATGGTGATCGGAGCGTTGAGGAGCCGCGAAATGGGACAGCCGGCCTTGGCCGCCGCCGTCGCTTTCTCCCAGGCGGCCGCATCAGCCTTTGGCACCTTCCCCGTTACCGAGAGATGGACTCCGGTCACAGTCCAGCCCGCCTCCACTTTCTCCATCGTGACAGTGGCAGTGGTGGCCAGGTGATCGGCCACCAGATTCACCGCGGCTAACTGTCCTGAGAGGGCCATTGTAAAACATCCCGCATGGGCGGCCGCGATCAACTCTTCGGGGTTCGTGCCTTTTCCATTCTCGAATCGGGTCCCAAACGAATATTGCGCCTGGGCCAACACGCCACTCTCCGTCGACACCGTCCCTTTGCCGGTCTTGAGATCTCCCTGCCATCGTGCAGACGCATTCCGTTTCATCTGATCCTCCTGGTTAGGGGTTCATGGTTAACACAGCACGAAACCGCACCTTACCGCTCATCATCAGTTGATACGCGTCGGACGCTCGAGCGAGCGGGAACCGTTCGATCATGGGCCTGACCCCCGTCATCGCGCTGAAGCGCAACGTGTCCTCGGAATCCTTGGCGGTGCCGGACGGCCAGCCTTGGACCGATGCACGTTTCCCGATCAGGGTGACGACGTTAACCGAAACCGGTTCTCCCGGCGCAGCCACGATGAGCAACGTGCCGTTGGCCCCGAGGCCGTCCACCATCGATGCGATGGCCTGGCTGTCCGGCGCCGTCGCGAGAATGACGCGGGCTCCGCCCAGTTTCTGCAGTTCCTCGGCGGGATTCTCGGCTGCCGCATCGATATAGTGAGCGGCGCCCAACTTGAGCGCAAGTGGGGCCTTGTCCTTTCCTCGCGAGACGGCCACCGTCTTCAGCCCCAACTTCGAAGCATATTGAACCCCCAGATGTCCCAAGCCGCCGATTCCCACCACGGCCACCAAATCCCCCGCTCTGGCGCCGCTGTTCCGCAGGCTATTGAACGTGGTAATGCCCGCGCAGAGGAGGGGAGCCGCCTCTTCGGCAGGCAGGTCATCCGGAAGGGAGGCCACGGCTTCGGCCGGCACCACCACATACTCAGCCCAGCCGCCGTCATAACTGATGCCGCACACCTGCGAGGACCGGCAGAGGACGAAATCCCCTCTCCGGCAGGCGTCACAGTGACCGCAGTGGCCTCCGTGCCAGCCGACGCCGACTCGCTGGCCTTTTTTCCAGGCCGTGACGGCGGGGCCCAGTTCGTCGATCAGGCCGGCTATTTCGTGGCCCGGTATACGCGGAAACTGCAGACCCGGCCACTGCCCCTCCTTCACGAACATGTCACTGTGACAAATCCCGCAGGCCTGGACCTTCACCCGCACCTGACCAGCCTTCGGTTGAGGCACCTCGCGTTCGACAAGTTGCCAGTCGCCTCCAGCTCCTGCCACGTGAATGGCTTTCATCTGGGCCATAACCTCTCCCTTCCTGGATCGTTAACGTCAGCACCTGTGAATCAACCGCATGGTCGGTACCTAAAGACTTGAAACAGGCCTGGACCGGGCTAGGGACCCGGACCGGTTGCAGCCTCTCGTCGGCTGTCCTTATGGATTGCTCCTCGTTCACCTTGTGCCGCACGTCTACCGCGCTTCATGATTTTATGAGCGGGAAAAGCGGCGCGTGGGTCTAGACGCCATGCTTCACTCCGCCTTTCAGGATCCCGCTAGGCCGCGCATCAAGACTGAGCGGGCCAGCCCCGTGGGCCACGACGTACAGGAGGCCGCCGAGGATCGCGAGATTCTTCATCACGTGAATATGTTGGTCCTGGAGCGCCGCGTCTAGCACAGGACTGATGGAGGTCGGATGAAAAAATAGCGTCGTCGGAATGAGGAAAAGGATCAATGCCGCGGCGCCGGCTCTGGTCCAATAGCCAAGCCACAAGGCAAGCGCGCCGCCGATTTCCACCACGATCGCCCCGGCATAGAACCACTCCATGGCCGGGCCGAGTCCCGCGCCAGCCATGTCCTGTCCGGTTCCCTCCGGATCCACAATCTTGCTCACGCCCGACAGCAGGAAAAGACCGCCGAGCGACATGCGCCCCGCCAGCGCCAGGACATCGTAATAGGGCCATGCACTCTCATCCTTGTTCCATACATTGTCTCGAGGATCCACGCTGCGAGACCCCGACCCATAGGCGCCGACGTAGAGTAGCCCGCCGATGATGGCAACGTTCTTGACGAGGTGGAGGACCTGGTTCGTATCAGCCAGATGAGTATGAAAAATTCCGGTTACCAGGAGCATGAAGAGGACGAGCAGAAAGGCTGCTTCACGGGTGGTCTGACCCAGCACCAGCGCGATACCGCCCGCGATCTCGATTACGGTGGCTCCGAGGTACAACATCATGGTGCCCAGGGTCAGACCATAGGTCGCCATGTACAGTTGCGTCCCTTGCTCATCGAAGATCTTCTGGAAACCGGCCACAAGAAACACGGTCGCGATGCACAGACGACCCGCCAAGCTGAGGGTTGGTTCATACTGCTGCATGGACCGCTCCTTTCCCGCCTTTCAGCCGGGCCTTTCCTGAAGGCGGCGCAGAACCGGAGGGCGGCAGCCTCCGCGTTAGCCCAGGCGGGATGAAAGGCCAGGTGGCGGACACCACCCTCTGGCATCGGCCTGTCCCTCTGCGTCACAGCCGCAACGATTTGATCGGGGCCATCACCGCGTCCGGATTGTTCTTCCAGATCGCTTCGTCTGCATCCACATAGAGTTCGATTTCATTTCCGTCGGGATCGTGCAGGTACAGGCTCTGGCTGACCGTATGGTCGCTCATGCCGTCGATCGAGACGCCCGCTTCCTCCAACTCCTTCTTCGCCGCTCGAAGTTCATCCAGGCTGTCACCCACCTTAATGCCGATGTGGTACAACCCGCGCCGTCGCCCTTGCGGCGGCCCCGGCGCATCGCCGACTTGAATCAGGAGCAATTCGTGATGGGTGCGGCCCGACGTCAGGGCGGCAGCGGCGCCGTTAAAGATACGCCCCACCTCCTGAAAGCCGAGCAGGTCCCGGTAGAAGACGAGCGCGCGCTGAAGATCCTGGACGTAGAATACAACATGACCCAAGTAGTGAGCCTTCATGCCCGATACCCTCCCGACGACCAAGCGATGTGCCTCTTCGCAAGCGTCAATAACCTACGGTGCACCGGCTGCGCACGTAGGCCGGCTTCTCCAGTTCATCAATCATGGCCATCGCGAAGTCCTGCACCGAGATTCGACTCGCTCCCTTCGCATCTTTCAGCATGTAGTCCGTTCCAAGCCGAAACCGTCCGGTGCGTGAGCCGGGGAATAAATCCACCGATGGAGAGACGTAGGTCCAGTCAAGGGCAGTTTCCTGGCGTAGGTGCGCCAGGGCTTCGCGGGTCGCCAGCGCACCCTGTTTGAATTCGCTGGGAAACTCCGGCAGGTCTAATACCTGAACCCCGGGCGATACCTCCAAACTACCGGCACCTCCCACAAACAGCAGTCGCTTGACTCCTGCCTCCTTCACGCCATTAATAATGGCGCGCGTTCCATTGATCTGCTGGTTGTAGATGTCCGGGTTGCTCCAACCCGGATTGAATGCGCTGATCACCGCCTCATGGCCCGCGACCAATCGGGCCACCTCGCCCTCCCGAGAGACGTCAGCCTTCAGCGCGTGCAGGTGCGGATGGAAGGGGAGTTTCTCCGTGTTACGCGCAACGGCGGTCACCTCATGGTTGCGATCCAAGGCTTCTTTCAGGATCGCCGAACCGACGTATCCGGTCGCCCCAATCAAGACGATGTTCATGGCTCCCTCTGCGGTGTTCCAGACCAGGGATCAGCGCGACCGGCGATCACGCTCGCTCTCTACGGCCGCGCCCCGGCATGACCGGAGCAATGCACGAGTGGCCGCATGCGCCAGCACCACGTCCGGTTCGCGTTGTAACGCATCATAATAATGTCGGGCGAACCCTTCACCGGCTTCAGACGGCATCAGTAGCGTTCCCGCCGTCGCGAGGAGTTCCGTCAGTTCCGCGCGGTGAGAGTCGTCATCGTCCTCGGACAGCTCATCGAGACGAGCCATCAGTTGAGACAGCGGACGCAACCAGGCGAACCAGGCGTCGCCTAAAACCAGCTGAAAGAAGGCTCCGTTGGTGGGGATACGCCCATGCACCCGTTCGTAGGAGATTCGTTCGCCGTCCAACAAGGCCTTGTGTAACCGTAGCAGTGACCGGGAGAGATCGTTCAGATGCTGACGAGTAAAATCCTGGCCCGACATGCCCTCGCCTCCCTTAACTGTGCTCTGCCTGCTTCGCACCGCCGTTCGTGCCGACGGGGATGGCAGCCCCGCTGATCTGCCCCGCCTCCTCAGAGGCGAGAAAGAGGAGCGTGTCGGCGATCGAGGTCGGTTTCGTCCAGGTGGCCGGATCGATGTCCGGTATGTTATCCCGGTTAGCCGGCGTGTCGATGGTATTGGGCAGCACCGCATTGACGGTGACCCCGGAACCTTTGAGCTCAAGCGCCAGGACCCGGATCAACGCCAGCAGACTGGACTTGGCGACAAGGTAGGCCGCCGCTCCCGGAAACGGTTCAACCGCCGCCCAGGCTGCCACGTGCAGGATACGGCCCGCCCCGCGTGTGACCATGTGGGGGATCACGGTCTTGGAGAGCAGAAACGCCGGTGTCACGTTCAGAGCCAACATACGTTGCCAGGTGGCGACGTCTGTATCCGCCAGCCGACCCATGGCGAAACCGCCGACCAGGTTGATGAGTACATCGAGGCGACCATACTTCTGAATGACCTCACGCGCCAGGCGTTGGACGTCCGCTTCGTCCGTGACGTCGGCTTGCAGAGCAGACCAACCGGCCACTTGCGCTGGAGCTTGGCGATCCACCGTAATGACCTGCGCGCCGGCCTGAACACAGGCCGGCGTCACCGTTTGGCCGAGGGCCCCCGATCCTCCGGCAATCACGACTACTTTTCCGTTCAGTCGCAAACCATCACCCTCTCTGCTCCAACTTATCCATCGGCAACCGGACCATCCCTACTATCCCGCCGCGACCCGTCAGTTCCTCCACACGGCCCGATCACTTTCTCCACGTCAGCCTGCGTCGGTGTTCTCTCCGACCCAGGCTGTGCCATCCTTGCAAAGCAGGGGAGCCGGAACACATTCGCGCCCACGGCTCCCGTTCTTCCTCGACAATGCTTTATGAGGCCTGCTTGCCTGTGTCGTAGTAGAACCGTTCGTTGGCAATTTTCCCGTTTTTCCACTTGGCGACAGATGCCTGTTCCATGTGGACCGGTTGTCCGTTCGTGGCAATGAAGTCCAAGACACCTTCATAAAAGGTAACCCCGTCACCCACGCCGGATGCCACTACCTGAAATCCTTTCCACTCTTTCACACCGCTGAGAAACTGCTTCTCGCGTTCAATGTTGGCGACCAGGCCCTTCGTGGGAGGATTGTGGTTGTCTCGCATCACGGTGTCCTGGTCATAGAACTCGTTCATAGCTTCTATGATCTTCCCCTGTTGGATGTAGGTCAAGAGTCCTTGCAAGCGTGCTTGTAAATTGGCCGTGCTCATGTCGTCTCCTTTCGGGCTTGTGATCGTGATGGTTTCGTGAAGGTGATTCCCGCTTGTTGGACCTCTTGATAGGGAAGGAGCCACACCAGGGACTCGTCGCTCAGGTCGCCGACCTGAATGCGATTTCCCCAGGGATCACGGAAATCACATCGGAAATCCGGATGCAACGTGAGTTTGTATTTTTGCGTGAGCTTCTTCCGGACCTCTTTGATCTGCTGGTCGTCGCGGACCATCAGTCCGAAGTGTTTCACCCGGTCCGGCTGGAGCGTCTCGACCTCGAAAATCGCCATGAATTGGTGCTCGCCGAGTTTGCACCAGGCGGCTCCTTCGCCGCCGCGCAGCATCTTCAGGCCGAACACATCCGCATAGAACTTCACGGCCTTCTTGGCATTCGTTACTTCGATGACGATATGATTGCAACCGTACACTTGGACAGCCATCTCCACTCCTCCTTAACGGATAGTCTGCTCAATTTCGGAGACGAAGGTCTCCACGGGCTGCGCCCCCGATATCGCATGGGTCCCGTTCAGCAGGAAGTAGGGCACGCCTCTTATTCCCAGCTGATGGCCCCTCGCCTCTTCCTGCCGCACAGACTCGACACCTTCATCAGTTTGTAAAAACCGGCTGACCGTCTTTTCATCCAGTCCCGCACGGCCCGCGAGAGAAACCAAGGTCTCCGGTTGCTCCACATGTAGACCTTCCGTGAAGTAGCCGTGAAATACTTCCTCGACGACCGCATCCTGACAATCGTGCTGCCGGGCGTACCAGATCAAGCGGTGCGCGTCGAAGGTATTGGGTGTCCGCTCCATTCGCCCGAATGCGAACTCGATTCCTTCACCAGCGCCGGCGGCGGAGATGCGGTCCTGCACGGCCTTCATTTCGGCAGGTCCTCCGAACTTCGCCTCAAGATAAACGCGTCGATCCATGCCGGCCTTGGGCATAGTCGGATTGAGTTGAAACGGGCGCCAGATGACGCAGGTCGAGTCCCGCCCCTTGAGCGCTTCCAGCGCCTGCTCCAGCCTCCGTTTGCCGATGTAACACCAGGGACAGACCACATCGGAATAGACCTCGATCGTGACTGTCTTCCCGGTCATGACAAATGTCCCATCTTGCCCGCCTGGTAGTCCTGCGCGGCCTGAATAATTTCATCACGCGTGTTCATGACAAACGGACCGTATCGGGCAACCGGCTCCGCAATGGGTTCTCCGCTCGACACCAGGATCGTTGCCTCTTCCCTCGCTTCGAGCGACACGTGCTCGCCTTTCTGCTCGAACTGAGCGATCTCGACGGCCTCCACAATCTGGGATCCGTTCACCAGTACCTGGCCATGAAGGACGAACACCGACGAATTGAACCCCTCCGGCAGCGACAGATCGAACCGGTGTCCGGGGTTCAGCCGCACGTCGTAGAGGTGCACCGGGGTGAACGTCTTCGCCGGACCCTTGATCCCCCGAAACTCTCCGGCGATCACGCGAATCCGGCCGGCTCCTCCGCCGAGGTCCACCGACGGAATATTATCATTCAGCAATGTCTGATAACGCGGCGCAGACATTTTGTGGACCTTCGGCAAATTGACCCACAATTGAATACCTTCCAACAGGCCGCCCTGTTTGGCGAACTCCTGCTCGTGCAGCTCCTCGTGCACGATGCCGGACGCGGCGGTCATCCACTGCACATCGCCCGGGCCGATGACGCCGCCACTCCCGGTGGAGTCACGATGCGCGACCTTGCCGTGGTACATGATCGTAACGGTCTCAAATCCCCGATGAGGATGCTCTCCCACGCCGAGCCGCCGGTCCGTCGGCGCAAATTCCTTCGGCCCGAGGTAGTCCAGAAGCAAAAACGGCGACAATTGCTCATCGACGCCGGCGCCCGGAATCATATTGCGGACCGGGAACCCATCTCCAACCATATGCTGAGACCCGGCCTGATACACTCCCGTGAGTGCCTTCGTGGTCGTCGTATCCGTTCGCATGTCCGTCTCCTTTCTGCAGGGCAGGCGCCAGCTCTGTCATTATGAGCCGGGCTGCCTGCACGAACCGAAGCCTTTGGCTCAACCCACCCTTGTTGCGATCAGTCTATCTACCGACCACTTCCCCGCGCCAGTCACAAGGAGCGCCGCGCTGATGCCGATGACCAACAGATGATACTCGTAACCTTCCCCCTGCTGTTGTCCGAACCAGTTCATGAAAAACCCCACCGGCCAATGCGTGGTGGCGATGGCCCCCAGCATGATCACAATGAAGCTGGCGGCGGTCAATCGCGTCAGAAAGCCGGTGAGCAGACCCAGACTGCCGAAAAACTCCCCGAGGATGACGAGGAAAGCAATGATCCAGGGCAACCCCATTTGTTGAGTAAAGAATCCCATGGTGCCATCAAACCCAAAGCCTCCAAACCAGCCGAGCATTTTCTGAGCGCCGTGCGGAAGCATGACCAATCCCGCAGTCACCCGCAGGATCAAACCGGTCCAACTCTCGTCGGTATTGAATAGCGCCTTCATTGTGGCTCCCCCCTGTTTATGCCTTCACTGCCCAACCCCTGCCCGTTCATCTGTTTCTCCTTGGTCATCCCCCGACCCCAGTATAATAGTTCTAGTTAGAACTAAGTCAAGTCAAAAGGTCGCCTCTCCGAAAACTCCTGAAATTCACGTTGCAAGACGGTCTGTTAGACAGGGGGCTGCGCAGCTTCGCGCGGCCAGGGGGCAAGTAGGTGATCAAAATGCGGAGGCACGAGCCTGAGAAACGTCGCGCTCAGGGTCAGGAAACAGCGCAAGAGGGGATCGCAGAGTCACAGAGCGCGGCGGTCCCATACGGGGACTGCATCGGTCTACTTATTTTGTTTGATTGCACGCTCCACCTCGCGGCTGGCTTCGCGGGCCTTGATGGTCGCACGGCGGTCATATTGCTTCTTCCCCTTCGCCAGCGCCAGCTCCACTTTCGCGTGGCCGCGCTTCGAGAAATAGATGCGCAAGGGGACGATCGTCAGACCCTTCAGTTGAGTTTTCCCCATGAGTTTGTTGATTTCCTTGCGATGCAGCAACAGCTTTCGCTTTCGCAAGGGCTCATGATTGGAAAGATTGCCATGCGAATAGGGACTGATGTGGCAATGCTGCAGATAGACTTCGTCGCCGTCCAGTGATGCGTAACTGTCCTGCAGATTGACGCGTCCCTCCCGCAGGGACTTGACCTCGGTTCCTCGCAGGATGACTCCGGCTTCGAACTTCTCTTCGATGAAATAGTCGTGATAGGCCTTTCGATTGGTAGCCACCACTTTGAATTGATCTTCCTTGTCGTGAGTTTTCGTCATGTTACGGATCTCTGAGCTATTTCCATCGGAAGCATTTTGTTATGATGACCCTCCATGAGAGGACAAAGCCGACTCGATTCATTCGGTTCCATCCTGGCCGGCCTGGCTCACAGACTGGGCTTGGAGAGCAAACTTTTCGAGGCGCGTCTGCGCCGGCACTGGCCCGAGATCGTGGGCGAACCGATCGCCGTTCACACGCGGCCCGACCACATTCGCTTCAAGAAGCTCTATGTCGTCGTACAGAATTCGGTCTGGCTCCAGCAACTCACCTTTCTCAAACCAGCCCTGCTGCAGAAGGTCAACGCGATGGCAGGAGAACCGCTGGTCAGCGAGATCGTGTTGCGCATGGGCGAATTCGCGTCCGATCGATCAGTCGCGCCGTCAGGAGCCAGCCTCGAAGCCATTCCATGCCAGCCGACGGCTCAGCTGCTTCAGGAAGCGACGTTGCACACTCAAGGCATCCAGGATCAGGCGCTTCGCGACCGCCTGACCGCCGTTATGGTCCAGACCCTGAGCCGGCCGGAGACGCCTTCTCCCCGGACACGACAGGCCCCTTGAACAGCTGGCGCGAATAGGCCGCGGTCGCCGCACTATCTTCGCCCCGGAGCATCGGCCCCATTCGGCCCTCTTCCACTTGCCCGTCGAGCCGGTACAATCCCCTTAGGGACTTCTCAAATCCCTCCCGCACCTGTCCATCCTCACCGATCACATATTTATGGAGGACTTCCGGCTCCGTCCATCCTTCCTCGGTAAAAATATAAATCGTGATGTGCTGATACCGGCCTTGAGGATCATCAGGGGTGGTGGGCTGGATTTTCATGGCACCAAAGTTCCGGCTTTCAGCGCCGACTTTTCTGAACCGTTCGATGAGGGTCTCGATTTCCGTATCGCTGGTCCAGGAAGGGACGTGCACGGCAACCAAGGTGCGTTCCTGAGAACCGACACTATAGGGAGGAATCGACCGGTCAGGCCGGCTGAGGAACATCCCGCCCCAGATCAGTGCAAAGGAACCGAACAGGACGCCCAGCGCCATTTTCACGACCGTATCGAGAGGACGTTTGGTGGGGGTTGTAGAGGCAGCCCCGCTCGGCGGCGGATTCGAGTGGTTCATGGCCATGATGAGAAGAGCCGACTAGAATTCCGCGCCGTCTGCGGCATGTTCATTCACCTTCGTCGGGCACCCCTTCCTCACGTTCGACTAGACGTGCGACGGCGACGACGCGGTCTTCGTCCCCATCCATATCGAGCAACCGGACGCCCTGGGTGTTGCGTCCGATTTCACGGATGTCATCTACCTTACAGCGTAACACTTTGCCCTGGGCCGCCATCAGCATAATTTCATCTTCATCCCGAACCTGGAGGAATCCTACGGCCGGCCCGTTACGCTCGGTTGTCTTGACGCTGATGATGCCCTTGCCGCCCCGGCCTTGCACGCGATACTCGTTGACCGGCGTGCGTTTCCCATAGCCGCATTCCGTCACGGTAAGGATCGCGGTCGTCGAATCGGGCGTAATGGTTTCCATGCCGATGACCTCGTCGCCGGCCTCCAAGGTGATCCCGCGCACCCCGTGAGCCGTGCGCCCCATCGGCCGCACGTCGTCCTCTTTGAACCGGATGGTGATGCCCTGTTTGGTACCGAGGAGAATTTCCCGCTGGCCATCGGTCAAATCCACCCCGATCAGCTTGTCACCGGGATCGAGCGTGAGCGCGATGATGCCGCCCTGGCGGGGATTGCTGTAGGCGGACAACTCGGTCTTCTTGATGACGCCGAGTTTGGTCGCCATGATGATATACCGATCCGCGCGGAATTCTTTAACCGGCAGGGAGGCCGTCACCTTTTCGTCCTTCGAGAGGGCCAGAAGGTTCACCAGCGCCTTGCCCTTCGCCGCCCGGCTGGCCTCGGGGATTTCGTGCACCTTGAGCCAATACACCTTGCCGGCGTCCGTGCAAAAGAGCAGGGAGTCGTGCGTGGAGGCGGTGAAGAGGGTTTCGACAAAATCCTCCTCTTTCACGCCCATGGCGATTTTTCCTTTGCCGCCGCGCCGCTGTGCCCGATACAGGGTGACCGCATTGCGTTTGATATAGCCGGTATGCGTGATCGTGACGACCACTTCCTCCTCGGCGATCAGGTCTTCGAGCGTCAGCTCAGCCTCTTCCTTGACGATTTTCGTGCGTCGCTCGTCCTGATACTTGTCCTTGATCTCGATCAGTTCATCGCGGATGATCCGGCGCACCAGCGCCTCACTGCCCAGGATCGAGCGCAGGTACTCGATCTGCTTCAAGACCTCGCGATATTCCTCCACCAGCTTGTCGCGTTCCAGCTGGGTGAGGCGCTGAAGCCGCATCTCCAGAATCGCGTTCGCTTGGAGCTCCGAGAGCTGAAATTGCTGCATCAAGCCGGTACGCGCGACATCGGGAGACTGTGAGCGCCGGATCAAGGCAATCACGGCGTCCAGATTGTCCAAGGCGATCTTGAGGCCTTCTAAAATATGCGCTCGCTCCTCGGCCTTCCGAAGTTCATAGGACGTGCGCCGCACGACGACTTCGCGCCGGTGCTCCACGAAGGCGACGAGAATCCGCTTCAGATTCAGCACCTCGGGACGGTTATTGACGAGCGCCAGCATGTTGACGCCAAAGGTGGTCTGCAGCTGGCTGTGTTTGTACAGGTTGTTCAGCACGACGAGCGGGATCTCGTTTCGTTTCAGCTCGATGACCACACGGACCCCTTCGCGGTCGGATTCGTCGCGAATGTCCGAGATGCCGGTCACGCGATCCTCCTGCGCCAGATCCGCGATCTTCTCAATCAACTTCGACTTATTTACCTGGTAGGGAATTTCAGTGACGATGAGACGCTCCCGGTCCGTGCGTTCGTCCGTCTCGATGGCGACCTTCGCGCGAACGGTCAGCAGCCCGCGGCCCGTTTCATAGGCATCCTTGATGCCGGCCGTGCCGTAGATGAAGCCGGCCGTCGGGAAGTCAGGCCCGGGTATTTTTTTCATCAGCTGCGCGATGGTGACCTCGGGATCCTCCAGCAGAAGGAGGAGGCCCTCGATGACCTCGCCCAGGTTGTGCGTGGGGATGTTCGTGGCATATCCGACCGCGATGCCGCCCGCTCCATTGACCAGGAGGTTCGGCACCTTCGAGGGCAGCACCAGCGGCTCCTCAAGGGATTCATCGTAGTTGGGGCCGAAGTCGACGGTCTCCTTGTCGATGTCCGCCAGGAGTTCCTCGGCAAATTTCGTCAAGCGCGCTTCGGTGTATCGCATGGCTGCCGCCGAATCGCCGTCCATGGAGCCGTAGTTCCCTTGGCCGTCGACCAGCATGTAGCGCATGTTGAAGTTCTGCGCCATACGCACGAGCGTATCGTAAATCGCCGAGTCTCCATGGGGATGGTAATTACCCATGATTTCGCCGACGATCTTGGCCGACTTCCGGTAGGGCCGATTCGCCGCGAGGCCCATCTCGTTCATGCCGTGCAAAATGCGTCGATGGACCGGCTTGAGGCCGTCCCGCACATCGGGGAGGGCCCGACCGACGATCACGCTCATGGCGTAATCGAGATAGGACGAGCGCATCTCGTCTTCGATTGCAATCTGTCCTAACCGTTCATCTGGCGGCATCTCTTCTCCCTGAGCAGATCGCTAACTGCGGATGGCCGATGGTCTGATTCCCGCCATCTCCGGAGGCGCTCCCGGCCATCGTCGTTCGTTACACGTCGAGATTTCGTACTTCCAACGCATGTTGTTGAATGAAATTACGCCGGGGCTCCACTTCATCGCCCATTAAAATCGTGAAGATTTCGTCGACGCCGGTCACGTCCTCGAGCTTGACCCGCAAGAGCGTCCGCTTCTCGGGGTCCATGGTGGTCTCCCACAGCTGGCCGGGGTTCATCTCGCCCAAACCTTTGTATCGCTGGATGTTCAGTCCCTGTTTGCCCTCCTCGAGAATCGCCTCGACCAGCTCGGCTGCGCCGCTCTTGAGAACTTCGATGTCCTTGATCTTGATCCTGTAGGGCGGCTTGCCCAGCCCGATGGCCGCAGGGGCCTGCTTCTGCAATTCGCGGAAGTCGGCGGATCCCACGAGTTCATGCGTCACATCCAATTGATAGGCAATCCCTCCGGTAGCGACCTTGCACACCAACTTGCTCGATTGATGTTCCTCGTCTTCCAGAATGTCTATCGTCGGCTCGGCTTTCGGATAGACCAGTGCCAGCGTCGCTTTGACATTGGCGACGATCGTTCCCAACGCCGTTTCATCCTTCAACGCCTCACGGGTCAGCCCCGATTCGTCGACGAAGACGCGCAGCATGTTCGCTTCATGGTATTTCTTGTTGACCTTGTGCAGGAGTCCTTCGAAGCTGATTAATTTCTTCAGAATCGGCAACAGCCGACGGCCCGAGACAAACTCCCGGCTGCTCTCCAGATACACTTCGACTTCCTCGACGGCGAGGTCCGCGAGGTATTCGTTCATCGCGGGCTCATCCTTGAGGTAACGCTCGGTCTTCCCCTTCTTGACCTTGAACAGCGGAGGCTGGGCGATATAGATGTAGCCCCGCTCCAAGAGCTCCGGCATCTGGCGGAAGAAGAAGGTCAGCAAGAGTGTGCGGATGTGACTGCCGTCCACATCGGCGTCGGTCATGAGGACGATCTTGTGGTACCGCGTTCGCGCGATGTCAAAGGCTTCCTTGTCCGGCTTGTCCGAATCCTCTTTCTTACGGCCGATGCCGGTGCCGAGGGCAAGAATCAAGGTCCTGATTTCATCGCTGGTCAGCATCTTGTCGAAACGTGCTTTTTCAACGTTCAAAATCTTGCCCTTGAGCGGCAGGATCGCCTGGAACTTTCGATCACGACCCTGTTTGGCGGACCCGCCGGCGGAATCTCCCTCGACGATAAACAGTTCGCTCAAGGCCGGGTCCTTCTCCGAACAATCGGCCAATTTTCCGGGGAGGGATCCACCATCCAGGGCGCTCTTCCGGCGAATCAGGTCTTTCGCCTTGCGCGCCGCTTCGCGGGCACGTGCGGCATCAATCGCCTTGCCGATGATCTTGCGGGCCACGGGAGGATTTTCTTCGAAGTAGGTGCCCAGCGCGTCGTTGACCGCCGCTTCGACGATGCCTTTGACCTCGCTGTTGCCGAGTTTGGCCTTTGTCTGCCCCTCGAACTGCGGATTGCGGACCTTCACACTCACCACCGCGGTCAGGCCTTCCCGCACATCGTCACCGCTCAGCGATTCGGTTTCCTTCTTGAGGAGATCGTTGGCATTGGCGTAATTGTTGATGGTGCGGGTCAGCGCCGCTTTGAAACCCACCAGATGGGTTCCGCCCTCTTTCGTGTTGATGTTGTTCGCAAACGAGAAAAGGTTTTCCGCGTACCCATCGTTGTACTGCATGGCCACTTCAAGGAGGAGGTCCGACTTCTCCGCCTGAACATAGATGGGCTTATGCAACGGCGTTTTTGCCTCGTTGAGATGGTCGATAAAGGACACGATGCCGCCCTTGTAGTGGAAGACCTGCTCCTTCTCCGAGCGGTCATCCTTGAGGGTGATGGCCAACCCCTTATTGAGAAAGGCCAGCTCGCGAAGTCGTTGGGCCAGCACATCGAAGCTGTATTCCAACGACTCAAAGATCTGGCCGTCCGCCTTGAACCGCACCTTGGTTCCCCGGCGCTTCGTCTTGCCCGTGACGCCCAGCGGCGCCGTTGGCTTGCCCCGTTCATAACGTTGCTCAAAGACCTGTCCGTCCTGCCAGATTTCCAGTTCCAGCCACTCGGAGAGGGCATTCACCACTGAAATGCCGACTCCGTGCAAGCCACCCGAGACCGTATAGGCGCCCTGTTCGAACTTACCGCCGGCGTGCAGAACGGTGAGGGCGACTTCCGCGGCGGACTTCTTTTGGGTGGAATGCATCCCGGTTGGAATGCCGCGCCCGTTGTCCACGACCGTGACGCTGCCGTCGATGTGAACCATGACCTCGATCGCCTCTCCGAACCCGGCCATGTGCTCGTCGACGCTGTTGTCCACGACCTCGTAGACGAGATGGTGCAATCCATCCGGCCCCGTGCTGCCGATGTACATCGCCGGCCGCTTCCGGACCGCGTCGAGGCCCTCGAGAACTTTGATTTGATCCGCGCTGTAACTGTCGGATTTCGGCTTGGCAGAATTGTCCTGCTGGTCGTCCTTGGCCATTCAACTCCTAGGGGTGAAGCGTCAGATTTTGATCGGCATTACGACACACTTGAACCCCGGGCTCTCGGCCTCCTGAATCAGGCAGGGACTCAATGCGGTGTCCATCTGTAACGAGACCGATTCGCCATCCATGACGCTGAGGGCGTCCAAGAGGTAGCGTGCGTTAAAGCCGGTATTGAGCGGCTCGCCTTCGTAGTGGGCCGCCAGGTCTTCTGTGGCTTCCCCGTAATCAGGATTACTCGAAAACAACGTCATTCCGCCGGGCGCAAAGGTCACCTTCACGGCATTGGCCTTATCCTTGGACAGGACCGACACCCGGCGCAAGGCGCTTTCCAGCAATACCCGGTTGACCGAGATGCGCCGGTTACTTTCCTTCGGCACCACCTGTTGATAGTTCGGATAGTTGCCTTCCATCAGGCGTGAGGTCAGGAGGAGGCCGCTCTTGCGGAAGATCATGAGGTTCTTCGTGAATCCGATCAATGGTTCGGCATCACCGCCTTCTTCAAGCAGGCGCCGCATTTCCTGGGCGGCCTTTTTCGGAATAATCGCCTTGATGTCCTGCGCCGGCTGCTTGGCACCCGCCGTTCCCACCTCTCGCTCCGCCACGGCTAATCGATGGCCGTCCGTCCCGACGAGACGCAACAGGGTGGTTTTTTTCTCTGTGGTCGTCAGGCTCACGAGCAGGCCGTTCAGAATATACCGGGCATCATTGTCGCCGGCGGCAAAGAGGGTTTTGCGGATCAACTCCAGTAATCCTGCCCCGGCCAGCGGCGTCAGGCCCTCGCGCTCGATGGAAGGCAATGCGGGATAGTCGCCGCTGGGGAGGCCGACGACCTTAAACTGGCTTTTTCCAGCCTGAATCGTGGTCCAATTGTTATCCGCGGACGTGAGTTCAATCTCCCCGTTGGGCAACTCCTTGATGATCTCGTACAACTTGCGCGCCGAGAGGGTGACGCCGCCGGCCTCGAGGACCGCCGCTTTGTAGAGACCCCGCATGCCGATCTCCAGGTCGGTCGCCACAATCTCCGCCCCGTCGTGTTTGGCCTCCAACAGGATGTTCGAGAGGATCGGCATGGTATTCCGTTTTTCGACGACTCCCTGCACCCGCTGCAGGCCAGTGAGAAGTTCCTCTCGTCCGATGCGTACCTTCATGTCGGTCTCTCCCTCAAAGGGGCGTTACGCCCTCAGGATCTGTTCCTTCAGGCCTTCCAGCGTACTCTGCAGCGTGGTATCGGCTTCCTTGGCCTTGGTGATCTGCCGGCAGGCATGGATAATGGTCGTATGGTCCTTCCCGCCGAACTGCCGCCCGATTTCCGGGAAGGACGCGTCGGTGAGTTCCCGGCAGAGGTACATGGCGATTTGCCGCGGATGGACCAGCGTTTTGCTGCGCCGCCGCGACTTCAAATCGACGATCTTGAGATGATATTTCGTACCAACCGCCTCTTGAATATCTTCGATCGACACGATCTTTTTCTTGTCGCCGATCAGGTCGCGCAAAACATTTTTCGCCATTTCGAGCGTGATGGTCTGCCCGGTAAGCGATGAATAGGCTCCGACACGCACGAGTGAACCTTCCAACTCTCGAATGTTGTTCTTCATCGTCGTCGCAAGGAAATGGATCACGTCCTCCGGCAACGCGATCCGCTCATCCTCCGACTTCTTGCGCAGGATGGCGATTCTGGTTTCGACATCCGGCGGCTGTAGATCGGCAATGAGTCCCCACTCGAACCGCGATCGAAGGCGCTCTTCGATGTCGGGCATGTCCTTGGGAAAGCGATCGCTCGACAGCACGATCTGTTTGCGGGCTTCATACAGCGTATTGAAGGTATGGAAAAACTCTTCCTGAGTGCGTTCCTTGCCGGCCAGAAACTGAATGTCATCGATCATCAGCATATCGACGCTGCGATAGCGCTTCCGCAGATCGATCATCTTGTCGTATCTGATTGAGTTGATGACCTCGTTTGTGAATTGTTCGGTGGTCAGGTAGGCAATCCGCAGATCGCTTCGCTCGGCCAGATAGTTCCCGATGGCGTTGAGCAAGTGGGTTTTCCCGAGTCCCACACCTCCGTACAGAAACAGTGGATTGTAGGCCTTGGCCGGTTGTTCAGCCACGGCCATGCAGGCGGCATGGGCAAATTGGTTTCCGGCCCCGACCACAAAACTCTTAAACGTGTATTTGGGATTCAGCTGCACGCCGCGTTTGGATCGCGACGCCACGAAGCCCCGTCCGGCAGTATCCGGAGCAACCGTCTCCTGCTGAGCCGGTGCGGGAGCTTTTCTGTTGTTGATGACGAAGGAGATATCTAAATGCCCGCCGCCCTGCGCCAATGAGACGGCCTCTGCCAGGAGCTCGTGATAGTGCTCGTCCAGCCAGTCGCCAAAAAACTTGTTCGGGACGGCCAGATAGGCGGTCGTCTCCTCGATGCGATCGAGTACCACCGGCGTAAACCAGGTTTCATAGACCTGCTTCGGGACCTTTTCGTAAATATACGCTAGTGCATCATTCCACATCTAATTAACCTTACAAATTCAAATACTTATAAATGTTCACAGCTTTATGCACAGGTGTGGATAAATACATAGACTGTTGAAGAATCCCGGCCTTTTCTCATCATTGCACAAGGTCGCGTTCTCGATTCTTGTGGATATCCAGCCCCCCGACCATTCACCGATCCACCTCATACACAAGCGGCCCCACCTTATCCTTGAGCGCCCCATGCCTTATACACCATCTCATCAACATGGGCCAGACTGCGCAATCATCAACACCCACCGACCTCTTCTCCTTCATCCACAGAACCCACATAGCCTACTCCTACTCCGACGACTCCGATTCTTCTCTTTAGCTGAAAGATATTTAGGAGAAGAGAGTTATGTCACAGCACAATCGTGACATCATGCTCTGCAATCAAAGCGACCAAGTCCTTATGGGAAATGTTGTGGCCCTTCCCGTTTTGCTCAGGACCAGCGGATGGGGAGCGGAGCACATAAATCTGTCCGGGAAACGACGGCATGGAAGAGACGGCTTCCTCAAGCAGCACCAGGGAACATGTTCCGGACGGCAGAGGTGACGACGGCAGAAGCGACGTTGACGCATCCGTAATCGGTCGTCGAAGGAGATACAGTGTGTTACGAGCAGACATGAGATTCCACAAAGTTAAAAGACGAGAACCCGCTCAGCCTCGGCAAGGGTGCGATGTACCGCATCGTTCGATCCGATAGTCACGGCAAATCCGTCCTGAATGTCAGGGCTGGACCCCTCCGGCGGCAGGAGAAGGAAGGGGATCGCGAGATGCTGAAACGATGGCAGATACTTTTCGAGAATCTCGACGTCGACGAGATCATCCGTCTCCTCGGCCAATAACTGAACCGCTTGGCCCAAAAGGATGACGGTAATCGGATTGTCTCCTGCCGCCAATCCCAGAGCGATCCGTAACGCCTCGACGGGACGATGCGTCAGACGGGGATCCTCACGTATGACGAGTGCGATCGAAACTGGTGTTGCCACAGAACTTCCTTTGAGCGAACCTTCTCAGGTAAATGCGAGAAACCTGTCGCAGCCGTTCACAATATTCGACAAGATCACCAGGCCGCAGAGGGAGATGCGCTGGTCGATATTGTCAGTCGACACTCCATGTTGCTGGCACCCGTAAGCACAGACGAACAGCTTCATGCCACGTCCCACTAGTTCCCCGTAACGCGGATCACGAAGATTCTTCACCCCCTCGTCGATGAAATAGAGATAGAGATCAACACCTTGTGAGAGAGCTTCAGAGGACAGTTCAAAAACCGTCTCGACACTCGGGTGAGAGGGGGGTGTGGATAACAGGATTCCGAACTTCTTGGAAATCATGGGAATATGCCTGTGGACAAACTTTACTAGCGCTTAAGAATCAATAACTTATATCTATTAAACAGAATGCGGAGCCTACGGATTTCGGGACGGAAAGTCAACCATAAAAAGGACCGGTTAGGGCCTCTGAGGAAGCCGTGCGAGCAGGGCGGAAGGAAGCTCTGAGAGGGATAAATCTTCCTGCGTTTTCGTCTCCATATTCCGGATGGTGACCGAGCCTTTCGCAATCTCGTCATCTCCCAACATGACCGTGTACAACACCCCGAGACGATCAGCTTGTCGAAGATGGGCTTTGAGGGAGCCGGCCCGAAAATCCGTGTCTGCCGGAACGCCGGCTCGGCGAAGCTCATCCAGGAGAAGGAATCCCACGTCGACCGCCTTCGTTCCGAAGGCCGCGACATACACCCGTGGAACTGACGGTAACGCGACGTCTTGCGGCAACATGAGGGCGATACGTTCGAGGCCGATGGCAAATCCCACGGCAGGAATAGAAGCTCCCCCCAGTTGTTCCACCAGACCGTCATAACGCCCCCCGGCACCAACGGCGTTTTGGGCGCCGAGATGGGAGCAGGTGACTTCAAACGCCGTAAGACAGTAGTAATCAAGACCGCGCACCAACCGGTGATTCAATTGAAAAGGAATTCCAATCGCATCCAAGGCCGCCGTCACACGTTCGAAATGACCTAGGGCCGCCGGCGAAAGGGAATCCGTCAGGCGAGGGGCGTGATCAGTGGCCTGGCGGCACTCCGGAACCTTGCAATCCAATACGCGCAAGGGATTGGCCTCGATGCGCCGCTGACAATTGGCGCAGAGCCGGCCTTCCACGCCTTTTAGAAAACCCACCAACAGGGGTTTGTATCGTGCCCGGTCGTCTGTAAAACCCAAATTGTTGATTTCAAGGGTCAGCCCGGGCAAGGCAAGATCGGATAGCAGCCGCCAGAGGAGCGATATCACTTCGACATCAGCCCGCGGATCGGAGATGCCGAACGACTCGACGCCAAACTGATGAAACTGTCGAAGCCGTCCGGCCTGCGGACGCTCGTGGCGGAACATGGGGCCGAGGTAACAGTATTTCTGCGGCCGGGGGTCGGCTGCCCGATTGTGCTCGATGAAGGCGCGTACCGTCCCGGCGGTGCCTTCCGGTCTCAGGGTCAGAGAGGTGCCGTCCCGATCGGCAAACGTGTACATTTCCTTTTCGACGATGTCGGTGGTCGCGCCGATGCTGCGCGCAAACAGCGTCGTGGTTTCGAAAATCGGGAGGCGGATCTCCTGAAAGCCGTAGGAGAGGGCCCAGCGTCTGGCGCGCTCCTCAATCAGCTGCCAGCGAGGCGTCTCTTCCGGCAGGAGATCCTTCACACCTTTAATAGCCTTGATCATGGCGCTCACCCGGGTCTCACGGTAACATTGGTGCGGGAATATAGCGGCGGCTCCGCGGGCAAGTCAACGCGCAGCGGAGGCGGAAAGGCATGGACTCCTGCTGAGCTCATGTGATCGGAGCGCAGGCAGCGGGAGAGTTGCGACTCGCGCCACAGGGGGGGTATAGTGCCGAGCTGATAACGCGGAAGATCTGATCGCGGATCCCCAACCCCGGACCCCAAGCCGTTGTGTCCTCTGTGCTAGCACTATGACCATTCAAGGACGCCGTGTGATTGCGCTCGCTCCGATGCCGCCGGAAAAATCGGCCTATGCGCTGGCGCGGTATAGCCGGTCCCCGGATTCCATCGAAGACAGCATCAAATGGGTCCATACCCATTCCTCAGAAAAATTCTGGGAACAGTTTTATTTCGACTACGGCCACGGCTCGATTGCGGATCTCGGCCACGTCGTCATCTGTTTTGAACAGATCTCCGAACTCGCCGCTATTCGTTTGGAAGATGAATCCCTGTGGGATGGGCAGGCCAAATCCAGCCGATATCAGAACTTCGCGTCCAGCAATTGGTATATTCCGGATGCCATTCGCGGGCAGGAGACAGAAGCGGCCTACCTGGGCATCCTTCGCGGCCTCGCTACCGTCTATCGTGCCTTGCACGAACCCTTGAGCCGGTATCTCACTGAACGGGAACCGCGACCCGAGAACATGACGCCCGCGGCCTACCAACGGGCGATCACTGCCCGGGCCTTCGATGTGACCCGATACCTGCTGCCGCTGGCGGCGCAGACGAACGTGGGCCAGGTGGTGAGCATCCGCACGCTTGAAAAACAGATCACCCGCCTGCTGTCCTCGCAGCTGCCGGAACTCCGCATGGTGGGTGAGGACCTGCAAGAGGCCTGTCGGAAAGCCCCGGTGAATCTGTGGGGTGAACTCTCCGGGCAAGCCGCCGGGCCGGGAGAGCCCATGGCGCCCACCTTGGCCCGCTATGCGAAACCCAGTGCCTATCAGGCCGAGGTGTACAGCGACCTGGCACGGCACGCCAAAGAAGTGTTGAAAGGCACCGGGCTGGACCAGCCTGCCGTCTGGGGGGCACCGGAGCCGGTCGATTTGATGGAGCCCCACGATCCGCTGGACGAAGTGGTGAGTACCCTCCTCTACCGGGTGTCGCAAGCCCCCTATCGGAAAATTCTGGATGTCGTGCGCGATTGGACCGACAAGCAGAAGCAGGAGACCCTCGAGGTCGCCTTTCAGAAACGCGGGCCATACGATGAGTTGATCAAGGAATTTCGCAGCGGATACGCATTTACTTTTGACGTGCTGATGGATATCGGCGGGTGGCGAGACCTGCATCGACATCGCCGCTGCCAGCAGGTGCAGCAGAACTTCACGACCGTGCATGGCTTCGAAACGCCTCCCATCCTGGCGGAGGCCGGCCTCGACCACGAATACCGGGAGGCCATGGGCCACGTAAAGTCCGATCTCGAACAATTACGTAAGTCGAGCCAGGAAGCCGCCCTGTATGCGATTCCCTTCGGATTTTCCGTGCGCTGTCTCTTCAAAATGGACTACGCGGAAGCCGAATACATCGCGAAGCTCCGGTCGGGCGTGAAGGGTCACTGGTCCTATCGCACCATCGCCTGGCTCATGAAACAAAAACTGACCGAACGATACCCCGTCCTCGGAGCGCGGATGCAAGCGACTCCGCCGGATGTGCAGGATGTCTTGACGCGGTGACTGCCCACCCCCCTCTCTCATGAAGCCTTTCCAACAAGAAATCGAAACGGCTCTGCTGGCTGGCGACTGGGACAGGCTTGGAGAAGCGTCCGGCAGGTGGGTCCGCGCAGTGGAGACCGCCGGCGAGAAGGACCCTCGGCCTTATTTTGCCCTCAATGTCTCGCACCTGATCCGGGGCGATTTCGCCGATGCGTGGAAAGTCCATGCGCAGGCGTTACAGGAGGCCGACGATATCGAACTGGTGCGGGTCTGGTTGCAATCGATTGCGGACCGGCATCCCGGCAACGCGCAGACGCATTTGGTGCAGGGGTTATTTCTTGCGCAATCCGGTCAATCCGAGCAATCCATGATCTCCTACAAGGAGGCAGCGAAGCTCGCGCCGCAGTCGGCCTATCCACATTATTTTCTGGCGCAAATCTACGAGCGCGCAGACCATCTTGAAATGGCCATCAAAGAATATCGCGAGGCGGTCAAGCTGGAGCCGGGTTTCTCAGCCGCCCGCACGAATCTCGGCGTGGCGTATCAGGAGCAAGGCCGGCTGGAAATGGCCATACCGCAATACCGTGAGGTGATCAAGCTCAATCCAACCGACGCGCTGGCCCATGCCAACCTGGGGTGTGCGCTCGCGGAGCAGGGCAAGTTCGAACCGGCCGTGCAATCGTATAAAGAGGCATTGCGGCTGAACCCGCAGGATGCGGAAATCCACCTCGCCCTCGGAGGCGTCTACGAGACCAAAGGCCGGACTGATCTGGCCATGAAGGAATACCGGGAATCGATCCAGGCCAACCAGGACTTCGGGCCGGCCTATACGGCTCTCGGCTGGCTGCTGATGGAAAAGGGTAGGCCGACAGAAGCGATGGACGCCTTCAATCGCGCCGTGAAATCCAACCCGGAAGATGCGCAGGCCTTATATGGTATCGGTCGAATCTATGCCGCGCGGGGAAAACGGGAAACCGCCGCAGAGAACTTCTCCAAAGCCATCCGGCTCGAAAAAGATCCCACCAAGAAAAACGACATCATGAACGCGCTGTTTGCAAGCGGCCAGACGGGTGACTGAGAGCGGCCGGATCAGCCCGTGCGCCTGCATCGCGAGGGCGCATCACTCGGCGCACTGAACGATCCTGGCTAGTCGCCTGCCGCATCGTGAGCTAACGCCGCCTCAATGACGAGATCATGCGCTTTGATCCACTGCCTCAGCTCCTGCAATTCTCGCTCCTCCAACACCCATCGCTCAGCAGGGTCCGGATACACACGGTGGTTCCGGTAGTCCCGATATTGTTGTTGCTCCTGCTGATCCAGTCTGGTCAGGTACACGCTATCGGTCTGACGGATAGCCAGTTGCTCCGTCGTATCGAGGTATTGTGCGATGGTCAGGAATGCCGCCGCCAGCGCGGCGACAAACAGAATTTCAGGCAGAGCCGAAGACAGAGACGTGAGGACTGTCCGATTCACCATAGCAACCTCCGATGTCAGGTTCCGGAGCGGGTGCGCGAGTGGCCTCTCTCTCTTCACGAATCCAAACGAGGGAGGAGAGATTCCCGGCAGCAGACCTTGAAGAAGTATAGCGCCGGATTCGCGCATGACCAGCCGGGTGTGAGTCGGGGTTCCTGTAGCTCGGCGGCGGTCCTGCCAATCTCGACGGCGGGGAGGGGCTGTCGGCAGGTGGTGTAAGTGCTTGATAACGTGTGCGAGCACCACCACGTCACGGCGTCGTCTGTAAAAAACCGGTCGCCCCGTCGTCGACAGGGGCGCGCAGGATGCGGCCGGTTGCTACTCGTTGCTGGTGATGGGGGGCGAAAGAAATCCGGCTGTTTGAGACGATGAGGACTGCGGCCGGGTCGGCGCTGCGGCGGGGAGACTTTCGATGGAATGGGCCGCTATGTCTCACCGCATCGGTGAGACGGGTGAGTCCAACCGGAGACTCAGAAAATGGCGAGCTATAATTCGCGAATGGCGCCCTGGAGAACCGTGATCTGCGTCATCGGATCGCCGGCGATTTGGAGTTCGGAGCGGATTTGGGTTTTCAGGTAGCTGGAGTATCCGATCTTCTCGACGAGGAGTTCGAGAAAACGCTCGGAGGACAGCAAGGTTTGAGCTTTCAGTTCCTCGAGAGTCTCATCGCTCACCGGCACGTAGCTGCTGCCGATGTGGAAAATGACATTGTAATGGCGGTCCCGCCCGAGTCGTTCGAACCGTAATCCTTTCACGTCCTGTCCTTCCTCTTGCAGGTCAGCGCGATCGCATTGTAGACAATCATCAGTGAGAAGACAAGGTTGGCCCATCACCCTGCAGATTCCTCAGGCGGATACGCCAGGACGGAGCGTCAGGGCTTCGCGGACTTCTTCCCGAAATATTCGCGCCGGCTCACGGTGACGTCTGAGACGAACATCACGCCGGAATACCGGTCGAACAACGGTCGCAGCCCGGCTAAAATGGGCTCAACTTTTTCTTCCGGCACCACCGCCATAATCATGACCAGGCTTTCCTGTTCGCTGAACATGAAGTGGGCTTCACGCATCCCGTGATGGCCCTTTCCGGAAATGTTTCCGATAATGGTGTAACCGGTCGCCTCGACCTTGTCCAACAAATCGGTCACGAAGGGCCGGTTCTCTCCCGACACAATGACACGGATTTCTTTCATGAGGTGTAACGTCAGTCCGGCCATGTCTCAACTCCTTTACAAATCTTCGCCCTGGACGCCCTGCCGGCGGTGCGGTGATTATGAGCCATCGGGATTGGTAACGCGACGCCAGACTCCCAACGGCATATAGCGATACCACGTGTGGTCCTCGGGGTCCAGCACGGTGAGATGTCCCATTCATTGTGATAAAAATGCTGCAGGATGGCGTGCCGTGCGATGAGCCTCTCGATGCGTGCGCGGGAGACCTCCACTACTGAGAGAAGGCGCATGGGGCTCGTGATAGGGCCGATCACCAGTTTTGACTGTCTGCCAGGCGAGGCCAATTCGAAGGTCACTCCAGGGACCGTTCATAATCCCCATGCGGGAGACCACACTGAGCGTGAGCAGGGGCTCGAGAGGGGCATGTCTTACTTCACGACAAGCGCGCGTCCGGGCGGGACCGCTATCGCGGCGCCGGTGAGCTGTGGACGGAGCGCGGAGAAAGGGGTTGGAGGATCGGAGAAGGGGTCGCTATAATCGGTCTTCCCATCGCCACGATCTGATACAACTTCTCACGAAGGGGATACCCGGCTGGGGGAGCAGTTGTTCGCCTTTACGCTGGAATCGGACCTTGAAGCCAACTTTCGGTAGCCACCTGGAAATCGAGCATACATGATGCCACTCCGTTCCCTTGAATCACTGACCTTTGATAATAGCTATGCGCGTCTGCCGGAAGCCTTTTATTCCCGGGTAAATCCCACGCCCTTTTCTGCGTCGCCCTTTCTCATCAGTTCGAATCCGGCTGCGGCAGCCCTGCTTGACCTTGATCCCGCTGAAGCAGCGCGCCCGGAGTTTGCGGGGGTGTTCGGAGGAAGCCTCCTCGTGCCCGGCATGGAGCCGCTGGCCATGCTCTACTCCGGCCATCAGTTCGGGGTCTATGTGCCCCAGCTGGGCGACGGCCGGGCGATCCTTCTCGGCGAGGTGAACAACGGCCGCGGCGAACGCTGGGATTTGCATCTGAAGGGGGCGGGGATGACCGCATTTTCACGGGATGGTGACGGCCGTTCCGTGCTCCGGTCGGCGATCCGTGAATACCTCTGCTGCGAAGCGATGCAGGGGCTTGGCATCCCTACCACGCGGGCGTTGTGTCTCGTGGGAAGTGACGACAAAGTGTACCGCGAACAGGTGGAAACTGCGGCCACGATCGTCCGGATGGCTCCTTCGCATGTCAGGTTCGGGACCTTTGAAATCTTCTATTACCGCAAGCAGCATGAACATCTGACCGTCCTGGCCGATTACGTGATCGACCAGCATTTTTCTCAGCTGCGGGAGGCGCCGGACAAGTACGTGCGCTTCTTCGCCGAAGTGGTCGAGCGCACCGCGCAGTTGGTCGCACAATGGCAGTCCGTCGGATGGGCTCATGGCGTCCTGAACACCGACAACATGTCGATCCTGGGACTCACGCTGGACTATGGCCCCTACGGGTTTATGGACGACTACGATCCCGGTTTCATTTGCAATCATTCGGACTACAACGGGCGCTATGCGTTCAATCAACAACCGTATATCGGACTGTGGAACCTGAGTTGTCTGGCGCAGGCCCTCTTGCCGCTCGCGCACAAAGACGCGCTGAAGGAGGCCATGGATGGCTACCAGAAAAGCGTCGATCGGCACTATCGAGAGCGGATGCAAGCGAAGCTCGGACTGGTCGAACAGCGTGCGGGAGATGAAGACCTCTTGCAGGAACTCAAATCATTGCTGGTGGGGAGTCGTGCGGACTATACGATCTTCTGGCGCGAGCTAGGCACGTTCTCAAGCACCAAGGACGCGAAGAACGAACGGCTTCGGGAGCATTTCTTGAATCCGGAGCGGTTCGATGCCTGGGCAGGCCAGTATCGCGAACGGCTGCAGCTCGAGCAGAGTCGGGACGACGAACGCCGCGACAGAATGGACCGCGTGAATCCGAAGTACATCCTCCGGAATTATCTCGCCCAAGGCGCTATCGAGAAAGCTCAGCAGAAAGACTATTCCGAGATCGACCGGCTCTTGCAGCTGCTTCAGGACCCCTACACCGAACAGCCCGGGATGGAATCTTATGCCGCTGCGCCTCCGAACTGGGGCAAACATCTCAGCGTCAGCTGCTCATCGTGAGCCAACGCGCGCCATTTTTGCGGGGAATGACTATCACGTAGGAGACTTCGGGCCATGCGCATTGACAAAGTAGGCGGCCTCACGATTCGCTTGACGGGAGGCACCGACGGCAAAGGTGGGGGCAGTGGACCCCTGGTCCTCCTATTACACGGATTTGGCGCGCCGGGCGACGACCTGGTCGCGCTCTCGGAATATCTCGATGCCCCTGCCGGGACACGTTTCCTTTTCCCTGAAGCCCCGATCTCGATTCCCATGGGGTTCGGCGATTCGCGCGCCTGGTGGATGATCGACATGGCCCGGATTCAAGCCGACCGAGCCGTAGGGAAAAGTCGGGATATGTCGAACGAGATCCCTCGAGGGCTTTCCGAGGCGCGCGAGCGTATGAAGATCCTGCTCGATGAGTTGCACCGGAAACTCGGCGTCGATCCCAAACAGACGATCCTGGGCGGCTTCTCGCAGGGTGCGATGCTCTCCTGCGACGCAGTGCTGCATAGCACGCAACCCTACGCTGGACTCATCCAGCTGTCCGGCACGCTGGTGGCTAAACAGGAATGGGGGCCGTTGCTCGCAAAACGAAAGGGGCTGCCCCTGTTTCAGAGTCACGGGACGCAGGACCCCATCCTGGATTATGTGATGGCGGAGCGGTTGCGAGATGAATTCCTCCAGGCCGGGATGAAGGTGGTATGGCATCCCTTCCGCGGCGGCCATGAAATTCCCGAGCCCGTGCTGCGGCAGCTCGGCACGTTCATCATCAAGGCCTTCGCCTGAGTCCATGGCCGAGTCATGTGTGACGGTGAATATGGAAGATGATCGCAGAACGGCAGAGTTCCTCTCCACGCAGTCGGCCTATGACGAATGGGCGGAACATTATGACGACGAGGATCCGTCCACGCTGCTCGATGAACCGTTTCTCGTGGCTCAGCTGGAGCCCTTTGAAGGATGCCGCATTCTGGACCTTGGTTGCGGGACAGGACGCTATCTCCGGCTAATGCGTCATGGGACGTACGTGGTCGGCGCGGACCTGTCTCGAGGCATGCTGCAACGGGCCAGGCGGCACACTCCGGACGGCATCGCGGCGACATTGGTGCAAGCATCGGTCGAATGCCTGCCCTTCGGCGCCGCCACCTTCGACCGCATCATCTCGGGGCTGGTGCTGGACCACGTCCAAGACCTGCGGAAATTTTTTGACGGCATCGCCCGCACGCTCAGACCGGGAGGGCGCGCCATCGTCACGGCCGTGCACCCGGACATGCAACGGAAGACCGGCCCCACCGTGCGCTTTACGGCCGCCGGCCGGCAGTACCGGACGCAGGGGACCATTCACGAAACGCAGGAGATTCTGGCCGCGGTGCAACAGGCGGGGTTGTCGATCGCACGTTTTGAAGAACCCCGGGTGGACGAACAGCTGATCGCGCGCCGTGAAGCGTGGAAAGATCGGCTGGGCTGCCCGGCCCTGTTGTTGATGACCCTTACACCTTCCGGAAATGACCTCCATGGCGCGTGAAACCACGATGTTCGAGCTCAGAGGGGCGGATCAGAAAATGATTCGCGGCGACCGCGTGCCGGGCAAGGAGCGCCAGATCCTCTTCATCACCGGATTCCTGTCCAAACGATGGGGCAATAAGAGCAAAGCCCTGGCTTCGTGGTGTCAGGAACGGGGCTGGGGATTCTGTTGCTTCGACTTTCGCGGGTGGGGCGACTCGGATGGTACGTGGGGCGAGTACCGTCTGCTCCAGTGGCTGGAAGATGCGGACGCCGTATCCAAGCTTGTCGCTGATGGGCCGCCGCTGACCATCGTTGGCAATTCGTTGGGCGGCTGGCTCGCCTGGCTGGTGGCGCAGGAGCAACAGATCGTCGAAGAGCTGATTCTCATCGCTCCGGCCTTCAACATGATGGACGTCCGCGCCTCGCAAATTTCCGCCGAACGGCGGGAGCGCTGGCAGGCGACAGGATCGATGCCCTGGGACGATGACCCGATGCACAGAGATGCGCCGATTCCCTGGCAGTGGGTCGAAGATAGTCAGGTTCTCTGGGAGCGACGGCATATCAGGCCTCGGCGCGTAAAGACGACGATCCTCCACGGGCTCCAGGATACGGTTATCCGCCCGGAGGGCAGCTGGGCCTTCGTCCAGCAGGTCTTGTCACAGGACCCGGAGTTTCCCATCGAGTTGTTGCTCAAAACCGGCGATCACCGGCTGAGCAGCCCCGAACATTTGGACACCTTTCGCCGGCTGGTCTGCCGTTAAACGGAGGAGCATCGATGTTGGTCTTGATCCACAAAGAATGCGGCGGCCCGGCGCTGGATGAATCGCCGGTGGGCGAAGTCTGTGCGGTCCCGGTCACGCAGTTCCCCTTTTCCTGTTTCAGCTGCCTGGAAGAAATCGTGGATGAGTCGGAAGTGCGGCTTTCGGAGGATCGCGGGTTTTAACGGTCGGACGACGTCAGACGGCGGACGTCCGTCTACGCGCCTTCGGTGGATATTCCCGCCGTATCCGAGGTAAGGTGTCGCACAGTCTATCGCATAGAAACGAGGTCACGATTGTCATCAGCGAGACAGCATAACAGCGGGCCGGATTCCGACGGCCCTGACGTTCCTGAACCGTCCCATGCCGAGCGGGCCCGAACCTTGGTGCACTTGCAGCAAACGGGCGGTCTCTCCACCCTCTCGCGGAAGCAACCGGGCTGGCCCTTCGGATCAGTCATGCCTTATGGACTGGATGAGCAGGGACGGCCGGTTTTCCTGATCAGCACCATGGCCATGCACACCCAGAATCTCCTGGGCGATCCACGTGCGAGCTTGTTGGTGACCCCGCCGGAAAGCCGAACCGATCCTCTCGGTGCCGCCAGAGTGACATTGATGGGCTCGGCGACCAGGGTGCCGGACGGGGACGTGGCCCAGGTTCGTGCACTCTACCTGGCCCGACATCCCAACGCCTCCTACTGGGTGGACTTTAATGATTTCGGATTTTTCCGCATGGAGATCGCGGACATTTATTTTGTCGGAGGGTTCGGATCGATGGGCTGGGTCGCACCGGAAGAGTATGCGGCGGCGGCGGTGGACCCGCTGGCGGACGAGGCCTCGCATGTGATTCGAGAACTAAATCAGGAGCAGGCCGAGATCCTCCTGCTCCTCGCCAGGGTCTATGGCAATGTGGAGGCGCAGCAGGTGACGATGACCGCCCTGGACCGGTTGGGATTTCACCTCCGCATCAAGACCGCCGACCGGATGCAGGGAGGACGGGTCGCGTTTTCCACGCCAGTGCGGAATGCGCAGGAGGTGCGTGCCGGGCTCGCCGCCATGGCCGCCCAGGCCAGGCAGGGGCTGCAGGCCCTGCACTCGCTCTAGATTACCGCGCGGACCCTTGCGTCTGCCTCCCGTTCGGCGCCCATTGGTACGGCAGCATCACTGCGTTCTAGTCGCTTTGACGATTTCCTCCCGCAAATGCTCCGAGTGCGGATTGGCCACCTCGCGCCGGATGACGATGTCGGTCGGCGTCACGGCCTTTCCGTAGTAGGCGCGGTTCCACTCATCCCTGGAAATCAGCGCGGCCCCTTCCAGGGAAACTCCGGCGAAGAGACCCTTGGCCCTCACAAACGACAACAGATCCGCAGACAGGTTCGGCGTGGTGGCGCCGGAGACCCCCGCTCCGACCGGCCCCACAGCCACGGATCCGTCGGCCCCCAGCTTGAAATTCCCCAGGAGCAGCGAATCTACTCCGCGCTGCGTCAGGATAAGCAGCACGACCTCCGACGCTTGGGCGCCGAACTGAAGTCCGAAACTGGCGGCCCCCATGGTGAAGAAAGCCGGCTCGCTCCATGCCCCGATTTTCTCATCCCTCGCCAGGAACACCCCGCTGCCGCCCGCTCCGCCGTAGATCAGCGCCGCCTTCAGAAACTGCGGCACGATGAACAGGCCCTTCGCGTCTTTAAGGTGATCGCGAAACCAGGACATGTTCGGATCGGCGAGAAAATTGGACAGCGTCATGCGCGACTGATCCACCAGGTCCCGCTGCTCCCGGTCCTCTGCCGGCTGAACGTCAGGAACGGCACCCATGAGCAGGCCCATCACCAGCGCCACTAGCAGCCCCCTGCGGTCAGACCCGTTCGACAGTCTGAGATTACTCATCGGAAGACCTCCCCCCAAAGTTCTGCCGGTTGTCTATCTCCAACCCCAAACCCTTCCTTCCGGCCGCCACTGCGCCGGTACCGGTTGTGCCGGCTGTGCGCTCTTTGTTAAGGTGACCGGCTGGTTCAAATTCAACCGAGGATGGCTATGGCGACGAACGATAAGCAAGTCATTTTTTCTCTGGTCGGGGTCGGCAAGGTCTATCCGCCGAAACGACAGGTGTTGCGAGATATCTACCTCGGCTTCTACTACGGCGCCAAGATCGGGGTGCTGGGCCTGAACGGATCCGGGAAAAGCTCGCTCCTGAAGATCATTGCCGGGATCGATCCGAATTATGTCGGCGAAATCACGCGATCCAAGGGGTACAGCGTCGGGCTGCTGGAGCAGGAGCCGCAGCTCGATCCCAACAAAACGGTCAAGGAAGTCGTCGAGGAGGGGAAAAAGGAACTGGTGGCGCTGCTCCACGAATACGAGGCGGTCAGCAATAGCATGGGTGAGGCGGGTCCTGATGAAATGGAGAAGCTCATCGACAAGCAGGCCCAGCTGCAGGAAAAGATCGAAGCGGCGAACGGGTGGGAACTGGAGAGCGAACTCGAGATCGCCATGGATGCCTTGCGTTGCCCGCCTGCGGACCAGAAAATCAGCGTCTTGTCCGGCGGTGAGAAACGCCGCGTGGCCCTCTGCCGCCTCATGATCCAGGAACCGGACATTCTGCTGCTCGATGAGCCGACGAACCACCTCGATGCCGAGTCCGTGCAGTGGCTCGAGCAGCATTTGCAACAGTACAAGGGCACGGTCATTGCCGTGACGCACGATCGCTACTTCCTTGATAATGTGGCGGGGTGGATTCTGGAACTCGACCGCGGGCATGGCATTCCCTTCCAGGGGAACTACACCTCCTGGCTTGAGCAGAAGCAGGACCGGTTGGAGAAGGAAGAGAAGGCCGAATCCAAACGGAAGAAAACCCTCGAGCACGAATTGGAATGGATCCGCATGTCGCCGAAGGCGCGACAATCCAAGGGCAAGGCGCGGCTCAATCGGTATGAGGAATTGGTCAACCAGAAGCAGGACCAGCTGGCCGCCGATCTTGAAATCTATATTCCCCCGGGACCGCGACTCGGGGACCTGGTGGTGGAGGCCAAGGGCATCAGCAAGGCCTTCGGCGAGAACGTGCTGTACGAAAACGTCGAGTTCAGCCTGCCGAAAGGCGGCATTGTCGGCGTGATCGGTCCCAATGGTGCGGGTAAGACGACGATGTTTCGCCTGATCATCGGCAAGGAAAAGCCGGATGCGGGGTCCATCAGGATCGGGGAAACGGTCAAGCTCGGCTATGTCGACCAGGATCGTACGCTCGACCCGAATAAGACGGTCTATGAAATCATTTCCGAGGGGCAGGATACGATCATGCTGGGGAAGGCCGAAGTGAATGCCCGCGGCTACTGCGCCCGGTTCAATTTTGCCGGAACGGATCAACAGAAGAAGGTCAAGGATTTGTCGGGTGGTGAGCGGAATCGTGTCCATCTGGCACGCATGCTGAAGGAAGGGGCCAATTTCATCATCCTCGACGAACCGACGAATGACCTGGATGTGAATACATTGCGCGCGCTGGAAGAGGGCCTGGAAGGATTTGCCGGCTGCGCGGTCATCAGCAGCCACGATCGCTGGTTCCTGGACCGTGTGGCCACCCACATTCTGGCCTTCGAGGGAGACAGCAAGGTCGTCTGGTACGAAGGCAATTACAGCGAATACGAGGCCGATCGGAAGAAACGACTGGGCAAGGAAGCCGACCAGCCGCATCGCATTCGGTATCGCAAGCTGACGAGAAATTAGTCCGTGTGGGGGCTTCAGCAATGTCGAGGCGCGTGGGCAGAGCGCCCCGCGCCTCGATCAGGCCACGTCGAGCGAACAGGGACATCCGTATCCGGGTTTCCGCCGTAATGGATGCATGGGGATGTGGCGCAGACTTCGCATAGGGCATTCCTTGGCGGCGTTCGCTGTAGCCGGCCTCTCCCTCTCCTGCACCGCGGTTGAGTCAGCGCCGGTCCTGAAGGCCGCGTCCCTCCCTTCCAGCACCAGAGCCACCACGCATTTGGGGACCAGAGAATTGGCCGACGGCCGATTCATCGGCCTCGCCTTCTCGGGTGGGGGGAGCCGTGCGGCCGTCTTCGGTGCCGCGGTCATGCGAGAACTCGACCGGGTGGGGCTTTTGGATCAGGTCGATGTCATGTCGGCCGTGTCGGGGGGCGCACTGCCGGCCGCCGCCTATGCGCTGGAAGGGTACCGCGATTTCAGTTTTCGCAATGGATTCGTGGAGCAGATCGGGCGCGATTTTCAGCGCGCGATGCTGGGCCCCTGGTATGCAGTGCCGAAGAACGCGATCCGGTACGCGCTGACCGATAGCATTCCTGCCGAGCAGGTCATTCAGGTCCTGGACGACCGGCTCTTTCGCGGCGCCACCTTTGCCGATCTCAATCCCTCGAAACCCATCCTGCTGATGAATGCGACCGATGCAGTCACGGGGGAACCGTTCATTATTTCCGATGAAGGGTTCAGGGCGTTGCAGCGACCCTTGGCCTCTTTTAGTCTGGCCAGGGCCGCGTACATGTCGGCGGCCTATCCCGGGGTGTTGGAGCCGCTCGCCGTTCCCTATGGAGGGGCCGGGGGGACTCCATCCGCGCACCCGCCGCTCTTAGCCTACGATGGCGGTGCGACAGACAATCTCGGTATCCGGACTCTGATGTCTGTCGTGAACGAAGCGCTCTCGGCGCATTCCATGTCGCAGCTGTTTCCTCGCGGTTGTCTGGCGGTGTCCATCGATGCGACGGGCCGTCAGAACAATGGGGCGCGCAAACCGCTCTCCGCTGCCGCAGCCTTGCTGAAAGGCCACCGCCGGAATGTGTTGGAGCTGGCCGGAATTCCTGCCGCTGAACAGGATGCCACCATGGTCGGGACCTTTCAGGTGGGGCCCGCTGGAGCCGGAGGGCTCTGCCATTTTTGGCACATCGCCCTGCGCCAGTTGCCGGAGAGCGATTCGCTCGGCGCGCGGGTCACTGCCATCAAAACGAACCTGGGCCTGACGGCGGAGGACCAGGCCCTCCTGATTGAGGCGGCCGCGCGTCTCGTCTCAGCCGGCCGCGACGCCATGACGCGCAGGGCGGACTGGGCGGCTTTCATAATGGGCCCACCCGCCATCTTTTCAGAGCCATGACCATGGGCGTCATACACCGACTCTTCGTCACAGGCGCAACCGGTTATGTCGGATCCCGGCTGATCCCTCTCCTGCTTGAACGGGGCCATCACGTCAGGGCCCTGACCCGTCCGGAATCCGTTCGCAAAATCCCCGCTGGTTGCGAAGGGGTCGTCGGCAATCCACTGGAAAGTCATTCGTTCGCCGGGCAGGCGGAAGGCGCTGACACTTTCGTACACCTGGTCGGGGTTCCAAAACCCGCGCCCTGGAAAGGATCGCAATTCCGCGCGATTGACGGGCCCTCCGCAATGGCCGCGATTCGGGCAGCCCGTGCGGCCGGCGTCCGGCATTTTCTCTACGTCAGTGTGGCGCATCCCGCGCCCATCATGCAGGATTATATCGACGTGCGGACTCAGTGCGAGGCGGCCATCGCCGAAGCCGGGCTCATCGCCACCATCATCCGGCCCTGGTACGTGCTTGGCCCCGGTCATTGGTGGCCGCTGGCGCTGCAGCCGCTTTACCGCCTGCTGGAGCTGTTGCCGGGCACCAGCGAGGCGGCGACGCGATTGGGTCTGGTCACGCTTCGCGACATGCTCGCGGCCATGGTCTGGTCCATCGAACAGCCGCCGGCCACCACCCGAGTGCTCGACGTGCCGACGATTCGTCGTCTCGGACGAGGCGTATCGTGAAGCCGGTGGCATGGATTACAGGGGCCAACGGTCTTATCGGGCAGTACCTCGTCCGGTCCGCCGATCGATGGGGATCACAGTGGGAGGTGCGTGGGATTACCAGGGCAGACGCAGACCTGACGGATTTCGTCCAGGTGGAGGCGCTCTGGCAGCGCATTCAGCCTGATCTTGTTATTCACTGTGCCGCATTGAGTCGAACGGGGGCCTGCGAACAGGACCCCCTGCTGGCCAGGCGGGTCAACGTCGAAGCGACCCGACAACTCGCCGGCCTGGCGAAGCACATTCCCTTCGTCCTGCTCTCTAGCGATCAAGTGTTCGACGGCTCGAAGAGGCACTATGTCGAATCGGATCAGGTCCATCCGTTAAACGTGTACGGGCGGACGAAGGCAGAAGCAGAACAGGTGGTGTTGCAGAATCCTGTCCATTCAGTCCTACGCATCGCGTTGACAGCAGGAACGTCACCGACCAGGGACAGGAGTTTCGTGGAGGACATGGTGCGGGCGGCGGCGAAGGGGACGGCGTTGACGCTCTTCACGGACGAGTTCCGTTGCCCCATTCCGGCCGGGGCGCTGGCGAGGGCCCTCTGGGAATTTGCCGCCTGTCCGCGACCGGGGCTCTACCACCTGGGAGGCTGCGAACGCCTGTCACGTTGGGAGATCGGTGAACTGCTGGCGCGCTGGTATCCTGAGCTCCGGCCTTACATCAGACCGGGGTCGGTGGCCGATTATCAGGGGCCGCCACGCCCGCCGGATCTCTCCATGTGCAGCGACAAGATTCAAGCCCTGCTGTCGTTTCGCCTCCCGGGGTTCCGTCAATGGGTGCTGACGCGCTCGCAGGACGGTGACGATCCCTGGGGATGATCAAGCTGTCGATCGGCAGGCGGCTCGAGGGCGAAGCCTGTGCGGGTCCCGGGTGCTGTCTACCGGTCCAGCCGCGGTCAGGTCCGGTGCATGCTGAGAAGATGGCACTCCGGCAACCTAGGAGAGGTCTTCGGTGAAGCGCAGGCGGTTGCCGAACGGATCGATGACCTCCATGACTTTTGCGTTCCATGGAACGACCTCGATCCCCGGGCGCATGTTCGCATAGCCCTTGGACGTGATTTCCTGATGAAACTGTTCCAACCCGGAAACTCGCACCAGCATCGTAGCGCCGGGGCAGCAGTCGCCGTGGTGTTCCGTCAGGTGCAGCAGGCACCTGTCCCGCGAAATCTGGAGATAGACCGGAGCAGTTGGATCGAACCGGTGTTCCCAGTCAACGCGGAATCCGAGGAAGTCGAGATAAAACTCACGTGCCTTCGGAAGGTCGAAGATACGCAAGATCGGGATAGTCTGCTGCACGCTCAGCATCGATCGGGCCTCCTCGAGTCAGAACCGGGAATGATCGATCCCGGGTCATAGGGATCGTGAGTGCCTCCATCCGACGAACCGCTTTTCCGTCGGGCTGTAGAGCCGTAATTCTCAGCGGCATGAGTCCGTCCGCTCCCCTGTCAGGGCCGCCAGGCCGCCTCGGCATCGAATCGCTGGTCCAATCCTCCCGTGGCGCGGAAGGCTATCGCGAAGAGCAGACCGAGCGCAAGATCGAAGCCGCCCACGCTGACCAGGTCCGCGGCAATCCTGCCCTGGGTATAGAGGATGACCATGGCAAGGCCGAAGAGGAGCTTCTCGGCGACGCCGCATAACATCAGCGGCCGGTAGCGGCGAACGTCCTGCGCGATGACGATGAAGACGAACTGCCACGCCAACGCCACGCCGACGAAGCCGTAGAAATACCCCGGCTGGTCGAGTGGAACCGGTATGCCCAGCCCTAGCCCCGACCCGAATTCTATGAAATAGAGCGGGAGCAGCACGAGAGTGCCGACGATGCCGGCCAGCCGAAACAGCCATTTCGCGAAGTTGGCTGCCGCGTCCGTTTGTTTGTGGATGAGGTGTGACAACGCGATATTCGGGTCCATATCGTCCTCCCACCTGAGAGTCTTTCAAGGAGATGCCCGGCCGTCTCACCTTCGGCTTGACCCATGTCAGGCAGCGCAAATCAGAAGCATGGCCGTCCAGTGAAGTGCCCGATTGAGCGGCCTGCCGTTCGAACTCCGCAACGATGTCGCGACGCCGGGGATTGATCACGGCCGGAAATCACGGCTGGCTGCGGCCGGCGTAGCGTCCAGTCCTTGTCACGAACGGAAACCGCAGCATCATGAATAGATTCAAGCAGACCGGCGGGCCGAGGTGTTCGAGTCCGATCGTCATGCCCGTCTGTCCCAACCTCGGTTCCGGACAATAGGTTCCGAATAGCCGATCCCACCAGGGCACGTTGAATCCGTAGTTGCTGTTGGTTTCGCGCGGGTCCACCGAATGGTGGATGCGATGCATGTCCGGGGTGACGATGAACCACCGGAGGATCGGTTCCACCACCGGGGGCATGGTGACATTGCTGTGGTTGAACAGGGCCGTGCTGTTCAGCACGATTTCAAACACGACGACGGCCATCGGGGCCACCCCCAGCGCAAGCACCGCCGCCCCCTTCACCACCAGTGAGAGTACGATTTCCACCGGATGGAACCGCACCCCGCTCGTCACGTCGAGATCGAGGTCCGAATGGTGCATCATGTGAAACCGCCAGAGGATCGGAACCAGATGGAACGCCTGATGTTGCCAGTAGATGATCAGATCGAGCGCCACCAACGCCAGCCCGACTTCGATCCAGCCCGGCCAGTCCAGCCAATTCAACAGGCCCCAGCCCCGTTCCTGGGCCATGGCCGCTACCGCCACGATGCCTCCCGCCAGAATCAACCGGACGAGGACCGTATTGAGCATCACGATCGTGAGGTTGCCGCCCCACCGGCAGAGTCTCGAAGCGGTCGGCATCCGGCGGGGCGCCAACAGCTCCCATGTCGCCATGACGCCCAACACGGACAGGTACGAGGCGATCCGGATCAGGTCATCCACGCCCATACGACATTTCCTTCTCCTGGCAACTGCGTTTCGGTGAACGCAAGCGGCTCCATAGATGATAGAGGGGCGGATGCGCGACCGGAACAGAGATCTCTGGTGCGTTGGGCCTCTCGAGCGAGGGTCCGGACCTCCTGCCGTCCTCACATATGATACCCTGCCTCCGAACGGATCGGTACCGCACCGGCAGCCGGCGCAGGAGGCGGCGTGCCGATGGAGAGCCTGTTCAAGACGGCACGTCTGCTGCAATCTGTCCCGACTGTCTCATGACTGTCCCGAAGAAACCGGTCATTGATGGCCGCGGCATCCGGCGGCAGCCTCATTCTCGGGCTGTGGCCGTCATAGTACAATTCACCGACCATGTTCCGTAAACTGGGGACACTCCCTATTCGTCCCCAACGGCTGATCGTATGGCGACCATGGATGCGCTTTCCCTCCTTGTGACAGGCTGGGTTTCGTCGGCGGCCCTTATGGTCCTCCTCTGGATTGCCCAGCGCAAGATGCGCAATGCCGCCGTTGCCGATGTGGGCTGGTGTTACGGACTGGCTCTGGTCGTGTCCTGGTACGCCGCATTGATCCCGGGAGAACCGGCCCGGCGGTTGCTCGTCGCCGCGATGGTCGTCGTCTATGCAGTTCGCCTTGGCACGCATGTGCTCATCGACCGGGTATGGGATAAACCGGAAGACGGGCGGTACCGCGCCCTGCGCCGTCAATGGGGCGATCATGAACAGCTGTACCTGTTTTGGTATTTCCAGCTGCAGGCTGCCGCCATCGCCTGGTTTTCGCTCCCTCCCCTGGTGGTGATGCAGAACCCCCATCCGCCCTTTCACTTATGGGAACTGGCCGGTTTTCTGCTTTGGTTCGTCGCCGTCTCCGGAGAGGCCATCGCCGACCGGCAACTGGCCGCGTTCCGCAACCAGTCCTGGAACAGGGATCGCGTCTGTCGGATCGGTCTCTGGCGTTATTCGCGCCATCCCAATTATTTCTTCGAATGGCTGCACTGGTGGAGTTATGTGCTGATGGCGATGGCGATACCGGTGGGAAACTGGGCCGTGACCCTGATCGGCCCGATCGCCATGGGAGTGGCCTTGCTAAAACTCACCGGTATCCCCTGGACCGAGCGGCAGGCCATGAGGACCCGGGGGGAAGAGTATGCGGCCTATCGTCGCACGACGAACGCGTTTATTCCCTGGTGGCCACGGCGGTTGAAGTGAGTCTCAGGGTCTGTCGGTCAGCTGCGTGAGTCGCGCGCGAGCGGTTTGTGCGGCGGGACTGTCGGGGTAGCGACGAACGATTTCTTCGTAGAGTTCCTTGGCGTGCTCCTTGTTAGTCTGGCGTTCTTCGAACTGGGCGGTCTCCAGCAGTTGCGCCGCTTGGTCGGGTCCGCAAGCCGACACCATGACCAGGAGGGCAAGGATGATACATGTCGCGATGCCGCTCATATGGCGCTCCTGTGCGGTGGCTTTTCCAGGGGTCTGAGGGCGGTACCCTTACAATCAGCCAGGTTGTGAAGTCGTTCCCACGGAATGACGGCATGTCCTCCTGTGCCTGCATGCAGTTTCTCCCAGGACTCCAGCAATTTCAAGCAGGCATGGTCGATGTGCCACAGTTCCTCCACCAGCACATGGACCTCCGCCAGCGGCGGGGTGCGTTCAAGCGCTTGTGCGAGGCGCGGGAGACTCAGGAAGGTGGCGACCCCCGACAGGGTCAGGGTGAGTTTTCCGCTCGTGGGATCGTGGCGGTAGGCCGTCTGGAGGGTTTGAGTGCGATAGAGCAGCTTACCCACGGCCAGGCCCAGGCCGACGAGGACACCTAGGAGAAGGTTAGTAGTGACGATGGCGGCCATGGTCGCAAGGTAGATCGCCACTTCACTCCATCCGTGGGGGCGGAGTTCTTTCACGGCCCGGACGTTCATGAGTTTGTACCCGGTATACACCAGGACGGCGCCGAGGCTGGCCATCGGGATCAGCCGGAGGACGAACGGCAGGAGCGACACGAACAGGAGCAGCCACAGGCCATGCAGCACCGTGGCCATGCGGGTGCGGCCGCCCGCCTGAACATTGGCGGAGCTCCGCACGATCACCCCCGTGAGCGGCAGGACGCCGAGCAGACCGCAGAGGCTGTTGCCGATTCCATGGGCGAACAGTTCGCGGTTGTAACGGGTACGCGGGCCGCTGTGCAGCTGGTCGACGGCGGTCGCGGACAGCAACGTTTCCACACTGGCGATAAAGGCGAGACCAAGGGCTTTGGCCCAGGTGGAGGTGTCGAGGAGGTGCGCGAGGTCATTGGCCTGCGGCCAGTTGATGACCCACAATAAGTTGTCGCGGACCGACACACGGCTGACCGGCAGATCGTACAGGGCCACGACGGCGGTCGCCGCCGTCACGCCCACCAGCATCGCGGGGATCAACCCGAGGGAAGCCGGCGCGAACCTGGTCCAGACGACGATCGTGGTGATCGTCAACAGTCCGATCCAGGCCGCTTCGTGATGGCTGGTGCCAGAATCGTTGCTGGTGAGCAGACTCTTTGAAATGGAGTCTGGAATGGCCGAGAGGTTCGCCAGACCGCCGCTGTGCGGAACCTCGTCGATCATGACATGGAACTGGCTGGCGACGAGGAGCAGGCCGATGCCCGCCAGCATGCCGTGAATCACGGCGGGAGACACGGCCCGGAACCAGTGTCCCACCTTCAGCCAGGCGGCAAGAATCTGAATGACGCCGGCCAGGAGGATGATGATCCCGAGGTGGTCGCGCCCGTGCACCTGGACCAGTTCCCAGACGACGACCGTCAGGCCGGCTGCCGGCCCGCTCACCTGAAGCGGGCATCCTGCCAGGAGGCCGACCACCAGTCCTCCGATGATGCCGGTGACAATCCCTTCTCCTGGCGGAACGCCTGAAGCCACGGCGATGCCCATGCAGAGGGGCAGGGCCACCAGCACGACCACGAATGAGGCGAGCACATCGTGCCGCAGGTCTGCAAGAGACGGAAGAGAGAGCGATCGGGGCCACGTCATAGGTAGGGGCGTCGGCATCGATGAGCGTGAGCGTTTCGAAAGGAGAGTATCAAACCGGGGACGGACTCTCAAACGGAATGAGTATTTGCGACCGCGCGGCTATTGAACGCGGCAGGACAAGCGGCTACCGGCCGGTGTCGCGTTCGCGGATGCCGTAACGGGGGGAGGTGATGGCTTCGCTGCGGCAGCATGGGCAGCGGCTGGGACGGGTGAGCCTCGTCCGGTCACGGAAAGTAAAGGTGCAATCCTGGCACTCCGACGGTTCGAGGAGAAACGTGCGCGAGGAATCGCGCGCGATGGTTTTCACAATGTGCGTCAAGTGTTCTTCGACCTGACGTTCCGGAATGCCCAGGAGTTGAGCCAGTTGGTGAGAGGACAACAAGGTGCCGGTCAAGAGCTCGATGAGCCGCTGGCGGGGAGTCCGTTCGGGAGGCGGCATGGCGCTATCATAGGTGAACGAACGGAGGATGAAAAGGCAGGAATCGATCACGTGTCTCTTGGTATACTGACTGTGATGCCGACGCGATTTCTCATCACGAAAGCAATGGTATGACTGCACCGCTCTGGGACGAGTTGGCTGAGCTGGCGCTGTCCCGCGTACGTTCGGCAGGGGTCGAGTATGCCGATATCCGGTTGCTCGATACCACCACGCGTACGATCAGCGGCGAAGACCGGCGTATTGCCGGCATACGAGACTCGTCCGACCGCGGCTTCGGCATTCGAGTCTTGCATCGAGGGGCCTGGGGGTTTGCGGCAAGCTCTATCCTGTCACTCGAAGAAGTACCCCGCGTGGCGGACCTGGCCGTGGAAATCGCCAAGGGATCGGCTTCCCTGACGATCGAGAAGGTGCGGCTGGCGCCTGAGCCGGTGCATCAGGACCGGATCGTCACCCCTTGTCGTCTCGATCCCTTCGCGGTTCCGTTGGAAGAGCAGACCGCGCTGCTCCTGCATACCATGGACGTCATCCAGCGGCAGGCCGGCGTGGTCAGGAGCCATGCCAGTCTGTGGGCCCAACGGGATCGTAAGCTGTTCGTTTCCACCGAAGGAGCCCATCTAGAGTTCACCCTCCTGGCGATGCAGGGCGATTGCACCGCCACGGCGGTCCATGACGGGCGGTTTGCCAGCCGTTCCTTTAACACCCCGCATCTGCGCATGGGGTATGAATTGATTCAAGGAACGGACTTCAGCCGGGAGGGTGCGCGTATTGCCGAGCAAGCGGTCGAGAAGGTACGGGCTCCGGCGGTCGAGGCGGGACGATACGATCTGGTGCTCGATCCCGAACACCTTTCCTTGACCATGCACGAGTCCTGCGGGCACCCGAGTGAATTGGATCGGGCGCTCGGTTACGAGGCCAACTATGCCGGCACAAGTTTTCTCACACCGGACAAGCGGGGCGCTTACCGCTACGGCTCATCCCACGTCAATCTGGTGGCGGATAATACCGAACCGGACACGCTCGCAGCCACGGGGTACGACGACGACGGGGTGAGCTGCCAACGGTGGGACATCGTACGCGAGGGCATTTTCGTGGGGTACTGTACGAACCGTGAGGTGGCGCCGAGAATCAAAGAAGAACGGTCACGGGGGTCCAATCGAGCCGACGGGTGGGGCAGCGTCCCGATGGTCCGGATCGCGAACATCGGTCTCGAGCCCGGCAGTGCAACGGTCGACGACCTCCTGGCCGACGTCAAGCGCGGGATTTATATCGAGGGCCACGGATCGTACAGCATCGATCAGCGGCGATACAATTTTCAGTTCGGCGGCGATGCCTTCTGGCTGGTAGAAAACGGCCGGCGGACGCATATGCTGCGCGATGTCATTTATCACGGCATCACCCCGGAGTTCTGGGGACGGTGCGACGGGGTGGCCGACCGCACCTATCGCCGTCGGTACGGTTTTATTACGTGCGGCAAGGGCCAACCAGGCCAGGCAGGCTGGATGACCCATGCCGCTTCCCATGCCCGCTTTCGTAAGGTTGATGTGATTACGGGACAAGCCAAGGAATGACCTCTGCAATCACCACCACCTGGCCAAAGTTGACGAGTCGGCAGGAGTTCGACTTCCTGACCGATCTGGTACTGAAGCATTCCGCGGCCGACCATACAGTCCTGTCGTTGCGGGACGTCCATGGCGGCACCACCCGCTTTGCGAACAATCAAGTAATTCAGAACGTGAATCAGCGTCGGGGGACGCTGGCCATCACCGTGGCATTCGGCCAACAACATGCCACGGCGACCACCACGGACTTCACCGCCGGAGCGGTGCGGGAGGCGCTCGCGCAGGCAGAGCGGATCGCCCGCCTCTCGCCCAAGGACCCCGAGTATCTTCCGCCGGTTGGCGCTCAATCGTATCTCTTGCCGCCTGCGTCACGGCCCGAAACGAGTGCCGCCGGACCCGCCCGGCGGCTCGATTACGCCCGTGAAGCGATCGGGCAATGCAAGATGGAGAATTTGAATGCCGCCGGAACGGTGGCCTCGAGCCTGACGGTCGCGGCCCTGGCCGCCGACACAGGACTCTCGGCTTACGAGGAGCGAACCGAAGCGCGATTCAGCCTGACGGTGCAAGCCGGTGAGGCCACCGGTTGGTCAGCGGCAGCCCATCGCTCAATCGATCACCTGCATGTTCAGGAGCGCACGCTCGCAGCCATCAATAAGGCGAAGCGAAGCGCGGATGAACCGCAGGAACTGCCGCCCGGGCGCTATACCGTCATTCTGGAACCGGCGGCGGTCGCGGGTCTGTTGAGCTGGATGATCTGGATGCTCGACGCGAAATCATTTTACAAAGGGACGAGTCCCTTCAGCGAAAAGTTGGGCATGCGGATTCTAGACCGGCGATTGTCTTTGTTGAACCGGCCTGACCATGTGGACCTTCTCGGCCCAGGATTTACCGGTGAAGGCCTCCCCGTGATCGGATCGACCTGGATCGAATCGGGTGTGTTGACGCAGTTGCTCCACGATCGCTACACCGCGCAGGAACATCGTATCGAGCCGCTGACGACACTGGAGTCTCCCTATCTGTCCGGCGAACACCCGCACGGCGCGCGCGCGGAGGATCTCGTCCGCACGACGCAACGGGGTATCCTCGTGACGAATTTCTGGTACATCCGTCCCGTCAATCCCTCGGACCTGACGCTGACGGGGATGACTCGAGACGGAACCTTTCTGATCGAGAACGGCGAAATCGTCTCGGCGGTGCGGAACTTCCGGTTTCACGACAGCCCGCTGCGCGTCTTGAGCCATGTGGACGCCTACACGACGCCCAGCGAAGCGGTCACATCGGAAACCGGCAAGGCCCTGGTGCCGGCCCTACGACTCAACGATTTCAACTTCTCCAGCGTCACGCGGTTTTAGGTCGCTCTCGTCCGGCCGATCGTGCGAGCCAGTTCACTCTGAAGTGCCGGCCAGTCGGCCGGAAAAAAACCCTTCGCCTAACCATTGACTAGGACCATCGGAAAGAGTAATGAATGAATGACTTCAACCGGTAGGATCGTGGTCCCATGACTCGTAAACAGCAGCGTTTAGCGGAAAAGCCGGTCAACCTTCTGACCCTTGCTCCCGATAAGGCTGGGAAAGGCGGGGTCAATCCCTTTGCGCCGTCACCTTTGCGCGCGACGATCGGCAAGGTGTTCGTGAAGCTCGAAGATCTGACCGAGCGTTTTGAGGACTGGTGCCAGCACGGACGTCCCGAAGAGCGGGCGGTCGAGCCATGGGGACAGCGTCTGTCGAACTGGCTGGGGGCGCCGGTGGCGCGACATGCTGAGGAAGGGTCCGGGACCGAACATGGGTTGGTGCCTGCCCGACGGTGGGACGGTTCGGTCGGGGAGGCCATTTTCCGGCTACGTGACCGGGCGGGAATTGTGCAGCGTCTATTCACCGCGCAAGCGCGCGAACTCAAGGAGTGGGTGCTTCAGCAGACCCGATCCACTCAAGCCGAAGTCGATCAGCTGAGAGAACAGGTTTCCCTCCAACAGACGCAAGTGGAAGATCTCACAGCGCAACTCCGGGACTTGCGTGCCCTGGTGACCTCTCAACAGCAAGTGTTGATGTACATGGGCAAAGACATGGAACTCGTCGAACCTCCTGCCCTTGAATTGTCCCTCGTCCCGCCGCGTTCGCTTCCGTATCGCGATAAGAAATCGTCACGAGATCGCAGGGACGCTGCGACCGAAGCAACCCAAACCCCCTTTCTCAACGCATAACCGTCATTCAGAGTCCCGGAGGCATCCGGGGTCCTGACCGAGAGGGCACCAGCCAGCCCTTGCCGGAGAGCCTATCTGCAGCGGCCAATGGCCCATAGCCCGGCCTCCAGAGTCGCGCCCTTCCGACTAGCATCTTCCTGACAGGACTGTTAATTTGTGCCCACGTGTGTGGCGGGCATGTCGGGATCCGTCCTTCTTCTCCCTTCACCCGGACAACCAGATCAGGAGCATGATCGATGGCGAATGGAACATATGCGAGGGTGGTGATTCACGGCATGATGGTGACGGGGTTGGCGGTGCTTCTTTCCGCCGGCCGGGTCGGGGCAGCCGTGACGCTGTACGATAACCTGGGTACCTGGCATCACGAGATTACGACGGGGTCCGACCGTGCGCAGAAGTTTTTCGATCAAGGGCTCAGGCTGGTCTATGCCTTTAATCATGAGGAAGCCATTTCGGCCTTCACCGAAGCGTCCCGACTCGATCCTGATGCGCCCATGCCCTATTGGGGCGTGGCGTTGAGTCTGGGGCCGAACATCAATGCGCCCATGGATGCGAAGCAGGAGCCTCGCGCGGTGGAAGCCCTGCGCAAGGCCACCGCGCGTCTAGCGAAAGCGACTCCAAGGGAGCGCGCTTACGTTGAGGCACTGGCCTCGAGATATTCAGTCAAACGCTCCCTCACCCGGAAAGCGAAAGACGAGGCGTACGCCAAAGCTATGCGCCGTCTGGCTGGAGAGTATTCGGACGACGTGGATGCGGCGACTTTGGCGGCCGAGTCACTGATGGTTCTTCGGCCCTGGGACTATTGGCGGACGGATGGGCGGCCTCAGCCGGGCACCGAGGAGCTCGTGGCGATGCTGGAAACGGCGATCCGGGTGGATCCCGAACATCCCGGCGCCTGCCATTACTACATCCACGCCGTTGAAGCATCGTCAAATCCTCAACGGGCCTTGGACTGTGCCGAACGACTGCCCTCGCTCATGCCCGGCGCGGGACATCTCGTGCATATGCCGGCGCATATCTACATGCGTCTGGGACTGTACCGGGAGGCGTCTGAACGGAACAGCGCGGCGGCGACGGTGGACCATGAGTACCTGGCCCACGCTTCCCTGGAGGGAAACTATGCGGCAGGATATTATGCGCACAATCTGCATTTTTTAAATGCCTCCCTGATGATGGAAGGGCGGAGTGCGGAGGCCATGCAAGTCGGGCGGGATCTTCTGACCAAAGTGTCCAGCGAAGAGCTGGCCAAGGAACCCTCCCTGGAATGGTATGCCCCTACGGTGATGTTGACGCTGGCGCGGTTCGGTCATTGGAATGAGTTGATCCGGCAACCGCCGCCGCCCAAGGGGCTTCGGTTTACCACGGGCGTCTGGCACTATGTGCGTGGGTTGGCCTTCGTCGGGACGACACGATTCGGGAGTGCGGAGGGGGAGTTGTGGAACCTCAGAAAAGCCTTGAAGCCATTCGCCAAGGCTAAAACCGCTGAGGCCAAAACCAGCCGTGCCATCCTGAAGGTGGCCGAGCGGGTCCTGGTGGGGGAGCTGGCTGCCGGACGCGGTCAGTATGACGCGGGCATTCAGGCCCTGCGCGAGGCGCTTCAACTGGAGGCCGCCTTGCCCTACAGCGAGCCCCCGTTCTGGGTTCAACCGGTTCGCCACCGTCTGGGGGCGGTGCTCCTGCTGGCACAACGTCCGGGAGAGGCCGAAGCGGTCTATCGGGAGGACCTGCGCCTCAATCCCGAGAACGGATGGGCATTGCAGGGACTCGTCCAAAGTCTGCGGGCTCAAAACAAAGACGCCGCGCAGGAAGAGAGCCGGTTTCGCGCCGCCTGGGCTCGGGCCGATGTCACGTTACCAGGGTCACGGTTTTAGACAGTCATGACCCATCAAGGCCGGCGCTTCCCGATGGCCCCAAACAAAGGATGAGCCACGTGACAGATTATGTGTTTCAGGCGGCGGAAGAGCCACGCGAGCTCGAACGGTTGCAGATGTTGGAGCGGATTTTCGATTCCGGCACCCAACGCCGGATGCTGGCGACCGGCCTGACCACCGGATGGCATTGTTTGGAAGTCGGAGCAGGGGCCGGTTCCATTGTGCGCTGGTTGGAACAGCGGGTGGGTCCGTCGGGGAAAGTGGTCGCCCTTGACAGCAATCCGCGTTTCTTGCGGCATAGCAGTAGCTCGACCATCGAGATTCTCAATGGGGATATTTGTGACGTCGACCTCCCTCCGGCCACATTCGATCTGGTGCATGCGCGGTATGTCCTGATCCACATCGCGGAGTACCGCAAAGCTTTTGAGCGCATGTTGCGCTGTGTCAAACCGGGCGGCTGGGTGGTCATCGAAGAACCCGATTTCCAAGGGGCCCGGGCGATCGCCGGCCCGGACGAAGCGCGGGCCGCCTTCGGCCGTGTCAATGACGCCATTGAACGCATGTTCACCTCGATCGGGATGGACCATGCGCTGGGAGCGAAGTTGCCTGCCCTCTACCAGCAGCATCATCTGAGCCAACTCACGGTGGACTATGAGGGCCATCTGTCGGCCGGAGGCGAGCTCATTCCACAGCTCATGAAGCTGTCCGCAGAACAACTGCGGGTGAAGTATGTGGCGACAGGCATGGTCGAGAGTGCCGATATCGATCTGTATTGCCGGCTAGCCGATGATCCAGAGGCCTGGGCCATGTATTATGCGACCGTGGCGGTCAGCGGCTGGTGGCAGCCGCAGTGCGGCGGCCGCCTGTAAGGATGGCATGAGATACATTGTGGGCGTCATGGGTCCTGCCAAGGCCAGAAAAAAAGACCTCGACAATGCCCGCGTCCTCGGCGAGTTGATCGCGCGACGGGAGTGGGTGGTGCTGACAGGCGGTCGCGCCGTGGGCGTGATGGAGGCGGCCTCTCAGGGGGCCAAACTCGTTCCCGGCAGCCTGACGATCGGCGTGCTCCCTTCGGCGCGGGAACGGGTCTCGAAGTTTGTTGATGTGGCTATCATCACCGACATGGGCAATGCCCGCAACAACGTCAATGTCATGTCGAGCAATGTGATAGTCGCCTGCGGGTTGACGGGAGCAGGCACCGTCTCGGAGGTGGCGCTCGCCCTGAAGGCGGGAAAACCGGTCATCCTGGTGGGGGCGACGCCGGCTGAAGCCAAGTTTTTCAAGAAACTGGGGGGACGGTTGGTTGCTGCCGTGGACAACCCGGAAGAAGCCATTACGCTCATGATGAAACAGTTCGAACGCCGGCAGCCTGATATGGTTCAGGGTGCGCGATCCTGGGGATGCCTGTAGCGGTCGCCGCATCTTCCTTCCTTCTGGTCCACTCCTCGCTCTGTCGCCCCACCTCCGGCACATCCATGTGTCGTTCCGGTTCGTAGATAACGAGTAGCAGGCCTGGAGACCATCCGGCAGAAGCCAAGGGCTTTCCGGTAAGATGGTGACAGGAAAGTCCACTTACCTGCAGGGAGGACGATGCTCATGAATGCTCCACGACGGTTCATGTTTTACGGAATGTTTTGCCTGCTCCTGCTCGCACCCGGCGTTGTCGTTCTGGCGACCCAGGCAGCCGTTCAGGCCGGACCCTCCAAGGCCTTCTTTGCCGGAGGCTGTTTTTGGTGTATGGAGGAGGTGTTTGAAAAGATCCCCGGTGTCACCTCCGTGACCAGCGGGTACATGGGCGGACGGGTCGAGAACCCGAGTTACGAAGAGGTGTCCGCTGGAGCAACAGGCCATGCCGAGGCGGTGGAGGTGTCGTACGATCCGGACAAGGTCACCTATACCCAGCTGCTCGATGCGTTCTGGCATAACGTCGACCCGGTGACGCCCGATGCGCAGTTCTGCGACCACGGCAGCCAGTATCGGTCGGTGATTTTCTATCAGACCGAGGAACAGCAACGCATCGCAGAAGAGTCGAAACGGGCGATCGAGCAAGCCAAACGGTTCGCGCAGCCCATTGTCACGGAACTCGTGATGGCCTCCAAGTTTTATCCGGCGGAGGAGTATCACCAGGATTTTTATAAGAAGAATCCGATCCGGTACAAATTCTACAAGTTCAATTGCGGGCGAGCCAACCGCTTGGAAGAACTGTGGGGAGCTTCGTGAGGGAGGCTCTCTCGCCGGAGTTGGCAGTGGCTCTGCTCCGGGACTGTCGGACCATCGCGGTGGTGGGATTGTCGTCGAATCCGGTCCGCCCGTCCTATCGGGTGGCCGCGTATATGCAACAGCAGGGCAAGGTGATCATTCCCGTGAATCCTCATGAGACGAGCGTGTTGGGTCAACCCGCTTATCCGTCGCTCTCGTCAGTGCCTGGCCCGATCGATCTGGTTAATATCTTTAGGCGATCCGCGGAGGCGGGCTCAATCGTGGATGAGGCTATTCAGGTCAAAGCCAAAGCGGTCTGGCTCCAGGAGGGCGTCATCGACGAGGCGGCCGCTGCACGAGCCCGCCAGGCCGGACTGCAGGTTGTGATGGATCGTTGCTGGCTCAAGGAGCACGTTGCGCTCCGCAAAGAATAGCGGTGCTGGTCAGGGTTCAGCGAGTCCGTGAGATTCGGGACAGCCTGCGCCGACCAATTCCCGCCATGACGGGGCTCCAGGAATGATGTTCGGTCATCCCTGGCGTTCGAGGCTATTCCGCCGACTACCCGTTCTTCCATCGTTCCTCACTCCCCAGAGGCCCACCACTCGATTCGATCGCGGGTTAAGCTTCCTGCTCTGAGCCGGCACAGTCACGGCGCATCGCGGGAGACCGGTTTTTGTCATTTTCTTGTGCATCCTCCCTCTCCGTGGAATAGTGGCGAAAGACCTCATGAGGATCTTTGAAACCCTCGGCCCACAGAGTTCGAGCCGGTTTTTCATCATGCGCCATTCGGATTGGCAATCTCGTGGTATTCAGGTGGCGCGCGCGCTCTGCCCGCTGGTGATCGCAGTCTGCCTGACGGTAATCATGCCGTCGCTGAACCGTCTGACACCGGATCCCGGCATGACGGATCTGGACATACCTCGTCCCACTAAATCGATCCCGTCCCTCATCGCCACCCATGCCGAACAGTACGGACTCGATCCGGCGCTGATACAGGCGGTGATCAAGGTGGAGTCAGATTTCAACCCGCAGGCCGTGTCATCGAAGGGCGCGATCGGGTTGATGCAGTTGATGCCGTTGACCGCCGCCGCGCTGAATGTACTGGATCCCTTCGATCCGGACGACAACATTCGCGCAGGCGCGGCGCTCCTGCGGCGGTTGTTGGATCGATTCGAGGGCGATCTGTCGCTGGCACTGGCGGCCTATCATGCCGGAGAGCGGCGAGTGAGTCAGGCCGTCGGCACGGAGTCACTCCCTGGCACCCAGGTTTATGTCGAACGCGTGTTGCGGCAGTACGCCCGTTTCATGAGGGATGCGCCCCTGGCGGCTGTCTGGGTGAGCTCGGTTCGTCGCTAGTCTGACCCTGGTTCGATCTCTCGTGGCTTCTGAGAGTCATCTCCATCCGGAAAACGCCTTTATCCCGCCACAGATTTCTGTGTCAGCCGCCCGCGGCGATTGCATTTTTTCGCAGAACGGGGTACGGGAAGAGCGTGCAGGGAAGCGTTCCGGTCATGGGAACGGGGGATAGGGCGGCCGGCCTGAGGGGGATGGCGTGTGTCGCCGCCGGAGGGTGACTTGGATCGCGTGACTGGCTCCAGACCGGCGATGGGATATCGGCCGAACATACCGAGGAATGTAAATGAACAAAAGCGACCGCACCGTGCGCCTGGCCCAATCCGACATCCGCGCTATGACCCTCGCCTGTGCGAAGGTTCAAGGGATCAATATGTCTCAGGGGGTGTGCGATACCCCGGTTCCTCCGGAGGTGGTGCAGGCTGCCAAAGACGCCATGGCGCAGGGACGGAACATTTATTCGCGGTATGACGGCATTCCGGAATTACGTCAAGCCATTGCGACCAAGTTAGCGGCTTACAATCGCCTCACGGCGGATCCGGACACGAATATCACCGTGAGCGCCGGAGCGACAGGCTCCTTCCAGGCAACCTGTATGGCCCTGCTCAACCCGGGCGACGAAGTCGTTCTCTTCGAGCCGTTCTACGCCTATCACATCCAAGCCATCCTTGCAGTTGAGGCGACTCCCCGCTATGTGACGATGCGCGCGCCGGACTGGAGTTGGGACGTGCAGGCATTGGAACAGGCCATTACCCCCAGGACCAAGGCCCTCGTGGTGAATACTCCCGGGAACCCTTCGGGAAAGATATTTACGCGGAGTGAGTTGGCGCAGATCGCGGAGATCGCCTGTCGCCACGATGTGCTGGTGATCACCGACGAGATTTATGAATATTTTGTATTTGATGGGCGTGAGCACGTCAGCATGGCTTCCCTACCGAACATGTCGGAACGGACCATCACTATAGGCGGGTATTCAAAAACGTTCAGCATCACCGGATGGCGCATCGGCTACAGCGTGGCGGAGGCGACATGGGCCAAGGCCATCGGGGCCATGAGCGATGTCCTCTATGTCTGCGCGCCGACTCCACTGCAGTATGGTGTCGCGGCCGGGATTCGCGACCTGCCCGGATCGTTTTACGCGAGCCTCTCGACGGACTATCAACAGAAGCGGGATCGGTTCTGCCAGGCATTGGACAAGGCCGGTCTGCCTCCTTGCATTCCACAAGGTGCCTACTATGTGCTGGCGGATGTGTCTCGCCTTCCGGGAAAGACGGGACGGGACCGGGCCATGTATTTACTGGACAAGACGCGGGTGGCAGGAGTCCCGGGCGAAGCGTTCTTCGAAGGTCCTGAGGGAAGTCGCTTCATGCGGTTCTGTATGGCGAAAACCGACGAAGATCTGGAGCAGGCCAGTCGATACATCGAGCAGTTGAGGTAACGACAGCGCCCATCCACATACCGGTCCCGTTCGTCGCAGCTGCCAACTTCCTGACGGAACTGAGTTGTCGGTAGCCGAAATTTCCAGGATCGCGGGCTCTCCCATAGCTGCCATCAATAACGCTGCCGGTTCACGGCGGGCAGTCACTTGCATGGATCGCTCATAGGTGCTGCGTTCAGGGCGCGGCGAACGCCATCAGGTTCACCCGGGCGTTTTCTTTGGAGCCTGCAGCAGTAAGCGGTTCAGCCTTGTAACCAGCCTGGTCGGGCTGATCGGCGTGAGAATATGGTCATGGGCTCCGAGCCGCGCCGCCTCAGCCAGATCGACGCTCTCGGCCTGAGTGGTCAGCATGGCGATGGGTACGGTCTTCCAGTGAGGCTGGGCACGTAGATGCGCAAGCAGGTCGAGACCGGTCGCGTCGGATAGGTGCAACGCCAATAACACGGCATCCGGAGGTTCCATCGATAGGATCAGGTTCCTCGCATGGCGATTGCTCTTGGAGTGAATCACTCGATACCCATGCTTTCGTAGCACGAATTCCAACAGACATTCCGTGTCTTCTCCATCTTTCACAAGCAGGACGGTCAATCCGGGTGAGGTGTGATAATCGGTCATGCCTCCCATTCATTTTCTCCTTCTGCATCAGCGCGTCATGACGAGAATCACCCGTGAATCAGCTTTGTCCTATCCGTGGCACCGGGTAGTTTCTTGTGATCAGTCATAGACGATGACGACGCGATCAAGGTAGGAGGCCAACGCCACGAGGTCGCTCCGAATCAATCCTGCATCCGCAGTCTCAGCGGCCTGTTCCAATCGAGCTGCGACGGTGCTCATCTCTGGAAATCCATAACTTCCGCTGACCCCCTTCATTCCGTGGGCGACATTCTTGACCGTCTCGAAGTCGCCCTGCGCCACGGCGTCCGTCATGGCAGTGATTTCTTTTTTTCGATTGCTCATGAACTTGGGCACCAGCGGCTCGTACGTGGCATCGACATGGACCACGATCGGCTCCCATCCAGGGTTTGCGGATGTCTGGGCAATGTCACTCATCAGGCGGCCTCCTTCCACAGGTTTACTCCGGCAACGGCAACTGGTTTTCCAGCAGATTCGTGTCACTCGGTCCGAGAGGCCTTCGCCCGGGATCAGTCGAACGTGCCGGTGACTCTGACCTAAGCAGCTCTGCCGGCGCGCATCCTGCTATAGGTCGCAATGGCCTCCAGTAGGGTCTGCTTTTTGATGGGCTTTGTCAGATGCGTGGTACAGCCGGCGGCCATGCTCTTGTCGATGTCATCCTTGAATGCATTGGCCGAGAGGGCGATGATCGGGGTGGGCTCCTGTCCCCGGCTCCGTTCCCACGCCCTTATGGCGCTCGTGGCCTGATAGCCGTCCATGACGGGCATTTGAATATCCATCAACACGAGGCCGTAGCTACCGGATTGAAACTTTTCCACGCCCACAGATCCGTTCTCTGCGACGTCCAGCTGGTACGGCATCCCCTTCAGGAACAGTGTGATGAGATCGCGGTTGTCTTCCAAATCCTCGACGAGCAGGATGGGGATTGTCGGCTGAGTGGAAAGGTCGGGCGCAGATGGTATGGGCCTCTGCACGGCGGGGACGAATGGCACTTGTTGCAACACTCCGGCCAGTGAGGCCAGGAGCCGTTTCCGGCTGATTGGTTTGTAGACGTAACTGGCGATGTTCAATTGATCGGCCCGGCGTGCGGTTGCGCGCCGCACATCCGCAGTATGCATCACCAGGGGGAGTGTGGCGTCCAGCGGGCGTTGGCGGATGGCCCGTGCCAGCTCGATCCCATGTATGTCCGGAAGGTTACAGTCCAGTATGGCGAGGTGAATCGGCTCGTTCCGCTGATGAGCCGCGTCCAAGGCCATCAAGGCAGATGTGGCGTCGGGCGATTCGATGATCAGGGCTCCCATCGGGGAGAGATGTTCCCGAACGATCATCCGGTGGGTTTCACTGTCATCCACGATCAGGATGCGGCGGCCCCGGAGATCCAGCGCGGGCACCATCGCCGAGGATTCCAGGGGTGGCGCCTCTTCCAACTGGAGAACGAAGGAGAAGGTGCTCCCGCGACCGACGACGCTTTGCACATCGATGCGGCTTCCCATGAGCCCCACAATGCGTCTCGAGATGGCCAATCCGAGTCCGGTCCCGCCGTATTTGCGTGTGGTGGAGGAATCGACCTGTGTGAAGCTGTCAAAGATGGCGCCGATTTTTTCCTGAGGAATCCCAATGCCGGTGTCCCTGATCGAAAAGCGCAGTGCGACCGGCGCAGACTGATCGCCCGCCCGCTCCACCGTGAGCGCAACTTCCCCTCGCTCCGTGAATTTGATGGCATTGCCGGCAAGATTAATCAGCACCTGGCGCAGGCGTGTGGGATCGCCCAACAAGGAGCCGGGCACGTCCGGATGTACGAACGCGATCAGTTCGATGTGTTTGGCATGGGCACGAACAGACATCGATTCCGCGGTTTTGTCGATGAGATCGTGGAGATCGAAGGGGATCGACTCCAGCTCTACATGGCCGGCTTCGATTTTCGAAAGGTCCAGGATGTCATTGATCAGGTCGAGCAAGCCGGCAGCTGCGCGGCTGAAGCGGTCGACGTACTCCTGTTGCACCTGAGACAGCGTCGTCTCCTGGAGGAGTTCGGCCATGCCGATGATGGCATTCATCGGAGTCCGGATTTCGTGGCTCATGGTGGCTAGGAACTCGGATTTTGCCTTCGTCGCTGCCAGCGCGTGGTCTCGTGCCTGCTGGAGTTCGACGTTCCGGCCAGCCAGCTCCGCCGCGGCAGTGGCCAGGGCCTCCTCGGCCGTCCTCTTCTCGGTGATATCTGTGATCGATCCTGCCATTCGCACCGCCAGCCCCTGCTCATTCCATACCGCTTGGCCGCGCGCTCGAAACCAGCGATAGCGGCCGGTTTTGGTGCGTAACCGGTACTCGACATCGTAGGGCCGTCTCCCGGTCAGGTGCGCCTCCACGGCCTCCGTGAACATGCGTGCGTCGTCGCCATGCAGCCGTGAGGAGAGACTGGAAAAGACATTGGCGATTTCGTGGTCTTCGTACCCGAGCAGTTCTTTGAATCTGGGGGAGTAGTACATGTCGTTCGTCAGGACGTTCCAATCCCAGATGCCATCGCTCGACCCTCGAACGGCGACTTGATAGCGTTCCTCGCTCGCGCGCAAGGCTGCCTCCGCCTGTTTGGAGTCGGTGAGATCCTTGGCAATTCCCAGGTACCCCGTGATATTGCCGGACGCATCGCGCATGGCGGTGACCAAAAGAGTCACCGGAATGTGTTGGCCGTCCTTGCGAAGATAGGTCCACTCGCGCTCTTCATGCGTGCCTCGCCTGACTTCTTCCACGAGCACGTTGAACCCCTCGATTGGTCGGCCGCACTGTTCCGAAAGTTCCCGGCTGCGGGATTCGATTTCAGCCGGGAGATGAAGCAGGAGCGCGGTCTGTTTCCCGATCATTTCCACGGCGTCATAGGCCAACATCCATTCCGCCCCGCGATTGAACACCGTGATCGTTCCATCCGGGTCCATCGCTATGATGGAGACTTCCGTCGCTGCGTCCAGGACCGCCAGGAGTCGCGATTGCGCGTCCAGAATGCCCTCGCGAGCAGCCTTTTGCGCGGTTTGATCCCGACAAGTCCACAGGAGCCAATTGTTCCCGTTCCTTTGCTCCGGGAAGAGTACCAGGGAGATTTCAGTGCAGATGGAGGATCCGGTCTTTCTTCTGCCGATCGCTTCACCATGCCAACGGCCGCTCTCAATCACCGTGGGCAGAGCATCCTCGTCGATCTTCGCCACCCATTCGGGCGCATACAGCTGCCGCCATGACGTCCCGATCAGTTCATCTGCGGCATATCCGAAAATGGCAGCCAAGGCTTGATTGACATAGGTGAAACAGCCGGATTGATCGAGGAGGGCAATGCCGTCGATGGCGTGATCGAGTGCAAATAGCAGCGATGTTCGGTCCAGCTGTACTGAGTTCCTGGCCGCGAGCCCCTCATTCAGCTGCCTCACGCGCAAGCAAAGATCCAGGTGGCTGACGAGTTGACGTGCCAGGGCTGCGAGGGCTTCCCGTTGTCCGGGTGTCAGTTGTCGAGGGGTCTGGTCCATGAGACCAAGGTGCCCGAGCGCATGCCCTTCCGCGCTGACTAGAGGGATTGCGGCATAAAAGCGAATGAGGGATGGTCCCGTCACGAACGGGTGGGCCGCAAATCGCTCGTCGTCGAGCGTGTTTGGCACCTCGAAGATGCCGCACTGTGGGACTGCATGGACACAAAAGGCGCAGTCACAAGGCATGGTGCAGTCCGGCACTCCGCCGGCTGACGTTGACCACTGATGGAAAGGAGCGTTCAAGCCGATCTTGACGAAAGGAACCTGACAGATCGTGGCCGCCAGAATAGCCACCTCATCCGTTCGTGGTTCCTGTTCGATCTTCGGGACGGATCGACTCTCTGTTGCGGAAGATACGTTGTTATCAGGAGTTGGTGCGATCTTGTTCATTGTATTGTCAGTCATCGCCTATGCTCGGGTCGCCCTCCTGACCGTTACTTGTCCACCTGCGCTACGAGGGCTCCATGCGGCCGCACTCGCGTGAGCTGTCATCGACAGGATGGTTTTTGACGCAACTTTCCCAGTCTCCCTTTATCGGTTAAGCATGTCTGACCTTGAGACACTGCTTCAGAATGAGTCGCCATAGATGGGACTATTGGCCTATGGTTGTCGCTCTTAGACCTAGGCGAGAGAGACCGCTTAAGGGGCATAGGAGCAAAAACGCGGAGGAGTCTTGAGCGAGGCTCAGACGCGTGGTATGAAAGAACTTAGGGCGATGTACCAGGTCGCCCATTGTCTTGAAGCATTACAAGGATTACCGTATGAAAACCCCTACTCTGTCTTTCATCGCAATAGCCTTCGGACTGATAACCTTGCCAGCCTGCGGCCATGCGCCGATGCCACAGGGCTCTTCATCAAATATGCCCGGATCTCCTGAAGTCTCTGAGCAGACTGGAGTGAAAGAGAACGCGGTGCTTGCGGGCGAATGGGAGTATGAGGAAGGCGGGGTGGTCGTGCCGCTGCGGCTGGATCGGTATGGAAACGGCACCTATGATTATAAGGACGGCCATTTCCGGACTGATCTGCTTTCCGAGCGCCGCTGGGCGGGAGCCTGGGCTCAGCGTGCGAATGATCGGGAAGGCGGCTTCGAAATCACGTTGTCACCTGACTACTCGGAAGGTGAGGGGCGATGGTGGTACACCCGCATCGAACATGACGGAACTCCCAACAAGCCCGGAGGCAGGTTTCATGTGATGAAGGTGCAATCGACGGCCGATAATCAGGCCATGGATCGATTTCCGCGATAACCTTACGGTCGGCGGTGCTCCGGCGGATCAATCGTCTCGTGGACGGCCGAGTAGTCCACGGACCCCAATCCTGCGGCGATGGTGTCGGTGAGCAGCGCCTGTACACCCTGTAGTCCTCTCGTAGCCAGGCCCCTGCCTTCTGCCGCTCCGAGAACTAATTCCACATCTTTCAGCAAGTGGGAAGTCGAAAAGTTAGGACTGTCATAATGCCGCTCCGACATGCGGGCCAGTTTTTTGTCGAACATCGGGGCATACAGAGAGCTTTTACGCAGCAGGCTCATAAAGATATCCGTTCCAACGCCCTCTCGCCGAACCAATCCGAAGCTCAAGGCAAATGCCACAACCTCCGCGGCAATGAGCTGGTTGAAGGCCAATTTTAACACTGCGGCACTCCCGACCGGACCGATCAGATGTACCTCGGATCCGAGGGCACGTAAGAGCGGTGCCAATTCGGCATACTGCTCCTGCGTCGCACCGACCATGACCAGCAGCCTGCCGGCGTGGGCTTCTGTGATGCTGCCGAGAACGGGCGCCTCCAGGTATTGACCCCCGAACTGATAGATTTCCTGTTGGATCGAACGACTTTCCTCCGGACCGATTGTGCCCATCTGAATAATGGTGCGACCTCTGAGCGACTCGCGAGTGGACTCGTCGAGGAGGACTGAGCGGATAGCGGCCGCGTCAGTGAGGAGGAGGAGAACCACCTCGGCATCGGACATGGCCCCTCCGGGAGTGGCGTCGATCCGAATGCCGCGCTCACGAAGTGAGAAAGTTTTTTCCGGGGTACGGTTATAGGCAGCCAGGCTGTGGCCGGTGGCATGCAATCGTTCCGCCACCGCCCCTCCCAGCAATCCGGTTCCTAACAAGGCTACCCGCATGCACGACCTCCCTGCAATTTCGATGCTCCCAACGATCGACATTCACTCGCTTTGCTGTCCGAGGTCCTCGTTACCGTTCTTATGATGCTCTGCCTCGCCGGGAGGACGATTTCGCCGCCCGTCTTGTTTAAGATCACTCGTGCCGTAGGACTCCAATGCCTCGTCGCCCGAAACAAGTCAGGGAGCATCCTACAGACAACATCGGGTGATGGAAAGCATCACAGAGACGAGCGAAGGGGAGACCCGGTTGCGCCGAGTTGTCTTAACTGGGCCTGCAGAGGTGCAGGTAGATCCGGGGCGAGGGCGAAGGTGCCATGCAGTCGAGGATCTGTACGATTGAAGGAAAAGGGATGGCCTGACGGGGTCGTGGCGCGTCCTCCGCTTTCTTCAATAAGGAGGACTCCGGCGGCAATATCCCATTCGTTCCCCCCTTCCATCGTCATGGCAGCCTCCGCTTGCCCCGCTGCGACCAGCGCGAGGGCATAGGCAATTGATCCGATGGGACGGCAACTGATGTAGGGTGCGAGTGATTGAAAACGGCCGGCCTGAAGTTCCCAGGGACTCACGAGGGCGAGCGGACGCTCGCTGGATGTGAAGGGAGGCTTGTCAGCTCCGACATGGCGTTCGACGCGCAGGCCCCGACCCCGGATAGCGGAAAAGAATTCGCCCGTGGAAGGATTGAAAATGGCTGCGACCACCGGCAGACCCTGTTCAACCAGCGCCACCGACAGGCAGAATTCAGGCAGGCCTCGCACGAATGAGCGGGTTCCATCGATTGGGTCGACGATCCAGACTCGTTTCTTATCCAGCCGGTCGGGAGTGTCCGGAGATTCCTCCGAGAGCCAGCCATCATCCGGATATGCCGCCGACAAGTTGTCCCGAAAAATCTGATTCACGGCCAAGTCGACAGAGGTGACCGGAGAGCGATCCGGTTTCGTATGAATTTCAAACCCCTCCTGCGCCAATCTGAGGGCCTCGCGACCGGCACGGAGCATCGTGTGGGACAATGTGGCGAGTTCCTGTTCCATTGGGATGTCGACTCCAGATTCGATAGCGGACGTACTCCTTCCCACCGTACCAGGTCTGCAGCCGGGAACAAAGAGGAGAATGGATCCATGAGGGAGAGGAGACTCTTGACCCGATTTAAGGATACGCGTACAAGCTGACCCTACATGAAATTGATGCACAAACATTCGCGAAAGTCCGGCCTGCCGCCCGGCACGCTGGTGCATATCGGTGAAAAGAGATCCGAGAACGTCACCCTTTCAGTCTATGAGTACGGCGAAGGACAGTTTCAAGAGCGAACCGTTGCGAAACCGGACGAAATTACCCTCACAGGGGAACCGACCGTTCGATGGGTGGACATCGGGGGTATTCACAAGATGGACGTGCTGGAGTCCTTCGGAAAAATATTTGGACTCCATCCGCTGCTGTTGGAGGATATTGCGAACACCGACCAGCGCCCGAAACTGGACGATTATGGTGCCTATGGCTATGTCGTGCTGAAAATGCTGTATGAAGGGCACCGTCCGGGAGACATCAACGTTGAGCAGGTCAGCTTGGTTTTTGGAGAAAATTTCCTTTTGTCGTTCCAGGAGAATGGCGGCGACGTATTTCAAGGGGTGAAGGAGCGCTTGCGGAACGGTAAGGGCCGTCTGCGTCACGCGGGGGCAGATTATCTGCTGTACGCGTTGATGGATTCGATCGTAGATCGCTACTTCATTATTCTGGAAACGCTGGGAGAACGAATCGAAGCCCTCCAGGACCTTTGCCTCACCAATCCAGGACCGGAAACCCTTCGGGACATCCATTCGCTCAAGCGGCAGCTCCTCTTCTTGCGCCGCTCTGTCTGGCCCCTACGGGAAGTCATGAACAATCTCTCCCGGTCTGATGGGAAATTCTTACAAGGCTCGACGAAAGTCTTTTTCCGGGACGTGTATGACCACGTCATTCAGATCGGCGATACGGTCGAGACCTTGAGGGAAATGGTCTCGTCCATGATGGAAGTCTATCTTTCCAGCGTCAGTTATCGTTTGAATGGGGTCATGAAAATATTAACGATCATCACCACCATCTTTATGCCGCTGAGTTTTATCGCCAGTATCTACGGGATGAATTTCGAACACATGCCGGAGTTGAAATCAACGTGGGGGTATCCGGCCGTGCTGGGCGTCATGGCCGTGACCGGCGTATCCATGCTGTACTTCTTTAAGCAAAAGAAGTGGCTGTAGCGGTTCGTGAGATAAACCGGTCAGTCCAGGATCTCGACGCGATCCACGAAGTAATTGGTTTCTCCGAAACACGTGGTGGGGATATAACGAAACTCCCGGTAGTGAAGCACGACGCGTTTACCCATCTGCCCGTCCAGTTTTCTGGCCACGGAATCATCCCACACACTGAAGTCCCAGAGCAGGGGGGCGACGCCGGGTACCGTGGTCATGGCGAGCTCACCTTCCTGCGTTTTGCAAATCCACCCTTTCCGAGACAGCTTTTGGAGGTACCCCACGCGTTCGCCGTCGGAGTAACTCCAATTGAAGCTGATCAGAAGCAAGGCGGCGACGCCGAAAAACAATAGGGTCAGGAGTATTTTTGGCATCGTGCGGTCCCCTCGGCTACGTCACATCCTGAAATAGCCAAGGGGCTTGCGTGCGACGGCGCGTTTCGTACAGTTTGATTTGATCGGTCTGCTGAAGCGTGAGACCGATTGCGTCCAACCCGCGGTACAGGCAGTCTTTCCGAAAAAGGTCGATGTCAAAGTGATACGCGGTGCCTTCCGGCGTGGTAACGCGTTGGGCAGCAAGGTCCACTGTGAGTTCATACCCTTCCCGGGCCTCCACCGCGTTGAACAGCGCCTGGATTTCACCTGCCTTCAGCACGACGGGCAGCATGCCGTTTTGAAAGCAATTATTATAGAAAATGTCCGCGAAGGAAGGGGCGAGCACGCATCGAAAGCCCTGATCCAGCAAGGCCCATGGAGCGTGTTCCCGCGATGATCCACAGCCGAAGTTTTCCCTCGCCAACAAAATGGTAGCCCGCTGGTAACGGGGTTGGTTCAGGAAGAAAGCCGGATCCTGGGAGCCATCCTTCCGCCGCCGCCAATCATAGAATAGACCTTCTCGCAGACCTGTCCGCTTGATCGTCTTTAAAAACTGTTTCGGAATAATCTGATCGGTATCGACATTCGGCCGGTCCAGCGGCGCAACCAAGCCGGTAAGAATGGTGAACGCATTCATCCCTTGTTCATCCTCTCATGCTTCCTGCGTGACATGACTGTACTGAATCGCGTGCCATGGACCAGGGAGACCCCGGCGTCATGACCAATGACGGATATCCACGAAATGACCTTCAATGGCGGCAGCCACCGCCATGGCAGGGGACACGAGGTGCGTTCTCCCGCCAGCTCCCTGGCGTCCCTCAAAATTTCGATTGCTGGTCGAGGCGCAGCGTTCTCCCGGTTTCAGCACGTCGGCATTCATGGCCAGGCACATGCTGCATCCGGCTTCCCGCCATTCGAATCCCGAGTCTTTGAAAATTCGATCGAGTCCTTCTTGTTCAGCCTGTTGTTTAACGAGACCCGACCCGGGCACCACCATTGCGTGCACGCTCCCGGCCACCTTTTTGCCCTTGGCGAAGGAGGCTGCGAGCCGAAGATCTTCGATCCGGGCATTCGTGCAGGACCCGATGAACACTCTATCGATCTTGATGTCTCGTATCGGCATGCCGGGCGCCAATGCCATGTAGGAGAGAGCCCGCTCAGTGGCCTCGCGGAGTTTCTGATCATCCATGGTGCGGGGATCCGGCACATTGCCGTCCACACCGGTGACCATCCCCGGACTCGTACCCCAGGTGACTTGCGGCGCGATGGTTTCAGCTTGCAACTCCACCACGGCATCGTATCGTGCGCCAGGATCGGTCTTGAGTTGTCGCCAGGCGTTGACCGCCTGCTCCCAGAGGGCGCCCTTCGGGGCCATGGGACGTCCTTGAATGTAGGCGATCGTTGTGTCGTCCGGCGCGACCATGCCGGCCCGGGCTCCGGCCTCGATCGACATGTTGCAGAGGGTCATCCGGCCTTCCATGCTGAGTCCACGAATCGTCGAACCGGTGTATTCGATGACGTAGCCCGTTCCACCGGCCGTGCCGATCTTGCCGATAATGGCCAAAATCACGTCTTTTGCCGAGCAACGGGGCGACAAGTGTCCCTCGACCCGGACTTCCATGGTTCTGGGGCGTTTTTGGACTAAACATTGGGTGGCCAGGACATGTTCGACTTCGCTGGTCCCGATTCCAAATGCGAGCGCGCCAAAGGCGCCATGGGTCGAGGTATGGGAATCCCCGCAGACAATGGTCATGCCTGGCAAGGTGAACCCCTGTTCAGGGCCGATGATATGAACGACCCCTTGCCGAATATCATTCATACCGAAGAAGGTAATCCCAAAGGCGGCACAATTATCCTGCAGCGTTTGAATTTGTTTCGCGCTGACAGGGTCGGCAATGGCCAATCCTCGGTCGGTCGTCGGGACGTTATGGTCGGGCACGGCAAGCGCAGCGCCCGGCCTACGGGGCACTCGCCCCGCGACAGTCAGTCCTTCAAAGGCTTGAGGAGATGTGACTTCATGAACCAAATGGCGATCAATGTACAGTAACGTGGTACCGTCAGGTTCTGCCCGAACCACGTGTTCATCCCAAATTCTATCGAACAATGTCTGTGGACCCATGGCCGTCACTCCTTCTAGGCCGAGCCGTCTTTAATGACGATGGCTCGATATAATGCGGGACCATTATATATGCGACCAGGCCTGCCGCATCAAGGGTAAAGGGTGGCCGACACATTCCTCTTCAGATTTTAAAACCCGGGACCGATAAGGTCTCCATGGAACAGGAACCACTCGACAGCGAACGTATCACGATTCCCCGATGGACCATCAAGCGCGATCCTCGAGCGCTGGGTTGTTCGATCTGCGGATCGGCTATCGTCAAGATCACCGCAGAATGGCGGCAGGTTTCCTTTTGTACCTGCCGGCTGATCGAATACCGGGTGTTGCCGCGAGCCCCCAAGTCTTTACCCGCCCCGTCCCCGGCCGCAGACGTACGGAAAGACCCTTAATATTACGGGTTTCTGGCGACGTCCAATCCTCTGCTAGGCTTGTCTTGATGAAGCGAGAACAGGCAGGAGAGGAATTGTCTCTCAGCAGGAGGATCCCTATGACACGCTGGATAGCTGCACTCCTCATCATCGGTTTGGGGGCTGTTACAGCCTGGTGCCCTGCGGAGGCTACCGATCACCCCGTTCACAAGTCCCTCATGAAAGCTGGAACAGCCCTTCAGGTCGGATACGCCCGGACTTGCGTGGGCCGGGACCTGGCTGGCGACTGGGAACTGGTGACGTTCGATTCACCCTATCGTTTCCGAAATCCCCGGGCTCCCTATCTGTTTCCGCATCAAGTTTTTCAGTATACGACTCATGGGGGCGCAAAATCGGCCCACTCAAGGCGGCCGATTCAGGACAGTCCGGGCAAGGTGCTTCAGACGGTGCCAATGGACATGACGTACGAAGTCCGCCGGAGCGGCCGCGTCATTCTCAAGGCGACAGGGCACGACGAACCCAAAGAAATATGGTCTTGTCAGATTGCGACCCGAGACTTCGAGCGAGACGCCCATCGAACTGCTGTACGACGCGGCGACCTGCTGATGACGTTGCTGGGATCGGAGGGCAAGGCACTGTTTGTGCGCCAATTACGAAAGAGCACTTCATAGTCGTGCGTTGCATCGGGAATGCAAGCGTGTTAACCACGGAACAGCATCGGGAGACTCCCGGATTCTAGAGTCGTATGTACCCCACCAACTCCCGATGTAGTCCGGGGAGGGGCGATGGACGATCCAAACCAGGTGTGGAGTCAGCCGTCGGTCGTCGAATGGTCCCAACTGCTGCTGGACAGTTATCGCCAATGGCTGGGGCGAGATTTGCTTCAGCGGGTCGGAGGGCCTGACGAACAGGCACACGCATTGTTTTTGGCACCCTTCGTCGTCGTGTCGCATGGGATTGAAGCCGACCCGATGCTGAATTACGGTACGCATCTCGCACTCACGCTCTGGGAGACGACGTGGGAGGATCTGTTGCGGACGCCCTCCCGCCTGACGGCGGAGGCCGTCAACCGCGCAGAGCGGGAATGGATGCTTGAGCGTGCCCGCACGCGAGGCTACCTGGATAACTACCGGGGAGTCAGAATCTCTACCAGCGGGCGTCGGTTCCTGATCGAAAACGCAATCGTCTGGAGCGTCAGTGACCGCGCGGGGCGCTGCGTGGGGCAGGCCGCCACTTTCTCACACTGGACCTTCCTCTAGTCGCCGAAACCGGGGCATCACCACCCCCTCGACCGACACCGATTCCAGAAACATTCCCATCGGCCTGATCCAGAGGCCGCCTTCTCCGTAGAGTTGGCGATACACGACGTATTCCTCCTCGTTTTCAGAGTGTCTCGCCACCCCGAGCACTTCATAATCCTTCCCCTTATAGTGACGATAGCGACCGGGTTTGATCATAGTGTATCCTTACAATTCATCCGCTGCGCAATATAATCGTTCACGGCATGTCACGACAACTAGCTCACATGACCGAACGTCGACACGACGTTGTCATTATCGGCGGAGGCTCTGCCGGCTATGCGGCTGCACGAACGGCGCGCGATGCGGGCGCCGATGTGGCCATCGTCGATCATGGTCCCCTGGGTGGCCTCTGTATCTTGCGCGGCTGCATGCCGACGAAGACGTTTCTTCAATCGTCCGAAATCATGGCGATGATGAAGCGGGCGCGCGAGTTCGGGATTGTCCCCGTCACGGCCCGTGCTGACCTGTCGGCCATCGTCGATCGCAAAAACCGGTTAGTGCAGGAGTTTGCGGACTATCGCGTCGCCGCGTTGCGCGATCCAGGGTTCACGCTGTACGAGTCGCGCGCAGAATTCGTTTCCCCCCACGACATCCTTGCCGGAGACGTTCGGATACACGGCCACACATTCGTGATTGCCACCGGGTCGACCGCCAGAGACCCAGCGATTCCCGGGTTAGACGCGTCCGCCTGCCTGACCAGTGACTCAATTCTCGATCTCCGTCAGGCGCCCCACTCGCTGCTGGTATTGGGCGGCGGTCCGGTGGCTGTCGAACTGGGACAATTTTTCGGCCGCATCGGGACTAAGGTGACCATCCTTCAACGGAGTGCAACATTGTTGTCCGATATGGACGAGGATGTCGGCCGGGCGCTGGAGGCCTCGTTTCGCGAGGAGGGGATCGAGGTGGTGACCAATGTGTCGTTCAAGCGCGTGACGGCCGCACCGTCAGAAAAAACGGTGCACTATATGCAGCGCGGTGCCCTGCAGGCACGCTCCGGTGAGTATATACTTCAAGCCCTCGGCCGTCGCCCCAACCTGCAGGGTTTGGGCCTTGAGGCGGCGGGAGTGACCGTGGTTGACGGTCGATTGACGGTCACTCCGGACATGCGGACCTCCCAGTCTCACATATTTGCAGTGGGCGATGTGAATGATCTCACCCCGATCGTGCATCTGGCGATCCAGCAGGGTGAAATCGCAGCATTCAATGCGACTCACCCGAATGACCCCGCGCGAGTGGTGGATCATCGCCTGGATGCCGAGGCGGTGTTCACCGAACCGCAGGTTGCGGTTGCCGGGCTGAGCGAACGGCAATGCCGAGGCCAGGGTGTCCCATACCTGACCGCCTCCTACCCGTTCGCTGACCATGGGAAAGCGATGGTCATGGGGGCTGTGCATGGGTTCGTGAAGCTCCTGTGTCGTTCGGATACCGGAGCCTTGCTGGGCGCACACATCGTCGGCCCGCATGCGTCGGAACTGATCCATGAACTCCTCGCCGTGATGTATTTCCACGGAACCGCTCAGGACCTGCTCCGCATCCCGCACTATCACCCGACGTTGGCGGAAATTGTGACCTATCCGGCCGAATCCATCGTCGAGCAGATGAACCGATCATGACGCCGAAACGCCAGGTCCTGCTGCTCACGTGTTTCATACTGATGACTGTCTCGTGCGGACAACAGTCGTGGGACGATGCCATGCAAGCGGGGGATTGGGCGCTGCAACAAGGCGAATACCGGGAGGCTGAACAGATTTTTACGGTTGCCGTCCACAAAGCGGAGAAGTTTGGCCGTCAGGATCGACGGATGGCGGTGACGCTCGCTCATCTGGCTCAAACCTATAGTGCGCAGGGTAAATTTGTTGAGGCAGAACCGCTCTACCTAGAGGCGCTCAAGATCTATCAGGACATGTATGGTGAAAACCATCTCGATGTGGCCGCGATGTTGAACAACCTTGGGGTTCTGCACCGCAAACATGGACAATACGCCGACGCCCAGCGACTGTTGACGAGGGCGCTTGCGATCAAGGAGCAAATTCTGGGGCCGGATCATCTGGAGGTGGCGTTGGCATTGAGCAACCTGGCCGCGATGCATCTCGCTCAGGGTAACTGGGCGCCGGGGGCGACATTATTAGGGCGCTCGTTGGCGGTGCGGGAACACCATCTGAGCCCTGAGCATCCTGATATAGTGAAGAATCTCGACGACTATGCCGGGGCATTGCGCAAACTCAAGCGCGATACAGAGGCCGGGGTCCTGGAAGAAAGAGCCAATGCTATCCGTGGGAAAACGAAGCTCGAACAGGGTTGATGAGTTGAACCGATGGGATGCCCCGGTGTAGCGTAGCGGCTTTGTCACTGAGTGAACCCCCGATGACTGATTTGCGAACGAATGCATTGATCGCGCGTGGGGCAGGCATTGTCTGCATTGCCGTGGGATTTATACTGGGTATCTATGGGCTGGAGCACCCCGGTACGGTGTGGTTGCAGACGGCCTTGGGACTACTGGTTACCGGCATGATGGCTCAGGGCTATGCGATGTATTGTTCAATCCGATGGACTCGAGAGCGGCGTGATTCGGAACGGTAACCAGTTGACGGATGACAAGAGCAGCGGAGCGAGATGCCCGGGTTGGTCTACTGCCTGCTTCTTTCTGCTTTGTCTTGTGATATTGTCCGGCTGCGGAGGGCCGTGGCGTGATCAGTATCTCAGCAAGGGGGTCAAGAGGCTCTCTCAGGACGATATTGCCGAAAAGCTCGGACCGCCCAGCACGGCCAAGACCCCGGTGCTGGGTGGAGATACGGTCTGGACGTATCGCGTGCCGATGGGTGACCGGGAAGTCCATCCCTGGGATCCCAGTAGCTTGACCACCGGGAAGAGAACGAAAGCCCCGGCCTCGCCGTCTCCCTTCGGGAAAAGTTTGGCCGGTGCCGAGGAGCCCTACCGCGAACCGCTCTATTGTTACCGGTATACGCTGTCCTTCGGTGAAGACAAGCGGCTTAAGGATTGGAAACGGGAGGAATGCATCCCGCGCGTCAGTGAGGATGAGGCCGCGTCGCAGTAACGCGGTCAGTATTGCCTATGCGAGAAATGCTGCCGGTCATCGGTTCCAGCGTCTTCTTTGACCTCATCAAGTCCGTCCTGCTCCTCCTCATCCTGCTCATCGTTCGAATGGTCGTGGTTCGCTCGATCAAGCGGAACCAGACTCTGACCATCGAAGCGAAGCGCCGATGGATTGTCACCTTTCGCAACAGCATGGTGCTCGGACTCCTCGTGGGTCTTGTGGTGATCTGGGCCCATGAGCTGGAAGCGTTTGCCGTGTCTCTTGTCGCATTGGCGGCGACCGTGGTTCTTGCCACAAAAGAGCTGATTCTGTGCTGGAGCGGAGCCGCGTTGCGCGTAGGAGGGGGCGTTTATGGAGTGGGTGATCGTATTCAGTTAGGGCTCTACCGCGGCGTCGTGCTTGACCATGATGCCTTTTCCACAAAACTGCTGGAGATTGGTCCCGGTCAGACGTCACATCTCTATACCGGCCGCATTGTCGTCTTTCCGAACAGTCTTCTGTTCACCAACCCCTTGATCAAAGAGAGTCCCTCGCAAGAGTACGGCCTATATGTACTCTCAGTCCCTCTGCTCAGTTCGGAGAACTGGCAGGCGGCCGAACATGCCCTCCTCGAAGCCGCCAGGATGGAGTGCGCTCCCTTCATGGATCAAATGGGCCGGCAGATGAAACTGCTCGAACAACGAAATCTGCTGGAAGCCCCATCTCCCGACCCGCGGATCACCATTCAATTCCCGGAGGCCGGGCGCATTCATCTTGTGCTCCGATTTCCTGCGCCGGACCGTGGCCGCTCGCGAGTCGAGCAGGCGATTCTTCGGCGCTATCTTACCGCCATCCGCACCTAGCCTCCCGCATTGGTTCCGGTTGTGAGAACGCCTGGAATCCCGAGCATCTCGCCGGTGTTCATGCCGGCAAAAAAATCGCAAAACTATTGGCAAATGTCCCCTCTCGGCGTATGGATGGGTGTTGCATACCGTCGTTTCGGCATGGAGCCGATTGCCGTATCTTACTTACAAGGGAGGGTGGTTGATGAGAAGGTTCTTCGCTGTTCTGAGCATGGTTGCATGGGTGGGCATGAGTTCATTCGCTCTAGCCGACGGCATGGGGCTTGGCAAACTCTCGGATGAGTTGAAGCAGGACATGGGCAACGTGTCCGATGATTTGAATGCCCGGAAAAGCGAGCTAACGAACGATCTTACGGTTAAGAAAGAGTCGGCAGGAAACGGAATGAAGGCGATGGCGGACGAGGCCAACGCAAAGAAGAAGCAAGCCAAAGCCGCGATGAAGGCTAAGCATGCACAGGTGAAGGCCAAGACGAAAGCCAAAAAAGAGGCGGCCCGTGCAAAAGCTGCACAGTTGAAGGGTGCCGCCGCGGACACCGTGCAGGAAGCCGACGGGATGAATAAAGATATGAAGGATGCGATGCGGAACTAAGCCCCACTCACGCGACGGCGGGGATCATGTTGCCAGGTTCGATACACACGGCCCGTAATCGGATAATTCCGATTACGGGCCGTGATCGGTATGGAGCGTGGTTGTTGCGACGAGGACGCTCTGGTAGTATTGCCGACTATGAAAATCGCGACCTTTAATGTTAACTCACTCCGCAAGCGCCTTCCCACCGTGCTGAATTGGCTGGAGCGCCATCGACCTGATGTTCTCTGTTTGCAGGAAACCAAAGTCCAGGACAGCGAATTCCCTCTCGCCGGTCTCGCTGTTTCGGGATACGAGATTACGTTCCGGGGGATGAAATCATACAATGGGGTTGCGGTACTTAGCCGTACGAAGCCGGAGGCGGTATCGTATGGGTTTGATGACGGCGGTGATCTGGAAGACGCCAGGCTCTTGCGGGTTGTGATTCAGGGGATTCCCATCGTCAATACCTACGTCCCGCAGGGGTTTGAGATTGATTCACCCAAATACCAATATAAGCTGGCCTGGTATGATCGCTTGCGTAGGCATTTTGAGGCCCATCTCTCTCCGAAGGAGCCGGCGATCTGGTGTGGAGACATGAATGTGGCCCCAAGACCCATTGATGTCCACAGCCCGGAGAAACATCTGAAACATGTCTGCTATCACGAAGACGCGCGCAATGCCTATGGGAAGACGATTGCGTGGGGCTTCGAAGATGTTTTCTGCAAACTGTATCCAGATCGCCAGCAGTTCACGTTCTTCGACTATCGTGCACCGAGTGCGCTCGCTGCTAATAAAGGGTGGCGCATCGACCACATACTTGCCACGAACTCACTGGCACAAAAGTGTCAGCGCGTAGAGGTTGATTTGGAGCCGCGCCGCGCGGCTGACCCCTCCGACCACACCGTGCTTTGGGCCGAATTCGCCATATAGCTTTGTGCCAGCCGCGGATCCTGTCGGCGGCTCCGCGGCTGGACAATTCAATTCAACACTTCCACTGGTTCTACAAATAACTGCTCGGCCAGACGCGTTCGCCGATTCTGTTCGATTAGTGGATCTACGATCGATCCACAATTGATGCACCGCCACACAAACGTCTCCGGGGAAAAATCTGGCCGCCATTCGTCGACCATTAATCCTTGGCATCGTCCGCATGTCATGGCTGCTACCTCCTTAGGATTGTGCCCTCATTGCTCAGAGGGCGGTGCCCATGTAGGGAGGAGGATAACAATGGGAGATTAGAGGGGTGTTAGTGCGACGTTAAAACAATCTAATCCTATTACATCCGCAATATCGGTGGGTTCGGTGTAGGAGATTGGACAAATATAGAAAGGGCGTGGCTAGTTCTGTCAAAAATCGCTGCAGGAACTGTATGGATCATGTGCTCTATGACGAATCGTTGCTCCCGACTTGATGAATGAACACCCCGGTCCGAGCCCTCCGCAGTCTGGGCTTGAGTCTGAATTGTTGGGTGTGGCGCGAAGAACGAGAGTCAGCCCATCCAAGCTCGTCCGCTAGTGGGGAAAATAGAATGGAAGTGTGATCCAACATGCTACCGCGCAGAACCGTCGAGTTTCTTGACAGAACATTCGTCATCCTTTATCGATTGAATGGTGCGATGCCACTGCTGAGTCTTGTGCCCCTCACTTAAGGCCGGCTCGTGCAAAGTCGAAACCCAGAGCTGAGTCGTGCTGCATTGATGAAGGCTCTGGCTATGTAGGGTGTTGGCTAGACCGTTCCCGGTTGCCCGTGGATGAGGATGTTTTAAACAGCGGCCATGAGAAGTGGCGAACGGTGACGATGCCCCAGCCAATGATCTGCCCACAATGCGGACAGGATAAGGTGCTCCGTTCGCGATGTCATACCTTCCTGGAGCGTCTCCGGTCACTCGCGTACATTTCGCCCTTCCACTGTCAATCCTGCAGTTTTCGATTTCCAGCTTCCAGGTGGGGCAAACTCTATCCAACGGGGGTGATAGAGCGTCGCGAACATCTGCGCATCCCTGTGCGCTTGTTCTTATCCTTCTCTGGGGGGAAAGTGCGGGGAGAAGGAACGGTTCTGGACATCTCGATGGGCGGGTGCATCATAGCGAGTCAAGCCTCGGTGCATGTCGACGACATATTCTATCTGCAGATTGCGCTGGAAGATGAGCAGGCGCCCCTGGAAGTGGCGGCAATGGTCCGGTCCATAAGCTCCCGTGGAATTGCGTTTAAATTTCTGAGGGCAGCCCAGGAAAATAAGCGCCTTTTGGCATTCGTGCATGCCCAGGCCGAATCTTCCGGCCTTCCTTCTTCCCCATAAATCCGCCCATACATATCATTCACTTTGTCGCGCTCGTCATCTCACGCGCCTCCTCACAGACCATGGAATAGAGCGAGCCGGGCGAACTGAGCGTAACCCCCGCAGTGGCGAGTGGGAGCGATGAGGGGCATTCTGCTACAGTGGTGTTTCCCAGGCCGATGCTTGAGGGTATTCTGTCGTCAGCCGTTCGTGTTCGAGATGGTCGAACGCTTCCACGATCAGGTCTGCGCGGTCTAACGGCTCAGGACAGCCGGGTGAAGAGAGGAAGTCGACATAGTCCTGGGCCTTTGCTTCCGTGGCAAACCGGCAGAGTCCATACTCCGGCATGTGGGAGGAGGGGTGCCAAAAAGCTAGCCCGATCGAACTTCCTTGGAAGACACCCAAGGCGCGGTGTCGGACCTGAAACCCACCAGGGTTGGCGCTGGAACGATCGAGTGCCATGAGTGCTCCATCTGCAGAATGAACAGATAGTGAAGCACAAGTATACCAAGGCGGCATCCGAATCGATATCGTCGCGCGCTGGTCGCATGGAGACGGGCATTGATTTGGTCGATGAACACCCGTAGCTCTTCAACAGGTGCCGTCGATCACAAGTGGCGTAAAGGAGGAACGTATGGTCAGTTCAGTTAGGCGGTTGATCGGGGCGATGCTGGTTTTTACAGGAGCATTGGCCTTCTCCGGGTGCGGGTACAACGATTTGCAGGGTCTGGACGAAGATACGAAGGCCGCGTGGAGTGAGGTCATCAACCAGTATCAGCGGAGGTCGGATTTGATTCCGAATCTGGTGAATACGGTGAAGGGCTATGCCGCCCATGAGAAGGAGACGTTGGAAAACGTCGTGCAGGCGCGGTCGACGGCGACGAGTGTCCACGTGACACCGGAATTGCTGAGAGATGAGGCCGCGTTCAAGAAATTTCAGGAAGCCCAACAGGGGCTTTCCGGCGCGTTGGGCAGGTTGTTGGCCATCGCGGAGAATTACCCCAATCTAAAGGCTGACCAGAACTTTCGTGACCTTCAAAGCCAGCTGGAAGGCACGGAAAATCGAATCGCGGTGGCACGCAAACGGTACATCGACCGGGTGGCAGAGTTTAATAAAATGGTGCGCTATTTCCCCACCAATCTGACTGCCAAGTTTCTGCTGCATCTGGAAGAAAAAGCCAACTTCACGGTAGCCGACGAGAAGTCGGTGGCCAAGCCGCCGGAAGTACAATTCTAATGTCCATATCATGAGGGTGAGGGACCTGGCGATGCGGCTGATGTTCCGGGCAGGGACTGCGCTTCTCATCGCTGTAATCTGGCTAGGGTGTGCCTTGAGCACTCCAGCCGAGGCATTCGACGTTCCGCCGCTGACTGGCCGCATCGTTGATGCGGCGCAGGTCCTTCCTGCTTCCGTACGCGAAGAGTTGTCGACCATTCTCCAGGAGCATGAGGCGAAGACCACCAATCAGGTGGCGGTTCTCATTTTGCCCTCGCTGGAAGGAGAACCGCTGTTTGACGTGTCGCATCAAGTGGCGACCACCTGGCATTTGGGCCGCAAGGGAACCGACAACGGAGCGTTGCTTCTGGTCGCGATCAAGGATCGAAAAATACGCATTGAAGTCGGATATGGGCTTGAGGGTGTCCTGACAGATGCGCGGTCGGCGCAGATCATCCGTAACGAAATCGTTCCGAGGTTCCGGGCTGGCAATGTGCCGGGAGGTATCACCGCCGGGGTGCAGGCCATCCTAAAGACCATTGAGGGTACTTATCGCGCCCCCGAGCGTCCCTCTGTATCCCCCTCATCGGGCGACGCGTTAAGCAACACCGTGGTCGCGGTGATTCTGGGAGTGGTCATCGGGCTCCTTCTCTCTCGCCTGCATCGCGTGCTCGGGCCGATCGCCGGAGGGGGGCTCTCGTTTCTCGCTGCACCATGGGTGGTGCCCGCGTTGATTGCCGGAGGTGTGAGCCTGGCTTTGGTCACGCTGCTGAGTGCCCTGAGGCAAGGCGCCGGAACCGGACGGCGGCCGGGCGGGAGCGCGCTTGAGGGGACATGGTTCAGTACGCAACATGGTGGCTGGGGATCGGGCGGGATCGGCGGGTCGTTCGGAGGAGCGGATAGCTTTTCGGGCGGCGGTGGTGATTTCGGGGGAGGAGGCGCGAGTGGCGATTGGTAAACGAGCGGCGCTCACCCGGGAGGAGCGCCTGCGGGTGGAAGCTGCGGTGCAAGCGGCTGAGCGACAGACCTGCGCCGAGATTGTGCCGATGGTCGTTGCGAAATCCGGGCTGTATCGTGAGGCGCAGCATCGTGCCGGCCTCGTCACCGCCCTGCTGGTATTAACGGGTTTACTGACGACTGAAACCGCCTGGCTTCCATGGGGATGGCATGCGGCGAATGGTTTGGGGCTGCTGGCCGCGACGACGCTGGGATATGGCTTTGGCGCCTGGATCGGGACCTGGCCTGTTCTCATCCGGTTCCTCACTTCCCGCGGGAGAATGAGCCGGAAAGTCCACATGCGCGCTGAACTGGCCTTTGCCCACCATGGCATCGGCCAAACCAGGCGGCAAACCGGGTTGTTGATCATGGTCTCGCTTCTGGAACGACAGGTGTATGTGCTCGCGGACAAATCTCTGATCGGCCGGGTGTCGGACGCTCAGTGGCAGGAAGTCGTTGCAATGATGGTCGAGCGTCTTAAGGCCGACGATCTTGTTGGTGGACTCTGCGCTGGCATCGCAGCGAGCGGAGTCATTCTTGCGCGTGCCTGCCCTGCAGGGAAGGGCGACAACCCCAATGAACTGTCGAACGAAGTCATTCAGGACGTATGATGGCTCGTTCTTGCTGGACCATGGACGGCCTCGCTCGGTTTCGCTACAATCGGCGATAATGTCCGAGCCCACCGCCTCCGTCGAACCATCTCGATCGATCCCCGACGAAACGCACTCCGTCGTCAAGGCAGCTGGTCTCATCGGGGTCGCCACGTTTTCCAGCCGGATTCTCGGCTTTGTCCGTGACATGGTGCTGGCCAGGCTCTTTGGGGCAACTCCGGCGGCCGATGCGTTTTTTGTCGCGTATCGCATTCCCAACCTGTTGCGGGAACTGTTTGCCGAAGGCTCGATGTCCGCAGCCTTCATTCCGGTCTTCACCGAGTATCACACGCTCAAAACGAAACGGGATGCGTGGGAGTTGGCCAGTGCCACGTTCACCACACTCCTTACGATCGTGACCGCGGTGACCGTGATCGGCGTTCTGGCGGCGCCGGGGATCGTGTGGTTACTTGCGCCGGGGTTTCACGACAATCCTGACAAGCTGGCGCTGACGACGCTGTTGACCCGCGTGATGTTCCCCTATCTCTTGTTTATTAGCCTGGCGGCTCTGGCTATGGGGATCTTGAACTCGCTGCGCGCCTTTGCGGCACCGGCCTTCTCGCCCGTATTTTTTAATATCTTCACCATCGCCTGCGCGTTGCTCCTCTCACCCATGCTGCCCGAGCCCATCATCGGCGTGGCCATCGGCATCGTGGTGGGGGGCGCCGCACAGTTCACGATGCAGCTCCCGGGGCTGAAAGGGCGAGGGATGTTGTTCGGCCTGAAGTTTCATCCCGCGCACCCGGGGGTCAAGCGGATCGGCCGACTCATGATCCCTTCGCTGCTGGGGCTGTCGGTCACGCAGATCAATATTACCGTCAGCACCATTCTCGCCTCATATTTTTCCGGAGGACCGACCTACCTGTTTTACGGCATGCGATTGATCCAGTTTCCGCTCGGCATTTTCGGGGTGGCGCTTGCGACGGCGATCCTGCCCACCCTCTCCGCTCAGGCTGCCCGGGGGGCGCTCGATGAGTTGCGGACGACGGTGGGGTTCGGGCTCCGGATGATCTTCTTCATCATCTTGCCGGCAATGGTGGGTCTGATCCTGCTGCGGCAGCCGATCGTGCATCTTTTTTTCGAGCATGGGTCGTTTACGAAAGCCGATACGCTGGCGACGGCGACCGCGGTGTTATGTTATGCGGTAGGATTGTGGGCGTTTGCCGGTGTGCGCATCGTGGTCTCCGCGTTTTATTCCTTGCAGGACACCAGGACCCCGGCTGTGACGGCAGGAATCGCGGTTGCGGCCAATGTACTCTTGTCGCTGTGGTTAATGACGTTCCTGAACGCTGCGGGGTTGGCCCTGGCGACGGCTTTGTCTTCCATGCTCAATGGCACCATTCTCATCGGAGTGCTGCATCGGCGGCTGGGGCGCATCGAGTGGGGGTCCATCGGGAGGTCCGCGCTCCGTGTCCTGACGGCCTGTATGCCGGTCGTTCTCCTGTGTTTGTGGGTAGCGGACGCCTCGATATGGACGCAGGATGGTGAATGGATGATGAAGTCCGCGGTGCTGATTGTTGGGATCGGGATCAGCATCGTCGGATATCTCGGGGTCCATGTCGCGCTAGGGTCGGAGGAACTGGACGTGGTGCTGGGAATGGTGCGGCGAAAATTTGGACGGATGGCACGGAGATCCGGAAGGGCGTGATATGACGCACACAACGATGTTCGAGACGCCTCATGGATGGGTGGAGATTGCGGCTTCCCCAAAGGGCATCACTTCTATCGACCTGTCGCCCACGACTCGAAGAATGATTTCGCAGAGACCGCAGGTTGGGGAAAATGCCACGGTCGCCGCCTTGCTGTTGGAGGCTCGAACGCAACTCCTGGCCTACTTTACGGGCTCACGTCGAGATTTTTCCTCTCCCTCTGGACTATTCGGCAGGCACCCCGTTCCAGCGACGGGTCTGGAAAGCGATCACCCGTATTCCTTATGGCCGCGTCCGATCCTATCAGTGGGTGGCCATCCGCGTGGGAGGGAAGCAGTATGCCAGGGCGGTCGGTATGGCGCTCGGCGCCAATCCGGTGCCAGTGGTCGTGCCTTGTCATCGGATCATTGCGCAGGATGGGTCGCTGGGCGGCTTTTCCTGCGGCTTGCCGGTTAAACGCCGCCTCCTCAGACTGGAGGGAACGCTGACACAATTGCGCAATGCCCAGTAACCAGTGGCTGGCGGTCAAGGAGCAAGGAATCAGATTTCATGAGGGCGGTCATCCAACGCGTCACCCGTGCTACGGTAACGGTGAATGGTCAGGTGGTGGGCCAGATCGGCACGGGCCTTCTGGTTCTCCTGGGCGTGGCCAAAGGCGACGGGGAACGCGATCTTCTCTCCGTCATCGAAAAAATCCAGACGCTTCGCATTTTTGGAGATAACGAGGGGAAGATGAATCGTGCACTGGGCGAAGTCGAGGGGGCGCTCCTGCTGGTCTCGCAGTTCACGCTTCTCGGTGATACGGCCAAAGGTCGGCGGCCAGGGTTTGACCTAGCTGCTCCCGCGGACGAAGCACGTGCATGGTATGAGGAAGCTGTGAAGCGCCTCCGGGCGGCGGGGTTGCGCGTGGAGACGGGTGTGTTCGGAGCGCACATGCAGGTGGAACTGGTCAACGACGGGCCGGTCACGTTCTTGCTGGATAGCCGGCGTCCATCCCAGTCGCCAGACGTTAAGTTTTGATACGGTCCGCCGATAATGATAAGGGAGTAGTGGCGATCGAGACATCAATGGTCTGTTATACTATTTTCAAGGGGCACGGATTGCCCGGGAGGTCGAGATGGGAAGTCCCGTTTCTCGTAGCCATCCACTCCGCCAACTTTTTGGCGCATTGACAGAAAAGAGTTTTACCGAACACCTCGGGTGGCCGGATCTCAACGTCACCGAATACGTTTCCAACCTCCTCGTCGAATTCGCCCACACCGACCAGCTCTATAAAATTCAGAACAAACAAGGCCGTGCCCTCGATTCAGTGGTCGAGATGTTATTCGAATCCGAAGTGCTCCTGGAAGCCCAATCATTTGACCGGGAGCGCGAAGTCCATCGCCACATCGGTGATTTCACGCTCTTCATGACCGGATTGTTCCCGGAGTATCTTCGCCGCCTCAAGACGGCGGGTCTGATTTACCACCAGGACTTTCTGGTGGACTACATGAAGACGGGGAAGCGCTCATACGGATTGGTGGCCGAATATGGCGACTACGACCCTGAACAGGATTCTCCGCTGTTCCGGAAATTGTCGGAAAACTTTGAGCTCTGTGTGACCGGACTCGGATTCGTCCGGTCCGACCTGGACCGCATGCAAGATCCCGCCTACCGACCCATTAAAGATCTTTTGCTCAATTGAAACGACCGCGACCGATCCTTTTAATTCACGGTGGCGCGGGATGCCGCGCCATGACCGCTGCGCAAGCGGCCTGCCTCGAATCTGCGCTGGCCGAGGGCCATCGATTACTCCTGGCCGGCACCCCGGCCCTGGGCGTCGTCGAGGAGGCCATTCGGGTGCTGGAAGGGTCGGGATTGTTCAATGCGGGGCGAGGTGCGAACCACCAACTTGACGGCGTCCGTCGCATGGATGCGTCAATCATGGAAGGCCTCCGGTTACGCGCAGGGGCCGTGGCGTCCATTGAGGGCATCGTCCATCCCATTACCGCTGCACGCCTCGTCATGGAGAAAACCGCACATGTGTTGATTGTCGGCCGGTCGGCCACGCGTTTTGCACAATACTTTGGTCTGGAGCGGGCGGCGCGTGCCAGGCGAAAGCCGACAGCGGGATCTCTTCAGTTGACTCCTCACGAAGACCTTCGCCGGACGCTCCGGTTGCATCGTGCTCTGTTGCGACAGGGGAGCATCCGCGCACGAAGTTTAGGAAAAGAGACGGTAGGTGCGGTGGCGTTGGATCTCACAGGCACTGTGGCCGCGGGGGCTTCGACTGGTGGAGTGGATGTCATGTTGCCGGGCCGAGTCGGTGATACGCCGCTGATCGGTTGCGGGGTCTATGCTGACAATGAATCCGGAGCCGTCTCTATGACAGGACTCGGTGAGAGCATTATTCGGGTGGCGGTGGCCAAGGAAATCAGTGATCTCCTGGCGAGCGGCGTCAGTCCCGTCCTGTCCGCCAATCGCGTCCTGCGAAAGGTCTCGAATCGTATTCGCGGGGCCGCAGGCGTATTAGCATTGGCTCCGGACGGTCGATTCGCGATCCGGCATAGCACCCCGCATATGGTGGCGGGCTTCATCGGCAGCGACGGACGGCCACGCGTGAAGGGCCGGTTTGCATAGGCTCAGGGCGGCTTGATAGAGTGACCCGAGGAGTCACTATGCCGGCGTTATTTCATCTCGCCTTCCCCGTTCATGATCTTGAAGCCGCCAAGCGTTTTTATGTGGACGGCCTAGGGTGCGTGCTGGGGCGGGAGTCGCCGACGGCCGTCACCTTCGGATTGGCCGGACACCAGTTGATCGCCCATCTTGCCGGTGACACGATAGTTCCGCAGAAGGGTATCTATCCCCGCCATTTTGGTCTGGTCCTGACCCTGAAAGAAGAATGGCAGGCCATGGCCGATCGAGCCAAGGTCCACGAGCTCCGGTTCTATCAGCAGCCGCGGCGGCGATTTGCCGACACGCGTATTGAACACTTCACGTTTTTCCTTGAAGATCCTTCCGGGAATCTCCTCGAGTTCAAATATTACCTGCACGAGTCGGCGATTTTCGGAGAACGAGCATTTACGGCGGTCGGGGATGCCGAGTAGACCTGGCCGTACGGATCACCGTCCGCCTCACGCAAAAGCTGATCTCACTCTTCGTGAGAGAAAGACGTTCCGTTGCGGGACGGACTGGATGTGCGGGAGAGCGGGGCCGGACGACGGCCGCTTCCTCGTTCGAGCCGCCGGATAATGTGGTGCTGCCGTCGATTCAAATAGGCGGTGTGCCGGATGGGGTCATAGCGGCGCGGAGAGGGGAGGATCGCAGCCAGCAGGGCCGCTTCTTCGAGCGTCAACTCTTTCGCCGATTTACCGAAATGGTGCCGTGCCGCCGCTTCCGCCCCGAACACGCCGTGCCCCCACTCAGCGACATTGAGGTATAACTCCAAAATCCGCTCCTTGGCCAAGTGATTTTCCAGGGAACGGGTGATCAGCGCCTCACGGGCTTTCCGAAAGAGCGAGCGTTCAGAAGACAGGTACAGGTTCTTTGCCAATTGCTGAGTGATGGTGCTCCCTCCGCGCTTGAACTCACCCACCTCCAGGTTGTACAGCGCCGCATCCTTGATGCCCTCCCAATCGAAGCCCTCATGGGCGAAGAAGGACGCATCCTCAGTCGCCACGACGGCCCGCTGAAGCGCCGGTGCAATGCGGCTGAGGGGAACCCAGATGAAGAGCTGGCGCTGCGGACGACCCTGTTCCTTCGCTTGCGCCCGTCGTGCCTCCATGAGTGCCGTGTCGGTTGGGGGGCGTTTGGCAAGGGTGGACACGTCCGGCAGGGTCGTCAACCAGTACAGCCCTAACGCAGCGGCGGGGAGACCGATCAACAGGGTCAACCAAAACAGAGTCCGCCCAAATAGACTGCCAGTTGACTTGCTCATTCACAACACTCTATCTATGAGTGCACGAGGTGCCCCCCGGTTCGATTGTTCTCACCGGGGGTGAAGGTGCATCCCGCAGAACGGTTCGCCATTCGCCGCCATGAAATTGCTCAGCGCCGAGTTTATCAAAAGTTCCGTCTCTCCAGAACAATTTCCTGCCGACCGATTGCCGGAGATTGCGTTCGTAGGGCGATCGAACGTCGGGAAGTCATCACTGATCAATTCGTTGCTCCATAGGAAGAAACTGGCCAAGGTCAGTAAGACCCCCGGGAAAACGCGCGCGGTGAATTTTTTCACGGTTCGGACGTCCGATCCGAACCTCTCCCTTCTGTCGCTGGTCGACCTTCCCGGTTATGGATATGCCAAAGTTTCGAAGACTGTGCGAGCCCAATGGGGACCGATGATCGAACAGTATCTCGAGCAGCGGCAGACGCTTGGGGCGGTCATTCTGTTGATTGAAGCGCGCGTGTGGATGCCGCAGGACGTGCTGACGGTGCGATGGGTTCAATCCCTCGGGTGCGGCCTCATCATCGTGCTGACCAAAGCGGACAAGCTACGGCAGAGCGAACGGGCCCCCAGCCTTACGGCCGTGCGGACGGCTTGTGGATTGGGCCCCGAGGTGCCGGTCATTTTGTATTCGGCGGAAACGCATGAGGGACGCGACGCGCTGTGGGGGGAGATCCGTACGCAGTTCAAAACTTAATGTCGATGTACGCCTTGTCCTTCAGGTCGGCCATCCAGCGTTTATATTGATCCTCGGTTTTCTGCTGAAACACCAGCGACTGAATTTCCGTCTTCACCTGTTCGAAGGGTCGAAATTGACGGGGTTTCTTATCGTCAACGCGCACGATGTGTAATCCTTCCGCCGTCTCGACGATCCCCGTGGTCTGCCCCACCTCCAGCGACGTCAGCGCCTGCTCCAATGCGGGAATCAGTTCGCCCTGTCGCACCAATCCCAGCCGGCCGCCACGCGATGCGCCGGGACCGTCCGAAAACCGGAGCGCCAGCTCTTCGAACGAATCCCCCTGTTTGAGAGTGGCGACAAGGGCTTCGGCCCGACCGCGGGCGATCGACGTTTCCTCGGGACTGCTCGGCTTGATCAGGATCTGGCTTAACTGATATTCCTCCGGATAGGCGAAGCGGTCCTCGTGCTCCTCGTAGTAGCGTTTCATATCCGACTCGCCCACCATAATCACACCCCGGACTTCCCGATCGACCACACGCATCAAGGTCAGTTGCTCCCGGACGTTCCGGGCCGTATTGGGGTCACCACTGTCGAGCCGCTCTCCCTGTTTCTTCATTTCCTCTACCGCCTGGACCACTTCCTGATCCGATACCTCGAGCCCTTTGTTTTGCGCGGCTTGAAGTTGCAGTTTGCGCTCGATCATCTTCGTCACGGCCATGGCCTCCGCAGTCTGGAGGCGGCGCTCCAACTCTTCTCCCTTGTACAATTTGCGAAGGCGGTCCTGCTCGGGAAGGAGGTCTCGTTTCAGTTCCGAGAGCATGATGAGATCTTTATTAACCACCGCGATGATGCGATCCTCCAGCCTTGCGGCCTGCGCAGAATCGAGACCAAGCGGGAGGATGGAGAGCGCCAGCAACAGGCAGCCCAGAGCCTGGAGAGCGGGAAAGTCGCTCCTCCACGAACGCGGCGGCCATGGGCTTTCGCGAGGGATGAACCGTACGAGGTGTTGGCACATGGTGAGGAAGATGGTTCGATCCTTCATGGCAATGAGGGAATTGTACACAATCGACAGGTCAGAAGGGGAGCGCGTTCATCATGCCATGTACGGAAGGGCGCAGAACGCAGGTACGCAGGAGTCGAATGGGATGATGACTAGGGACGAGCGGGTTCATCGGTCACATAACGCGCGGCGTCGGCCAGACGGATCGTCGCGCCGGAGCGGAGGTCAGTGTAAATATCCTCCAGCCGCTTCCTGTGCTTTTCGGCCAGAAGTTCCTGCCGGAGCCGTTCGCGGATGGCTTGATCCTTTTGGAGGATTTCCGGATCCAGCGGACTCACCTTCATCAGGTAATAGCCCTTGTCGGTCTTCACCGGATCGCTGACCGCTCCCGCATGGAGGGAGGGAATCAATGCTTCGAGTTCCGGTTCCAGAAGGCCTTTGCGATAGGGACCCAGGTCGCCGCCTTTGGCGCGGCTCCGTTCATCGATGGAATAGCGAAGGGCAAAGCGCGAAAAGTTGCCGCCGGCCTCCACCTGCCGCTTGAGGTCCTTCGCCGCATAAATGTTCGGCAACAACATCACCGATACCTGCACCTTGGGATTCGCCAACAGCTGGTTGGCATGTTTCCCGAGGTAGGCATCCAGCTCGTCTTTGGAGATTTCGACTTTGGTCTTGAGCCGATCTTTGAGGAGTTCATCCAGGATCAGTTGCTCACGATAGCGTAAGGTCTTTTCACGGATGTCATCGTTCTGATCCAATCCCTGCTTGCGCGCCTCCTGCATGAGCAATTCGCGCATGATCAATTCATCAAGAAAGCGGCGCTTTCCGCCTTCTTTTTCATATCTGGTGCGGGTGGCCTGCGAGAGTTCCTCCCAGCGCATATCAAATTCAGATTGCGTGATGGATCGCCCGTTGACCATGGCGATGACCGGTTCTTCCTGCGGAGGTTGAGTGCAGGCGGCCAAGGGAGCGAAGACCCAGAGCCCAAGCGCGAACCAGGTCACGCGAACCTGCCGGTCGATCCTGTGGAATGTGAGCGGTGCTGTCATGCGGTCGGAAGGCGTATCCTCTGCGAAGATCAGGTCGAGCCCGTTTGTGGCCCTTGTCTGTTGGTACCACAGACCAGGAGGGTTTGCAAGGTTGCGTTGAGTTCCGGAAAGACCAAACTCCAGTCTTCATGCGGCATCTGGAGTTCAAAGGAGAGGGGAGACAGAAAACGCAACCGCTTCTTGTACCGGTCCATCAAGGCTTGCACCGCGGCCTCAGGAACCATGGCCTTGGGATCGAAGGTGATCACGACGGCGTGAGGCTGTTCGACGACGGAACTCAAACGAAGCTGCTTGGCCAGAAGACGGATCTGCATCATCTCGAAGAGACGTTCAACGGGATCGGGAGGCGGTCCGTACCGGTCTTCAATTTCACCATGCATTAACGCCAAGTCCCCGAGTTGCCCGCAGGAAGACAGACGCTTGTACAGCGACAGGCGCTGGTGGCTGTCCACCACGTAATCTTCAGGAATGAACGCCGAGACGCTGAGGCGCAACGTGGGATCCGGTTCCTCCTCCACCACCTGGCCTTTCAGCCGTTGGACGGCCTGTTCGACCATTTGCAGGTACAGATCGAGGCCCACAGCCGCGATATGCCCCGACTGCTGCTTGCCCAGCAAGTTGCCCGCACCGCGGATCTCCAAGTCCGCTGCCGCAATCCGGAAGCCGGATCCCAACTCGGTAAATTGTTGAATGGCGGTCAGGCGTTTCTGGGCATCATCCGAGAGCGAGCCCTCGTCCGGCACGAGAAAGTAGGCGTAGGCCTGTTCGCCGCCCCGGCCGACCCGCCCGCGCAGCTGGTACAGCTGGGCCAGTCCGAACGCGTCTGCACGATTGACGATGATGGTGTTGGCGGTCGGCACATCCAGGCCGGATTGAATGATGGCGGAGGCGATCAGGATATCGGCCTCCCGATGGAAAAACTTCAGCATCACGGCTTCCAGCGGTTTGGAGTCCATCTGTCCGTGGGCCATCACGATGCGAGCCTCCGGCACGAGTTCCTGGAGCCAGGCCCCCATCCGCTCCATGGTTTCCACCCGATTGTGGACGAAGTAGGTTTGGCCGCCGCGGCCGAGTTCGCGCAAGATCGCCTCCCGGATGGCCTTCTCACTGAATCGTAAGACCTGTGTGCGAATGGCCAGCCGGCCGGAGGGAGGCGTATCGATGATCGAAAGGTCGCGCACGCTCGCCATGGTCATTTGCAGGGTTCTGGGAATCGGCGTGGCGGTCAGGGTCAAGACGTCGACCTGGGTGCGCAATTGTTTGAGACGTTCCTTGTGTTTCACGCCGAACCATTGTTCCTCGTCGATGATCACCAGTCCGAGGTTGCGGAACTGCACGTCTTTCTGCAAAAGACGGTGGGTGCCGATTAACACATCGACGACGCCCGCCGCAGTGTCCTTGATAATCGCTTTGGTCTCCTTGGGGGATTGAAAACGGGAGAGGAGGGCGACACGGGTGGGGAAGGGCGCAAACCGTTCCGCAAAGTTGTCGTAGTGCTGGTGCGCCAGCAGCGTGGTCGGGACGAGCACGGCGACTTGGCGATTTTCTTCCACTGCCTTGAAAGCGGCCCGCATGGCCACCTCGGTCTTGCCGTACCCCACATCGCCGCAGACGAGGCGGTCCATCGGTTTGGTGGAGGCCATGTCATTCGCGATGTCTTCAATGGCCCGACGTTGATCAGGCGTTTCCTCATACTCGAAGGCCGCCTCGAACTCGTGATACAGCATGCTGTCTTTGCCGTACGACGTTCGGTGGACCAGTTCCCGGTTGGCATAGAGATCGACGAGCTCGTGCGCCATCTCCTCGATGTCTTTTTTGACCCGCGCGGTTGTCTTCGCCCAGCTGGTGCCGCCCAGCCGATCCAGGCGGGGCACATGGGCGTCGGCTCCCGCATACCGTTGGACCTGGTTCAGCCGATCGAGGGGCACATAAAGTTTGTCCGTTCCGGCAAACTCCAACACCAGGAAGTCACTGTCAAAGTCCTGAACCGACAGGCGGCGAAGTCCCTGATACTTCGCAATGCCATACTGCATGTGCACGACATAGTCGCCGACGTTCAGATCTTCCAGCGAGGAGAGAAACGTGGCGGCCTTGCTCTTGGCCTGCGGTTTGTGGCGAGTGCCTTTGGCGAAGAGTTCTTCCTCCGTGAGCACGACGAGGCGCAGATCCGGGGAGAGAAAACCGGCTGAGACCTCGCCGTTGAGAACGGAGAAGGGGGCCTTCTGTGCGCCGCCGGCCGAGAGCGCCGCGGGCTTCCATTCAACGGCGGGGCGATCGTGTTCGCTGAAGAGCGCGAGCAGGCGACCGACCTGGCCCTGGCTGCGGGCGACGAGCACGACGGGCCCGCTTTCGCGCAGCCGGTCGAGAACTTCCAGCGTATGACTGAACGCGGTGCCGCGTTGGCCGAGCCCGACGCTCGCCGGCGTTTGTGCCGGACAGGTGACGAGGGGGTCCCAGGTCGCATCCGGCGCCGTGACCGGTTCCAAGGCGAGCGTGGCGTAGCCATGAGTCGCGTCGACAATCTGATCCCATGTGACATACAGTTGATCGGGAGTCGGGTAGGGATTCGGGTCCGTCCGGTCTTCATGACGGAGATACCCTTCTTCAATAGCCCGCCAACATGCCGCATTCTGGTCCTTGAGCGTGTTCGGTTGATCCAGGACGACCACCGGCGGACGGGGGAAATAATCCAGCAGACTGTCCATCGCGCCGTAGACAGAAGGCGCGTGCCATTCGGCGTCTGCCGGCAGGGGCGCTAAGGCGTCGGGGGCCTCCTCCGGACGAATCAACTCACGAGCGGGCAATACCCAAGCCTGCTTGACCTTGTCGGTGGATTTCTGGGTGGCGGGATCGAAGAACCGGAGCGACTCGATGGTGTCGCCGAGGAATTCGACTCGTAGCGGGTCGGGATAGGCCGTCGAATAAATATCGACGATCCCGCCGCGGATGCTGAACTCGCCGGGAATTTCCACCACGGAACTCTTCCGGTACCCCAAGCGCAACAGTCTGGACACCAGGACCTCCCGTTCCAGATCCCCGTTCGGTTCGAAGTGGAGCACGGCGTCGCTAAAGACGAGCGCGGGGAGGACACGCTGCATGAGTGCCGGCATCGACGTGAACAGCACCGTGCGCGACGTGGTGCAGAGGCGTTGCAAGGTCTGCATGCGGCGGGCCACCAGATCAATATGGGGCACGGTCGATTCATAGGGCAGGGTTTCCCACTTGGGGAAGAGTGCCAGATCGTCGCCGGATAACCCGCAGAGGGTTCGAAAAAACAGCGTATCGCCATAGAGGCGTTCCGCCTCATCGTCGGTCTTAGCGACCACCAGCCAGGACCGATCGGCGAGGGGTTGGTTCGTGGCGTTCTGGGTCAGGAGCGCCAGGCCAAAGCCGGCCGTCGAGCCGTGCAAACCCACCAGGCAGGGCTTGCTACTGCCTGTCTGAAGGGCGTCCCGCGCAGGAGTGAGCCAATTGATGAGATGCGATGGCGCGATGGGCGGCACGAGGTCCTTACGCTGTGGTGGAACGAATCCGCTGTAACAAAGTCGTTGTCGAGACACCGGGGATGAGAGGAATCGTCTGGACACGTCCGCCTCGAGCCTCGACCGTCTCCCGGCCCACAATTCGATCCAACGGCCAGTCTCCGCCCTTCACGAGAATATCGGGCTGGAGGGCCGCGATGAGCGGACCGGGATCTGGCTCTGGAAAAATGACCACATAATCGACGCAGGACAACGCGGCGAGGACTTCGGCCCGTTGATCGTCCGGCACGATGGGGCGGTCGGCGCCCTTGCTCAAGGTTCGTACGGATGCGTCCGAATTGACGCCCACGATCAACAGATCACCAAGGTCGCGGGCGGCCTGCAGGTAGCGCGTGTGGCCGATGTGCATGAGGTCGAAGCAGCCGTTGGTAAAGACCAGGACCTGTTGTTTACGGCGAGGTTCTCCCAGGAGGGAGACCAGTTGTGGGCGCATAACGACTTTTGAGTGCATAGAATCGATGCCAATTCGAAAAACCTTATCTTAGGGGGAGGGTGCCTCTTGAAGCAATGGTTCTCTCGCTCCCCGCTATGGGCAGCTCACGGTTTCCGGTGATGGTCCCGCTTCTTCTTACTTTCGCCCGCAGCCGGGAGTCCTCCCAGACGAACCACGCCGGAACCGTGCTGTTCGATCAAGCGATCGAGAACAGCGACGGCGTCGCGTTGCCGCCGGTCGAAGAGCGGTACGGGGGCCGTGGTCAGATCCGACAGTCCCAGACCTACCAGCCGGTATCGTGATCCAGATTGCATCAGCTCGGTGAGGGCGAGCCTGATGCTCGGCCACATCGCCGGATCATAGTTTGCCGGCGTGGAGAATCTCCGTTGCCGCGTCGTGATGCGAAACCGGGCGTCCTTAAGTTTGACGGTGAACGAACCGGCGGCCAGCCCTTCCATTCGAAGATCATGCGTCAGTTGCTCCAGAAAGCCATGGACAATCGGTTCCAGCAGGGCCGGATCATTGGTATCCTCATCGAAGGTCGTCTCATGGCTCACGCTTTTCGCCTCGCGGTCCGCCACGACAGGATCGGTATCGATTCCCCGGGCCAGTAATTGGAGCGTCGCGAAACGCGTGCCGAACAGGCGAGCGAGCGACGATTCGAAGCGCGGCGCGAGCAGATCACCGACGACCCGAATCCCCAGGCGTTCGACTGACTCGGTGGATTTGGGTCCCATCCCGGGAAGGGAGCGAACCGGCAACGGAGCCAGGAAGGCCGCCTCAGTGCCCGGCTCGATCACCGCCAGGCCATCAGGCTTATGCGTGTCGGCCGCGATCTTCGCGACGGCTTTGCCCGACGCCACCGCGACCGTACAGGTCAATCCGGTCGAGCGGCGGATGCCGGCCTTGAGCGCATGACCCAGCTCGTGAGGATCGGGATGCCGTGTTTGGAGCCGGGTGGTGTCGGTATAAAACTCGTCGACGCTGGTCCATTCGGTTTCAGGGAAAAACCGGTCCGTCACCAGCTGGAGTTCGTGATGCAGGCGGTCGTACAGCGGCCGGTCGGGTGGAACTAACACAAGTCCGGGACAAAGCCGGAGGGCTGTCATGGTCGGCATGGCGGAATGGACCCCGTACCGGCGCACTTCGTAACTGGCTGCCGCGATGATGCCGCGAGGGGGCGGACCACCGACGGCGATCGGTCTCCCGGCGAGGGAGGGATCCGACAAGACAGCCGCCGAAGCAAACATCGCATCGATGTCGCCGAAAAGAATTTGTCGAAGCCATCGGGCGGACATGGATGGTCCTACGGGACGCGGAAGGGCAGGATCAGTTGCGGTCCGGTGGCCCCGGTCGCGACGGGTGCCGGTTCCACTGTCGGCCGCGAGTCGTCCTGCGCGACCGTCAGTTCGCGTAACGGTCCTCGACAGGCACCGCAGGAATGCCGCCGCGGTTGAATGCTCCGGCGCTGGCGATGGTAGATCGAGCCGCAACGCTGGCAGCGCCAGGCATACTTGGCCAAAGCGGCCACTTCCCTGCCCAGTGAGTGGTAGATCGTAATGCCAAGGCCTTCTTCATTCATCCGCGCCATCATGCGCCGGAAATCGCGGCCATGATTCGGGCGACGCTTCAGAATATCGTATTGCCATTGATGGATCATTTCGTGGGCCAGCGTCGTCAAGGTCTCGTGTGCGTCGTGCGACCCCTGTTTATGCAGGAGGATCGCCGAAAGTTTGATGCAACGCCGCCGGCTGTCGTCAGCGGTTAGCGGTGCCACGGCGTGCCGGGGGCCCATGCGGCAGACGAACATTCCGGCGGATGAGGTGAGTCGACGGCTCCATTCGATGCGAATCGGAGGCAAGGCGCCACGAAAGTAGCGGGAGTTGAGATCCGCCCAGCTGGCGAGCAGCAGTTCCGTCGTGGGCAGGGTGGTGGTCACTATTTCTCCCGTGTCTGCGACGGCAGGCGCTATCGGGAAGTCCGCGTCACTGGCCCGCCAATTCCTCAAGCACAGCGGCCGCCAATAGCGGCACCATGATCTCGTGATGCCCGGTCAACGCATAGCCCTTGCCGCCTTTTTGCGTAGGACGGCGCACGACGTTGGTCATGGGGCGGTAGTGCGTCAGAAAATCCATATTCACGGTCGTGATGTTCGTGAGCGGGTGGCCGAGATTGCGTCCAAGGGAGACGGCTTTCAAGAACACCTCCGGTAGGATCACCGCGGAGCCCAGATTGAGGTAGACTCCGCCTTCCATCGCGGAGACGACGGCCGCGAGGCGGCGAAAATCGAGCAGTGATCCGGCACCGATTGCGGCACCGTCGGCAGACGGATGCATGTGAATGATGTCGGTCCCGACGGCCACATGGACCGTGACGGGAATACCCAGGCGCGCTCCGGTCGCCAGCAGGCTGGTGGCGCGGTGCGGAAACTGCCGTTTTTGGCGATTGATGTAGAGCCCGAGTGATTCGCCCAGGCCCTGGCCCTCCTTCATGCCCAGCGAGATGGCCTCGTTCAACATGCGACCGGTTTCTTCCGCCATGCCGAATCGTCCCGAATCGATTTCCGCGTCGACCTCCTCGGATGTATGCCCCATGAAGGCCAGTTCGAAGTCGTGGATGATCACGGCGCCGTTCATCGCGAGAGCCGTGACGATGCCGCGCTCCATCAGGTCCACCAGGAGCGGCCCCAGCCCCACCTTCACCACATGGGCGCCCATGCCCACAATGACGGGGCGACCGCGCCGATGGGCCTTCGCGATGGCCTGCGCCACTTCGCGCAACGTTTTGACCGCCAGGATGTCGGGAAGCGAGTCGAGAAAGTGACTCAACGACCGGCCGACGGGCCAGGCCTTGGCAAAGTGTGCCACCTGGACTTTGCTGTGACGTCGCTGGAGCGGATAGGTCTTCAGGCGCGATGTATCTATCGGCTGGATGATCGCGGGAGGGACGGCAGGGTGACTGGTGCGCTTACGCCGGGTTGGCAAGAACCTGGTCCTCGATCAGTTCGCAAAGCACGTGGGCCAACGTGATATGGCTCTCCTGAATGCGGGCGGTAACGGTCGAGGGCACGATAAAGGCATAGTCTGCAAGGCCGGCCAGCTTGCCGCCCGAACCGCCGGTCCAGGCAATCGTCGTCAGGCCGAGAGATCTGGCCGCTTCGATACCCTTGAGGACATTGGGGGAGTTGCCGCTCGTGCTGATGGCGATGGCGACGTCGCCTTTCTGGCCGTGCGCGAGCACCTGACGGGCGAAAAGGGCTTCGAAGCCGTAGTCGTTGGCGATGCAGGTGATGGCGGCGATGTCGGTGGCGAGAGCAATGGCCGGTAAGGGAGCGCGTTCCCGCTTGTATCGACCGACGAATTCGGCCGCCATGTGTGCGGCGTCGGTCGCACTGCCGCCGTTGCCGAACAGCAGGACCTTGCGTCCCTCTCGAAAGGCCTGCCCGATGACCTGCGCGACCTCACCGATCTTGTCGGCGTGGTCCCGGGCGAAGCGCCGCTTGACGTCGGCACTTTCATCGAACGCCTTGATGACGAAATCTTTCATGGGCGGAATTGTAGGGAACCGTCAAGCCACTGTCAAACGGGTGGAACCGCTGCTTATCTCGCAGGCGGCGTCGGGGAGGAACGTTTCGTGATCATGTTCATGGCTAGCGCCAACATCGAGCCCACATCGGCGACATTCGCCGGCAGGACCAGGGTATTGCTGGTCTTGGCCAGCTCGCCGAACTTGCCGATGTATTGCTCCGCGACCCGTAGTTGGATGGCTTCGTACCCACCGGGGATTTGAGTCGACTCGGCCACCTTTCTCAGGCCTTCTGCCGTGGCGGCGGCAATGGCCGTGATCGCCGCCGCGGCACCTTCCGCTTCGTTGATTTGTTGCTGCTTTCTGGCCTCCGAGGCCTTGATGACCTGTTGCTTTACCCCTTCCGCCTGATTGATGGCGGCGTCCCGCTCTCCTTCCGAGGCCAGAATGACGGCACGTTTTTCCCGTTCCGCCCGCATCTGCTTTTCCATGGCGTTCAAAATGTCTTTGGGCGGCGTGATGTTTTTGATTTCGTAGCGGAGCACTTTGATGCCCCAGGGCTCTGACGCCTTGTCGAGTTCGTTGACAACCTGCAGGTTGATATTGGTGCGTTCCTCAAAGGTCCGGTCGAGATCGATCTTGCCGATCTCGCTTCGCAGCGTGGTCTGAGCCAGCTGGGTAATGGCGAAGCGATGGTCGTTGATGCCGTAGGACGCCCGTTGCGGGTCGAGTACTTTGATGTAGAGGATGCCATCTACCCCGACCTGCACGTTGTCGCGCGTGATGCAGATCTGTTCAGGAATATCGACAGCGGTCTCTTTGAGTGAGTGCTTATACTGGACGGCGTCGATGAAGGGAATCAGGATGTGGAACCCGGCACTCAGGGTGCGGGAGTACCGACCCAATCGTTCGACCACATACGCGCTTTGTTGCGGGACAATGCGGGCGGTCTTGGCGATGATCAGCACCACCAGGAACGCCAGGACGACCATGACCATCAATCCACCTGACATACCTGATTCCTCCATCCTGAGAACTCCCTCAGCCTATTCCGGTTTGAGCCACAGGGCGAGGCCCTCGACCCGATCGACCAGACTGCGCTGTCCCTTCGCCAGACCGACCGGCCCGGCATTATGGGCGGTCCAGGCCGTACCGCGACATTCCGCTTTCCCGGTGCTGCCGGGCGCCAACGGTTCGAGCGGGATGGCGATCTCTCCGATCATGGTGTCGATCGCCGGTCCTGATACCTCATGTGATTTGATCATACGTAGCAGCGGGCCGCGGAACACGAACAGCGACGCGACGGACATCACCGAAAAGAGCAGCCACTGGACCCATTCCGCTTCAGTGATCCCGAATCCCGCAAGCGCCGCCACCACGAGCGACGAGAGTCCGAAGAAGAAAATGTAGAACCCGCCGGGAGTCGTAATTTCGACGCCCAGCAGGACCAATCCCAGAAATGCCCACATCCACCAGGCCATTCGTGTGCTCGCGTAGAGAAATCGTGGAGAAATGAATGATCGATACCGGCAAAGTCTAGGCGTCTTTCCCGAAAGGGTCAACAAAATGAAGTTGTTACGGAAGAACAGGCGGATTCTCCGGCAGGGGTGGATGAGCACCAGGCGAGAGAAAAACCCGGCACGGCCGTGCGGCGGGATATCATACCACCCGGTTAGTTGTTACTCTGTGGAGGTGGGTGAGTGGACGATACCCTGTGAATGGCGCCGCACAGGACTGGTTTTGCTTTCTCTGGAACGGTCACGAGGCTGCGGCTGCAGGGGCGAGGGGGTGGACTTGGAATCAGGATACGACCACGCCCTGCTGCAGGGCCTACCGATGGAGGAAATCCCCGCCGTGGTGAAACGGCGGGGTTCCCGCCCGATGCTCCGCGATCCACACGGCTCCGCAGCGGCAGGCTTGATTCCGCGGCGCGCTGCCGGTCCGTCCGGCCGGGCGGCTCTTGCGCCGGATGGCTGGTCCGCGTCCTGGAGGTCATCGTCGAGTACATTCCCGGCGTACTGTCGGAGGGCGGCATGATACCGGAACTCCTCGCAGCCCGATCGTTGATGGCGATGTCGCTGGCGTTCCACATCATCTTTGCGGTGGTGGGGATGGGCCTGCCGCTCTTGATGGTGATCGCCGAGTGGCGCTGGCTGCGAACAGGGGAAGACGTATACCTGACGCTGACGAAACGGTGGGCGAAGAAAACGGCGGTTCTGTTCGCGATCGGGGCCATCTCCGGCACCATCCTGTCGTTTCAACTCGGGCTGCTCTGGCCCGGGTTCATGGCCTGGGCAGGCCCGGTCATCGGACTGGCCTTTACCTTGGAAGGGTTCGCGTTCTTCGCCGAGGCGATCTTTCTCGGTCTGTATCTCTACGGATGGCGGTGGCTTACTCCTGCGGCGCATCTGGCGGCGGGTATCGTCGTGGCGCTCAGCGGCATCGCTTCGGCAGTCTTCGTCGTGCTGGCCAACGGATGGATGCAGACTCCGCGCGGATTTCGCCTCGTCGATGCCCAGCCTCTCGACATCGACCCCATCGCGGCCATGCTGAATCCGTCGGGTCTGTTTCAAGTCCCCCACATGGTGCTGGCCGCCTATGCGGCGACCGGGTTCGCCGTCGCCGGCATCCATGCCTTTCAGTTGCTTCGCGATCCAGACAGTCGGCTCCATCGGCGCGCCTTTGCTATCGCCTGTGTGGTCGGCGGCGTCAGCGCGCTCTTCCAGCCGGTGAGCGGCGATATTCTGGCGAAGGCCGTCGCCGACCATCAGCCGGCCAAACTGGCGGCGTTCGAGGGCCAGTTTGTTACAGAATCAGGCGCGCCGTTTCGGCTGGGAGGCCTGGCGGATCTGGAGCAGGGCCGGCTGCGTTATGCCATTGAGATCCCCTATGCCCTGAGCCTCATGCTGTACTTGGACCCCCATGCGACCGTGACCGGGCTGGATGCCGTCCCGCGCGAGGAGTGGCCGCCGGTTGCCATCGTTCGCACGGCGTTTCAGCTCATGGTCCTGACCGGAGTCTGGATGGCGGGCGTCGCGTTATGGGGCAGCTGGCTCTGGTGGCGGGACGGATCCATGACAGGTTCGCGACGTTTTCTCTGGGCCATGGTGGGCAGCACGCCGCTGGGATTTCTCGCGATCGAGGCGGGATGGACGGCCACGGAGGTCGGACGACAACCCTGGATTATCACGGGCGTGATGCGAACGGCGGACGCCGTGACGCCCGTACCCGGCCTCGTCGTGCCTCTGATTTTCTTCGGGGCGCTCTATCTGTTTCTGGCAACCATCGTGGTCTGGGTGCTGTTCCACCAGATCGGAGCAAGTCCTCCCATCACGCCGGGACGGCAGAAACACGGAGATTCGCGCGGCCGGGCCGGGACCGTGCCGGTCTCCGGGACGACGAGCAACCCAGAATGAGCCTGGAACTGATCATCGCCGGCGCGTTACTGATGGCCCTGACGGTCTATGTATTGACGGGCGGTGCGGACTATGGAGCCGGGGCCTGGTTCCTGTTTGCGGGAGGCGAGCGCTCGAAGGTGTACCGGGCCTTCATCGACGAGGCCTTGGTGCCGATCTGGGAGGCCAACCATGTCTGGCTGATCTTCGTGCTGATGCTGCTCTTCACCGCCTTTCCCGCCGCCTTCACCGCCATCGTAACCAGCCTGTACATCCCTCTGACCCTGTTGCTGATCGGCATCGTCTTACGGGGCGCCTCATTCGCCCTTCGCCATGCGGACGTCTCGTTCGGCAGGCTCCACCCCCACTGGGAAGGGCTGTTCGCCCTGACCAGCCTGTTGACGCCCTTCTGGCTCGGCGTGGTGATCGGCACGATCGCCGGTGGCCTCCCTCCCGTCGCCGGAGGGTTTGTTCCAGCCTTCGTCAGCCCTTGGCTGCAATGGTTCCCCTTTCTCGTCGGCCTCTTTACCCTCGTCTTGGTCTCTTACCTGGCGGCGGCCTATCTGGCCGTTGAGGCGGTCGACGACAGGCTCAGGGAAGACTTTCGCTGGCGCGCCATCACGGCTGGACTGGCGGCCTCGTTGCTGGAGGAGACGGTCTTGCTGGCGTCGCGAAGCGGCGCGCCCATCGTATGGGACGCCTTGACCGGCACCGTGTGGGGAGCGGCCGTCCAGTTCGGGACTGCGGCCGCCGGTCTTGCCGGACTGCTGTGCCTCTGGCAAAAACGCTTGCGATGGGCGCGGCTCTGCATCGTCGGGCAGGTCACGTTGACGATCTGGGCCTGGGCGTTCGCGCAATTTCCCTACCTCGTCCCGCCGCACCTGACGATCTCCATGGCGGCTGCGCCGGAGCCGACGCTCCGGTGGCTCCTCCTCGCCATGTCTGTCGGAGGCCTCCTGTTGTTTCCATCGCTCTACTATCTCCTCCGGGTGTTCAAACGGCACGCGATATTCGGGCACGAGGCGTTGCCGCCGGGCGGTGAACCACGGCACACAGGGGGGGACAGGTGAGCGAGAAGTCCGACCTCCTCCGGCCGGAAATGCCACTCCGGTCCCGCCTGGTCGTCTTTGTCCCGTTTCTTGAGAACAAGTTGCGGCCAGGGTGGCACGGCTCGTTGACAGGGCTCACGATGGTCTCTGCTCCGACAAGAACCCGTGCGAACCCCGTTCATTGAACCGGCGCGGAGTGCGATGGTATAGTCCGCGGATCATGCCGTCGGATACGCCCGTCAAAGCCCTCGTCGTCGCCTTCACGGACGCCCCGTCCCTGGCGGCCTACGTGATCAACCGGTTGCAGCCGGAATTGCTCTGCTTCTTTGTGCCGGAATCGGCCAAGATGCTGGTCGAAGAGGCGGTGCAGCCACAGGTGCAGCAGATGCCGAAGCGATGGGACTGGGTGGTCACCCCTGATGCGGCGGATGTGATCGCCTGCCACCAGGCTCTGTCGCGCTCCCTCCAGGACCTGTTCCAAGCCTGGGATGTGCACGTCGGCGACCTGGTCGTGGATCTCACCGGAGCGACATCGGCGATGGGGGCAGCGCTGGCCTCTGCCTGTCAACCCTGGACCTCGCGCGTCATCAGCCTGGTCGATGTCGCGGGGCCGGAGGCCGACGAAGCAATTGTCATCGACGGCCATGCCAAGCGCTGGCTGCAAGGCAACCCCTGGGATGAAGCGGCGGTCGGCGTTCGCAAGGAAGCGTGCGGAGCGTTCAATCACGGATCGTTCAGGGCTGCGTCCATTCTGTTCCATACTTTGGAAGCTCGCGTGAGCGGGGGGCAGAAGCCGCTCTATCGCGCCTTAGGCGACCTCGCGGTAGGTTATGCGCTCTGGGAACAATTTCATTACCGGCAGGCCTGGGAAAAACTCAAGACCTCGCTGAAGGCACTCGACATGGCGTCGTTGTGGGGCGGGCCGCCCGGACTGAAGGCGCTGCTCCCGTTCATCAAGGCGAACAGTGGATTTCTGGAACGGCTCGTCCTCGACCCTGCCGAGGTCAAAGAGGGCGTCGCGCTTGACCTTTTAGCCCACGCACACCGTCGTGCCCAGCTCGACCACGATCCCGAGCGGGCCATGGTGGCCCTCCTGCGCGCGCTGGAAGCCTCCGCTCAGCGTCAGCTGTTCAAACAGTACAAGATCAAGACCTGGGACGTGCAGCCGGACCAGCTTCCGGAGGCGCTACGTGAGACCTGCCGCACCTGTTATCAGGACGACGTGGACGGGAAATACAAATTGCCGTTGCAGGGTCAGTTTCGCGCGCTTGCGGGGCTTGGGGACCAGATGGGCCAAGCGTTTCTTCGTGACTGGCCGAAGATGAAGCCGCTGCTCGATGCCGCCAACCACGCCATTCTCGGTCATGGATTCGAGGCGATCAAATCCGAGCGGGTACAGCAGTTGTCCGACGTGGTCATGAAAATCACCGGCGTGAGCGAGTCTGCCTTGCCGAAGTTCCCGACGTTGGCGCTTTAGCGTCCCGTGGATCATGAGACGCATGCGCTGACGAGGACCGGGTGACGAGAGACGCCGCTCGACATTCCATGGACATACGGATCTACTACGAAGACACCGATTGCGGCGGGGTAGTGTACTACGCCAATTATCTGAAATATTTCGAGCGGGCGAGGACGCAGTATCTCGAGGACCGAGGTGTTTCGGTAGCGGGGCTCCGCAATCAGGGCAGGCAGTTCATGGTCGTGCATGCGGAACTGGACTATCGCTCGCCTGCCCGGTATGGTGATACCTTGACCGTCGAGACAAATCTGGCCGCAGTGGGCCAGGCTTCCATCACCTTTGCCCACGTCGTGCGGGAACGGGTCAGCGGGCGCCTGGTGGTCGAAGGATCGGCCAAGCTCGTGCCGGTGGGCGATGATTTGAAAGTGACGCGTCTCGACACAGTCACGCTGGCTGCGTTACAAGGACCCCCACAGACGAGGAGCTAATGGACAAACTCGGCACATGGCTGGCGGTCACGGGTGTTGCGATCGGCTTCGTCGTCCTCGCCTGGTTGCTCTTTTCCGATAACCCTGCCGACAAGAAAAAGAAGAAACCGTAGCGATTGCGTTGCCGTCAGGCCTTCCCCCGTTCAAGGTCGGGTTCCGCATTGTCACCGGCGGCCGGACAAACGGCTGTGATTGAGGCCTCATGCAGGCAGGATGCGCAACTATCTGTGCGACTGCTGCGCGAGGTGCCGGTACATGCCTTCCACGTTCTCGGTAAACCAGTCTGCATAGCCGTACCAATCTTCGTACTGAGGCAGACGGACGATTTGCATCGCCTCCTCCAGGCTCGCGCCCTGCTGAAGCTGCTCCCTTACGGCGGCGCGAAGCGCTTCGAGATAGGCTCGAAAGAGCCGCACATCTGCTTTCTTACCGACCTTTCCATGCCCCGGGACCAACGTGTCGAAGTCCAAGCGCTCGACCTGCTTCAGAGATTCGATCCACTCGTCGGGATAGCCGTCCGGCAGGGCCCGATAGGCGACCGTCCCGACGGGAATGAAATCGACGGCGAATAACAGCCGTTCCTGCGGCAGCAGCAGGACGAGGCTGTTGTCCGAATGGTTCTTTCCCGTATACACGAGCTCGACGCGTTTTCCGCCCAGATCGATGGACATCCGATCCGTGAACGTCAGGTCTGGCGCGGGAGTATCGGGATCGTCCGCCTGGAGGATTCTGGCGCGCGCAGCCTGGTGGCTGACGAATAATGCCTGGTCGGCAAACACGCGGCCTCCGGTGATGTGATCGTTGTGATGATGACTGTAGATGACATAACGCACGGGTTGATCGGTCCGTTTTGTGATCTCCCCTTTCAGCCAGGTCGCGGCCTCAAGGCTGATCGGATCGGTCACGATCACCCCCTTCGGTGTCACGATGAAGATGGCCTGATGGGATTGATGCCGGAACAGGTAGACGTCCTCGACCAGGTTGGTGATTTCATCTGTCGGGCGCGCCGGCTGGGCGGAAGCAGATAGAGTAGGTAGGAGCAGCAGGAAGAGCGTGCCGACCAGCGAACCGCAAGTCGCGAGGCCTACCTGAAAAAATCTGTTCCGTGGCAGCATGATATCCTCGAAGATTCAGTCCCTTTCCAGACCAGTGTGACGTGCTTCCCTAGCTGGTTCAAGGGCGAATTCTTTCCATAGGGCACCGGAAGGGTCTGGTCACATCGCCGGTGAAGGCTGGTCCTCAGTGGTCGGAACCGTCGTTCGACACTCCAGAGCCGACTCAATTGCCCCGGTCCTAGGGGGGAGAGTCCGGTCAACGGCGAGTGGTCCAGAACTCAAAAAAAAGGCGCCGTCCTGACGGAGGATTTCACGAAGGAGAACCGTGGAGGTCCACGGAGAAAGGCATTGCTCGATTTGTTTTCAATGGGATGGCGGTTGAGCGGCTATTTGGGGCGTAGGCAGCAGGCCCTCGAGGGCGCGATTCACGAGCGTGGCAATGATGCGGTGACCGCGTTCATCCGGGTGGGCCATATCCAGGTACAGGCTGGCATCGTCCGCGAGCGCCTGTCCGGCTTCCACGACGATCGCGCCGAACCCACGGCCGACGGCCCGCACGATGTCGTTGTAGTCGCTGTCCAGACGAAGCGGTCTTCCTCCGTGTGTCAGTCTCCAGGCCGGTACGGTGAGGGCGGCCACGGACCGGGCTTCCTCCGAAGCCCCCTGATGCTCTAAGGCCATGGCCAGATATTTCCTGGCCAAGTCTGAAAACCAGTTATCCATGGAGACTGCGATGCGCAGTGCTGCTTCCGCCTCTGCATACCGGCCGCTGTTCAGATGGGAGATGCCCGCCCGCAGATGTTCGGTGTGAGCCGGATTATCCTGTAATACGACGAACACCACCGGCACCTGCCGGTCCCGGCAGAATTGTGCGATGCGCTCCAGATTCAAGCGGTATTGTTCGGGCGAGACGCGCGTGTCGGCGGTGCGCGCGTCTACCGTGAGATTGGGTTCTCCGCCACTCTTGATGAGACCTACCTTGGACAACAGCACTTGCATCGCGCGATAGAGATAGAGCTTTCCGCGGATCAGGTCGAACCGATGCGATAGCGTTTCTCGTTCGTATTTCCCGCGGCTGTCGGCGGCTTCCTTTGAGGAGACGATACGCCGATCGTTGAAACTATAGGCGGCGACGACGATATCCGGACGGACCTGATCGAAATGTTTGACCAGCATTTCGTAGCCTTGAAGCGACGTGTGGCCGCTGACTCCCAAATTGATGACGTCGACATCGGGGCGAAGGTCATCCAGGACTTCCGGAAATGCGTTTCGGCTCGGCACGCCCCACCCGAATGTATTGGAATCGCCGATCGCAAGGACCTTCTTGTGCGCCCTGCTGTGGATCTGCTCCGTGTCGATCGAAAAGAACCCCTGTGAGTCGAACTCGCGCTGATATCGCAGCGGGTCTTGCCGGCGCAGCTCTCCCGCGACCAGTCCTTTGAACAGGGGCCGTCGATCCCAGCCGACGTCGGAGGCGTATTGGTACCAATCCGGTTCAGGGGATGACAGGTCCGCACGCACCGTCAGAAGGATCCGTGACAAACCCTCCAGCAGCATGAGTCCGGCCAGGGCGGTGGCCAACCCGACTACGATGGCGGTCAGCGCGCCTCTCCGATGTAACATCGAATCACTCCAGTTGTTCGACGACCACGTCTTGTTGGCATCTGGTTCACAGCCTAGGCTGCGAGAGGGGGCAGGGAGTCAACGAGATCAGCCGTGCCAGCCTCAAGTGCTCCCAGACCTCGGCCGGTTCTCGCATTCGCAAGATCCACAGACACACAATCTCGGCTCAGTATTGAAGAAGACCCGCGGATTGCCAAGCAGAGATCAAACTTTTGCAGAGCTTGAGCGGGAGGGGGACCGACGGTCCTGTCCCCTTCGTTGAAAGAGATCCATCTTGAGAAGGGTTTCCGTCGTGGCGGGGATACCTGCCGGCGCAGAGGGGAGGCGGGAGAATTCTCTATCCGGATTCTGTGCGAGGAAGCTCAGCGCGGCATGTCCGTCATTGATTTCAAGACGTGAGGCTCCACGGAGGGGGCCTCACGTTATGGCGGCGCCATCAGATCCGTTTCGATCCAGGTCGCGTAAAAGAAGGCCGTGTATTGATCATAATGGGTGCGCCCGATGATCGTGGCGGACGATCCTTTGTAGTCGCCCGTGGCCTGCTCAAACACATCGAGATGCAACCTGGCGTATCCGCTTTGGGCCTGGTGTTTGTAGAGCGTCAGTTCGGGAAGCGCAAAGGGGATGATGAGGCTTTGGACGGGCGGCATGCCGACGAAGGTCAGGCCCTGCATGGTGCCGAGTGACTCGATTGACACCCGGACCAGGTAGTCAGGGTGCTCGTCGCGCTTGCGGACACGGTACCCCATTCGCCCAAGCGCCACGCCCACGGTGTCCCTTACGAACAGGAAATCAACCGTGGGATCCTGAATGGTACCTGAGCCCGAATCCCTCAACGTCAACCGGCCACGATCGATGTAAAACCCGGTGACTTCCAGATGCAGGCTGGCTTTGGGGGGTAGGGTCAGCGTCAGGTTGACCAATGCCCGCTCGACGGAGGTTGTCAGGAGCAGTTGCTCGACGGCTGTTCGCGGGGTGCGGGAAATTTCCTGTTCGATCGCACAGCCGGGCAGGGCTGAGAGTACAAGAGCGAGGAAGAGAGGGCGATAGTTTTGTAAAATAATGATCTCCCTGCGATGGTGAATCTTAAAGGTACGCGAACGCCAAAGCCTACGCAAGTGATGTTGCGACGGAAAGATAGCTGCTGCTGGCGGTGGGTCGGGCGCGTGGAGCAGGTGGCGGCGGTAATGTCTCTCAAGGGTTGTGCGGAGCGATTGAGAAGGTCGGCCAGGTGTTTCGGTTGAGGCAACGTGCGCCTGTTTCCGGAGGGACTGCGGTGTTCGATCTCCGGCCAGAAGGCCTTCACGGCCATCCCGGGATTAACCGCGGCTGCGCGAGTCCTCCGCCACCTTTCAAGCCAACGGTGAACCGCTGGTTCATCGGCAATCCAGGGGATGTCTGGCGGCGGGCAGGTATTGACGAGTTGAGGCCATCCTTGCAGGGCGGTTCTGGAGCATGTCTGATCCAATTGCTTCCGGTGTGGCCCGCCGGCGGGGGAACGCACGCTCAATAATTCGAGGCAGTCGCTTCTCATGCGGGCCGTTGTCATTTGGCTGTACCACTTCCCTCGACAAAGAGTTCCTGACGACCAATCATTATTCCGCGGCTGTAGACACCACCCGCCGATCCGAGAGCGTGACAATCATTCTGACGATTAGTCCGCCCAGGCTCACGTAGAGACCGGTGGTGAGCCACATCTTAAGCACCATCACATAGCCGGAGGCCAGGAGCCACAGGTTTTGACTGCGCCCCTCGTCCGAGGAAAGATAGTGACGGAATTGTGCCAGGTGGAAAAGCTGTTCCGTCCAGTCGGCCGTCAGAAACATCACGAGCGGCGCGACGATCCATGCCGGATGGAACGGGCGGCCGAGTGCGATCCAGACCCACGATAAGTTTGCGGCGAGTGCTGCTCCGTAGATCAAGGGAAAGAGCAACTCCGGGGTGAGGAATGTATGTTCCGCCCGGCCCCTCGCACCTGCGAGCCACGTCCAGCATTTGGTTGTTGCCTGCGTTCCATAGTCGAACCAGCCCAGAAGCGGTGGCGTGGGTAGTTCCTTGTTTGCGTCCATTGGCTGATCCCCGTTCGCTTCGAGGCCATTCGCGTGAGTCAGGGCTTGATGGCGTACTAGGGCTGAGGATCCGTCCTTGAGCCATCTGTTGAAACTGACAGTAGCCATGATGTGCATTCCGGTTCTTGCTACCTAGACTGAGCAAAACGGATGCCCGGTCTCAGAAACGGAATACTATTAGGGTGAGCTCAAGTTCTGAGAGGATTGGCGAACCAGCGCCGTGCCAATGTGCAAGGGTGGTTCAGCGCAGTATCAGAAGCGATACCGCGGCGTATCGAAACGGATACGGAGGGTGATTTCTACTCAACGATTCCAGGACCTGAGGCGGAGGTGCGAGTCTATGCCGATCGGCGAGCGAGTCCATTTCCTCAACATCGACACACATCGCGGTCACGCGCAGCTGAATACCATCCTTCGTGTTTCCCTGAAGGCGATGCGCTCCACGCTCGCTCGGGACGTCGCTCCCCCCATGGTTCAGACCGTCCGGCCAAGACCTGAAATCTTGTCCCGCTACGGGTGACTCCTGACGACCGTGAGGCCTGCTCAGCCCATCTTGGCGAAGGCCGCCAGCTGTCGCGCCACCTCTACATCCTCCGGTAGCTGGAGCGCCTTCTCCGCCCTGGCCAGGGCGAGCCGGCCGTGGTGAGTCGCGCTCTCCCGCATGGTCGCGCTGCCGATCCATGCGAGCGACGCCAGGGCTTTCTGCAGCCGTACCACAACTTCGATGGAGCCGGCGCCGTCCCGGGCAATGCCGGTGAAGGCGTCGTCGAACAGATCCCGCATAGAGAGTTCCGGCACCGCCACGCGATCGCAGTCAGTCGGCTGCTTATCACCGTCTTTCAGCGGTTCGTTCCAGAAGGCAAACAGTCTGATCAAGGTCCCGAGGATGTCGATCGCGGTTCCGGGATCGTTGACCGCAGGTGAGAGCGCCCGACTGGCAATCTCTGACAACACGACCAGACCGAATCGCGGATCTTCGTCGAAGACCCGGTCGTGTCCGATGGTGAACGCAGCGGCAATCTGGTTGGATTCGATCTCCATGAGGTTGCCCGGGTCTGCCATGACGTAGGCCAGCGCACGGTTTGGCGCGGCGAACGTGCCGGGCAGAGCCGCCACCGTGATGCGCAGTTGGGATTTTTCCGCCTGGCGCTGCAGGGCGTTGACATCGATGCGTTGGACATACCCGATCGAATCCGCATACACGGCGGCACCACCGTGCTGATGTCCCACCAGAGGCAGACCGCGCAGCGTCGGTGCGGATCGACGCTGTTTAAATGCGGCCATCGCCGCCCTCTCCACCTTGTCGATGGTGGCTCCGAGGCGTCCGAGGCGCGCGATACGATCCACCCACGCCACGAAAGTTAGAATTACGACGGCGAATGCAATCAAGGTCAGGGTGAAGAGCGCAAACCGGCCGACTGTGTCGTAGTAGCCGTTTTTCAAGGCGATCAACGCGATGATGCTGAAGATGAACGCGCCGATGAAAGTGGAGAGCGCATTCTGAGACACGTCGTCGGAGACGACGAGAGAGAACGATCGGGGTGTGGCGGTGCTGCTCGCGGATGCGAAGGCAGATACCATGGAGGCGACCGCGAAGGTGGCGATTACCAGCATGCTTGCGGATATGATTTTGAGCAGGGTCTCCAGAGAATCGGGCGTTATGTCCAGCACGAAGCGATCGATGTTGGCATAGTCTGCCATCTTCGCCAGGTAGGCTCCCGCTACGGACAGAAGGCACATCGCGAGTGGCCGGACCCAGAGCCGTTCCTTCACGCGGTTCAGCAGAAAGCGTATTCGATCATTCATGAGTTGGGCTCCTTCCGGGGTGCGGTAGGCCTGATCGCGCGGGAGTGTAGCCCCCTGCGACGGTGGCACGATTCTCTGTTAGGTGATCGGTTGAGCGTGGAGATTCTTGGACGAAATATATGAACATCCAGTGCAGCTGGCAAAGAGGGGCACTGCCGGTTGCGTCGGGGGCGTGGGGGGAATTGTACTCGCTTGCCGGTCCGAATCAAACCAGGCGTATGACGAAGGCTTTGGCCTCTTGATTTCTCACAGGGGAATCTCGGGCTTGCCCTCGATGCGCGACGCGGAGTGCTGCGCCGGCCAGGCTGTCTGTTCGGGAATGACAGCGAGGCAGTTAAGAACAGCGTCGCATTATGCCAGCCGACCCGGGCTACCGGAATTACGGCGCGCCGGTTCATGACGTGGGTTTGCGTGAGCGGATGGGTCGCGGCCTGTGAGCGCCCGTTACCGATGTTCCAGGATATTCAGTAGCTTGCCGAAAGGGTCCCGAATGTAAAAGCGGCGGACTCCCCAAGGCTCGTCGACCGGTCCGTATTCCATCGCAATGCCGGCTTTCTTGACTTTGTCGAGCGCAGCGGAAAGATCCTCGACCTCAATCGATAGATCAGGCACAGGAGTTCCGGAGCCTCCTTCTGACATGACGCTCACTTGGACGGTCATGGTGTTACTCGAGCCAAATGTCTGTATCCAGCCGAGATCCATCAGCACGTCAAGGCCAAGGAGGTCCCGGTAGAACCGCTCGGCCTTCGCGTGGTCAGACGCCTGAATGTTGGCGACAATACGGCGCACCTTCATAGAATTCTCCGTTGCGATTGCGGACGGACAGTTGACGGGTGAGGGGAGCCTGGCATTCAGTGGCGGCCTCTCCCAACACCTTCGCATTCTTCGGCGGGACTTGCAAAGATTCTCAGCCTCTCTTGAGCTTCTGTCAATGAGGCTACCCGGGAATACGTGCCCCCGCGTCCGTTCCTGTGGCCTCGCGGTCCATCTCTGCCGGGTCGGCAGGCTCAGGGTAGCGCGGCCGGCCTGTCTGGATGGCCAACAACCCTGGAGTGACGATGGACGCGCGCTATCCCCTTCTCGCGTATCCCTCGGCAATCATGGGCTCCGCCACATTGTGTCCATTCACGAAGACATCGGCCAACGTCCGGCCGTAGACATCGTGGCCATGCGGTAGGATCGTAATCGGGCCTTCCCGCAGCAGCCGCTCGAGTCGGATTGCGGCGTCCCAGCCTCCCGGTTCCGACAGCTCCGGGGCGTTGTATCCGCGGATGCGAATGCGGTCCCTGCCAAAACGAATCGTGTCTCCGTCCACGGCGCGTATTTGCCAGGGTTGAAGGGTGCGTTCAAAGCCTCCCAGTGACAGGGCATGTCGATGGAGCAATCGAAGCCCTCTGTTATGAACACGCGACTTTTTGGCGAAAGGGTGCTTGTGCGGACGAAGGCCTCGGTCATGATGACCACGTCGATAACGCGGAGCCTGATGCTGAGGCAGTGGCTGGCCAGTTTCGGGCCTCAGATCCCAACAGTCGTTGCAATGAAACGGGATCGGGCCGCCTGGAACTGACGGCGCATAGGTGTGAAGCGTGGAGCGACTCTCTTCCACCACACCGGCGGCCGGTGCGACCGGCGAGGCGACGAGGAGGAAGCAGGTCAACGGGCTCAGAAAGCGGGAACCCGGTACGAATCTGTTTAACATGTGCGCTGTCCTCCTTGTTGGCGAGGAAAGACAAAGCAGGCTCCGTGCCATCGGGGAAGTGTAGGCCTCCGCGGTTGACAAGCCGAAAAACCGCATGCTCAAATGCCCCTTCGGATGGGAAACGCATGGCCGAGGGCTGATAGCCTGTGCCATTCGCTCTTGTCATTAAGCACCCACGCACCATAGGAGAGTCCCATATGGATATGTTTGGAAAAGTGGGTCTGGTCGAGGTCCCGATCCTGATCGCTCCGGACCAGAAAGCCTGGATGGATCGCATGATCAAGGAAGGGAAGATCGCGATACCTCCCGGTGGCACCCTGGAAAAAGGGTCGCTCTATTCGATGTTTGTCCGCATGCTCCTGCACAACGCAATGGAAGAGCAGAAGCGCCAGGAAGTATTGGATGCGGAGGACGAGGACGACGACGAATAGATTTGCATGCTGAAAACGGTCCCCAGCATCGTTCGCGCCCCATTTGTGCCTGCAATGTACCGCTCGGGTGTGCGCTCGCTGCGGACTTGCTGGGGAGCCGTTTTGAGCATCCTGCTGTGCCTACGCCGAGTACGATTCCCGGCTTCGTCCTGTATCCGAATGGGCACCTGGCGTATCGGTTTTGATACGGTCGGTAAGCGCCCCACCGCCCGCCTGGTGAGCAGGCGTAATGATCTAGAGATTCTTGAACGCCGCTTGTGCGGCTTTGATGGTGCGTTCGATGTCGCGTGGTGAATGGGCGAGGGACATGAACGCCGCTTCGAACTGTGACGGAGCGAGATAAATGCCCGCCGCCAGCATCTGGTGAAAGAACTTCGCGTAGGCCTTCGTGTCGCATTTCTTGGCTGTCCCCCAGTCCACCACCGGTCCGGGCGTAAAGAACGCACCCATCATCGAGCCGACACGGGTTTGCGTGAGCGGCACGCCCGCTTGCTTGGCCGCTTGTCCCAGCCCGTCGGCCATCTCGGCTGACCGTTGTTCAAGTTGTTCATAAACGCCGGGTTTCTTCAGACGCTTCAATGTTTCGATCCCGGCCGTCACCGCCAGTGGATTGCCTGACAACGTTCCTGCCTGATAGACAGGGCCGGATGGGGCGATCATCTTCATGATGTCCTTCGCACCGCCGTAGGCTCCCACCGGAAGGCCGCCGCCGATAATCTTGCCCAGGATCGTGAGATCGGGCTTGATGCCGAATAGTGTTTGCGCCCCGCCGTATTGCACGCGGAATCCCGAGATGACTTCGTCGAAAATCAACAACATGCCGTGCGCATCCGTCAGCTTGCGCAGCGCCTGCAGGAATTCCGGCGAAGGTGGAACCACTCCCATGTTGCCGGCAATGGGTTCCACAATGACGCAGGCCAGTTGGCGTTCATGCTTCTTAATGAGCTGCGTGAGCGCCTGAACATTGTTATAGGGCGCCGTCAACGTGTGTTTCGTGAAATCCTCCGGCACGCCGGGACAGTCGGGAATCCCCAGGGTGGCTAACCCCGACCCGGCTTTCGCGAGCAGATAGTCGCTGTGGCCGTGGTAGCAACCTTCAAACTTCAGGATGCCGTCGCGCTTCGTGTAGGCACGGGCGACTCGCACGGCGCTCATGACTGCTTCTGTCCCTGAACTCACCAGACGGACCTGCTCCATGGACGGCAGGGCTTCACGAATCATGGTCGCGAGCTGGATCTCCAGCTCCGTCGGCGCGCCATAACTTGTCCCGTTCGCGGCGGCCTGTTGAATGGCTTTGGTGACGGTGACGGGCGCATGGCCTAGGATCATCGGTCCCCAGGAGAGCACGTAGTCGATGTAGCTGTTCCCATCGACGTCGTACAGCCGCGAGCCCTTGGCGCGGGCGATGAAGAGGGGATGGCCGCCGACCGAGCGAAAGGCTCGCACAGGGCTGTTCACTCCGCCGGGAATGACTTGTTGCGATTCTGCGAAAAGTTGTTCGGATCGTTCTGTTTTCATGGGCCTCTTTCATCACGCCGGTGAGACTGGGGGGCCAACCTACCATGGGAAATTCAAAACGGTCAATTGCGACCGGGCATCGAGCCATGAGGGAAGACCCGGACGACACATCTCTCAGGGAGAGCCCCTACTGATTGTCCAGGATTGGATAGGGGCAGGTATCTCATCCGAAACAGAGGCGATCATTCGGTTGATGAAATCACGCAAGACAACCCGGGATTGCCGTGAATGATCGATCTTTACCCGCTGGCGTAGCTTTTGCTCAACACCGTGCATCACCGTGGGTGGGGAGGAGGCGATGAAGGTCATCTGTTCATGGTGCAAGAGCGAGGGACAGGTCGGGTTCCTGCGAGAGAAGGCTCCTCTCTGGGATGTACGTGAGACGCACGGCATCTGTGTCATCCACCTCCAACAGTTGGGCAACGGCCGGGAGCCGCAGATTCCTCGCGATGGCGACAAGACCTCAGGACGCTATCAAGCAGTCCTTATTAGCCAGGTGCCCTCCGCGGCGGTGACCCGTGTTGAATGACCAGCCTCCATTGACCGTGTGTTGTCGATACGAGTGCTGGCCAGTCCCGCGACCGCAGTACAACCGGGCGGCAGGCGGCTTTGGTGCAGCCGCCATCGGATTCTGTAGCCAAAAAGCGTCAATCATTGCCGTAATGTCACGCCGGCCATGCTTGGAACAGGTGATATCCTTCTGGAACCGGGGCGGTATGCTATCGAAATGATTGCGTGCCATCGCTCTCACCATGCAATGGCGCGAGTCTTGCCCTAGGAGAAGTTCAATGGTCGAGAAACCCCTTTGAGTGGAGTCCAGCCGTGAAAGTGTTGTGCGCTTGGTGTGTGCGGGACGGTAGGCCGTCGTTTCTGCGTCACAAGTTGCCATTGGATGATCCCAGGGAAACGCATGGGCTCTGTGGGGATCATTTCACGTCGCTGAGAACGGGAGTGGGAAAAGTCGTCGATTCCCGGCTATGGCTGCTCTCGTATTTGCGCCGGGTCTGTCGGAAACTGACACATTGGGGACTCGGCTCATTGAGACGGTAGTTTCCGGACCGCTACATATCCTGCGCGACCTCTACTCGCAAGCAATTCGACTCCCTCTCCATCATGTTTCTTTCCGGAACCTTGCCGCGGAACTCCAGCGGATCGATCATCATGCCTGAATGTCCTGCTGCTATTCGGACGCTCGCGGCGTTCGAACGACTCCGCCCTGCGTTGCCGATCGGGTTACCAACGCCACGCCAGGACCCTGCGGGACCTGTTGCGGCGAGATCGGCAGGGTCTGCTCCGCGTCGAGAACGCCCGCTACTTATGAGTCTGTTTCTTCGATCCCTTGGATGGCGGAGGGCTTGCGGTCTTGCGGTCCATCACTAATGGAGGGGCGAACCAGTTGTGCCGGGCGCGCTTATGGCTGTCGGCCACGGCCAGCACGGCGTGGAAAGGAAGGCCGTTTCCGGTCGCCTCGTCAGACTCCCTGAGGCTCCAGGCTTCTCCGGCTTCGCTCAAAATTTCGACGAACGTTTCGAAGTCATCTTCCTCATCTGGCTTCGTCAGCACTTGATCGGCCTCCGTCACCACGATCAGATAGCCCTTCGCCGGAAGCCACTCGAGATCAGCCAGACATTCCTCGAGTGCGTCCCAGTTATGGCCGAAGTATTCCGGAAAGGAAAAGATACGGCTGAATTCGTCCAGGAGCCCTGCTTTTGTTCTGCATTTCTTGCCGGAGACGGTCTTGATCACGAAATGCGCAGGGACCGATAGAATCTTCTCGAGTGTCTGTCCCTCGGGATGCACCAGGAGATGCGCCCACGGCTTCTTGATCGATTGGAGCGCGATGATCGACATGTATCCTCAATTCATTGGAATAAATGAGCGGTAGTGATCCGCGGTGTAGAAGGCTTTGCCGGTGCGCTGCTCGATGACGATCCGTTCCGGTCCTCGATTTTTTCCGGGCACCTTGGGGTGCACGTCGTATTCCCGGTACCGGCCACGGGGAAGCGCGTGTTCGCGATTCCGAAAGGTGCGTCCCCCGACATAACCGGGCAAGGGATTACCGTGACGGGCTTCGAGGGCTTTGAGCGTCTGCTGCGCCGCCTCTGGAACGGTCACTGCCGGACCGGATGCCTGAACCCCGGACTTGGCGCCTACCCCATCGTGTGACGGGTCAGGCTTGTCGGCTGGCACGGGTGGGACTGTCTGGACCGGGAGATCCTGGACGGTTGCATCAGCCGCTGCGAAGGGGACGTCCAGGTGAACAAACACGGCGACGCACAGCCACAGCAGCAATCCGATGAAGTCTCGAACAGGCATGCTGAATAACGCCTCCTCGCTTCAACAAGTATTGACCCTAGCATGTCGCATGGGAGGGGTCAACGTGGCCTGATCCTCTGTGGCGGTGGCGTCGGCCCCATCTCACACTTTTTCGAAAGGCAACTCCGACCCATGCATGCGGGTAAACAATTCCCAATCGAAAGGCTTGGGGGAGAGGGCATGCAGGGGAATGGTTTCAAGCGTCGTCGAGTCCCGGTACGCCACCATGCAGCCGACAATGGTTTCCGGTTGCTCGACGAGCCGGCGCACGGTTTCATAGGCCAGATGCTGGGCAATCATTTTGTCTTCCGGCGTCGGTGGCGCCCCTCGGAGCGTATGCCCGAGAATCGTGGCCTTCGTGGCCGAGGCCAGGGAATAGTGGACGGACTGTGACCGTCGCACAGGCCATTTCGCGATGGTGTTCGCGACGTAATCCACCAAACCATGGACTCCGCCTTCCCGGTGATGCCGATGGGGAGTTCGCTCCGCCACCACGAAAATGTGACTCTTGTTGGGGACGCCCAACGTGTGTTTCAACGTACCCAGGACGATTTCCTCGATGTAGGCATCCGGATCGGGATGCTCGTTGACCAAAATACCTTCCGCCCGTGCTTGATAGGCACAGGCCAGCGCCAGGTGGCCGGACCCGGCCCCCATGACTTCCACAAAGAAAATGCTGCCCATAGCGGCGCTGGTGGCCTTGAGGGATTCGATCGATTGATTCGCAAGTGCCACCGCTGAATGAAATCCCAATGAGGTCGTGCCGGCGATATTGTTGTCGATCGTCCCGGGAATGCCGACGACCTGCATACCGAACGTTTCGTACATGGCCCTGGCGCCGCGCAGGCTTCCATCGCCGCCCAGTACGATGAGGGCAGAGTCGTCTCGATAGGCAGTCAGCGAACGCATGGCGGCATGCTGCACCTGCTCGTCCTTGAAGTCCTCGAAGCGGCTGCTTCCGATCGGACTGCTGGCGTGACTGCTCATCCCGCGCGTGTCTTCCTCGGATACGGCATCGATCCAGTTGTTGGCCAGGCCGAGGAACCCGTGGCGGACGAAGAGCACTTCCAGGCCGAACCGGTTCCCTGTGACGCGCAATTCTTTTAACGCGGCGCCGCCTCCTGCAAAGTCCCCTCCGGACACCAGGGCGAGCAGGCGCTTGATCCGTCGCGGCTTGAGCGTCACGCGCTGGCTTCGCTCCCGTTCGGTGGCGACCCAGGCTTCACGCGCAACGCGATCGCTTTCGATCAATCCGACGGCGGTCGAATAGCCGGAAAGTTTCCCGTTTTCCAGGGTGAGCAGCACCACGTTGTCCTGGCCTTCCTTGTACTCGCCGAACTCGGTGAAGGCTTCGCGGAAGGGCCGGGGATCGAGATAGATGCGTAAGGCACGCAGGGTGGAACTGTGAGTGTACAGACAGAGGACCTGCCCGGGGTGGGAGTGGCCCAGCCGGTGCAGGCCGTCGATGACATCGACATACAGATCAAAAAATGAATGCCCTCCGGGGTAACAATAGAATGGATGTTTGATCAGGCGCTTGGCGGTTTTGGCCTCGACGCCGAACGCCTGCGCGGCCGCCTCGACTTCCGCCTGTTTTTCCATGCCGGTCACCCAGCCGAAGTCTTGTGATTCCAACGTCGCTTCCAACTGGGGATGAACCGCATCGGCCCGATCGGGCATCAGAGCCGTGGTGATTCGCCGGCACAGTTGTTCCGTATTCGGGCTCCGGCTGATCAGATGCAGAAATGTGCAGGCATCCAGGTAGTTGTGAAGCTTGAGATAGCCGAGTTGCTGGCCGACCACGCCCACCATCCTGGCCAACGCCGCTCCGACCGCTTCGGCTCTGGGAACGCCCCGTTCCTCGTCCAGGACGTTGGCGAGACGACGTCCGACGCGATGGGTTTTACTCTCGACTTCCGACACGCCGTGGCGCATCGTGAAAAAGAGGGTGCGGTCGGCCAAGTCCCGGGGAAGCAGCCAGAAGCGATCGTCGCCCAGATCCAGCACGATGCGCCCTTCGGCCAGCTGCGGGGTCAGGTTCGCACGCGGCACGATGGCCACCGGACGGCGATGCGCGGGTTTTTGCGTGGCGCCGATCGGTGCTCGATAGAGGGCCGATAATTCGCCGCGCGCCAGGAGCAGGTTCCAGGCCGCATAGAAGACCAACGGATCTCCGCCACAGGCCCCGGCGACCAGGTCATGCCGTGCGTTACGATAGGCTTCAGCGCTGGGAAGGCCGGACGGCAGGCCGTGCACGAATGTTTTGATACGCGGGAGCACCTGCTCGACGAGCTGCCGTCGATCGGTCGCCGGCGGCGGCGGGGGCAGGACATACCGGTCGCTCGATGTCCGGCGGGCAAGCATCTCTCCATAAGCCAGCAAGCCCTTCAGGGTGACAAAATCCAGTTGCTCGGTTGGCGACACGTCCGATGCGCTCATGCATTGCCTCGTTGGATCCTGGTTGATAAGTGAATTTTAATGAGATCGGCGCCGCTTTTCTCCGCATGGGATGTGGATGTTCTTTTGCGGCATGCGGATGTGTTTGTTAGAATGACCCGATCGTCGACCGGGGTGCCTGATGCAAAATCTGCCTCTCACGTACAAGATGGTGTGCCGGCCACATCTTGTCAAGCCAGAAGAATTGGACCATGCGAAAAGCAAAAATCGTCTGCACGATCGGGCCTGCGAGCGATGGTGCGGTCGTCATCGAGCAGCTCATACGGAGTGGGATGAACGCCGCTCGATTGAATTTTTCTCATGGCACGCATGAGTCGCACGGCCATGCGATTAAGATCATACGTGAGACGGCCGACCGGCACGGACTGGCGGTAGCAATTATTCAAGACCTTCAAGGCCCGCGTATCCGGGTCGGCGATCTTCCCGACGCCGGGATCGAACTTCTGGCAGGGCAGACCGTCCGGTTGCGAACCATGACACTACGCTCCGGCGGGCAACTCGGGGCCAGGACGGTCGCCGACGGTTCGGCCGTGCGGGAAATTCCCGTCACCTATCACGCGCTGACGACAGACATTCGTCCCGGGGCCAGGATCCTCATCGACGACGGACTGGTGGAGTTGAAGGCGAATCGAATCGTCGATGGCACGGTGGAATGTACGGTGATCGCGGGTGGTCGCGTAACCGCCCACAAGGGCATGAATTTGCCGGGCACGGTCGTCAGCGCACCGACCTTGACGGAAAAGGATCGGGAGGATTTACGGTTCGGCGTGGCGCAGGGCGTCGATTTTATCGCCCTCTCGTTTGTCCGGGGCGCGGAAGACATCATCGCCGCCAAGCAACTGATTGCCGATTATGGCGGAGACGTGCCGGTAATCGCCAAGATCGAGCGGCAGGAGGCGGTGACGGAGTTGGAGGCCATTCTCGCGCAGGCGGACGGGGTGATGGTGGCGCGCGGCGATTTAGGGGTGGAACTGGGGCCTGAAGCGGTGCCGGTCCTGCAGAAGCGGATCATCGCCACGGCCAACCGTCATCGCCGGCTAGTGATCACCGCCACCCAAATGCTGGAGTCGATGACGAAGCAGATGCGGCCTACCCGGGCGGAAGCGTCAGACGTGGCTAATGCGGTGTTCGACGGGACCGATGCCGTGATGCTCTCCGCCGAAACGGCGGTCGGACAGTATCCGGTTGAAGTGGTCCAGGTGATGGACCGGATCGTGCGGGCGGCCGAGGTTGAAACAGGACCGGGATTTGTCCGGCGGGCTCCGGCTGACCAGGCCCACCTGACCTGTGAGGAGGCGATTTGCCTGTCGGCCTTTTCAGCGGCGTCGGTGACCGGGGCCAGCGCGATCGTGGCCTTCAGTGAACGAGGTATGACCGCACGGTTCATGTCCAAACAACGACCGGTTGCGCCGGTGATCGCGTTCACGCCGTTCGCCACGATCCGCCGGCAAATGGCCTTGTACTGGGGAGTGCTGCCCTACACGATGGCGCAGATTCCGACGACCGATGAACGGGTCAACGAGGCAGAGCGACGATTGAAAGCGGAAGGACTCGTGAACACCGGTGAACGCATCGTCATTCTGTCCGGCACGAAGATCGGGCATCCGGGCGGGACCAACCTGATGAAGTTACACGAGGTAGGCTAGTCCATGGACAGGCAAGGACTGGCGCGCGCCACAAGAGTGCTGTCGGGCGTCCTGTTGCTGGCGCTCTCAACCGTGCAGGCTTTTGCGCAAACCAATTCCATCTCGCATTCTCCGGCCAAAGTCGTGGAGAAATATTTTGCACTCGACAACAAAGGGGTGCGACTCGATGCGAGTTCCTTCGAGTCCGTGGCTGGTCTGGTGGATTGGAAGGAAGAGCCGGTCTGGGGAAAAGTCATCGTGATCACGGGGTTCACCGTTCCGGACGATTTTAGAAAGTGGGAGATCGTGAGCAGGCTTGAAGTGTTGGTGCCGGTCGAGTTTCAGGTCCTGGGCGTCATGTATATGGGCTCCGCCGGCTTCGTGCCGGAACCGGGCACCGAACAGGTGCGGGTTCGCCTCAAGGTGCAGGGAGCCCGGTGGAAGATCATGGATCCGATTCTGCCGCCCCATGTCGGGCAGAAGCGGTTGCTGAGTTTTGTGAGACAGGCGCTGCTCGAAGAGAAAGATGGAACCCGGCAGGCGTCCCTGGCGGCCTTGCAGGCGGAATTGCGAAAGGCGAAGGAATGATGAAGAAAGCTGATATAGATCTCCTCATCTTCGATCTGGACGGCACACTGATCGAATCGAAGTGGGACATTGCCGACAGTGTGAATTTGACCCTGCGCGATCTGGGCAAGCCGGAGCGCTCGCAGGAAGAAATCTTCGGTTTCGTGGGAGACGGGGTCAAGAAACTGTTGCGACTGGCCGTCGGGGAGGGCAATCAGGAGCTGTATGACGAGGCGCTGCGCGTCTTCCGCACTCACTACCTGGCGCATTGCCTGGATCGCACCGTGTTCTATCCGGGGATCGACCGGGTGCTGACGCATTTCGCCTCCAAACAAAAGGCGGTCGCGACCAACAAATCCATTGAATATACGAATGTGATTTTGACCGGCCTGGGCGCCCAGCATTTCGACTACGTCGTCGGCGGAGACCACGGCTTCGGCCTCAAGCCGGAGCCGGGGATGCTGGTGCATGTGATGGAGCAGCTCGGCGTCCAGAAAGACCGTACCGTGCTGGTCGGTGACAGCACCAACGACATCAATGGCGGCCACAATGCGGGTATCCGCGTCTGTGCGGTGGGGTATGGCATGGGTAACCGTCAGAAGATGGCCGCCTGCCAGCCGGATTGGTTCATTGAACGACCGGAAGAATTGATGGAGCTATTTATATGAGCAGCATCCAGCGAACACGAACCGTAGCATTTCTGATCCTCGCGGTGGCAGTCATCACCGCCGCCCCGATCCATGCGGGCTCGCCGAGCCTGGCCGACCGGGTCATTGAACATAAAGTGGGGAACGGCATGACCGTACTGATGGTGGAGCGGCATCAAGCGCCCATCGTCAGCATCAACATGACGTTCGGGGTCGGGGGCGTCAATGAACAGGTCGGACAGACCGGGTTGGCCCATCTGTATGAACACATGGCCTTCAAGGGCACCCGGACCGTTGGAACGAAGGATTACGAGAAAGAGCAGGCCGTGCTGGACGAGTTGACCCGGGTCGGGACGGAACTCGAGCGGCTGGAACGCGAGGAGTCCACACGCGCGCAGTTGGAGGGTAAGGCGGTGGTGAACTCCGAGGCTGTGCAACAGCTTCAGCAGCGATTCACTGAGTTGCAGGACAAGGCGCGCGAGTATGTCGTGGGTAACGAGATGGCGTTGCTCTATCAGCGGCATGGCGGCGTGGGACTCAATGCCTCGACCGGCAAGGACATTACGCGGTACGTGATCAGCCTGCCGGCCAACCGGTTGGCCCTCTGGGCGGCGTTGGAGTCGGATCGGATGGCGCATCCCGTGCTGCGTGAGTTTTACAAGGAGCGCGGTGTCGTCATGGAGGAGCGGCGACTCCGCACCGACGACAGCCCGAACGGACTGCTCTACGAAACCTTTACGTCCACGGCATTCCAGGCCCATCAATACGGCGTGCCGACCATCGGTTGGGGCTCAGACATTGTCTCCCTCACGCCGGGCGCGACGGAGGAATTTTTCAAGACCTATTACGGCCCCAATAACGCCACGGTCGCGATTGTCGGCGACATCAATCCGAAAGAGGTCATCACTCTCATCGAGCAGACATTCGGCAGGATCCCGGCCGCGCCTCCGATTCCGGCCCTGGTCACGGAGGAGCCTCCGCAGCGCGGGGAGCGGCGAGTGGAGATCGAGTTTGATGCCGAACCGGCATTGGCCATCGGGTACCACAAGCCGACCATCGGGCATCCTGATGATTTTGTGTTCGACGTCATCGACGAAGTGCTGACCGAAGGCGTGACGTCGCGGCTCTACGGCACGCTGGTGCGCGAGAAACGTCTGGCGGCTTCCGTGCTGTCGGATACGAACTATCCGGGCGTTCGTGCGCCGAACCTCTTTGTGATTGCCGCGACCCCACTTGCTCCCCATACCACCGAGGAAGTGGAAGCGGCGATTTATGAGGAACTCGAACGGCTGAAGAAGGAACCCATATCGGCCAAGGAATTCGAACGGGTCCTCAATGGATTGGACGCGGATCTCGTGCGGTCACTCCGGTCTAATAGCGGACTGGCTTCGCAGCTGGCCTTTTACCAGACCGTGGCGGGGAGTTGGCGCTATGTCATCAATGCGCGCGACCGGATTGCAGCGGTGACACCCGCCGATGTGCAGCGGGTGGCCTCTCAGTATCTGACCAAGGCCAATCGAACCGTCGGAGTGCTCGTCAAGAAGGTGTCCGAGAAAAAAATGGCGGCGGCCGGCGAGGTGCAGCGATGAGCCGTGAATATGTCGACATGTCATTGATGAGACGTGAGGAGACCGTCGGAGGGGACACAGGCATGCTGAAGAAGATGAATGGCATCTCGCTGCTGGCCATACTGATGTTGCTGGTCACACAGATCGCGCCGGGGCTGGCGGCGGACCTGGCGCTGAAGGATCCACGCGCCATGCGTTTCCCGACGGTCGATTTCAACCCGCCCGACGCGGATCGGGTCGTGCTGGACAATGGCATGGTCGTCTATCTTCTTGAAGATCACGAATTGCCGTTGGTAACCGTGAACGCCACCCTCAGAACCGGCAGCTGGCTGGACCCGGCTGAGAAGGTGGGCCTGGCCGGACTGACCGGTGCGGTGATGCGAACCGGCGGATCGGCGCGAATGTCCCCGGAAGAGGTGGATGAAGAGCTCGAACAGTTAGCGGCCAACCTGTCGATCGGAATGGGCCGGGAGTCCGGCTCCGCCTCGCTGGATGTGCTGAAGAAGGACCTGAAACGCGGCATGCAGATCTTTGCCGATCTGTTGCGCCGCCCGGCCTTCGAGCAGAGTCGAGTGGAGCTGGCGAAATTGCAGTCGCTGGAAGGGGTTCGCCGCCGTCAGGACAGTCCCGGTTCGATCGTCGGACGGGAATTTGCCAAGCTCCTCTACGGTAGCACGCATCCCAGCGCGCGAGAGACCACCGTGCGGTCCATCGACTCGATCACGCGGGAAGACCTCGTGGGGTTTCACCAACAGACGGTTCACCCCAACGGCATCATTCTGGGCATCACGGGCGATTTCGAGAAGGCCTCCATGTTGGAATTGCTGCGCGAAGTCTTTGGCGATTGGGCCAACGGTGCGGTGCCCGAGGTCGTGATTCCCGATGTTCCGGCGGCCGACTTCAAGACCGCTGCCGTGCGATTCGTGAACAAGGGCACGTCGCAGACCCACCTGCGGGTGGGACATCTGACGATCAGAGAGACCGATCCGGACTACGTGGCCGTGGCCATTGCCAACGATATTCTGGGGGGCAGTTCCTTCCGCAGCCGGCTATTCAACGACGTGCGGACGAAGCGCGGCCTGGCCTATTCCGTGGGAAGCGGCCTGCGGGCCAGCGTGTACGATCAAGGCGTGTGGCTCATGCGGGCCGAGACCAAACTCTCTTCGACGCAGGAGGTGGTCAATCGCTTCGTGGCCAACATGGAACGGATGCGGAATGAGCCGGTGACCGATCTCGAACTGGAGGAAGCCAAGGAAGCCTATGTGAACTCGTTCGTCTTCTCGTTCACCAGCGCGTCGAGCATCGTGAATCGTCTGATGGATCTGGAATATGACGGGTTGCCGAGAGATTGGCTCCAGCAGATCCGCGACAAGGTGGTCAAGCTGACGAAGGAAGACATTCAAAACGCGGCCAAGGCCCATTTCAATCCGGAGCGATTGCGGATTCTGGCGGTCGGTTCCGGTGAAGCCCTGTCGAAGGTACTGGCGGGATTCGGGGACGTGAAGGAAATTACGTTGGCGCCGGAGAGCTGAAGATTGAGCCGTGGGCGGGCTCGAATGGAAGATACGCTACGATGAACAGCCGATCCAGGACCCTCGCTGATGGGGGCCGATGCAACCGTCGATCTGACTGGTAACATATGGAGGCAGCCATGATGACCTATCTGATGCTCCTGAATTGGACGGACCAGGGAATCAAGAATGTGGCGGATTCTCCCAAGCGTTTGGATGGGGTGAAGAAACTCGCCAGGGACATGGGTGGCGAGGTCAAAGCGTTCTATCTCACGATGGGACAATATGATCTGGTGGTCGTGGTTGAGATGCCGACGGACGACAAAATGGCGGGTTTTGGACTCAAGATTGGCTCGTTGGGGAGTGTCCGTTCCACGACGCTGAAGACGTTTTCGGAAGACGACTACCGACGGGTCATCGCCGGCCTAGGCTAAATCGGCGGTGGCAATCAGTGCGCGGAGTGAGCCTTGTCTCTGTTGGTGTCTGTGATCCAGGGTAGCATCCTTGACGCCGAAGCTGACCTCATCGTGAACGCCGCCAACAGTCATGGCGTCATGGGTGGGGGTGTGGCGGGAGTGATCAGGCGCGCGGCAGGCCAGGACGTCGAGGCGCAGGCTCGGGCGAATGCGCCCATCGCCGTGGGACAGGCGGTGCTGACAACAGGCGGAAAGACAACATTCAAAGGAATTATTCACGCGCCGACCATGCCGGAGCCCGCCATGCGCATTCCGGCAGACAATGTCGCATTGGCGACCAGAGCGGCTCTCATGCTGGCCGATGAACAAGCGTACGAATCGATCGCGATTCCCGGGATGGGGACCGGAGTCGGCGGAGTGCCTGCTCACGATGCGGCGAAGAAGATGGTGCGGGAAATCAAGGCGTTCGTTCCACGGACATTGCGCTCCGTGATCCTGATCGACGTGGACCTCTCGATGGTGCGGGCATGGGAGGTCTGCCTCAATGAGGCCTGAACCTGTCTCCTCGGTCAATGTCCTGCGCAACTCTATAGGTGACCATGCCACTTGAAGACGAACTGAGCGATATTCTGAAGAAGGCCAGGACGGGGCAGCGGCGCTCGGTGGCCGATGTGGCGCGTGAGAGCGGACTGTCTGAAGTCGAACTGACTGAGTTGGAACGGGGGCAATCTCCCCGCCAGCGAGAGCAGCTGCCGGCGGTGGCCCGTGCGCTCGGCTTGAGGGAGGAGCCGTTGGGCCAAGTCGCTGCTGGCTGGACGCCGGAGTCCGTGTCTTCCTCGACGGCGCATGTCGAGACCGTTCTGGGCTCGATCGGCGGGTATGAGGTGAAGGGCTATGTCATTCACGATCGAGGAGACGCGATCCTGGTGGACACCGCCTACAACGCGGCTGCGATGCAGCACCTTCTGGCGCAACGCAATCTCCGGCTGCGTGCGATTTGCCTCACGCATGGCCATTCCGACCATGCGGAGGGCATCGAGGACATTCTCAAGGCCGGTTCCGTGCCGGTGTATATCGGGCCTGACGATCTCGATCTCCTGAGTTGGTGCCCTTCGCAGCACCTGCTGTCTGTGCCGCAGGATGGTGAGACCTTGCAGGTCGGCGGGTTGACGGTGCGATTCGTGACGACGCCAGGCCATACGCCGGGAGGAATCTGCTACCGGGTGGAGCAGGCAGGCGCACCAATCTGTTTTGTCGGCGATACATTGTTTGCCGGTTCGATCGGCCGTTCGAATCCTGCCGGGCTCTATGAGACCCATCTTGCATCGGTGCGTCAGCGCGTGCTGACACTTTCCCCGGATACACTGCTTTTCCCGGGCCACGGGCCGGCGACGACCGTGCGGGAAGAATTGCTCCATAATCCGTTCGCCGCATAAGTCAGAGGCGCTCCATGCACCGTGACGAGTCGGACCAGAGCCGGTCTCCGGATGACCTGAATCCTGCTTCGCCCGATGCCGGAGAAGAGGACGAATGGGCCGAAGAATCCCCGAGATGGTTCTCCAATCGGATCCTGCCGGGGCTGCTGTTCCTCTTGACCGTCTTCACCGTGCTGTGGGCCGGCGCGTACCAGACCAATACGAATCCGCTGGTTGGTCCCTGGGCCTTTCTCGTGGACGATCCGTTGGCGTTATGGCTGGGCATTCCGTTTGCCGCGACCCTGCTGGGCATCCTCGTCACTCATGAATTGGGCCACTACGTGCTGTCACGCCTGCACGGCGTGCCGGCCTCGTTGCCCTTGTTCGTGCCGGGGTTGCCGCATTTCGTCGGCACGTTCGGCGCCATTATTCGCATGCGGGGGCCTGTGACCGACCGCCGGGCGTTGTTCGATATCGGAGTAGCCGGCCCGATTGCCGGCTTCGTAGTGGCGGTCATCGCCCTGGTGGTGGGACTCCGCTTATCGACGGTCGTGCCGATCCAAACCGGTTATGGTCTCCATCTCGGGGAACCGCTGCTGTTGCAGTTCATGTCCTGGCTTATCATCGGGCCACTCTCGCCCACGGCCGATGTCGTGCTTCATCCGATCGGATTTGCCGCCTGGTTCGGGCTGTTCATCACCTCCCTCAATCTGCTTCCGATCGGCCAACTCGACGGCGGCCACGTCGCCTACGCGTTGTGGGGACCGAGACAGCGCAGTGTGGCGGTCGCCCTGGTGCCGATCCTCATGTTGTTCGGTTGGCTGGGTTGGAAGGGATGGTTCTTATGGGTCGGGCTCGTCGGGATTATGGGGCTGGCCCATCCACCGGTCCTCAATCCCGGTCGTGAGTTGGGCAGTACTCGCGTGCTGGTCGGATGGATCGCGTTGGCCATTTTCGCGATGACGTTCTCCTGGGAACCATTCGTGCTCCGTTGACCGATGCGTTGTCCAAAGTGCGAATGGGAACAGGGCGACGACCGCATCGAGTGTATGCGCTGCGGTATTATTTTTTCCAAATTCGTGAGTTTTTCGCCGTCGACTGCGTCGAGACGGCGTCATCCGGCGGTTCAGCAAGCGGGAGGACCGACCTTCATCAGGGAATGGCTGCTCCCGGTGCCGGCGTCGGTCCATCCGTTCAACTTCGGTGGACGCGTCCTGGTGTTCCTGTTGTTGGTGGTGTGGGGGCTGAAATTCATCACCACTCCGCTCGAGACGAATTATACGGGCGAGTCGTTTCTGCATCTCGTGAACCTGCCCTTCCATGAAGCCGGCCATCTGTTGTTCATGCCGTTCGGCCGGTTCATGATGATCCTCGGCGGCAGTCTCGGACAGATCCTCATGCCGCTCCTCTGTCTGGCGACGTTCCTGTTCAAGACCCGGGATCCTTTCGGTGGCTCGGTCGCCTTGTGGTGGGCAGCCGAAAACTTCATGGATGTTGCCCCCTATATTTACGATGCCCGGGCAATGGAATTGATACTTCTCGGCGGGTTCACCGGCCAGGAAGTCGATGCCCATGACTGGAACAATCTCCTCACCATGCTGGGCTGGTTGCCGCACGACCACCGCCTGGCGCAGGCATCGTACAGCATCGGGACCGCGCTCATGCTCGTCGCGCTCTGCTGGGGTGCGGTGATCCTCCGGCGGCAATACCGGCGGCTGGATTGGTAGCCATCTGCGCGCCCGCCCCTCATCCTTGAATTGGCATCGAACATCGGGCACACTGCCGGATGATGTCTCTCCTACGGCCCGTCTGGCGATCATCGGTCGGTCCTCTGTTCCTTTGGAGCCTGCTCCTGTTAGGCGTGGTTCATGCCGAGGATGGCGGTTCACGTTTCGTCGTGATGCTGGACGGCGAAGCGGTGAAGGATTCGCTCAGCGGTCTGGTCTGGGAGAGGGAACCGGATTACATCTTCGAGGTATGGGATCGTTCACTGAGTCGTTGCGCCACAAAAACTGTGGGCGGCCGGCAAGGGTGGCGCCCGCCGAGTATCGACGAAATGCGGACGCTCGTCGATCTCGACCAACAGGATCCTTCCCTGCCCGCCGGTCATCCCTTTCGCAATATCAAATCCAGCATTTACTGGACGGCCACACCTCATCCTACAGACGACATCGTGGCCTGGCAGCTCAGTTTGTTTTCCGGTCAAGCCGTCACCGACCAAAAGTCCGGCATGCGTCGCCTCTGGTGCGTTCTTGGTGAAGCCGGCAAGTAACGCGCCACGATTTCGTCCCGCGCGTCAGCCCGACGCGTTCGCCATGACCTTCAGTCCGACCGATGCTGGCTTGATCCCGGTGAGGATCTGTTTCGTCTCTGCTACGATAAAAACCCGCCGGGCGATCCGGCATCATTGACCCGTCCGGCACGGTCCCAATAGAATTACCATGTAGTGAGCAAGGGCTCCCGCTTCTGCGGATGACTCCGAGTTCCCAGAACGTCGATCCGGCGAACCGTGTAACGATGCACCACGAAAAAGCTCTACGCGTGCGAGGCAAGCTGAAAATCTTCTTTGGCGCAACCGCCGGTGTGGGGAAAACCTACGCCATGTTGCAGGCCGCACATGAGCAGCAGGAAGACGGCATCGACGTTGTGATCGGTTCGGTGGAGACTCACGGTCGCCCGGAGACGGAGGCACTGATCAATGGGCTGCCGGTCCTGCCCCCCCGTGAGGTCGTTTCCGGAGGAACCACGCTCTTCGATATGGATTTGGATGCGGCACTGGCCCGGCGTCCGGAGATTTTATTGATGGATGAGCTGGCGCATATCAATGCGCCGGGCTCCCGGCATCCGAAACGCTGGCAGGATGTCCTGGAGGTGCTGAAAGCCGGTATCACCGTCTATACCACCATGAGTGTGCAACATCTTGAATGTTCGCACGACGCCGTGGCGCAGATCACCGGCATACGGATGGGTGACACGGTGCCGGATTCGGTGCTTGAACAGGCGGACGATGTCGAACTGATCGACTTGCCGCCCGACGATTTGTTGCAGCGCTTCAAAGAGGGGAAGGTCCACCTTCCGGAACAGGCGCGCCAGGCCGGCCGTAACTTTTTCCGGAAAGGAAATCTGATTGCGTTGCGGGAAATGGCTCTGCGCCGGACCGCCGAACGCGTTGACCAGCAAATGGAAGCCTACCGGCGCGATCATGCCGTGGTGGCAACCTGGCCGGCAGCGGATACCGTCATGGTTTGCGTGAACCTGAAATCCCGCGGGCCGATGCTGATCCGCGCGGCGCGCAAGCTGGCCGCCGGGATGCATGCCAAATGGATCGCTGTGTACGTGCAGACCTCCAAGCATCTTCGGCTGTCCGATGTCGAGCGCAGCCGCGGCATCGAGACGCTTCGGCTGGCCGAACGCATGGGTGCCGAGACCGTTACGTTGACCGGCGACGACGTCAGTCGACAGTTGTTGGAGTATGCACGCAGCCGCAACGTCACGAAGATCATCGTCGGAAAGCCGCTTCGCTCCCGCTGGAAAGAATGGCTGTTCGGTTCAGTGGTGGAGGATCTCGTCCGCGGCAGCGGGGATATGGACATCTCGGTGATGACCGGTGAAGCGGGATCGGGCAGGCCGATGATGGCGGCGCTCCTGCAACGAACCAGCGGACGGCGGCAGTATTGGCTGACAGCCGTCGTTGTCTCGGCCTGCACCGGGCTGAGCTGGATCATGTCGTCCCACTTCGGTCCTGCCAACCTGATCATGGTGTATCTGTTGGGGGTCGCTATCGTCGCAACGAGATGGGGACGGGGACCTTCCGCACTGGCCTCCATGATGAGCGTGGCGGCGTTCGACTTCTTTTTCATTCCGCCCTATTACTCCTTCGGTGTCTCGGATGTGCAGTATCTCCTGACGTTTGGGGTCATGTTAGTGGTGGCCCTGCTGATCAGCCGGCTCGCATCCCATAAGAGCCAGCAGGCCGAGGCGGCCGTGATTCGTGAACAACGAACCGCCGCGCTCTACGCCATGAGTAGAGAATTGATCACTCAACGGGGAGTGGACAAACTGGCGTCTGTGGCATCCCGCCATATTCACGATGTGTTTCACTGCCAGGTGGCGGTGTTTCTTCCGGATCGGGACGGGCAGGTTCATCTGCATCGAGGCGATGCCCTCGACTTCGACCTGGATCCCAAGGAAGCCGGCATTTCACAGTGGGTCTTCGACCACAAGGAGCCTGCCGGCCAGGGTACCAACACGCTGCCAGAATCTCAGTCCCTGTACCTTCCGCTCCTTGGCTCGGAAGGACCGGTCGGCGTCGTGGCCGTGCAATCCTCGCGGGGCAACGATCTGTTCGATCCGGAGCAGCTGCATCTGCTGGAGACCTTTGCCAATCAGGTGGCTCTGGCGTTCGAGCGAGCTCGATCGACGGAGGAAACCCAGGAGGCTCACGTACAGACCGAGACGGAACGCATGCGCAACGCCGTGCTGAGTTCGGTCTCGCACGACCTTCGCACGCCGCTTGCGGCGATCGTCGGCGCCAGTCGTGATCTCTTGAACGAGAATCGGCCGTTGGAGCCGGCAATCCGGCAGGAACTGATTCGCTCCATCAGCCACGAGGCCGGTCGCTTGGATCGATTGTTGAAGAATGTGTTGGATATGACGCGCTTGGAAGCAGGGGCCATACAGCTGCGAAAGGAATGGGCCGCGCTCGATGATATTGCCGAGGGCGCGCTGCGGCGAGTGGCAACGCGACTCGCTGGTCATCCGGTGGTGCCGACATTCCCCCAGGACCTGCCCTTGATGCTGGTCGACGTCGTGTTGATGGAGCAGGTGCTCGTCAACCTTCTTGAAAACGCCGCGAAGTATGCCCCTCAGCGGAGTTCCATCGAGCTCAGGGTGGCGCTGAGGAACAATGCGGTGGAAATAGCGGTGGCGGACAGGGGCCTGGGAATATCCGCCGATGAGGAACAACACATCTTCGAGAGGTTTTATCAGCTTCAACCAGACCAGGAGGGAGGTGTGGGGTTAGGCTTGACGATCTGCCGGGGAATTATCGAAGCCCACGGAGGACGCATATGGCTGGAAGAACGACCGGGCGGAGGCGCAGTGTTTCGCCTGACGCTCCCTCTGGAGGACAATCCTCCAACCGTCGAGCCTGCACGCACCGAACGTGATCGAGCGGCCACCTGAGATGCGTATGCGCGCCTGGGTACGACGGCGCAAGACGTCAGCCTGCTCCTCATCGCAGACGAGGTCGAAATCCGACGGGTTCTTCGTGCCGCCCTGCTGCCCTATGGATACAGACTGTACGAGGCGACGTCCGGCGCCGAAGGATTGGCGCAGGCCCGGTTGCGCAATCCCGACCTCATCCTGCTCGACCTCGGCCTCCCTGACATGAATAGCACCGAGGTTGTGAGACGGGTTCGGGCATGGGCAAGCATGCCGATCCTGTTGCTCTCCGCAAGCGACCGGGAGCAGGCTGAAGGCGCAGCGCTTGATCTTGGCGCCGATGATTACATCACAAAGCCGTTCAATGTGGACGAGCTGCTGGCCAGGATGCGGGTAGCACTCAGATACGCCGCCCGTCACCCTGGAGAAGGCACGGCGGGGAGCTGCACCTTCGGTGACTTGACCGTTGATCTGGGCCGTCGACAGGTGTTTACTTCCGGGAAGCAGATCCATCTCACGCCAACCGAGTACAAGCTTCTGGCTACGCTGGTCCGGCAGGCGGGAAAGGTCATGACCCACCGTCAGTTGCTGACAGAAGTCTGGAGGCCGACGTGTGTGGAGGAAGGACACTATTTGCGCGTGTCTATACGCCAACTGAGGAGCAAAGTTGAAGCCGATCCTTCCCGCCCTCGCCACCTCGTGACAGAATTGGGTTTCGGGTATCGTCTCCGAACGACATGAGTGCTTCCACCGACTTGCACGACTTAGCCTGTCATATTCGGTTGCCTCCTCTTGTGATGCGAAATCACGCGCGAAATGTCCGCGATCAACAGGGATGGTTTTTGAGAATGTGCGTGAGATGAAGCATCTCCTGGGCGTGAGACCTGGTGGCGGAGGGGTACTAGACGCCGTCCGGTCCGGTGTGTTGGGCCGACTCTGGTGGGTGGTGCTCTGCCTGATGGTATCTGCGCCGGCCCATGCGGAGGACATCCCTTCGGCACCGCAATCGATACCCTCAACCGGGACGGATCTTTGGCATTACGGCGCCTACCTGGATATCGGATACATCGTCAACTTCAATTTCCCGGAAAATCATCTCTGGCGCAATCGCGCGACCGCTGCCCGCCACAACGAACTCGCTCCCAATATGGCGCTCGCATATGTCCGCAAGGATGTGACTGAGTCATCCCGCTGGGGTATGGAACTCGGGATACAAGGAGGATACGACTCGGAACGTTTTGCGTTCCTGCAGGGCGAACGGGAGGTCAGCGGGGCGGATACGCTCCGGCACCTCCATCGCGCGAATCTCTCGTATCTCGCCCCGGTCGGGAACGGACTGACGATCACCGCCGGACTGTTTAACAGTCTCATCGGCTATGAGTCGCTGTATGCCAAGGACAACCCTAATTACACCCGCTCGTGGATTGCGGACAACACGCCCTACATGATGTTTGGCGTCAACGCCAGGTATCCTGTGACTGAGAAGCTTACGATGACCGCCTTCATCGTGAATGGCTATTACCACCTGTCCCGCCCCAACGATCGACCGAGTTACGGCGGTCAGTGGGCCTACAAAGCCACCTCGCATCTCACCGTGACGCAAACACTGTATGCAGGGCCGGACCAGACCAATACGGCCCTGGATTTCTGGCGCTTTTATGTCAACCATATCGTCGAGTGGAGAGGTGACGAACTCACGCTCGCGGCTTCCTACGATGTGGGGACGGAGAACATCGCCGATCGTCCCGGGAATCCTCGGGCGTTCGTGACGGGCGGGAACGTGGTCGCGCGATGGCATGTGGCCGGCCCCTGGACGCTGGCGGTTCGGCCGGAGTTCTACTGGGATCGAAATGGCCGCTGGACGGGATCGGAGCAATTCGTGAAAGCGGTGACTTCCACGGTCGAGTACCGGATTCCTTACCGGTGGACCAACACGATGGTGCGGCTCGAACACAGATGGGATGAATCAACCGGAGCAGGGGGAGGATTCTTCAGTCGAAGAGATAGTCAACCGGGGGCGATCAGCCTTACCCCGAATCAGCATCTGGTATTAATCGGCATTCTCTGGACCTTCGATAGTCCGTGACCCGGACGTCTCCAGCCGCAACCACTGCGGCAGTCAGATGCACTTGTCCGGCGCGGGCGTGCTCGCTGGGCCTCCGCGGTTCATCGCGGACGGGCCTGGCGTTCGCCACAGTTTCGGGAGCACGCGCGGGAAGGATCCGGCCTACAAAATGGCTGAGACTAAGCGTGAAGCGCTTATTTGACCGTGCTCTGCTTCTCCTTCAGCAGCCGTAGCATCCCGGCGGTTTCTTTTCCGAATCGATCCAAGGCGACCTCTTTCGCCTCGGCAATCGCGGTTCTGTCCTCCAGCGATGTTGCCGGTCCGATGAGTGTGGTCTCGCCTTCCGCCGTCTGCGTCCCATAGAGATAGCCGGTTCGCACATCCCACAACGTCCCCTCCATCAGGAACAGGGCATGGCTTTCCGTTCCGTGGGCCAGATACGCACCGATGCCGGTGGCATACCACCAGGCATAACCGTTGTTGTAGCGTTCCGAGGCGGAGGCGCCGTCTATCACCAGGACTGCGTCTGCATTGTACCGGGCCGCGGCGAGGCGGATGTCGCGCAAGGTTGTGCCCTGCACGGTCGAGTTCGCGAGGAGAAAAATCTGCCGGATAATTCCTTCTTCTTTGACGGGTTCAAGCGCCCGTTGGACGAGTGCGGCGTCCGCGCTGACCCAGTCCGCCTTTCTCAAGGTGGGGCTGCCGGGGAAATCCTTTTGTTTAAAGAAAATGGCCAGACGATAGGGCGCAGGAAGGGTTCCGCGCAGCGTCATGGTCGCCGCGATGTCCTGGTTGGTGACGATGTCGGGATTGTCGTAAAACGATTTCTGCAAGGCCAGTCGATTGAGGCCGCGACTGCCGCTGCATCCGGCCAACATCACCACCAGAGTCACGGTCAGCAATCTCGATAGGGTACCTGCTTTCATAATAGTCCTCTGATTACGGCGAGGCTGGCGGCTTGGGCAAGTCGACGTGCGACAGATCTTCGAGTGCCAGCATGAGGGCGTGGGTGCCGGCGCGACCGTGGCCGAGTGCCTGCACCCGCTCGTAGAGCCGGTGCGCGAGGCTGAGACCGGGCAGGGTGAGTTGCCGTCGGCCTGCTTCCTCCAGCGCAATGCCCATATCCTTGATGAAATGTTCCACGAAGAAGCCGGGATCAAAATTACGAGCGAGAATTCTCGGGGCCAGGTTCTCCAGGGTCCAGCAGGCGGCGGCTCCGCCCCGGATCGATTCGACCATGCGATCCAACTGAAGTCCCGCCTTGTACCCGTAGAGCAAACTCTCGCAGACGCCGATCATGGTGCCGGCGATCACGATTTGATTGCAGAGCTTGGCATGCTGGCCCGCTCCGGCATCGCCTTGATGAACGATCTTTTTGCCCAGGCGTTCGAGCAAGGGCATGATCGCCTGGACCGCGTTGGTGGCGCCACCGACCATGATCGACAGAGTGGCATTGCGCGCGCCCACATCCCCGCCCGAGACCGGTGCATCGACGGCAAAGGCTCCCTGCGTTTGAGCGGAGAGGGAGAGTTCTTGCGCCAGTGACGGCTCCGTCGTGGTCATATCGACCAGAACCATCCCCGGCCGTACGGCAGTCAGAAGCCCCTGTTCGCCCGAGTAGACTTCCCGAACATCCGATGGAAACCCGACCATCGTCAGGACGACGTCGCTCTGTTCGGCCACCGCGGCGGGGGAGTCGGCCCACGTGGCTCCCTTGGCCAGTACGTATGAGGCTTTGCTCCGGTTCCTCGTGAAGATCGTGACCCGGTACCGCGCCTCTTGCAGGTGTTGGCACATGGGCGACCCCATGACGCCCGTGCCGATCCAGCCAATGCGCGTATCGGAGGGAGTGGCGGGTGAGGGAATGACGTCGCGGAGGGGATGAGTCATAGGTTATTCGACCAGCGGAGTGATGCGGTTGGCGATCGCCTGAACGATACCTTCCTGATCCACGGCGATCTTTCCGCCTTTAAAGCTCAGCGCATACCCTCCGTGGCTGGGAGCTTGCACCGTGGCTTCTACCGCCACCCGCTCGCCGTCTTCCACGTCGGGGTCTTTGACCATTGGCACGCCGCACAGTCCGGGCACTGCCACGGATAGCAGCGCGGTGTCATCCTCCAGGCCGAACAGATAGCCGCCGTAACAGGTGGAACCCGCCGGGATTTCGTACGGATCAAGTGGCTGGACGTTTCGCACGGTTCCGCGCAAGGTGATTTGTCGCAAGTGAAACAGGGAAGGGTCGGCCAGGATCTCTTGCACGGTGACCGGTTCGCCAGCCGACGCGTGCGGACAATTCACGAGGGTGCCGAAGGTCGCACCCACGAGGCCGCAGATCAACCATGTACGTAGGCACTCTGCGGTCTGTGACGAATCGGCACTCATCGGAGCATTCTACCATTCTTTGCCGGGCATCGCCCCGGTCCTGTGTTTTCGCTTTTCAAGTCGATATAATCCCCGCCGATCACTAGGAGGCAGCACGATGCGCGATTTGGAGCGGCAGCTAGACATCTATATCAGGGATCTCCGTCCACGATATGAAGACATGCTGGGACAGGCGGTTGAGATTCCCTCGATCAGCATGGATCCGCGCCATGCGTCCGATGTGCGGAGGATGGCGGAACTGGCGGCGCAATATCTGCGGGCCTCCGGCGCGGAAGCCAACATCGTCGAAACCACGGGCTACCCGGTGGTTTCAGGCGGATGGACGGTCGATCCCAGCTATCCGACCGTGACGATCTACAACCATATGGATGTGCAACCGGCGCAAGAGCCCGAGTGGAAACAGGCCCCCTTTGTCTTTCAAAAGGATGATGGCCTCTATCGCGGGCGCGGAGCTACAGACGATAAGGGGCCGGCCCTCGCGGCGTTATTTGGCGCGCGGTATGCCATTGAGCAGGGCGTGCCGATCAATGTGCGACTTCTCTGGGAGTTGGAAGAAGAAAACGGCAGCCCCAGTTTTGCGAGCGCTATCAAGAACCGCGCTGCGATTCCCCGCCCGGATTCGGTGGTGATTTCGGACACGATCTGGCTGTCGAAAAAGCGGCCGGCGATGCCCTACGGGTTGCGCGGTTTGCTCGGCGCGCGCCTGATTCTGCGCACCGGATCCAAGGATGCCCATTCCGGCGTGACAGGCGGGGCGGCGCGGAATCCACTGGCCGAGCTGATGGACATTGTCCATGCCTGCGTCGATGCGAGGACCGGAAAGGTGAAGATCCCCGGGTTCTACCAGGATGTCGTCGAGCCGACGAAGGCGGAGATCAAAAGCTTTCTCATGTCCGGTTTTCAGGTGAATCAGTTCAAGCAGGCCTATGGGTTCAAGACGTTGCGCACGCAGGACCCGGCGGAGATTATGCGACGGATCTGGGCCGCGCCGACCTTCGAGGTGCATGGTCTGGTCGGTGGCTATCATGGTCCGGGAGTCAAAACGGTCGTGCCGGGACATGGAGAACTGAAAGTCAGCATGCGGCTGGTGCCGAATCAAACGCCGGAGAAAGCCTTTGCGTTGTTAAAACAATATGTCGCCAAGCTTAATCCCGATGTGACGGTCGAGCGCGAAGGGATGTTGCAGCCGTTCCGCGGCCTGTTCGACGGGCCCTACGTCGAGGCCGTGAAGCGGGCGGTAAAGGCGGGATTCGGCAAAGAGCCTGCCTTTATCCGCGAGGGCGGATCGATCGGCGCGGTGGTGACGATGCAGAAGCTCTGGAAGGTGCCGATCCTCTTCATGGGACTCAGCCTGCCCGAGCATGGCTATCATGCTCCCAACGAATACTTCGACTGGGGCCAAGCCTCCGGCGGCATAAAAGCGTTCGTGCATTATCTGGGAGAGCTGTCCAAGATGGAAAGGAGGTAGGGACCGGCCAGGTGGCCTTCCTGCCGGCAGAGGCGCACCGCGAGGAGGTGCCGACCGGTGAGTGCAGTGAGCGTCCGCCTGCAACTCTCGTCAGACCGGCATACGATCGGGAAGCGCCAGATTTCCCTCAGACCGTGCTGTTCGTAACCGGGATGAAGCGGCAGGTCGCGCGATATTTTAGAAACATGACAAATGTCATGTTTTATTTGTTGAGGGGTCGGTATCCTCCATGCAGATTTGCGAGACCCCGTTCTCGATCATTCTTAACATGGAGGAGCCCCTGTACTATGACAGCACAACACCGTTTCACCAGGCGATCGATGATCGCGACCGTTCTAGGAATGGCGTCGATCTACAGTCTGGCCCTGCTGCCTGTGGATGCAGCTCTCGCGAAAGTCGTCGAGGTGTCCATGACGGCGGTGGAAACCAAGCTCGTCATCGATGGCGAAGGACATACCTACGATGCCTGGACGTTCAACGGCCAGTTCCCCGGCCCGGTGATACGTGTGCAGGAAGGTGACGAGGTCATTTTCACGCTCACGAATCCCGAGACCAATGGACGGCCCCATTCGATGGACTTCCACGCCGCTAAAACCAATTTCCTGGAGCACTACAAGGAGCTGCGCCCCGGGGAGTCGCTCAAATATAAGTTCGAGGCCAAGTGGCCGGGGATCTTCGCCTACCACTGCGGCGCCTCTCCGATGATTCAGCACATTGCACGCGGGATGATGGGAGCCATCATCGTGGATCCCAAAGATCCAAAGGCGATGCCGAAGGCCGACCGTGAGTACGTGCTGGTTCAAAGCGAGCTATTTAAAGATCCGGATGACGTGGATGCCATGTTCGACCGGAAGTATCAACACGTCGTCTTTAACGGCTCTGTCTTCCGCTACGATCCCGTGCACAGCAAGGCGGGAGGAGAGTTCTTAGAGGCCGGGCCGGGCGAACGGGTCCGGTTCTACTTCGTCAACGCGGGTCCTAACAATGTCTCGGCCGTCCACCCGATCGCGGAGATTTGGAGTGATGTCTGGGAGAGCGGGAATCCTGCCAACCATACCCGGGGGGTTCAAACGCAACTGATTCCACCGGCGGGAGCTGCCATCCTCGACATGGTCGTCGGGGAGGATGAGGGCGTCTATCCGATCGTCACGCATTCACTCACGGATGCGCTTCGTGGAGCGATCGCGCTCTTGAAGGTGAGCAAGGAGGCCAAACCGCTGGCTCTCATGCCGTTTGTCGAACCGATCAAGCTGACCGAGCAGGATCTCACGATCAAGTAACGCACCAGCCGCCGGGCGGCAGGTCGCCGCCCGGCCCGGATCCGGTCACGCTGGTCTGCCGCCGTAGCCCCTCCCCTGACGCAATCCCGCTCCACCCCGTCAAAATCAAGCTCCTCCAAGGCTTCACGGGTGGACCACCATGCAGCAGACGCGGGATTACCTGAGCGATTGCATATCGATGACAAATCGATAGCGCACGTCGCCCCGGACGAGGCGATCGTAAGCCGCGTTGATCTGTTGGATGGGAATGACTTCGACGTCGGACCCGAACTTATGTTTTCCGCAGAAATCGAGCATCTCTTGCGTTTCTTTGATCCCGCCGATCAGCGAGCCCACCAACCGCCGTCGCTTGAGGATGAGGGGAAACGCTCCTAATTGAGCGGGTTTGTCCGGAGCCCCGACGAGAATCATGGTGCCATCGGTTTTAAGCAAGTCCAGATAGGCATTCAAATCGTGCGGCGCTGAGACGGTGTCCAGAATGAAATCGAATCGCTTCGCCAGGGTTGTGAAGGTCTCCGGTTTCGAAGTGGCGTAAAACGCCCGCGCTCCAAGCCGTTTGGCGTCGGCCTGTTTCTTGTCGGAGTGGCTCAGCACCGTGACCTCCGCGCCGAGGGCCTTGCCGATTTTCACGGCCATATGGCCCAGGCCTCCCAATCCGACCACGGCGAGCCGATGTTTCTTTCCTACCCGCCAATGGCGCAACGGCGAATAGGTCGTAATGCCGGCGCACAGGAGCGGCGCGGCTTCCTGGGGACGTAAGCCCTTGGGAATTCGAACGACATAGCGCTGGTCGACCACGATTTTAGTGGAGTATCCGCCGTAGGTCGGCGTGACGCCGTCTCGCTCCTTGCCGTTATAGGTGAAGCTCAGATGGCCCTCGCAGTACTGTTCCAGGCCTTTCTTGCAAGAGGGGCATGTCCGGCAGGAATCGACGAAGCAGCCGACTCCTACCATCTGCCCCACCTTCAACCCTTTCACCGATGCACCGGCCTGTTCGACGGTCCCGACGATTTCATGTCCCGGCACCATCGGAAAGAGCGACCCGCCCCATTCATCGCGCGCCTGGTGCAGGTCTGAGTGGCATACGCCGCAATAGAGGATGTTGATGAGCACGTCCTGCCGCCCGACTTTCCTCCGGGAAATAGTGAGTGGCGCAAGCGGAGTCGTGGCAGTCATCGCGGCATAGGCTTGTACGTCGTTCATAATCATGTGTCCTTCTCTCGGTTAGAGGGCCGTCGTGAAGGCAACCGGCCATCGAGAACCCTGTCAAGATAGATACGTCGAATTCCTTTGCAGATCCCGTGAGCCATCGCCGTGTCGTGCACTTCAAACCGTCGTGAGGAAGCTATCGTGACGATCCTGAGCGGCGGGTGAGGGGCGGGGAAACGTGGAGAGGCACCGGCGAACAGGCGGCGGGACCCGCGCATTGCCGGGTCCCGCCGTCGTTGCTGCTCACGCGTGAGGTTCTGCGATGGTAGCCAGTATCGGTTTGAACATGGGATCGGCGTCGAGTACGGCATGGAGCAGTTCCGTTCGTAGGAAATACCGCCACACTTCCTCTGAGTTGCCAGGCACCTCGTCGAACCAGCGTTTGGCCTCGGTGAGGTGCTGAAGCATCTTCGTCTTGTCCCCATAGTTCGGCAGGAAGATCATGCTGTAGGCCATCGTATATTCGGCTAGAAATTTGTCGAGCGGGATCTGGGCATGAGCCAAGGACGCTTCGGCATCAGCGTAGGCCTGGGGCGTCTCGGGGTCATGCAGAATCCGGTTCCAGGAAACTTTGTTGATGCGCGACCAGGCTAACTGGAGCAGTGCCTCGGCCTTCGGAGTCTGCCGGTTCTCTGGGATGTCTTTGACCAGCGCTTCGAAGGTGTGGATCATGGGACCCTGATCATTGTTCCAGCGGTAGGCGACCCCGAGCCGGAAACGATTGTCGAGCTGGTCCGGTCGGATGCTGACCAGCGTTTCAAGGGCCGGGATCAGGCGATACAGGAAGTCGGCCGGTGTCGGTTGGGACAGGCCGCCCATTTCCATACTGTTGGATAGGTCCATGCGGGCTCCCTGCGCATAGATATTCCAATAAAACTCATCGACCACCAGCCCGAGGGCCGGGTTCTTCACGTTCAATTGATGGCTGGTGCGTCCTTCATACAGGAGCACGCTGTAGAGATGCTGCGTCAACACGGTGAGGGCTTCAGGTTGTTGAGGATCGATCAGCAGCACCCGGTTGAGCAGGGCCACCCGGTCGCGCAGATCGGGAAAACTGGCGGCGCGGGCGGCGGCGGCGGTTAAGGTCCCGGGCTGATCCTCCGGTCCCCACCACTTCAATGACTCAGGCAACGCCCGACTCCGTTCCGTGGCGAAAGGAATTTTGTCCGCAACCATACCAGGCGCTTCGGCTTGCCCTTCCACCGGCAGATTAAACACCGCGGCATCTCCGGGAAAGCCATGCTGTTTCAGCCCGGTGAACACGACCCACTGGGTGGTCACGGATTTAAGCGCCCGCCGGGGGCGCTTGATCGGGCTGGTCCATTTGACGTTGCCGGCAGCATAGGTGACCGGAGAGGTCAGAGGATCGTGGTACTCCACGGATAACTCCACCAGCGTGGTCGGGACGCCCAGGACTTTGCCTCTGCCTCCAAGACGGAAGGAACCGGCTGGAATGGCCCGACTGTTGATCGGGGTGACCTTCAGGTCAGTGCCCGGAGGCGAAGTGCCCAATGCATCCATCACGAATGCGGATGCCGGGGTTCTGGGCAACTCATCACCGAAAAATACCAGCGGGCCGGCGCTCGGCCATATGACGTCCATGGCCGTGTCGGTTCGCTTGAGCACCGGTGCATGCGCGTCGGTTAAGGTGCGCCAGCAGGAATCGTAGGATGGATCACCGGCAGGGGCAAAACCCTTCACCTTCGTCGGTGAGGACGTGATGAACCGGTATTGGCAGGCAAAGTCCAGTTGGCCGGTGGTCACGCGATCGCCGTGCGCCACGGCCTCGGCATACCGCACCGCCGCCTGAACGGCCGGGGTCCCCTTGGGTTTGCCTGGCATGGAGTGTTTTTTCATCCCGGCGGCCTGGGCTGGGTCGGCAGGTCCGATCCAGACATTGAGCAGGCAGGCCAGGATCACGATGGCACTCGTCTGTGTTCGATGGAACAAGTTCCCGCGATTCATACGAACGACCTCCGATAGCGATAAAGAAGGCCACTGTACCACGAGGCTCTTTTAAGACGAAAGAGGTCTGATGCAGCCGGGTTTAGGGAACACTGGAGGGTAATGCCGGGGGGCGGGAGAACCGAACCAGCGAACGAATATATTGAAGCACCGCCTGTTGATCTTCGGGGGACAACACGCCTTCCCAGGCCGGCATGGCGGTACGCGATTTCCCTTCTGCGATGGTGCGCAGCAACTCCTGATCAGTCTTGACGGAAGTAGCGGCCGATACGAGGTTGCCGGGTCGAGGCGACAGAGACGGCGCCCTGACCCCATCACCCTTACCGGTCGGACCGTGGCATTCCATGCAATGTTTGCGATAGGTGCTCTGACCCCGGTCGAGCCCCTCGGTGGCCTGAGCCAAGACCAGTCCGGCGCCGGTGCACAGAAACAAGAACAGCAGCAGACAGCACTCGGCGAGCCGACCGGTCTTGCCTTTCCTGGGTTGCTTCGACTTCGCTCCTGGCTTCACGGGCCTGCCGTCACTGGTCGTCTGCGAATGTATCAAGACCGGCGGCATGGGAATATCTGAGCGGGTTACGACGACTGCGCGCCCTTCAGAATCTGACGCCTGATTGCCGCGCGGTCCTTGGCGGATAGCGAGGGGGGTGGCTGGTGCTGACAGAGTTGCACCGTATGGCGGAGCGAATCGAGAAACACTTCGCAATTGGGACATTCACCGAGGTGGACGCGAATTTCCTTGCAGACGTCCCCGGAGAGCTCGTCGTCCAAATAGGCCGATAGCCGTTCCAAAATCTTGACGCAGTGCCGTTTCCCATGCCTCTGGTGAGGGGTGGGGTTCCGGGTGCCTGGATAAGTGCGTACTCGGTCCGCCATGGTGTCCTTCGTGACTATACCAAACTATTTGAGACGGGTGTGAGGGGTCCGGTCCGATTCGCTCGCAATTCCTCTCGCGCTGAGTTCTTTTCTCACGAAGAGCCGGGCGCGGTGGAGACGGGATTTGACGGCGCGCTCGTTCAAGCCGAGGACGCCTCCCACGTCTTTGGCGCTCAACCCTTCCATATCGCGGAGCACCAGGACCATGCGGTATTTAGGCGGTAATTTTCCGATGGCCCGATCGAGAATCTGGCGGAGCTCTTTATTCTCCAAGGCTTCCTGAGGGCTATGGCCTTCAATCGGAATCTGGAGAGCAAACTCCCCCTCGGAGGTCGGGACGAATTCTTCCAGGGACAATTCGCGATCCGGTTCGCCTTTTCGTTTTCTGCGCATGCGGAGGCAGGCGTGGGACGCAATGGCATAAAGCCAGGTCGACACCTGTGCGTCTCCCCGAAACCGGTCATACGCACGATAGGCGTTCAGAAAGGTCTCCTGGACCAGGTCTTTGGCCGCTTCGGCTTCGCCGCACAGTCGATAGGCGAACCGGTACATGATGTCGATGTGCTCGCGATAGAGCTGGTCGAATGAGCCGGAGGTGGAGGGAGAAGGTTCCTGGCCGTCGTCGTTTCCGCGGCGGCTTTTCTTCTTCGGCAACATAGGCGAGGCGAGTCTACGGGCGGCGCTCCACCCTGTCAAGCGAGAGAGAGGAGGCAGGTTTTCGTCCAGCCTGAACGGTCAATTTACCCGACGGATATCGACGAGCTCGCCCTGCTGGTTGAGTTCGATCGTGACCGGGACGCCTTCCTTCAGCGCGGCGAGAGAGGTAGGACGTTGCGTGAGGGGAATGGACTGTTCTCCTTCCGGCGTCTGCATGATGAGCTGACTGTGGTCTCCGGAGGCGTAGGTCAAGGGGCCGGACAAAAACCGGCGTGACGGTGCCGAGAGGCCGTCCGGATACAAGTCGATCGCCACGTGTTGTTCCCGGACCCAGACCGACATCTCCTGCCCGACCTTGGCGTTCCGTACACCGGTTTTTCCACTTACGGTGACGATCCCCAGCGGGGTCTTCAGGAACACATAGTTCGACTTCAGTTTCGAGACCGTCCCATTCAAGAGCAGGTGGAGCTGGGATGCCGACCGGGGAAGCTGATTCACTTGGAGATCAAACTGAACGTCATGGAGCCCGCGGATCGTGCCGGACCGGTCGACTTCCACCGTGAAGGGGAGATGATCGGGCCGCGCCGTAATCTTGTCTTCGAACGCTCCGAGCGCCAAGGGCTGTTCACCCTCCGGTGTCCACACGGTCACGGTCTTCTTTTCCGGGGAGGTGAAATTGGGCATTGCCGTGATATAGCGGTGAACCAGGGTACCGGCCCCCTTCTCCTGAATATCAATCACCGTGCTCGGCCCATGAATCCAGAGCGTGATTTTCTGAGAGCCGCGAATGTCGCGAAGCGTGGTTTTCGAGCTGAGCGATAGGGGTCCGATGGGGGTTTGCAGGAACACGATGCCGGGTTTGGACCGCCAGATCGAGCCGGAGATTCGACCGGAAGGAGAAACCGGGATGGGAGACGGTTCCGTAGCTTCCGGCGCGGGCGGTTCGTTCGGTTCCATGGCCGGAGTCGGTTCCATGGTCGGAGTCGATTCCGTGGCCGGAGTGGGGGGGGCGCTTTGCGCCCATGTGCAGGGGACAAGTATGCAGAGAGAGAGCAGGGCGCGTCCCAGCACTGATTGGAACGGAAATGCGAAGGTAAAATTGGCCATATGTCTCAGAGATTCATCGACGGGAAGTCCTACGACGTCGAATGAGTGGTGGTGTACCCGGACTGTTTCGTTGGTGGCGGATCCGGTCTGGCCGGATGAGGCATTCCGGGCCACCCGTGCGAATAACATGCTCACCGGGACGAGTCAAGTTGAAAGGTCTTCAGGGGCTGTGCGCTGGTTGCTGCAAGGGCAGGGATGGCAGCGTATGCATCGATGTGGAGGATGCGGCCATCAAAGCAGGAGATTCCATCGCACTGGAGTTCTGTGGGGACGGAATTTCAGGAGATCTCAACACAGGGTGCGGGGTCAGAACACAAAACGGCGAACGGGTCTCCGATGGTGTCGGGCAGCTCTGTCCGGCACAACAATCTCATTTCTTACGAACCATCAGGCGAAGTGGCGTGCCGGAAAAACGATACTCCTTTCGAATCTGGTTCTCGAGGAAACGAAGATAGGCCGGCGTCATGTCGTCGGGATGACCCACGAAGAGGGCGAAAGCCGGAGGCCTGGTCGCTACCTGCGTAACGAAGGCCGATTTACTTGCTTTGGCAGGTTTTCCCTTCCTGGCGGGCAAGGGGTGTGTTTCGAGCAGCGATTGAAAGAATTGATTGAGGGTGCCGGTCGGGACCCGTTTGCAGAACGAGAAATAGACCTGATCGATCAGTGCGAAGAGACCACGGAGAAAGTCCTGCTCCAGCGCGGAAATGAACAGTACCGGCGCCCAGGCCAGAAAGGGAAAGCGACGCTCCAGATTTTCTTTGTACGCCTCCCGCGCTCCGACATCGTCGCTCTTGAGGTCCCACTTGTTCACCACGAGGATGCAGGCGCGTCCCTGCTTGAGCACCAGACCGGCAATTTTGGTGTCCTGTTCAGTCACACCCTCGTCCGCGTCGAGGAGGAGGACTGCCACATCCGAGCGGCCGATGGCACGCAACGACCGGGCGACGCTGTACCCTTCGATGCCGCGCTCGACGCGACCGCGCCGGCGGATTCCGGCCGTGTCGGTCAGCACATACTGCCGGTCCTTGAATGTGGCGACCGAATCCACCGGATCGCGAGTCGTCCCCGGCACGTCGCTGACCACGACGCGCGCTTCGCCCAGCACGGAGTTCACCAACGTCGATTTGCCGACATTCGGCCGTCCCACAATGGCGATGCGCGGTATGTCGCTGCGCGTCTCTTCGTCCGGCGGCTCGGCCATATGGGAAAAAAGGTCATCCAGGAGTTCCGCCACGCCGATCCCATGTTCGGCCGACAGGGGATAGAGCTGGTCCTGGCCCAGCCGATAGAAATCGGCTATGAGGGGGTCGGCTTTCGGCGTATCGATCTTGTTGATGACGAAAAAGACGGGTTTGTCGGTCCCGCGGAGCGTCCGGACGACTTCTTCATCCGGGGGGGTGAGCCCGGATCGGGCGTCGAGGACGAGAACCAGGATATCCGCCTCCGCGATGGCGAGCTGCGACTGTTGGCGGATCAGGCTCAACATGCCCTCATGGGCCGTGGGGTCGAGGCCGCCGGTATCAACCAGCCGGAACCGGCGATTGCGATACTCGCTATCGGCGTAGTTACGGTCCCTGGTCACGCCGGGCACGTCGTCGACGATGGCAGCCCGCGTGCCGAGTATCCGGTTGAACAGGGTCGATTTGCCGACGTTGGGCCGTCCGATGATGGCGATGATGGGCAAGCGCCCGCCCTCGAGGGTGAACAGCGGCGCGACAGGCCCATGTGCGGTTTTGGTGCGAGACATTGTGTGCGACGGTAGCATAGAGATTTCACGGAACACAATGTCTCGTCTTGTCGTTACCCGCTCCGTTATACTGCCGCAATGAAGATAACAGGGTCCGATGCGTTCCCTCAGCCGGTGGATTGGAGTCAGATCGACGATGTGTTGCTCGACATGGATGGCACGTTGCTCGACCGCCACTTCGACAACTTTTTTTTCGAGGAAGAACTGCCGAGACGGTATGCGGTGAAGCATGACCTGGCCTTCGAGGAAGCCCGCGCTCGTCTGATGGCGATGTACCGTTCCGTGGAGGGCGAGTTAGCCTGGACTGATTTGCACTACTGGACGGAACGGGTGGATATTGATGTGGTCGCCCTGCATCGCGAGCTCGACCATATGATCGGGTTCCTCCCTGATGCCGAAGAGTTCTTGTCGGCCCTGCGCCGCCTGGGGAAACGCGTGACGATTTTGACGAACGCCCATCGTGCCGGCGTGACAGTTAAAACTGCCAAGACGGGCCTGGATCAGCGAGTGGATCGCATTGTCGACGCGTTTGAAGTCGGATGGCTCAAGATGCGGTCGGAGTACTGGCCCAGTTGCCGCCGGTTGGTCGGCTTTGACCCGGCGCGGGCCCTGTACATCGATGATGATGAACAATGCCTGGCAGCGGCCGAACACTTCGGGATCAGCCGGATTTTTCATCGCTCAAAGTCGAGTTCGCAGGCCTCACCAGTTCCTTCTCTGCGGTTTGCTTCCATTGAAAGTTTCCGGACTATTCTTCCCGGCTAGCCGGCTGTCATGGCCGGGTCTCGATGCCAGCCAGCCGATTATGTCCTTCGTCATTTGGCAGGGTCGAGTAGATCGCGCAGTTTCCTGGCCAGATCTGCAGGCAGGAACGGCTTCTGGATAAAGCCGGTTCCCGGCTCGGCGAGGAAGGTCGGAAGCACCGTTCCCTCCGCATATCCCGACATGAACAGGACACGCAGGCCGGGCCATTGTCGCCGCAAGCGTTCAGCCAAGGCGGGGCCGGTCATCTGCGGCATGACGACATCGGTGACCAGGAGGTGGATGGGGTCGCGAGTGACGGCGACGAGCCGCAACGCTTCCTGGCCGTTGGACGCTTCGAGCAGCTTGTACCCGTAATCAGTGAGAACCTGGGTCAATAGCAGCCGCACCGCCTGCTGATCTTCGACGAGCAGGATTGTCTCCGATCCGCTCTGGGGTTTGGAGGGTGGCGTGATGCGGCTGTGCACCACGGGCTCGTCCACCAGCGGGAAGTACAGGTCGAACGTCGTGCCCGCATCAGGCCGGCTGTCAGCGAAAATGAATCCATGGCTTTGTTTGACGATGCCGTACACCGTCGCCAATCCCAGGCCGGTGCCCTTCCCTTCTTCCTTGGTAGTAAAGAACGGCTCGAAAATGTGCGACAGGGTTTCCCGATCCATGCCCTTACCGGAGTCCCGGACCATCAAGTGCACATAGGCTCCGGGCACCAGGGCCGATTGGGCTGCCGGATGCTCGGGGGTGATGCTGACATGGCGGGTCGTAATGGTCAGTCGGCCTCCTTCGGGCATGGCATCCTTGGCATTCACCGCCACGTTCAGGATCACTTGATCGATCTGGCCGCGGTCCGCGCGAATGGTGCAAGGCCGAGGGTGGAGGTCTCGCACCAGTGTGATGTCCTCGCCGATCAGTCGCTCGATCATTGAGGTAGTCGAGGTCAATGCGTCGTTCAAATCGAACAGCTGGAAGGTCAGGACCTGGCGCCGGCTGAATGCGAGCAGTTGCTTCGTCAGCGCGGCCGCCCGCTGCCCCGCAGCGAGGATCTCCGTGAGCAACATGTGCAGCGGATCCTCGGCGCGTACCTGGTCCAAGAGAAGCGCGGCGGAGCCGTTGATGACGGTCAGTAGATTGTTGAAGTCGTGGGCCACCCCGCCGGCCAATCGGCCGATGCCTTCCATCTTGTGGGCCTGCCGTAGTTGGTCTTCGAGTTGTTTGTGTTCCGTGACGTTGATGAAGAAACCGATGGACCCCGTCGCCTGGTTGCCCGAGCCCTGCAGGAGGGACCCCCACATGTTCACATCGATGAGCGTTCCGTCCTTTCGCTGACGACGGAGTTCAAGATTCCTCGGCGCTGAGCCGCTCATCACCGACGTCCAGAGATCGTCGGATGCCTGCTCTTGTCCGGGCGGCACATAGGGGACCTGTTGTCCCGTCACTTCATCCCTGGTCCAGCCGAACAGCGCGGTGGCGGCGGCGTTCCAGGTTGTCACGCGGCCTTCCTGATCCAGCTCGACGATGGCCAACGGCGATTCTTCGATAATGGTCTGGAGGTGCGCAGTGGTCCGCCGCAGCTCGCTTGTGCGTTCGCGGACATGTTGTTCCAGTGCCTCCTGTGCCTGCCGGCGGTCGGCAGCCTCCAACGTGAGCGTCGCCATTGCGGCCAGGGAGCCGGCAAAGGTCTGTTCCTCCGCGGTCCACATCCTCGGTGAACTCAAGTGTTCGATACACAACACTCCGATGACCCGGCCCTGCCGCCTGATCGGGGCGTCTAACATCGCCACGATGCCCATTGGAGACAGGTAGGAGGAGGTCAATTCGGACGTGCGCGGATCAGTTCGGGCATCATGCGCAGCTAAGGAATAGGCTTCGGTTTCCAGGGCGCGAAGATAGCCGGGGTACCGGTCGATCGACAGATGTGTCCCGTTGGTATGTTGCTTGGGCGTGGCTTCGAAAAGATCTTGCAGCACCAGACCGGACAGCCGGTCGTCGAACAGCCAGATGCCGGCTCGCTCGACGCCAAAGGTTCTAGTCGCATTTTCAGTGATGACGGGAAAGGCCTCCTGAGGATGCCCGCTGTGGATCGACGGATGCTCCGCCAAGTTGTGCAGGACCGACTGCTGGATTTCCAGTTGCACCAGGCGCATCTGCTCGATTTCCTGCTGTCGCTTCCGTTCGGTGATGTCTTCTGAAATCCCCAGCAGGTAACGGGCCACGCCGGCTTGATCATACAGCGGGATTTTTTTGGTATGGAGCCATCGTATGCCCCACTTCTTCGTCTGGATGGGTTCGGCCGGAATATCAAGAACCGTGCGGCCGGCGAGCACCTCGCGATCCTTGTTCGTGAAGAAGACGGCCTGGTCATGAGGGAAAAAGTCGAAGTCGTTTTTGCCCACGAGTTCGCCGCGCGGCAGTCCGATCAGCTCTTCCCCGGCTTTATTCAACTGGACGAAGCGCAGTTCTTCTGCGTCTTTGAGGAAGACCATATGGGGAATGTGCTCGACGATGGACTCCAGCAGCTGCCGCGTCTGCGTCAGGGTGTCCTCGATCAGCTTCCGTTCCGTGACATTTTCGCAGACGATGATGAGGTCGAACGTCGCGTCCGAATTGCGAATCGCTCGGGCAGCCTCTCGAACCCAGAGAATGCTTCCGTCCCGTCTTATTTTTCTCAGCTCCCACCGCAGGACCTCACCCGGCCGCCGGAGACAGCCGGCCATTTGTTCTTCTGCCAGGGTCCGATCATCCGGATGAAAGATCATGCTCACGGGCCAACCGATCAATTCCGTCGTCTGGTACCCCAGCTCGGACGCGGTGGTGGCGTTGACCGCGAGCATGGTGCCCTGCGAGTTGATCGTGAGGAGCATCTCCGGGCTGTTTTCGAAAAGCGCGCGGTATCGGTCCTGGCTGAACCGGAGTGCCTCCTCGGCCTGCTTTCTGGCGGAAATATCCCGCAATACCGCTTGGAATCCGATGACGTCCTGATCCCGTTGGAGTAACTGCACGTTTTGTCCAACCCATGCAGTTGTTCCGGTCCTGGTGAGCAGGGGGAACTCGTAATAGGTGCTGGGTATGTGCCGCAGAAATTGCCGCGCGTAGAACTGTTCCGTGCGACGGCGGTACTGCGGATGCACGAAGTCCAACGCATTATGTCCGAGCATCTCCGTTTCGTGATGGCCCAAAAGCCGGACCACGGCCGGGTTGATGAAGGTGAAGCGTCCGCGTTGGTCGGTGCGGTAGATAATGTCCTGGGCGTACTCCATGATAAATCGGTGGTGCTCGTTGTTCACATTGAGCAGCAGCTCGGTTTGTTCGCCCTCCCTCAACTGCGCCGAAAGCTGATCCACGAGTTGTGCGTTGCTGTATTTGAGCTGCAAGGCTTCCGAAATGGAGCGGGACATGCGGAATGCGGTGTACGCCATGAGAAACGAAAACAGCAGGGCGCAGATCGCCATCAGCTGGGCTTGCTCCTGGCCGAGGGCGAAGAATCGAAAGATGAGTGGAAGCAGCATCGGCACGGCGAAGGAAAGAAAGGCGTCGAACCGAGCCGCCAACGTCGACGAGGCCCCCGCCGCGATCCCTCCCAGCACAAACGCCAGAAACACTTGATGAGTCGGGCTGGAGTCGGGAAAGAGAAATAACGGAAAGGCCCCCCATCCGAGACCGGCCAGCGCCGATCCAATCACGAACGGCCGGTACCAGCGCAGAGTGCTGGCAGGGACCATGGTTCGGGCTCGGAACGCGCGGACCAACGAATATCTGCCGGCACTGAGTAGGAGCTGGAACGCCAGCCACGTGAGCAGACCGTCGTGCGGGAGCACATGCCAGTTCAGTAAGGCCACGGCCAGGGCACACCCGCTGCTGGCCATGAGCGCCCAGGGTAGCGCCTCGTAGAGCAGCGTCACCCGTTGGGCGGAGAGGCTGGTTTCCCGGGCCGCGTCGGTCTGTTGAAGAGGAGCGGAAGTCGAGGAGACGTGGGCGCCAGGGAATGACTGCGAGCGTGACATCTCGTTCACTCCCACTTGTGAAGATACACCGACTCAGGAGAATGCGCGGCGAGTGTACAAAATTACGGTCCGGGATTCAATTTCGCCGGAACGGCGCCGTCCTCCGGAGGTCAGCGCTCCGCACGCGGGACAGCCGAGCCCCGGTACATTTCGGCCGCGATTCTCGGCACGCCGGGGAGGAGAAACCGGTTGAGATCTGTCACGTGCAGCCCGGCTGCCTCGACCAGTTGATCGATACGCCGGTTCAAATTGCAGCCGCACCCTATCCGGTTTTGAAGAGGATTGAGTCGATCTTGCCATCGGACGATGCCCGGATCGTCGCTGCGGCCATGCTCCAGGAAGAGGAAGCGGCCGTCCGGCTTCAGGACTCGCCGCACTTCGCGGAGCGCCCTGACAGGGTCCGGGATCGTACAGAGGGTAAAGGTGCTGACGGCGCAATCAAAGGTCTCGTCCACATAAGGCAATCGTTCAGCACTGACCTGCCGGAGGTGGACGGGAAACCCTACGCCGGCGATACGACGAGTCGTCCTGTCCGGCAACATGGGTGAAGGATCGACCGTGTGCAGGGCCGTGATCGTGGAGGGATAATGTGGAAGATTGAGCCCGGTACCGAAGCCGATTTCCAACACGTTTCCTTGCACCGAGTGAAGCAGGAGCTGCCGTTCTGTATGGAAACGTTGGCCTCGCAGCACCCAGTCCATGAGTCGCGGGAAAATGTACGTTGCATACATGGGCGGATGGTTCTCTCCAAGTCCAAAGGGTGACCGCGGCCGATTTCAAACCGATAGTCCCGCCAGGTTCCAACAAGCGGCAGGTTTCAGGGAGTCATGCCGTAGTCGAACCGACCCGTTGTGCCCCGGCGTCCTTGTTGCTCCGGACGGTGTATGCTAGAGTCGTCCGTTCTTTCGTCGAAACCACACGATCACCATGCATTGTATAGCATCATGAGCAAAACCTACGATCACCATGCCCTTGAATCGAAGTGGCAGGCCTACTGGGACACACACCGTCCGTTTCGAGCGATAGACGATCGCACCAAGCCCAAGTTCTACTGCCTCGACATGTTTCCCTACCCATCCGGGTCAGGGCTGCATGTCGGACATCTGGAAGGGTACACCGCCACGGATATCGTGTCCCGCTATAAGCGGATGCGTGGCTTTAACGTATTGCACCCGATGGGCTGGGACGCATTCGGTCTGCCGGCTGAGCAATATGCGGTGAAAACCGGCGTGCATCCCGCCACCACCACCGCCCAAAATATCGCGACCTTCAAGCGTCAGATGAAGCGGGTCGGTCTGTCTTACGATTGGGATCGCGAACTCAGCACGACCGACCAGGACTACTATCGCTGGACGCAGTGGATCTTCCTCAAGCTCTTTGATCGGGGCCTGGCCTATGTGGCCGAGGTGCCGGTGAATTGGTGCCCCGCGTTGGCGACGGTGCTGGCCAACGAGGAGATTGTGGACGGCAAAAGCGAGGTCGGCGGGTTCGACGTCATCCGCAAGCCGATGAAGCAATGGGTGCTGAAGATTACGGCCTATGCGGAGCGCCTGCTCGAGGATCTGAAATTCGTGGAATGGCCGGCCAGTACCCTGGAGATGCAAAAGAACTGGATCGGCCGCTCAATCGGTGCGGAAGTAGATTTTGCATTGTCCGATGCTCCCGGCAATTTGCGCGTGTTCACAACCCGACCCGACACGTTGTTCGGGGCCACCTATATGGTGGTGGCGCCGGAACATCCTCTCGTGGACGTGGTCACGACTGCGCCGCAGCGGGCGCAGGTCTCGGACTACCGAGACGCGGCGACCCGCAAGAGCGATCTTCAACGTCAGGAATTGGACAAGATCAAGACCGGCGTCTTCACCGGCGGCTATGCCGTCAACCCCGTGAATCAGGAGCGTCTGCCGATCTGGATTGCCGATTACGTCCTCATGAGTTACGGCACGGGAGCCATTATGGCAGTGCCCGCCCATGACGAGCGCGATTGGGCCTTTGCCCGGCAGTACCATTTGCCGATTCGCGAAGTGATTGCGGGCGGGGACATCGAGCAGAAGGCCTTCACCGACACCGAACGGGGCCGGGTCATCAACTCCACGACCCAAGACGGCTCCTGTTCTTTGGATGGTCTGTTACCCGGTGAAGCCATTCCTAGAATTACGGCCTGGCTGGAAACCAAGGGCAAAGGCAAGAGGACGATCAACTATAAGCTCCGTGACTGGCTGTTTGCCCGTCAGCGATACTGGGGCGAACCATTCCCGATCATCTGGGTCGATGGAGAGCCCCGGCCGTTGCCGGAAGAGCAGTTGCCCCTCGTATTGCCGGAGACGAAAGATTTCAAACCATCCGGGAGTGGCGAAAGCCCCCTGGCGAATCTCGAAGACTGGTTGACGAGTACTGATCCTGTCAGCGGCAAACCGGCGCGGCGCGAGACCAACACCATGCCGCAGTGGGCCGGCTCCTGCTGGTACTACCTGCGCTTCATCGATCCGAAGAACGCGGGGCAGATGGTCGATCCGGAGAAGGAGCGGTATTGGATGCCGGTCGATCTCTATATAGGCGGCAGCGAGCATGCGGTGTTGCACCTGCTCTATAGCCGGTTCTGGCACAAGGTCTTGTTCGATGCCGGCGTGGTCAGTACACCTGAACCATTCAAGAAATTGGTGCATCAAGGGATCGTGCTGGGTGAAGACAATCAAAAGATGTCCAAGTCACGCGGGAATGTCGTGAACCCGGATGAGATGATCGACCAGTTCGGGGCCGACGCGGTGCGGCTCTATGAAATGTTCATGGGTCCGCTGGAATCGATGAAGCCCTGGAGCAGCCGGGGAGTCGAGGGCATCACGCGGTTTCTCGATCGAGTCTGGCGGCTGATGATCGGCGAAGACGGAGGCTTGAGCCCCGCTGTGATCGACGCGGCGCCCACGCCGGAGCAGCAGCGATTGCTTCACTACACGATCAAGAAAATTACCGATGATATCGAGGCATTGCGCTTCAATACCGCCATCTCCCAAATGATGGTCTTCACGAACGAGATGACCAAATTGGTACAGCGCCCCCGGCGGTTGCTGGAACCATTCGTCTTGCTGCTCCTGCCCTTCGCGCCGCATCTGAGTGAAGAATTATGGGAACGCCTCGGTCAGCCGCCGAGCGCGGGGCAACAGCCATGGCCGCAGTATGAGCCCGCATTAGTGATTAGCGACCGGCTGACGATTCCCATTCAGATCAATGGAAAATTGCGCGGCAAGCTGGACGTCGACGCCGGGGCTTCCCGCGATCAGATCGAGCCGTTGGCCCTGCAGGAAGTTGCGGAATGGTTGCAGGGCAAGGAACCAAAAAAGATCATTTACGTCGAAAAAAAGTTGATCAATTTCGTGGTGTGATGTCGTGCGAGAAGGAAGAGGCCATCTGGAAGTCCGCCCAGCCGCCCGACGGAGAGTTGCCCGGTGCGCTGCCACAGCCCTGTGGTGTCTGATGGCGATGAATATGGCCGCCTGCGGTTATCAATTCCGGGTGCAGGGCGCAGGCCCGACGGTTGGAGGTGCCACAAGCGAGGTTGCCCAGCGTCAGTCGCCGCGCCTTGCGATTCTTCCCATCGCCAACACCAGCTATGAGCCGAATTTTGAAATCAAACTGGCTAACTACCTCCGTCGCGAGTTTTCTTCCGGAGCGGGTACGCAGATCGTCGGACCATCCGCTGCCGCCGATCTCTTCCTCTCCGGACAAATTATGCAGATTTCTCTTCCGACCTTGAGCTTCGGGCAGACCGAGACGTTTGAAAGCCGCGTGGAACTGCTGGTGAGCGTGAGGATCGAGGATGCGAAGACCAGGCAGGTCGTGTGGTCTCAGGTGTCCAAGGGAACCTCGGAGTTTTTTGTGACGCAGGACCTGCAGTTTAACCAGGTTTTGCAGAACCGGGCGGTGGAGCAAGCGGGCCGGTTCGTCGCAGAGGATTTGGCCTCGCGGTTTCTCCTGTTTCTCGACAGTGGCCAGTTAGAGAAGGCCCTGAAGCGTCCGATCAAGGCGCCTGCTGCTTCCGCCGACGGGGCACAACCTGAAGCAGCACGATAGTTTCAGAACGAGTCTGCACGCATGAATATGTCGGTCATGAGCATGGAATTGTCACAGTCCCTGGCGCGAAGCGGGGTGCTGCCGCTCTATGCGGTCATCGGCGAGGAAGACTATCTGCGTGATCAATCCATCGCCCTGCTGAGAAACGCGGTGTTAGGAGAGGCGCTGGACAGCGGGTTTAATGACGATGTGTTCCACGGGGACGAATCCTCTATAGAAGACGTGTTGGCCTGCGCCGCAGAAATGCCTGTATTCGCCCCTCGTCGCGTGATTGTCTACAAATCGGTTGAGAAGCTCCCGGCGCGGGAAGGCGAGAAGCTGTTGACCTACCTCTCGGCGCCTAACGAGACCACGACGCTGATCATCTCGGCCGTGAAGCTGGACGGTCGACTCAAGTGGACCCAGGCCTTGGCCAAACGGGCTATGACCGTGTCCTGTGCTCCCTTGCGCGATCCGCAGGTTGCGGCATGGATCCGTCAGGAGGCGGCAACTCTGGGTGTGCGCCTTCACGATGAGGCGGCGCAGTTGCTCAGAGAGGCAGGGAACGATTCTCTCTATGCCATGCGGAGAGAACTCGAAAAACTCGCCAGCTATGTGCCGTCTGACCGGATCGCGCAGCCGGCGGATGTGGAAGCACTTCGGGGAACGGAGCCCGGTGCTTCGGTGTTCGATCTCATGAACGCCATCGGTGCGCACAATCATGGCCGGGCGTTGCGGATTCTTGCCAGGAATGTTGAAAACGGAGAGGCCCCGTTACGCATCCTTGGGGCGTTAATTTGGCAATATCGCCGGTTGTGGAAAACGAAAGAGCTACTGAGGTCCGGTGGCCGGGAGGGCGAAGCTGCTCGAACGCTTCGAATGGATCAGGCCCAGGTCAGAGGGTTTCTGGAGCAGTTCTCTGATGCCAAACTATCACAATCTTTCCAGTGGTTTATGGAGACAGACTCGAAGCTCAAGGGGGGAAGCGGCAGCACCCCGGTCCGCGTCATGGAGGACCTGTTGTTCCGGCTTTGCGACGAGCCATTGAAGCAAGTGCGACAGGCGGAACGGGCTAAGAAGAGTGCACCGGCCCCGCGCCCAGCGGGATCGAGACCGGTGTCGAACATCAGAACGGTTACGCGGAAGCGGTGATGGCGTTCACACGCACGGTAAGCCTGGACACGCGGCGCGATGCGGTATTGGGTTTCACCACTCCCTTGGTAACCGCTTTGTCCAACGCTGCAGTCGCTTCCCGGAGAGTGGCTTTCGCTTCATCCGGCTTCTTGGCAGCGATCGCTTCCTGGACTTTCCGAAGGATGCTTCGGACGGAACTGAGCGTCGCGCGATTGCGCAACCGGCGTTTCTCAGATTGACGGGCCCGACGAATCGTGGACTTATGGACAACAGGCATACGGATTCTCCTACGTTCAAAGCCTGAGCTTGTAGCATAGGATGAGAAGAGAGGTCAAGGACATCGGAAGGAGTCAGCCAGGACGTCGGGAGCGCCGACGCTTCCGGAGGAATGTATGATCATGCGAATTGACGCGAGAGATCGTCTCATAGTGGCGTTGGATGTTCCTTCGGCCGCGGAAGCAGATGCGCTGGTGGATCGTATGGGAGATCAGGTGAGATTTGTAAAAGTTGGTTTGGAACTCTATACGGTGGCGGGTCCTGAGATTGTTCAGCGCCTCATAAATCGTGGGAAGCAGGTTTTCCTCGATCTCAAATTTCTCGACATCGAAGAAACCGTGCGGCGCGCGACGGCTCGGGTTGCAGCCATGGGAGCGACTTTTTTAACGATCCATGCGAATCGAAAGGCCTTGATTGCGGCGGTGCAGGGGCGAGGCCAGTCCGATCTCAAGCTGCTGGCGGTGACGGTGCTTACGAATTTCGATGGCCAGGATTTACGGGATATGGGGATTCAGCGGACCGTGCAGGATCTGGTCACGGCCAGGGCCACCTTGGCCGCAGAGGTCGGGTGTGACGGGGTGGTGGCGTCCGGAGAAGAGCCGCAGGCCATCCGTGCGAAGGTGGGGGCCGATCTGACGATCGTCACGCCAGGCGTCAGGCCGGCCGGAAGGGGGACGGATGACCATGCCCGGGTTACGACGCCCACCCAAACCATTGCGGCGGGTGCAGATTTCCTCGTGATCGGCCGTCCCATTCGTGACGCCTCGGACCCGCCCGCTGCTACCGCAGCTATTCTTGCAGAAATGCAGGCAGCGTTCGATAAGCGAGCGGGGTAAGGGCGAGGATTCCGGCGAGAGATTCGGCTGAATGCGGCGAACTGCGCTTGATCCAGCGAACGGCAGGAATGGGACAAGTGAGCAGTCATAGCCGCATGGTTGCGACTGTTCTTCAGGGTTTGCTAAGATGCGCGTTCTTTGCGCGCTCCTGCATGGTGGGTGTAGCTCAGTTGGTTAGAGCGCCGGATTGTGGATCCGGAGGTCGCGGGTTCGAAACCCGTCACTCACCCCAAGACTGGCGTCGCGATCATAAGTCTGGTTAAATCAGATATGGCCGCTGGCAGCAATCAGCCTTCTTCATTAGTGCCATGTCATCCGACCGCTCCGGCAAGTATTGCCTTTCAAGTACGGTCCTTTCGCAGGTTTCCCGTCCAATGTTCGGTCTACTACTCCAGCGATGAGTTCCAGGGTACCGGCATAGCTTGGAACCTCTCTCTCAACGGGTGGCGCGTTGATGGGTCACATCCAGTCGAGCCCGGTATGATCGTCACCCTCTGTGTGTTCCTTCCCGGACAGCATCCTACCGTGTTTATCGATCGTGCGGTCGTGCGGTGGTCGCGCGGCCAGGAATTCGGGGTCGCAATCAGTTCCATTAAGGCCGACGAGCTTGCCCGGCTCGAACAATTTGTGACCGCTCTCATCTAACTGCGCCCTGTCTTTTTCATAGGTCATGCGACTGTGAAGTCCATTTCACCGGGGCCTGGTGAAAAATTGAATATTCTTTGCCATCCTCCCGGTGGTCGATAGACTGGGACATGGTCGAGGACGGCTGGATTTGAGCCCGGTTGCCTCGCTGTACATTATGACCAAGCCTCCTACATCCCGCCTCAACTCACGCGTGCCCGTCAGCTGCTTCCTCTATTATTTGGGGGAAGGTCTGGTCGGGACAGGGAAGGTCTGCGATCTCTCCGTGAAGGGATGGCAGATTGAGGGTGATAAGCCGGTAACCGTCGGCACAAAGCTTACATTGCGAGTGTTTTTGCCGGACCAGCCTCAAGCCATCGATATCGAGGGCGTGACGGTGCAGTGGGTCAAAGGTCGCCATTTCGGGCTTGAAATCGTCAGCATGAATGTCGGGGCTGAGGCTCGAATTCTCAATTTCGTACGATCGACTCTCAATCCGACCGACTCTCCCCGTGTGGCCTGATCACTGACAACGCCGGATGTATTTCCTCTCAATTTTCTTCTTACTCTGTGTCCAGAAACGTGCCGCCCGCCGCCCCGGTAGGTCCCCCGGGTCTCAGGTGCTCCAGAATGCATTGCAAGCCGAACTTTAGGCCATGAACTGACGAACCCCCACTTTCGGGGACTATCGGGCTGTCCGTGGTTTTTCATATTCTGCGCGGGTGTTTGGGTGGAGGAATGAATGGATCAGCAGCATCGCCCGCGGTTTATCGTCGAATGCACCGGCTCTCGATCCGAAGACGGGCTCCTGGTGTGGAACGGACGAATGCTGGATTTATCCATTCCCGGATGGTCGCGAACAGGGCTCAAGGGGTTACAAGCCGGGGACCTGCTGCAGTTGCATTTGCATATTCCAGGACAACCTAAACCGTTGTCGGTGCGACTGGCGACGATCCGTTGGGCGAATGAGTCTCGCCTAGGAGTCGATCCCATTCTAATGGACGCGGACGACCAACTTCGACTGAGTCTCTTCGTCAATGCTCATCATACGCTGCCCGCATTCAGTACGGATCATAAGGAACAGATTGTCATTTCCGATGCCGGGTAACCGTTCCGCTTGTGTTCTCGGTCCCCCTGTCACTCCCGCACCGGATGCCCGCCCCTCCGTCTTCGGCATTTAATAGGGTTTGTTCAGGCAACGCGAGTGAGTGAATTGCTTGACATCATGATGCGAGATAGTGTCTCTTACCAGCACTGATAGTGTGACACACACCAGCCTTTCGCCAATCTAGTTTGTTGATGTCATAACAGGTTATGAGGGCGGAGGCGTATGAGAACCAATCTATGACGCCTGGCCCTGATGTTTCCGACGGAATCCATACCGCCCCACTGACTCCTGAGACTGAAGCGCAAGTCGAGCAATTTGCTCATACGGACATTTTGGTCGGCATTCCCAGTTTCAACAATGTTGAAACGATCGGGCATGTGGTGCGGGCCGTCAGCGCCGGGCTGGCCAAATATTTTCCCCAGGCTCGCGCCGTCCTGGTGAATTCTGACGGGGGATCGACAGATGGCACGCAGGATGTCGTGGCTCAGGCTGTGGTCGATCTGAAAACGCTCTTTATCGGCGATAAACAGAGTTCTCTGCACAAGATCATTACGCCCTATCATGGCATCCCTGGTAAGGGAAGCGCCTTTCGTACTATTTTTGAGATCGCCCGCCGCTTGAAAGCCAAGGCCTGTGCCGTGGTGGATTCAGATCTCCGGAGCATCACTCCGGAATGGATCGAACTCCTGGTGAGTCCGGTGTACGAGCAAGGGTTTGACTATGTCGCGCCCTACTATCTGCGTCACAAATACGACGGAACCATCACGAACAGCATTGTGTACCCTCTGACCCGAACCCTGTACGGCCATCGGATTCGTCAACCCATCGGAGGGGATTTCGGGTTTTCCGGACCTTTGGCCCAGCACTATCTGGATAAACACGTCTGGGAATCGGAAGTTGCCAAGTTCGGGATCGATATTTGGATGACGACGGAGGCAATCGCCAGCGGGGCTCGAGTCTGTCAAAGCTTTCTGGGTGCAAAAATCCACAATCCGAAAGATCCAGCGGCGGATCTGTCGGCGATGCTGGTGCAGGTGCTCGGCGCGGTCTTTGCCTTGATGGAAGACCATTATGCCGTGTGGGCTAAAATGGATGGTTCGAACGCGGTTCCCTTGTTCGGGTTTCAATACGAGGTGGGGGTCGAACCTGTCAACGTCAATGTCGATCGCATGATCAGCACCTTTCGGCAGGGCTTGAATGATTTGGGCGGAATCTGGGATCAGATTCTGGCTCCCGGCACCAGACAGAGTCTGCGGGTTCTGGGGACCTGTTCGCTGCAGGACTTCCGGATCCCCGATAACCTTTGGGCGAGAGTGGTTTATGATGCAGCGGTGGCCTATCGAAATCGTGTGCTGCCCCTCGATCACGTGTTGAAGGCCTTCACGCCTTTGTACCTTGGTCGAACCGCCTCGTTTGTTCTGGATACGCAGGGGCTCACGTCAAGCGAGGCCGAAGGGCGCATTGAAGCGCTGTGCCAGGCTTTTGAAAAGGATAAGTCCTATTTGGTGGCGCGGTGGAATGAACCCCACGCCGGCTGAGGCGCGCGATTCCATGCAGCTGGAAGCAGGCTTCGAGAAAGGCCGGAGGAGGGAAGCATGAAAGAATTTTTTGAAAAGGGTCTGCTCGACCCCCTTGAGTTGATGGCGCGGCAGGTGCTGGCGGTGTTGCCAAGCCTCCTCGCGATGTCCATCATTTTCTTCGCCGGCCTCGTGGTGGCGTGGACTGCCAGTCAGGCACTTGAACGGTTGCTCCGGGTAGTCGGATTAGACCGGCTCTTCGATCGTTTGGGCGTCACAGGTGCCCTTCTACGCGGAGGAGTGAAAACAGATCCCTCGCGATTGCTAGGGCAGGCCGCCTACTGGCTGGTCATGATTTTTGCGACTGTCGCCGCCTTGGGCGCACTCAACCTCCAGCCGATCAACGATTTCGCCAAATCGTTCCTGGCCTATGTACCCCATCTTGTCACGGGCGGGCTTATTCTCGTCGCCGGCTGGTTGTTGTCAAACTTTGTGTCCCAGGCCGTTCTCATCGCGGCGGTGAATGCCGGACTGCCTCCCGCACGACTTGTGGCGACCTGCTCCCGCTGGGGGATTCAATTATTGGCGGTCGCCATGGCGTTAGAACAACTGGGCATTGCCCAAAATATCGTGGTCGTGGGGTTCGGAATTACCCTCGGTGGCATTGTGTTGGCCGGGGCAATCGCCTTTGGTTTGGGTGCCAAAGATTTAGCCAAGGATTACCTGGAACGTGGGCTCTCCGTGCGCTCGGGAAACGGGGCTCCCGATGACTTACGCCATCTGTGAATGGTAGGCAGTTTCTAGCAGCCGAGTAAAAAGGACAAGGCATGAACCAGCATATCTCGGATGTCGATGCAGAGGCCAAGGCGCGCCGCTGGTTAGGCGGTGAGGCCTCTGTTCCCCGTTATCCGCAACGCCGCCAGTTTCCCTTTACGTTCAATGGTTCCCTGGTCGGTCTCGTAGCCGCGGCCGTCGGGCTCGGGCTCGCGGGTGGGATTTTTATAGGCCTTCAGTGTCGTCGACGATCCGATGCCTCACGACTGAGGAAATAGTGCGTCAATCACTGCGTTGGCTCAACATCACTCGGGAATGCCGGTCCGCCGCTCGTCAAAGGGTTGGCAAGAGATCCATGAGGCTCCGATTCCATCCGACAGGTCCTACCCCGACGGCACGGATGAGATGGGGAAGCTGCACATCCGGATCGTAGGACCGGTCAGGTTTCTGTACGAGGACCGGATAGTCGACCACAGCCAGCATCGAGAGATCGTTGAGACTGTCGCCGACCCCGATGGTCACCGGGGCCTGTCCCCCCCCTTGTACGAGACGTTCGTACCAGCCTATGAGCCGTTGGGTCGCGATCCCCTTCTCATTCGATCCCATTAGATGGTAGAAGCGCCCTCCTCGGGTGCATTGTAGTCCGCGTGCCTGCGCGGCTTTCTGCAGGTGACTCCAGCCGACTTCTTTTCCAATGACCTCAAAGGGTTCGTCGTATTCCCGCTGCTTGGCCAGCAGGGCATCGGCTGGCGACAATCCGGTGAGTTTCGCGACCTCCTCCACCGACAGATCACCAAAGCCCTGCAAGCGACAACCCAGATCCCGGCCGATTTCTTTCAGCGTCGCCCTGAGGCTGAGGTAGGGGGTCCCAATTGCGACGAGGTCATAGTCTCCGCTTGGCCTGGAACCCTCGATCGGAAAGGGAAAGTAGCCTTTCGGGATAAACAGTGCCCCGCCGTTCTCTGCGACAAATGGATGGAACTCATTCAGCTGAAGCCGAAGCGGCTCTATTTCCGAACGGGTTTTGCTCGAAACCAGAATGAGCGGCACGTTGAGTTTACGAATGGCCGAGAGGGCATCTTTTGCGGCGTCAAACGAGTAGTTGGATGAGTCGAGCAGGCTCCCATCCAGATCTGTGAAGATAATAATCCGTTTCATAGTTTGTGGTTCGGCCTCGATGAGTATACGGAAATTCAGGGGGAGGGGTAAAACTGCCCCCCAGCCTTCCCCGGACCTGTTACGTCCTGTGTTCCTGATCTAGGTATAGCTCGCTGTTCCTCGCTTCTCAATGTGTGACTCCCGGTCTTCCTCCTACTACCTGAGCCTGGTACTCGATTTCATGCCGAGCGACCTTGTGGAGGAGAGCACGGTCAATCCTGTGCCAGGCCTGGCACAGGAGAATTCCCAATTAAGATGAAGCTCGGAAATGCCGAAAAAGAGAGACACATGGTCATTTTAGCTCCCCTGGGCTGTCATTCCGCTGTTCGGGGTCTGAGGTACCCGGTTCCAGGCACGTTCTCAAGCTTGGACATGACAGAAGCATCCGGGTGGGTAAGGCACCTCTTTTGCTCCTCCCAGGATGGTTTGACTTCTCGCGGCACAGACCAGGAGGGCGCGCCATATTGTCGCCGGCGCCCCTGGAACATAGCCTCGCTGTTTAAAAAACCTGAACTTTTTTAAGGTTATACCGTGCGATCCGACAAAAAAATCCCCTTGAAGTCAGACAAAAAATCCCCACCAAAACTCCAAAAAAAGGGCACGATCGGCTACAACAAAAAGTCGGCGCTGCTCGAGGATGCTATTACACAAATGAACGCCGGCAAGTATGGCCGGGCCTCTTCGGCCCTGAAGGACTTGCTGGCGCTCGATCCCCTGAATGCCGAGGCTCGTCGCCTGTTCGCCACCCTCCATTTACGGCTTGGCAGCTTAATGAGCGCCAGGACCGCGTTTGAATCTCTGGCTCGCGAGGCAATGGAAAGGCAGGACTATTGGTTAGCTGAATCCCTTTTGCGAGAATATTTGACGGCGGGACCGCGTTGCGTGCCTTTCCTGGAAATGCTGGGTCACGTGTATGAGGGAAAGGGCGATGTCATGGCGGCGGTGGCAGAGTACGGCAAGGCGGTTGAGGTGTTGTTGGAGGATCCCGACAGTGAACATCCCAACCGGGCGGGCGAGCTGTTCGGAAAGATTCGCTCCATCGCTCCCGGTAGCCCCGTGGCCCTTCGCGTTGCTGCCAGATTTGATATCGTAACCGGCCAGATGTTGCAGGCTGCTCCTCAGCCGGACCTGGCCGAATCGGGCAGCGAGCCTCCTCGCACCTCACCGGAATCAGAGAAGCCTGTCGACCCGCCGGATGTGGTTGCCATGCCATGGGAGGATATTCAGCCGACGTCAATTGATCCGGCACCCTCCGGAGCGGCCCAGGCCTCAACCAAGGATTCTGCGGCCGCAACCAAGGTCTCGGATGTTTCCCTCGCTCCGTGGGACTCGGCCATCCAGGACTCGGGACTGGAGGATATTCCTGGTTCTGTACCTGCCATTGATGCTGCTGACTCATCCCCGGCATTCCGCTTCCTCTCGCCCGAAAAAACTTCCGTGTCGTCGGCTGCGGTGCCGCCAGGGCAGAGTCAAACCTCGCGTCAAAACGAACAGAAAGTGGTCGATTCTGAACTGCCTGTTCCGCCCCTGGCCGGGAGCGATTCACCAATAATCGAAGTGCCCTCGCCAAAGAGCGGCCCGATAGTCGGAGCAAACCCGACGGTCGCGGTCCCCTTGCCCTGGGATCAGATGGATGATACGGCCGTCGCCTTGTCCCTGATGCCGGTTCCTGACCGTCAGGAAGCGACGGAGGGGATTCTGAATCCGCGAGTGGAATCCGTCCCGCACCCTTCGCCCGTCGCAGAGGTTCAGGAATCCAACGCGACATTGCCCGTGAATGGCAGCCTTCAGGCACCGGAGGGGAGTGCGGGATCTCGGGCTACTGGGCCGCTGCAAGTGGGTGACGACGTGATCCAGGCAGGTTCGCCGGGGGACGACCAAACAGGACACTCTGTTTCTGAGAGTATCGCCCATACCGAACAGGCTGAACTTCCATCGCCGCCCGTGGGTGAGAAACTGTCTTGGACGCTTGAGGTGTTAAAAACCTCCAGTATTCACCCGATTGCGGAGATGCCGCTCAGTCCGGCCCCCATGCCCTGGGACCAAATCGAAGAGAGGCAGGAGCCGTCGGTTTCAACAGCCGAGCCTGACATGTGGACGGGATCAAGGGATGTTGAACGGCCACCGGAGGCTGTGTGTCCGGATCCTGTGCTCAATGCAGCAGCAGACACAGGTGCGTCCCGTTCATCGGGTGCTTCCTTTACCTCTTCGTCCGGACTTTCCTGGGAGGACATTCTCGCGGCCGTCACCGCCATGCAGGCCTCCTCGGCATACCCGTCGACGCAGCCGAAACCAGAGAGCGCGGCACCTGCCGAGCCTGCCGCGCCGGAGGAGACAGCATCGAGAGACGGGTCCATTTCAGAACGGTCGGAAACGGACTGGCTCTCGTTCGAGACTCTGACGCCGGACCCGTTCACACCCGCATTCGAGGCCGCTCCTCCTCTTTCGGCTCCGATGCCTTGGGAGCAGGTCGAAGTCGAAGACGTCACGATCCCTCGACCGGACCCTGAACCAGAATTCGGCCCGGTCTCTGCCGATGTGGAGGGGACTCACGATTCCTCCGCCCCCCTATCCCTGACGGAGTATGGGCCTGACTTATCATCCACCGCAGCCCCTGCTGTAGACGCGCCGGTAAGTGACGGCGTGCCTCCCGAAGCATCCCGGAAGGAGGAGTTCTGTATTCTGCCTTCCCAGACGTTTGTCGAACCGCCCGACCAATTCTCACCGATCGGTACCCCTGTGGGGCCCGTCGAGTCGGTCGGCCCGGCTGAAGCGGAAAGCGTCTTACTGTCAGATCCAGCAGCCCAAGTACCGAAGGATCTGTCACTGGAACACGCGGGCTGTTTCGGCGGAAGTGAAGCGGTTGCGGCATCGGAAGTGGACCCACAGCTAGCGATTGCCGGATCGTGGCTCGAAGCGCCCATAGACGTATCTCTTCCGAGTCCGTCACCGGCTTTGGAGCAGAACGCTTCCGGCGCTCTCGAGTCCACGCCCGATGAGTTGACAGAAGCGGGCGCTCTGAATGCACCCTCCCATGTCGACGAGCTACTGGTTGATGCAGTTGCCCAGGAAACGCTGATCGTTCCCATTCCTGAGCCTGTTGTCGAAGCCATTGATGTTCCCTCTGGAGAGGCTTTGATTTTTGAGCAGCCGGCCGCGCGGATTGAAGCGGCTGCAGTGACCTCCGATCTCCTGTCGGAAGAGTGCAAGGCCGCACACCCGCCGGAGCCTGAGCCCGTGATGCAGGACTGTGCATCAATGCCCGAGGCTGTCGGCGGTGATGCGGGAGTCTCTCCGTTGAGCGAATCGGCTTCAACGGGGGAAGGGAATGCGGCCGGCAAGGCAGCGCAAGACTCGGAGGGCCAGCAGGCCCTATCCACTGATGGGTTTGTCCCTGTTCATTCTAACGAATCGAATGTAATACCCGTGGTTCCCGTTGAACCAGCCGAAGCCCTTGTCCCGGAAACGGTCGTGGCGGTCCCAGGACTGCCTGAAGACGATGGACAAGAGGCGACATCAGCGACGGTCCCAGTTGCGGAAGGTCCAGAGGGTGGCGGTCCTCGGATTTTGTGGGATCACTCTTCCTTAACGCCGACCCGGGACGTTTCGACCGGGAGCATGCTGGCACGCTGGTTGAGAAAGCCGACACCGGAGGCGGCTGCCGAGGTCAGTCGTCCGGCGACGATTCCAGCTGAGCCGCCGTCACTCACTCCTGTTCCGTTGCATGAGCACTATGAGGCGACCCAGGTCTTACCGGACCATCAAAGCGATCGATCGATGGAACCTTTGTCCGTTCAACTGGAGCGGCAGGTATCTTCCCCAAAGACGGGCATGCTGGTGGGTGCATGGGCGTGGCGTCACCTCAGCAGGGCCGCTGCGTCGCTCATCGGTGCGGGGGTCTCCACGACCCGATTACTGGTGGTTCTGGGAACGGCGATCGTGGGTCTCTCACTGGCGATCCTTGCGGGCTCCGCTGGAGCAATCGCGCTGACGTGGCTGATCCTTGAAGAGCAACCGTCCCCGGCCTATCGAACGATGACGTCGGTGCCACAACATACTCTCCCGGATTCGCAGAAGAACGGATATTTCCTCTTGCTGGGGTTTGGTGCCGGACCGACTCAAGACCCTGTGCAGGCCGGGATTGACAGCCGGGCTGAAGTAGCCGATCGGCAGGTCATCCGCGCCTGTCTGGGGGGAGAAGGCAATGGGTCGGGCGGTCAACAGGGTGCATCAGCTGAAGTGGCGGGTAAGTGGTTCAAGACCATCGACCCGGCAGCTCAGATGATGACGGAGGCGCCCCGGGTGAAGTCCTGGGTGTCACAGGCAGGGGTAGCCATGGGCCGGTACCGGCAGTGGCTCACCAAGCCGTTCGAAGATTGGGGATACGGACAGCCGGTCAGTCCGAGATGCGATGTCATCCTGTATGCGCATCGGCTGTACGTCGCGGAAGGATTCGCTCAAGATCAGGAGGCGGGAGTCGCGCGGCTCGAAAGCGATATCACTGCTTGGCGGACCGTCATGGGCCTGGCCAAGACCATGCCGGTGAAAATGTTGGCCAGCGAGGCCCTCAACGAAGACCTCGCAGTCGTCAGCGGGCTTCTCCTGACACCTGATTTAGAAGACTCGCTGGTCAGTCGGCTTGCCAAGGTTGCTCGGCCGCTCGATCAAGCCGAGCAGTCCATGCGGTGGCCGATGCAGAGCCAGTTTGTACTGGCCACGCAGACATTGGAGGAGACGCTGAGCCACGACGAGCCCGATGCGCGTCCGTTCTATGGCTCGGTGATCGCCGCCTTCCCCATGCCCAAACAGCGTCGATTCAATGCGTATGCGCAGTATTATCAAGAGGTGGGCAAGGCCGTGGCGGAAGGCCGCTATGCGGATCTGCCCAAACAGTCGCAGTTCCTGCGTACCCCGCCCCATGGGACCCTGGACCGGTTGCTGAATCCTCTGGAGGGGCTCCTCGGGGCGGAACCGCTTCCCGCCTGGGAGACGTATGCGGGCCGAGTCATGGAGACCGATGCGCGCCTGCGCCTGGTGTCCCTACAAGCATGGCTGCGGCGGACTCCGCCCGAACAGGATTTGCTGACCAGAATTGCCAAGGCCGGGCAAGGTCTCTACGATCCCTTCACCGGATTTCCCATGCTGGTCAACAAGAAAAAGGGTGTCTTGTATAGTGTCGGGCGGGACCTGAAAGATGATGAGGCGCGCGACCGGTTTGACCTGGTTGTGCAGATTCCCCCGACCGCCTGGTCGGGAGCCAAACGGACTTTGGATAGGCCCGACAACAAATCATTGTGACGGAAGCCCCTCCTACCTGCTTTCTCCGCATCGTCCATTGATATATACAGCTGCTGTTCCCGCTCGAAAACATCCGTCATCGTTCCTCTCGCGCGGCACTTCAGTATCGAACTTGCTCGTCCGGTCAACCGACGAATGGATGGTGCGTTTTCCGGCAGAGGAGGGTCGATAACACCCCGGGAGGGAATCACAGATGGATGTCGTGATCTCCGAGGGAATAACGGCGCATGTGAGCATGGTCTTTTATGGGAGTCTACGCCCGGCAGTCGCTTGATTTTGTGGATGCTCAGATCGAGAATCGCACAGACCTCAGTGATCGAGCGAGTTCTCGCGAGGATAGGGGTCAGGGCGACCGGGTCGCACCGAGTCCCCGGCGGGTGGGCCATGGTGCAGCCCGCATTCCGGATTGCATGCGAACCGTCGTTCTGGAGCAGGCGCGGTAGCGGCCATGAACAGTGGGCATTCCTCTATCGGTGTGAATGGACAACCCGGCAGGATCTGCCTGGGTGAGAGGGTGGACTCTCTGGATCAAACCCAGGCATTGGACCGGTTTTTAGCGGGAATTGAGCGGCGGGCATTCCGCATGGCGCAGATTGCCACGGGGAATGAGGACGAGGCGCTCGATCTCGTGCAGGATGCCATGTTGAAGCTCGTCCAGAAGTATGGCGAACGGGCGGAAGGCGAGTGGGGGCCGCTATTTCACCGTATTCTGCAGAGTCGCATTCGCGATTGGTACCGCCGGACGAGAGTGAGAAACCGTCTGCGGGAATTCTTTCATAGTTCGCAGGACGAGGAGGAACGCGAGGATCCGCTTGAACAAGTTCCCGATGGAGCGGCCGTTGCGCCGGACGAGGACCTGAGGCGCAAGCGCGCCTGTGCGGCTTTGGATGTCGCTCTCCGCACGCTGCCTTTGCGACAACAGCAGGCATTTCTCTTGCGCATCTGGGAAGAGCTGGACGTCGCGCAAACCGCACGTGCAATGGGTTGCTCCGAAGGAAGCGTCAAGACGCATCTCTTCCGGGCATTGCAGGTGTTGAGAAAACGACTAGGAGAACATTGGCCATGAGCGAATGGTGGAACCCCCAATCAGATCCCTTAGCTGCTGCGGCCAAGCGTCTTCTGGATCACAGCGTGCATGATCTTGATCAGAAGACCGTCCTCATGGTGCAGCGCGCGCGCCTGAATGTATTGGACCATGTTTCGCCGCGACGCTCCTGGCTTCGGTGGGTGGGTGGAGCGGCCCTGGCCTCGATGGCCGCGTTGGCCCTTACTCTCTGGCCTTCGGGCGGGGAGAACCATTCTCCCCTTCCGCTGCTCGAGGAACTCGAATTGATGCAGTCGTCCGAAAATATCGAACTATCGGAAGACTTGGACTTCTACGACTGGCTGGCCAATGGTCCGGCTGCGACGGGGTAGGCAAGCAGGTGAACCAATGAAGATGCAGGTTAGCCCCATGAGACTCGTACTGACATACATCATTCTGTTGGGATGTGGGGTGGCGACGGCCTGGGGTCAAGACGAGCCAAAAGGAGTTCCCTGGAGCCAATTGAGCCCGGGTGAACAGCAACTGCTGCAACGCTTCAATAATACTTGGGATCAGTTGCCGCCGCGCAAGCAGGACCGGCTACGCAACGGGGCCCAACAATGGGGAACGATGACCCCGGAGGAACGTCAAGAAGCGAAGCAGCGCTTCAAGCAGTGGCGGAACCTTCCGCCGGAGCAGCAACAACAGTTGCGTGAACGGTTTCAGCAGTTTCGTCAGCTCCCGCCCGAGCAGCGTGAGTCGGTGAGAGATGCCCGGCGATGGTTCAGGTCGCTCCCGCCAGAGGAGCGTAAGGCCTTGCGGGATAAATTTCAAAGTATGTCGCCTGAGGAACGTCGGGCGTACCGAAGAGACTTGCGCCGCCAGCAGGGAGAGACGCGGGGCGGGGAAGGCTCGGTCGAGCACGTTCCCGTCGAGCAGGCCCCCGAGCAACGCCCGGAGTAGGCGATGTCGCATCAGGGTTCATGGTGATGCACATAGATCGGGGAGTCGACCGCTTAGGCTTTAGCAGTCCCGGAGGCTACGTCCGTTGTGTCGGTCCGCCGAAGGTCTTTGACAAAGACGCTGCCGGGGCGGCTCTTGGCAACCTTCTTCAACTCAGAGGCGATTTTGCTGACGTCGCCGGGATGCGAGATGGTGCGATGTTCATTGGTCACCACGGCGATGGACAGGCTCATGATGGGGAACCGTTCGTGGTTTCCCCGGCGATCCACCGAATCGATAAATCCCTGCTGCCGATCGGCGGGATCGTAAAAATCAGGGATCACCAGGTCAAAGCGCTTGATGAGTGTCTGGCAGATGGCTTCCATATTGGGGAGCGCGCTCATGAAAACAAAATCGTCTCCTCCGACATGCCCGACAAACCCATCGCTGCCGGTGAGTTCGCTGACGACGGTCGTCAGAATTCGACAGGTGACAACCAGGACCTCATCTCCCCGGGCATATCCATAACGGTCGTTGAACGACTTGAAGTTGTCGAGATCGAGATAGGCCAGGGCAAAGGGCGCGCGGCTGTCGATACGCGCGGTCGTTTCGTGGAGAATTGTGCTGTTGCCCGGGAGCCTGGTCAAGGGATTGGCGTCTAACGATCGTTCAAGCCGGCTGAGGCACAGACGCACGCGTTGCGGCACTTCGTCAGTGCGGTAGGGCACGGCGATATAGTCGTCCACGCCGAGCGTCGCCCAGTCCAAATCATTGATCCGGATATCCCGTACCAGGATGATCAGCGGCAGCCGTCCCAGGAACGGATCGGCACGCAACTCACGGGCAAGGGTGTCCGCCGAACGCCCGTTCGTTCCCTCTGCAGCCAGGACTAGACAGGGAGGATCATGCACGAGTTCGTGCATGGCGAGGCGGTCGGCATCCCCCACCAACACATCGAATCCCGACCGCTTCAGCCCGACTGACAGTCGCTCGGTTTCGCCGGGGTCACTGTGAAGTAACAGGATGCGTCGGGTGGACGGCGGGTTGTTCATAGGTAGTCATCGATAGTCTTGAATTCTTCAGTGGCCTTGGCGAGGCAATCACGCAGGCTCTGCGCGTCCAGACCTACGAGATCCCAGGCCTGTCTCGAGAGCGGCGGCACCAGCAGGTCTCCGGGATTGCCGCAGGCGAGACCCTTTACTAACACATCAGCCACATGGACGATGGCGGTTTGTAACGAAGCCTCCTGGGCGGCCGCAGGCTGGTGGTGATAGAGAATGGGTTCGAGAAGACTCGTCGGAAGGTGCCATGCGGCTGCGAGCCATCCCCCCACATCGCCGTGGGTGACATTGAACAACTCCTGTTCAGTTTCCAGCAGCGAACGGGAAGTCTTGCGAGTGACGGCGATGACCTGCTGGCCGACATCGGGCCATTTGACGTACAGCACCACCTTGCCGATGTCGTGCAGCAGGCCGGCCACGAACACTTCTTCGGGATTCTTCAGCGCGGCTTTTGCGCCGAGGATATGGGCGGTGATGGCGACGCCCAGGGAGTGCCGCCAGAGTTCGTGCATGCCGGCATTTTTCATCATGTCGAACGCGGTGGCGCACAAGGTCAGTCCTTTGACGACGTTCAATCCCAACACCACCACCGCATGGGGGACTGAGGCAATGCGCGCGGGGAATCCGTAAAAGGGCGAATTGGCCAACCGCAGGACTTTGGCGGAGAGCACTTGATCCTTCCCGATCAAGTCGCCGATCTCTTCCGCCGAGACATTCGGGCGGCCGATCATGGACGCGAGTTTTTGAACGACATGAGGCAGCGTCGGCAATTCGCCGACTTGTTCGATCCGCCGGTGAAGATCCACCTTGGTCGAGAGACTCATGATAGCGGCGCCGGGCCTGGGCTCTCCCCGACCCCATGTATAGTCCGGATGTGAAGACGGATGGATTCCTGAAGTTGCTGCTGAAGTGGATCGTGAATGACCAGGCGGAAGCGGTGATCGAGTTCGGCTTCTAATTCGGCGACAGTTTTGCCTCCTTCGTCGCCGGCATCGCCTTCTATCCATACCGCAGCCGGACTCAGGCGTCGCACGCGGGGGAGAGTCACATCATTCAGTTCGGCGCCGGCGGGAAGCACGACCAGCCCGGCTGTATTCGTGACCGGTTTGGCTAGGATCATCCCCGGCGTGAGTTCTTCAACCACGACTCGTCGCATGGGGCCTCTTGTGCGGGTGTGCCGCCTCGGCGGGGCGGCCCCCACCGCCTGATGGCCGTCCACCAATCGTGATTCAGTCCCTCGTCAGGCATGAGGGCGTCCAGTTGGACTGTATCGGTTGAAACGTGGCCGATCTTGAGGGAGCAGGCCGCGAGCTCACGGGGCCGACCGGATTGACCGATGGCCCGGCGCGACTTGACAGGACCGGGGACATTCCACAGAATCGGGCCGCACCAGGGAGCGGAGGCGATGGGGCGATCAAAAGGCATGGCAGATGTGAGGGGACTCAGGCGAGGGGTGCTGTCGGCATCGCCCCTTCCGACTCGCGTGGTGTCCAATGAAGAGTTTGTCCCGCATGCGCAAACAGCGGCTCAGGCCAGGGTTGACGAGATAATCGAGGCTTCGGCTGATCGGGCAGCCGCCTCGTTAGGTCTCACGCGACGTGACTTTCTGCGGACCACCGGTGGGATGGCCGCGGCGCTCCTGGCCATGAACAGCGTGTTCGGCAAATTCTTCGACGTGCTGGATGTTGAAGCGGTTGAAGCGGCCGCATTCGCAGAGCGCACGGGGGATCCCTACTTTATCATCGATGTGCAAACGCATTACGTCGGCAGCCATTACGATCCGTCTGAGGCGGAGGCGGACCGCAAAGGAGCGGTGACCAAGCAGGCCCTCTTGTCGCTGCGGCGGCGAACGCGAGAGGCGGGGTTGAACCCGAAACTCTCCGCGGATCGCGGCACCATCGACGATCTTTCCTGGCAGAACTTCATCAAAGAACTATTCCTGGACAGTGAGACCGCCATCGGATTGATCAGTACCCCGCCGGGGCCCTATCCCCAGGAAGCGGTCGTGCCGCCGAAGGAAATGGCGCACATACGGGATGAGATCAACCGCCTGGCCGGTTCGCAGCGCATGCTGGCGCATGGGTTGGCCACGCCGCAGTTAGGGCTCAAGGATCTGGACTTCATGGCAATGCAGGCGGAGACCCTCAAGGTCGATGCGTGGAAGTGTTATACGGGTTCATGCCCGGTGGGATTTCAACAGGGTTGGTGGATGGATGACGAGAAGATCGCCTATCCCATGTTGGAACAGGCGCGGAAGCTAAAAGTCCCGCGCATCTGTGTTCATAAAGGCCTTCCGCTCGGCCCGGTTCCTGAATACAATCATCCCCGCGATCTCATCAAGGCTGCCAGGGACTTTCCCGACCTGCAGTTTGTGGTCTATCACTCAGGTCTGTTGACGTCGGCATCGGTGGACGACACCTTCGCCAGGACCGGTGCCATCCCCTGGACGACGGAGTTCTGCCGGATGAAACAGGCGGAACCGGCCATCCACAACATCTATATGGAATTGGGCGCCACGTTCGGACAACTGGTGACCGCCCATCCGGCGGTTTGTGCGCATCTGCTGGGGCAAATCATCAAGGCCTTCGGCGTGGATCACGTGCTGTGGGGAACAGACTCGATCTGGTCCGGCACGCCGCAGTGGCAAATCGAAGCCTTCCGCCGGTTTCAGATGCCGGATCAGCTGATTGAACGGCATGGGTATATGCCGTTGACGCGAGAGGCCAAGACAGACATTTTCGGATTGAACGCCGCGAAACTGTTCGGCGTGGATGTCGCTGCCGTTCGCAGCGAGGTACCGTCTGATTATGTGGGTCGCATGCGGATGAGTTATCTCGAGGAAGGCCCTGAGCCGAGTCATCGATTGTATGGATGGGTACGACGTTAGGTTCTGTGAGGTGAAGGAGGCAGTGACATAATGAAGAGCGAGATTCTGTACCCGGGCGCGTTTCCGATGGTGAGGGTATATCTGACTGACGGTGAATCGGTGAAAGCAGAATCCGGCGCCATGGTAGCCGCGTCGCCCACAATCGACATCGAAAGCAAGATGGAAGGCGGCTTCCTGGGCGCCTTGTCGCGGAAAATGCTCAGCGGTGAGAAATTTTTCTTTCAAACGCTCCGCGCGGCGCGCGGGGCGGGAGAGGTCCTGTTGGCTCCGACGGTGCCGGGCGAAATCGTGGTGATGGACCTCGATGGCGTGAATGAATATATGGTGCAGAAAGACGGTTTTCTGGCCGGAGCAGAAGGCGTGAAGATCGAAAGCAAGATGCAAAGCTTCGCGCGGGGCCTGCTGGGAGGGGAGGGGTTTTTTATCCTTAAGATCACCGGGATCGGCCAGCTCATGCTCAATAGTTTTGGCGCAATCCATAAGATCGAGCTGAAGCCGGATGAAGAGTACATTGTCGACAACAGCCATCTCGTCGCCTGGACCTCTACGACGACCTACAATATCGAGAAGGCCTCGTCGGGCTGGATCGCCAGTCTCACGTCAGGTGAGGGACTGGTCTGCCGCTTCCGCGGTCCTGGTGTCGTCTACATCCAAAGCCGCAATCCCGGCAGTTTTGGCAACTGGATCCGTCAGTTCATCCCGGTCTCCGAATAGCAACTGAATGGCGGACGCTCAACAGACCTGACATCGTTGGGCTCGGGTCGAAAAAATCCACAACGTACCCGGACGGTACGCCTCCGGTGTGTTGTACCTGCGGCGTGGGTGGCTGCCCGGTTGAGCCCCGCGCGAAGAGATCCCAACTCTCATGACACTCACTCCCAATGCACTCTGTTTCGGTGATGGCCTGCCCGCGGCCGGGGCGCCCTGTCACATCCGGTTGTTGCCGGATGGGCTGCGCCTCTCTTCGCTGGAAAGGTCATCCGTCAGCGAGGAGTTCGTGGCATTTGCGGCTTTGTCGGTGGCAGCCGGCGGCTTGGATCACGATCAGTTGGTCCTGTCGTGGAGCATCGATGGCTCAGCCAGGACTCTCTATTTGAAAGACCCTTCGCTGATCGTCGCCTTTCGTCGCGCGGCGCCTTCGGACATGACCGCGCATCTCGATCGGGCGGCCGCTCAGGTTCGGCGGGCCCGGCAGAGCCATCGCCTGTTTTGGGGCAGTGCCGTGGGGGTCCTCGTCGGTCTCGGCCTACTGGTCTGGTTCGGCTCCGATCTCATGATCGAGTGGGCAGTCGCTCGAATCCCCGTCGAGTGGGAGCAACAGATCGGTGAGATGGTCTATCAAGATGCCCTCTCCAAGGAAACGATCCTCAAGGAGGGGGCGGCGGTCAATGCCGTGCAGGAAATGACGCATCGTCTGACCGACAAGATCCAGGACAATCCGTACAAGTTCCAGATTTCCGTGGTGCAGAGCCCGGTGGTGAACGCGTTCGCGCTGCCGGGCGGATATGTGGTGGTCTATACCGGCTTGTTAAAGAAGGCCGAAAGCGGGGAAGAGGTGGCCGGCGTCTTGAGCCATGAATTGAATCACGTGCTGCAGCGGCATGGGCTGGAGCGCATGGTGAAGATGCTCGGGTTGGCGGCGGTGGGGAGCATCCTCGTGGGGGACCAGCAAGGTTTGATCGGGCTCGCCAAGGATTTAGGATTGAATCTCGCCACGTTAAAATTCGGGCGCGCACAGGAAACCGAGGCGGATCTCACCGGCCTTCGCCTCCTGTCCGAAGCTCGCATCGCGCCTGAGGGCATGATCACATTTTTTGAGCGCCTGTCGGAAAAAGACAAGGGCCGCGTGGAACTCTTTTCGACCCATCCCATGAGTGCGGCTCGTGCGGAACTATTGAAGGCGGAACTCGCGGTCTTGTCCAAACGGAGTTCCGAACCGTTCAGCTTCGGCTGGAAGAGCGTGCAGGAATCGTTGGCCAAGGCTGAGCCCGGCACATAGTGCGAGGTGTGCGACGTGCGCATCGGCGTGATATCGGATACGCATGGTTGCTTCGACCGCGCAATTGTCCGTCATTTTTCCGGCGTCGATCATATCCTGCATGCCGGAGACATCGGCCGCCGAGAGGTGATCGAGCAGCTTGAACAGATTGCGCCCGTCACCGCGGTGTCGGGCAACGTGGATGGATTTGAAGCGAGTGGCTTTCCCGTGGAGCAACTCCTCGAACTGGCAGGCCGGCGGATCGCCCTCTATCATCGCCTCTACGAAAAGGGAAAGATGACCGGCGACGGGACCGCATTCCTGGAGCGCACGCGGCCGTTGATTTGTGTGTACGGGCATACCCATCAACCGAAGGCCGAATGGCGCGAAGGTATCTTGTTGTTCAATCCTGGTTCCGCCGGACCAAAACGGTTTCATCTGCCGCGCGCCATCGGCCTTCTGCTGTTCCATGCTGAGACGATCGAGCCGCAGCACATCACATTGGCCGACCGGGCTGAGTGACGCGTGGGGCGCCGTGAGGGAATTTTTTGCTCTACATGACGGAATCGCTTGGTTATAATATTCACAGGGTGAAGCCGAAGTGCCTATCCGGGAAGACTTATTCACTTGTTCAAAGGAGGAGGACATATGCTGAGAACACTATTCGTCGTGCTGGGCGCCGTCGCGGTTGTGTCACAGGCAGGATTGGCCTTGGCGGCAAATCCTGATACCGGGCCGGGCTGTGGTCTAGGGAAGTTGGCTTGGGCGGATTATAAAAATCAGAAGAATATTGCGCCGCAGGTCATGATGGCTACCACTAACGGAAGCTTCGGCAGTGGCACATTCGGCATCAGCTCCGGAACCTCGGGTTGCACGAATGACGGGCAGGTGATGGCGGCTCAGAAAACGAATATGTTCGCGCATTTGAACTTTGACAATTTGTCCCAGGAGATGGCACAGGGGAAGGGCGAGCATCTGGCCTCGTTGGCCACACTTATGGGGATTCCTGCCGAACAGCACAGTGCCTTCTTCGCGCTGACCCAAGAGCGGTATACGGCCCTGGTCGAAGCGGGCGAAGCCTCGTCGGTCGCACTCGTGAAGGCTTTGAACGATGCGGTAGGTAAGAGTCCTGTCCTTGCACAAGCCGTCAGCCGTTAAATTTTTGTTCGCACTCGTGATAGGGCTCCGGTCGTTGATCGGGGCCCTGTTTTTTTCTCTGCGGGCAATCGCGCCGATCTTCTGTGCCCTGCTGGGCGCTCTGGTTCTCACGACTCCCGCCTGGGCCGAAGATTCCGCTGAGCCCTATCTGCAGCAACTGATCCGGCTGGCCAACGACAGTCGATTGGCTGACCAGCGTGAGTGGCACCTCCTGCTGCACTATCGTGCCAATCTATTCGGTGGCTACACCAGTGAGCAGGACGAGCCCGGCTTCTTCATGTCGGCTGTGGGGAAGACCGACCCCGCCGCGGAATTGGCCGCCACACTGAAACAGTTCTTTTCGTCCGACCTCGTCGGTCGTTCCAAACAGCCGGCGCAATGTGCCTTTGTTGCACGGTATGCGTGGCTGAGGGAGCAGCTGGCCTTCGACGACGCGCGTCTCGCGCCGCTGAAATGTGAACGGTTCGAGCAATGGTTTGGCGAATTCGAGGCCCAATCGATTTCCCTCATTTTCCCTTCCGCGTTCATGAACAACCCGGCTTCGATGTTCGGACATACCTTTCTTCGGATCGACCAACGGGGCCAGACGGCCCAAACCCGCCTGCTGGCCTACACGATCAATTTCGCGGCCGATGTGCCGCCTGGATCCAACCTGGATTTTGCGTTTCGCGGCATATTCGGCGGCTACCGGGGCTACTTTTCGACCATTCCCTACTACCTGAAGGTGCAGGAGTACCGGGATATCGAGAATCGCGACATCTGGGAGTATCGCCTGAACTTTGACGGCCGGCAGATCCGCCGCCTGCTCATGCATGCCTGGGAACTCGGGAACGCCGCATTCGACTATTATTTCTTCAAGGAAAATTGTTCCTACCATCTCCTGTCGTTGTTGGAATATGCGGATCCCTCACTGCGCCTGACCGACCGTTTTCTGTTCTGGACCGTGCCCGCCGACACGGTTCGTTTGCTCGCGGCCCAGCCGGGATTGGTCACGGATATCGCCTTTCGCCCCTCTCGAGTGACGCTCATCCGTCGTAAACGTGAATATGTATCCCAGTCGGAAGATGTGTTGGTGAATCGGCTGGTACGAGATGCCTCGCTGAGTCAGTCGGAAGAGGTTCGTGCTCTGCCGCTTCCCCGGCAGGCTCTGGTCCTGGACGTGGCTTCCGACTATGTGCGGTATACGGGAGAGGGTGATGAGGACCTGGCCGCCGTGTCACGAGAACGCAACCGGGAGATCCTGAAGGCCCGGAGCCTGTTGCGGATTCCGTCCGAAGATCTGCCGATCCGTCCTTTTGCCTTGCAGCCGGAACTCGGCCACAAGACTTCCCGTGCGAGCCTGGGAGGTGGTTGGAGGAATAACGATACTTTCGAAGAAGTCACGATGCGCGCGGGCTATCACGATCTCCTCGATCCGGAGCCGGGCTATACCCCAAATGCACAAATCGAGCTCGGGTCGATCAGTCTGCGTCACTATAACCGGGCGGAACAGACGCGGGTGGAGCGGGCCACGTTGGCCAACGTGTTGTCATTGTCCCCCGTCGATCGCCTCTTTCAGGCCCCGTCGTGGAAGATCAACCTCGGTATGCAGACGATCACCCATCGACAGTGTCAATTGTGCAGTAACTGGCACATCAACGGCGGCATCGGCGCCGCGACGGAAACGCATGTGCTCCGCCGGGAAGTGTATTTTGTATTTGCCGAGGTGGAGGGAAATTACAGCCGGGCCTATGCTGAACGGCACCGCATCGGTGGCGGCGCATCCGCAGGGTTCTATGCCGATCTTACCGAACGGTGGCGCATGCTGGCCTCGACCACCTATCTACGGTATGCGTTGGGCGAAACGTCGGATGACTTCAGATGGTCGGTGGCACAACGTTACACGGTTGCTCAAAACTGGGCCTTGCGGATGGAATACAATCACCGCGATCACGACAATGACGTCTTGTTCACCGTGCAGGCGTTTTTCTAATCAGCTTGCACGGCTGCCTGCCTGATGATTGACGACGTCTCAGTGTAAGCCCATGTAAATAACAGGATGCCGGTAACAGCAACCCTCAAGGATGCTCAACTGTCGGGAGACGGCTTCACTCTGTGGGAGGGATGTGAGAAGTCAGGGAGCTATAGGGAATGCTCGGCTGAAAGGACTCTTTCAGCCAAGCCCCACAACAATCGATTTGCTTGCGCACATTACGGTTTAATTTTTTCGACCGCAGTGAGTTTACCATCGGAGTTATAGGCGAGGTGATAAATAACGACTCTGTCGCGAACTGCCAGTTCATAGGGGGTTCCGGCCAATTCCCAGAGGAATCCGGTCATTATATCTGCGCCTAGGTGAAGAAGGACCGTACCAACCTTGACCCAGGTTCTATGGGCTTCCGGATCCAGCTGATACCGGTCATCAAAGCCGCCCATTTCCGGCTTGTAGAATGAATCTGGCTCACCCAGTTCGGCGATAATCTCTTGGCGCGAGGTTCCCTCCTTAATGACATTCACATCTCCCCGATAGCTCGTGCGGTTGGCGGCCATCAGCACGGAGCAGCCGGACGACATCGTGGAGATAACCAGTACTGCTGCGACCATAGTGATGGACTTCCCCAAAGACCTCATATTTCCTCCCATAGGTTAAATGGCTAGTGCGAGTGACGAACGCCTGGCTATTCCACTTCGGGAAAAGCCGAAGGGTTTCTTTATAGGGCAGGCCAGAGCCCAACGACTATTGTAATGAGGGCGGGAACGGAGGCCTACCAATGCATGGTAAACAGGGTACATACTTAGGCCAGAGTGCTAAGTATTGCCTCCCCCACACTCCTACGCGAATTGCCAAGACAGCCCTTGAAGAGAGTGCGAATTTGCTGGGTTTGATCGGGACAGCCAGGTCTCTCTAGTCAAATTCAACACGGAGTCTCCATGAAACCCTGTGGCGGGTAATCGTGATGGGAGTGCTGTGGGGCGGTGGATTTTCAGACCTGCAAGCGGCTGCGGCGGAGGAACAAGTATCGACCGATCCGGCCGCAAAGCAGCCAAGGAAAACCGAGGCATATTTCGCGCCCTATTTGCTCGGCACCTTCCCTGTCGATAAGGACATCTCAATCGGAGGCAACGGGTTTGCAAGCGAGACGTTTCGGGGAACCAACATGAAGGGTTCAACTGGGGACGGATCGAAGGCGGGCGCGACGTGGGCCTTTGCGTATCAGTTTTTGGCCGGTGTGCGGGCCTATGTTCAGAGGAACGTGTTCCTTTTCGGTGAGTATAGATATTTTGGCTCCTCCTACGTTTGGAAAAGTGAGACGTCTTCGGGCGGGAGGGTCCCACGACCTCGCTGGCTTTCCGCACGCATCTCGCCGCCACGGGACCGGTGTTTCATTCTGAGAAGCCTGTGCGTGAGGGCAGCCTCGGTCCCTGTTCCGGGCCGGGATGCGCCTCCGGCTTAGCGATTGACAAGGCCTGAGAGGTTACCTATACTCCGCCCGCAGTAGAACCCCCAATGCTCCGGGCACGGTTGGGCGGGTCCATAACCATAAACCTCGAGAGGGAGGCCTTATGAAGAAGTTGACTGCTTTGTGTTCCTTGACCTTGATCGGCGCAGCCTATCTCAGCCTCACGGGCTGTCAGATTGTCGCGTCCCCAATGTTGGGCGGCATCTATACTGAGGTCAAGTACGGTGATACGGCAACAGACCATGCCACTGCCACGAAAGAGGGCAAAGCATGCGGCCAGTCCATTCTGGGTTGGGTAGCAACGGGTGATGCCAGCGTGACGGCCGCGAAGGCAGCCGGCGGAATCAACCAGGTGGCTTCTGTCGATCACACCGCCAAGAACATCCTCGGCATCATCGGTGAATGGTGCACGGTCGTGAAGGGCAGCTGATCTCCGTTTCTGATTGTCTAAAAAAGGGGTCTTCGGGATTTACCCCGAAGACTCCTTTTTTCTTTGTTCGTTCCTCAAGCATCTCCATGGTACCGTACGAGCCCTATGCGGCACTTCGTTCTCCCGTGGCTCATCTTCTTCGCCATAGTGGTGTTCCCATCGTCGGCACAGAGCGCCGAGTTCGGCGATATCGACCTGGCGGTGTATCTGCTGGGGAGTTGGCCGCGTGACCAGCATGTGTACAATCAGGGAACGACCGTTCCGGTTACTCTCCAGCCGGGAGCCGGCGCAGGCATCAAAGTGGGGCTATTTCCGCATTTCACCAGAAGGTTCGTCGGTATTGAACTCGATTCTTCGGGCCACAGCGGGGCCTTGTCTTTCCAGAACAATGTGACCGGACAGAGTAACGGGACGGGCCGATCCAATCTATTGATCCTCAACACCATGTTTAATCTCATCCTGCGTTACCCCGGCGAAGTGGTGACGCCCTATGCCGGGATCGGTGCTGGATGGTCGCACGGGATCCTGCTCAACCCCAATATCGCCGGTCGGGCCGACAAGGATTTCGACTCCGCCCGTGCGTTCGGGCATCAGTACCTGGCAGGATTACGAGCCATGGTCAGCCCGAAAGTATTTGTCTTCGGGGAGTACCGATACTTTCTGGCGAACTACCATTGGGAAGGATTGGCCATGGACTTTCGCGCGCATTACGCACTCTTTGGCGTCGGTCTCCATTTCTAACCGGCTTTGATCATGGTCGTATCGGGGCAGGGCTCCCTCTGAGCCCGCGAGCCAGTATCGGAATCAATCACGTGGATTTTGCCACCGGCATACCGCAATCTATGTCATGAGCCTCCTGGATCATCTGTTCGTCTATCATCCGTACCCGTGGGAGGCGCGCGACTGGAGAAAACTCAGCGGCCTTCCGCTGGAAGAAGTGTGGTTTCCGTCGCCCGATGGAAAAAAACTATTCGGCTGGTATGTGGAGCAGCAGGCTCCCTCCGCTGTGCTACTCTGGTGCCACGGCAACGCGGGGAATATGACCCATCGACTGGATAACCTCCAAGCGCTCTACCGACTCGGGCTCTCGGTATTTCTCTTCGACTATCGTGGGTATGGGCGAAGCCAGGGACGTCCTTCGGAAGAGGGGCTGTATCTGGATGCTTTGGGGGCTCACGAGTATCTCACGCAGGTCCGTCGCATCAGGCCGGAACGTCTGGTGATCTTCGGGCGGTCGTTGGGAGCCGCGGTTGCCGGATCATTGGCCGCACAACGGGCTGCCAGGGGTTTGCTGCTCGAATCCGCTTTCCCATCAATCGAAGCCGTGGCTCGTTACCATTATATGGGATTGCCGGTTCATTGGTTGTTGGGCGCCGCGTTTCGTCTGGATGAACGGTTGCCGCATCTGTCGCTGCCCAAACTGTTTGTGCATGGTGATCGTGACGACATCATCCCCATAGAACTGGGCCAACGGACATTTGAGGCGGCCAAGCCTCCCAAGGAGTTTTATATCGTGCGGGGAGCCGACCACAATAATATCCCGTCGGTTGGGGGGAAAGCCTATTTCGCCAAACTGTCAGAATTTATCACGTCGGCCATCAGCCGCTGAATCGAATGGCCGGGTTCCGCACCTTCTGCGTTTTTTCTGTTCACCACGGGTTCGCTTGGTAAGATTCGGTACGTATGGCGGGATTGTGCCTGCGCCATCGGGACCGGCCTGGCATGCTTTCATCATTGGCGGCTGTTGAGCCATTCTGGTACAGTGCGTCCATTTGCTGCAGCCGTGAGTACTGCGGCGGAAGGCAGAGGGAGACGATGGGCTCCCAAACAAGGAGGCATGGTGCATCGGACATCTGGGAGCGTGAGATGGTGTATCGGAATGCTATCTGCGATGGGTGTCATGCTGGTGATCGGATGTGCGGGGGGACCTTCTCGCCCCGAGCTGACATCCGGTGCTGAATCAAAGCCGCCGGCAGGGTCGGCAAAGACTGTCGTGGGACAACCGAAGGGGGGAAGTGCCTCATCGGGATCGCAAGGCTTACCAAAAACCAACACCGGGAAACTGGCGGCAGCCGCGCCGGACCCATTCGACCAGCCTGAAGATGATCCGTTTTATGATCCCTTTGCGAGGAATGATGAGCTGGCCGGGGGAGAGGAGTACGACCCCTGGGAGCCGGTCAACACGAAGGTGTTCGAGTTCAATCGCCAGGTGGACCGCTGGGTGCTCAAACCGGTCGCGCAGGGCTATAACTTCGTCGTGCCCAACGCCGTTCAGATCGGTATCAGCAATGTGTTCTACAACATTCGTTTCCCTTCACGACTGATCAACAATCTGGCACAGGGCAAACTGGAGGGGGCCGGTACCGAAGTCGGGCGCTTTTTTCTGAACAGCACGTTCGGGCTGGGCGGGCTCGTCGACGTGGCAAAGCATATGGACCTGACGACGCCGGAGGAGGATACCGGTCAGACCCTTGGTTATTATGGCGTGAAGCCCGGGCCGTATCTGGTGGTACCGTTCCTTCCGCCGTTCACGCTGAGGGATTTCGTCGGGTACCTCGGAGACATCGCCCTGAACCCGATCAACTGGTTGGTCTTTCCGATTATCGAGGTGAACGGCGTTCCTTCGCTGATCGCCCATCAAAATCGAACGACGTCGTCCATTGCTCAAATCAGCATGCGCATAGGGGAGATCGTGAACGACCGCTCGTTAAACTTGGAAAAGTTTCAGGGGGTGGAGGAGGCCACACTGGACCTCTACACGGCCGTTAAGAATGCCTACCTCCAAAAGCGGCGGAACCAGATACGCGAGTAGCGGGTTACGCAATGACTTTCAGTGCCCGGCCCACCTTCGAGAATGCCGCCACGGCCCGTTCGAGTTGCGGACGCGTATGACCTGCGGACAACTGTAGACGAATGCGGGCCTGTCCCTTCGGCACCACCGGATAACTGAACCCGATCACATAGATCCCTTCTTTCAGTAACTGGTCCGCCATCCGGGTTGCCACCGTGGCGTCTCCCAGCATCACCGGGATGATGGGGTGGTTGCCCGGAACGAGGGTGAAGCCGAGGGATGTCAGCCGACTTCGCAGCCATTGCGCCTGCGCCGTCAAGGTCTCCCTCAGACTATCGCCTTGCTCCACCAAAGTCAGCGCTTTCAGCGCGGCGGAGGCAATGACCGGGGGCAGACTGTTGGAGAAGAGATAGGGCCGTGAACGCTGTCGCAGTAACTCGATCAGTTCCGTTCGGCCGGTCGTGAACCCGCCGGTTGCGCCGCCCAACGCTTTGCCGAGCGTGCTCGTGACGAGGTCGACCCGGTCGGCAACCCCGAAGTGGTCGGGTGTTCCGCGCCCCCCCTGTCCCAGTACCCCGGTGGCATGACTGTCGTCCACGACCACCGCCGCTTCGTACCGTTCGGCGAGTTCCACAATCCGATCCAGTGGCGCAAGATCACCATCCATCGAAAAGACCCCATCGGTCACGATCACGCGGACGCGATTGGAGGCGGATTCAGCCAGACGGGCTTCGAGCTCCCTCATGTCGGCATGGGCATAACGCCGGCGGACGGCCTTGCAGAGCCGGATGCCGTCGATCAGGCTTGCGTGGTTGAGGGCGTCGCTGATGATGGCATCCTGCTCGTCGAGCAGGGTTTCGAACAGGCCGCCGTTCGCATCGAAGCAAGACCCATAGAGAATGGTATCCTCGGTCCGCAGAAACGTGCTGAGGGCCTGCTCGAGCTGCTTGTGCAGTCGGTGAGTTCCGCAGATGAACCTGACGGAAGCCATGCCATAACCATACTCTTTGAGTCCCTCGATGGCCGCTTGGGTCACATCCGGATGGTTCGCGAGCCCCAGATAGTTATTCGCGCAGAGATTGATGACGTCCCCTTGCGCCACCCGAATCTCGGTGCTCTGGGAACTCAGAATGTCACGTTCGGTTTTATAGAGGCCCGCCGCGCGAATATCGGCTAACTGCTGCTGCGCTGCTCTTTTAAATGTGGAATAGGCCATGCCAATCCATTGCTGTGATAGTTGGTTGGTGGGACTGGAAGGGGATGTGCCGAGAGACAGGAATCCAAATCCTCTCAACCGCCCACCGCATGTCTATGGAAACATGACTACTTTGCCGCATTGGCCGGACTTGATCAATTCAAATCCTTGGGCGAAGTCTTTGAGCGGAAACGTATGCGTGATGACGGGGCGGATGTTGAGTCCGGCCTTGAACAATCCGGCCAGCCGATACCAGGTGCTGAACAAGCGCCGGCCGGTGATGCCATGCACGCGAATACCCTTGAAGATGACCTCATTGGCGAGATCGCAGGTGACGGGGCCGGTGGGGATTCCGAACAGCGTGACGCGTCCTCCGTTTTTGACTGATCGAAAAGCATGGTGCAGCGCGGTGGGATGGCCGGACATCTCAAGAGACGCATCGACCCCTTCGCCTCCGGTGATGTCGTGAATGGCTGCGGCAATGGCGTCAGGTCCGTCGGTCTGCGCATTCAGTACGTGGTCGACCCCGACCTGTTTGGCAAGGCCGAGGCGATAGTCGCTGATATCGGTGGCGATGATCGTGGCGGCGCCCGCAGTGCGCGCCACGGCGGCGGCGAACAGACCGGTCGGACCACAGCCGGTGATCAATACCGTATGGCCGGTCAAGTCTTCCACTAATGCGGCATCGACAGCGTTCCCGAGAGGCTCTTGAACGGAGGCCAATTCCGGCGGAATGTCCAGGGAGGTTTTCCAGAGCACCGTCTCTGGAAGCACGACATAGTCGGCGAACGATCCGTCCAAATCGACTCCAAGGATGCGGTAATTCTTGCACACGTGCGCTTGGCCGGTCCGACATTGAAAGCAGGCGCCACAGGTCAGGTGCGATTCAGCGGCAACATAGTCTCCCACCTGGACAAGGGTGACATCGGCTCCGATGGCCACCACTTCGCCGCACATTTCGTGTCCGATGATTCTGGGTGGTTGTATGCGACTGTGTGCCCAGGCGTCCCAATTATAAATATGGGCGTCGGTTCCGCACAGGGAGGTGGCCTTGACCCGGATCACGGCATCCGAGGGACCAGGGGAAGGATCGGGGCGATCGGTATAGGTTAGGCCCGGTTGTGCGGAAGTTTTCACGAGTGCGCGCATGGCCCATTATAACAAGACCGCGTGAAATGCCCAGCTGAACGGAGATCTTGTTCAACGCCTTGCCCTCACGCCATGCTCTCTTCGGCAGGTTCGGATGCTGAGCAAAAAAACGGGTTGAACTGACTGGGTTGCCTGGGTAGGATGCAACGATGCGGTGCTGTCGCGAAAAACTTACGGTCCTTGCGGGGGTCGGATTGATCTGTTGCCTCTCATTCCTGGCTGGGCCGGCAACTGCGGGCCCCGCTCCCTCCTCTACCGTCGCGTCCAAGCGATGGGCGCAGTTCGAACTGATCAGTACCGAGGCCGATGGTTCAGTGCAGGCGGGGAAGGACGTCGTGCTGAGCGTCACCTTGGGCGGCCTGCCGCCGGGGACGGAATCGGTCATGGCCATTATCGAGTCGGCGGGTTTCCAAAGTCAGACCGTCTCGTTGAGCGAAGATACTACGCCGTCGATCTATCAGGGGACGGCGATTCTGGAACCCAATTCGACCTTGCGGAGTCGGACGACCGTGCATCCGAAGGCCGTGCGCATCCGGGTTTCGTTCGCGCGCGCCAAAATTACCGGACTCGAGGAGTTCCTGAAGCGCGATTTCTACGTCACCATTGGCGACAGGTCCCCTGACGAGGCGGAGGCCGTCATCCCCCCGGGTCCGCTTGCTGAAAGCTCCGATGCCGACTCTGCGGCGGTGCAACAGGCGATGGAGCACGTGTTAGCCGTGAACGCGACGATCGAGGAAGAAGATCTGTTACCCTTGCCGGCACCGGGAGAATCCAAAGCCTATTGGAAGCAGGTCAGCGACTTAATCAGCCGCAACTGGAGCCGGCAAATCCGGTCTATCCGCCGGGCTCCCAGCAGTGAAACGGTGCGCGTGCACTTCAAAATGTATGCGAGTGGTGTGGCGCAATTGATTCAGCTGGAGAAAAGCTCGGGCGCTCGGGATGTCAACGATGCCGGGCTACAGACGATCATCCATGCCCAGCCGTTTCCCCCGATTCCTCCCGACGTCGGCGGAGACATCGTCGACGTGCATGTGCGTATGCGTACCGGGGCCAAAGTCGCGAGCCGTGATGTGCAGATGACAGTGGACAAGAAGTCTTCCAAGCCTGCCCCTGCCGCACCCCGTTCTCCCAAAGAAGGACCCGCGGCGAACGGATCTACAACGGAGTAGTTATGAAGTATCGGAGCGGTCCTGTCGGGGCCATGCTATGTCTGAGTGCGAGTGTGTTGTTAAGTGCAGTCTTCGGGCATGCGGAGACGGCTCGGTACAATGTGGACCCGGATCATTCGATCGTGGAGTTCAAGGTCTCCCACATGGTGATCTCCAACACCACGGGACACTTCAAAGACTACACCGGCTTCATCGAAATGGATCCCGAAGCCGGGACGGTGAAGACGATAGAAGCGACGATTAAGACGGCTTCGGTGAACACCAATCAGGAAAAGCGCGACGCGCATCTGCGTGGCCCTGATTTCTTTGACGTCGAAAAGCATCCGACCATGACGTACAAAATGAAAAGCTACAGGAAGGACGGCGAGGGTTATCTCGCGGTGGGCGACCTGACCTTGCGCGGCGTGACGAAAGAAGTGACGTTGGTCGGTCGCCTCAACGGCGTGACCAAGGACCCCTATGGCAATACCCGCGCGGGTTTTACGGCCGAGGGCAAGGTCGACCGGAAAGACTTCGGCATGGTCTGGAACAAGGCGCTGGATAACGGCGGACTGATCGTCGGAGACGACGTCCTCATCAAGTTGGACATCGAATGTATTAAGGCGAAATCGTAAGGCAAGACCTCCCGCGCCCACGACCATCCACCTGCCGGGTTCTGCCGGGCAGTCTTGATCGCGAGGGTGCAACAGGCGGCTTCTCGGAGGATAAGGAAACAGGCCGCCTCCACTGCGGATGCCGGTCTCACCTACTTCCACAGATCGTTGATCGAGGAATGACATTCCCGCGTCCCGCCCGGTTGTCGATCACGCGGAGGGATCGCGTGGTCCCCCCTGTGTGCCTGCGGGGTCGCCGGGGACGGTAACCGTGAGCATGATTCGCGGCAGCAACAGAGGGGGATCTATTCGTGCATCGCGAGAGCGCTGGAAAATCGAGGTTCCGTGTCGGTAGGATAAGTGGGATGTGGTTGAGTAGGGTGATGGGGTTGGCGGCAGCTCTCTGGCTCTTCGGCGCAGCCGAGGGCGGAGCGTTGGAGTTCACAGCCGATCAGGTCACCAAAATCAACGGGCGAACCCACAAGTCCAACATCTATTATCGCGACAACATGTGGCGGATCGAGCACCATTCGATGGGGCCGGTGAACGTCAGTATCGTACGGAAAGATAAGAACCTGGTCTGGTTACTGTTGTCGCGGATGAAACATTTCAAAACGATGCCCTACAGTCCGGAGCAGGAGTTGCAGGTGTCGGAGCGGCTGGATGGCGAAGTCTCGCGCGAAGAAATCGGGAAAGAAACAAGAGAGGGGCATCCGACGACCCTCTATGAAGTGACGGTCAAGCAGGGTGAACGAACGGAAGTCTATTACCAATGGCTCGCGACCGATATACGATTCCCCATGAAGCTGGCGAGGAAGGATGGGAGTTGGATTGTCGAGTATCAGCATGTCAAATTACGCCCGGTGATCGATTACCTGTTTCAGCTCCCATTAAATTTTGAACCGCTGGAAGAATTCGATCAGGCACCGGCTGCACCGGCCCCGGTGCAGCCCCCAATGTAAAGGCAGGGCCGCGACAAGGAGGATAGTGATCGTGCAAAAGGCAGGGTTGACTGCATGGGCCGTGGTTGCGGGCGTCCTGGGGCTGAGTGGCGGCCTCTACGCGCTGGATGTTGCCGATGTGACTCGCGAATGGACTTCGGAAGGGAAAAAGCTGGCGGCGGAACGGACTAAGCTGCCGGCGCATGACGAGATGATTCGCATTCCGGCGGGCGAGTTTCTCATGGGGAGCGATAAAAAGGTCGATAGGAATTCCTATCTGGCCGAAATCCCACAGCGGAAGGTCTATCTGGATGCCTACGAGATCGACAAACACGAAGTAACGACCGTGCAGTTCTTGAAATTCGTCCTGGCCTCGGATCGCGCCCCCCTGATTGATTGGCAGTATGACGGCGGCAATTTTCAGGACACCATGGTCAGCCATCCGGTCATGCATGTCTCCTGGTTCGACGCGGAGGCCTACTGCAAGTGGGCGGGCAAACGGCTGCCGACGGAGGCCGAATGGGAAAAGGCGGCGCGCGGCCAGGATGGACGCATCTATCCCTGGGGCAATCAAATGGCCGGTCTCTCGCGGGCCAATTTTGGCCGGACGGGTCTGTCAGGACCGGTGCGGGATCGCCCGGAGCGGCTGCTGCTTTATCCGCCGATCATCTCGGTCGACAAGTATGACAATGCGGCCAGTCCATACGGAGTGCTCCAGATGGCGGGGAATGTGGCTGAATGGGTTGCCGATTGGTTCGACCCGAAATATTATCTGACGGGCCCGGACAGGAACCCCAAAGGTCCGGAGACCGGAACGCAGAGAAGTTTCCGCGGCGGCGGCTGGATCGACAGCACTCCCAGTGTGCGCGTGGCGCAGCGTAACGGGACAGATCCGAATACCAAAATGAATTGGATGGGTTTTCGATGTGCGCGGGACGTCCACGAAGGAGCGGAGGTGCCGCCCACCGACAAGAACTGACGACCCTGCGTCAGCCAGGCTGTTTGCTGCTCAGGAGAGATCGCGCCTGCGCGGCAGTTTCTTTTACCAGGATGCCCATTTTGCCGTGCGCGGGCTCCAGATCCACCGGCAGACCGTGACTGCGGAGGCGCTCGCTGGCGGTCGGGCCGATGGACGCCACCACCAGCCTCTTGCAGACTGCCCCGAACTGCGCCGTCTTTCCCCGCCGATCCAAGAGTTGCATCACATGATCGATCTGGGCGGCATTGGTAACGAGCATGACTTGGACATGCCCTGCCAGTATCTCGTCCAGCACGTGCTGTAAGGGAGTCGTATCTTCCGGGAGTGCCCAGCGATAAACCGGCACCGGGACGACCTCCGCTCCGCGTTGTGTCAGCGCGTCCAGCAGATCGGGATTCGACTGCCCGTATTCTTGCACCGCCACGCGCAGTGCCTTGATGGGACGATGCCCGTCCAGGGTGGAGACCACATCGATCCAGGTATTCGGTTCGGGAACCGTCAACGTCGGTGGAAGCCCCAGCGCCTTGAGCGCGGCGACCGGTTTCGGGCCACGCGCCACCAATACCGTGTTTCGGAGGGCGCTCGCGATCGTGTCTTTGGAGTGGCGGCTATAGAGGGTATGAAAGAGGGTTGTGGTGCCCACCCCTGTCAGGAGGATCAGGACATCAATGCCTTCGGTGAGCAGTCGCTCGCCGAACCGGAGGGCAGGAGAATTGTCCGCCAGCGGAACCTCGCGCAGTGCCGGCGCCACGAGGGGCCTTCCACCCTGGCGTTCGATCAGTCGCGTCATCTCCGCCGCCATGCGGGATTCAAATGCGGCGACCGTCATGTCATGGAACCCTGAGTTGGTCATGCTGTGTGCTCTTGAACCAACATCCCTTGCGCCGGTGATGTGCTACTTCGCATCCATCGCGCATCGAAAGCCGGTTGATTCATTTCTGATGGTCGGGTCGCTGTCGACGCGGGTGAAGATCCGCACCGTGGGAGTCTCGTTCTGCCAGCCGGCTCCCCGAATGACTTTCTTCGTGCCGTTCTCGGGTCCGGGAGGGTTCTTCTCCGGGCTCTTTTCATAATATTTAGCATCGTACCAGTCGTTGACCCATTCCCAGACGTTGCCGGCCATGTCATACACGCCATAGGGACTCTTTCCGCGTTCATAACTTCCCACCGGCATCAACGTCTTTATCCCGATCCATTTCTGATTGAAGTTGAGATGCTTGTCCGTGGGCTCCACATTGCCCCAGGGGAACCGCCAGTCATTGTTGCCTTTCGCCGCCTTTTCCCATTCCGCTTCCCGAGGTAATCGTCTGCCGGCCCACTTGCAGTAGGCGTCGGCATCCGCCCAATCGACGTTGATCACGGGACGGTCGGCCAGCGTGTCCGGAATGCCGATCCCCTCCCACAGATTGCGGGTCGGATTCTTGGGGTTCTGCGGGACCCGATGGTTCGTCGCCTTCACGAATGCCAAATACCGCCCATTGGTCACTTCATACTTGTCGATGTAAAAGTCGGTGATTTCGATGACGTGCCGAGGATATTCGTCGCGTCCGCCGTCTCGGTCTCCGAGGGGAACGCCCATGGGGTAGGAGCCGACCGGAATCAACACCAATGGCGCGCCGTCCTGTCCCGTGATCTCTTTGGGGTGCGTCGCGCGCTCCTCCGTGCCTGCTTGCGAAACCGCGCCGTTCAGTCCGGCGAAAGCCATCACTACCGCCAAGATGGATCGTGCCCACATAACTCCCAACTCCTTTGGTTCGAGAAGATCGATAGGGAGATCGTACCACAGGGGTGTGTGCCAGAAACACGGTAACGAAGGAGAATGAGGATTGACGGGGTGAGAGGCCCCCACTACTATACGGTTCAGGAGAAGGCTGTCTATCCATGCATCTCGGCTTACGACATTTAGCTCTTCGCGTGACCGATCTTGCCAGGTCCCGCGCATTCTATGAGCGGTTCCTCGCGATGAAGGTCGTGTGGGAGCCGGATGCGGAAAATGTCTATTTCAGTTCGGGGAGCGACAATCTGGCGCTACACCAGATCGCCTCGCAGGACCTCGTTCAGTACCAGCCACCGCGCGGCCAATTGCTCGACCACTTTGGGGTGATTCTCCAAAGCCCGGCGCATGTGGACCAGCTGTTCCGCGATGTAGGGGCCGAGGCGGCTCAATATGGCTCCACCATCGCCAAACCACCCAAGCAACATCGCGACGGCAGTTATTCGTTCTATTTCACCGATCCGGACGGCAATCTGATCCAGGCCTTGTACGAGCCGACACTCAGCCGGATGGAGTCCAAAGGATAAGCGAGCCGTTCGCGCCACGGGATCATGGGAATTTGGGACACATTGCCGCGTGATCAATATGTGGGGTTAGCACCCTGGGTCTGGGTGCAACTCGAAAGCAACCAACCGCCGGGACCGTTCCCGTTCATCGGTGGTGTGGCTTCGGAGGTCGTGGCCAGCCTGCACGAAGCTCACAGCCTGTTTCTCGCCTGTGTGGAAACGGCGATGAGCGATGTCTTCTCACGCCGCGCGACGCTGGGTGATCCGCACGTGAAGGTGCTGTTGGAGGACGCCTACGCCGAACTGGTCAATTCCCGACAGCAATTAAGTCAACACATCACGGCGCGGCGTCAGGCGGATGGCCAGTTTCACTGGTCCCACCCGTTCGATGCGACCAAATCGGCGACGGTGGTCAACACGGGGTTGCGCATCTTTCATGCCCTCAAACGCCAGGCGATTCCCGTCCCGTTTGACCGTCCGATGGGACCGATTGCGGGGAAGTTGCTCGGGCTGCTGGACGGCACGCATCAAGCCGGAGCCATTCAGACGATCGTGACGACGGCGGGCCGGGACGGCGAACGTCTCCTCTCGAAACTGATGGAACTGTTGGTACAGTACGAATGCCTGACGCCGACGACACAGTCCTCGATACGGCAACAGTGGCTGTTGAGCACGAGGGATCGAGATACGATTCATCTCGGCCATGCCGCCTTGATGTATCGGCAGCGGGACAATTTTTTGTGGTTCGACCCGTGGCTCTTGCCCTGGTTTGCCGAGTCGAACGTCCCGAGCCTGTGGGTCTCGTCGCTGCCCAAACCAGCGGCCATATTTCTGACACATGACCACGATGATCATGTGGATCCTCGGACATTACTGCATGTGCCGAAGGACGTGCCGATCGTGATTCCCAGCCGGAGGAATCGGAAGAAGTACTTCTACGATTACATTCACCTCCTCAAAGAATTAGGATTTGCCAACATTATCGAGCTGGCGCACGGCGAGACCTGGACGTTCGAGGGGGGTGCCGTGGTCTCGGTTCCGTTCTTCGGTGAAGATCCCTGCGATTTGGAGATGCCGAGAAACTGTTATCTCGTCACCGATCGGGGCCAGAATGTCCTGGTCCATGCCGACAGCGGGCCCACCAACAGTGGCCGGTCGGCTATCAAAGAGGGCGTGATTCAACAGCTGGTGGAGAAATACGGACCCATCGGCTTGCTGCTGGCCTCGCAGCAGCAACTGCAGGAGATCCGCAGTTACGCGGCCCATGCCCCCCTTTCCCATCCGGGGTCCTGGCTGGATGTAGGCGAGAACGGATACCTGACGAATGGTTATCTGGACGAACTCTGTGGCGCCGCCCAGGCGCGCCTGTTTGTGTCCTATGCTACCGGCGGAGCCGACTGGTATCCCGATCATCTGTCGTTCATGTTCAGTCAGCGTAATCCGGCACGTACGGCGCTCCTCACCGCCAATTGGGAACCACCGGAAAAATTAAAAGATCTTCTGATCCGGCATAATTGCCGGTATCATCGCGCTCGGGCGCTGGATGTTTTTCGAGATGCCGGCGAAGGGACTATGCAGGTCTCGCCCGCCACCGATGCCCTCACTCCGTTGTCGCTCTATCGGCTTGATCACGGCGATCCGCCGTTCATGAAGCGGGGCGGCCGCGCGTAACCTGTGTGAACGTAACCGGACTGGGAAGGGACACAAGACGATATGGGCGCTACCAAGGATCTCGTACTCGTTACCGGCGCGGCCGGCTTCATCGGGTCTCATGTCGCCAAGCGTCTGCTCGATCGCGGCGACTCCGTGCTCGGGTTGGACAATCTTAATGACTACTACGATGTTCGCCTGAAAGAGGCACGGTTGGAGAAACTCCTGCCGCACCCCCAGTTTCGATTCACCAAACTGGACCTGTCGGATCGTGCCGGAATGGCCGCGCTCTTCGCCCAACAGCCCATTCGACGCGTCGTCCATCTGGCGGCCCAGGCGGGTGTCCGGTATTCGCTGGTCAATCCCCATGCCTACACCGCGAGCAACATCGATGGATTTCTCAACGTCCTCGAAGGCTGCCGCCACCATCATGCCGACCACCTCGTATATGCCTCCACCAGCTCGGTGTATGGAGGCCATACGCATATGCCGTTCTCGGTGCACGATAATGTTGATCATCCCGTGTCACTCTACGCCGCGACGAAAAAGGCGAACGAGCTCATGGCGCATTGTTACGCCCACCTGTACCGGTTCCCGATCACAGGCCTGCGGTTTTTTACCGTCTATGGTCCCTGGGGCCGTCCCGACATGGCTCTGTTTCTGTTTACCAAGGCGATCTTGGAAGGAAAACCGATCGACGTCTTCAATCACGGCAAGATGCAGCGCGACTTTACCTACGTCGATGACATCGTCGAGGGAGTGCTGAGAACGCTCGATCGGCCGGCGCAGCCCGACCCGCAGTGGTCCAGCGACAACCCCGATCCCGGCGGCAGTTCCGCCCCCTACCGTCTGTACAATATCGGTAACCACCAACCGGTTGAGCTGTTGCGTTTCATCGAGGTGCTGGAACACACCCTCGGCAAGAAGGCGGAAAAAAACTTCCTCCCGCTGCAGGCCGGGGACGTGCCGGCCACCTATGCCGATGTGGCGGACCTGATGCGCGACACCGGCTTCAAACCCGCCACCACGATTGAGACCGGCATCGCGCGGTTCGTCGAGTGGTATCGGGATTATTACCAAGTGTAGTTCCGCAATTTCTTCTCTGCCATTGTCTCAAGGGCGTCATCGCCGCTTCTCTGTATTGCCGCACGGGCGTGTCGCCCGAGCGCGTTCTCGTGGCTTGAAAACGGTCCGGCCTCACGCGTAGAACTTCCGTGAACATCGGCGACTGAATAAATGGTCGCCCATGCATGCTCGGCTGCCGATGACACGTCGACAACTCCTCAGGCTTCTGTTCGGACTCGGGGCCTGGCTCTCTGCCGGTGCTCCCTGCAGGCTGGCAGCCCACACACCCATAGAGCCGTGGGATTTCAGCAAGCCGTTGATCCACGCACCCCATTCGCCTGAGTCATGGCCACTTTTCCGGCAGCGCCTGGCGGAGTGGCGCAATCAGGCCCGTGTGTCCTCGCGCTATGACGACGTTCGGTATCGCGACGAATCGACGGCCTGGGCGCGGTCGAGTTTTACCAGTTGTTTCGTCATGTTGTGTGACGCCGAGTTTTTCGATCCGGAAACAGGGCAGTTCACGGTGGAAGAATTCCTGAAACAGGCCCACATGAAGTTTGGTGGTTTTGACAACGTGATCCTGTGGCATGCGTACCCGCGGATCGGAGCCGACGATCGAAATCAGTTCGACTTCTATCGGGACATGCCTGGCGGGCTGGATGGTGTCAGGGAGGTCGTGCGACGCTGTCATCAACAGGGAGTACGCGCATTGATTGTGTACAAACCGTGGGACCTGGGGACGAGGCGAGAACGTGTGTCCGATGTCGACGCGCTGGCCGACCTCGTTAATGCCACGGAGGCCGACGGCGTGTATCTCGACACGATGCCTTTGGCGCCGGACGGGTTGCGCCGGGCGTTGGATCGTGTTCGACCAGGGCTTGTCCTTGAGGGTGAGGGGGACCTGCCGCTCGCCTATCTTCCGGATCATCATATGTCCTGGGCGCAACACTTCGAGGACAGTCGGGTGCCCGGCATACTGCGGGACAAGTGGTATGAGCGGCGTCATATGATGCACCAGACGGCTCGATGGAATCGCGATCACATACCTCAGCTGCAAACAGCCTGGATGAACGGCAGCGGAATGGTCGTCTGGGAAAATGTGTTTGGGTCCTGGGTGGGGTGGTCGGAGAGGGACCGGGCCGTGCTGCGAGCGATGGTCTCTATCCAGCGTCGCTTTGCCACGCTGTTTTCAGGAGAGGGTTGGACGCCACTCGTGCCGACGGAGGTCGAGGATGTGTACGCCACCCTGTGGGAAGAATCGGGTGTCAGGCTCTGGACGTTGGTGAATCGCTCGGAGCGCCCCATATCGGGCGTGCTCTTGAAGGTAGCTGCTGCCGAGGGTGAACAGTATGTGGATCTGTTCGCAGGAAGGAAGATATTTCCGCCGGTTCAAGGCGGCAGGGTGGCACTCCAGGGGGGAATCCCTCCGCGAGGCCTCGCCGGAATTGTGGCGGGACCGCCGGCTGCTTTGGGTGCGGACCTCCACAGCTTTCTCAGTGTGCAAGAGAGTCTCTCCGTCAGGCCTGAGGACAGCACAGACGTCCCTTCACGTCCGGTCCGGTTGCGGGATTCTGGCTGGAACGTGGCTGAGGCGGTCCGGATGCCTCCTGCGGGGATGGTCGTCATTCCGCCTGCGACCGTGAAGATCCTGGTGCAGGTGAGAACCCGGGAATGCGGGTTTTATGCAAATGAAATCAATCGTGAAGAACTGTATGCCAACTTTCACCAGCCGAAGAGATTTGAACGTACAGCTACCCTCGAGCGGTATGCCGTCGATTTGACGCCGGTGACCAATACGCAATTTGCCGAGTTCCTTCGTGCCACCTCGTATCGGCCTCTCCATGCCCATAATTTTCTTAAACATTGGACTGACCGAACACCACCTCTGGAAATGGCGGATCATCCGGTCGTGTACGTGGACCTCGATGACGCACGCGCCTATGCAGCCTGGGCCGGCAAGGTGCTTCCCACTGAGGAGCAGTGGCAATATGCCGCGCAGGGACCGGAGGCGTGGAAGTACCCTTGGGGTGATGCCATGCTTCCCGGGCGATGTAATGGCGGGGAAACCGGAATGACGACGAGCGTCACCTCGTTCCCTCAAGGCCGTTCGCCATTCGGGTGTTACGACATGTGCGGGAACGTCTGGGAATGGACCGAGAGCGAACGGACGGATGGGCGCACACGATTCTGCATGATTCGGGGAGGGTCCTACTACCGTGCCGAAGGCTCTCACTGGTACATGGACGGTGGGCCTCAGCCGACCGATTTCGCTGCAAAATTTTTGCTCATGTGGCCGGGTTTGGATCGATGTGCGACGATCGGATTTCGCTGCGTGGCTCCCGTCGGGAGATGGTGACGACGTCAGCCTAGCCTCTGGGTAGGGTTGCCTCGGAGATCCATCGGGTCTCGTAGCGGGACAGAAAGCGGCAGAGTTGGTCGAACGATTGCATGTCGTCCGCTACCGCCATGCAGAGGGGGCGGACCAGAAGAGTTGCAATGCCGCCGAGGCGCTCAATCGTGTCCACCTGATGCTCCACGCTTTCCCGCCATTCCTGAATCGTCCTTCTATCCTCTAGCTGCGAGAAATATGCGCGTCCGGGAACATACCGGCCATGCAGTAGGTGTTCATGGTCAGGCAGTGTATTGATCGGCAGCGCGATCAGTTCCTGGCTCAAACGTTCAACCGAGGTGGTGGTTGTCGAGACCTGATCCGACACGATCTGAATGCCCAGTTCGCCCAGCAGTGAATACGTGTGAGCGTCGCGTTGGAAGGCGTGATTACGCCAGGCCGTGATCCTTTTCCCTGTGACGTCTTGTATGGATGTGATGGTTCTCTCGATGTCATACCTTTGCATCGCGGCGGAACCGAGTACGGACCCTCCAAGGTGTTTTGAGAGCCAGTGCGGAAGAGAACGAAAGGCGCAGAACGTGTGACCGCCGATCTCGCAATGCGCAGACCGTCCCAACGCCGCCACCGTATCAGGTTCCTCGAGGCAGGCCTTACCCGTGATGAACAGAGTCAGCTTGACCTGGTGTCGAGCGGCAATGTCACAATACCGCAAAGCTAGTTGCACCTCCGTGTGCCCCGCCGGACGTACGTCACTGCCGCGGTATGAGCGATGATGAACGTTGCCGGTCAGACAAATCATTGGGGCCGTCGGTCGAGGGCTTGCTACATACGCGAAGTGGCTCACGCAGCGTCAGGATAGGAGGGTAACCGGAGCTTTCGGCAGAAACAAGGTTCGCACTGAAACGAACTGGTTGAGACCCGATGATCGTGCAGCGAATCAATCGGCGATGGTGCTGGTGAGGCAGTGAACCGACTTGTTGCGTGTCGAGCGTTTGGGGTATGGTGTTTCACATGCGGATGATTGAAGTGACAGGTCCGGGAAGGACGACCCAGAATATCATCAGGTCCGTGCTGGGTGTGGGACTGTTAACCGCCGTCTTGGCTGGTGCGGCCTTGGCCGAGGATCTGCTGAACCAGCCTCCCCTGTGGAGTGACCGGAGCCCACAGTCATCAAGCGCGTTGTCTCAGCTTCCTACGGTCGACGATCGAGGCCAGGACATCATTCGTCAGACCCCCACCCTGAGTGGACGTGTACAATTGAGGGAGCAGACACTGATTCCTTATATCGGGGCAGGATTCGGCGGCGGGTTTGTCACTGAACGTGATCGGGCCCTGGGTCCTTCCTCGGGATTTTCACAGCAAAACCTCCTGGGCGATTCGTTGGGTAGGGGTGTAATGCCCAACGAGTTTCAGATGGGCATTCGCATTCCCTTCTAGCCGGCTCCCTCCCAGACTTTCCTGGGAGGTCGTGCTGAGCCTCCCTGCAGTTCTTGTTGTAGAACCCCGTCTGATTAGGGTCATCGCGCTCGTGATGGCGGTTTCATCGTCCGTGTCTCCCTGCCACACCCTGACGGTTCTGAAGTAACCGATGGGCGACATCAGCGGGCGTGATCCCTTTCAGACTGGGGAGAATCAAGTGTGCATCGCCGAGTTGGGATGCGGGATAGGTTGTCGCGACTGCAAGGACACGCATGCCCGCTGTCAGTCCTGCCACCACCCCGGCCCGTGAATCTTCGATCACCAGGCACTCGTCGGCTCTGAGCAGCGGTGGTTTGGGATGACGTGCATTCAAGTGTCTGAGGGTGAGCTCGTAGATGGCGGGGTCGGGTTTGCCAACGGAACATTCGTCTGCGGAAACAACCAATTCAAAGGCCTTTTCGATGGCGCTTCCTGACAGTGCGGACAAAATCTGGTCCCGCCTGCCCCCGGAGGCAATGGCCAGCCGATGGTGCTCCGCCGCTTGCTGAACGAACTCGATGGCCCAGGGGAATAAGGGCGCTGGATGCACGGTGGTATAGTCTCGAAACAGGGTCGCTTTTCGTTCGATGATCTTCGAGTGGAGCAGAGGATCGCAGCATCCGTCTCGCTTCCGTAGCAGATCGGTCGTGCAGGTTCGCTCATCCATGCCCAGATAGGTCCCGTAATAATCCTCCCGACTCAACAGAAGGTCATGCTCGGCCAGGGCCTGCTGAAAGCACTGCAGGTGCGGCATCTCGTCGTCGGCAACCACGCCGTTAAAATCAAAAATAATGGCGCGCAGAGGGATTTCCTGCAAGCGATGCGGTCCGGACATGGGCGCCACTGTAGCCGAGCGCGAAGGCCGGAACAAGCGGAACTGCTTGTTCGGCGGAGAGCCCTGCGGTATGCTGCGTGGCGATTACGCAGCATTACTCGCTCCTGACCCCGATTCGGACCCCCTCACACGATGAGTGACTACGCAGTACTCGGCGACCTGTTGGTGATCTACACCGTGTCCACTGTCGTGGTCTTTGTGTTTCACCAGTTCCGCCTGCCATCGATCGCCGGTTTTCTCGTGGCAGGCGCCTTGATCGGCCCGCACGGACTCCATTTGATTCCGGATGCCTCTCAAGTGCAGGTGCTGGCCGAAATCGGAATTGTGCTGCTCCTATTCACGATCGGCATGGAGTTTTCGTCCGCGCATTTTGCGTCGGCCCGTCGCGTGCTGATGGTCGCGGCTCCCGTCCAGACCGGAGGTGTCCTCATCCTGGCGTTGTTGGGGGCACTGGTTGTGGGACTGTCCTATCAACAGGGAATTTTCTGGGGCTTTCTTCTTTCCCTCAGTAGCACCGCGATTGTCCTGAAAGCACTGTCCGAGCAGGGAGAGAGCGATTCGTTTCACGGTCGGGCCACGGTTGCGATTCTAATCTTTCAAGATCTCGCGGTCGTCCCGATGATGCTGGTAACCCCGATTTTGGCCACTCCCAGCGGGAGCGCGATGGGGACCGTCTTGGTGACCTTAGTCAAGGCGGCACTGGTCGTCGGGCTGATTGTCGCGGCAGCCTGGTACCTCGTGCCGCGCTTGTTACGTCATATCGTCCGAAGCCGAAGCCGGGAGCTCTTCCTGCTCTCGATCATTGTGCTTTGTCTGGGGATCGCCTGGCTGACCTCATTGGGTGGGCTGTCGCTGGCCCTCGGCGCGTTTATTGCCGGTCTGGTCATTTCTGAATCCGAATACAGCCACCAGGCGCTTGCGGAGGTCCTGCCGTTTCGGGATAGTTTCAATAGTCTGTTTTTTGTGTCGATCGGGGTCCTGATGGACCTTCGGGTGGTGTTGAACCATCCGTTCATTGTGTTGGGGCTGTTGGTGGCGGTGATTGTCGGCAAGCTGGTGACCGGGGCCGGAGCGATGATTGCCGCGGGAGCCCCGCCGAGGTCGGCGGTTCTGGTCGGTGTGGCACTGGCGCAGGTGGGTGAGTTCAGTTTCATCCTGGCCCAGCAGGGCCAGGATGCGGGGTTGTTGACCGGGGATCTCTACCAACTGTTTTTGGCGACGTCGGTCCTGACGATGGTGGTAACTCCCTTCCTGATGCAGTGGTCTCCCTATCTGGGGCGGCGGATTGAGGCACTGCAACGGGTGCGGGGCTGGCTGCCGACACGCACGGCGGCCCATGTCGAACAGTTGGCAGGATCGCAAGTTCGTATCAAGGATCATGTGATTGTCGTGGGATACGGGTTGAACGGTCGAAACCTGGCCCGTGTGCTGAGCGAAACAGAAATTCCTCATGTCGTGCTCGACTTGGATGGAGATACGGTGCGTCGGGAATCGCGCCACGGTGTGCCGATTTATTATGGCGACGGCTCGAATGCCAACGTCCTTCGGCACATGAGAATCGAAGATGCCAAAGTGTTGGTGGTGGCGCTGTCCGATCCCTTCACGGCCCGGAGGACGGTGAATGTCGCGAAAGGGCTGAATCCGTCCGTCCACATCGTCGTGCGGACCCGGTATTTACGAGAACTGGAAGAGCTGCACCAGTTGGGCGCCGACGACGTCGTGCCGGAGGAGTTCGAAACGTCGATTGAAATCTTCGCGCTGGTGCTGCGAACCTACAATTTGCCGCAGGAATTCGTGGCGCGAAAGGCGGAGCAAATTCGGCGGGAGGGATATGCCTTGCTGCGTCGCAGCGAGATGCCTGAACTTGCCCATCATCTTCGCGGGGGCACCCTGACCGATGTCGAGGTGGAAACCTGCCGCATCGACGACGATGCCCCGGCGGTGGGCAAGTCGCTGGCAGATCTCTCCATTCGTCCGCGAACCGGGGCGTCTGTGATCGCGTGGACTCGTAGCCAGATGACCCAGTCGAATCCTTCCGAGACGGTGCGATTGCAATCCGGGGACGTGGTCACGCTGCTCGGATCCCGTGATCAGATACGCCGCGCCATGGCTCTGCTCAACGAACCGCACAATGGCTCGAGTCCATTGGCCCGCACCCCCTGATTCTGATTAACTTCTCCAACGGAGCGTGACCTGACCCTTCAGGGGATGGTCCAGCGGACGACCGGTCTGCACGGCCGCCAGGTGCGCGGCCTTCAATTTGTAGTACCACTTGGCAGGAGTATCGGCGTCATTGATCAACATGAGCGCCGGTTTGTACTTCAGTCCCACGGCTTGCCGCTCCATCGCCTGCTTGTCCTGCTTCATGAAAATATTCGCGAAGTAGCGAAACAGCGGTTGAGAGAACGGAAGCCAGCGAAAGGCATTCCAGGCCGCCGTAAAATCGATGCGACATTGTTGTTCACCGATGGGTGTCACCGTAGCGCGTGAAGAGACGAACATCGAGCCGCATTGCACGAGTTCGAACCGCTGGTTGGGGAGCACAAAGTCGATGGTCGTGGTCAGCGGGCCGCCGTAAAAGCGGTTCAGGAGTTGGTACGGGCCGCTGTTTTTGGAAGGCGCATGGGGAACCATGCGAAACCCGTTCGGTATCGGCTCGAAGGTTTTGGCCTTGTCGTGGATGCTGGCCTTAGTGCGCCACCAGGAGCTTTGGTGCACGAATGGACCATGGGCCGGGTCCATCAGACCGACGATCCCGTCGTCGATGGTGCAGTCTAAGAGAGTCGAAATCTGGATCTGGCGATAGGGCTCGGAAGGCAGTGGCAGCCGCGGGAGCTCCGGGGGAACCTGGTTCGGTTGCTGCGGGTCGGGGAGAAACACCCATATGTAGCCGTCGAGATCCTGGCAGGGATAAGAGACGATCCCGATCTTATCGGGCTGGAGCGGAGAACCTTCGATCAGCGCCGGAATATGACGGCATCGACCGCCCGTATCAAACTGCCAGCCATGATAGGCGCATTCCACACGCTCTCCGTCGAAATGCCCGAACGAGAGCGGCATGCCGCGGTGGGGACAGATATCACGCATCGCCGTCACCTGTCCGTGACGGTCGCGGCAGGCGAGAATCGGCTGTCCCAGCATCACTTGCGATTGCATGTGGCCCTTCGCCAGTGAGCTGCTCGTGGTAAGGGGGTACCAGAATCCAAGCAGGGGAGCACTCTTCGTGGGTCTCAGCTCGGTAATGAGGTCTGTGTTCATGAACGAGGACTACAAGGCTCGATATGCTGGGAAGATGACGTGCCAGTATGGCAAGGGGACTATAACGGCCGCCCTACAGCAGGTCAAGCAATCGGGAGCCTGGTGAGGAGACCGCATGCTGGAGATGCCGGCGAGAGATGGCCGTTAGCCGGCCCAGTTTCTTGACAAGAAAAACAAGCGGAGACTATAGTTTCTTTCATTGCAGTTTGAGGCAAACTTCGTATGCCGAGCGCGAGGTAACCGATGATCACAGCACAAATCGAGCCCACGGCCGCTCTCGCGGAACTCCGCGAGTCGAAGCCTGATCGTGTCACGATCGTCCTCCTTAGTGGAGATCTGGATAAAGCCATGGCCGCCTTCATTATTGCGACCGGAGCTGCTGCCATGGGGATGCAGGTGACCGTGTTTTTTACATTCTGGGGCCTCAACACGATTCGAAAGAAGGGGGCAAGCAGTTCCGCCACCGATTGGTTGCGCCGCATGTTCGGCTTTCTCAACAAGGGCGGCGCCGATACACTTCCGCTGTCCCGTTTCCACTTCTGGGGGCTGGGGACGAGGATGATGCAGGTCGTGATGAAAAAAAATCGCATGCCGGGCGTGCCGGAATTGATGGAGATGTCGCTGGATCTCGGCGTACGATTCATCGCCTGCACGACGACGATGGGGTTAATGGGGATTACAAAGGACACGTTGATCGACGGGATCGACCAGTTCGCCGGAGTGACCACCTACCTGGCAGAAGCCAAGCAGGGCAGTGTCAATTTGTTCATATAAGAGACGGGCCGAGGGAGCTCCATGATACAGGCTGATGTGAAACTCGACACGCTCGGGTATTTCTGCCCGATGCCGATCATTTTGACTTCGAAGAAAATTAAAGAGCTCGCGACGGGGCAGGTACTGGAGGTCGTCTCTGACGACGAGGGTATCAAGAAGGATATGCCGGCCTGGTGTCAAACCACCGGCCATGAGATGGTGGGCATGGAGGAAGAGCAGGATTCCTCCAAGCGGATCTATAAGGCCTTTGTTAAAAAGACGAAGTGACAGTCGGCGACAGGCGCGCGCGGGCGGGCTGTCATGCTGTGTAAAGCCGGAGGGCATGATGATCAGCCTCCGGCTTTTTTCTTGCCTGAACCTCTTTTGTGGAGAACGGTGGATCAACTGCGGGTGAGACAGGTAGAGGGACCGGAGTGAACCAGGTCGTCGAATGTGTGCCGAATTTCAGCGAGGGCCGTAATCCGGACATCGTTCGGGCGCTGGTCGAGATCGTCAGGTCAGTGCCCGGCGCAGCCCTGTTGGATGAAACGATGGACCCGGACCATCACCGGGCTGTCGTGACATTTGCCGGCCGGCCCTATGCGGTGGCTGAGGTGGCGTTTCAGATGGCGCGCGCGGCGACCAGGTTGATCGACCTGCGCAGTCATCACGGCGAGCATCCGCGCGTCGGCGCGACAGACGTGATCCCCTTTGTGCCCGTCCGGGGCGTCAGTATGCAGGACTGCGTCCAACTGGCGCGCATGGTCGGCCAGCGGATCGGCAATGAGTTGAAGATTCCGGTGTTCCTATACGAGGCAGCGGCCTCTCGCCCCGAACATACAAACCTCGAGTGGATTCGAAAGGGAGGCCTGAAAGGGTTGACGGCCAGGATGGAGACCGACCCGGCCTGGGCTCCGGATTTCGGGCCGAAGCTGGCGCACCAGACAGCCGGTGTCACGGCCGTGGGGGCGCGCTGGCCGCTGGTTGCATTTAACGTCAATCTGAAGAGCCGGGATCTGTCGATCGCCAGCGAGATTGCCCGGATCGTTCGACAGTCGAGCGGGGGGCTTCGATTTGTGAAGGCCATCGGGGTGGAACTGAAAACGTCAGGGTTGGTGCAAGTATCCATGAACCTCACGAACCATGAGGAGACGTCGCTGCATGCCGCTTTCTCGGCAGTGGAGCGCGAGGCCCATGCGCGTGGTGTCGAGGTGGCGGAGACCGAAGTCATCGGGTTGGTTCCCGCGCAAGCGTTGATTGCCACGGCCCAACATGCGCTTCGCCTCGATCGATTCGACGGCCGGCAGGTCCTCGAAACACAATTGGACAGCGTCGAATCACGAGAAGCATTCGGGCGATTGTCGTCGTCGCAACCGCTGAAGGAACAATCTGTCCTGCCGTCGAAGGCCGATCCGTTACAGAGTGCCGTGATCGATGGCCATGGTCTGACAGGAGGAAGTGCGGGCGGCCACTCCGCGGCCTTCGCGGCTTCTCTGGGCATCATGGTGGCCAAGCTGAATCGTGCGCGGGCGGTGGAAACACGTTTGTGCGAGATTCGCACGCGGCTCCATGAATTGGTGAGGCTCGATCGTGAAACCTATGCGCAGGTGCTCCAGGCGAGCAAACTCCCGCTCAACCATCCGCATCGCGCGCTTCAACTTTCCTCAAGCTTATTGTCTGCCACAGAACCGCCGTTGGAAATTGTGAAGCTGTCCTGCGAGATCATCCCGCTTTTGCGCGGCCTCCTGGCGTCGGCGAAACCGGCACTCCACCCTGATCTCAACATGGGCATCCATCTCGCTGACGGGGTGATCGATGGATGTCTGGGAATGGTCGAGGAGAACATGAAAACCCTGCCAAATCAGCAACTTATTGCCTCTATTCGTGATCGATTCCTGGTAGTAGAACAAATGCTTGTGGATGCGAAATCGCTATGCTACACTCCGCCCTTCGATTCGTGGTCGCAGAAAGTGTTGAATATTCTGAAACTTCGGTGAAAGAGGGTCGAAGGTAGCAGACGATGGAAATTAAGGTTTTCAACAACAACGTCGAAAAAGCCCTGAAGGTCGCCAAGAAAAAGTTGGCGGGCGAAGGATTGTTCCGCGAACTGAAGCGCCGCCGGTATTACGAAAAGCCGAGTGTCCGGAAAAAGGCGAAAGAGCGAGAGGCGCAACGTCGCCGGCAGAAGTGGCTTGCGAAGAGACGTTCCGACTAGTCGTCAGGCTTCCATTCCCTCCGCCGATCATCTCCGTTCAGTGCCACTCCCGGCAGACCCATGCAGGCGAAAGACATTCACGCCGTCATCCGGACGGTCAAGCGAGAGATCGCTCGCTGGCCTGAGCCGGTTGTCGGAGTCGTGGCCAGACAGTCCGGACGTGATCCCTTCCTCGTATTGATCTCCTGTCTACTCAGTCTGCGGACCAAGGACAAGACGACTGCCGAAGCCAGCCGGCGGCTCTTTGCTTTGGCTTCGACCGTCGTCACGATGCAGAAGGTGACGTCGGACGCCATTGAACAGGCTATCTACCCCGTCGGGTTCTACCGGACCAAGGCGAAGCAGATCCAACAGATTTGCACGCAACTCCTCGACCGGTACAACGGCCTGGTGCCGGACAGGATCGACGAGCTGCTGACCTTGCCTGGGGTAGGAAGAAAAACTGCGAACTTGGTGGTGACGGTTGGATATGAGAAACCGGGGATTTGCGTCGACATTCACGTGCACCGGATCAGTAACCGGTGGGGATACGTAAAGACGAACAATCCCGATGAAACCGAACAGGCACTTCGCAAAAAGCTTCCGCACGAATATTGGGTTATTTTCAATGATCTCCTCGTGCCCTATGGGCAAAACGTGTGTCAGCCGGTCTCACCGTTGTGCAGTCAGTGCAAACTCACAGCGTTCTGTGATCGGGTCGGAGTGACACATTCGCGATAGGACCGGTCCGCCCTCGCGTTCAAGGATCGCACCGCCGCTGTGAACATCCCGGCGCGGATTCTCACTTCTTCACTCTCATGTGCGCGGAACTGACCAAGCGGTTCGAGCAGATCACCGATAACGGCGGCCAAGGCCGGGATATGTCAGCTATCCATGAAGCGGTAGGGTAAGACGTTTGGTAACCTCGTGAAGGGTGTCACCGCGACCCTGCGTCCGGGGGCAGGTCTGTATTAGTGGGCGCCGCTTGGTCTGCAGATTATTTTCATGGGGCCTGATGGAGGGCGGAGAGTCGTTAAATAAACAATGTGGTTTCGGCCTGCGCGGTCAGTGAGAGGATGGAGGGAAGACCGAGGACTTCGTCCACGTTTCGTTCGACCGCTCCGGGCTCCACCCCCATGTACTCCAGGCCGGCACTGCAGGCAATAAGCCGAAACTGGCCGACGAGACGGGCTTCGCGAAACATCTCGGAAATCGTCGGAACCTTCTTCTCCTTCAAAAGGCGAGACACTTGCTCCGCCGAGCCGGCATATTCCGGCGGAAAATCGATGACGTCGATGTTGCCCTCAGCCAGTTTTTTGATGGTCCAGAACAACAGCACCACCATCACGTCCTTGCCCATTGCGGCAGCAGTCAGTCCCAAGGTGGCAACCTGGTGGAGTTTATCGTAGGTGGCGTTGTGCGCGTAGATGACGAATTTCGGTGTGTCTGACATGCGGGTTATTTGACCTTCTGTCGAGTTCTGACGCTGTTCACAAAATCGGTGATGGCTGTCTCCACTTCACCCGGGGTCATGGCACGGTCATGCACCTCGCTCTCGTCAAGTAGATAGCGGTCCCCGTCTTTTTCCTGCCGCACGACCACGGAATTTTCCGGGGTGACCTCCACCCGCATGAACCATTCCTTCCGGCCCTGGGTGATCACCACCTCTTTGCCCAGTCCGATCTTGGTGACGTCGATCTGCAGGTCTGACTCCATGCCAGGGGAGCCGGTGTCGGATGCTCGCACCGGGTGGTCGGCAAGTGCCAGGGAACTCAGCGACAATATAAGTGAGAGAGTGCCCAGGACTCGGGCTGATAGTCGCCCTCGCTTCACGATGGCGCTGCTCGTGTCAGTTCCCAGCATAGAATCGAATTATAGCCTGGGGACCTCGGAACGTAAACCGGCTTTGTAGAGCCCTTTCCGCCGCGCAAAGCCCCATGCTAGGATGCGCCGGTGATCAGTGAATTGTTGACGCAGATCGAAACTTACGTGCCGGCAAACGTTCTCCTGTGGTTTGCAGTGTCCTCCGTATTCATGTTTGTGGGGACGCTGGTGGCCATTCCGATCATTCTGATGCGGCTGCCGGCGGACTATTTCGATATCCGGATTCCTCGTCCCTGGATGGAAAACCACCATCCGGCGCTTCGTGTCATCGGGCACATCGTCAAAAACCTGGTGGGAGCGATTTTTCTCTTTGCGGGCCTTCTGATGTTATTCCTGCCGGGGCAAGGAGTATTGACGATGTTGATTGGACTTTCCCTGGTTGAGTTTCCCGGCAAACGTCGGATCGAAGCCAAAATCGTGGGACAGTCGACGGTGCTCAGCACGATCAACTCCATGCGTGCCAAGTTCGACAAACCTCCGCTCAGTATCGCGCCGGAAAAGTAATCGGCTTCTCAGTTCAGTTCGAGGCGGAGCGATCGCTTCTCATTTTTCATTGGTGTGAGTGTACCCAATGTCGACTCTTTATCTCATCGATGGTAGTGCCTACATCTATCGGGCATTTTTTGCCTTGCCGGCTCTGTCCAATTCAAAGGGCCTGCAGACCAACGCCGTGTATGGCTTTACGACCATGATGCTCAAAGTCCTGCGGGATCACCAACCGGACTATATCGCTGTGGTTTTTGACGAAAAAGGACCGACCCATCGCCATGAGGCCTTCAAGGAATACAAGGCGCAGCGGCCCCCGATGCCGCAGGGCATGAGCGCACAGATTCCTTACATTCATCGTGTAGTGGAGGCCTTGGCGTTGCCGGTGATCCGGCAGTCGGGGTTTGAGGCCGACGACCTGATCGGCACCCTTGCGCGCAAGGCCGAGGCCGAAGGTCTCGATGTGGCCATCGTCACCAGCGATAAGGACATGTTCCAACTGCTCACCACGAAAACCCGCATTTACGATCCCGTGAAGGACAAATGGTTCGGCGCAGCGGATTCGGCAGCTCGGTTTGGTGTCGAGCCGGCACGGGTGGTCGAGATCATGGGCCTTATGGGCGATACCAGCGACAATATTCCCGGTGTCAAAGGGATCGGGGAAAAAACGGCAGTGAAACTGATCACGCAGTTCGGCACAATCGAGGAGTTGCTGAACCGGGTCGAGGAAGTCACTCCAGTCAAAACGAAGAATCTTTTGCTGGAGCAGGGCGAACACGCGCGGATGAGCAAGCGCCTCGCGACGATCCAGGTGGATTGTCCGGTCGAGTTTACGCCGGTCCGATTCAAGGCCAAAGCGCCGCATACGGAGATGCTCGTCGCTCTACTCCGTGAGCTCGAATTCATGACGTTGGCCAAAACATTTCAGGGAGATGTCCCTGAAGAAAACCGGTTGGGGACCAGGCTTGAAGCAATCTCCAGTGACGATGCCGCCAGATCTTTTCTCATGAGGTTAGACAAGGACGATGCGCTCGGGCTTGCCTGCCTGTTGACCGGCGGGCCTGGCGTACGCGCCGAGATGCAGGGTTGTGCGCTCGGCCTGCCGGACGGCAGCGCGGCCTTCCTGCAGGGGGAGGTGCGAAGCTGGCCGCGTCCCATCGGCGAGCTGCTGACGGGAACGGACAGAATCAAAGCGGGGCATGATCTCAAACCCTTTCTGGTGGCCCTCTCTCGTCAGGCTGTGGAGATGGCCGGTCCCTATTTCGACGTCATGGTTGCCGATTATCTACTCAATCCCAATCGCCGCACACACAGCGTGGAGGCCATTGCGATGGATCTGCTGAGTTACCAGCTCGGCGGAGGAGCCGGTGCAGAGACTGGCGAACCTACATCGCTGTTCGAGGCGGAGGAGGGGCTGGTACGTCAGGCAGCAGAAGCAGCGTCGGTCGTGGCGAAGGTGGCGCCGATGTTACGGGAGCGGCTTGCGGGGCAGGGAAGTCTTATCTTGTTTCAAGACGTGGAGATGCCGTTGGTGCCGGTGCTGGCCGATATCGAACGCAACGGGTTCCTACTCGACGTCGAGGGCCTCCAGGATCTGAGCAAGGAGTTAGAACGTGAGCTGGATCAAATGGTGGGAACGATTCACCGCCTGGCCGGCGGGGAATTTAATATCGGGTCACCGAAGCAGCTCGCGACCGTGCTCTTCGAAAATCTGGGCCTCAAGCCGCTTCGCAAAACGAAAACCGGTTATTCAACGGACGAAGACACGCTGACGCAACTCGCAGCCCAGCATGAGCTTCCGGCGCTCATTTTGAATTACCGCACCTTGACCAAGCTGAAGTCGACCTATGTCGATGCGCTCCCGCAACTGGTGAACTCTGACAGCAAGCGACTCCATACCTCCTTGAATCAGACTGTTGCAGCAACGGGACGTCTCTCCTCCACCGAACCCAATCTTCAGAATATTCCGGTCAAAGGCGACTACGGCCTGCGCATCCGCGAGGCGTTCATCGCGCCGCTGGGGCATCAGCTGCTCTGCGCCGACTACAGTCAGGTTGAGCCGCGCATCCTGGCTCACCTTTCGCAGGACCCCCGCTTGCTGCAGGTATTTGAGCAAGGTGAGGACATCCACATGGCCACGGCCATGGAGATCTTCAATCTTCCGGCCGATCAGGTCACGCGCGAGATGCGGCGCGCAGCGAAGAGCGTGGTCTTCGGAATCGTTTATGGGATCAGTCCGTTCGGCCTGGCCTCCAACATCGGCGTCTCGCAAGCCGATGCGAAAAAATATATCGAGACGTTCTTCGAGAAGTTTGCAGCCGTCCGGGCATTGATGGACCGGAATATCGACGACGGGAAGACCAAGGGTTATACGACGACGATCCTGGGCCGTCGCCGGCCTATTCCTGAATTGCAGAGCGGAGATCCGTCGCAGCGGGGCGCTGGTGAACGAATGGCGGTCAACAGCCCGATTCAAGGGTCGGCGGCAGATCTCATCAAGGTGGCCATGATCAATGTGCATCGTCGTTTGCAGTCGGAACTGCCTCACTGCAAGATGATTCTCCAAGTCCATGACGAACTGATCTTTGAAGTGCCGGACCAGGAACTGGAACCGGCGAAGCAGCTCGTGAAGCAGGAGATGGAAGCCACGGGAGCGGCCTTGGGACTGTCGGTACCGCTCAAGGTGGACTTGGGAGTGGGGTTGAACTGGCGTGTGGCCCATCCGTAGCGGGCTGTGCAAACCGGCTGTCCGGCTGCCTTTGAATCGCATGACTCACTGCGGCTTTGCCCGACAGCCGGTTTGAACGTCTGCATCTGATTCAGGCCATACTCTTCCCTGAAGAAAGACCGTGGGAGTCGCGCAGGGCTTGAGCAGGATTCTTTCAGCTATGTCGCTGCGAAAACGCACCTTGACCATATCCGAATCCGAGTTTCAGTCTCTGGTGCAGGAAGCGCTGGATGGCCTGCCAGACGAATACGTCCCACTCATTGCCAACGTCGCCGTCGTGGTGGAAGAAGAGCCAGCGCCGGAACTTCTAGCCGATCTGGAAATGGAGGAAGACGAAGATCTCCTCGGCCTCTATCAGGGGCTCTCCATCGACCATGAATCCTTCTTTCAGGCCGGCGGGCAACTACCGGCCAAAATCTCCATCTACCGTGGGCCGATTCTGAGAATCTGTCGAACCAGGAATGAAGTGGTGCAGGAAGTGCGTGACACGGTCGTGCATGAGATCGGGCACCACTTCGGGCTGAGTGACGACGAGATGCCGTATTAGCAGAACGGGCGACTTGCCCCGAGGCTCAACCGGACGAAGGAGGGTAAAAATGGCGCGGCCGTGGATCGCCGCGAGCGGGGCTTTGTTGTTACTAGTGATGGCGGGTTGTGCGAACTCGATCAATATGCACAATGCTCAACGATACGCTGTTGCCGGCCAGGCAGCCGTCCGAAACGGAGCTTGGGCAGAGGCCAGAAAGAATTTCGGTCTCGCTATTGCCAACGTGCGGATGGGGCATGGCGACGACAGAACGCGGGCAGTGCTCTATTACGAGTATGGGCGAGCGTCTGGGGTCATCTGCGATTGGCCGGAGGCCGAGCGGGGACTGAACGAAGCCTACAATCTGGATCAACAAATTAGTGGTCCTGCCTACATGTCGCTCGTGGAGTTGGCTCGCATGAATTTGATAGAGGGCGGTATGACAAGGCGGTTGAATATTTCGAGCGAGTGATAGCTGATCTCGAGAAGCGTCAGCTGGAGACGCGTGATCCGCTCGGTTATGCCGATCTGCTCGATGAATACGCAACCAGCCTAGAGAGGATCGGGAGGGGCGAGTCGGTGAGCTCATTGCGTGATCGCGCTCAAGTCCTGCGCAAGACCTTTCCTGGAAAGAGCGCGCACACGGATCGGACGCCATACGGGACGCAATGTCAGGCGTCCTAATGACGGGCGAATCGCTATCTCGAAACGCAAGAGGCGCGCGTCCAAGCCAAGCTCGGCCTTAGTCGGGCAGGTTAATCGACCTCCGTCAGCCCACGTAAATCGAATTCACGACGCCGCTCATCTCAGCACTGACACCGGCAGATTGTAAGGCTTCGCGCCGCATTCGACTGGAGGTGACGATGGACCATGCTCGCCTACAAATTTGGACGTCCACGAACATTCGCTGCGGTCAGAGCGAGCATATCGTCGATCGACGATGAATCGGTTGCGTCGCCGGCCGGCATGGTCTGTTTTGCGCATCCGCGAGCAGGCAGAGAGAGACTCAATGTTAGAGCTAGCCAAGCCCATCGCCGATCGGATGGCAGTGGCGGGATGTTGAACTCGTCAATCAGGAGATGATGAATAAAGCCGGGCGACGATTTGATTGAAGTTGAAGAGGATCGCGTTCGTTCGCGTGTAGGCAGCATGGCCGTAGTAGTGGTCGCGGACGTTGGTGGAGCTGGTGCAGTCTTTGTAATCGACGAGCAGGCATTGCCCTTCGCTTGGGAAACGTCCGGCGCGTCGGGCGCATTCCACCCAGCGTTCGAAGCCGTCGTAGGGTTCCACTAATTCCCAAATGGCTTTGTTGGCAGACTTGGCAGCGTCGCTCTTCGGAAGGGCATCGCTGCCCGCGGCGGCGAGTTGCTGGACGTAGTCACCGCCCCACGCGATCGGCATCTCAACGGTAATTTGCGGCATATCCATTTTTGAGAGCCAGGTTTTTCCATCGGTCCGCAAATTGCGATGGTTCACGATGTGCAACAGTCTGCCGATGCCGGATGGGTCCCAGCCGTACCGCACCGGCGTGCCGAAAGTGACGATATCGAGTGTCGCGCCATTGAGCAACGTGCCGTTAGTCAACAGCGGCTCAATGCGGTGAATGGCCTCCGCGTCCGGTCCCTGCGCGGAGAGGCCCAGCAGGAGTTCGAAGAGCGTTTTCCGGCCCGTAACGGGAGAGGGGCACAGGAGATTGGAAGCCAGGGCCAACACGAGCCCCGCCTGGCCATGAGCCTGCACTAGCAGGCGGTCGCCGGCGCCGAGATGTTGCTCCAGAACAAGCGCGCGGAGACGGTCCAGTAGGCGACAGGCCGCAAGAGCACGCCCTACATGATGGTGCTCGCCGGACCAGAGTTCACGGATGCAGATCAGGGGCTTCGTCAGGCGCTGATTGAAGGCTTTCCGGCACCGGTCGACCGTAGCAGTCGTGAAATTGCCGGCGTCGCCGATTTGTGTGTCGAGCAGGTTTCTCGTGGCTTCGTCGTTGGTGAGTGGCGGCGCCAGGCCCCCGGGCAGCGGGGTGATGCCGTTCGTGCCTTCCCGCATGAGCGAGAGCAGCGAATCCAGTCCGGAAATGCCGCGTGAATAGCCTCGTTTGAGACCTCCCACTTCGTCGAGCCGCCCCAATCCAAAAACGTCGGTGCCCGGGATTGACCCGTGGAGAAACATGATCAGCCGCACCCCGGCCTGAGACAGCTTCTCTCCCGCTTGGCTCATCGCTTCCTGCCAGGCCGGAGAGTCCGAGTCGGGGGGCGTCGTCCAATCCGCATAAGCGAGCCGGTCGCCGGGATTTTTACGGGAGAGTTCGTCGTGCTGGAAATTGTTCTCGATGGGCATGGGAAGATTGTCTTACCCGAAACGGAGCGCGAAGTTCAATGGAGAGACAGATGATTCCGCGGCACAGGCTTACCGGCGTGCAGCCGAATCGGGGGCGGGCAGTTCCTGCGGAGGATTCGAAACCGGGCGACGTTTCGGCATCACGGCCACGGCAGAACAGGTCTTGGCTTCTTCGTCGGTGCGGCGGTCAACGATGGTGACCCCCTGCAGGTATTCTTGAACTATCTCTTCGCGCACGACCTCGATGTCCTGCTCGACTTCCCGACCGGTTCGTTCACGTACGCGGTCGATCGCGTGCTCCTTTACCAGTACCCGGATTTGTTTGGCAATGTCCGCTCGGGCGGCCAGCTCGGACACGCGTTGACAGACCAGTTTGCCTTTACTGAGATCACCCTGACCCTGTCCGATCAGATCCCGTTCGGCGTCGTAGGGATGCGCCTGCTCGGACGGCGGAGAGGTTCTTGGCGCCGGGGAGAGAGTTCGCTCCCCCCGGTGGAGTTCTTGGAAGGTCTGGTCGGCGTGATCGCGAACGTCAGGCATGGCCATGTCTGCCGCCATTGCGGGCGGTGCGATCAGCAGGGCGCAGAGGAGCCATCCGCCGGCGCGAATGCGGTCCGAACGCAGTGCCATCTTTATTTCCCCTCCTCTGTTGTCGCCGTATCGCGCGCACCTGGCAGACGGGTCCGTGGGACCCGCTGAGAGGCAGGTGGCGAAATTCCGGGTGAAACGACTGACGGTCGGGGTGCGGACGAAGGGACCTTCTCGCTCCCAGCCTGATAGGTGTGCAGCGTCAGGGGAGCCGGGCGACCGTTCGGCGGCGGGACTTGTCGATAGGTCGGCATCATTCCTCGACTCGAGTTCTGCAGGGATCGGCCCGGTTGCGCGGGCGCCTGGAGGATCGTCGGCATACGTCCTGTTTGCGCGGGCTGTCCCGACGCTGTAGGCGACAGTGGGTTGAGCTGATAGATGTTCGGCTGCCGCTGGGAGCTCGTCAACGGTGTCGAGTCAGGTTGACCAGGCTGTTGGGGCGTGACGGCATATCCCGGCAGAAAGGGGACGGTATGCGGAACGGGGGGCCGGCGGGGCTGAGGCGGCGCCGGGGGCGATTTGGCTCCCACGGTCTGTTGCGCGATGGCGAGGTGGGGGTTGTGGGGGCTCAACCGGCTGGCAAAGGCGAGCAGCGCATGCACCTGCGCGAGACCGGTCGATGGAGAGGATTGCAGGATCGGCGCAAGCAGGACCCAGTCGGTCCAGGCTTGCGCCACCATCGCATCGGACTGCGCGCGATCGAGCAGGACATTCCGCTCGTCAGTCAGTTGTTGAGCCTGTTCGGGTGATGTGGCCGCCGCGAGCGCCCCGTTGGCTGCCTCGAGCTTCTGCTGCAAGTGATCCACATCCTGTCTCAGCGCAAGTAATTGCTCTCTCGCGTCCTCGTTCTGCCTCAGCGCGTCAATGGCCCGGGCAACTTCATCGGTGTCTACTTGCACAGTCAGTTCGACAACAATGACGATAATTTCTCCATCGAGCTCAGTTCGCACCTGTTGATCAAGAACCAACACCATGCCGGCGGTATAACTGCGAATTTCATCCTGGGTGATGTCCAGATCACGCACCACCGTCACACTCTCCAGGTAGGAAGCGACCTGTTCCAGCGCCTGCTTCTTGGCCTGCTCCGAGGCGAGTCGGACGGCATCTGCTTTAGTCTCTCGATCGCTCATCCGATGAGCACCCGATCCCGTCACGACGCGCACATCGGCCTGGCTCGGATCCGGACAGGCGAACATCATGGCCAGGCTGAGCGTGAATGCACCAATCAGAAAACGGGCCACGCGGCTGCAAGGAAACGTGGGGGACGTGAGCCGGGCTCGACTGAGATCACCCTCTATACGCATGGGCCTCTTCCCTACAGACCTGGCCGTTGCCGGTTAGCATGGGTACCGACTCTGTCAGGATAGCATCGATCTCGCAGGGACGCCATTTTCGGGCAGATCAGCGCCTTGCCTTCCCGGAAAACAGCGTGCTAAGGTAATTTCTCTTTTTTACTAGTGAAGGTTTTTTGGTGAGGTAGGTCATGAATCGTATCAAGAGCATCCCCGCATTCCTGGTGGTATTTTGCATGGGCGCCGCCCTGGTTCTTTCGCTGGTTGCGACGCCACTCCAGTTCCCGTTTCCGACTCTTGCCCATGCGGCACGCGATACCTCGGCTGATCCTCCGTCGACCGGGGGAGTGAGGAGCGAACAGGTCATCCTCTTCGTTTTGGAAGGGCTGAACCAGGAGTCGCTGAAAAGCGGGGCCATGCCGGTCTTGTCAAAGCTCGTGAAGGATGGGGCTGTGACCTGGTCCGCTACGGCTGTCGCTCCAGCGCGTCGGTTGCCGACCATGGCGTCGCTCGTGACAGGGATGCCCGTTGCGAAACACGGTATTACATGGAACGTGTTTGAGTTCAGCCGGGGGTATCCCCGCGCCCCGACCGTCTTTGACTATCTGGACCTGAGCGGGGGTCGCGATAGCGCGATCTTCTATATGGACGAATCGCTCTATCAGCTTGCCAAGCCCGAACCCTACACGGATTATCAGATGTGCGGCCCCCTTCGGACCGAATGCAGCCCGGACCGGCTGGTCAGCTATGTACGGGATTACTTCAAGAAGGCCACCAGTGGATCCGGCTATGGCCATGCGATTCCTGCACTGCCTCATTTCCTGGTAGTCCATCTTCCTGCACCCGGTCGCGTGGGCGAAGCTCAGGGATGGAATTCAACCGCATATAAGGATGCGTTGAAGGCGGTGGATAAGGCGATGGGAACCGTGCTTGATCTCTACCGTGATCTTGACCTGCTCAAGCAGACCACCGTATTTGCCACGTCTCTCAGTGCGGTCGGTGAGAAGCAATTTTCAGCGGGCGAGGTCTCCGGTGATCAAGCGAACAATGTTCCCATGGTACCCTGGATCGCCTCGGGGGTCGGCATCAAGGCCGGGTATACAATTCGTCAGCCTGTCTCAATCATCGACACGGGCGCAACGGTCATGCGAGCGCTCGGCCTCACGACCTATACCGAATGGGAGAGCCATCCGGTCGAAGAAATATTTAAGACAGCCTTCTCGGCTGCGCCCGTAACTCCATTGTTACAATAGAGGACCGATGTACTCATTCTTGAAAAGAAATCCGATCAAGCAGGGGCTACTTCTGGGGAGTCTGGCGCTAGGTTGTGCATTGGTGCCATACCAGCCTGCAAAACTTCTGGCCGCCGGTCCCCCTCCGGCCTACAGCAAAGAGCATTCAATTACGATCGATCCCACGCCGCTAGTACCACAATCATGGTGGCAAGTACCCGGGGTCACTCCACCGCTGTGGGTCCTGGACCCTGAGACCTCAGACGCCTACAGGACCACCGAGACGCGAGAGTTGAAACTCAAACCGGGTAAATACAAGTTCATTAGTTTTACATTCGACTTTCCCTTTACGGTGAGTTTGGACGGACGATTGGAATTTTCCAAGTCACTCGATCAATGTGTTGAGGGCCGCGGAACTCAGACCTTGGTGGTACGGTGTAAGCGCACCTACCCTCATGGAGGGCAACGTGATGCCTACTACGGCAATAGCGAGGTGAGTGATGGCACAGGCACTCGATGATCTTCTTGATTCGCTTGAGGATGCGGATGACGCAACTCGCGAAGAGGCCGCAAAAGCCCTCGCGGAGCTAGCGGACCCGACCACATTGGAGGCGCTCATCGGTGCCTGCAGTGATGACTATTGGTCTGTTCGGACACGGGCCGGCTGGGGAGTGGCCAAGATCGGGGGTGCCAAGGCGGTGGAGACTCTCATCGCGCTGTTCAACGACCCCATCATGGAAGTCCGGAACGAAGCTGTCGCGGCTGTCGTTTCGTTGGGGGAGAACCAGATCGAGCGGCTGTTGATAGCGTTGAAGGACGAGCGGTGGCGCGTGCGGGAACATGCCGCAAAAGCCTTTGGTGATCTGCGCAATCCCCGCGCCGTGGATGCATTGATATTTGCCTGCCGCGATCGGGACGGAGCGGTCAAGAGTGCCGCTGCGGAAGCGTTGGGGAAAATAGGCGATCCAAAGGCGATCCCCGCGTTGATCAAGCTGTTCCGTGATTCCTCCAAGATCGTGCGGGAGACGGCTGGTATCGCCCTGGTGGCGATCGGTCAGCCATCTGTCGATCTGCTGCTCGATACGCTGAAAGACAAGGACTTCGTCGTGCGTTGTCATGCGGCCCGGGCTTTAGGGGGGATGACGACGGACTATCAGATCGGTCGAAGCTGGGTGCGTGAACCGCGGGTAGTCGATGCCTTAATCAATATGCTGAAGGATCCGGATCGTGCCGTGCGCGAAGATGCCACGATTGCGCTGGGTATGATCGGTGATCCCCGCGCCATCGATGGTCTGCTGGAGGCCATGCAGGACGGTGCGGTCAAGCGCCATGCCATTGCATCGTTGGGCATGATCGGTGATTCACGAGCCCTTCCCGCTGTGTTGGCCGCCCTCAAAGGGAAAGGCGTTCGCCAGGAGGGAACTCCCACGCCTGGCTGTATCGTCAGCGAAGATGCGTTCATTAAAGAAGCGGCAGCCACCGCGCTCGGACATTTCCGTGATCCGCGGGTCATTCCGGATCTCATCATGCTTCTGAAGGACGGGGTGTTGCGGGAGAAAGCCGCCGCGGCGCTGGTGTTGATCGGCGACAGTGCAATCGAACCGCTGATTTCCTTTCTCTACGATCCCAAAGCGTCGGAGGTCGAGGCCGAAGGGGAGCGCGTCCTTTCCTATGCTTCCGTCCGGCTTACCGCCAAAGACTCCCTTCGATTGCTGGTCGTTGAGACCTTAGAGCATCTCGGCTGGACGCCTCCGGACGAGGAGACGTCGGTGGACTCCAGCCAGGCCGACAACCTTCGTGTCGATCGGCCGCTCGGGGATATCGGCCGCTTCGGTCCGAGCGGGGATTTCGCAAAGGGGTCGGTGCGGTAGTATCCGCTTCTCTTCCGGGTCTCACTTCCTAGGGTGAGTCCCTCGCGCCTCTGACGTCGAGTCCCTCCCGGGTAGACCAGCTCTGTGGGAACGTTCTGAGATCGGGCCGCGCGGCTGAGGTCGCGTTGACCCTTCAAAAAAGCCTGTGTTAAGGTCGAGAGCTTTACGAGAGGCCGAGGAACGATGGCCGACAGCGTCAGTGAACAGATCGCGGCTCTTGCAGATGAGGATTGGGCGATCCGGGAGGAGGCTGCGACCATGTTGGGGTCGTTCAAGGACCCCCGAGCCGTCGTCCCCCTAACGAGAGCGCTCCACGATACGGATCGAGCCGTTCGCGAGGCAGCCATCGGCGCTCTGTCCTCGATCGGCGGACCTTCGATCCCGGCTCTGGCCACCTGCCTGGCCGATCCTGTGTTGCATGTGCAGGAGGCGGCCTCGTCCATTCTCGCCTCGATTGCCGATGCCCGGGTATTTGCGCCGCTGGTCGATGCTCTGGGTAGCCGGGACTGGATCGTGCGCATGCATGCTGCGAAGGCCTTAGGGCGGATCGGCGAGGCAGGGGCCGTCCCTTCCCTGATGCCACTGCTCCAGGACAAGGTCAAGGCTGTTCGCGAGGAAGCCTCCGGCGCGCTGGCCGCTATCGGCGGAGTGGCCATACTCGCCTTGATCCAGGGGCTGGACCATGATGAGTGGCTGGTTCGACTCCATGCGGTAGAGGCGCTGGGTAAGCTCAAGTCGTCTGATGCCGTTGAGCCATTGCTTCGGGTCTTGTTCAACGATCGGGACTCAGCCATCCGGGAGGATGTAGTGCGGGCACTCGGTGCAATCGGAGATGCCCGGGCGGTGGATTATCTGGTCCTCGTGATGAAGGAGCCGACCTTGCGTCTCATCGCGGTGGAGGCGCTGGGTCACATCGGTGACCGGCGTGCCGTGCCCCTGCTTCGACGCGTTGTGGAAGGTGCGCCCCTCGGTGATTCGAGCCGATCGGCTGCGGCCTGTGCCGATGGATGGACCGACGAGATGGCGACGATGGGGATGGCGGCTCGGGCATTAGGGATGATTGCCGACCCGGTTTCAATCCCATCGTTGATCGTGGCTTTGCGAAACACCGTCACTCGCTCGGAAGCCTCTGCCTCCTTGGCGAAGTTTGGACCGGCTATTATTCCGTCCCTGCTCCCGATGCTCACGAGGGAACAGGATGAAAATGTTCGCTATTATGTCCGGGAGACTCTGACGGCGGTGGGGTGGCGTCCGGGCCGCGTGTAGTGCTGGGTGTGCCTGTAGGTTCGTTGTGAACCGGAAGTCCGTTCTCAACGGGAATGATTGTAATCAAGCTGTCATTGTAATGCCCTGATGGGTCGTTCCGAACATGCCCAAAGAGTCTATCGATACATTGGTTTCTGAGTTGACGCACGAGGAGGAGTGGCGTCGCATGCGGGCGACGGCTGCTTGCCTGGCCGGTGGCCCCCGAGCGGTACGTGCGCTTACGCACGCCTTGGAGACGGGTGATGCGCCCCTCCGCGCAGAAGCCGCTGCCATGTTGTCGCGGATCAAAGATCCCGCGGCGGGTGTTGCCCTGGTCAGCTTGCTCCGTGATCCTGATGAGACGGTACGGCAGGCGGCATTTGCCGCGATCGAGCAGATGGCCGGAAATTTGGATGATGAGACGGCGGCGGGTCTGGTGCGGAATCTTCATGAGTCGCCCGATGAGGACGTGCGAAACCGAGTGCGGCAGCTTCTTGGTTTAATCCCGAACGCGATCACGCCCCTCTGTGAGATGTTGACCCATCCGGAGGTAGAGGCACAGACAACAGCCGCGACGATTCTCGAGCATCTGCTTGATCCGCGGTCACTCGATGGATTGATCGATGCCATGGCATCGCCGGCGGTCCGCGACATCGCAGTGAGAACGCTCAAAAAACTGGGCGCAATTCGTGAGCGCATCGATACGAGCTTCAACGCCTTGCGGGATGTCGAGGGCGCGAGTGAACGGGAAGAGGCTCGTATGTCCACGGTCATGGATCTGCTCGGAGTCGGTCGTCCGAGCGTCGAAATCTTGATTGAATATCTTGAGGATGACGACTGGGTGGTCCGCGAAGCGGCGGCGGATCTACTAGGGAAGATCGGAGATGTGCGCGCAGTCGAGCCGTTGATGAAACGGCTCCAGGTGGACAAAGATACCGGTGTAAAAGAATACGCGGTAAAGTCGCTGGGGCTGATCGGCGACCCGCGCCCGGCGCAATTATATATCGAGGCTATTCCGATCCGGCCGTTACGGGTCATGGCGATCGAAGCATTGGCCAAAATCAAGGACGTGGAAGTGTTGCGTCCGCATAATGAGCTTTTTAACCGATTACGGGGTGACCGAGACGGGATCGTGTCTTATAGCGCCGGACTCATAGCGGACAAACTCGCTGCGCTTGAGGATGCACAACCGGTCGGACAGGAGGAATCGGACGATCATGAGTGATGCCGACCGTATAGCACAATTGATAGCTGCGCTTCGGGACGACAATGATGCATTGCGAGAGCATGCCATGGCGAGTCTCGGACAGATGGGCGACGAAGCCGTGCCCCAGTTGATCGGGTTGATGGCGGATGAGGATGTTGTGATTCGAGAGGCCGCGGCCACCGCCGTATTGCGGATCGGGCCGGTCGCATACGATCAGATTCTGGATGCGCTGCGGGACGATGAATGGGCGATCCGTGAGCAGGCGGCGAATGTTTTGGGGCGCTTCCGAGACGTCCGGGCGGTCGAGCCGCTCATGGGGGCACTGAAAGACAAGGATGGGGCTGTCAGGACGGCGGCGGTGTGGGCTCTGGAACGAATCGGAGATTCCAGCGCGACGCCGGGGTTAATCGAGGCGCTGACAGACGGCACGGTGCGGGAAGATGTGGCGCGGGTTTTGAAGAAGATCGGCGATACCCGGGCGGTCGATGCGCTGATCGACGGGTTGTTGGGCCCCAATTGGATGGTACGGCGCCATGCGGCTGAGGCGCTTGGAAAGATCGGTGATCTCCGGAGCGCCGATGCCTTGATCCAATCGCTCCAAGATGAAGATTGGCTCGTGCGGCGGAATGCGGCCGAATCGCTGGCGCGCCTCGGCGCGAAGCAGGCCATTGAGCCGCTGCTCCCTCTTTTGGAAGATGAAAATACCATGGTGCAGGAAACAGTCGAAGGTGTCCTTGCGAGTTTAGGGTGGAAACAGGCGACCTCGTCATAACCGGGAAAAGGAACTCTACTATGGCAGATGAAGCACCGGCGAAACTGATTCAAATCGGACCCAAGGGTGGGGCCAAAAAGGATGGCTTTAATTTGGTGACGGAGCGTGTCGTGGCCGTCAACCCTGAAGCCAGGCAGTTGGAAGTGGAACTCCTTGCGTACGACGGTAAGACTGTGGTGTTGGATGTCGGTGAAGAGGCCCTCGAAGACTTTCTTAAGCTCAAACCGGGCGATGGCGCGACGATCCGTGTGGTCGAAGAAGGGGGTAAACGCGTCGCGAAGAGCTTCCGGATCCGTGCCAAGGACCCCAATGCGCAAAAAGCCGATGCTATGTTGATCGATCTCAAGGACTCGCATTGGCTTAACCGGAAATATGCGGCTGAAGTGCTCGGAGAGTTGAAAGATCCCCGGGCGGTGGTGCCCCTGGTCGGCGCACTGACCGACGAGGTGGGTGATGTGCGGCAGCGCGCCTACGATTCGTTGATCAAGATTGGCGGATCGGCGGTGCCGTCCCTCGTGCCTCTTCTGGCTTCAGAAGAAGACGATGTGCGTCAGTCGGCGACGGAGATTATCCGGAAGATCGGAAAGCCGGCCGTCGAACCTCTGGCGATCGCGCTGGCGGAGGCCGACGACCGGCTGAAGACCAAGATCATGAAGGTACTTGATCGGATGGGCTATAAGCCCAAGCCTAAAGAAGGAACTCAGGCCGAAGCGGCGAAGCTTCTCAGTTAGTTCGCAGCCCCGCCCTGCCGATCATGCGATCGGGTCCTGGGTCGGACGACCGACAGAGACGTGGCGGAAACCAAATCCGACGACGCGATCGGTATCGTAGGTGTTGCGGAGATCGAGCAGCAGCGGCTGCCGCATGGATTTTTTCAGGCGATCGAAATCTAAGTTCCTGAATTGATTCCACTCGGTCATGATGATCAGGCCATCAGCGCCTTCCGCCACGTCGTAGCTGTCCTGACAGGGGACTATGCCGGGCAGCAGTTTCATGGATTCTTCCATTGAGGCCGGATCGTAGGCGCGAATCGTCGCCCCGTCCTTCATCAGTTCGCCCAGAATCGTGAGTGAGGGTGCTTCCCGCATGTCGTTGGTGTTGGGTTTGAAGGAGAGCCCCAACACGCCGAGCGTTTTCCCCTTCACTCCTCCACAGGCGTCCTTGACCTTGGCGACCATTCGCAAGTGTTGTTCGTAGTTGACCTTCGCGGCGGCCCCTGCAATCTGAAACGGGTATCCCACGCGTTCCCCGGTCTGAACGAGCGCAGCCAGGTCCTTCGGAAAACAAGAACCTCCAAATCCCGGCCCGGCATGTAGGAACTTATTTCCGATACGATTGTCGAGTCCCATCCCCTTCGACACCATTTGCACGTCTGCCCCGACCTTTTCGCACACCGTGGCGATTTCATTGATGAAGGAAATTTTAACCGCGAGGAACGCATTGGAGGCGTATTTAATCATCTCAGCCGTGGGAATGTCGGTCACCACGATCGGCGTTTCCAGCAGATAGAGCGGGCGGTACAGATCTTTCATGATGGCGACAGCCTGCTCACTATCCGCACCGATCACCACACGATTCGGTCGCATAAAGTCTTCAATCGCGGATCCCTCACGGAGGAATTCAGGATTCGACACAATGTCGAAGCGAAAGCGGCCTGTTTGATTGGCCTTAATGACTTCGCGCAATTTCTCCCCGGTCCCAACCGGAACCGTGGACTTGGTGACAATGACCTTGTAGCCGGTCATGTTTTTCGCGATCCCGCGCCCCACTTCCTCGACGTAGGAGAGGTCGGCTGAACCGTCCGATTTGGGCGGGGTTCCCACGGCAATAAAAATGGCCAATGCTTTGTCGACGGCTTTGGCGACGTCGGTCGTAAAATGGAGCCGGTCCTCTTTGATGCCTTTTCCCACGAGTTCGGTGATACCGGGCTCGAAAAAGGGGACTTCGCCTTTCTCCAGCCTGGCGATGCGTCGAGCATCAGTATCCATACAAGTGACGTTCACGCCGAATTCTGCGAAGCAGGCACCAGTCACCAGGCCGACATAGCCTGTTCCAATCACGCTGATATGCATGGATGCGTCTCCTCCTGACGAAAAAGCTGAGGAATGTTCATGTGAGTCTGTGTGAAGCGTCGTCAGTATAGCAACGCCGACATGTGCGAGCAATCAAATCGCATGTTTCGACTCAGGACCGGGTGAATTGCAGATTGCGGAATACTTCAGTAGAATTCGCCCTCTTCGCACGAGAGGAGGAGGAATGGCGGTGTCCGGCGGGCCTATCCAACGACCCTTGGCGATGATGATGCGTCCGATAACTCGGACGGTGCACCCCGATGACACGCTCCTGACGGTGGCACGGCACCTGCGTGATGCCCGTGTGGGGGCCATGCTCGTTTCTGAGCGGGGCGACTATGTGGGGATCGTAAGTGAGGCGGATCTCGTTCGGAAGGCCATGGCCAGCGGGGCCATTGCGGAGCAGGTCACGGCCCGGGCAGTGATGAGTGCGCCGGTTATGATGATTGATATCGCCTGCTCGGCGCATGAGGCGAGCGATCTCATGGCTGAACGGGGCATTCGACACCTTGTGGTCACGGAAGAGAGCCGAGTAGTCGGAATGATTTCGGTGCGTGATCTGCTGCGCTACTTCAAAAACTGGGGAACGTTATAAGATGACCCGTCATTACGCTGCATGCTGCTCCGCGATCCTCTCTTCCACGGTTTATCGTTCATAATGGCACAGGGACCGGCCTCCTCTTCGATTCCGCGTGTGTATTTGCTTGTGACGGCGCTCGTGACCGGGGCGATTGTCATGGCCTTGGAAATTCTAGGGAGTCGACTGCTCGCGCCGGTGTTCGGCAACTCGCTGTTTGTCTGGGGAGCACTGATCGGCGTCATTTTGGCCGCCATGAGTTCGGGTTATGCATTCGGCGGCTGGGCATCGGATCGGTATCGCGTTGCGGCGGTCCTGACCTGGCTTCTTCTCGCCTCGGGTACCTGGACGCTGCTGATGTCCTGGATGGGGCAGGTGACGATTCTCAAGGTGGCGAGGGCCATTGAAGATCCACGATGGGGACCGAGTCTTGCCGCCTGCGTGTTACTGGCCCCACCTGCCTTCGGGTTGAGCGGTGTGATGCCCGCCCTCCTTCGCTTGGCCGTTGTGGATATGGGATATCTGGGCCGCCACGCCGGCAGCATGATTGCTCTCTCCACGGTGGGTAGCTTGGCCGGCACCTGGGGCACGGCCTTTTTTCTTCTTTCGTGGTTAGGAACCCAGACGCTCGTTGCCTCTTTGGGCGCAATCCAGGTCCTGCTAGGCCTGCTATGGCTACTGCAGGGAAGCGCGCGGATAACAAAGTTGGCCGGCCTGTTCTTGAGTGGTCTGCTCATCATCTGCTGGCATGTCTTTGGGCAGGCACCGGTTGTCGCCGGCGTTGTGCACCAGGAAGATAGCCCCTATCAACAAGTGCGGGTGCGTGATGACGATCTGTTTCGTTACCTGGTGCTCGACCGTACGTGGCATGCGGTGATGTGGCGGGCCGATCCCACGACACTCTTCCTGCCATACAGTCAGCTCATGGTGGCTGCTGTGGCGTTGGCGCCGGAACCCAAGCGGGGACTCATTCTTGGGCACGGTGGCGGGTCGCTGGCCAAGTGGCTGGCAATGGTCTGGCCAGAATTGGAGTTGGATGTCGTCGAGTTCGACCCGGTCGTGGTGCAGATGGCGGAGCAGTACTTTCTATATCGGCCGCCGGCCAATCATCATGTGTTTGTCAAAGACGCCCGGGTATTTTTGCGAGATACTCACGAGACCTATGACGTGATCTGGGTGGATGCGTTTGCGCGGCATCTCATCCCGTTCCATCTAACGACGGTCGAATTTTTCTCGCTACTCCGTGCCAGGCTGAATCCTCATGGCGTCATAGCGCTCAATCTGGCCTCATCCGGAGAGGGCGGAGATGTTCAGCGCGCGAGCGCGGTAGTGCAGACACTCAGAACCTCCTTCCCCACTGTCGAATCGTTTGCGGTTAAGGGGCCCTGGCGAGCACATCAAACGACGGCGGAGAATCTGATTTTTTTGGGTGGATCCCCAATCGACACCATGTCCTATGACCAGATCGTGTCCCGCATACAAACGCAGGTAGAAGCGCGCCGGTTACCACCTGAAGCGACTACATTGCTGGCGACAAGACGAGCGAAACCATGGCCGACTGGGTTGATATTGACGGATGATTACACTCCTTATGATCTGCTGGTAGGTTCTCAGACTCTTGAACTGTCTCCAGATGGAAAGGCGATGCCATAAGTAATTGAAGTTATGGAGTATTAATGTCCAGATATCTGAATACCTCAGGTAGTTGACGGAACCATGTGGGGCGGATGACGCTCAAGAAACTTTCTTGCTTCCTTTTTAATCCCTATGCTATAAGGTGTCCCTCATTAGCCTGTTATTTAGGACATTTTTGATAGGTTCAGGTGCTGTTCTGCGAGGCAGGTCGTCCGGTAGGAGTTACTGAGCGCGGTGGTCATTATTCACCAACCTAATCGCATCTCTTCTTAATCTCTTTAAGGAGGTAGGTCATGGGTAAGACGATGGTAGCAGTATTTTTTGGCCTGGTCGTATTAGTGGCTGGGGCGTCTAGCGCATATGCGCTGCAGGCTGGCGGCGTTGAAATCGGCGATCTTGAGACCGGGTCGGTTGTTGGCCAGGCGTTTAAGGAATTGATCGTGGATGGGGAGTTGTATGCCGTGGAAATCGGCAGTTTGAAGGCCTGGTATCCGCCAGTCACCGTCATTGATTTCAAAGTTCGGCCCGGCCGCCCTGTCGTACTCAAAGTCACGAACAGCTCTTCCGCCGAGCATGGATTCCAGATGACCGACGCGACCAACGCAGGTTCACCGTTTGTGATGAAGGCCGAAGTAGTATTAAAGCCAGGCGAAACGAAGTATATTGGTGTTCCGACCAGCGACATGTTTTATGCGACGCAGGGCAATACGTTGAACTATCGTTGCCATTTGCACCCGGCTCATGTCGGTGGCAAGATTGTGATGATTAAGTAGTCGATCCGTCATATTTCGCACAGCACTACGCCCCGCCTGCATCGCTGCAGGCGGGGCGTAGTCGTTTCCAGGGAAGCTGCGTGGCTCACGCAAGAACTTTCAGGTCTCCTGTTCCGGCTTGCACTCCGCCGACGTATCCATAGGAATACTCTGTGACCCTTTGAGGTTTCCGGCTACGATCAACAGAAGAAACCGGCTTGCGGTGGGTTCGGTCTTCCGGCGATCCGTAATGATCGCGGCGACATCAACCACCATCTCATCCCCATCCCACTGAGTTTCATTCACGATCCAAAAGTGGCTGGCCGCGTCAGGAAACTGCTTCAGGACAAAAGTCTCGATGATCGCACCAATATCGATGGTACGTGCATTCGTCTGGGCGGGGAGAAAAATGCTGGTAAGGCATCCAATCAGGATCAACGGAAGAAAGCGCGTCATGGGTACCTCCAGATGAGAGGGTGGAGAAGGCTGGAGCAATGCCGCAAGGCGAAGATTGATCCGCATCCTTGCTCAGCGCACCAGCGCTACGTACTGCCATAAAGTCTACTGCGGCCAGTCGGCGAAAGCTAGAATGACCAATCCGTTCATCTATGCGGCGAACCTAGCGGCCTGGTGCAGAAACGGCGAAGGCTCCCGGAGGAGCCTTCGTGGTCTACAGTGAAGATGTCGTGAGTGTGGTTAGTTGCGAACGCCACTCCAGACCTTGGCGGCATCGATCTCTTTGTCCGGATTCAACGTTTTAGCCTTCTCCAGCAACACATCAGTCGTTTCAGGGTAGGCTGGATCCGCTATGCAGCAATTGTCCACGGGGCAGACAGCTGCGCACTGGGGTTCGTCAAAGTGCCCGACGCACTCGGTGCAGCGATCATGAGTGATGACATAAATATTGTCGCCGACTCCCTGGCCGTCGCCGACATGGTTGCCTTTGCCTTCGGCATCGCTTCGGGTTTCGAAGATCGCCTCATTGGGACATTCTGGCAGACATGCCCCGCAGGAAATACATTCATCGGTGATCAGAAGCGCCATGGCCTGTGCCTCCTCAATTCCTTAATGACGGATAAGATGTTGACAATTTCGTACCGCCACGACCATAGTCCGTGACGAAACAGGATCGCATTCTAAGCTGCGATTCTCGGGCAAGTCAACAGATCCGCCCCTGGGAAGAAGGCCTAGGGCTCTGAAAGTCATGGGGCTTTGGGCCCAATATACATGCGGCTCTGCGCATGCGACATCTATGAGGATGCATCAGTGTTGACTGGCGTTTTGGTATGGTGAAGACAGCGTCCGGATCGCAATCGGAACAGCGTCGCAAGAAAATTGTGACGTTTGTTCTTCTGGTCATTCTGCTGATCAGCGTGAGCCTGTTTCTCGGAGGGCCGAAGGAGTCCGAACTCATTATTGTGGAATTTCCCAACGGAAAGATTCTGGAGACCGAGGTGGCTAGTACGCCTGAGAAGTTGCTGTTCGGTCTGGCCTTCCGTGAAGGATTGCCAGCAGACACGGGGATGCTTTATATCTTTGAGTCGACCGGTTTGCATCGAGTTCGGACCAAGCAGTTTCGTATTCCGGTTGATATGCTCTGGATTGATGAGAGCCACCACGTGGTGCATATGTTGGAGCAGGTGCCGCCCTGCGAGCAAGATCCGTGTCCACTGTATGGACCACCGCCAGAGCCGGTTCGCTACTTGATCGAAACCGAGGCGGGCTATATCCGTCGTGAAGGTATTGCAGCGGGAATGGAACTCAAGTTTACGCTTCGTATGTGAGGAAATCGGAGTTGCTTATGGAAGGGTTTCAATGTGTGGCCAAGGTTGAGGATATCCCCCCCGGCCAAGTCAGGGTGGTGAAAGTCAATGAGCGGGCCATCGCGGTGTTTAATATCGAGGGGCACTTTCACGCCATTTACAACGCCTGTCCTCATGAAGGCGGCCCTTTGAACAAGGGTCGTGTGAAGGGGCACGTCGTGTCCTGTCCCTGGCATGACCTGGCGTTCGATGTTCGAAATGGTCAAGGGACAGACGGCGGAGGGTATTGCGTCGGTAGTTATGATGTGCGGGTTGAGGAAGGGCAGGTGTTTGTCGGGGGACGGCGGAAGGTCTAACCCCGCTGACTGGTAAGTCGTAAACGCTGAGAGAAGGTCTATGAGTCCATCGAGTAAGGCTGTGCCGACAGGAACTGAGCAGGAGGCGGGGGCCAAAACGCTCACTGCGCGACTGGGCACTTCCGTTCACATTCATTTGTGGGAGGATCGGACGAGGGGGGAGCAGTGGGTGCCTGTTTATGACGCCACGGTCATGCCCCTTGTGGAAGACGACTTTCTTCGCATCGCCAGTAATAACGCTGTGGACAACGGGCAACGCATGTTCGAATTCAAGGCGGTGGCGAGCGGGACTCACCGTCTGGTGTTCGAAAAGCGCATGGGTTGGAAATTTACGGCTGAAGACCGGCAGATTTATTATGTGACTGTATCCTAACCAAGAGTGACTCTGGGACTTCGACATGCCTGACATTGCCTATGTGAATGGTGACTTCGGTCCGCTATCAGAAGCCGTTGTCAGCGTGGAGGATCGAGGGTTTCAGTTCGGTGACGGTGTCTACGAGGTCATTCGCACGTATCGCGGGCAACCCTTCGCCGTCGAGGCACATCTGGCGAGACTGGAACGAAGTGCGCATGCCCTGCGGCTTTCACCTGGGCGCACGCCGGCGCAGTGGGCCTCGCTGATACGGGAAGGTCTGCGCTTAAGCGGCTTCCGCGAGGCGAAGATCTACCTGCAGATCACGAGGGGGCGCGCCCCTCGTGATCATCCCTTCCCCGAGAATCTCGATCCGACCACGGTCCTCACCTTTCGAGAGTTCCGGCCACTTGATGCATCTGTTCGTAACGCCGGGGTGTCGGCCATCACGGTCGAGGATATTCGTTGGGGGCGCTGTGATATCAAGAGTGTCAATCTGCTGGCGAATGTGCTGGCGCGTCAGCGTGCAAAAGAAGCCGGGGCATTCGAAGCGATTTTAGTACGGGATGGCCTGGTGACCGAGGGATCCGTGAGCAATGTCGTCGTAGTACGAAAAGGTGGCATCCAGACCGCCCCTGAGGGCAACAGAATCCTTTCCGGCGTTACCCGGTCTCTCATTCTGGAATTGGCGAGGAAGGAAGGGCTTTCTATTTCGGAAAATTTTATCAGTCGGGAAGACTTACTCACGGCCTCGGAAGTCTTCTTGACGGGAACGACGGTTGAAGTGTTGCCCGTCGTCCGGATCGACGGGCAGAGTATCGGGGGCGGGATGCCCGGCGCAGTGTCACGACTCATGTCTGACAGATGGGAGGCCTTGATCGGGTAGCGGCCCCTTGCTTTCATTAATATGGCATGGTATTGTTGCCGCGCTGTAAGTGGGCCCAGGCCCACTTTTTTGTTTGAGCTTCTTTTTTGTCTATGGGTGAAGTGGGAGCAGTCTCTGCAGGCAAGCCCTCAGTGAAACGTGCTGAGACTCTAAACCTGCGTGTGCAGGAGATCGCAGCCCCGATCTTGCAGTCCCATGGTTTGGAGTTGGTCGAGGCTGTTTGTGTTGGCCAGGGCCCACGAACGGTCATCCGTGTCTTTATCGACAAACCGGGAGGAATCACACTGACGGATTGTGAGCAGGCGCATCGCTCGCTAAGTCCGGCACTCGATGTGATTGATCCCTTCCCTCATGCCTACACCCTGGAAGTATCGTCGCCAGGCCTGGACCGTCCTCTGCGTGGAGCGCAAGATTATCGGCGCCTGATCGGTCAGCCTGTGAATCTCAAGCTGCGCGAGCCAATACAGGCACAATGGCGGATTATCGGAACAGTAGTTGAAGTTGAAGACCGTGCCGTGACGCTCGCGGTTCAACAAAAAAAGACGACGGAAACCATTCGAATTGAATTTGATCAGATTACCGTGGCGCGACGGAAAGTGGAATTTTCTTAACGGCCGAGCCTGCCAGGGTGATGTGTAAACGATGAGGTACGAGTTATGAACCGAGAATTGATCGCAGTCATTGATGAGATCGGTCGTCAAAAGGGGATCGATAAGGCCAGGGTCATTGGCGCGATCGAGTCGGCGCTCCAAACGGCTGCCAAGAAACGATTCGGCCAGGCCGAAAACATCCAGGTGGAGATCGATGGCAAAACGGGGGAGATCTCGGTTGTTTCGAAAAAAATCATTGTCGATACGGTGGCGAATCCGAAGGCTGAGATCTCTTTGAAGGAAGCGCGACTGTATGACGAAGGGGCGGAAGTGGGCGATGAGATCGGCTCCTTGATCGAAATGGACGAGTTGGGCCGCATTGCCGCCCAAACAGCGAAGCAGGTTATTTTCCAAAAGGTGCGAGAGGCCGAGTGGGAAGCGGTTCAAAAAGAATATTCGACGCGTCAGGGAGACCTAGTCAACGGTATCATTCTGGGCATGGAGCGGCGAAATTTCCTGGTTGACCTGGGCAAGACAGAGGCAATCCTGCCTATACAGGAGCAGATTCCGCGCGAAACTTACCGCAGGGGGGACCGGGTGAAGGCCTTGCTCTTGGAGGTGCGTCGCACGCCCAAGGACGTGCAGGTCATCCTTTCGCGCAGCCATCCGCAGTTCGTGGCGAAAATGTTTGAGCTCGAAGTTCCCGAGGTGGGAGAAAAAATTGTAGAAATCAAGTCGATCGTCCGTGAGCCTGGCGATCGAACCAAAATCGCTGTCTCGTCGCGCGATAAGGCGGTAGACCCGGTGGGGGCCTGTGTCGGTATCAAGGGGTCTCGGGTGCAGGCCGTGGTACGTGAGTTGCGCGGTGAGAAGATCGACATCATCACATGGACCCAGGATCCCCGCGTGTTTATTGCGGAGGCGCTGAATCCTGCCACCATTGAAAAGGTGGGAATCGACGAGGAAAAGAAGTCGGCGTTGGTTGTCGTGGCGGATTCGCAGCTCTCTTTGGCGATTGGAAAGAACGGGCAAAATGTGCGGCTGGCTGCGCGGTTGACCGGCTGGAAGATCGACATCATCAGCGCGACCGAATACGAGAAGGAAAAGGCGGAGCGGGATCGAGATATTAAGGCGGCCCTGGCGGAAGAGACCGAGGCGCAGCGCCAGCAGGACGAAGCGCGGGCTGCGGCACAACAGGCGGACTGAAGCGGCTCATTATGCATGGGCTGAATGGCAATTATCTAAGCGGGTGGAGCTAAGCGGTACTGTATGCGGGTGTACGAATTAGCAAAGCAGCTGGGGATGGAAAATCGGGAGTTGATACCTGAACTGAAACGGCTCGGGATTCCGGTGGCGTCCCACAGTAGCGCCTTGGATGAGGATTCGGTTCGAATCGTGCTGGAGAGGGTAGGTCCTAAGGTGCGGTCGGGAGAAGGCGGCGCCAGCGGACATGAGTCCAAGAAGGGGCTCCGTTCGTCAAAGGAGCCAGGTGCCTCTCACGAGCGCGGCCATGCGGTCATGCACGAAGAGCCTCAGAAGCCGGACAAGAAACGGATTCTCATTAAGAAGAAACGAGAGGAAGGCGCTGAAGATGCTCTTGCGCCGCTCGCGGCAGCAGAGGCGGCTTTTGCGGCAGCACATCCTGCGGTATCGTCGACCGACGTCCCAGTGGCCGGACCCGCGGGGGATCAGGGGGATGAAATCGTTGCGACGACTCCGGCTGAACCTGTCACCTCCGAGGAAGTGGAGTCAGAGCCTTCCATTGTTGCGCTCCCGCCGGAATCCCCCGGAAAGCCAGACCCGGCACCATTAGCCGTGCCACCTCCTGTCGACGCGCTTACAGCGGCGAAGAAGAAGAGTGCGGCCGCGGAGGCCCTCGAGAGCGAGGCGGCCGCGCGCGAGAAGCTGAAAAAGGGCAAAAAGGCACCGCGCACGCGGGAAGAAGACGAAGCGAAGTTCAAAAACGATGCCACTCGATGGGGCGACCTGCGAGCAATTCCGGTGCAGCGGCGAGAGGATCGTTCGAAGCATATTCACCATGCCTCACCAACGGAAGTCACTAAGCCGAGAAAGAAAAGCGTGAAACTGAGCGCAGGAGTGAGTGTCAAGGAATTCGCGGAACTCATCGGTCAACGGCCGGCCGACATCGTCCGGAAGCTGATGGAGATGGGCCAGATGGTGACCTTTAATCAGTCGATTAATCTGGAAGCCGCGTCGTTGATTGCTGAGGAATATGGAGCCAGAGTAGAGGTCTCGACGGAAAAGGTTGGCGATGAATTACTGGAAGAGGCCGCCCAATCGACGGGTGAAGAGCATGCAGTCCTGCGTCCGCCGGTCGTGACGATCATGGGGCACGTCGACCATGGGAAAACTTCCTTGCTCGATGCTATTCGGGAAACGAAGGTGGCGGAAGGAGAGGCTGGAGGCATCACTCAGCATATCGGCGCCTACATTGTGGGCGTTCGTGGCAAGCAGGTGACATTTCTCGATACGCCGGGCCACGAAGCCTTCACGGCTATGCGGGCTCGGGGAGCGAAGGCGACGGACATCGTGATTCTCGTTGTCGCTGCCGACGATGGTGTCATGCCGCAAACAGTGGAGGCCATCCATCACGCGAAGGCCGCCGGCGTGCCGCTCATCGTAGCTATCAACAAGGTCGATAAGCCAGGATCCAATGTTGACCGAGTTAAGAATGCCCTGACCGAGCATGGCTTGATTCCCGAGCCTTGGGGTGGAGACACCATTATGGTCGAAGTGTCTGCCAAGCAGCGGACTGGGCTCGATCAACTCCTGGAAATGGTGTTGTTGCAGGCGGAGGTCTTGGAATTAAAAGCGGATCCCTCCCGAATGGCTAAGGGGCTCGTCATTGAAGCGAAGCTGGACCGGGGCCGTGGACCGGTAGCCACGGTGTTAGTCCAGAGCGGAACGCTGCATGTCGGGGATGCCTTTGTGGTGGGAACGTTCAGTGGCCGCGTGAGGGCGCTGGTTACCGATACGGGGCGTAAGACATCCGAGGCCGGACCATCTGTTCCGGTGGAAGTCATTGGGTTGCCGGGCGTCCCGGGTGCCGGCGATCTCTTTACCATTGTGAAAGATGAGCGCGTCGCTCGAGAGATTGCCCAGGAGCGTGCGATGAAGCAGCGCGCCGCAGACCTGGCCGGTCCCGCGAAGATCAGCTTGGACGATTTGTTTGCCAAGATTCAGGAGGGCAACGTCAAAGAATTGCCCATCGTGATCAAGGCCGATGTGCAAGGGTCCGCTGAAGCCTTGGCTTCCGCGGTTGAAAAGATGCCAGTCGGTGCCGTGAAGTTGCGAGTTATGCACAGCGGGGTAGGGGGTATTACTGAAACCGATGTTCTGCTGGCGGCTGCCTCCAAGGCGATCGTGATCGGATTCAATATTCGCCCGGAGCCCAAAGCGTCCGCGCTGGCGGAACGCGAAGGTGTCGATGTCCGCCTCTACAGCATTATCTACGATGCGCTGAACGATATTCGCGCGGCTATGGAAGGAATGCTCGAGCCGATGCTCAAGGAGCGCATTCTGGGCCGGGCCGAGGTCAGGCAGATGTTTACGATCCCGAAAGCCGGGCTCGTGGCCGGATGTTACGTGGTGGATGGGGTAATCTCCCGCACGAGTGTCGGAGTGCGCGTGATTCGAGATAGCGTGGTCGTATATGACGGGAAGTTGGGCTCCCTCCGGCGCTTCAAGGACGACGTGCGAGAAGTGCAGCAGGGGTATGAGTGCGGCATCACGGTCGAGAATTTTAACGATCTCAAGTCAGGAGACTTTATCGAGGCTTATGTCTTCGATAAAATTGCGGCCAAACTTGAACCGGTTAATCGAGGCGCGTCTCCGCAAAGTCATCGGGCATGATCGTAGGGCTTTGTACGGTGGAGTTATTCATCCCTGACGGCCATTCACTGAAAGATAAGCGTCGCGTCTTGCAGAGCGTGAAGACTCGATTGCGAGACAAGTTCAATCTTTCGGTTGCCGAGGTGGGAGAGCAGGATTTGTGGCAAAAGGCGATTCTCGGTCTGGCCTGTGTCGCCAACGAATCCGTGCATGTGAATCAAGTGATGGATCAAGCTGTGAATCTCATTCGGAGTATGCCCACGATTCAACTGGTGCGTTCGCACATTGAGTTGCTCTGAGGCCACTTCATGAGCAAATCGACGTATAACCGGGCCGATCGCGTGGCGGACCAGATCCGCATGGAAGTCGCGGACATCCTCATGCGAAAAATCAAGGACCCGCGTGTGCGCACGGTCACCGTGACTGACGTGGAACTGACCAAGGATCTGCGTATCGCTCGAGTCTATGTTACTACCATGGAGCCGAAAGAGGGTGAGCGGTACGTGTTCGAAGGCCTGGCTAAGGCGAGCGGATTTGTACGGGCCGAGCTGGGGCGCCGGTTGGCGCTGAGGTATCTGCCGGAATTGATGTTTGTGAAGGACGTGAGCGGCCCCCGAGCCGATCGGGTCTTGGAATTGTTGGACGGCTTGCACCGTGACCACATTCAAACCGAGACAGCGGACGAAGCTAGTCCTAGCGATGTTTAGGCTGTGACCATGATCGCCACCAAGGATCACCGATTGGGTTCCGTTCTCCAGGACGGGGTACTCAATGTCCGCAAGGAAGCGGGATGGACTTCGCATGACGTGGTGGCCCGGATTCGTGGAAGGTTGCAGGGAATGAAGTTGGGCCATGCCGGCACGTTGGATCCGGCAGCAACCGGCGTATTGCCGTTGCTGATAGGGCGCGGGACTCGTATCGCAGATTATTTAGTGGAATGGGACAAGACCTATTTGGCATGCTTGCGACTCGGCATAACCACCGACACGCAGGATGCCACCGGAACTGTGCTTCAGCAGGCGGCGACCGAGTCGGTGACGGAAAGTGGAATTCGCAAGGTCACGGCAGAGTTCCAAGGGCCCATTCGCCAGATTCCGCCGATGTACTCGGCGGTCAAGGTGGGCGGTGTCCCGTTATATAAAGCAGCACGCGCCGGGCGCGACGTCGAGCGCCAGTCCCGGGAAGTGACAATTTTTCGCCTCGACATTGTCGATATTCAGATTCCCGATGTGACAATCCGGGTGGTCTGTTCCAAGGGCACCTATGTGCGGACACTGTGCGCGGATATCGGCGACAGACTGGGAGTGGGTGGCCATATGTCGAGCTTGATTCGCGAGCGTGTGGGCCCGCTCATGGTGGAACGGGCGCTAACGGTGGATGAGGTCGAGTCACGTTTGAAGCAGGGCACACTCGCCACTTCGATGCTCAGTCTGGACGAAGCGCTGGCCAGCCTTCCGGCCTGCATCGTGGGAGCTGGGACGGCCAGACGAGTGTTGCACGGAATGCCAGTTTCCTTCACGGAAGTACTGAGATGGGACGGCTGGCCCACGTCGGTCGGGGCTGGGTCAAGTCGGGCTATCCGCCTGAGGGACGAATCCGGGCGTCTGCTGGCTATTGGGATGCTGCCGGTGAGTGGGGAGATTGAGAAGCCGAGTCTCAGCGAACAATCGATTGCTGTTTCGAAAGTATTGGTCACGCAAGATGACAAGACGGTAGAATCGCGAATTCAATAGAGGAGCAGACACGTATGGCACTCGTGAAAGAAGTAAAAACGGAGCTGGTGAAAAGTTTCCAACAGCACGATAAGGACACCGGCTCTCCAGAAGTGCAAATTGCCATTCTGACGAACCGTATCACCTATCTGACGGAACATTTTAAGTTACACAAGAAGGACCACCACTCTCGTCGCGGGCTGTTGACATTAGTCGGGCGGCGACGACGGCTCTTGGATTACCTTCGTCATATCAGCGAGGCGCGGTATCGTGCGATTTTAGAGCGTCTGGGCATTCGTAAATAAGCGTGTGAACGAGTCGCCGCCACCATTTCACGTGGCGGCGACTATTGTCCTTGCAGGTGAACACTGACATAGGCTCGCCTCGCGTTATGTTCGATGAACGTAATGAGAGCCGGATCGACCGGAATCGGTCTTTCGATGGAGCGTATCTCTGTGGGCATCTGTGGGACTTAACTGAAGGAGACCATAGATGAAACATACTGTAGAGATTGAACTTGCGGGTCGCCGGTTGACGCTGGAGACCGGTCGCATTGCTAAACAGGCAGATGGGGCCATTTGGGCGACTTATGGCGATACCGTCGTGCTGGCAACGGCCGTGGCGTCACAAAACGCCAAGCCTGGTGTGGATTTTCTGCCGCTGACCGTGGATTACCAGGAAAAGACATATGCCGCAGGAAAGATACCTGGTGGCTATTTCAAACGCGAAGGTCGTCCGTCTGAACGAGAAGTGCTCACCAGCCGGTTGATCGATCGCCCGCTACGGCCCCTGTTCCCGGAGGGATACTACTTCGAAACCCAAGTCATTGCCTCGGTGTTGTCTGCCGACAAGACCGGCGTGTCGGATGTAATCGGGCTGATTGCGGCTTCCGCGGCGCTGGCCATCTCCAATATCCCGTTCAACGGCCCCATTGCAGCCGTCAAGATCGGGCGTGTCGACGGCCAATTCGTGGTGAATCCTGACTTAGAGGTGCTGGAGACGAGTGAACTCCATCTGGTCGTGGCTGGGACGGCGGATGCCGTTATGATGGTGGAAGCCGGAGCTAGCGAGTTATCCGAATCGACTATGCTGGAAGCAATCGAATTGGCGCATAGCGAGATAAAGAAAATCGTGGCGAAGATCGAGGAGTTGCGCGGGCTCGCCGGCAAACCAAAGCGAGTAGTGAAGCAGGAGGCTATCGATGCGGCACTGACGTCACAGGTGCGTGAATTAGTGGCCGGACCGATCCGTGAAGCGATCCTGATTCCCAATAAAAGTGCGCGGCAGGAACGGTTGGATCAGGTGTTGACGGAGACGATTGCGAAGCTCAAGTCCGAGGAGCCGAATCGGGACCGGCACGTGAAGATTATTTTTCACGGCCTGGAATATACGGAAGTGCGTAACATGATTCTCGAAAAACGGGTGCGTGCGGATGGTCGCGGCCCAACGGACATTCGTCCGATTACCTGCGAGGTAGGGGTGCTGCCAAGAGCCCATGGATCCGCGGTCTTCACTCGAGGCGAGACCCAGAGCCTTGCAGTCGTGACGCTCGGCACGACTGATGACGAGCAGCGCATCGATGCTTTGGAAGGTGAGTACATGCGCACCTTCATGCTGCATTACAATTTCCCGCCTTTCAGCGTTGGTGAGGCACGACCGCTTCGGTCACCGGGTCGTCGTGAGGTTGGGCATGGCGCGCTGGCGGAACGGGCGTTGAAATCGGTCATTCCCGCCAAAGATAAATTCCCCTATACCTTGAGACTCGTCTCGGAAATCCTGGAGTCGAATGGATCATCCTCTATGGCCACGGTCTGTGGCGGTACGTTGGCTTTGCTGGACGCCGGCGTTCCTATCAAGGAGCCGGTGGCGGGCATCGCCATGGGGTTGATTAAAGAAGGGGAGCAGGTATTGGTTCTCTCCGATATTCTTGGTCTCGAAGATCACCTGGGCGATATGGATTTCAAGGTGACGGGGACAAAGAACGGAGTGACGGCGCTCCAGATGGACATCAAGATTGGCGGCATTACGTCTACCCTTATGCGGGAGGCTTTGGAACAGGCAAAAGCGGGAAGGTTGCACATCCTTGGGTGTATGGCTCAGGCTCTGACTACCCCGCGGACCAAACTGTCCGCCTTCGCACCGCGAATTTTCCCGATGAAGATCAAACAAGATAAAATTCGCGACGTCATTGGTCCAGGCGGAAAAATGATTCGCAGCATCATTTCGGAGACCGGTGTAAAGATTAATGTCGAAGACACAGGGGACGTTACGATTGCCTCCTCGGATGAGGCATCGGCACAGAAGGCAATCGATATGATTAAGCGTCTGACCGAGGAAGTGGAGGTCGGCAAGATCTATCGTGGCACCGTTCGGAAGATCATGGATTTCGGCGCTTTTGTCGAGGTTTTGCCGGGAACCGATGGACTTGTCCATATCTCCCAGCTCGCCCATCATCGGGTCAAGGCGGTGACAGACGAGGTGTCCGAGGGTGACCAGGTGATGGTCAAGGTGCTGGAAATAGATAAGCAGGGAAAGATACGCCTAAGCCGGAAGGAAGCGATGCCGGCGCCAGCTGGCTCTCCTGCCACCGAGCCCACGCCGGCAGGTTAATCGATCGTGTATCGTAAGATCGTTTTGGACAACCGGCTGCGTATTGTGGCCGAACTGATCCCGACACTGAAGTCTGTCACGATTGGGATCTGGGTGAATGTCGGATCTCGCGACGAGCAGCGTGGCGAAGAAGGGCTCTCCCATTTCCTCGAGCACATGTTTTTCAAGGGCACGCGAAGCCGGTCTGCAACGCAGATATCCCGTGAGATCGATGCGTTGGGTGGGGAAATGAATGCGTTCACCACTCGTGAAACCACGACCTTCTATGTGAAGGTGCTGGATCAGCAACTCGAAGCCGCTTTGGAGCTTCTTTCGGATCTGTTCTACCGTTCACGCTTCGAATCCAAGGAGGTGGAGAAGGAAAAGCAGGTGGTACTCGAAGAGATCCGAATGGTTCAGGACGATCCCGAGGATCTTGTTCAGGAACTCCACATGAAACACACCTTGGGGAGCCATCCGCTGGGTAGACCAATTCTGGGCCAGGCCCCGCGGATTCAAGCTCTCGGCCGCAATGATTTGCTTGCCTATGTCGGGTCGCACTATGATCCGGAACGCACGGTGGTGGCGGTGGCAGGAAACTTTACTTGGAGCCGTTTGGAGCGGCTACTGGCCCGGTACTTCTCCGATTCGCACAAAGGCACGCCGGTTAGGTCGACTCGTCGGCCGCCTGAAGTCGGAGGGGGCGTACTGGTAAAGCGTAAGACATTGGAGCAGGTTCACCTCTGTTTAGGGCTTCAAGGTCTGGCTGCCGGACACAAAGATCGTTATGCGGCCCACGCGTTAAACGGAGTGTTGGGGGGGAGTGTCAGTTCGCGTCTTTTTCAGGAAGTGCGAGAGAAGCGAGGCCTCGTCTATTCTATTTATTCCTTTCTGTCCACCTATTCCGATGGGGGCATGATCACTGTTTATGCGGGCACGAGACCGAAGGAAGTTCAGCGCGTCGTGGACGTCGTGTGCCGCGAACTGAAGAAGCTTCGCACTCGCGGGATCGATGCGAAGGATCTGGCTCGAGTTAAAAATCAAATGAAGGGGAGTTTGATGCTCAGTTTGGAGAGTTCGCATAGTCGTATGAGCAAGTTGGCCAAGGATGAGTTGACGCAAGGCTGCCACGTTTCACTAGAACAGATGACAACAGAAATCGATCGTGTTACCACCGATCAGGTCTACCGAGTGGCGCAAACTTTGCTGGATGAGCAATGTCTGGCTATCACGGCGTTGGGGCCGATCTCATCCCGGAGCCTGCAATCATTCGCGACTTAAGGCCTAAGGCATCACAGATTCGCGGCCTCACCGGCGGGGTTTCGGATCAAATCAGCATGCGAAACTACGACGTAAAATAGAATAAGTCTTTGATAACGTAATTGATCCAAGTTAGCGAAGGTGATGATGGAACGGCAAAACATTTCCTTGACACCTTTCATGGATTTCAGTACCATGGCCGCGTTTTCACTACCAAATTGTAATTTTATTTCGGCTGCATTACAGGGGAAGGTAAGCAGAGAGAAAGGGGGTGTCAGTCACACTTCCTCCTCCTAGCGCGTTCTCTGAATTGTGTTTTTTGAACTCTTTTTTTAGAGCGTCTTGATTTAAAGTTTCTCTGGTCATCATTTTTCCAAGGAGGGTAGGGTTATGAATAGGGTCGGAATTCTAGCCACACTTGCAGTGTCCTCCGTTATTGGTTTGCTCGCCTCCGGGATTTCGGTGGCAGCTGACGCTCCATCAGGGGGTGGTGTCAGCGAAATAACTACGGGAAGTGGAAAGCTCTATAAGGGCGAAACCACCAACACCTTGAAGGGGCGTGTCTGGTCGCAGTGGGCGGACAATCCTGAGAGCGAAATTCTCTTTGGGATTCAGTACTGGAATACGGCTGAACCAGCCTCTGGGGAGGGTGGTGGCCGCTCTTCCACGCAGATGGACGTTAAGCCTCCGGATCCACTCTTTGTATGTTGCGCCTGGGGTTTTACCGGTGGCACTGACAAAAACAATCCCTACGCCGGTTGGTATAATTCCGCCACTACGGTTCGCTTGTCTGTCAAGGACAAGAACCTGATGGATCAGATCATCAAGGCATCGCAGGAACTCGTGGCGATGGAAGTAACACTTGATGGTCGAACCATTACCGGCTTTAAGCTCTTGAAGTAAAATTTATATGCGAGGCGACATTCTTTAGACTCTTTTGTCTTCTTTAAGGAGGATGTGATGATGAAGCTTCAAAAGCAGGGGTGGTCTTTCATGGCTGCCGTGGCTCTGGTGGTGGGGTTTGCCTCCACCGCAATGGCCATTGAGGCGTTCCAGGAACGCTTTGAATGGGGAGATTTGAGCAAGCCCACGACGCTTCAGGGGCGAGTGATTATTTTGGATCCCTATGATGAAGCGGTCTGGATCAATATCGCGGTGTTTGGTGGTAATGCCGAAAGCGGCCTGTTCTGGCAGCGCATTCACCCGGGAAAGAATCTCAAGTTCTATCCTGCTGACAAGAATGTCTGGGAGCAATTGAAGTCGATGGCTCGTCCGCATGCCGGCCCGGCCGCGGCGAAAGAGGTTCCGCCAGGTTCGCCGACCACTTTGGTGGAATTCGTGGCACAGGAGACCGAGCAAAATCACCGCGTGATTTCAACCGTCAAGAAGCTCAATGACAATGCAGGAGAGATGGGCAAGACCAGGAGCATTTCATCCCTTCGCCTGAAGGATTGTGAAGGGAAGGCCGTGCAGGACCCAGCCTGTGCAGCGGCGATGACGATGCTCAACACGTCACCGAAGTCTCCAGATGGAGCGAATGTGCTGATGCAGTATGACGTACTGACGCCGGATGGCAAGCCGCTTGCCAACCTCATTCCCTGGACGGCACAGTATAACCGTGGAAGTGCTAAGCACTAGTAGGTTTTAGTCCCACGGGCTGAAAAATGAAGGCGGTGCTCCGGAAGGAGCGCCGCCTTTGTTTTTTTCAGCACCTGAATAGTTCTGGGGTGAGAAGGCAACTATTCGGTTAGCAATCGTTGCTGAAGAGCCGCGAGACGATTGAGGGCCTCCAGGGGCGTCATCGAAAAGAGTTCCATCTGCCGTACCTCATCAAGCATGGGATGCGGAGCTGGAAGGGTGCTGTCCGTTTCTATGGGCTCGGATGTCGAGACAACTGAGGGGGAGGAAGACGAGGAGGATTCAAGTTGGGCTAATATCGCCTGAGCACGTCGAATCAGCGGTTCCGGAAGGCCGGCCAGTTGCGCGACATGAATGCCGTAACTGCGATCAGCCCCCCCGGGAATGATCTTGCGTAAAAAAAGGACCTCGCCGTTCTTCTCCTGGACGGCGACGCAATAATTGGTGATGCCCGCCCTAAGGCGTTCGAGTTGAGTCATTTCATGGTAGTGCGTGGCGAACAGTGTCCGTGCGCCAAGCCGGAGGGGATCCTGGATGTATTCCGCGATCGCCCAGGCAATGCTCAAGCCATCATAAGTGCTGGTCCCGCGACCGATTTCGTCCAGGAGAATCAAGCTGCGGGCAGTTGCACAGTTGAGAATATGTGCCGTCTCGGTCATTTCGACCATGAAGGTGCTTTGGCCAGCAGCCAGGTTGTCGGAGGCGCCTACGCGGGTGAAGACACGATCGGCAATACCGATCTTTGCTTCCCTGGCTGGTACAAAACTTCCCATCTGGGCCATTAAGGTGATGAGTGCCACTTGGCGGAGGTAAGTACTTTTTCCTGCCATATTCGGCCCGGTCAGAACGTGCAAGCGGCTCGTATCAAGGTCCAGATATGTATCATTTGGAACGAACCCGCCGGGAAGGTCCAGGCGTTCCACTACTGGGTGCCGGCCTTGATCGATATGAAGCCGACCGCTTTCGTCGACTGTTGGTCGTACATAGCGGTTCAGAGCGGCGATTTCTGCCAAGGCGGCGAGGACATCCAGAGTCGCCAAACGCCGGCTGATCTCCTGGAGGCGTTGTGTCTCCTCCGCCAACCGTGCTCTGAGTTGCTCGAAGAGGTTTTGCTCCAGCGTCGTCAGTTTCGAATCGGCCCCGGTCACCTTTTCTTCGAGTTCGTTCAACTCCGGGGTCATAAATCGTTCGGCATTCGCCAGAGTCTGCTTCCGGATGAAGTCCGGTGGAACCTTGCCAAGATTGGCTTTGGTGAGTTCAATGAAGTAGCCGAAGACTTGGTTGTAGCGGATTTTGAGTGATTCGATGCCGGTGCGGGCCCGTTCCTTGGCCTCCAGCCCGGCTATCCAGCCTTTTCCTTCACGACTAGCTTTGCGAAGCTCATCTACCTCCGGATGATACCCGTCTTTCAGAATGCCGCCATCGCGAACCGAGATAGGTGCGTCCGACACAATCGCCTGTTCGAGAAGTTCGTAGAGGTCATGGGCGTTGTCCCAGGCTGCCGACAGGTCTGTGAGGAGGGGAGCGGACAGTGTAGCCAGACCGGTTTGAACTCCGGGAAGAGAGGCGAGGGAGAGTTTCAACGCCAAGACATCTCGCGGATTGGCTATGCCAACCGAAATGCGACTGCACAACCGAGAGATATCCTGAACTGTTCGCAATGCCGAACGAAGATGCACTCGCGCATTGAGTTGGGTGATCAGTTCGTCGACCGCCGTATGGCGCGCCTCGATCGCCTCACAGGATATTAAGGGGCGAAGCAGCCACTCCCGGAGCAGCCTGCTCCCCATGGCAGTGACGGTGCGATCCAGAACTCCCAGGAGGGTGTGAGACGAGGAGCCTGAAGATTCGTCCACGCGGCCGGAAGGCTTCACCAATTCCAGGTTGCGAATAGTCACAGCATCGAGGTGCATCGCGTCATCGGGGTGTCTGACGCGTATCTGGCGTATGTGTTCCAGTGAAGCGGAGGGTTGCGTTCCCCGAATGTAACGCAGCACAGCTGCGCCGGCTTGGATTGCGAGAATCAGTGTATGACAGCCAAAGGCTTCGAGTGAATGCACATGAAACTGCTCTTGTAGCATGATCCGCCCCTGGTCCAGATCGAACCAGGAAGCTGGCTGGGCGCAGCAGCGGACGCCGGTCAGATCAGCCATCCAGCGCCGCTCCTCCGGTAAAAGTCCGTCGGTAAATAACAATTCCTTCGGTTCCAGGCGAGTCAACTCGTCCAACAGAGCGGTTTGGGACGAGGCGCCATGATATTCACTGACCCAATATTCCCCGGTTGATACGTCAAGGGCAGCTAAGCCAAAGGACAATTCTCTACGGCCCCCACCCAGGGAGCGGATCCGGATGGCCACAGCGGCCAGTACATTCGAGTCACTGGATGGAAGGAATTCGCTATCGATGAGGGTGCCAGGAGTATAGAGCCGGACGACCTCGCGCCGCACAAGTCCTTTGGCGAGTTTGGGGTCCTCCACCTGTTCACAAAGCGCCACCGTGCGGCCTGCCCGGAGTAGTTTTGCGATGTAATTGGGGGCGGCGTGATACGGAACTCCGCAAAGAGGAACCGGGGTGGCACTCGATTTGTCTCGTGATGTCAGCGCGATTGAAAGAAGTTTAGACGCTTCGACCGCATCCTCCTGGAACATTTCATAAAAATCACCGACACGAAAAAACACAATTGCGTCACGATACGCCTGCTTGATCTCGCCATACTGCCGCATCAACGGGGTGCCGTCGATGTCACCCATTTGAGGATTCTCCTTCGGAGCCGGTAATCTCGGACGGCCCAATGCGGCGTGCGGCCTTATCCAGGGCCTGCCTAAGTCGTTCCAGATCTACCTCGGCTTCCTGAAGGGCCTTGGTTTTTCGGCGCAGTTCAATCCGTCCGCGTACCCAGGCGGGGAATAGCAGAATTCCTGACACAAGCAGGCCGACAGCAAAAGACGCTAGGATCGGCTTATAGATTAGAATCGACGCTGATCGAAGCCCAAAAAAATACCGCAGTGTGACTTCTTGTTCCTGATTCTGGAGAAAAAACGACAAAGCAAGCAGGAGCAGCGTCCCTACCAGTATCAACCGAATCAATGTGCAGTCCTCCTTGACCGGGGCAATTGTACACGGGTTTGCCGAGGCTCTCTAGGGGGACGTTTCTTCAACCAGAGCGTGCGAAGCTTGGCCAGCAAACGGCAGGCCGCGAGCCCCTGGGCAGTCAGAATCGCTCGGCGGCTCCTGGGGGGATGGTGTGATAGATGAATCTCCAGACGGTCAAGAGGAAGGCCGTTACCCCATCGGTCTGCCCACTCGATCGCGGTTACGGTCTGGCCGTCTAAGTAGTCACTCAGGCCGGTATCTTCGAGTTGTGAGGCGGTCAGCCGGTATAAATCGGTATGAACGAGCCGAAGCCGTCCGTGATATTCATGGATCAGGGTAAAGGTGGGACTGCTGACATCGGTCGGTTCCGCACGCAACCCCTCGGCGATGCCTCTGACCAGTGAGGTTTTTCCTGTGCCCAGTTCCCCGGAGAGGGCTATCACCTCGCCTCCCTTGAACAATTGGCCAAGGCCTCGTCCCAGACGGTGCGTCTGTCGTGGGGATCTCAAGACAACATGCCATGGTTTGCTGATATGGGATGTGTTCACATTTTTGATCCCGAATGATGGCGAGCCCGATCATTTACATCTGGATAATAGGCGTGAGCGCATGGGGAATCTGCCGAATCAGATCACGTGCAATCATACCGGCCTGACCGTAGAGGTTCGCCGCAAGATCGCCCGCCAATCCGTGAAAGTAGGTGGCGGTGCAGGCGGCGTCCCAGGGGGAAAGCCCTTGGGCAAGCAGGCCGCCGACCATGCCCGTCAGGATATCTCCTGTTCCGGCGGTGGCCATTCCCGGATTGCCTGATGGACAAATGGCCGCCACCCCATCCGGCCTGGCGATAACCGTGCGGGCCCCTTTGAGGATGACATAGACGCCACGTTCGCGAGCAAACCGTGTGGCCGTTCCGAGCCGATCCTGATTGACCGACTGCGTGGTCGCTTCGGGTTCGAGCCTTGCCATCTCTCCAGGGTGCGGGGTAATGATGGGTGGACGTTTACATTCAGTCAGGAGCGAGGCTTTTCCGGCCAGAGCATTCAACGCATCGGCGTCCAACACGCAGGGCTTGTCGATGCGTTTGACAAATTCCTGTACCAGGTCGACTGTTTCCGGATGGGTAGTTAGGCCGGGTCCCACCACCACGGCATCGCGGGCCATAGCGAAAGCAAGAAGGCGCTCCAGGCCTCCGCGAGCGAAGGTACGAGACTTGGTCTCCGGCATCGGCAGGGTCATGGCCTCCAGTAGCTTCGCCTCGAGGACATCGTTGACGCTCGACGGAACCGCGACCGTGACCAGACCAGTGCCGACGCGGAGAGCTGCCAAAGCCGCCAAGGCGGCAGCGCCGGTCTTCCCGACTGATCCAGCGATGACGCCGACGTGCCCGTAGGTTCCCTTGTGCGAAGAGGTCCGCCGCGTAGGCAGGGTTCGATGGGCTGCTGCACCGGTCAACAGCAGTAGATCACTACCGATGGCTCCCACAAATCCAGCAGGAATTCCGATATCGACGACCCGGACTGTTCCGGAATGGTCGATACCGGCGCCGGTATACAGTCCGGCCTTAGGTAGCCCGAAGGTAAGGGTAAGCTCTGCTTCGACAGCGGCCCCTAACACGCTTCCGGTGTCTGCATGGAGGCCGGAGGGAAGATCGACTGCGACTGTCGGGCGGGCAGCGGCATTGATCGCCAGAACCGCATCAAGGTAGAGGCCGGTGATCGGGGCCGACAACCCCGTCCCCACGATAGCGTCGATGAGCACGTCGCTGGTCGCGAACCGCTGGCGGAGTTGTTCGGCGTCGGTCGCGCGGGTAACGGCCGATCGACCTGCCGTGCGTTGAAATCGCTGGTACACATGTTTTGCGTCTCGACTAAGGTCGGTAGGAGAGGCGAGGAGAAAGATATGAACGCGCGCATTTTTCCGTTTCAATAATCGTCCGGCGACAAATCCGTCCCCCCCGTTGTTGCCCTTGCCGCACACGATGGTGATCGATTTTCCGTCGAGGGGGCCATACCGCTCTTCCACATGGGTGACAATGCCGGCGCCGGCCCGTTCCATGAGCGTGAGGGAAGGAACGTGTGCCTCCGTGATTGTCCGGTGGTCGAGGGTGCGCATCTGGGCGGCGGTCACGATGGGTATCATGGCGTGTGAAATACTGTGGGGCTGGCCCCATGGCGCCCGGATCTCAGCCGTCAGGCTATAAGTTCCCTCATTTCCCGGACTGCTTGGACGAGTCCGACCATGACGGAGCGGGCAATGATGCTGTGTCCGATATTAAATTCCACGATCTCCGGCAAGCGGGCCAGACGTTTGACGTTCTTGTACGTCAATCCGTGGCCCGCATTCACTCCAAGACCGAGTTTATAGGCCAGCTTGGCCGCTTGGGCGATCGCCTCAAATTCTTCGTCTTCTTCCTTGGAACGCGTAGCATTCGAGTATCGACCGGTGTGGAGTTCGACGTAGGCCGCCCCGACTTTATGCGCGGCTTTGATCTGATCGAGGCTCGGTTCCACAAAAAGGCTGGTCGGGATGCCGCCATCACGCAGCAGGTCGACGATCTTCTGGAGCCGGTCACGGTGATTCACGACATCCAGGCCGCCTTCGGTGGTCAACTCCTGCCGCCGTTCAGGGACCAGGGTAACGAGGTCCGGTTTCACGTTCATGGCGATCTTGGCCATCTCGTCATCAGCGGCCATCTCCAAATCCAATTTGGTTCGAACGATTTCCCGCAGCATGAGGAGATCTCGATCCTGGATGTGCCGCCGGTCTTCCCGTAGATGGACGACCAAGCCGTCGGCGCCGGCCAGTTCCACGAGAATGGCCGCGGTCAACGGATCGGGATCCTTCCCGCCTCGCGACTGACGGAGTGTCGCCACATGATCGATATTGACGCCCAATCGAGCCATCACGCCTCCCCACTGTGTCTCAAAATGCAGGAGAAAGGTTTCGGAACTGGTCGAAAATCATAGACAATTCTGCCGTTACTGAGGCATTATTAACAGAACAAGACAGGGATGAGCAAGGAGAGGCTCGTACCAAAGAAGCTGGCAACTGCGCTGCTCCCGCGGCAGATGTCAGTGATCTCCGACTCGCTAGATTCGTCGTGAAATTGACTCACATTAAGGCCTCCATTAAAATACGCCCTTTTCAGCGACGTGGCCACAGAGCCTGTTCAACAGAAGGACCCGCGCCCTTAGGAGTCTGAAACATCAATGGCGATCGGCGACGGTTTTTACCGCATCAAACGACTTCCCCCGTACGTGTTTGCGCAAGTACAAACCCTCAAGCTGGAAGCGCGTCAGCGGGGGGAAGACATTATCGACTTCGGCATGGGCAATCCGGACCAGCCCACGCCGGGTCATATTGTCGACAAATTGATCGAGGCCTCGAAGAAAGCAAAAAATCATCGTTATTCAGCTTCTCGTGGAATCACGAAGCTCCGTCATGGCATCACCGCCTGGTACAAGCGAAACTATGATGTGGACCTGGATCCCGAGACCGAAGCCATTGTGACGATTGGATCCAAGGAGGGCATTGCGCACCTGGCGCTAGCCACCATCGGACCAGGCGATGTGGTGCTCACGCCGACGCCGACTTACCCGATCCACATGTACAGTTTTATTATCGCCGGTGGCGAAGTACGCGGAATTGAACTGCGGCAGGATAGTGATTTCTTCGATGATCTCCTGCGCGTCTACCGCCAGACCTTGCCGCGGCCCCGCATTCTGGTGATCAATTTCCCGCACAATCCTACGACTGCGGTGGTCGATCTGGAGTTTTTCAAGAAGATCGTCGCGTTCGCCAAGGAGCACGATGTCATCGTGATCCACGACTTGGCCTATGCGGATATTGCCTTCGATGGTTATAAAGCGCCGAGTTTCCTGCAGGTGCCTGAAGCGAAAGATGTGGGCGTGGAGTTTTATACGCTCTCGAAGGCCTATAACATGCCCGGCTGGCGGGTAGGATTCTGCGTCGGTAATCGCGAAGTCATCGGCGCGCTTGCGAAGTTGAAGAGTTATCTGGATTACGGGATTTTTCAGCCGATTCAAATCGCGAGTACGGTGGCGTTGAACGGACCGCAAGACTGCGTCAAGGAAGTTGTGCAGCGCTACCAGAATCGGCGCAATGTGCTGGTGAATGGCCTTAATCGCATCGGCTGGCCTGTGGGATTGCCGCGCGCGACTATGTTCGTGTGGGCACGGATTCCCGATCCGTTCCGGCATATGGGGTCGCTTGAATTCTCGAAACTCCTGCTGCGGGAAGCCAAGGTGGCGGTATCGCCGGGAATCGGCTTCGGAGAGGGTGGAGATGAGTTTGTTCGATTCGCGTTGGTGGAAAACGAACATCGCACCCGTCAAGCGCTGCGCGGTATTCGCAAAGTTTTGAGTTCGGATGATCAGGAATTATGAAAACTGAGATCGGGGTGGGGATCATCGGGCTCGGAACGGTGGGAACAGGGGTCGCTCGGGTCCTCCTGGAAAGTGCGGGGCTCATTCGGCGACGCGTGGGTGTGCCGATCAATCTGGTCCGGATTGCGGATTTGGACATCACTCGTGATCGCGGCGTTGCGCTGCCACCCGAGATGCTCACCACCGAAATGCAGCAGGTCTGGACTGATCCGCGGGTGGACATTGTGGTGGAGTTGATAGGCGGTTATGACGTGGCCAAACGCGCCATTCTGGAGGCGGTGCAGCACGGCAAGCACGTGGTGACCGCCAACAAAGCCTTATTGGCGGTGCATGGCGAGGAAATTTTCGCTGCCGCCGCCCGTCACGGGCTTGATCTGGGCTTTGAGGCGAGTGTGGGCGGTGGGATCCCTGTGATCCGGTCCTTGACGGAGGGGTTGGCTGCGAACACGATCCAATCCATCTATGGCATCATCAACGGCACGTCAAATTATATCCTGAGCCGCATGACGAGCGAGGGGCATGGGTTTGATGTGGTGCTCGAGGACGCCAAGCAAGCGGGATATGCCGAAGCAGATCCCACGTTCGATGTTGCTGGAATCGATTCAGCGCATAAACTGACGATCATGGTCAGTTTAGCGTACGGTACCCCTGTAAATTTCAAGGAGATTTATACGGAGGGCATTGAAAGGCTGACCCCGCTTGATATTGCCTATGCGAAAGAATTCGGATTCACGATTAAGCTGTTAGCCATTGCAAAGTACTCGGATGGGGAAATCGAGGCGCGTGTGCATCCCACCATGGTGCCCTCGGCATCACAGATTGCCAAGGTGGACGGGGTCTACAATGCCATTCAACTGGTAGGCGATGCCGTCGAGGACGTGGTACTGTATGGTCGTGGCGCCGGCTCGATGCCGACAGGTAGTGCGGTCGTGAGCGATGTGATGTCCATCGCGCGTAACCTGCTCAAAAATGCTGCCGGTCGCGTTCCGCCTGCCTCCTTTCAGCAGGACCAGCGACGGCCCTTGCGGATACGGCCGATGGAGGAGATCTCCTCACTCTACTATATCCGTTTTATGGTGCTGGACAGGCCTGGAGTGTTATCGCAAATAGCGGGAGTGCTGGGGCGTTATGGCATCAGCATCTCGTCCGTATTGCAGCAAGGACGCAAGGAGGGGCAGACAGTCCCTGTGGTCATCATGACGCATATGGCAAAAGAACGGGATATGCAGAACGCCCTGCGTGACATCAACACCATGGCCTATATTTCAGAGCCCACAACCCTCATTCGGGTCGAAGGACGGGACGAATGAGCGCCATACTTCCGACCGTGTCTGTCGAACGGTCAAGAAGGTTGTTATGACTCGCTGGCGCGGTATCATCGAAGAGTATCGCAAATTCCTTCCCGTGACGGCTCAAACGCCCGTCATTACCTTGGGAGAGGGCAATACCCCTCTGATCCGCGCGCCGAGACTGGCAAGAAAAATTGCGCCGGGTGTGGATCTCTATCTCAAATACGAAGGGATGAATCCCACGGGATCCTTCAAGGATCGCGGCATGACCATGGCCATTTCCAAGGCGCTCGAAGGCGGAGCGCGGGCTGTGATCTGCGCCTCCACGGGGAACACGTCCGCTTCAGCCGCCGCCTACGGTGCTCGGGCGGGTATTGCGGTCTATGTGCTCATTCCTGCGGGGAAAATCGCATTGGGGAAGTTATCGCAAGCGATGATGCACCAGGCCACGGTGATTCAAGTAGAAGGCAATTTTGACCAGGCGTTGACCATCGTCAAAGAATTGTCCGCGACATATCCGGTGGAACTGGTGAACTCCATCAACCCCTATAGGATTGAAGGGCAAAAAACAGCCGCCATGGAGATTTGCGATGATCTCGGCGATGCCCCCACAATCCATGTACTTCCCGTAGGGAATGCGGGTAATATCACCGCCTATTGGAATGGCTATCGAGAATATCGTGCCGCGAATCAAACCACCCGTTTGCCACGGATGATGGGGTTTCAGGCGGCAGGTGCCGCACCGATTGTCCTGGGCCGCGTAGTGGATGAGCCCCAGACCATCGCCACCGCCATTCGCATCGGGAATCCGGCGAGCTGGCAGGCGGCGCTCACGGCCGTGCAAGAATCGTCCGGCGCCATCGATATGGTCACGGATGAAGAGATTTTGTCTGCCTATGCGTTGGTGGCCAGCGAGGAAGGGGTCTTTTGCGAACCTGCCTCGGCAACCTCGGTCGCCGGCGTCGTTAAGCTAAGTCAGACCGGTATGTTGAAAGAAGGTTCGACGGTCGTGTGTACCTTGACCGGGCATGGGTTAAAAGATGCCGATACGGCAATTGGCATTTCACGTCAGCCGAAGACAGTTAAAGCCACTCGGGACGATGTGGCCCGCCTCCTTCATGTCTGATTACCTCAGGAACATTGCATGAAATACTTGATCCTGCATGCCGACGGGATGGCCGACCTCCCATGTCCGGAACTCGGTGGAAAAACGGCACTCGAGGTGGCCTCAACGCCTAACTTTGATCGCATTGCCCAGAGCAGCGAAGTCGGACTGCTAAGTCTTCCGTCGGAAAGCGGGCCAGCCGGTAGTGACGTCACGAGTGTGGCCGTGCTGGGCTATGATCCCAAAAAGTATTATCCCGGCCCTGGCCCGCTCGAGGCTGCCGGTCTCGGGATTACGGTGGGCGAGCAGGATGTGGTCTTTCGTTGCACGATGGTAACCGTGCGCGGGGAGGGTGCGTCCGGTAGCAAGGACATTGTGACCGAGGTCAAAAAGTTGGGGGCGCATGTCGTCATGGAGGATGCGACCGCCGGTCTGATCGATACCGATCAGGCGCGGGAACTCCTCGAGGCCGTCAACGAACAATTGGGGTCGGAATCCATCCAATTCTATCCCGGCGCAGGACATCGGCATTTGATGGTGTGGGTCGGTGGGAAATCGCGCGCGACCTGCCTCGATCCACAGCAGCTGGTCGGCCGGTCCCTTGCTGATGCATTGCCGACCGGTGATGGCGCCGACGTTCTGAGAAAAATCATGGACGCGGCGTTTTTCATATTGCGCGATCATCCCGTGAATGACGAACGCCAGCAGGAGGGGCTCAAGCCGGCCAATTGTCTGTGGCTGTGGGGACAGGGGCGCGCGTCGCTCTGGCCCCCCTTGCCGGAGCGTTATGGAATCACCGGTGCCGTCGTCGCCGCGAGCGATGTCCATCGAGGGGCTGGGCTATGTGCCGGACTGGAGGCGCTGGAATTGCCTGACGGTTCTGGAGAGGAATCAAAGGAATTTGCTGGACCTGTCGAGACGGCGGTACAAGAGTTGACGAAGAAGGATCTCGTGTACTTCCATGCCGGACTTTCAGATGATGTGCTCCATGCGACTGACATCAGGGAGAAGGTTCGAGCCGTCGAGCGGTTTGACGCGCAGGTGGTCGGTCCGGTTCTTTCGGCATTGGCCGTCCATTCGTCCTATCGTCTGCTCGTAGTGTGTGACCCCGGTTTGACGAGCAATCATGGGGAGACAGTTCCACCCATACTGTATGCACTGTGCGACAGTGGCGCTCAAGTACAATCAGGAGCCGCTAAACGGTTCCACGAACAGGAAGAACACATCGTCGGGACCGCTCCGCGTGACGCCACCAAACTCATGACGCGATTATTCCCACGCGGAGCCTAGGATACGTGGCACTGATCGTTCAAAAATACGGGGGCACTTCGGTCGGCAATGTCGAGCGGATCCACCGGGTCGCCGAGCGGGTTGAGCGTGCGCGCAAAGATGGGCATCACGTGGTGGTCGTGCTGTCGGCCATGAGCGGCGAGACCGATCGGTTGCTGAAGCTGGCCCATGAGGTGACGGGCATTCCCGATGAGCGAGAATTGGATATGCTGCTCTCGACCGGAGAGCGGGTCACCATCGCGCTACTGGCCATGGATCTCCGGGGGCGCGGCGTGGACGCTCGCTCTTTCACAGGTCGCCAGGTCGGGATTCACACAGACAGCGCCCATACCAAAGCCAGGATTTCACGCGTCACGGCCGATCGCATCAAGGATGCGCTGGCGGAGGGTATTGTTCCGGTCGTGGCCGGGTTCCAAGGAATCAATGCACGTTCGGATGTCACCACTCTGGGGCGAGGCGGATCCGATCTCACGGCGGTTGCGCTGGCGGCGGCGCTTAAAGCCGATCGGTGCGTTATTTATACGGACGTGGACGGCGTGTATACGGCCGACCCGAACATCGTTCCGGCCGCTCGTCGTTTGGACAAGATCTCTTACGAAGAAATGCTGGAGATGGCGAGTCTGGGCGCCAAGGTGCTGCAGAGTCGCTCGGTCGAATTTGCGGCCAAATATGCCGTTCCGGTTGAGGTCAATTCCAGTTTCAAGGAAGGAAAGGGAACGCTCGTGACACGTGAAGATGCTGATATGGAAGGGGTCATGGTGTCGGGAGTGACCGGAGACCGCAATCAGGCCAAGATCACCATCGTCGGAGTTCCGGACCGCCCGGGCATCGCCGCACGTGTGTTCGGCGCCGTGGCGAATGCGAATATCGTGGTCGACATGATCATTCAAAATGTCAGTCAGGCTTCGATGACAGATATTTCGTTCACCGTACCGAAGCCGGACTTGCGTAGCGCCGTCGATCTCGTTCAGCGCTTGTCCCAGGAAATCGGCGCCCGATCCGTGGCGGTGACGGAATCGATCGCCAAAGTGTCCCTTATCGGAGTGGGTATGCGGTCGCATTCAGGAATTGCGGCGAAAATGTTCGAGGTGCTTTCACGCGAAGGCGTCAATATCATGATGATCAGCACGTCAGAGATTAAAATCTCCTGCGTGATCGAAGAGAAGTATGTAGAGCTGGCCATGCGGGCGCTCCACACGGCGTTCGGCCTGGACCTTGTTGCAGCCCCGGCGCTGGGCTAGAAGTGGTGGCGGCCGAATGCTGATCCACTGGAACCTCGACAGCCCCGTATTGTCCCTGCTACTCTCATGTCTATGAAGCCTCGAAAATCAGCCTCTCGCAGATCGCACGTCCCGCAATCCGTTACTGTGCCGCCTCTCACGGCAGCACAGGCTTCTGCACTCGAAATCTACGATACGACCCTACGTGACGGCGCTCAAGCGGAGGATGTCAGTTTTTCCGTGGAGGACAAAGTCCGTGTCGCGCAGCAGCTCGATGAGCTCGGGGTGCAGTTCATCGAGGGTGGCTGGCCCGGCGCGAACCCCAAAGACATCGAGTTCTTCAGGATGGTCCAGACCATACCGTTTCAGCACGCGACTATTGTGGCGTTCGGCTCCACGCGGAAGGCCAGCAATCCGGTCAGAAAAGACAAAAATCTTCAAGCGTTGTTGGAGTCCGGTACGCGTACGATCACCCTGTTCGGCAAGAGTTGGTCATTCCAGGTTACGGACGCGCTCAGCATTTCCCTCGCGAAGAATCTAGAGCTGATCGAGGACTCCATACACTATCTTCGCTCAAAAGACCGCCGGGTGTTCTACGACGCCGAACACTTTTTCGACGGCTATAAGGCGAATCCAGAATATGCGTTGCAGACCATTCGCAAAGCCATTGCAGGCGGGGCCGAACGGGTGATTCTCTGTGATACGAACGGCGGGACCATGCCGTGGGAAATTCGCGAAATCTGCCGCGTGGTGAAGCAGGAGTGCCCCGTGCCACTCGGAATTCATGCGCACAACGACAGTGAAATGGCGGTGGCTAATTCGCTCGTGGCGGTCGAGTCCGGGATTCTACAGGTGCAGGGCACGATCAACGGGATCGGCGAACGATGCGGGAATGCTAACCTCTGCTCCATCATTCCGAACTTACAGCTAAAGATGCGCCGGCCGGCCCTCGGCGACAAGTTGACGCGTCTGAAGGCCGTGTCTGGATTTGTCACGGAGATTGCCAACTTGATGCCCAATAAGCGCCAGCCCTATGTCGGGGATGCGGCTTTTGCGCACAAAGGCGGTGTGCACATCCATGCGGTCCTCAAGAACGCGGCGACCTATGAGCATATTGTGCCGGCCGAAGTCGGAAATCGTCGGCGGATCCTGGTCTCAGATTATGCAGGTCGTAGCGGGCTTCTGGAAAAAGTGGAGGCGTACGGCATTTCGCTGACGAAGAATCACGCGAAGCTCCAGGAGTTGGTTGAAACGCTGAAGGAACGTGAAAGCCAGGGGTATCAGTTCGAAGGTGCCGAGGGATCGTTTGAACTATTGATGCGTAAGGCGATGGGGAGTCATCGATCCTCATTCCAATTATTGGGGTTCCGGGTCATCGTCGAAAAAAAACAAGAGCATGGAATGTTGTTGTCTGAAGCCACCGTGATGGTACAGGTCGGTGACGCCGTCGAGCATACGGCGGCGGTGGGTGCAGGTCCGGTGAATGCCCTCGACCATGCGCTTCGTAAGGCACTGGAAAAGTTTTATCCGCAACTGAGCGAGGTCAAACTGCTCGACTATAAAGTTCGCGTGCTGTCTGCCGACAAAGGGACCGAATCCAAGGTGCGCGTGTTGATCGAGTCAGGAGATCACAAGGACAAGTGGGGAACGGTCGGTGTGTCGGAAAACATCATGGAAGCCAGCTGGCAAGCCTTGGCGGACAGCATTGAGTATAAATTGCTGCTGGCAGATCGCTAGTGCCTCTCGGCTTCTTCCGCACACATAATCCTTGACAGGGCAGGTAACCTCACGTAACTTATGGGAAAATTCTTTGTCTTGGACGCTCGACACCAAGAAGCACTTCCTAAGGAACGACTCTAGTGGATGGCGGGGGGAAAGGCATGAGAAAGGCGGATATCGCGAACGAGATTTTCAAGCAAGTTGGAGTATCCAAGAATGACGCAGCTGATATCGTCGAGCTCGTGCTCAATCTGCTGAAGGGGGTTCTGCAAAAAGGTGATGCAGTCAAAATTGCAGGATTCGGAAACTTTGTCGTACGAAGCAAGGGGGCTCGCAAAGGACGCAATCCGCGAACCGGCGAAGAAATCGGAATCACCCCGCGTCGAGTAGTCACGTTTCGGCCCAGTCAGGTCTTTAAAAAATACGTCAACTCTTAATCGCCACTTTGCCACGAGCACACACAGCATGAGGACCGGTCATGGGCATTGAACCCAGACTGGGGAGTAAGGTTTTTTATAAGATCGGTGAAGTCAGCAAGCTTGCAAAGTTGCCGGCGTATGTCTTGCGGTTTTGGGAGTCTGAGTTTAGCTTCCTGAAACCCAAGAAAAGCCGGGGCAATCAGCGGCTGTATGTCCAGCGAGATGTGGACACCGTACTGGAAATTAAGCGCATGCTCTACGAAGAAGGGCATACTCTGGCCGGCGTCAAACGCTACTGGGCTCGTCGGGGACGAGCGACTGTGAAGCAGCGTGGGTCGCGGAAGGAATTGGCGCAGCGTGTCAGAGGCGATCTCCAGGCGATCATCAGGATGATTGACTCCCATTCGGCCTGAACCGTTCCAATGATGCGGTGGAGCCTGTCACCGCGCCGGTATCGATGCCGTAGAAGTCGGGGCGTAGCGCAGCCCGGTAGCGCACTCGCTTGGGGTGCGAGGGGTCGTGGGTTCAAATCCCGCCGCCCCGACCATCGGCACGATGCTTTGGAATGGGTCATGTTCCGTAGGACGTGTGTCGGCCATGACCGCCTATGCTTGTTGGTGTGTCGTCCTGCCTACCCAATAATCTAACCCGCCGGCTGAAATCGTTCTTGTATCCCGTTGTGAAAGAGTTAGGAGAGGCTGTGGCACGCGCACGAATCCTTGTGACCAATGATGATGGAATTGCATCTCCTGGAATTCACGCCGTCGCGGCCGCGCTGCGCGCGCTTGGAGAGGTGTGGGTCGTGGCACCGGATCGAGAGCGGACCGCGGTTGGACATGCGGTGACGTTGCATAAGCCGCTCCGTATTACCAAAATGGGCCACCGGGTGTTTATGGTCAATGGAACTCCGGTTGACTGCGTGAATCTAGCCTTGGCAAAGGTATTGCCGGGTAGACCGTCGCTGATCGTGTCCGGAATCAATCGCGGCGTCAACCTTGGCGATGACGTTATGTATTCCGGTACCGTGTCGGCAGCCTTGGAAGGGACGATCCTAGGGATTCCCTCCATGGCCGTTTCTCAGGAGGGTGAAAACAAATTTCGATTCGATGTCGGGGCGCGATATGCGGCTCGTGTGGCAGGGGAGGTTCTGCTGCACGGATTGCCGGCCGAAACGATCTTGAATGTGAATATCCCGAATGTGCCGTTGCGATCCATCAAGGGAGTCAAGGTGACTTGTCTGAGTCGGCGGCGCTTCGAGAATCCTATCGTTGAAAAAGTCGATCCGAGAGGACGGAAGTATTATTGGATTGCCGGTACCCGCCAGTCCTGGAGCCGCCTTAAGGATGCCGATCACGAGGCGCTTGAGCACCACATGGTGTCCGTCACCCCGATCCATCTCGATACGACCCATCATGATGTGCTCGAACATTTTAAAACATGGGAGCGGCCGCTCTCAAAACCGCCTGGACGGAGGGCCACGGTCAATCGAAGTCCTCGAGGGAGATCATAGAAATGGCGGCACTGATAGAGTGGTTGATCGAGCAACTCGGCCGGTTCGTCATCGCGACGATTTCAACCTTCGGCTATACCGGCATCGTGGTTACCATGGCGATCGAAAGTGCCTGCATTCCATTGCCGAGTGAAATCATCATGCCGTTCTCAGGGTATCTTGTTTCGACCGGGCAATTCTCGATGCTGGGCGTGACCCTTGCCGGCGCGATCGGCAATGTGCTCGGGTCGCTGGTGGCTTATTACGTGGGAGTGTGGGGTGGACGACCATTCGTCGAACGGTACGGCCGATATATCCTGGTCTCGCAGCATGACTTGGATCTGGCTGATCGATGGTTTACGAAACACGGTGAGGCGGCGGTGCTGATCAGTCGTCTCCTGCCCGTCGTGCGCACCTTTATTTCCCTCCCGGCTGGGATCGCCCGGATGGACGTGAAGCGATTCGTGCTGTTTTCGTTTGTCGGGGCAGTGCCCTGGTGCTATGCGCTGGCTTATGTGGGGCTTAAGATGGGGGAACACTGGAATCAGTTGCGGGAGTACTTCCACCACGCGGACTTAGTGATCGGGTTGTTCCTCGCCGTAGGACTCGGATATTTTCTCTGGTCGCATTGGCCGAGACGTCGGCCGAGTATGGAGTAACGACGCCTATGCTGCGTCTGCACAATACATTGACCGGCCGCAAAGACCGGTTCGAACCCTTGGTGCCCGGAATGGCCCGCATGTATGTCTGCGGGGTGACCGTGTATGACTATTGTCATATCGGACATGCACGGAGTGCGCTCGTGTTTGATGTGCTGCGGCGCTACTTGGAATACTCGGGGTTCGCCGTCGAGTTTGCCAAGAACTTTACGGATGTCGACGATAAGATTATCAAGCGGGCGTTTGAGCAGGGAGTCAGTTGCGAGGATATTACCGGCAAGTACATCCAGGCCTATCATGAGGATATGGAGAAACTCGGCGTACGTCGGGCGAATCTGGAACCGAGGGCCACGGAGCACATCTCCGACATCGTGGCACTGGTCGGGAGGCTACTCACGAAGGGGATGGCCTACTGCGTCGATGGCGACGTGTATTTCCAGGTCGACCGGTATTCGGGGTATGGCAGGCTTTCCAAACGCAAGCTTGACGATCTGCAGGCCGGCGCACGGGTGGATGTGGATCAGCGGAAGCGCCATCCCATGGATTTTGCCTTATGGAAGAACAGTAAGCCCGGTGAGCCTTCATGGGAGAGTCCTTGGGGGCTGGGCCGCCCTGGATGGCATATCGAATGTTCGGCCATGGCCATGCGACATTTGGGTGACACCTTCGATATTCATGGCGGCGGCATGGATCTGATTTTTCCGCATCATGAGAATGAGATCGCGCAGTCGTGCGGTGCGACGGGGAAGGAATTCGCGCAGTATTGGGTTCATAACGGATTCGTCGAGATCAACCGGGAGAAAATGTCCAAGTCGTTAGGGAATTTCTTTACGATTCGAGAGATTTTTGCCGCCTCCGATTGGCCGGACGCCGTCACCGGCGAGATGCTCCGCTATTTTCTTCTCTCCACGCACTATCGAAGCCCATTGGACTTTTCGGACCAAAGTTTGCGTGAAGCAAAGGGCGCCCTCAATGGCTTCTACGATCTCTTTGATCGGCTCAGGGAGCCCGCTTTGAATCATGGTCCGGCGGATGCACACATGCGAGAGGCGATTACTCGGGCACGAGAGGCCTTTGCGGAGGCCATGGACGATGATTTGAATACCCCCCTCGCTGTGGCAGCTTTGCAGAAGCTACGTAGTGAGGGCAATAAGGCCATTGAGGCTGGATTATCGGGCGAGACACGGCGGGTGGTGCGTCAGGAGTTTCGTGCGCTGGGCACAGTGCTAGGTCTCTTGCAGCCCGACAACTGGCAGTTCAAGCCTCAACCGAATTCGACCGGTCCGGCTGCGAAGGCTGAGGGGGTCGCGAGCTTATCCGATGAAGCCATCGACCGGAAGATTGCCGCACGTATTGAGGCGAAACGGGCGAAGAATTACAGCCTGGCGGACCAGCTCAGGGCTGAGTTGGTGTCCCACGGTATTACGATAGAGGACCGGCCGGATGGCACCACAAGATGGAAACGATAACTCCCCGGAGGTAATCTACGGTCTCCATGCCGTGCGGGAGGCGTTACGCGCGGGAGTCCGTCCACTTCAGCGCCTGCTCGTGCTCGCAACCGACCGGCAGTTCGGGGACATCGTCCGGCTGGCAAAAGCTCAGCATGTGCCAGTGCATATCGAGCCACGGGCGGCTTTCGATCGCTTTGTTCCGGCTGGCCACCACCAGGGAGTGATTGGGGTGATTGCCGCGAAGGCCTATGCCGAGCCGGATCAGATGCTTTTGTCGGCTCAGGCAGAGGGGCAGATTCCGCTTCTGGTCCTGCTCGACGGGGTCGAGGATCCCCATAATCTTGGTGCCATACTCCGAACAGCCGAAGCCTCTGGCGTCCACGGTGTGTTCATCCCTGAGCGCCGTGCCGTGGGATTGACCAGTGTCGTGGCTAAGGCTTCTGCGGGGGCCGTGGATTACATGCCCGTCGCTCGAGTATCGAATCTGTCCCGCTGGATCGAGCGGCTTCAAAGCGGCGGGATCTGGGTCTATGCCCTTGATGCCGAGGCTCCCAAGGTCTATACGGCATTGGATTTTCGGGGCCCCGTGGCGCTGGTGTTCGGAGGCGAGGGGAAAGGGGTTCGTCCCGGCGTACGTGAAGCCTGTGACGATGCCGCGCACATTCCTATGCTGGGCCACGTCGGCTCGCTGAATGTCTCGGCGTCCGCGGCGATCGTGTTGTATGAGGCGTTGCGTCAGCGAAGTGCAGGCATGTCAGGAAAAAAATGAGCACGCTCCAGGCGAGGAGAGTTACCGGAGTTTCAGCATTTTCCCTTGAATAGCGGCCTTGAGGAGTTGAGCGGTATTGGATACCCTGATTTTCTTCATCATATTTGCCCGGTGCGCCTCGACCGTCTTCACGCTGATTTTTAACCGCTGGGCAATTTCCTTGTTCTTGAACCCCGTCCAGATCAGCTCAAGAATCTCCTGCTCCCGAGTCGTGAGAGCTTCTGGGCGTCTCTTGCGAGGAGGAAGTACCGGATTCGGTGAGGGTGTTTTTGCTCGACTCTTGCTTGTCTTGGCGGCTGTCGACATGTGCGTCTCGCTCCACTTCGGGTGACTGCATTTCTATGACTGAGGCCTGCGTCAGGCCGCGTTAAAAAGGTATCCTGCATTATACGCAGTTCTCCTAGCATTTGTAAATGGACGCGGACTCGCAGAGGCCGGATCATGAATGCTATTGCATTAATTTATAGTACGTATGCAGGCCCGCTTGGGCTTAGATGCCCTGCGGACGCTGTGGAAGAGCAGGCATGACTCCGTACCTCATCGTCCTCTTGTTCGGTGCCGTAATCGGTAGTTTTTTAAATGTGTGTATCTATCGACTGCCGCGGGAGGAGTCGGTTGCATGGCCCGGCTCGCGGTGCCCCTCATGCCGCCGCGCCATTGCGGTTTACGACAACATTCCAATCGTGAGTTATCTACTCCTGCGAGGACGGTGCCGGCACTGTCATGCACCAATCGCCATGCAGTATCCGTTGGTGGAAGCGGTCAATGCCCTGGGGTATTTAGGCGTCTTTTGGATGTTCGGTTTTACCGCGGAAGCCTGGATCTATGCCGGGTTAGTCTCCGCGCTGATAGTCGTGACAGGGACAGACCTTTCGCACACGATGATTCCCGATACCGTGACATTGCCGGGCATAATACTGGGGATCCTTTGCGGCGCTCTATTTCTCCCGATCGGGATAGCGGATTCCCTGCTCGGTGTTTTGGTGGGGGGGGGGATTCTGTGGTTCTTAGCCTGGATCAGCCCCTATGTCTTCGGCAAGGAGGGCATGGGCGGAGGAGACATCAAGCTCATGGCGATGGTAGGAGCTTTCGTGGGATGGCAGCCCGCGTTGCTGGCCATTATGATCGGATCCTTCTTAGGCTCCGTGGTCGGTGGGGGGCTCATCCTTACCGGGATCATGAAGCGCGAACAGTACATCCCGTTCGGACCATTCCTCGCGGTCGGGTCCCTTCTCGCACTTTTCTTTCACCAGCCCCTGTTTGACTGGTATTGGTCGTTGATCGAATTTCCCGGCTGACCCCCTGCAAATCGTTTCTCAGAGCCAGTTTCAAGCTCATATGATCCCCTGAGGTGTATCCGAATGGATGTTGACCTGTATCCGATCTGGAACAGTTCACAACTGTTCACGTTAATATTTTAACTGCCCGCCCGTCGTTCGCGGCCACCTTGCTGCTCTCTCCGTTCATATCTCCATATGATCATGTGGCTTTCTGTCTCCATCAGGGGCCGGATCGCACGCGACAGCTGAGCCGAGAGTAAGGCATGAAAATTGGAAATGCTCTACGCGCTCGACGAAAGGAGCCGGTATGAACGAACGCGGGGGAAGTCTTGTGGAACTTTGTACGGTAACTGCAATCATCGCGATTGTGACGGCGGCCAGCTTGCCGGGATGGGCATCTCTTGTGGGGAGACAGCAACCGCGGGCGGTGGTGACGGAAATCGCCTCGGAGTTACGAATGGCCAGACAAATTGCGATGGCCCGCCACGAACGTATCCGGGTGATCATCGATGTCGCACAAGCTGAACTGCGCACGGAATGCGCGGACTGCGGCATGGGTTCCCTTCGCCGGTATGATTTCGCGCGGAGAGGGACAGCGGTCGAGTCCATGACGACGAAGCCTGAAATCATGTTCCACCCAAGCGGCCGTTCGGCCACCGCGACGACCATTACCTTGGTCGACAAACGCAATCGCACTCATCAGGTGACGGTGAGCATCACCGGGCGGGTGGTCATATCATGACGCGAGAGGCAGGGAAGAGAGCATTGGGGCCTTCCCCTCTGACGCACGTAGCCGGATTCACACTCGTCGAAAGTATGGTCGCCCTGGTGGTGTTGTCCATCGGGCTCGTCGGCACAATCGGCATGTGTGAATGGGCGGAGCGTGGTCTTCGCCAGGGGGCATTGACCACCACGGCACTGGCGCTGGCGGAATCGCAACTTGAAGCCAAGCGGAGCCTACCATGGGAGCATCTGTTGTTGGACGATATGGATCAAAACGGCACGCTGGAGTCGGCTATGCGAGACGATGGAGTGCAGGAGGATTTGATGGAGGGCGATGGCATATTCACCGGCAGTCTTACACGGTTCAACATCCGGCTTGTCTGGACAGTGGAGTTGAACAGGGGCCGCCTGCCTGCAGGTGCCAGCCTGGCGACGATTGAGGCCTGTGCGACGTTTCGAACGGTGGGAGGGCAGGAAAAAGAAGTCCGCCTGCGTACGATTCGGGCTAATCCCAATTATGTGAGTCTCCAGGTCTTGTCATGAGATGCGCGACTTTCTCCAATCCAAAGCCGCGGGAGCGCATGAGTTCGGGCAGGCACATGGGCTGCGCCGGGGTGAGTCTGATTGAACTTCTTATGGCGCTGGCGATCAGCAGCGTGGCGATCTCGGCTTCAATCCATATGTTTTCGACCTATGGACTTCGGCTGACTTCCCAACATTCCACGATCGTGTCGAATCAGGAGTTGCGACTCGGATTGGACGTGTTATCCAGTGAAGTGCGATTGGCCGGGGCAGGGCTGTTAGGAGGAGAGTCCCCCTTCCTGAAAACGGGATCCGATGAGGTCGAGTTCTACGCCAATCTGAGTGGTGCTGCGACCACGGTCACTCAGGCTGTGGACATAGGTCGTCGGGACCTGCCGGTCGTGGACGGTGGCGGTTGGCCAAAGGGGAAGCAAGTGGTGCTGTGTACGGCGGTCCATTGTGCATGGAATCGACTGGCTGCCGATGGCCGGAAGCAGTCACTGACCTTCATGACACCAACAGGGGAGCCACTGCCCATGGGCACGGCGCTGTTCTTGCTGAACAGGGTGCGGTACTACCTCAAGCGCCAGGATGATGGGACGCTGCGGCTAATGCGTGATGTCGATGGCGGGGCGAGCACGCTCTTGGCCGCTGTCAGAACGTTCACGCTTCAGTATTTGAATAAGGAAGGACAGGTGACGACTGATTCACGTGAGGTGGTGCGCATTCGTGTGACGATCCAGATGGGGCAGGCAAATTGGGGCATCTCACGGGATATCGCGATACGGTCTTAACGAGTAAAGGAAATGACCATGGTGGAGACGAGCGCAGGACTGAGGCGGCGCAGGGTGCGACGGGATGAACGGGGAATGGCAATGCTGGCCGTGCTGATGGTGGTATTTTTGTTGACGCTGCTGGGCATGACCTCCATGCATCTGGCGGGTCAGGAGATGGTCGGAGCCGGTGCACTACAGGAAGAGCGGCTGGCTCATCATGCGGCGGAAGCAGCCCTCGACGTGGCGATGGGATGGTTTCACGATCCGTCTCTCATGCCGCAGGGCACGGAGGCTTCCTGGTTGACGAAACGCGCGATCAGCGCACAGGGGGATCCCTCCTATTTCGATGGGCATGGGCATTCGCAATTTACCGGGAACGCGACTCGTCCAGACCTCTTGTTTGATGCCGCGGATCCTCAACAGGACCGATTACTGAACGATCCTCAGATTGGATGGTTCAAGTCACTCAAGGGACTCGCCAAAATTCTTACCTTACGGGTGTATGGTGCCACGCGACCGGGAATGCTGTGCACGGTGGAAGTGACGGCAGGAGCCGGCCGTGATTCTCGTGTGACGAAGACGCTCTCGGTTGAGTTCGGAGCCTATGCCATTCCCTCCCTGCATGCACCGCTACAGAGCGGCACAGTCGGAAGCGGGACTGTAGGTTCCAGACCCGGTTCAGTCCTCGTGCATTGGGGTGACATGCTGGTGCATGGTCCAGCGTATTTACCCCGGCCTGCCGAGGTTCCGGCCAAGAGCGGGTTGGCGTCGGTGACGGGACAGAGCTATGGTGAAATGACGCATCGGGAGGACCGATGGCTCGATATCCAGGTAGGCGGTGAGGTGTTCTTCGGGCAGCTTCCCGCGGAGTCCTGGTCCGAGGTCCCATCGAACCTGCATGCGCACCAGGAGCCGGTGCCCGGCATTAAAACGGATCAATGGGACTATGAGACATTGAAGCAAATGTCCAAGCAGTTCGGACGTTATTACGGCATGGATCGGGAGGGATTGCTCTATCCAGGCGGTCTCATGCAAGCGGGCCTTGGACGTCCGGCTGCGGAGGTGTTTGCGTCAACGGACCCGGGCGACCATCGTGGGTTGCTCTTCGTCGACACGCTCGATGGCATGCCGCCGGGACCACGGAACATGGGGACGATTATCCTCGACCAAGAGTATGCCGAGGGCATCTTCATGGTGAACGCGCATGTCCTTTGGAAGGCAGGGCAAACAGGTAAATCCGTGCCGGCACTTAGTCCGCCCCCTGAAGGACAGCAGTCTCTCGGGACCAGGGTGCCCGTGCAACTGTCCGGCATTCATTTACAGGGTGTTCTATATGTCTCGGGTGACCTGCGGTATGCGGGTCATCCTAAAGTGTACGGTGGTGTCATGGCTCACGGAGCCCTGGTGGACGACTCCAATGGCTCGGGAGTGATCGAGGTCTGGTACAACCATGAGCTACGCGAGGGGTTCATGCATGGCTTGCCTCTCGTGTTTGTTGCCCCCGGAAGCTGGCAGGCCAAGATGTGAAACAGGATCGCCCGATATTCACCAATTTCTTCGCTCGCAGTCTCGTGCAGATACCAGTGGAAACTCTTGAGTATAACGACGGCAGTCAGAAAGGGTTCATTCGATGATCTCAGCAGCCCCCTCCCCCGTATCGGCACGAGATTGTTCACATGGCCGTACGGTAGCCGCTCACAGGCGAACTGATGGCCCATACCAGTTACTCGTCGAACAGGCTTTTATTCAACAGGAAGAACTGGCGCTTGCCACGTCGGAAGCCGGCCGAAACCGGGTTGATGTGGCAACCGTCCTCATGGATCGATATCGGATTCCCAAGCCGGCTATTGGATTAGCTCTCGCAGGCTTTTATGGCTGTCCGTTCCTGGCCTATGACGAGCGTACGATCATGGAGCGCGAACTGTTGAAAGACTTAAGCCTGGACTATCTCCGCATGAATCATTGGGTCCCCCTCAGGAGACAGGGGAACGAGGTTGAAGTCTTAATCGATGATCCCCACGATCCTGACAAGTTGCAAGATGTCCGTCGCGCCTTTCCGGGGCAGTCGCTGTCCTATCGCGTGGGCCTTCGACGCGATATCGAACTGTACTTACGCGCTGTGGTCGGCCGGGAGTCAGGTGAAGCAATCACAGAGATTCTTGGAGTGTTGGTGAGCGAAGCGCAGCTGGAAGAGCAGCAGAATGCCACGATTGCGGCGATCACAGAAAACGACTCGGCCATCGTCCGTCTTGCCAACCAGATCATCACTGACGCCTATCGGCAAGGGGCATCAGACATCCATATCGAGCCCTATGCCGATCGAAAAGAAACGTCGGTACGTTTTCGCGTCGACGGGAGCTGTTTCACCTACATGAAAATTCCTGCCGCCTATCGTCGGGCGATCGTCTCGCGGGTAAAAATCATGGCAAGCCTCGACATTGCTGAACGGCGCAAGCCTCAGGATGGCAAAATTCGTTTCAAGCTCAGCACGGGACAGGAGGTCGAATTGCGCGTCGCGACGCTCCCGACGGCCGGGTTCAACGAAGACGTGGTGATCCGCTTGCTGGCTACCAATGGACCACGTCGTCTGGAGGACTTGGAATTCAGTGCCGAGACTCGCCTGCTCATGGAGCAGCTGGCTCAGAGACCACACGGGATCGTGCTTTGTGCGGGCCCGACGGGTTCCGGCAAGACGACGACGCTGCACGCCATTCTGGCATCGATCAATACCGATGCTCGAAAAATCTGGACTGCGGAGGATCCGATCGAGATCACGCAGGACGGACTACGGCAGGTTCAAGTCCATCCCAAGATCGGCCTCACCTTCGCAGCGACCATGCGGGCATTCTTGCGGGCGGACCCGGATGTCATCATGATCGGCGAGATGCGTGACAAGGAAACGGCGGATATCGCCATTGAAGCGTCCCTGACGGGCCATTTGGTCTTCAGTACGATTCATACAAATAGCGCGGTAGAAACCGTCGTCCGGTTGCTCGACCTCGGATGCGACCCCTTCAACTTTTCAGACGCCATGTTGGGCGTGTTGGCGATGCGTTTGTGCAAGAGGCTCTGTCAGAACTGCCGTGAGCCGTACCACCCAGGACAGGAGGAGTTCGATGAGCTCGTTCAGGCCTATGGAGAAGGAGAGTGGGCTCGGCTGGGGCGCGATCACGCTTCGGCCTTCACGCTCTTTAGAGGACGTGGATGCGAAATCTGTAATCACACAGGCTACCGAGGGAGAGTCCCGATTCATGAATTGATGGTGGCCTCCGAGGGCATCAAAGGGTTTATTCAATCGAGGGCTCGAACCCGGGAACTTCTGGGACTTGCGAAGGCAGAAGGGATGAGAACCCTGTTGCAGGACGGTATTCAGAAAGCCACAGTGGGCCTTACCACCTACCAGCAAGTGCGAGCGGTCGCGATCAAATAGGTCTTTCCCCACCTTCTTTGTCCGCGGCCAAGGACGTTTGCGTCGCGCCTGGCCAGGTTCATGGGCCATAGTTCCCCGTTGATACCCATCTGTACGTGATGAGGCTCTTCCGAGCAACGTTTTACCAACGACCGGACCGGCCTCGCGCCCATCGGACTCATCCAAAGTCGTTATGAGGATCCCTACGGCCGGTCGAGATTCAGCTGAACCCCCAGGATGGGATCCCGCCAGTTGCCACTCGAGCCGTAGATCGCCGCCAACCAGACAAATTTTGTCATCGGACAGATCATTTAACGCTCGGAATTGTGCGGCGTGCGCGATGAATGAAATAAAGAAATCAATATGTTGAGCTGAGATTGCAGGTGAATTTTATCGGCATGGCACTTGCTCATCTGCCTGTTGCCATGTGTAGCTACCGCCATCACCAACGTTCCTCAATTGCTCTTGGCCGGAAGGGCTTCACTCTCATTGAGGTCATGATCGCCGTGGCGATTGTCGGCATTCTGGCGATGGTGGCGGTCCCTAACTACCTTCAATGGAATGCTCGCTATCAACTGAAGCAGGGCACGACGGAACTGGCCGGTAGTCTCACCCTCGCCCGTATGGCGGCCATGAATCGAAATCTTGCCGTGACCGTCACCCTGGCTCTGGTGTCGGGAAAGGTGAATGTCGACTTTGGAGGGGCATTAGCGCCGATCCTGCTCCCGCAGTCGATCGTTTCGTTTGCCGGTGGGCCCACGATCCAGTTCACCCAGCAGGGCTTGAGCGGAGCAGCCGCGAATCAAACAGTCACATTGGTATCACAACAAGGGACCACCTATTCCGTGGTTGTCACACCTGGGGGCAAGGTGAACTGGTGTGCCCGCGCGACCTGTCCCTAAACGCCCGATGAAACGATTTGAAACACCACAGAATCTGTCAGGACTGAATCGATCCCTGCAGGGGGGGTTCACGCTGTTGGAGGCGATGGTCGCTGCAGGGGTGCTGTCAATCGGACTCATGGGCCTGGCTGGATTATCGGGATTGTCGCTGGGGAAAAATGTCGACGCCAACGACATGACCCGCGTGACGAACCTTGCCGCCGATATGACGGAGCGCATTCAAAATAACCGGCAGCGCGTGTTGGACTATCACAACACCACTACGGCAGCCGCCTGTGCTCAGAATGCCAGTACGCAACGGATGGCGTTGGGTGATTGCACGCAATGGCAGGCCTTAGTAGCGAACTCGGGACTCACAACTCCCACCGGGCTTGTCACGGCGGTTCGGCTCGATCCGGATCCCACGACCACTCCAGTCACGATGAACCGGTTTTTGATCACGATCACCCTGAATTGGCAAACCAAGCGCAGTGATGTGAGTGTCGCGCGAACCAAGACGGCTGTGTTTACGACTGTGGTCGCGCCTGAATAGGCGCGGCGTGGAGTTTAACGATGCGTCGATTCGCCGAGAACCAACAGGGATTCACTCTCGTAGAACTGATGGCAGCTGTCCTGATCACGGTGGTGATCATGGCGGCGACCATGACCACGGTCGTCACGTCGAACCGTGCGAATGTCGTCAACTCCCAGGTGGCTGATACCCAGCAGAACGTTCGATTGGCCATCGATCTACTGAGTCGGGATATCAAGCTTGCCGGGTACAATTACAACGCCACCGATCCTGGCACGGCTGCGGTGGGCACCTGCAGGGCCACCATCGGCGCCATCGTCAAGCCGGTCGGACTGCTCCCTCAGGACCAAACACCCACGGGAGCAGACCTGGGCCCTGATGCGGTATCCATGGTCCTGCCGGTTATGAATACGCCCGGGTGGACCTTGACGGCTTCGGTGGGCGGAACTCCGAACAACCGAACGTATGACAATACCCTCAGTCTTTCGGCTGCCGCCATCACCGAGATGACGGCCCACGGGCTCGCCATCGGATCGACAGTGTCCATCGGAGGGGCGCTCTCGAAAACGGTCCAAGTCGTCAATGCGACGTCGATCGGATTCGGGACCGGTAATTATATTGACGGACAGTTTCCCGCCGGCACGCCGGTGTATCTACTTCAGTGTGTCCAATATCAGGTGCTGGCAAACGCGCCCGCCACCTGCGGGAGCACGACATCCTGTTTAGTGAGAAATAACGTGCCGCTCGTCGACGGCGTCGAGGACTTGCAGATTACCTATGCGTGCGATGGCTGTAATCAAGCGGCACCCAATCCGCTCCTGGCAGATGGAATCGTGGATGATCAAGACGCGTCGTCGTCGTCCGGGTTTCCGACTTTCACACAGGGAGATTTTATCTCCAACAGCGGTTGGGCGATCACGCCCGGGACACCGGACAAAATCAAGATGGCGCAAGTCAGTCTGGTCGTCCGGCCCACGAAGGCGGACGAAGGGCTTGATGAGAGGGCAACCAAAGCCGCCAACACTGCAGGTCCAGTGATCGTCGGCGACCACGACCCGTCGGGTGATGCCACCTACGACGCCACCCTGTATCAGCAGCAACGGCGGCGTGTGATGATCAGAACGATCCAGCCACGCAACTTGTAACGTGAGAGACACGATGGACGTGCGACGGGAACATAGCGGTGCGGGAGGAAGGCCTGAGATGACCGCAGTGGACAATCAAAAGGGCATCGCATTGCTCACGGTCATGCTGATGTTGCTGATTCTGAGCATCCTGGGCATTGCCTCGGTCACCGTGACCAGCATGGAGAATCGAATGGCGGGATTTTTCCGCAGCACGGAAGCGGCGGTAGCCGCCGCGGATTCGTGTGAGGGCCTCGCCGCCAATATCATTCAGCAAACGCTCGCACCTCCCGGTGTCCTGCCGGCTTCATTCATTGCTCCGACGGGTCCGGTTCCGGCATCGAACTCAACCACGCTCTACGCCGAGATCTACGGGTATGACCTTCCGTCACCGGCAGCGTCCAATACGCCGGCCGTCAACTATACCGATGTTGCCAGCACAACTCCGAATTTCGTGATGACAAATCTTCCCGGGTTCACAGTCAACGGCGACATTGACCTGCTCTACACGCATCCCAAGAGCGGGCAAGGAACCGGGGTCGCAGCAACCGAGCATGTCTACCGGATTACCTGCATGGCGAGCAATCCGGCGACCGGGTCCAACAGCACGGTCACCTCTGTATACGGCTGTTTGGATGGCGACACATGCGTGAAGAAAATCAATTGAGAGAGGGGAGTATGGCGATGACACCGACTCGGAATCCTTGCGACGATCAGCCTGCTGGCACTGGTCACAATCGGGGCCCTTGCCGTCCATCGGCTTGGCGCAGACCGAACAACCGCAGACCGAACAACCGCAGGCAGTGATGCCATTTACGACTGCGGGGTTTCAGTCCGGCATGATCGATGAGGTGGAGAGATCGTCGATTCGGATCGACGGACGAAGTTATGTCCTCAAGTCGGCCGTGCTGGTGGTGACCCCGGAAGGGGAACCGCTGGAACTCGGACAAATTATTCCGACCTCGAAAGTGAAGTTTCATCTGAAAGAAGGCCACATCGACAAAATGGTGGTGACGTTGCCGCAGTAAAGCATGAAAGGTCTTGTCTCAACCCGTAGCCGACAGTCCGACGGCTGTAGTCCTGCTTGAGATAAGGAGGGAGAACGCATGAATCGCCGAACTCTTGCTGCTGTCCTGGTCGTGGCCGGTAATCTCAGCGCCGCTCTTTTTGGCTCGAGTGCTGCCGATGCGGCCATTTCGAATGCCGACTATACTGCCACACCTGCGTTCGTCTCCAACGCGACGACGCCGAATATCATTATTCTGATGGACAATTCCGGCAGCATGAGCAACCGGGCCTGCGAGTCCACATCCTGCGGTATGTTGTCGAGCGGAGCGAGTTCCACGACGACGACCTTTACAAACACGACTCGCTACTCGGGTTATTTTAATCCCTTGCGTGTGTTACGTCTACGACACAGGCGATAAGAGATTCGAGAATGGCGCGGTGAAAGCAACCCTGGCGACGGCCTGTTCGAGCACGGAGTGGGATGGCAACTTTCTGAATTGGGCGACAGTCCGGCGGTTCGACGCGGTGAAAATCGCAATGATAGGCGGAGACTGTTACAAGAAAAGAAACCCAGACGGAACCTGTCCGACCGATGGGACCCCGGCCTTGAAGACCGTCATCGCCCAGGCCCAAGGAGTGCAAACGGAGCTGGCCGGCGTAACCTACAGCGGCGGGACGGGTGCAAACACCTATGTTGGACGAATCCCCTCGGCCGATCGGACCGGCAATCCTGCCACGATCACGATAGGGCTGTCGAGAGGCCTACTTCTGCGTCGACAACGATGCCACCTTCGATAAAGATTGCGGTGACTCGTACAGCCTACGAAAATACGAAGTGAGGGTCGGCTATACCACCGAACCCACCGGCGTCATTCAGCAGATCGGCAGCAAGGCGCGTTTCGGCCTGATGGAGTTCAAGTCCACCAGCGAGGGTGCGCGCATGTTGGTGGGAGCAGGCCTCCGGCAAACTATCGATTGGAGCGGAACCGGCGTCGAGACGTTTAATACCAACACGGCGGCCATGGTGGATGCCGTGCCAGGAATCCTATCCCTCCACCTGGACCCCGCTCGGTGAAGCGCTGTACGAAACCATGCGGTACGTCGCGCAGGTCCAGTCCAACATATTGCCATCGAGTTATGTCTATCCCATTGCCTTTGCCGGTGGCAGTTCGAACGGCGTCGGGTTTGGCCAAAGTGGCAATGGATCGATCGGCTCGAAAGAAGTCACCGTCCTGGGCAGTGGAGAGTCATGTCCGGCTGGCTATATCGCCAACGCCTGTGGCCGTGATCCCTATTTTTTCGGAAAGGATCATACGCCGGCTTGGTCCTCGACCTCTCAGGTCGTCAGTTGCTGTAGGACGTTTGTGATCGTCTTTACGGACGGGGAATCCACCCAAGACCAGAATATTCCGCTCGGCCTGCAAGACTATGCCCATGCCCACCACGGAGGCCATTGCATAGGGACTGACAACCTCGCACCACCCAGGCCCGTGGATCTCGTTTGCAACACGCACCAGACGACCCCGTACAGCGACCTTCTGGCAGAACACAAGACCGACTATGTAGACCTGGGAAGCCATTTTTTAGATGATGTGGCGTACTGGGGCCACACCAATGACCTTCGTCCCTGCAACGGGACGGCCGACGGTACGATTCCAGTGTTGGGCATCACAGGCCATTGCATACCCGGCAATCAGAACGTGACGGTGTACTCATTTTTTGCCTTCGGCTCGATCAACGGACGAGGACTTTTGGCCCAGACGGCGCGGTTGGGCGGGTTCGAGGATGCGAATGGGGACGGCGTCCCTCAAACCAATGAATGGGACAGGGAGAACAACCTGACGGGGGCAGCCACTCCCGATGGTGTGCCCGATGCCTACTTTGAATCTGTCCAACGTGGATGACATTCAAGACAAGCTCCTTGCCACCATCTCGAGTATTCTCAGACGAAGTGCCTCGGGTGCATCGGTGTCCGTACTCGCTACGGCCTCGACAGGTGAAGGCGCACTCTATCAATCGTATTTCTATCCCAGCACTCTCGAGCCGTCGACTCTGAGTGATGTGAGATGGACCGGGTATACGCAGTCTCTCTTCATCGACACCTTCGGGAATACCCGTGAGGATACAAACCAGGATGGCCGGCTCGATTACAAGGTCGACAGGATCATCAAGACCCGGTACGACTCGGCGACAAGTACAGTGAAGGTCGATAAGTATGTAGATAGCGACGGCGACGGGTTGCCGAACGATCAGAATGGCGACAATCTCGTGACGACGGCGGACTGCAATCCTTGCGCGCAGCTGTTGAGTGATATTAAGCCGATTTGGGAGGCCGGCAAACAGTTGGCCTTAAAAGATTCATCCACTCGCACCATTCTCACATGGGTCGATTCGAATCACGATGGCATCGTCAACTCCGGTGAGCAGATCCCGTTCACGACGGCCAATGAGGCGACCCTCCGGCCTTACCTTCGTGCCTCGTCCAGTGCCGAGGGTACCAAGATCATTAATTTTGTCCGTGGCTGCGACGTGGCAACTTGCGCGGAGCAGGCGACGACAAGGGACCGCCGTCTGCAAGTCCCGGCCGGCAGCGGAACCTTGAAGGTGTGGAAGTTAGGGGACGTCATCCATTCGACGCCGACGGTGGTTGCAGGTCCCCGAGACCGGCATGACGCGATTTATGGAGACCAGAGTTACTCTGCCTTCCTACAGCGCTGGTACAACCGACGGCAGGTCGCCTATGTCGGCGGAAACGATGGCATGCTGCACGCGTTCAACGCCGGTTATTATCACCCCGGCGATGACGCGAGTTCCTCTGCTCCGGCCAATATCACTGAACATGGCTGGTTCACTACCGGTCCGTCTGACAATTCCACGGGTGCTGCGTTGGGAGATGAGTCGTGGGGATTCGTGCCGTACGAGCTCCTTCCGCAGCTGGAGTTCTTGACCCGTGCCGACTACCAGCATGCCTACTATGTCGACCTGCCGCTCAAGGTGGCCGATGTGCGGACCTTCACTCCCGATGCCGACCATCCGAACGGATGGGGAACCATTTTGATCGGTGGATTCCGAATGGGGGGAAGTTGCGGAGCCTGTACGTCCGGGACGGGGGCTCCTCCCATGACGGTCTCCATCAGTGGAACAAACTACACGTTCTACAGCTCGTACTTTGCCATCGATGTCACCAATCCTGACGCTCCAAAGCTGCTCTGGTCATTCAGCAGCCCGGACATGGGGCTTGCCACCAGCGTCCCGGCTGTCGTTCGAGTGAATCCTGCAGCCGACGCGAAGGCCAGCAATACGAATGCGAAGTGGTACATGGTCGTCGGGTCCGGCCCGACCGGGTACGATGCCAGCGTGGTGCAAGGGGCTAAGGCCTTCGTGATCGACCTCGCAACAGGACCAGGCACTGGCAACAGTCTGGTGACCTCGTATTCTTTCGGTTCCTGGAATTCCTATCTCGGCGACATGACATCGTTTGATCGAGATCTGGATTATCGTCACGACGTGGTGTATTTCGGGCGCGTCATCGACGACGGGTCGCTTCCCTGGCGGGGAAAGATCTACCGTCTGACCATGGGAGCGGGGGGAGCCACCGCGAAGTTCGGCACGGTGACCAGCCCGACTCAGTGGGGTATCGCCTCGGGAAGTGCCCGGGTTCCCACCGAGATGCTGGATACCTTTTTATCCGGTGCGGAGATGGGCCCGGTTGCGACAGCCCCGTCCGTCACGGTGGATGATGCCGCGAACGTGTGGGTCTTTGCCGGCAGCGGCCGTTATTACGGTAAGTCGGACAAGACCGATGTGACTACCCAGTATTTTGTCGGACTGAAAGATTCCGTGCTGAATGCAGGCTGCAATCAATCCGCTGGTGTCGACAAATGCATGGAAAATGATCTCGTCGATGTGTCGGCCGCGTCAGTGTGTGTGGTGGGCGTCGGAGACTGTGGGCAGTCAAGCGGGACGAATCAGGTTTCCGGAGTCAGCGGCGCGTCGACCTTCACAGGGTTGATCGGACTGGTGCAGAGCAAGGATGGCTGGGTGACCAAGCTGGTTGAGCCGGCGAACCCGCCGTCCAAACCCGTGGCCTATGGGATTGGTGAACGGGTGGTGAGCAGCCCGACGGTGTTTGGAGGGATTGTGTTTTTTCCTACCTTTACCCCGACGGGCGACCTCTGCGTCTCATCCGGGACGAGCCGGCTCTGGGCGCTGTTCTACAAAACAGGGAGCGCGTACCAAGAGCCTATAATCGGAACCGCTGCGTCAGGTGCGAATCAAACTGTAAATAGATTCGGATCCCTTGGAGAAGGTTTAGCGTTCGGCATCGTCGTTCATATGGGATCCGGTCGTGACGGTGGCAGTCCGTTCGGTCTCTTGATCAATATGAGCCAAGGAAATTTTGGAGATTGCGCGACGTGTGGATCAAATGCGGGCCTCCCGAGCTCGAACATCAGCGTGCCCGTCGCAATTGACCCACGAAGCCGGTACTTTTCATGGACAAACCTGTGATGACAACCTCGTGGGTTTTAATGAGCGCTAGGGTGGGAGAGCTTTGTTCCCCCGCCCATTCTCTGGCATCTCGGTTGGGAGTCGCGGCCCTGGCGATTGTGGCATGCTGGGGATGTTCATCCTCTCCTCAAGATGGGTCGGTGGCGGAGCATGCCACGGAGAATAACCGTCCGCCTACCGTTCGCATGGTGACCATTGTTCCTAATCCCCTGACATTGGCCGGGCCGATTACCGCACATGTTGCCGTAGACGATCCGGACGGTACGGAGCCCAGCAAACGGTTCCAGTGGATCGTCAATGGAACGCCGCTGCCGGGTGCAACGGAGTTCGAGCTGAAGCCGGGTCAGGTAAAGCGAGGTGACCAGATTGCGCTCGAAGTGATTGCATCCGACGGTCACGTAGACAGCCCGCCCTATCGCTCCGAACCGGTTGAGGTCATCAATACTGCCCCGATCGTCACACAGGTAACGATCGAAGCAGGTTCCCCTGAATCCAGCAATCGAGTGCTCGCCAGGGTCGCTGCGGTCGATCCTGATCGTGACGAAATTCAATACTTGTACCGCTGGTGGCGTAACGACAAACAGGTGAAGGAGGGGGAGGAAAGCATACTCGACACCACCGGGTTTGGTCGAAAGGATGTCGTGGCAGTCGAAGTCGTCGCGAGAGATCAAGAGGCCGCTGCCCCGGCGACCCGTTCATCATCGATTGTATTAGGCAACTCGCCACCGCAAATTTTTTCGAGTCCAGGGGCGCTGACAAACAGGGAGCGGTATGAATATACGGTCCAGGCTAAGGATACCGATGGGGATTCCGTCTCCTACGGGCTGGAGACCGCACCTCCGGGAATGACTATCGACAAGGTCAGTGGGCACGTGACCTGGCCTGTGACTCCCGGCCTCACCGGAACCCATCGTGTCAAAGTCGTGGTGGATGATGGGCAAGGGGGGACTGCGTGGCAAGAGTTTGAAGTTTCGATTCCCTCAACTGCTCAATCCCAGACGTCTCCGCCAACGAAGGGTTAGACTCTCCCGGGTCTTCTCTGTTTTTTTTCCAGTCTCCCCTTGCCGAGCTTGTTCCTGACTTTCCAGGTTTGATAGAATCCACTCATCGGCTTGACGAAAGGAGTCCCCGACACCCGCGTGCGCAAGATTAAACTACGGGAAGGCACCAACACCGCAACCCTTTTTGGGCATCACGATCGACACCTCAAGCTTATCGAGGAAGAGTTCGGGGTGAGGTGTTCTGCGCGGGGTGAAGAAGTCACGGTGGAGGGCGTGCCTGATGCCGTGAAGCAGGCCGAGAGAGTGCTCAATGAGCTCGCCTCCCTGACATATGAGGGGTATGATCTCAGGCCCGATGATGTGACCCATGCCCTGACCGCCCTGCGTCACAACCAGGATGCCTCCCTCAAAGAACTTCTGTTCAGTGCTTCCCCGATCGTCACCAAGAAGCGATTCATAGTCCCCAAGACTCCGACCCAAAAATACTATCTCGATGCCATAGAGAAACACGACATCGTGATCGGCATAGGTCCCGCCGGAACCGGCAAGACTTATCTGGCTATGGCCATGGCGGTGAGTGCGCTGATGAAAAAAGAAGTCAGCCGCATTATTCTCGCTCGCCCCGCCGTAGAAGCAGGGGAGAAGCTCGGATATCTCCCGGGGGACATGTATGCCAAGGTCAATCCATATCTCCGGCCGCTCTACGATGCGTTATTCGACATGATGGAGATGGAGCGGGCGAATCGTCTGATCGAACGTGGAGACATTGAAATCGCGCCGCTGGCATTCATGCGAGGGCGTACGCTCAATGATTCATTTGTAATTTTGGACGAGGCTCAAAATGCCACTGCCGAACAAATGAAAATGTTTTTGACCCGGTTGGGGTTTCATTCCAAGGCGGTGGTGACGGGGGACATTACCCAGATCGATTTACCAAGCGATCGCGTGTCCGGACTCATCGAGGTGCGCGATATTCTGAAGGACATTGCCGGTATCGAATTTGTCTATTTTGATGAGCGGGATGTCGTGCGGCATCGTCTCGTTCAGGAGATCATCAAAGCCTATGATCGGCATACGGTCGGTTCTGCCCACTCCACTCAGTTGAAAAAAGGCCAAACAAAGGGCCATCGGCCAGATCCCAAACTCGCTCGCCCCGTTCTTCCCTCGACAGATTCCTGGGGGCAACCGCATTAATGCCGGTGATGATCGGGATGCGGCTGACAAGGTGGACGCTCCGCCTCGGAACCCTCAAAAAACTTGCAGCACGGATCCTTGAGTCGGTCGGCGAAGCCGATGCATTGCTCAGCCTGGAAATCGTGGGCGATGGTCGGATGCGCAGCCTGAATCGGGCGTTTCGCCAGCGTGACAAGACGACGGATGTTCTGGCGTTTGCCACGCGGGAGGGACCGGGACCCTCCTCGCTCCTGCTCGGAGACATTGTTATTTCTCTGCCCCAGGCCATCCGCCAGGCTCGTGAGCGTGAGCATGGTATCGATCATGAGCTGGTCATATTGCTCATCCACGGCGTGCTCCACTTATGTGGCTATGATCATGAGCGAAGCGACGGCGAAGCGCGGCGGATGGCCAGTCGTGAGCGCGTAGTGCTTCAGCGCGTGGGCCGCATCCCGCGATTGGTGGTGTGACGTGATATCGATCGGTTATGATGCAGGGCTGGGTGCGGCCTGGGACGTTTCGACGGCTTGGTCTAAGTGAGGTGAGCGGTGGGATGGATTCAAAAACTGAGCGCCGGACTTTCTAAAACTCGTGACGCCGTCACGGGACAGTTGGACCGGATGCTCGGGCGGGCGGCTGATCCGGCACTCCTGGACGAATTGGAGGTGGCTTTGATCGGTGCAGACCTTGGCCTCCCGGTGGTCGACCGGGTCATGGGACAGCTGAGGGCTCAGATGCGGGGAGGGAATTTTTCTTCGGCCGACAAGGTGCGAGATCTACTTCGGAAATCCGTCCTGGACATTCTTCTTCCGACACAATCCGTCTCGATGGAACAATTGGTGGCCCAGGGGCCTCGTCCGTTCGTCATTTTAGCCGTGGGGGTGAATGGTGTCGGCAAAACCACAACGATTGCGAAGCTGACGCAACGATTTCGGCAAGGAGGAAAATCTCCCCTCCTTGTGGCCGGCGACACGTTTCGGGCAGCAGCAATCGATCAATTGCAGGTGTGGGCGGACCGCATTCAGGTCGACATGATCCGCCATCGACCCGGGGCCGATCCGGCCGCAGTCGCCTATGACGGTATGACGGCGGCGAAAGCACGCGGGACGGATGTCGTTCTCATCGATACCGCCGGGCGTCTCCATACCAAGACCAATCTCATGGACGAATTACGAAAAATGAAACGTATTGTCGCGCAGGAGTGCCAGGGAGCACCGCATGAGGTGTTACTGGTGCTGGATGCCACGGTAGGGCAAAATGCCATTGCCCAGGCAAGACAGTTTCACGAGGCGGTCGGGGTAACCGGAATTGCCCTCACCAAACTCGACGGAACGGCACGCGGCGGGATCGTCGTGGCGATTGCCGATACCTTCAAGATTCCAGTTCGGTTGATCGGAGTCGGCGAATCGGCGGAGGATTTGCAGGATTTCGACGCCAAAGCATTTGTCGACGCGTTGTTCTGACTGTTTCATGCCGGTCGATTGTCCGTGGTTCACTGCCGCGCCTTCGATGCAATTTCTTCTCATCGCTTCAGTCCTATGCTAGGCTTTCGATCGTGAATCCCGTTCGTCCGTGAACGCCACGGACGTTTCGGCGGGAAGTAATCAGGTAGACCCCATGAGCAGCTTGTTAGTAATCGACGACGATCGACTGCATTGCGACCTGTTGCAGGTGGCCTTCGCTCGTCAAGGTTATCAGGTGAGCACGGCCACAAGCGGACAAGCCGGGGTGGCGTTGTTTCGTCAACTTCGTCCCCTCGTGACCCTGATCGATTTGCGCATGCCGGAAATGGATGGATTGGCCGTCCTCAAGGAAATTCGTACGCAGGACCCCTGCGCCGGCGTCATTATTCTTGGGGGAGGAGTCACTGAGGATCAGGAAAATCAGGCTCGTGAGTTACGGGTAACGGATTTCGTCCGAAAGGGGCTGTCCTTGGATGTGCTCATCGGAGCGGTGCACCGGGTTGCGCAACAGTCGAAGCGACAGGCCTCTGCCCTGCAGGCTCGTTCTAGAGATGCGGGTGTTCAGGGTCCCAGCGAAGACATTCTGGTGGTTGATGACGACGTCATGGCGCGCGATCTCCTCGTCCGTTTCCTCGGTCTGCGCGGGTACCAGGTCCGTTCGGCAGCGGATGGGCGTGAGGCGCTCCGGTTAGTGTCGGAGTCGGTTCCCGACCTGCTAATCCTGGATCTGGTGATGCCTGAGATGAACGGAGTGGAATTGTTGCAGGCGCTCAAGGAACGTGACTATGCCGGGAGGACGATTATTCTGAGTGGCCATCAGAACGATCCGTTGCTGGCCGAAGCCTGGGCGTTGGGACCACAAGAAGTCCTGGATAAACCGATTGATTTGGAGCGAGCCCTGATGGCTATCCAGCTTGTGATGGTCTGCCGGGAGTGTTAATCTCCACCCTTCACTTTGACGTGTCGGTGAAGGGTGAATTGTTTGCGTCGCCTCATCCGTTTCAGTCTGCTTGCGATTCTTCTCATTCCTGCTCTCGCAGTCGCTGAGTCCGGCTCTTTCCGTCCGACGGTTTCTCACCATCTGATCACGCTGGAGCTGCTCCCGGATTCCCACGAGTTGGTTGCGACAGATCAGCTGACCCTGACGGGAGGATCGCCTGGAACAGTACTGGCCTTTTCGCTTGCACCCACCTTGCGGCTGGAAACGGTTGAGGATGTCACTCACTGTCGGAACGGCTGCGAATCCGCTACACCGTTGGCATTTGAGAGGGGCGCTACCTCCAGTCCGACCGAGCCTGCACGCGTCGTCCTGCAGCTTCCTACGAATCCGGGAGCTGGGTCGGTACAGCTGAAGTTTGTGTACCGGGGAGTCATCGACGACCCTCCGCGGGATCCCCGCCAGCTTCGCTTTGTTACGGCGAGCGACACCTCCGGTCACATCGGACCGGAGGGGATCTATCTCAGCAGTGAGAGTCAGTGGTACCCGGATCTCGACGCGTCTCTGGCCACTTATGACGTTACGATGACCGTGCCGCGCGGCTGGACCGCCGTGACACAGGGAACTCCACAGGCCGATCCTGCGCGCTGGGTCGTCTCCACCAGGAGTGAGGCGTTGACGGTCGTGGCCAATCGCTTTGTCGTCAGCACTCGCGCGTGGCAAGCCAAGTCTGGACAGAAGATTGAGTTGGCCACCTATTTATTCCCCGAAGAGGAGGCGCTTGCGGATGAATATCTCACGGCGTCGGCTCGATATCTGGACGCCTATATTCCTCTGCTCGGACCCTATCCCTTTACACGGTTTGCCGTCGTGGAAAATTTTTTCCCGAGTGGATTGGGAATGCCATCCTTCACGCTGCTGGGGAGCGGAGTCATCAAGCGCCACTATACTCAGCCCTATGCGTTGGGGCACGAAATCGTGCATTCCTGGATAGGCAACGGTGTGTTTAACCGGGTCAGCGAGGGTAACTGGGTAGAGGGCCTGACCACGTATCTGTCGAACTACTACTATCATGAACTCACCGGAGATGAGGCGCAGGCTCGCGAACAACGACGGCTGATGCTCATGGGTTATTCAGCCCACGTCCGACCGGGGGACGACTACCCGCTCGAGAAGTTTGCGCAGAAGCATGATGAAAAAGACAACGCCATCGGCTATCAGAAATCCGCCATGGTGTTTCATATGCTCAGGCAGGAAGTCGGCGATGAGGTGTTCTGGCGGGCGCTCAAGCAGATTCCGGAGCGGTATCTCGGCGAGGTGGCTGATTGGAAGAATCTTGAACAGGTGTTTCAACGAGCAGTCGGGCGGGATCTGCGGTGGTTTTTTGCGCAGTGGGTCGAGCGGGCCGGCGCGCCGGACCTCGCCTTGTCGGGTGTGCGCGTGCAACCGGCACACGGAACTTCCGGCCAGATTCCCAGTATTGAGGCAGCGGTGCATATCACTCAGCGCGACGTGCCGTATCGCACTCCGATCGAACTCAGGTTCGTGTTTGCCGGGGAGCGCTCTCAGGACGTTCGTATCCAACTCGTCGATGCCCAGCAGGATGTCATGGTCCCTCTCGCCAAACGTCCCCAGGCCGTGAAACTTGATCCGGACTATCATTTGTTTCGTCGGGTGGACCGACGCGACCTGCCCCCTATGTTGAATCTCTATGTGACGGATGTGGCTCGCACGGTCGTCCTGCCCTCCGCTGCGTCATCCGATCAGGCTGATCCGCTGGCGGCCATTGTCCAGCGCATCGTGGCGCAGGAAGCATCCAGACCTGACGTGCCGCGGACGACCCTGTTGCCGGCGAAACCAGAAACGTCACAGTTGCCGAACGGGTCCATACTTTTCTTGGGTAGTCCTCAGGAGGCCTCCCCTGCAGCCCGGGCTCTCCAGTCCTGTCGTGATCACGTTCGTCTCACCGAGACCGGGTTCGCGATTCAGGGACGGATGTACGCCGGTCCGAACATGGCGTTCCTGGTGTCCTGCCGTCGCCCCGATCTTCCGGGCAGTGTGGTCACCTGGCTGTACGGCGTGACGCCCCAGGCGTTGGGTCGGGTGGCGCGCCTCTTGTTTTTTTATGGATGGCAGAGTTATGTGGTGTTTCAGGAAGGTGCCGTGACGGCACGGGGAGATTGGGAGGATAAGATGAGTACTGAGGTGCGATTTGAAACAGAGTAGCCGGGTGATCTCGGGGATAGCGGGCGTCCTGTTCGGTGCGATGCTGGTGGTGCCGGTCGAGGCGGCTGCGCCCAAGCAGGCTGCGGCCGGAAAACCGGTCGCGTCGGCCGAGCGCCATCTCACGAACATCCGGCAACTCACCTTCGGGCGGCAGAATGCAGAAGCCTATTTTTCGTTCAGCGGGGATAAGCTGATTTTCCAGTCCACGAATAACTGGATGAAAGATACCTACGCCGCCGCCATGAAACCGGCCGACCAACCGCTCGGTTGTTATCAAATGTATGTCATGGATCTGGCGAGTGACGCGATTCGCATGGTCAGCACCGGCGTGGGAGCCACGACCTGCGGGTATTTTTTCCCGGGCGATCGCCGGGTATTGTTTTCGTCCACGCATTTGAGGGCTCCCAATTGCCCTCCCAAGCCAAAACGCGACGGGGCCTATCGCTGGGCCCTGGATGATTACGATCTCTTCTCCGTCCGCATTGACGGGCAGGATCCTCAGCGCCTGACGAATACGCCGGGGTACGATGCTGAAGCGACCGTGTCTCCCAACGGAAAGACCATCGTGTGGACCTCGCTGCGTGACGGCGATCTGAACATCTACGCCATGGATTTGGATGGCACCCATATCCGGCGGTTGACCGAGGAGGTCGGCTACGAGGGGGGGCCGTTCTTTTCACCGGACAGCAAGCGCATCGTCTACCGCGCGCAGCATCCGGCGAACCAGGAGGAACTCGATCAGTACAAGACGCTTTTGGCCCAGAATCTGGTGGAGCCGGGCCAGCTCGAGTTGTATATCATGAATGCCGACGGATCCGACAAGCAGCAGGTGACACACAACGGCGCCTCCAATTTTTCTCCCTATTTCCATCCTGACGGGCATCGGCTCATCTTCGCCTCGAATGTGGAGACCCGGAATGAGGGGGGGCGGCCGGAGTTCCATCTGTATCTTGTCCATGAGGACGGCACTGGCTTGGAGCGGCTCACATTTGACGGACAGTTCAACAGTTTCCCCATGTTCTCTCCCGACGGAAAACGCCTGGTCTGGGTATCGGACCGAGGGGCGAAGGAGCGTGGAGAGTTCAATGTCTTTCTCGCTGACTGGGTTCCATGACCGAACCTGGTGACGGACGGGCTGCGCCGGTCGTGACGCAGCCCGTCTTAGCACCGGCTCGCCCGCCGTTCATGGCGGTATTGCTTTCCGCGCTCGCAGTGATCGGATCGTTCGCGGCTCTCCTGCAGGTCGATATCCCTCTCCTGTGGTTTCTCCGCTCGCATAATCTTTCAGCCCTTCAGACTCTCGGCGACGTGGGTGAGAAACTTGGGAATGGCGGCACCCTCGTTGCGATCAGTATGCTGGTATTAGGAGTCGGTCTCTATCTGAAGCGACCCTCGCTCAGGCATTTGGGCCTGGATAGTTTGCTGGCCCATGGCGTGGTGGCGCTGGTGGTCACCGGAATGAAGCACGTCATTGGGCGCCCGCGACCTCGTCTCACCCATTCCGGAGGATGGCAGTGGTGGCCATCGTGGGACTCCGGGCTGGACTCCTTTCCCTCAGGTCATACGTCCGCCAGCGTGGCGGTGGTGACCGTGCTTGCCCGCGCGATGCCTCGATGGCGATGGGTTCCGTTGATGATGGTGGCCTGGGTTGGCACCAGCCGCATCTGGCGCGGGTCTCATTTTCCCAGCGATGTAGTGGCGGGGATGGTGACGGGGTATGTAGTTGGATCGGTCTTCAATGGGCCGCTACGATGGTGGAGGCGCTCCTGCGCGCAGGCGCTCCTGCGGATTGCCCCGATCACGTTGCTCATCACAGGCCTGCTCTGGGTGCTGACGCATCGCATTGTCGACGTCATGACGGACGGCATCCTGTTCGGGTCGGGGGTGGCGCTTGTGGCCGGCGGTCTGATCTTGCGATTGGGACGGCATCGAGCTGCCACAGGAAACGCCGACGCATCCACAACTATGATGTCAGACTGTCTCCTGCAACTCGGGTTGGGTGTAGCCACCGGCGTACCCGTCCTCATCGGGTTGAGCGGCCTGATCTGCATGGCGAGATGGACTGGTGCCGGCGGTTTTCCGGATGCACCCCGGGAGGTCCGGCAGTCCTGGGTCGATGACAGTCTCTATGCGGCAGGGGCTACGATCGCACTGGTCCTGGTTCAGGCGCTGAAAGGACTCGTGCCGCTTCAGTAACGATCGCTTCAATGTCCGGGAATGCGGAGGGGCGGCTTTTCCGCCTGTTCCGGAACGTGAATCAGCGATTGATTGGCCAGCAGGATATACCCGTACCGTTCGAGCAACACGGGATAGTCTATCGTTTCCACCGGAAGTCGATTCCTCATCGCCGTCGGAAGCAGGATCATCGTCCGACCCGGCTGGCTCAGGTACGGTTTAATGTTCGCCTCTTCATTCTTGGGAACGACGATGGCCTTTCGTTTGGCATAAAAGACCAGCGAGGGTCGGGGTTGGCCGTAGAGGATCAGGCGGTCATTCGGACCGAGATTAACCCCGGCGACATCCGCCAGGCGCTGCGGCGGTTCGATGACAAAGTGATTGATCAAGGGGAAGGTCAATTGGGTGACCGCAAGCACTACGAGGGCCAATGTTCCCCCCGCGGCCCAGAATGCGCCCGCTCGTTTCGACTCGCTGAATCCGAAGTAGGCAACCAGGCCCATGCCGACCAGGAAGATCGAGGCCACGGTATAGGGACCAGGCCCCAATGTCACCTGACCTGCCAGCGGGAATTCGTTGATGAGTTTCCCGGCAAAGCGTGCATAGAGGGGCGGTAGCGACGCAAAGACGAGAGCCAAAATAAATCCCACGGCCGTCATCGTATGGATGGCGGCACGTATGGTGGGAGCGGCCTGGTCGGCGAGGCAGCGATTCCAGTAGGAGGCCGTTAAGATTGCCGCGGCAGGAAACAAAGGTCCGATGTAATGCGGCAGGCGAGTAGAGGAGAGGCTGAAAAACACCAATCCTCCAAGCAGCCAGATTGCGGCGAACCATTCAAGCGCAGCAGGCGAAAACCGGTCGTCGAGGCCCGAGGATCCGGCGGGAGAGAGTGAGCCGGTCTTGTTCGCGTTCCGCCAGCTCCGATAGGCCTGGTACCACGCGAAGGGTAATAAGCCGCTCCAGGGGAAAAATCCAATCAGTAGCACGGGAAGGTAAAAGAGCAGCGTGCCCCCGTGTCCTTCCATGGCGCCGAAAAAACGTCCGACCGTGTCCCCTTGCGCCGAAGTCGTATAGCGCTGGCCGTGAATGTTCAGCATTATGAGATACCAGGGCAGTGCCAGCAGGAGAAACAGGAGCAGGCCTGAAAGGGGAAAACCCTGGCGCCAGTAGAGGGGCCAGGACTTGGTCAGCGAAAGATATAGTCCCACGGCCAGCATGGGAATCAGGAAACCAATCGGCCCTTTCGTGAGGGTACCGAGCGCCATGCCGATGTAGAAGAGCCACATATAGTGGCGTTCATGCCCCCTGCCGTTCAAACCCAGCCAGAAGCCGAAGAGCGATGCCGTGGTAAAGAAAATGAGGACACTATCGGTCAGAGCCATGCGCCCCAGTCCGATAATTTCGAGGTTGAGCAATAACATCGCGGCGCCGAAGAGGCCCACCACGGGACCGCGACAGCGGGTCAAGAAGAGGTATTGCAGCAGAATCAGTCCGAGACCGAAGATCGCTGAGGGGAACCGCGCTGCGAATTCATTCACCCCGAACAGATGGTACGAGAGACTCATCAGCCAATAGACGAAAACGGGTTTGGCGAAGCGTGGTTCGTAGTTGAACGTGGGACTGATGTAGTCGCCCGTTTCATACATTTCCCGGCCGGCTTCGGCGTTGCGTCCTTCGTCCCGATCGGTCAGTCCGGTGGAGCCGAGTCCGACGAAGAACAGGACGGCCGCCATCGCGAGGAGCAGAAGGAGCGCGAGTGGTTGAATCGAGCGGTCGGTCTGTGCCGCTGCAGGGGAAGGCGATGGCTGTCCGTTCAGGAGAGACTCCATCAGGGCTTCGTTGCCGGGGAAGCCGTTCCGGGATCGGCTGGGTTCGGACGGTGGATCAACATGAGGTTGCGAAGATAGACTAGACCTCCGATGCTCTGCCCGGCAATGAAGACGGGATCGCGCCGATAGATCGCATAGGCGAGTGTGATGAGTCCACCGATCAGACTCATATACCAGAATGCTGTGGGAACCCGACTTTCCGCATGGCGCTCCGAGGCCACCCATTGGACGACCCAACGCATGAAAAAAACGCCTTGCCCGAGGAATCCCACGATCAGCCAGAGTGTATCGATTGTCATAGGCTTGTGGCGGAGGACGGCGATGGAGGTGGTGTCGGCCTGACCGGGCGGTATTGATAACGGAGGCATCGGTGCTGCATCCATCGCACGGCTACCAGGTCGTACAGGCCCTTAAATAGACGGTTGCCCACGCCATACTTCGAGGTTCCATGTGCGCGGGGATAGTGGCGCACCGGCACCTCTGTGACGGTGAAGCCGTGCATCAGGGCGAGGGCGGGAAAGAACCGGTGCATGCCCTCGAAGAGTTGCAACTTCTCCACGACGGCGCGGCGAAATAGCTTCAGGGAACAACCGGTATCGTGCACCCGATCGCCGGTGACCGCGCTTCGCACGGAATTGGCAATGCGGGATGAAATTTTGCGGGTCAGGTTATCGTGGCGGTCTTTGCGCCAACCGCACACGAGGTCGAACGTCCGGATCAATGGAAGCAAGGTGGCGATATCCGCCGGATCGTTTTGGAGGTCGCCGTCGATCGTCATCACCAACTCACCGGTGGACTGTTTGAAGCCGGCATCGAAGGCCGCAGACTGCCCATAATTACGGTCAAAGTGAAAAACTCTGACTGTGGAGTGCTGGGCAGCCAGGCTGTCCAAGAGCTCCGAACTTCCGTCGGTGCTGCCATCGTCGATGAATAATAACTCAAATGGAGCCGATCGCGATTCATCCCGGCTTTCCAAAGCTTTCACCAGTTGCTCAGTCAGGGGAACCAGATTGTCGCGTTCATCCTTGATGGGGATGACCACGGAAGCCCATGGGCGGGTCACAACAGTCATGGAGCGGGGTCGGTTCCTTCACGCAGGGGTTCGTCGTGGTGCACGGCGCACATTCTACAAAAGGAATCGATGGATGGTCAAACTGGTAGATATGAATTGAATTTTTCTCCGCGGGAAGGATTGCGGAACGGCTGCCCCGCTCCTCCAAGCGCGGCATCGAAGCTCATGGAGCGACGAGCGGGGCAACGACCGGAAGGCGCTTAACGGGAAGTAGCCGGCGCAGATCGGCTGACGGCTGCGGACATAGTAAAGCGCATGGTGCCCATCAGGCTCATTTCGTTGACCTGCTCGCCCGCGTGGATCTCCACTCTGTATCGACCGGGCTTCCAGTTTCCCTGACCAGGAAAGAGCTTCAGATAGCCGGTTTGGTCCTCAAGTGCGATATACATCGCGTCTTCGGCGACCACCATCTGGTTATCCAGTCCTTCCACCTGCTCCGGATAACAGCGTCCGAACACCTGAAAAGACTGGTAATGTTGATGGAACTCGAACACGATGAAGACTGCCTTGTTTTCCGCGGAAAACTGTTCGGTCGGTTTGACGGGAACAATCTCGTGTGTCCGCTGGAAGCCGAGCTCCTCGTCAAAACCTTCCGCCAAGACAATATTACGAAACATGCCTTGTGGCGGCGCATCAAAATCATAGGCTTTGGGAATTTCACTGCGATTCTGGAATTCAGGGACCGGGACGTTGTGGGTCAGAGGAAGGTCCTCTGCCAGGGCGAGGGAACAGAAAAGGATGATGGAACCGATGAACCCGCACCAGTGCCTCATCCTTATCTTGCTACACTCCGCCCGGCAGTTCTGTCAAGAAAGCTCACTTGGTAGCGGATGGCGTGGAATGGTCAGGTTGCGGGTGAAATTTGCTTCCTGTTAGAATTTCCCCCTTTTCAGAGGGGGATGTAATGGAACAACGGATGATGACGCAGGTGGAAGATCCCGACGCGCTGCCCCAACCGATCGGGGAGTACAAGCCCGTCGATCAATGGCAGGCCCATATCAATGTCTTGTTCTATCAATTGCGGGGAGAGGAACAGCGCAATTTTTACCAGACGTTCACCACGGCGGACTATCGGCTGGCGCATGCCTTGGCGACCGACTATTACGAGCAGGTGACCAAGCGTGAAAAAAAAGCCGCCGCGAAACGCGAGGCATCGGCCGCACAGGCGGAGACTCCGTCCAAAGGCGCAAGCCCGCTGACCGTGATGGAATGGGGGCCCGGCAACGGGAATCTGGCGGCCTGCTTCCTCAGCCATCTGCAGCATCTCGATAAAGCGGGCCTGGTCTATCCCCGTCTTCGCTACGTGTTTGTCGATTCGCAGGCCCATGCGTTGGAGCGGGCGCGTACGCATCCCGATCTCATGCCGCACCTGGCAAAGATCGACTCGCTCTGTGCCGAGGTGGAGAACCTGTCGACGGTTGCCGATGGCTCGATCGATCGAATTTTCTGCAACGAACTCTGGAATGAACTGGCAACCAAGCTTCTGGCCAAGAAGGGGGCAGAATACGAAGAGGAATTTCTCCGCCCGAACGTCAATGAACGCAAAGCCGCGGCCATCGCGGATTGGTCAAGATTTGTCCGGGCTTTCGACGCGAAAGACATCGAGCAACTCAAGCAGTTTCCGCCCTTTCTGGACGATCTGATTTGGGAGCGCGAATATCACAAGGTCGAATGGAAGGACATTCCGTTTCGTAAGACCATCACTGAGTTCCTGAAAGCTATCGACGAAGAAGTCTTGGTGCCGGTGAATCTAGGCGCCTGCGCCTCGATCAAGGAGGCGAAACGAGTGCTTGCGACTGATGCCGTGGGCTTCAGCAGCTTCGACGCCGGTACCGCCGACATGGACGTGCTCAACGATCCCGATAAGCCTTGTTACGGTTTATTCGGCGGCCAGTACAGCTTTATGGTGAATTTGGCTCTGATTCAGGCCGTTGCAAAACATCTGGGTGTCGGGGCCGTTACGATTGAGACACAACGGGAGTTCGTGGGGAGCCGGCTCGGAACCAATGTCATGACCCTCATGGATTTGCTGGCTTGTCATCCGACGGTCAATTCTAAAGTTCAGCCCTGGGAACTGGATCGGCTCACGGTGCAGACAATCCGCAGTCTGAACGACACCTATGAGAGTCCCTATCAGCGGAAAATCGAGTTCCCCTTGCGTCATGAGATGCCGGCAGAAGAACGGGAATCGGCGCAGGGCACATTGTTGTCGCTGAAGCCGAACGGAATCCCCGATACCATTGCGTATGTGACGGAGGAAGAGTTGAGCCAGGCGCAGGGAGGTTTGGAGACCTTGGGCTATGAACGGGAGGCGATCTTGATGGCTCTCGGAGCACCACCGAGCCCGGTCGAATATTATCACTTTTCCTTTCGTCCGTAGGAAGTGAGCGTAAGGGTCTAACTTCTCCTCCATGGGTCACGTAAGCGGGAGAAAGAGCTTGACTAATTAATGCCGATTCTATAGCCTTTCCCGCGATTTACCATCCGATTCGCCAAAGGAGACCGATCTATTGTCCCTGCATCACGAGAGACTATCAGGACTCGGTCCCTCGGTCACCGTCATCTCAGATGTTTCTACTTCAAGAAGCTGGTTTGTCCATCGCACGTACATGCACGTACGTCGTGCGATTAATCGCACAGCTGTAACAAGGAGCATACAGTAACATGTTTGGTTCGTTTGGCTGGATGGAGCTGCTGCTGATTCTCGTCATTGTATTGATCATCTTCGGGGCGGGAAAAATTCCTCAGCTCGGAGAAGGATTGGGTAAAGCAATCAAGGGGTTCAAGAAATCTGTCCATGAAGCGGATGCGATCGATGTGACAGCCAACGAGGCGGAGCCGCCTGCGGCCCAGCCTTCGGCACAGATCCCGCAAACTGGACAGTCAGCCACACCGCCGCCTGCCCAGCAGCCGGCCGATGAGGCTCCACCGCCACGGAATACGCAGGGATAACTTGCGGGACTGAGGATACGGACTCAAAGCCGGCAGCCTGCCCTGAGGGGCGTCTTGCTCGGTTCAGGAATTCCGACTCAGCACGAAACACCATGTTCGGTCTTGGCGCTGGAGAAATACTCATCATTCTGGTGATTGCCTTCCTGTTATTCGGGCCTAAGCAATTGCCGGAGATCGGTCGTCAGGTCGGCAAGGCCGTCAAGGGATTTAAGGAAACGGCGGATGATCTGAAGAAGACCGTTGAGCCCGAGCTCAATATGATTCAGCAGGAAATGAAAATGGTGGAACAGGACTTCGAATCGTCTATGAAGGAAGCGGAAGAAGAAATCAATCACGCAACGTCAGGCGTAGAGCATGGGGCCGAGGAGTCGAGCCTGCCCAAGCAGGCTTAAGTCCATTCATCACCGCTCTACGGCTGTGAAGGGAGGTGACCACAGCAACACAACCAAATCTTAACTGTGTAGGGAACTCGCTTCAGGAATGAAGTGAGCATGAATCGAGGCCGGATGGTGGGCACCATCGGGTCTGGCCGATTCAAGTCCACACAGGAGCAACGGCTCACAGTGCAATAGCGGTTGGATGTACAGACGGCACCCGGAGTGAGTGGGTACACAAAGGGTTGCCATCCAATTCACAGGAGGAACGCTATGAAACGCATCCATGGACGGACCAGGTGGGGCCGGTTGGCTACCATCTTGGGCGCTGCGGCGGTGACCGCTCTGCAGTGTCTCGCAGTCCCGGCCTTTGCCGGATTCGAACTCCCCCCGGGCGAACGCATCACGAACCTTCCCGCCATTCCCCGTAACATGCCGCAGAAAGAAGCGTACGAAAGCTACGATCCCGTCATCGGCCGGAATTTTGACATCAAGAATTTCTGGATGCGTGCGGATCTTCGCGTGCGCCCGGAGATGCGGAACAATGCCTGTTTCGGCATGGCCCAGGGGGCCGGCGGAACGTGTAACTCCTTTGGGACGAGAGGCACCGCAGCCGGCAACGGCAACAAGGGCAATGATTTCTATGTGCAACAGTGGGTACGGTTGGGTATCGGGTACGATCTCTCACCGGACGTCAATTTCTACATGGAAATCATTGACAGCGCGACCTGGGGCGGTAACGGGAGTGCCGTCAACGCAGGGAACGGCGGCGACCCGTTGAACCACAACTGTTCCAGCACCGCGACCGGGGCTTGCCGGTTGGGCGTTCGTGCGGCCTACATGTTGGTCAGGAATCTGGCCGACATCCAGGGGTTGAGCATGAAGGTCGGCCGTCAGTATGTGGTATTCGGAAACCACTCTTTGTTCGGCCACTTTGATTGGGCCAACACCGGCTATTCCCATGATGGTGTGATGTTCGCCTACCAGACCAAAACCTGGGACAGCTACTTCGGCTGGTTCCGGAATTCGGAAACGGATATCCCTCAGGCGGCGCCAGTCGGGAGCGGTGCGCCAAACATCGCCGGGACCAGTGGCCGTGATGCAAACCGCGATGCCGACATGTTCATCTTCTACAATCAGTTCAAGATGATTCCAGGCATGGTGATCGAACCGTTCTACGTGTACTATAAAAACAATCTCGGTTCGGCTGACAACGCTGGACAGGGACTCGGTACGGCAAAACACTCGAACCAGACCCGTCATATGATCGGGAATCGGATGGAAATGCGCAAAGGCGGATTCGATTTCTCGAATGAAATCGCGTGGCAGTTTGGTCAGATGGGTCAGGTCGGAGCTTGCCAAGGCGAGCAAAAGTGTTTGCACATCAATGCCTGGGCGACGAGGAATTGGATCGGCTACACGTTTTATGACACGGCCTGGAAGACGCGCATTGCGTTCAACCTCGACTATGCGTCAGGCGACAGCCGGAACAACGTCTGCGGTGCCGGCGCAGCGGCTGGCTCTTGTAAGACAGCCAACACGTTCGAAAACTTCTTCCCGACGAACCACATCCACATGGGTTACATGGATGTGCAAGCCTGGAAGAACATGCTGTCACCGTCGGTCAACCTGCAGGCTCGTCCCAGTGCCCGTGACCACATTGAATTGTGGTACACGAATCTGAACTTGGCCAATTCCAAAGATTGCTGGTATCGAGGTGCACAGGGTTGTTACGTGTTCTCGAACGCGAACAACACCAAGACGCACATCGGTGACGAAATCGACGTGGCCTACACCAGAATGTTTGCCGATGGCAAAGTGGCGCTCCAGGCCACCTATGGCACGATTTTCAGTGGCGGCTACTTGACCAGCACCTTGAATCAGCAGGTCAATCAGCACTGGGCCTATATGTCCCTCTGGATGAACTTCTAAGCGTGCGTGAAGCGTGACATAGGATGCGGCAGGATATAGAGCGGCTCGCGGTGCCTGAAATGGCCACGACGATATGCCGCTCCCTGACGATGACAAGAAAAGGAGACACGCAATGAAAAAACTCATGTTCGTAACGCTGAGCATAGCCGCGATGGCAATCGGCAGCACGCCGATCATCGCGCAGGCTCAGGTCGCGGATGCTATTCAGGCGGTAAACGATGCCATCGTGGAATTGACGGATCCGCCGGGCCTCGGCAAGCGGACCACGGTGGACCTCACGAAACGATGGGGATCCGACCGGACTGTTATCGACAGCGCGACTGCCAAGCTGCAAGATGGACTCAGCAAAGCGCAATCCGGCAACGCCAGCGCTGGATCCCTGCGTCAGCTGAAAATGGCCGTAGAATACGGCAAAGCTCGCTTGCACAAGGAAGCTCGTCTGTCGGCGCAGGGCGCCCTGCGTCATCTGTGCATCGGGAATCAGGATCAAGGTCCCGGCTGCGACACGGTCCCGAAGTACGGCAGTTATACCGCTCCGTAGCGGAAGTGACAGAAATCTCGAGACCTAACGGCGATCCTTGCCGGTCTCGAAATGTGAAGCCCCGCCGGGTGATCCCTGGCGGGGTTTCTTTTTTCTTGATGCTGTCTACGGTGACCAGCATAGGTCAGCCACGGTCGGCTTGCGCGCGTCAACTTGCCCGGAGTCTGGCCGCCGTCTTATACTCACCCCGCTCCCTTCCTCATCATGAACTTCGTGTCGCCCTGCTCAACGTGAATGATCTAAACAGTCAACTCGCACAATATTTCGGATTCTCAGCGTTTCGGCCCGGTCAGCGTGAGGTCATCGAAGCGGTGTTGTCACGTCGCGATGCCATGGCGGTTATGCCCACCGGACAAGGAAAGTCCCTCTGTTATCAATTGCCAGCGACGATCTTACCCGGAGTCACCCTGGTGATCTCTCCGCTCATTGCACTGATGCAGGACCAGGTGAACGACTTGCGATGCCGAAAAATCGCGGCGGCGGCTTTCCACTCGGGTCTCTCCGAACGGGAGCGGGACCGTGTCATCCTGGATCTCAAGTTGGGACGGCTTCAGCTCTTGTATCTGGCGCCGGAGCGAATGCAGCATGAGCGATTTCTTCGCCTCCTTCGGTCGTTGTGGGTTTCCCTGTTGGTCGTTGATGAAGCGCATTGTATTTCCCAGTGGGGGCACGATTTCAGACCCGACTACTTGAAAATCGGCCGTCTGCGAGAAGAACTCGGTAACCCGCCTTGCCTCGCGTTGACGGCCACGGCGACAGCCCGAGTTCAAGGCGATTTGTGCGAACGCTTATCCCTTCACGACCCGCTTCGATTAGTCACCGGTTTTCGCCGGCCCAATCTCGCCCTCTCTGTTCGGCCCTGCCGCTCCCGCCAGGAAAAACTCGCTATCTTGGATCGGCTGGTGCGCGAGCAGGAAAGGGGGAGTGTGCTGGTGTATTGTGCCACGCGTCGTGCGGTGGAGGAGGTGGCTGATGTGCTGGGACAGTCGCACTCTGCCGTCGGCTACTACCATGCCGGCCTGTCAGATGAAGAACGTCGCCTCGTCCATAGTGAGTTTCGTCAGGGGAGCCTGCGAATCCTGGCAGCGACGAATGCCTTCGGTATGGGCATCGATAAGTCGGACGTCAGATTGGTGGTTCATTTCGATGTTCCAGGAAGTCTGGAGGCCTACTATCAAGAGGTCGGACGCGCCGGCCGTGACGGAGACGAGGCTGCCTGTGTCCTCCTGTTCCATGAACGGGATCTCGCCACGCAGGAGTATTTCATTCAACAAGCCTCAAAGGAACCGGGCAATTCGGACCGCGTAGCCCGCATGAAAACCCTCCTCCAGGACCTGCTGGACTATGTCTCCGTGTCAAGTTGCCGCCAGCTCGCCATTCTGGAATATTTCAGCGATGAGGTCGAACGGGTCTTGGGGCCTTGCGGACTTTGTGATCGCTGTGCGGTGCCCGCTCAGGTTACCGCGCCTGGACGAAATGAGGAGGCTGCCTGTGCAAGGGCAGTCCTAACGGCGGTTTCCTGGTGCATGGGTCGGTTCGGGGTGGGTCGTATCGTCGAGCTTCTTCGCGGCAGTCGCTCGAAAGCGCTCCTCGGGTGTGGAGCGGAAGACTGTCCGAGTTACGGTGTCTATCGGGCATGGTCGAAGCCCGCCACGACGCGTCTGGTCAAAGACCTGATCGAGTCGGGTCACCTTCATGTCGAGGGTTTGGAGTATCCCATGCTCGGCGTGACGCGGTTGGGGCAGGAGGCCCTGCGGGGGACCGGTTCTCTTCCGTTCACGCCTACCGGGGGACAGTCAATAACTGCCGGGCAGTCGTCAGGGGCCGGCGAGCGTACGCATGGCATCCCGGTTGCGCCTGCGCCCCCTGCAGACCCGCAGCTTTTTGAACGTCTACGCCGGTTACGTCTGGAATTGGCTGAGGAGGAAGGAGTCGCGCCCTTTGTGATTTTTCACGACAAGACGCTGCGCACCATTGCCGGTCACAGGCCGAGCACTCTCTCTGCATTGCTGGAGATTCCGGGTATCGGCGAAGTGAAGGTGGAACGGTATGGCCGACGAGTGCTGAGCGTAGTGAATCAGCAGTTCGATTAAGCCGCTGGCCTATCTACAACCTGCACCGAACCTCATCTCGCGGTTGTCTCTGCCCGTCCCGTCCCTGCCGAGAACCGGGGATTCACAGCAGTAGAATCTATCCTAGATTTCCTGCCTCTGCGAAGCGCACCTGCAACTCCTCATAGGTTTTTGTCACCGGAAACTGAGGAAATTCCTTCGGCAAATGGTCGGGAGGACAGAAGAAGAAACCGGCATCGGCCTCTCCCAACATGGCGGTGTCATTGTAGGCATCGCCGGCAGCCATGACGCGAAAATTGAGTTTCTTCAGCGCGGCAACCGCATGTTTTTTCTGGTTTGGTTGCCGGAGTTTGTAGTTGACGATGCGGCCGTTCCGGTCGATCTCCAGTTGATTACAAAAAATTGTCGGGTAGCCCAACTGTCGCATCAATGGGAGGGCGAACTCATAAAAGGTATCGGACAGGATGATGACCTGCGTTCGTTCCCGCAGCCAGGCAATAAAATCGGCCGCGCCGTCCAAAGGTCCCATGGCGGCGATCACGGCCTGGATGTCAGCGAGGGTGAATCCGTGCTGCTCGAGAATCTTCAGCCGCCTGGTCATCAGCGCGTCGTAGTCGGGCATTTCTCTGGTCGTCACTTTGAGTTCTTCGATGCCGGTTTTGATGGCAAAATTGACCCAGATCTCGGGTACGAGCACACCCTCAAGGTCCAGGCACACGATGACAGGGTTCTGCATGAAGTCTCCTTTTGGAAAGTGCTGAACGGCCTTTTTAGGCGCTGCTGCGGCGGGCTTTTTCCTGACTGAGATATCGCCAGACTTTATCCAGGGCTTTCTCCAGTAGCTCCGTGCCGGCCCACCGTCCTGCCTGCTCGGCCTTGTGTCTCAGTGCCCAGTCGAAGGCCAGCGGAAGCGGGATGAGGCGTGGCACAGTCCCTGTTAACTCGGCCCAGAGCAGGCTCAAAGCGGTACTGATCCGGACGGCGACAGGAACGGGCCGGATGGCCTCATTCGTCATGTTTTGGCAAGCTGTGGCGGGGGAGGTCACGGCAAGCTCACGACAGGCCGCAGGGCGATCCTCGTAAATACTGCATACTTCATTGCTCAGAAAGGGGCAGGGCATGCGGAGTGCATAGTAGGCCCGGTTCAGGGGTTCGATGGCCTCATCCGTAACCGGATCGAGAGATTCGGCGACGGAGTTCAGGTGCTTGAGCAGGCCGGCCTTGGCCAGTCGCTGGCTGGCCAGGTCCAGCTGTCCTAATAGGCGATGCCGTTCGGTTTGGTCAAGTCGCTCGATCGTCTGTGCCAGGGCAAAGGCCTCGGGCACCGAAATCGGGACGAGCATTCGACAACAGGCCGCGCAGCCCTTTTGACAGGAGACTGTCTGGCCGGCTTCGAGCAACCGACGTTGCTCCAGCGCCTGGGCTTCTTCACCGAGGCTACGCATAAGAGGAACGATGGCGGTGATCGGCACAAAGCTCGTCGGGACACCGACAGCCGTTGTCACCTCGCCGCTGGGCGTGTGAAGAGAGATCTCAAAATGTTCAATGACGGTCTGATCGCTCATCGGGGCCGCCTACTTCCATGGTTGTCCGAGGCCTACTGCGTGAGGGGAGCCTCGTCTCACGTCTTGCAGCCGGTATCATAGAGAACCATCGAATCAGCGGTCAACCGATTGGTGCTCGAATCATGCCTTGCTCCGGGGAGAAGGTTGCGTTTACTCTGTCGCTGATGCGCATATCCGGTCACATCATCGGGCTGCTCAAAGAGTATATGCAGGACCTGGTCGAGCAGGCTCGCCAGGAGTCGCAGGCCCAGCAGACGTTTGGCTTTTCTGCGCCGCCCTATCAGCCGGATCACGCCATTGCGGATTTGTTGGCCATCCTGGACGACCGTATTGAATCAGAAGGCGTGCAAGTCGGTTTGCCGATCGAGGTATTGCATGAGATGTGGCGTCGGTGTAACGAAGGACGCGCAAAGATTGCGGAACGCGTGTGGTTAGAACGTAATCTCGATACGCCGGACTCGTCAAAAGCGCGCATCCGTGAACTGACGTATGCTTCAGTAATCGAGTACCTCGAGAATGATCCCGCGGGAGACTGATTTCTGCGAGGGATCGGATTGCGAGCGCGTGGCCCGGCTCTGGTTATCCTGGCCGTCCTGGCGATGGTCCCATCCGCCACAGCAGAGGTATGGAGCCAGCCGAATCAAGCGATCAGCCCGGTATCCCTTACGCTTAACCGTTCAACACCGAAGGATTGGTGTAGCCACTCTACCTGTCCCATGGGGGGGGATAGCAGCGGTGGGCGCTTTGTGGTGGGGTAGGCCGGACGTATCCGGACGTCCTGAGGTCTGCGCCTTCGGGCTGTATAATCCCTGACGGTTTTCATTCGACCGTGTAACTGGTTTCTTGTGGGTGGGGGACGTGGGCCGGCATGCCTGGGAGGAGTAAATGTGGTCCTGCGAAGAGGAACTAGAGTGCGGGGCAGCCGCACGATGCTTAGGTACTGCTGCGGTCGGAAATCCGTATTTCCCCCTTTGGAGAAGACGAGGTGGGTGAAGTGTATATGGTGGATCCTGGTGGAGCAGTCTATCGCATAGAGTCGAGCCGCTAAGGCAGCGTTATAACTTTCCGGCGATCCAATAGACCAACATTCCGGCTAACTCGTCGATGGCTTCCGTCGTGACCGCCAAGGCTTTGGCAGTAGGAAGAAAATCGATGAATGTACTTTCGGCCCAGATTCGCCCAGCCTTGTGTTGGGCCTCATACCCGCAGGCAACTGGTGTCACGAGAAATCCCTGTTTTTGGAAAAGAGCTACCGCCCGGGGCAGATGATAGGCGGCGGTTACCAACAGGATGTGGCCTCCTCCCAGAATAGCTTTGCTTCGAACGGCGTTTTCGTAGGTGGTTCGTGACTTGTCCTCGACAAGGATAGCCGAGTCTGGAACACCGAGACGTCGTGCCCACCGTTTCATTTCGTGGGATACCGGCGGACCGGTCCGGCGCAAGTTGGCGACTCCGCCGCTGAGCAGGAGGTTCGGGGCCAGCCCTTGGGCCCACAAGTCGGCCCCACAGGCTGTGCGCTGGCGCGACGCCTCCGAAGCTTCATCGGTCGGCCTGAGCGAGCCCTTGGCGAAGACGCTTCCCGACAGCACGACGATGGCATCGACCTTAGAGGCAGGCGTGGCTTGGTACGGCGGATACCAGGCTTCCAGGTATGCGATGTATATGTTGGACAGGAGTGGGGTAGCGGTGGCCAGGAGAAGTAGCACCGTGCAGCACGCAAAGCGTCGGGCCCAGCTGCTCCGTCCGGGTGTCACGGGAAGCCATGCGGTGAGGAGCGTCAACAGGCCTGCGATGGCAATCCAAGACAGAGGATACAAGGCGTATTTGGAAGCTTTATACACAGCAAACCACAGAGGGGTCAGATCCATGCATGCTCCCGATTGACAGATGTCCGGAGCGCCCAGCATACACCGCGGTCTGCATGGCACCAAGTGTTCAGGAGGAAGTGATGACCGAGCGACGACAATATTGGTTGGTGAAATCCGAGCCGGAGGCGTTCTCGATTGACGATCTTGCGCGGGCGCCGAAGCAGACAACCTGTTGGGATGGGGTGCGGAATTATCAAGCCCGTAATTTCCTCCGGGCAATGAAGGTCGGTGATCAGGTGCTCTTTTATCATAGCAATGCGAGCCCGCCTTCAGTGGTGGGGGTCGCCGAGGTGGTGAAAGGCGCGTATCCAGACGCAACCCAATTCGACAAGCGGCATATCCACTACGATCCCGGGAGTACGCCCGATCAGCCTCGCTGGGATGTCGTGGACATCCGGTTTGTCCGTAAATTCACCACGCCACTGGCATTGGATCGTTTGCGAAGCCAGGTTGTCTTGAAGGGAATGGAGTTGCTCCGAAAGGGCTCCCGCCTTTCGGTTCAGCCAGTGCGGGAAGCCGAGTGGGAGGAGCTTATTCGTCTCGATCGAACCCCTTCTCCCCGGGCGATGCCTGTGAAGAGCACTCGCCGGTAAAGTGGCGTCAATGCGGGTGATTGATCACGCTGTACTAGGTACGAGCTTTTCCATCGTCCAGGTAGCGGTGTTGCCAGTCAAGCCACGCATGACCCAGTTCATGGGCGAGAATATACCTCCGTCGTGTCACGGGTAGTCGTTTTCGGATGTAGATCGTCTTGGCTTCGTTGTCCCAGATCCCGTCGGCATTCGCATCCTGCCGGTCCATCTCGGAATCGGTGAGCTGACGGATCATGATGTGGTAGCCAAAGGGAAGGATGACTTTGTTTGGTATACGCACCGTGCCCTCATACTATCGACAATGAACGAAACCTGAGCTGAGTTTCTGGCCCCGAGTAGCCTATCATATTTCTCATTTTGTCTTCCCCTTTAAAAAGTCCTTTATAATTGAACTGTTAAGACGTCAGTGATCGACGTCCCTTACAAGAAAACACCTCTGGCGGATGCCTGGGGCGCTACTCATCGGGAAGCCCTGAGGATTCCAATTCAAAGATCGGATGGTGTAGTATGCCGCCCATGATCGATCGGTTAGTCGCACAGGAGCTTGCGAAGACCTATCCCTCGGCCCTCCGGGTGGTGGGCGTGAAGATCCGTGACCGGGGGGAGGTTAAGAAGTTTGATGCGGGAGAAGCCGCCCTCGCTCTGGGGGATCGGGTGCTGCTCGATGTCTCTGGAGAATTGAGCTATGGGGTGGTCTATGGAGTTCCCCAACTCATGCCGTTTATTCCACCCATGCGAGTGATCCAGCCGATCGCCAGGAAGGCGACCACGGAGGATCTGGCGTCCATTGATCGGTACGAGCGGCTCGCATCTCAAGGGATGAGTGCCTGTCGGGAACAGGCTGCGGCCCTGGGACTAAAGATGAAACTGGTGGAGGTATTCTGCTCGTTTCACCGCCGGCAGATGACGTTTGTGTACACCGCTGAAGATCGAATCGATTTCAGGGAGCTGGTTCGGCTGTTGGCGCGCCGGTTCGGTGGACGGATTGAAATGCGCCAAGTGGGTCCGCGTGACGAGGCGAGTCGATTAGGCGGTGTAGATACCTGTGGGCTCGTACTGTGTTGTGCCAGCTTTCTCACGGAGGTTAAGCCCGTCACGGTCAAACAAGCCCGCTTGCTCAATCTTCCCGTTGAAGACCCGAAACTCCTTGGTGTATGCGGTCGCCTCAAATGTTGTCTTATATTTGAGGCGATGGACAATCAATCCTCGACTACTGTCCTGCCGTCAAACTCCGCCCCGTTGATTACGCCCTCCCGCTCTCGTCCGGTCTCGTCGTAACACGTCTGTGCACACAGAGTCGTTCGTCTGTGCCTGAGTAATTCGAGACAGCGTCTCTGTGAGCTGAAGGAGTATAATCATTGTAAGGTGACGGATGCCTCAGGTCTTGGTGCTTGGAGCAGGGAAAATCGGCTCTCTCATCGCCGGGCTGCTTGCGATGGAGGGACAATACCTGGTTCATTTGGGCGACCTCAGCCTGGATGCGCCCAAGCGGCTGGTAGAGGATTTGTCGTTGTCGAGGGTCATTCCCTGTGCGCTGGATGTGCGCCAGGCCGACTTACTTGCGCAGTACGTCAGTACGCACTCTTTTGATGCGGTCATTTCCTGCCTTCCCTACTTCTGCAATCCCATTGTAGCGGACATCGCGCGAAGCCATCGTTTGCATTACTTCGATCTGACGGAAGACGTTGTAGTGACCGGCCGAGTCCGGGCCATCAGTGAGGCCTCCGATCGAGCATTTATTCCGCAATGCGGCCTCGCTCCGGGCTTCATTAGCATTGTCACGAATGATTTAATCGGGCAATTCGATGCGGTGGAGAGTGTGAAGATGCGGGTGGGTGCCCTGCCGGTTCATCCGAGTAACGTTTTGAAGTATTCCCTCACGTGGTCGACGGACGGATTGATCAATGAGTACGGAAATGTCTGTCTCGGAATCGACGGAGGACGAGAGGTCGAGTTGCAACCATTAGAAGGCTACGAGACGATCGAACTGGATGGACTTCTGTACGAGGCTTTCAATACTTCCGGGGGCCTGGGCACCTTGGCGGACACCTACCGGGGGCGGGTCCAGTCCATGAACTATAAAACGCTGCGATATCCGGGGCATTGCGAGAAGATCCACTTTCTCATGAAGGATCTCAAACTGAACGAAGATCGAGACACGCTCAAACGTATTCTGGAGCGGGCGATCCCCCAGACCCATCAGGATGTCGTTCTGATCTATGCGGCGGTGACGGGGACCCGCAAAGGAGAATTATTCGAGGACACCTATGTGAAGAAGGTGTATCCGCGCACGATTCTGGGACGAATCTGGTCGGCCATCCAGGTAACGACGGCTTCGTCTCTCTGTTGCGTGGTTGATCTTGTACTCGCCAAACCCGACAATTACCACGGCTTCGTGACACAGGAAAAGTTTTCACTGCACGATGTGCTGGACAATCGTTTCGGAGACTGTTTTCGATCATAACGACCATATGACGATGGAAGATGTATTCAAAGATTTAGGACTATCCCTTAAACAGCCCGGGGGCTGTCTGTCATCCAGGGTTTGGAGCCGCAGCACGAATGCCGGCGTTGTGGAGTCACGTAATCCGTCGACAGGTGAGACACTCGCGCGCGTCTATGGTTGTGATGAAGCGGACTATGAGACGCTCGTGACCGGCGTCCGACAGGCACAGGCCTCATGGCGGATGGTACCCGCTCCCAAACGAGGCGAGGTCATTCGCCTGATCGGGAACGCGTTGAGGGCGAAGAAGGACGCCTTGGGCACGTTGGTCTCACTCGAAGTCGGAAAAATCAAATCCGAGGGTGATGGAGAAGTGCAGGAAATGATCGACATGGCGGACTTCGCCGTGGGGTTATCTCGCACGTTATACGGACAGACCATGCATTCGGAACGTCCGCGGCATCGGATGTATGAGCAATGGCATCCCTTGGGCGTCGTGGGGGTCATCACAGCTTTCAACTTTCCTGTGGCTGTCTGGGCCTGGAATGCCTTTATTGCGGCCGTGACCGGTAATACGGTGTTGTGGAAACCTTCTCCGAAGGCGCCGCTCTGTGCTCTGGCCGTACAGCATCTCTGCAACCGTGTGCTGGATGAGGCCGGATATCCGGGTGTGTTTGCGCTTTTGACCACGAATCGCGTTGAGCTCGCGGAGCAGATGGTCGGGGACGAGCGGTTGCCGCTGATTTCGTTCACGGGGTCGGTTCCGGTGGGGAGGCATGTCGCAGAAGTGGTCGGCCGCCGGTTGGGTCGAAGCCTTTTGGAGCTCAGCGGAAACAATGCGGTGATCGTCGATGAAACGGCTGACCTCGAACTGGCTACGAGGGCGATCGTGTTCGGTGCGGTCGGCACCGCGGGACAGCGCTGCACCTCCACCAGGCGGGTCATCGTGCATGAGTCGCAATATGAGAGCCTGGTGCCTCGGCTGGTGGCTGCCTATGCGCAGGTAACGATCGGGGATCCCCTCCAACCTAATGTGTTGATGGGACCGCTGATCGATCGCGAGGCGCTAGAGGGGTATCGAGCCGCTCTCGATGAAATCAAGCGAGAGGGCGGCGAAATTCTGTGCGGCGGTCGTCTTCTCTCTCGGCCAGGGCATTTTGTCGAGCCGACGATCGTGCGAGCGCAGAATCATTGGGATGTCGTCCAGCGTGAGACATTCGCACCGATTCTGTACGTGATGACATATCGCACTCTCGACGAAGCGATCCGACTGCACAACGCGGTGCCTCAGGGCCTCTCTTCGGCGCTGTTCACTATGCACATTCGCCATAGCGAGCAGTTCTTGTCCACGATAGGCAGCGACTGTGGCATCGCCAACATCAATATCGGCACGTCCGGCGCGGAGATTGGTGGCGCATTCGGCGGCGAGAAGACCACGGGCGGTGGACGCGAAGCGGGATCCGATGCCTGGAAGGCGTACATGCGTCGGCAGACCACGACGATCAACTGGGGGACGGAACTACCGTTGGCGCAAGGAGTGACTTTTGGGAGGGCGGAAGGAGGGAATGATGGGGCAAGGAGCTGACCTCGATGTCATGATCGCTCGTATGACCGCGGAGTTCTTGGCGAAGAACAGCGCCGCGCGGATGGTACGCCAGGCGCTCGACGACGTTGGGGTGGGATTCGCACCGGTGATCGATCATTTGACGATCAGGACGATGAACATCGATCAGCGGGCGCAGGAGTTTGTTGCGCTTGGGTATGAGTATGATGAAACGATCGAGTATGAAGATTGGTATGCAAAAGTGTATCGGCGGGCCGGGTACCCGGCTTTGTTTGTCGACCAGGCCTATTCGGACGATCGGGGTAAAACCAGCATCATTCCTCGCTGGGTCAACAAATTTGGAGATCAGGTTTTTCACCATGTGGCCGTGCGGGTGGAGGACATCGAAAAGGCGATCCTTAAAATGAAAGCAAAGGGAGTCGTGTTCGCCGGCGAGATCGCGGGTGTCCGGGGCGGGACCTTGCGGCAGATTTTTACCGCGCCTGAAATGGTTGATGGACAGCCGTTTTCCGTCCTCGAATTGACCGAGCGGCATCAAGGGTATCAAGGATTTCTCCCCCCGCAAGCCGATAGCCTTATGCGTTCCACCGTACGGGGTTCTTAACCACGGATCCTCCTCCTTCCGCCGTGCAGCTCCGGTCTCGCGCTCGTGCCGTTTGATCCGGCCCCTGCTTCGTGAACGAGAATCTCGACCAACTGATCAATTGTAAGTATAATGCCCACCATGGCCAGAACGGTGACGGTGGAAACCGTCCGTCTCGGCTCAACTGGGAGGTACATTGTATGGTGCGAGGCCTATTGCCGATACGCGCGATTGAAGTTTTGTTACTGGTGAGTGCAGTGGCTGGGGAGGCTGCATTCGTCCACGCATTACCGTCCGACCATGCGCCTCATGGCACCGTGACAATCGACGGGGTGACCGTGCCTGATATCGGTCCATTGCCCACGACGATTCCGACAGCCGGTACTAACCTCAACTATGCCTCGAAAATCGAGCTCGGGAAACAACTCTACTTCGACGGTCGCCTCTCCAAGAATGATGCGGTCTCTTGCGCCTTTTGTCACAACCCGGGGACCGGTTTTGCCGATGCTCGGCAAACATCCATCGGGGTGGGAGGTGGAATCGGCGGACGCCAGTCGCCGACGGTGTACAATTCAGCCTATAACCGCTTCCAGTTTTGGGACGGCCGGGCGCTGTCTCTTGAGGAGCAGGCCATCGGGCCCATTCATAATCCTGTTGAGATGGCCGAAACTCATGACCATGTCGTCCCGAAGATAGCCAAGATCAAGGGGTATCAGCGGCAGTTCCGAGCCGTGTTCGGGACGGACGTCAATCTCCAGGCCATTGCCGAGGCGGTTGCCGCATATGAACGAACGGTGCTCTCCACCAACTCGGCTTTTGATAAGTATGTGCTGGGAGATCAATCGGCAATGGACGACGCGGCAGTACGAGGGCTGGCCCTATTTAGGGGGAAAGCGAGGTGCCTTCTTTGTCACAATGGGCCAAATTTCACGGACAACCAGTTCCACAATCTTGGCGTGCCTCAGGTTGGTCCGATGAAGGTCGATTTCGGCCGATACGAGGTGACACGAGCAGAGAAAGACAAAGGCGCCTTCAAGACGATGACCCTTCGCAGTATTTCGGAGACCTCGCCCTACATGCACGATGGGGCGTTCAGAACGTTGGAGGAGGTCGTGGAGTTCCTAGATCAGGGAGGGGGCAACAACCCCAATCTGAGTCCACTCGTCAAACCGTTGGGCCTGACGGCGGAGGAGAAAGCAGATCTCGTCGCCTTTCTGAAGTCATTGACCGGGGAGCCCCTTAAGTTTGTCATGCCGAAATTGCCCAAGTAGGCTATTAATGCCTGTCCGGCGCGGCGGGTGAGCCGCACTACATTCCAGTGAGCAAGCAGGATTATTGGGCTACTTCTGAGCATTTGTTGAATCGTTTCACTTAAATCGTGCTCTAAGTCAATGAGGCTATAACAGACGGTCATCGAAGCTGACCCGTAATCCAACCAATTAAGAGGAGGCTAGACGTGATGAGAAAGCAATTACTTGCCACGCTTGCGGTGTTGTTAATTGGATGCGCGGGGGGCGCCCCCCCAAATGCCATGAGCGGCGAGCCCAATGGCCCTGCCCTGGGGTACGATATTCACGTCATGGCTCCGCACCTCATGCCGAATGGTGAGCCCGGCGGACCCTATCACCACTACTGCAAAGGGATCTCAGACAAAATTCTCCAATGCCTCCTCTTTGAGTCGACTGACCCGAAGGCGCCGCTGGTTGCCATCGAATATTTTGTGGCGAAGGATTTGACGCGAACTCTGCCCCCGATCCAGTGGCATCGCTATTTTCATGACCACAAAGTGGAGATTGCCACGGGCCGGGTCCAGGTTCTTGACATGCCGGCCGAGGAAGCGGCCAAGGTTGCGGCAGTGGCAGCTGGGACAGATGGCGTGATCTATCATCTGTGGCAGAAGGGGCTTAAATTTCCTGATGGCTCAGTCAGCTTCCCACAGTCTTTGGGGCATGAATTCCCCGGTCATTCCCAGCCGGCGGAGAAGATCATGCCGTAAAGAGAATAGGTGATGCAGGCTGACCAGATCAGGATGAGCTTTGAGGAGGAGAGTGGGGCTTCTCCTGGCCCATCGTCCTATATGCTGAAACGACGGAGGGAGCGTTGAATCGGTTACCCACCTTCCTGAGGCCGTGGATATTACTGGCCGGGGTGCTGACGGCACCGTCCTTCGCTGCCGATGCCGAGGTATTGAAACCGCGCGTACTACCTGACCAGATAGAGGAGGCAAGAACGTGGAAGAATCCATTTGAATCGACTGCGGACAACATCGAGCGAGGGAAGGTCATTTTCCACGGGAAAGCCTTTTGTGCAACCTGCCATGGACGAGATGGCAAAGGGCTTGGCGATATCGTAGGACTACGTGGCAGGCTGCCACGGAATTTCACCGACAAGGTATGGCAGGCGGCGAGAACGGATGGAGAACTGTTCTGGATCCTGAAAAATGGGAGCCCTGGAACCGATATGGCTTCATTCGTTCCTCTGATTCTTACGGAAGAGGAAGCCTGGCAGGTCCTGCTTTACGTGCGATCATTCGGCAGACGATGATCTGGGATGCAAGCGACAGGGGACATCTAACATTCCAGAACACCGGAATCGCATGGTGCTTGCTTGTCGACCTGTCTCTACCGTTGCGTCTCATACATGCGCGGGAACAAATCGAAGCTTGTGAAAACCAGTCTTTCAAGTTGGTCGTGAAGTGATGGTCGCACCTCTAACACTCGCGTGGGGTCTTTCGAAATGTTCCTTTGAGTCCCGATGGACACTGACAGTCCTGGCACGCCATGCCCTCGAAAATTTCACTCCAATGAAAATGATCCAATCCTAAATAATTAACTGGGGAAAGCGGCTCATCCATGCCGAAGAAGTGTAAGGAATCGGTCTAGTCGGGCTTGCTCACTGGCGGGGATGCGCAGAAATTCTATGCCGAAGTGTTGCCCACGAACCCAGCGTACGGCTCCGAGGTCTATTCCAAGCGAGCGATGATTGTCAGGCAGCAGGAGGCGAAGAGTCATGTAGCTGCCGTCCAGTACCATGCGGTTACAATCTACCGTACATCCAGTTTGTGAGAGGTTATGGAGGGTCCCCTCTCCAATGAATGGGGCGCCTGCGAATATAACGGGACAGACTATTTCCCACCGATCTCGCGTACGGCGAAAGCTAAGGGTGATTCCGGAAAAGGTGGTGGAGACTAGCGGTTTGATCGGTATGGGGAGGTTCGGATGCATGGACGACAGTGTAGTATTGCTACGCCTCGCAACATAATCCTGCGTTGGAGGGGGCAAACTCTCTCCCTGGCTGCAGGCGACTCAGTCGCAGCGGTCATGAAGCCTCCAGGGGATGCGGATCTCAGCGTGGTCTGAAAGAACGGAGTGGATGGCCCCGACAAAGCGGGCATTATTCCTGCCACCATACGAGGCGAATCAGATAAATGCCCGCGATGTAGGTTCCTAATATTGCGATGGTCCAAAGCATGATGGAATCCTCCTCTGATCAAATAGTGATCTCACTTAGTCTCGCCACATTTCCCTGATAACAGCAACTCGCGTACCAAATGATCGTGTATGTCACGTGCGCCATAACAAATTGTTTTTCCAAGGCTATTAGTATCTAGGTTGGCAAAGCTGTGCCAGGGTCAGACTTTGGAAGTGCGGCGGTGTATCCAATTCGATAACGGACGCATCAGTTTGGATAAATGTGGATGCATAGGTGTTTTTTGATCGTCAAGACAAGTTCAGCGCAGACAACCTCCAATAAGAGCTAATAACACCATAAGGATTGATACGACGAGGCTAAGTTTGGCAGGGAGATCATTCCCGCCGGTGTTCATCAGATGCTTCTCACGTGCTTCCCTTTTGAGCATGGTGTGTACCACTGAGATGGTTATCTTCTGTGTAGTGGCTGACCTTGACGAAGACGTTGCTCGACAGCTAGTGCGGCGGCTGTGATGGCATAGCCGCAATGCCCACACGATAGGAACCCTCCTGTGGGAACCAGACTGTTGTGCTTGCAGCCGGGACATTCGTGCACCTTCATTGAAGTATCCTGGGTTAATGATTATGAACCGGTCCTCCGATCTCAACGACCAGGCGTTATCACTTGCTGAAATCGCGGGACCGGATGGGGCGCCGCAGTGGGCGGCATGTTAATTTGATTTTTCAGATAGTGTGCGCGACTTTGGCGCAACGGTTTAGGTGACAATCTGCGGCGCCCGAGGGGAAGCGGGAAGTGCTCATCGCAGGGTGATGCACCTCCATGGTACCCCCACGCAGAGGAGTCCGTCGAAGTTCGATCGCCGAGCAACTTCCGTATCCAGCGGGGTTCCTCGAATCACCGCTCATCCACTTCGACTGGGTGGAAAGCCACTGGACGAAGACGATGGATAACCACCGTCTTCATCCAGTGGGTCCTTGCACGCTGTTCCTCCCGAACTGACGGGCATGATCGGCACGGGAACTGTTCAAGCCAGGGACATAAACAACCGTTCAGTTCCTTCTCGCGTGAACATGTGAACAGGGCGCACGCACATTGATAACAATTCTCACTATCACCATATAGCTAAACTCGGCACTGTGGGAATGTTTATTTTCCAGATGTCGATAATATTGTTGCTGAACTGGAGCCCCTGCCTGACAAGGGCAAACAACCTCATCGCTTTGAGAGGACCGACGCTTTTCCCCAGGTCGTCCGGTTGGACCCTTATGACGCTGAACTTATTCGGAACTTAGGGCTCCACAGTCCATTAGCTGTAAGGCAGGAGAGGCCTATAGAGGGATTCGCTCTCGCTGGGATTAAGATGGGGATGGCGGCAACTTCTACTGTGGCGTAAGGGCTGCGAGGCAAATCTTAGAGGGGACATGGCTGAGTTGTCTGTCTTGCGATTGGCTTTGAATCAACCGAAGGATGATAACTACCTCCATCTAATACACGGTTTTACAAAGGCTTCGACTCCTCAGATCACGCGTGCTGGCAGTGTGGGATTGAGTATCCTTCGGGCACTTGCGGCACCGCTTACAGGTAGCCGTGCTGGATTGAGCAATCCGATCTGAACCAAGACGCTCGCCTGATCCCAATAAATGTGCTCGTGGGATATTTTTCCATCATTGACCCCAACAATAACGACCACGGCCATTTCGACCTTCTTGCCTGTGGGCGGTACACCCGGCAGCATCCAGTCAATTGTTCTCGTGTGCGTAAAGCTGATCACCAACTCATCTACAAGCTGCTCGCTGCCAATAGTCCGAGAGACATTCACCATTTTGACATCAGGAGGAAAAAATTTTCCCACGAGATGATTCCGATAAAAATCACTGACTCCTTGACGTCCCACCCCACCCATCATACTCGCAATGTTATGCAGATGGGGATTGTCGGTCATGGTGCCCATCGTGGTTTCAAGGTCACCATCCATTTCTGCTTTCACATGGCGCTCGAACAATTCAAGCATGGCTTTTTGGGATCGGGATAAATGAACTCTCATGGTGCAGATCCTTTCTTATTATTGGTAGGGCGGCCAACTGACGGAGCAAAAAATTGTGGGCAGCCGTGCTTGGCCCGCTGCCACAGCTCGGGCTCTAAATTGTGCGATGATTTCGTCGACGAAGGGCTACTCAAGCACAATTTACTCGCTACGTGATTGCGGTCAAATAAATTCTTCTATTCCATAATTTGTTTCCAAGTACCAGTGTTCATGCTTAAGTACGGGAAGCTTTAATGGAAGGAGAGACTAGACATGAAAGTTTTTATCACTCAGAGCACGCCTGTGACGGACGGGGTATTGAAAATTATTGCCCACCTTCCAACCACAAGCCTGACGGAGATCGTCGAAGAAGGATTCTTTAAGAAGCTCACAGACAAGGACTTCATGCGGATCGCGGTTATGCTGGCGCAAAAGGGATACAAGGAGGGCGGCTGTCCGATTGGTGGTGTGGTGGTCAGCAATGCAACCCGTCAAATATTAGGCAAGGGGCATAACACCCTTGTGCAGGAAAACCATCCTTACAATCATGGGGAAACCTCCGCGATACGGGATGCGGGGCGCCGCGATTTCAGTCTGACGACACTGTTTACGACTTTGAGTCCCTGTGATGTGTGTGCGACGTTAATCTATATGCGCCAGTTCAGCAGAGTGGTCGTGGGTGATGTGACAAGCGCATCGGGCAACGAAGCCCTGCTCCGCCAGAAGGGTGTTCAGGTGGATATCTTGGAAGATCCCGAAGGCGTCACGCTCTATTCCAAGTATCGGGCAGAAAAACCAGATCAAGACATGGAAGACTGGATGGGGCTGGCGGCGGTGCGACAAACGGCAGCTTAACCATGATTCGGGATCCGAGCGCTTATCTGTAGCGATCGGGAAGTGCGTGATTCTGGTGCAATACGAACAGAGACCCCGTCCGGACGTTGGTCGCCATGTCACTTGCAAAGTCTGTGGTCGGGGGCCATCTCACGTACAACTGACCTTCCCCAATTCGGTGGACACCCGGGTAGGCGACTACAATGTTTGCGGCCAGGGGGAACCGATGTTGGGACTTGGTGGTGGTTCGACAATTCTTGACGGTTTAGGCCCGGAGACCATTCTGGCGAGTCGGCCGCGCCAACCGCCGGGGCGTCACCGCGTTCAGTCTACGCCCACCCCGGTCACGATCAGAACCGCGTAGTCCTGCTTTGTGCAGCCTTCAACCGGAGGCATCGCTCCCCCTGGCACAACTGGAAATGTAGTCTGTTGCGCGTTTGCCGGCGAGCACGAACCGCCAAGCGCCGCGGGTGTATAGCGCGCAGAGCGGCAGGCCAGGTGCGTCACGTCGTAGAGCGTCGCGCCGTTATCAAGCTCCCAGCGTCTGTCGCCATTTCTATCGCCGGGATGAATGGTCAGTACAGCCGTCACGTCGCGGGCACCCGTGACCACGTATTTACCGGGGGGGAGCGGAAAGGTCGGTTGCTCCATGATCAAGCCATGTTCCTCCAGCCACCAGTCGGTGCCCTTGAATGTCCAACCTGCCGGGGCACTGCCACCTGTATCCTGCAACCGTTTATAGCTGCTGAGCTCGACGCCCCGGGGACCCGGGTCCAGAGGCCACAGACCCCACGATTGCGCGCCGCCCCCGGAGGTCGCGCCTGGATCGCCCAACGCCGCGATGTATTGTGTCGATAGGCGCCTGAACTTCGTCTGGCCTCCGCCTGCGGCGTCGGCTTGACTTCGATTCATATGGAATGAAAGGAGCACGAACGAGCCGAGCAGAAAGAGAATCGGGATGAGCGGATAACACGCAGAACGGGCAGAAGAACCACCCTCTTTTTTTATCATCTCTACTCCTGCGTGTAATCGGTGGTGAACTAAGGTTAAGCCGACGCCTGGATGAGTTGCAAGTGGCGGGCTGCCCCGCAATTCCGGTAAGCAGCTGCAGAAATATCGTGGTTCTTGGTCGTCTAGCTCTGAATCCAGAGTGTCAGTCGGATAGTGTGGCGGACTCACGGACGGTTTAAATCTACGAGAGCTTGCCGAAATTACGACGAAGATGATCAGGGCCTACACGGCCATACGCGCGAAGAGATGGGGTGGCTCCGGCGAAGATCAATCGGGATGGCCAATTAAGAAGCGTTTAATCTGGCCATGCGCGAGTGGGGATGGTGTCATCAGAATTCCGTCTCACGGGTGTCCATGGAAAAGGAAACCAACAAGCGCCATCGCTGGTCGGATCCGGATAGGAGCGGAGACTGCTCAGTGTCTCTGTGCATCCTGCTTCCAGAACCAAGTGACCCTTGCCTTAGAAATCGGATGCCGATGGGTGAGATCCTGGAACTCAGATGGCGACACGCTGACTTCACCAGTCGAGCCGTGACCCTCTTCCGAGCGAAGAACGGAGCGGCGAACGATTCTGGTGAACAAAGTGTTGCTGGGTTTCGGGGAGGGATCGAAGTACGTACGTTTTTGAAAAATGGTGGGCCGTGTAGGGGTCGAACCTACGGCCCGCTGATTAAGAGTCAGCTGCTCTACCAACTGAGCTAACGGCCCCACCGGTGCGGTATGTATCGATCGTGATGTGCCTGTCGGAGTGAATGGTGCGCCTGACAGGATTTGAACCTGTGGCCCTCAGCTCCGGAGGCTGATGCTCTATCCAACTGAGCTACAGGCGCTCCCGCCGATCAGATCCGTCACATTAGCATAGCGTTTCTATAGCTGTCTAGGGAGTTGAGTGGTGATCTGGCAGAAACCCGTAGGGCAGAAGGACCTCATCGCCCGCACCCGGTTGAGCTCTGCTCACGATCGACAATGCCACGGCTTCATACTCCGCCAGCCTCCCCGCCTCGGTTCGAATGCTTGATGAAAGAGAGATAATGGGGACAGCTGTTTGCACAGCACAGGCCCCGTGCACCAGACCCTCTGAGTCGATAGGTATGCCCATAGTTCGACAGGTCAGGGGCCGGAACGCATAGATCCCGCAGGTGCCGTCTGGATCCAGAGCAGGGCAAGGAAGATCGGCGAATTGTTCAACCATATCGTCGATGATACGGTCATCAAAACCGTCTAAGGCTGGTTTGGATCGAAGGAGTGGATAGGCGGATTCGAGCGCCTCGACTTGTGCGCGGGCACGTGAAGCAATGACGTCCTGCTGTGCAGTCGGTAGCATATCGAGGCCGCGGCGCAGTTCTAGGGTGTCCAAACGGGTGACGGGGAAAATGCCGATGCAACAGGCGCTGCACCCTTGGCAGCAAGGTATGGCACTGAGGAGTGAGGCCTTGGCCCTTCGGAACCAGGAGTCGGCTTGCTGAAACAAGGGCAGGGGTAAAAAGCCGGACGAGGGCGCCCCCATGGGACCTATTCTACTTCTGGCGGGGAGAGATCGACGATGAGTTCCCCCTTTGGAGAGAAAAATCCTTGTCGATCAATCTGCACAATGCCGTTGCAATGTTCTTGGAAAAATTCAAGGATCCATCCATTGAAGTCGTAACCTTCCTCGGTCACGTCGGTCTCGATCATACGTGTTGAGATGATGAATCGAGCCCGGGTTACATGCTCCTGGGCCAGGCTAGCTTCGATATCGTCATAGGACGAAAGCGTTTCAAGAAACAGCTTCTGCTCTTGCTCGAACAGGTCTTGATAGCTCCCGCGATCGCGAACGCAAAACACATTAATCGGCTTTCGCTCTTGTGCATACCCCAGAACAATCTGAACCCAGGCCCATTCATCCAGTAACGCGTCGTCCAAGTCAGGGGGGAGAATCGGGAGCTGTCCGCGCGATTTCAGAAAGTCCACGAGCAGTCGCAGCGGCGGGGCATTCTCGTTCTTGCAAAAGACACGGGAGTAGATGACTGCTTCAGCCGCAGCACCCTCGGCCGGTTGTGTTGCAGAGGGAAGAATAGGAAGTTGTTTGCCCATGAAGCTGCCTCGTGATCCTCAATAATGCCATCTACCGTCGTCCGTGAGCCTACTCTACTCCGCAGCCGGGGTGTCGCGCAAGGGCATGAATCGCGCTGATCGCCCGTTGGGACGCGCCTATATCCACTTTGCGGCTCTTGACAGCCCCTAGGGCTTTGGATACACTCTCGCCCTGTTTTCGGGCTAATTATGCAGGACAGGCGCAGATTCCCGGCTCCACCTCTGCACGTACGAGTTCACAGATCACAGACCGCACACTCAGTTCACTTCATTCGTTGTTCAAAGGGAGGAACGCATGGCCAAATCGATGACGAAATCGCAGATTGCCGACCATCTTGCTGGAAAGGCGGGGATTACAAAAAAGACGGCCGTCCAATTCCTGGATGATTTCGCCGCCCTAGCCTATCGAGAAGCGAAGAATGCCTTCGTCGTGCCGGGCATCGGGAAACTGGTGCTTGCCAATCGGAAGGCGCGCATGGGCCGGAATCCACAGACGGGTGAGCCGATCAAGATTCCGGCGAAGCGGGTGGTGAAGTTTCGCGTCGCCAAGATGGCCAAGGATTCAATTCTCGGAAAGAAGTAACCAGCCTCCTTCCTTATGCCCTGTTTAAGGGAAGGGCCGATGCCCCCGAATGTGGGGCATCGGCCCTTCTATTTTTTGCCTGGATATATGCCCTCCGCATGTCGCGGAGCGCGTACGCATAACGTTGTGTCTAAAACGAAGGGGCGAGTCCACTTCCACCGGCACCGTCGTGTCCCACGAAGCGCACGGCGTCCCCGTCCTGTACGAGGGAATCTTCGCTGGCTATGCGTTTATTGATGGTGACGAGCACTTTTTTTTCACGCAAAAGTTGCAACATGTGGCGAAGCCCACGACCCTGCCGTTGAATCACCTGCCGCACGCTTAGTGGGGCAGGAACCTCACAGGCCAAATCCCGCTCGCCATCTGTTGTTTGTAGCTGTCCCATCAGCGTAATCGTAATCATGTGGCCTGGTCCTCTCGGTCAGAATGGCACTCGGATTAGCGGCGTATCGAGGCTGCGTGGAGGAAATTGACTCCCCCAGCCGCCGCGATTAATAATATCACTATGCAAACCCTAAATATCCAGCGTCCCGGTATGCCGGACCTACAATTTGTCCTGTTGGTATCTGCCCTATGCACATCCGGCCTCTCAACGTTGAACGTGCCGGAAGACCTGCGTCGTAGGGTTTTTGACAGCTGTTGGGCTCTAGTCAGCACGGATCCCCCACCGAGCAATCCGCGCGAACGGGTGCTGGATCTCCGTTTTGGCACGGAATTGACGCTTGATGCGCTGGTAGCCACCATCCGCCAGATTTTTGCGGAGGCGGAAATTTCTGCCCTGACCTGGGACCATGCTCCCAGCGATCCGACGCAACACAGCAGCCCTGCCGCTGAGCCATTGATCGATCGTCTGCAAAAGCTGTATCCGGATCCACCGCCCACATCCCATCCCTCCGATAGAAACTAACTGCAATCCACTCGCATCCTAAGTTCCCAACCTGGCAGACCAAGCCGTGTGCGCCTGAGGCGCTGGAATCAGACATGTGCATAGGAAGGGGAGGGACGACACCGAACGAGTCACGAGTACCGACCGTCTTCATGGAACACGAAATGTGCGATGGATTGTCCGCGCCGCTTTCTCCTGGGAAGGGAACGGGGTAAGATGGGCGCCCGGGCCTGAGGAAGATGCAGGAGTTGCCATGCAAATTGTCCCGACACCGCTCAAGGGCCTCGTGCAGATCGAACCCGCCGTCTTCGGGGATGCACGGGGAAAATTCGTCGAGATTTTTCACGAAGCGCGCTACGACGCGGCGGGCATCAGCACGCGTTTTGTTCAAGACAACTTTTCATGGTCCGTACGGGGGGCACTGCGCGGACTCCACTATCAATTGAGTCGGCCACAAGGGAAACTTGTCACGGTCGTAAAGGGCGCTGTGTACGATGTGGCGGTCGATATCCGGAAGGGGTCACCCACCTTCGGGCAATGGTACGGAGTCGAGTTGTCCGATGTGAACCTGCGGCAATTGTATATCCCTCCGGGGTTTGCCCATGGGTTTTGTGTGCTGAGCGAAGAAGCGGGATTCCTCTACAAGTGCACCGAAGTGTACTCGCCGGCTGATGAGCGGGGCATTGTGTGGAATGATCCGGCCTTGGCCATTGCCTGGCCCGTGACGACTCCCTTAATCTCGGCCAAGGATCAAGCATACAAGTGTCTCGCGGACATGATGCAGGAGCTTCCTTGCTAAAGGGGTCATGGCCGGGGTGTAGGCCAGACAGGTCTTCACTGCTCCTTATGATGGTACCGCGGATTGAAACTTCCGACCTCATTTCTGCATCTACTGTAGTTCGCATCATTTCGAGCTGTTAGCGCCAGTCCACTTTCCTAGGAATTATCACGCGCGAATATGCAAACCGACCGACTCTCTAGCCTTGCCGCGCGAGCGCTCTCCATGCTATGTAGGAATCATTCCTGGATAGATGGACATGAGAATTACGCACGAGCAACTTTACGAGCGTTTTCGCCGGCATGCGGTTCGTCTGACCAGGCAGCGCGCGGCGATCTACACGGCGCTGGAAAGGACTACGAGCCACCCAACTGCCAATGATCTCTACCGGGAGGTTAAACGACGTTATCCGAGAATTTCTCGCAACACCGTCTATTCAACCCTTGGTATTTTGCGGCAGGCTGGTCTGGTGCGCGAAGTGAATGTAGGTCACGACGTCGCGAGGTTCGACGGGAATGTGATGGTGCACCATCACTTAATTTGCTCGGCCTGCCACCGGATCGAAGACGTCATGGACGAAGGGCTGAATCAACTGGCGATCAATAGCGACCAGGCCAGAGGATTCCATATTGTCGGCCACCAGGTGGAGTTTCACGGATATTGCGCGGACTGTCAGCGGGCCAGGCTCAAGGTCTCCCGAGAGGGTGGACTAGAACAGTAAGTCGTCATCATAGGCTAAGGAGGATAGTATGGGAAACAGTTTGAAAGGCACCAAGAGTCACGAGAACCTGAAGCACGCATTCGCGGGAGAATCACAAGCCAACCGGCGGTACCTTTACTTCGCGCGTCGAGCTGACATCGAGGGATACCCGGATGTCGGCGGATTGTTTCGTGATACGTCCGAGGCAGAAACGGGCCATGCATTCGGACATTTGGATTTCCTGAAAGAAGTCGGCGATCCCGCTACCGGAGTGCCGATCGGAAATACGGAAGCCAACTTGAAGTCTGCCATTGAAGGAGAGACCTACGAATATACGCAGATGTACCCCGGGATGGCCAAGACCGCTCGGGATGAGGGCTTCTCAGAATTGGCCGAGTGGTTTGAAACGTTGGCGAAAGCCGAGCGATCCCATGCGAACCGGTTTACGAAGGGCCTCGATAGCTTGAAGCAGTAGGGTCTACTGAGAGCCCGGCCGTCGGGTGATCGGGACGGGATGGGTCGGAGGTCTGGCCGGCCTGTCCCGCGCGGTCGCCGTATTGTCAGGCTTCGAATAAGGATGTTTCTTTGTGACTGAACTACGTCTGCTGGAACCAATCGATCCAACAACCCTCGAGCGAGAGACATTACGTATTTACGATGTGTGCGACGGTTGTCGCCGTTGTTTCAATCTCTGCCCGTCCTTTAATACGTTGCTGGACCGAATCGATGAGTTTGACAGCGACGTCAGGAAGTTCAAGCCTGCGGACCATCACCGCATTGTCGACGAATGTTATTATTGCAAACTTTGCTTCAACCATTGCCCTTACACACCGCCCCATCAGTACGGCATCGACTTTCCTCTCCTGATGGCGGTATGGAAAAAACGTCTGGCGGGAGAGCGCGGGACGAAATGGCGGGACTGGCTGCTGACCAGGACCGATCTGCTGGGACGCGTGAACAGCGCATGCGCACCGCTGGTCAATTGGGCATTAGGGCAGGCATGGATACGCGGCGTGCTGGAACCAATTCTCGGCGTGCATCGGAAACGGGAGGTCCTGCATTATCAGCGAGAAACCTTTGCTCGTTGGTGGGAGCGCCGGCGGGTTTCAAGCAAGGTATCGTCTGGCGGGAAGAAAGTAGCGTTGTTTGCGAGTTGCCTGGTCAATTATCAGGTGACCGATGTCGGTAAGGCGACGGTGCAGGTTCTTGAGAAGAACGGTGTGCAGGTTGCATTGCCGGATCAGTCCTGTTGCGGGATGCCGTCCTTTGATATCGGGGATACGACGGCAATGGTGGCAGCGGCAGAGCGGAATATCAGTTCGCTGAAATCATGGATCGACCAGGGGTATGATGTCGTCATTCCCGCGCCTAGCTGCAGTCTCATGGTCAAGCGCGAATATCTCAATCTCGTGACGGGAGACGATGCGAGGCTGGTGGCCGAACGTACCTATGATGTCTCAGAATACCTTATGAAGCTTAAGCGCGAAGGGGGCTTGGCCATGGATTTCGTCCAGAAGCCCGGCCGGGTGGCGTATCAGGTGCCCTGTCACTTGCGTGATCAGAACATCGGGTTTAAGTCGAAGGAACTGATGGAATGTGCGGGGGCTCAGGTCGAGGTGATAGAAAAGTGCTCCGGACATGACGGTTCCTGGTCGGCCAAGACGGAGTATTTTCCACTCTCCATGAAGATTGCCCAAAAAGCCGTGCGCGTGATCGAGCAGTCGCCCGTCGACCTGGTGGCGTCCGATTGCCCGCTGGCCGGACTTCAACTTGACCAAGCCGGAGCCGCGGCGCATGCTGGAGGCAAGGGGGCGCAGCACCCGATCCAGATCGTGCGCGATGCGTACGGTCTGCCGCGCGATCCCTGCGCCTCATGAAGAGTGTATCGAACACCGAGTCACTGTTGTGATGAACCGGGATAGCCAATGAAACTTCTGACCCCCGCAGAACTGATTCCCCAGGACCAGTACGAGCAACAGCGCGAGTCATTCCGGCAAACTATCATCGCGCTCAAGCGGCGTCGGCGTATCACGATCGGGGACAAGGTCACATTGGTCTTTGAGAACCGGGAGACGCTCCGGTTTCAGATTCAGGAAATGATTCGGATCGAGCGGATTATCGATTCCAAGAAGATTCAGGAGGAGTTGGATGTCTATAATGCACTTCTTCCCGCTCCCGGTGAATTAAGCGCCACGCTCTTGATCGAACTCACGGATCCGGACACGATGAAGCAGTGGCTTGATCTTTTTATGGGATTGGATCACGGGCAGACGGTCGGTCTGCGTGCCGGAGGCGAGGTGGTCTATGGTGAGTTCGAAGGGGGGCACAGCCACGAAACGAAGATCAGTGCCGTGCACTTCGTGCGTTTCCGTCCGACACCTCCAATGGTCCTGGCCATGGCGGATCAGTCCGCGCGGGTGGCGCTCACGATTCAGCACGGGGGCTACGAGTCTGAAGCGGAGGTGCCCTGGCCGATGCGGCAAGAATGGCTTTCTGATTTGGGCACGTAATCCCATGGCCTGACGAGGGGCTCCTTTCGAAGCCTCCAACCGTTAAAAGCAATTATTATGGCTGCTGTCCTGCTCACCAAACGTATCGAGTTCGCCGCCTCTCACCGGTACCACAAGCCCGAGTGGGATGCCGAAAAGAATCGAGCCACGTTCGGCGCCTGCAATAATGATCCGGGTCATGGGCATAACTATCTCCTAGAAGTGACGGTTGCGGGCGAAGTCGACCAGCGAACCGGCATGGTGGTAAACCTCTTTGACTTGAAGCGCGTACTCCTGCAGGTGTTGGAGGAGTTCGACCACAGGCACCTCAATCTCGATCTGTCCTATTTCGAACGACAGATTCCGACCTCCGAGAATATTGCGCGCGTGCTCTGGGCGAAGCTTCAAGCGCAACCGGACATCGGCACGTTGACAAGGATTTGTCTCTACGAAGATGAAGACCTTTGTGCCGAGCTCTCGGCGGAAGCGGGCCTCGACGTCGCGTCGGTCACCAGGCGGTATTCGTTTACCGCGGTGCATGACGGTCACCGCGGCCATACGTGGGACCTCTTCGTGACGGTCCATGGGCCGATCGATCAAGAAACCGGCATGGTCACAGATATTGTGGCGCTCGATCGATTGGTGAAGGAACGTGTATTACTGCCGTTCGAAGGCCGAGACTTGCGCCCTGTATTGTCCATGCAGGCTGTTACGGGAGAATACCTGGCAAAGGCTGTATGGGAGCGGGTTTCTTCAGCAATCCCGTCAGGCACTCTGCAACTCATTAAACTCGTCCAGACTCGTGATCTTTACTACGAATTCGCCGGTTGAGCCCCCTCCAGGTCTGACCCGTAAGCCTCCGCGAAGCGCTCTCTGTCTTCTCTGCCCGCCTTTGAAAAGGCGCCACCGACGATCTCGGCGTCAAATCGCTGGCCTACCATTAATCATTTCGGCGCCTAGGCGTATGCCCTTTCACGGGCAATGGACTCAAAACCTCAGGACGAGGAATAGAACTATTGCAATGAAGAGGAGAGTCGTCACAGCGGTTATGGCCCTGGCAATGGTTAAGGAGCGTTTTGTGACGCTCAGGGTTGCCTCAAGCTGCACGATGGTGTCCGCTTGGAGGGCAATGGTCCGCTGATGCGCCTCGATTTGCTCCTGGAGTGCTGCCACCGCCGGCATGACAGGCGGCGGGTTCGGTGCGGGGGAAGCCGTGCGATACCGTTCGAAAGTTTTGAGCAGGTCGGGCGCGTTGTGAATGACCACTGGCAACAGCTTCTTGGCAACCTGCAATGCCGTGGCCCAAGGGATGATCATATGGCCTCCGTCTGATCGTCATTAAACAGGACCGGCACCCCAATCCACAAGCTTCGTGCGTCCTCTTCTGAGCCTATAGGGGTCTCCCCAGTGCCGAATCGATTCGTGAGCGGTTATACGTTTTAATAGATCACTCACACCGACAACAAGGGAGGAAGTTATGAAGGTCATTACCGATGTGGCGGGCAACCCGGCTGAGGGATATCGTGTGGTAGGCGATATTGTGGGGACAACCATCCGGCAATTCAAGCCGGAAGACAGTGCCATGGATGTCGCGATTGAAATGGTCACGAGCCATGTGGGCGGCGCACCCGTGGTTGGGGAAGACTATGAGTTCCTGGGGTTTATTAATGAAGGTGACGTGATCCGCGCAATCGATAAGGGGCTGGATCTTAAGCAGGCACGAGCTCAAGACATCATGAATTCTGCCTTCGTTGGCGTAAAAGAAGATACCACCCTTAGCTGTGTCGCACGTATGTTTGAGATGGGATTTCAGATCTTACCGGTCGTACAGGACGGCAAGGTGGTCCGGTCCATCACGCGGCACGATTTGCTGCGAGCCCAGCTCGGGCTTGGGCCGTCGATCGACGAGTAGGCGAACCACGAGGCGGAGGAGACGAAGCGGGCTGCAGAAAGATTCCTCTAGTCGGCAGTTCTTACCCAGTCCCCCATCCCGTGGGAAAGTTCGCTGGAGAGAACCCTCTGATTTATTGGGCCTCCCTCGGATGCGCACCTTGGCCTGAAAGTTGAAATAGCCCAGGCTTGAAGGCTGTCGCTGTTTTTCGAGTCGGAGGTGCTGCGCAATGATGTCCATTTGGGAGTTTCTCAGCCAGGATGTGGCTTTAATTGGGGGACTCCACAGCCCTCTGTTGAGCTGGTTAGGGTCCTGTGGATTGCTGGCCTTTTTTCTGTGGCATGTCGGACGGCTCACCACGGCCATCTCTACTGTTCAGGGATGCTATACGCGTGTGTGGCCGATCCTCACGCGACTCAGCAGCAGCCGTAAGGGCCTGCAAGCCGATTGGTTAACGATCCCTGGCCTGAGCGATCCCAAAAAAGCCACAATTCAGTCTGGCTCTGGTCCGGATCGGACCGATTTAGATGATCTCCAGACGCTGGATAAATCCATGCGTCAAGAGCTTCGCCTTGAACAGGCTTGGTTGCATTTTCGGAAGACGTTCGTGGTGGAGAGGACCGCGTGGTTCATAGAGCCCCGGGTCTTCTCCACACGCACGGCGGCTGACTTTTTCCCGCGCGACCTGCTGAATGGACGGTTGAACCTTTCTTTTTATAATCAGTTTCCATCGTTGATTACCGGCATTGGGTTGCTCCTGACCTTCCTGGCCATTTTAATCGGCTTGAGCAAGCTGCATGCGGATGGCTCCCACATCGTTGGTATTCAGGGGTTAATCAACGGATTGGCGGGTAAGTTTTTAACATCCATTGTGGGGTTGGTCTGCGCTAACCTGTTTGTGCTGATTGAAAAGTCAGCCCTGCATCGATTGGCGACGACACAGCAGCAGTTCGTCACAATGGTGGATGAGCTGTTCCCTCGTAAAACCATGGAGCAGATGCTCGAAAACTTTACGCCCGGAGCCGGCGGACCGCAGGGATCAATCGCGGCACCAGGGGATCTGGGCGACCGACTGGTAAGTACACTCAATGATCGATTGAGCCCCACGGTCTCTGCGCTGCGGGAGGCCGTTGAATTGTTAGGCCGCCGTGACACAGGGCCACGCGCCGCAGTTTCGGATCGACTAGCAGAAGACTTGTCCAGAGTGATGCAACAGGCCCTGGTCGCGCCGATTCAGGAATTGAATCAGTCGATTCAGGCGCTGGCCCGTTCCGTGGATGAACTCAAGGGCGATCATCGGGAGAAACCCGACAAGTCCGCATGTGAGCCAACTCCGTTCGAAGAATCGGCCATTCCCCAGGCCGCCCAGGATCTGGTGACAGATGATTGCATGCTGGGGCTGCGTTGGTTTGCGAATTGGCGCCAAGGGGCTTCCTTGAAGGGCGCGGTCTAGGATGAACACCCATCCCTTGCCTGAGTCTCAAGGACCTTCATCTGTACTCACCATCGGGGTAACCGATTTGATGACCTCCCTTGCGGTCATTTTCATTTTGCTCTTCAGCGCGTATGTCACCAAAGTGTCCGAAACTGAGTCGCAAGCTAAGATGCCAGCTCCGATCCCGGTGCAGGCACCGCAGGCGGCGAAGATCTCGACCGACGATATCAAGACCTTGCTGCACGATCATTTTCAACGCTTCGATCTGTCGCTCGATGCGGACCCGGCCGACCCTCATGTCCTGAGAATCGTGGTGCCGGAGGCCCTGCTGAATTTCGAGTTCGGCAAGGGGTCGCTCACGGCTGTCGCAGATCGATTTCTAGGGGAGGCCATGCCGAGTTATGCCATGCTCATGTGCGGCACATTACGGAATCGGATCGATTCATTGGTGATTGAGGGCCATACCGACGATCGCGGGTCGGATATCTACAATCTGAAGTTGAGCCAGGAACGTTCCCTGAATGTGATGGTAAAGGGCCTTGCGGTGATTCGGGATTCGGCGCCCTGGGCCTATCGCTGTTTTCAGGAGAAGACTTCCGCCAGCGGTCGAGGGCGGCAGGACCTCGTCCTCGACCAGTCACGGGTCCTTGATCGGGACAAGAGCCGACGAGTGGTATTTAAGATCCGCTTGCGGGCTACGGATCGCTCTACAGGTATGAATCAGGTCACGAGGACCGCCGACGCCACACCCTCGACGTTCAGCTCTCGTCTATTTTAGCGAGCGCCGGACGGGGTCGCATCTCTTGCACAACGAAACCCTACATCATTCCGCCGAGTATTGGGCGCGTATCCGGCTCGATTGGCGGACCGAATAGTCTTGGAGTCATTGTTCCAAGCGCCTCCTCGCAGGGCCCGAAGGGGGCCCGCCGAAGGACCGGCCGGGTTGTCGCGCGGACTGAACTGATAGTAGATGGGATCGTACCAGTCAGCGACCCATTCCCAGAGATTCCCTGCCAGGTCGTACACCCCGTTCGGAGTTTTTCCCAGCTCGTATTTCCCGACGTTGGTGAGCGTGTCATACCCATGCCATTTACTATGCCCTGCATTGGCGTGGCTCCTGGTCGGGTGGTCGCTGCCCCAAGGATAGATACGCCCTTCGTTCCCTCGTGCCGCCATTTCCCATTCGGCTTCTGTGGGCAACCGCTTTCCTACCCAGCGGCAATAGTCGCGCGCATCGTACCAATTGACTCCGATCACGGGCTTGTCGCCTTGAGTTCCCGTCATGGCTTCGTTCCACTTAAAGGGCGGATCAGGTTTCTGTGAGTTCAGAAAATTGCCATAGTGTGAGACGGTGACTTCGTGCGCGTCCAGATAAAATGGTTTGAGAACTACCCGATGGACCGGTTGCTCGTCGTCCTGGCCGCGGTCGCTGCCCATGGCGAATTCGCCGGCGGGGATGAGCACCATTGGCGGCTCGCGATGGGTGCCGACGAGAATCGCGAAGGGCTGCATGGCTGGGAGACTGGAGAAGCGCTGTGCCGTCCATGTGTATGGACGGGACTGGCCGAAGGCTTCCAGGCGCGCCATAGAGAGCAAGCATCCCAAGAGCACGAGGGCACATGTAAAGAAGAGCTTGATATGCATCAGTCGATGTTGAGTGGTCTGCCGAGGAGATCCCGATTTATGGCTGCCAGCGCGTATTGTACCCTGCCAGCAGGAGAAAATGTGTAGGACAGTCGTTCCAGGCCTCTGCAGCCTCCTCCCAGCCCGCGGCATGTCTCTGTCTGCCGCTGGAATCTTTGAGAGTTCGCGCGGGGCGAGAATGTGAGAGCTGCAACGGTCGGAGGGTGGCGCAGTGCCACAAGTGAGCGGCAGCGTTATTGCTTGATGAGATGGTCGGAGATCAAGGCCGCTAGTTCGGCTGCTTCGACAACCCCCTCTCGCGTAAGGAGGAGTTTGCCATTCGCAAAGAGGTGAGTAGTGGGATAGGTTTCAAATGCATGCGCCCTCTTAATTTCCCGGCAGCGGCCTGGGACATGCATCTTAGCCTTCCCAATCTTAATGTCCGGAAACTTCGCGGCGGTCTCTTCCAGTATCGGATCGTACTGTTTGCAAGGCTCGCAGGTCGCCAGGCCGTAAGCCACGACGGCTCCCTTGCTCTCGGTAAATTCTTTGTAGTTCTCGTCGCGGACGTCTTGCACCAAGCCGGTCATCGTGTGTCCTTAATTATGGCAAAGACCGAGGGAAGGCCGGTCGGAGGCCTCACCGCTCGGTCTTCATCATGCAAATTAGCTCAGCTTTGCGAGGGCGGCGAGAATGTCTTTGTCGTCCCGCGCCACCTTGATTTCCTGTACTTTCACGTAGGCAACTTTGCCGTTCTTATCGACGATCACCGTTGCGCGCTTGCCGCAGTTCAACGGCTCAAAATACAAGCCGTACTTCTTGACCACTTCCCGGTTGAAGTCGGACAGCAGGCGATGCTTGAGATCCAGGGAATCCGCCCATGCTTTATGAGAGAAGAAGCTGTCGCAGCTGATGCCGAAGAGTTCTGAATTGGCATTTTGAAATTGGGGGAAGTCATCGGTGAGACATTTGTTCTCACCCTGACAAACCGGGCTCCAATCGAGCGGGTAAAACGCCAGGACGACATTCTTTTTTCCCTTGAAGTCGCTCAACTTCACGTCTTTCTGGTCCTGATCTTTTAATGTGAAATCCGGCGCGGTATCGCCGACTTTAATTTCTGCAGCCACATCACTCATTGCGATCCTCCTAGGTTAGACCTACTCGACTCTGCAAAACCTTTTTGTGGTACCACGCCTTGAAAAACCTTGTCAACGGGGCCAAAAGACCTAGGTGCGGCCTGGCAACCGCTCCGGATGTATCCGACACGGAAGAATGGTTTGATAGTGACGGGGTTCCGGTCAGAAAAGTGCGGTCGTAATTTCTCGAAAGGCCAGCATGCGACCAGCTGGTGCGGCTGTACGGTGCTTGATGAAGCGAATCGTCTGGGCCAGAGCGGGGAGGTCCAGGACAGTTCCTACCTTCTGATTCTGGCCTGCTCTCAATACTCCCTGAGCTGCCGACATGAGAAGGGAGATCGTATCGGACTCCGGGAGGCCACGAGGTTGGATCACCTCCAATTCGTCCAGGCCGAATTTTGTCATGCCTAGCGTATGGAACCATTCGGATGAGGGACCACCGGTGTCGTTGTGTTGAACGGAAACATGATCGCGCACCACAAAGTCATTCAATGGCCGATCACTCCAGTCCGAAGGGTTGAGATACTCCTGACAGGTGATGTCGAAGGCAGTGCCTTGGGTGAGTAAGGTCATGCCGCGGGCGAGACGGGCAGCCAGCAAAACAGTATCCGTGATAGTACTAGGTGGGGCAGTGGCCGGCGAGACCATTCCAAGTGCGCGATGATCCCAGGATAAGATCCCGTGCCATTGCGCCGCATCGGCCTCCGGCAGGTCGATCAGGATCTGTGCGTGCCAGGGTCCGTGGGTGGCGCTGATAGGGCGGCCAGGGTCGCGCTCGACGCAGGAGAGGGAGCCTCCGTACTGAAGATCGTACCAACGCGCCAGTTCCCCCAGGGACGGCGACAAGTCGTGATACCCGACCAGGTAGAGCGGAGGTTTCGCCTGGGCTGGCTTGGGAGTTTTTTTCCGAATCTTCATGCGGACTACACGCTATAGCGCAGAGTGCCGCGCAGGGTTACTTCGAGCTTTTTTTCGCTTTCCGGCGGTCGTCAGGGTTCAAGAGCCGTTTCCGAAGGCGGAGATGTTTCGGTGTGACTTCGACAAGTTCATCCTGGCCGATGTATTCCATGGCGAATTCCAAAGACATTTCACGCGGTGGGGTGAGTACCAGCGCTTCGTCCGTTCCGGCAGCGCGCATGTTGCTCAATTGTTTCTGCTTGCACACATTTACGTCCAGATCCTCATCGCGACTGTTCTGGCCGACCACCATGCCCTGATAGACCTCGACTGACGCGCCGATGAACAATTCTCCGCGTTCCTGTGTCATGAACAGCGCGTAAGCGGTGCTCGTGCCGGCCTCAAAAGCCACCAGGGAACCGTGCGGTGCCACCAGCAGCGTCTTTTCGTCAGCCGGAGCGTAGTCGGAGAATACGTGATGCAGGATGACGGTGCCGCGCGTTTTGGCCAATAGGATGTTTTTAAGACCGATAATGCCGCGTGTGGGGATGTGATACTCGATATGCATTTCGCTGGCGGTACCCTCGGAATGCACGAGTTTCATATGCCGGAGTTCTCCGCGTCGCTTGCCGATTTCCTCGATGACCGGTCCCTGATATTCCGAGGGAACTTGGATGGTCAGTTCTTCGAAGGGTTCCGTCACCTGATCGCCGTCCCTGTGCAGAATCACCTCGGGCTGGGAAATCTGTAATTCATAACCTTCACGTCGCATTTGCTCTATGAGTACTCCGAGATGGAGTTCGCCGCGGCCTGCGACGAGGAAACGGTCGGCGCTGTCTGTTTCCTGCACGCGCAACGAGACGTTGGTTTCTAGTTCCTTGAACAGCCGCTCACGCAGATGGCGCGACGTGAGATATTTGCCCTCGCGGCCGGCGAAGGGGCTATTGTTCACTGAAAAAGTCATTTGTACAGTCGGTTCGTCGATGGTCACCCGGGGAAGGGCGATGGGATTCGTCGGATCGGCAATCGTGTCTCCAATGTTCACTTCTTCCAGCCCGGAGAGCGCGACGATCTCGCCGGCTTCGGCGCTTTCCACATCGCTACGGTCAAGACCCGAGAAAACCGCGAGATCTGAAATCCTGCCGGCAACCTGTCCGCCGTCTTTTGTGAGAGTCACCACGTTCTGACGCCGTGTGATCGACCCTGACTGAATCTTGCCGATCCCCATTTTCCCTTTATAGGAATCCTGCGCAAGGGCCAAGACAAGAAGCTGGAACGGGGCATCGCGGTTGATGGCCGGCGCTGGGATCTTTTCAAGGATCGTTTCAAGCAGCGGGGCGATCTCCGTGCCCGGTTCCTTCAAATCCAGGGTCGCGACGCCCTTGATGGCGGAGGTATAGACAATGGGAAAGTCGAGTTGCTCGTCGGTGGCGCCCAAATGCACGAACAGATCGAAGGTGCGATTGACGACATCGTCGATGACCGCATCGGGACGGTCGATTTTATTGATGACAACGATTGCTTTATGGCCGAGGGCCAGTGCCTTCCGCAGAACAAAGGTTGTCTGCGGCATGGGGCCTTCCTTGGCATCGATGAGAATCAAGACCCCGTCCACCATGCGGAGTGTACGCTCGACCTCGCCGCCGAAATCGGCATGGCCCGGCGTATCGACGATGTTGATTTTTACACCCTTATACGTGACGCTCGCATTTTTGGCCCGGATGGTGATGCCGCGCTCACGTTCCTGATCCATTGAGTCCATGATGCGTTCGCCCATATCATCGATCTTGCGATGGACGTGGGTCTGGCGCAACACGGCGTCAACGAGAGTGGTTTTGCCGTGATCGACGTGCGCGATGATGGCGATATTACGTATATCGGTCCGACGACCTTGCGGCGCATGCAGACCATGGGCTGTGGATGAGGGCGCTGAGGTGTTCATAATCTCCAATGCCGTGAGAGTGCCAAAAAAAAGACGCCTTCCTATGAAGGCGTCTTAACCGCTGGAGTATACCTGATTCGAATGCGTTACTACAAGTCGATGCGAAATTCTCTTCAAAGACTGCATCGGCCGATGTTTGAAGCTTGCTTGAGTTTGTTGGAGGGGCATTGTATGGTGTCATGGTAGCGGGTTGCCTCTTTCCTCGCAATCACCCAACTCCATGTCATCCGAATTCGATCACTTACTCGATAAGCCGGAGAAGCCTCGCCGTCGTTGGCGCTGGTGGAAGGTCACGTTAATCGGGCTCCTGCTGGCCCTGGTGCTCGGCGGCGGCGGCGCGGCGGGCATCCTCTGGTATTTTTCTCAAGATCTCCCCTCGCTAGAGCCTCTGCAAAATTATCAGCCGAGTCTAGTCACTCGAGTCTACTCCGATGACCGCCAAGTTATCGGCCAATTTTTCATCGAACGGCGGTTCCTCAGGCCTCTGCAGGACATCCCCAAAAGCCTGACTCGGGCCGTGATTGCAACTGAAGATGCGAGGTTTTTCGAACATCCTGGGTTAGACATCGTCGGCATCCTGCGGGCGGCATGGACCAACATTCGCCATGGCGGGCGGAGGGTTGAAGGCGCAAGCACCATTACACAGCAGCTCGCACGTTCCTTGTTTCTTTCCGCGGAGCGGACTTTTGACCGCAAACTTCGCGAGCTGATTCTGGCCTACAAGATGGAATTGGTGCTGACCAAGGAACAGATCCTGGAAATGTATTTGAATCAAATCTATTTTGGTCAGGGCGCCTATGGCGTGGCGGCGGCGAGTCAGACCTATTTCGGCAAGGAGCTTCCCAAGTTGAGCTTGGCGGAAGTCGCCTTCCTGGCCGGACTCCCTAAATCGCCGAGCCACTATTCGCCGTTTAAGGCCTATGACCGGGCGAAGCGACGACAAGAGCACGTGTTGGGGCGTATGGAAGAGGCGGGCTTTATCAGCCGGGCTGATCGCGAACAGGCGGTCGGTGAAAAACTGAACTTCCGCCGTCCCGGAAGCGAGCATTTAGGGCCCTATTTTGTTGAGTATATCCGCCAGTTGTTGGTAGCGAAATTCGGTGAGGCCATGGTCTACAAGGGCGGATTGGAAGTGTTCACCACCCTGAATGGCGACATGCAAAAGGTTGCGGAAGCAGCCGTCTTCAACGGGTTACGGGAGATAGACAAGCGTCAGGGCTGGCGAGGGCCGATTCGCACCGTCGATCTCACGACCATGGAAGTCCCGGCCCCTGATCCCTCCGTGAAGCTGGCAGAGGGGGATGTAATGGAAGGGGTGGTGATAAAAACTGCCAAGGATCATGTGCTCGTTCAAATCGGAGGCAGCACGGGTCGGCTCTCGTTCGACGACATGGGGTGGGCGTCTAAATACCTGAAGGGCAAGGATCCTAACAAAGACGTTGTTACGGTCAAGAACCTCAAGCAGCTTCTGACGCCGGGCGATGTCATCGAGGTGGGCGTTAAAAAGCTGGAAAAGGATACGATACATCTACGATTGGAGCAGACGCCGGTCACCGAGGGTGCGCTACTTGCCCTCGATCCTAAGACCGGCGCTATCCGCGCCATGGTCGGCGGATATGATTTTACCCGCAGTGAGTATAACCGAGCTGTTCTGGCTCGTCGCCAGCCGGGATCGGCATTCAAACCGATTATCTATGCCGCTGCGATGAATCAAGGCATGAGTCCGGCTACGGTCGTATTGGACGCCCCCGTTGTGTACGAACAGGAGGAAGAAGATAAGACTTGGAAGCCAGAAAATTACGGCAAGCGATTCCATGGCATTGTGAGCCTGCGAGAGGCTTTGATTCATTCACATAATCTGGCCACTGTCCGTCTACTGGACAAGGTCGGCATTAGGAACGTGATCGACTTTTCGCGGACGGTCGGCGTTGTGAGCCCTCTGGCAGCGGATCTTTCCCTCGCACTGGGTTCCTCGGGCGTGGGGTTGATGGAACTGGTGTCAGTCTATGGCGTGTTTGCTAACCAGGGCATGCGCGTCGAGCCCTATGCGGTGGCAAGCGTGCAGGACAGCGGTGGCCGAACTTTGGATCAGACTGCCGTGCAGCCCAGGCAGGTGGTGTCGCGTGAGACGGCGTACTTGATTACCAATATGATGGAGGACGTCATCCAGCGCGGTACAGGGGTGGCAGCTAAGGCCGCAATTGAACGGCCTGTGGCTGGAAAAACCGGGACGACCAACGACTTCACCGATGCCTGGTTCATCGGTGCGACTCCCAACTTGGCGGCGGGAACGTGGGTCGGCTTCGATGACCGCCGTCCGCTGGGTGAGACAGAATCGGGCGCGCATGCGGCGCTTCCGATTTGGGCAGCGTTCATGAAGGAGGCCCTGAAGCAGCTGCCCGTGGTGCCCTTTGAGATCCCTGACGGCGTTATGTTTGTAAAGGTCGATCCCGCGACCGCTCTTTTGACCGACCAAGATGAACAGCACGGAACCGTTGAGCTCTTTACCAAAGGGACCGAACCAACCAAACGTGCCGGATCGAAGATCGACGCCACGGACTTCTACAAGCTCGATCAAATCCCGGAAGGTGTTCCGATAAGTCCTTTGCCTGCCCCTGTCGAGCCCTAGGCGAGGAAGCCAAGTAGATTTCCTGTTCGAAGGTGGCGTGCCCTGACCTGCGGCACCGCCTGCAAGCCGGAGTGATGTGTGGGGTTCTGCGCCGAGTTGATCGGCAGGAGAGGCTTCACCAGGTCATCAAGACAATGAATCCTGATACTCTTCGTGCCAGGCCATTTGGATGGATTCGAGAGTCTTCTCATTTGATTTCTTAGGATCATCCTTAAACTCTGGGAGCGCAATGATCCAAGCGTGCATATCGGTAAAACGCACGGTCAGAGGATCCGTGGCGGGGTGAGCCTCCACTAATCGTATCGCCAGTTCTTCCGTATCGCTCCATTTCAAGTCCATCCAGCAACTCCTTAATGAGTCAGGTCTTCTTGCTCTGTTCCGCCACTTCCGAAAGGCTCTTGTTCTGAAGCGCTTCCTTCAGGGAGGTATCCATCAACAGTTCGGCAAAATGATGGGTGACTTTTTCTACGTCGTGGATACGGGCCCGCACCGCTTTGTGGTCCTCGGTTAGTTTGGCAGCCTCCAGCAGAGTCAGTGACGACTGAATCGCGGCTAAATCGTCCGCGGTCAGCAAGTGCTTTCCCTGGCCGAGCGCCTTATTCGTGGCTTGGAGAATGGCGTCGGCTTCGTTTCGGGCTTCGATCAACTGACGAGCCTTAAGATCTTCCGCGGCAAATTTGAACGACTCACCGATCATTCGTTCCACTTCATCGTCCGAGAGCCCATAAGAAGGTTTCACGGCCACAGACTGGGTGGCATCGGTTCGAACGTCTCTCGCAGAGACATTTAGAATCCCGTTGGCATCGATCAGGAAGGTGATTTCGATTCGAGGGACCCCGGCCGGCAGTGGCGGCATCTTGAGTTGAAAACGCGCCAGGCTGCGATTGTCCTTTGCCAGTTCCCGCTCGCCCTGGAGTATATGAATATCTACCGAAGTCTGCCCATCCACATAAGTCGTAAACATTTCTTTTGCGCTGGTTGGAATGGTGGTGTTGCGACGAATCAATGAACTCACAACTCCGCCCATAGTCTCGATGCCGAGCGAGAGCGGCGTGACATCCAGCAGTAACATATCAGTTGTTCCGCCGGAGAGAATATCGGCCTGCACAGCGGCGCCTAGCGCCACAACCTCATCGGGATCCAAGTTCCAGTGCGGGGGTTTTCCGAAAAGAGTTTCCACGTTCTGGCGAACCAACGGCATTCTTGTTGAGCCGCCCACCAAGACCACTTCATCAATGTCCGCCGGTGTGAGTCCCGCATCGCTGAGCGCGAGACGGCATGGTCCGAGGGAGCGCTCGATAAGTGGAAGTGTCAGCTCTTCCAATTGATCGCGCGTCAACTCACGCTGATACGGTCCCTTCCCGTCCGGAAGGGACAAATTAATGCCGGTCGTAAGCTCGTCCGATAAACGAATCTTGGCGCGTTCGGCTTCCAGTCGAAGGCTCTGCATGTCATCCGCATGCAGGCTAATGTCGATCCCGTATTGTTGACGAATCTCCGCGGCAAACATGTCCCCAATCACGCGGTCCAAGTCATCGCCGCCTAAGTGGGTATCTCCATTCGTGGCCAGTACTTCGAAAATGCCGTTCTTGAGCTTTAAAATGGAAATATCAAAGGTTCCACCACCCAGGTCATACACCGCAATTGTGCCCTGGGTTCGTTCCTGAAGGCCATAGGCCAAGGAAGCGGCGGTCGGTTCGTTGATGATTCGAAGTACCTCTAACCCGGCAATCATGCCGGCGTCCTTCGTTGCTTGGCGCTGGCTGTCGTTGAAGTAGGCGGGTACCGTGATAACAGCCTTGGTGATGCTTTCTCCAAGATGGCTTTCCGCTCGTTGTTTCAGTTCTTTCAGAATCATGGCGGAGATCTGGGGCGGAGAATAACTTTTCTCACCGATGCGAATGCGGATTACTCCACCCTGTTCGTGCAAGGTATAGGGAAAATAAGGAATCTCGCCCTGGACATCGGCCAGACCTTTTCCCATGAATCGTTTGACGGAGTAAATGGTGCGTTCCGGGTTCCGTACTAGATGCTCTTTGGCTGCATCGCCCACGATGAGTCCGTTATCGGTCATTGCGACGACGGACGGCACCATGGTGCGGCCATTTGCCCCGGGGACGATGGAAGGCGTGTTCCCGTCCATATAGGCGATGAGGGAATTTGTGGTGCCGAGATCGATTCCGACTATACGACTCATGAGTTAGTGTTATCCCACGGTTGCGACGAGGTCGTTGACGATGTTGCGGACATAGGTGCGGTTGGAGAGCAATTCGCGCACCTCTTTTAAGACGGACTCCTTTTTTGCCCGAATCGGCTCCGTGGATTCTCCTTGACGCTGTAACCGGTCCCAGGTTTCAAAGAGGTCAAAGAGCCGAGACTCCATATCCTGCTGACGTCGCTCAAGAGTCTCACGATCCGTTTGGAGTTTGGCCTGTAATGCTGTGAGATCTGTCGAGGTGTGAGCGGATACAGCTCGGTATTCTTCGAGATCCTCCTGCAAAGCGAGAATTTCTTCGAATAGGTCTGCTGGCGGTTGATTCCGAATTTCCTTCACCGAGCCGGCTTCCAACCGCACCAGGTATTCCGCCCGTTGAATTGGATCTTTGAGGGTGCGGTACGCCGCATTAAGGAGCGCAGAGTTCCCTAAGCTGATAGTACGCTCCGTGTCGGTCTTGGTTTGAAAAAAATCCGGATGGAACGAGCGGCTCATTTCATAGAATTTGTTCTCGAGAGCTTCTGTATCAATGGTGAGGAGCCGTGGGAGCCCTAAACATGTGAAGTAGTCCTGTTCTTTGGATAGCGGCTGGACCTTCACGCATCGTTCGCAAAAGTACTCTCCCGCCACTTCCGATTGACAGTGCCAACACATGCTCCGCGCCATTGGGAGCTCTGTGCGGGATCTGGCGGATTTGGGAGCATGGTCCATAAGAAATCCTCGATGCGATGCGGCATGGGGGGCACCACCACGCTCACGGTGCACACATACCGGCCTGGCGACAATTTATGCGGAGAAAGATTCCCCGCAACCACAGGTTTTGTTGGCATTGGGATTCACAAACTTGAATTGGCCGCCCATCAAGTCTTTCTGAAAATCCAACTGCGTCCCCTGCAGGTAAATGGCGCTCTTGGCGTCAACAATCACTTTCACACCTTCAATGTCATATACGGAATCGTATTGGCCGATTTTTTCGTCGAAGTTGATCGTATAGCTGAGTCCTGAGCATCCGCCGCCCTTCACCCCAAGCCGGAGCCCGCCTTCCGTCAGACCCTGCACATTGATCAGGCGCTTGACCTCCTTGACGGCAGACTCGCTGAGCGTGACAACGGTGGGAATTGCAGCAGTATCCGGTGTATCCATATCGATCTCCTTCGCTTCACAAGGCTGGTGCCGATTTACTTAATCGTTTCTTTGCCGTCTTCCTTCTTCCTATAGTCGGCAAGGGCGGCCTTAATTGCATCTTCGGCCAGAACCGAACAGTGAATCTTGACCGGCGGTAGATTCAGTTCTTGCACGATGTCGGTATTTTTGATCATGCCGGCTTCTTGCACCGTTTTGCCCTTGAGCCATTCGGTAGCAAGGCTGGAACTCGCAATGGCGGACCCGCACCCGAAGGTCTTGAACTTGGCATCCACGATCGTGTCGTTCTGAACCTTGATCTGCAATTTCATGACATCGCCGCACTCCGGCGCTCCGACGATGCCGGTGCCGACTCCGTCCTCTTCCTTCTTGAAGCTCCCCATGTTGCGGGGATTATTGAAGTGGTCGACGACTTTTTCGCTATAGGCCATGGTGTCCTCCGAATGTATCGCTCACAGAAGTGATGTTTCAGGTTAATGGGCCGCCCATTGCACAGATTTTAAGTCGATGCCTTCTTTTGCCATTTCATACAGTGGGGACATTTCCCGGAGCTTCGTCACCACTTCGATAATTCTCTTTCCAGCATAGTCAACCTCTTCGTCGAGAGTGAAGCGGCCCAGGCCGAATCGAATGGAAGAATGGGCAAGTTCCGCCCCTACGCCTAACGCGCGCAGGACATATGACGGCTCAAGAGTTGCGGAGGTGCAGGCTGATCCCGAGGACAGCGCGATTTCTTTACACCCCATCAACAGTGATTCGCCCTCGACATACGCAAACGAGATGTTCAGGTTGTGCGGAAGACGTTGCGTCGGATGGCCGTTTAAATATACTTCTTCAAGCGCGTTGGTGATATTGACATGCAGACGGTCGCGCATGACCGACAGCCGCGCTGCATCGGCGTCCATTTCTAATTCGCAGAGTTCACAGGCCTTGCCAAATCCCACAATCAACGGGACCGGGAGGGTGCCGGAGCGCATGCCGCGCTCATGACCACCGCCGTCCATCTGGGCCGCAATGCGGACCCGAGGGTTCTTTTTCCTGACGTACAGGGCACCGACTCCCTTGGGACCATAAATTTTGTGGGCGGTAAATGACATCAAATCGATGCCCATATCCTGGACAGCAACTGGCACTTTCCCTACGCCCTGGGTCGCATCGCAATGAAAGAGAATGCCCTTCTCTTTGGCAATTTTCCCAATCTCCTTCACAGGATTGATCGTACCGATTTCGTTGTTCGCGAACATGACGGAAATCAGAATCGTTTTATCGGTAATTGCCTTCCGGACATCCTCGGGACTGACCATCCCGAATTTATCGACCGGAAGGTAGGTGACCTTGACGCCGCGTTTGGCTTCCAAGGCTTTCGCCGTGTCCAACACTGCACGATGTTCCGTAGAGGAGGTGATAATGTGGTCACCCTTCTCATGGTACATCTCGGCAACACCCTTCAGGGCTAGATTGTCCGATTCCGTCGCCCCGCTCGTGAAGACAATTTCTTTTGCATCCGCGTGAATCAGTTTCGCAATCTGCTTTCGCGCATTTTCGATGCCTTCTTCGGCCTCCCATCCGAATGCGTGGTTTCGGCTGGCAGAGTTTCCGAATTTTTCCGTGAAATAGGGCAACATTGCTTCCAATACCCGAGGATCCATCGGGGTGGTCGAATGGTTATCCAGGTAAATCGGGAACTTCATCGCTCGACTCCTTGTTGTTCCGTGGCCACGGATTGAATAGTGATGAGTGGGGTCCCCCCCATCATATCTTGCAAGGTCATGTTGTTGAGAAGCTGATAGATGCTGCTCTGGATTTTCAACAGCGGCGTTCGGATGTTACAATGTTCTCGCTGCATACAGAAATCGCCTTCTTTCTCATGTGAGCAATCCATGATACCCAGCGGACCTTCCAGACTTTCCAATACCTGGGCAATGGTGATCTCGCGGGGATTCTTGCCGAGCAGATAACCGCCTTTCGGGCCGTTGTGACTATCGATCAGGCCACTCTTAGCGAGAGTTTGTAAGACCTTAGCAAGCAATTCAACCGGGATGTGATATTCTTCCGCGATCTCCTTAGTATTCACTACGCGGGCCCTCGCCACATCGCCGTATTGATTGGCCGCAATATGTTGGAGCGCCATCAACCCATAATCTGCTTTTTTCGATAGTTTGAGCATGGCCTATTGCCGATCCTTCGAGTCGGAGACTATAATGATCTCCGATCAATTTAGTCGTACTAAAGTTATCACGCGATCTTTTGCACTGTCAAGCGAGTTGAAGTTGGGAAACGGCAGATGCGCGTACAACGGTCTGTAATTCTAGTCGGCGGGGATTTCCTGGGTAGCCGGTATATGTTTGGGAACGTAAAGAAAAGAGGTTAAACAAATGGGCGGGACAAATCCTTACATTGAGAAATCCGAGGTTGAGTTACCGACGCAGTCCTATTCAGTGACCTTCATTTTCCCCGATAAAACCGAGAAAAAGGTCGAAGTACAGCCGGCGAAGATTCCTTACGGGCCAACTGGACTTCCGGGTAGCATTCTCGACATTGCCATGGGCAATGGCATTGAACTGGAACATGTGTGCGGGGGCGTGTGTGCTTGCTCGACCTGCCATGTCATGGTCAAAAAGGGTTTAGAAACGTGCAATGAGGGCACGGATGATGAGTTTGACCAGCTTGATGAGGCCCCTGTTACGACCTTGCAGTCTAGGCTCGGATGCCAATGTGTGCCCAATGGGACGGTGGAAGTGGTGGTTGAGATTCCGGCCGTCAATAAAAACCTAGCGAAGGAAGGGCACTAGAATCGGTTTCAGATCAGGATCAGGTGAAGCCAACCGAGTCACTACGGAACATTTGATGGTCACCTTTTCACCCGAAAATCACCCTGTTATCTGGAGTTTTGGCATCAGTCATACGTTTCGAGCTTAACTTCTCGTCGATCAAATCCCAGTTCCATAAAAAACGACCTCAGTGGTCGTGCAAACGCTTTAATCCCGGCAATCATGGGGGTGACATTCCGCCCATTCATCGCCACTTGCTTGATCGCCTCGACGGTGCTGGCCTGGTTCGTGGGATCTTCGTTCACCAGCGGCAGATAACGAAAGCTCGGCTGGCTCTTGGCAAGCATGAGAAACTCTTCGTGGTATAGCTGTTCAGCGGGGTTGGGCGCCTGGGCAATGAGGGTTGTAGCGGGCAGGGGGCCCTCTCGTGCGAGTGAACGAATCATGCAGCGTAACGGGACGAGTCCCGAATAGCGCCCGATCAAGAGCAAATTTTTTGAATCTGGAGTGGGAAGTACAAAGTGCCCATAAGGGCCCGACAGCGGGATGCGATCTCCTGGTTTCAGGGAGGACAGGTAACTGGATCCTTTACCTCCTGGAACATGGTCAAAAACCAGAGTGAGTTGACCTGTAGGGGAGACTGGCTCAGCCAGGGAGTACGCACGGTTAAGGGGCGGATGATCTCCTACCGGCAGTTGAAGGGAGATCCACTGTCCGGGTCTGAAGGATAGCCGATGCTCGATCGGGCGAAGCACGAGTTCCGTCGTGTGCAGAGTCAGCGCAGCGAGTGAGACGATTTCAGCGATTTGGGTTGGTTCAGCCATTGTCTTTTCATAACAAAAACGGATTCAGAATGGAACAGTCATGTTCTGTACATCGCGCCAATGCCATGTTATAGATAGCGCCCCATTCGCAATACTCCACCAGAGCTACGTGACGCGATGAGTCAGGTCAGGGTTCGATTTGCACCCAGTCCGACCGGCTACCTCCATATCGGCGGGGTTCGCACGGCCTTGTTCAACTGGCTGTTTGCGCGGCAGCAGAACGGGGTCTTCATCCTCCGCATCGAAGATACGGATCGAAGCCGCTCCACCGATGATTCCATTCAGGCCATTCTCGACGGCATGCGGTGGGTCCATCTCGATTGGGACGAAGGCCCGTTCCGACAGACCGAGCGGATGGACCTCTATCGCACTCACGCACTGCAGCTTTTTGAGCGGGGCCAGGCGTACTGGTGCGTTTGCACAGCGGATGACCTTGACACCAGACGGAAGGAAGCAGAGGCGAAAGGGAAGTCCCCCAAGTACGATGGCCGATGTCGAAATCTGGGTCTGAATAAACCCAGTGGCGATGCGGCGCTCCGTTTCAGGGCTCCGCAGGACGGACAGACGGTCGTTGATGATTTGATTAAAGGTCGCGTGGTCTTCGATAACCAGATTCTGGACGATCTGATTATTCTCCGCTCCAATGGTTATCCGACCTACAATTTCTCCGTGGTGGTGGATGACGCGTTGATGGGTATCACGCATGTCGTGCGGGGCGACGATCATTTGACGAACACGCCGCGCCAAATTCCGATTTTTCAGGCCCTCGGGTTTCCGCTCCCACAGTTTGGGCACTTGCCGATGATTCTGGGTCCGGACAAGGCGCGATTGTCGAAACGTCATGGCGCGACCTCTGTTATGGCCTATCAGGACATGGGGTATTTGCCTGAGGCGATGGTGAATTATTTAGTCCGGTTGGGCTGGTCGCACGGAGATCAGGAGTTATTCACAAGGGAAGAACTCGTCGAAAGGTTTTCCTGGAAGAATGTCCAGACGTCTGCGGCCGTGTTTAATCCCGATAAATTGTTATGGCTCAATGGCGAATACGTGAAAACCACTCCGCCAGATCGGATCGCCCGGACCCTTGTGCCTTTGCTCGAACAGGCCGGGCTCACGGATGAACTCCGCGCGGTCTCGCCCGCATGGCTTGCGCAGTTGGTGGTCATGGTGAAGGAGCGAGCAAAAACTCTGGTCGAGGTCGTTCACTGGGTCAGGCCGTATTTTGGCGAGGCCGTCGTCTACGAGGAAGAAGCGGCGAAGAAGTTTTTAACCTCAGCCCAGGTGCCCCTGTTGAGCAAGTTGGTGGATCGACTCCAGGTCTTTCCCACGTTTTCAAAACAGGAGTGGGAAGAGGCCTTTAAAAAGCTGGTCGAGGAAGAAGGCATCAAAATGGGCCAACTCGCCCAGCCCGTGCGTGTGGCTTTGACAGGTCGAACGGCGAGTCCTGGACTATTTGAAGTGATGGAGGTGCTGGGCCGAGACCGTACATTGCTCAGACTTCGGCGGGGGATCGAACAGGCTTCGCGACCTTGAGCTGCTGCTGAATCGGCCGCAACCTTGACGGAATAGAGAAGCTTATATTACTGTGTGGACCGGTTGGGGGATCGTCTAGCGGTAGGACGTCAGTCTCTGGATCTGACTACCTAGGTTCGATTCCTAGTCCCCCAGCCAAAATTTTTCTACACGTTGCCACTCAGCTCGATGTCTTGGTTCCGTACCGCGCTGGGGGATCGTCTAGCGGTAGGACGCCAGCCTTTGGAGCTGGCTACCTAGGTTCGATTCCTAGTCCCCCAGCCAATTATTCTGCCTTAGATTTTTTCTCGGCTATCGTTTCAGGTCCACAGGCTTGGGACCGCATGCCTTCTGCAGCTGCCAGGTCACCTCACACGGTCTGTGCACGTTTCTCCTCCAGTTCGGCCCAGCGTGCGTAGAGCCGCTCCACTTCGATCTGCGCGGCAGTAAGGGCCTGGCTTCGTGACTGCAGTTCTGCAGCGTCTGACATGATACACGGATCGTGCATCGCCGCCTGGCATGCTGAAATCTTTTCTTCGGCCTTTACAATATTCTCCTCGATCGTGCCCCATTCTTTTTGCTCGCGATAGCTAAGCTTTCTGGCCTTGCGCGAGGAATCACCTGGAATTTTTTCTGACTGATGGTCGGCAGTCAGCCCACTATTGGCTGATTCCCTAGCGGATTCGTTGGCCCGCTCTTGCGCGTTCTCCCACTGTGCATAATCGGCAAACCAGTCAACGCGACCGGTACCGTCCAGCGCGAGGAGGAGGGTGGAGACGCGATCCAGGAGCCAGCGGTCATGGGTCACGAGGACCAGAGCGCCTGGAAATTCCAATAAACTGTCCTCCAGCACTTCAAGGGTTGGGATATCCAGGTCATTGGTCGGTTCGTCGAGGATGAGAAGATCCGCGGGCTGTAGCATGAGCCGGGCAATCAGTAGGCGAGCTTGTTCGCCGCCGGACAGCCGTGCCACAGGAAGATCGAGCTGCTCGGGCCGGAAGAGAAACCGCTTCGCCCATGAGACCAGATGGATCGAACGATCCTGATAGACGACTGCATCGCCAGCCGGAGCCAGCGCGCGTCGCAGACTGGTGGCTTGATCCAGCGATTCGCGATGTTGCTCGAACGACACGATGCGCAGCCCCTCGGCCCGTGTAATCGTTCCTGAATCCGGGTCCAATGTACCGGCCAGTAGTCGTAGTAGCGTCGTCTTACCACTTCCGTTGGGACCCAGAAGACCCAATTTCTGTCCTGGCCCGAGGATCATGTCGAGGTTGGTTACCACCGGCGTCTGGTTGAAGCTCTTGGAAACCTGTTTCGTCACCAGAAGTTGCTTGGACTTCCGGCCGGAGGCGGAGAAGTCTATGCCGATCGTGGCCTGCGTCGAACGGGCTTCAGCTTGGCTTAATTCGTCGATGAGCTTTCCTGCTGACTGAATGCGTCCCTTGGCTTTGGTCGTGCGGGCCTTTGGCCCCCGGCGCAACCACTCCACCTCACGTCGGACGCGATTGGCCAACGAAGCCTGGTAGTCAGCCTGCGCCTGGAGAGTGGCATCACGCTGTTCGAGAAAATCGCTGTAGCGGCCTCGGGCTTCAAAGCTACCCCCGGGGTAACAACGATTGAGCTCCACCATGCGCGACGTGACGGATTCCAGAAAGCGGCGATCATGGCTGATCACAAGAAAGGCTTTGGCCCGGTTTTGCAGGAGCTGCTCCAGCCAAAGAATGCCTTCCAGATCCAAATGGTTGGTCGGCTCGTCCATAAGGAGCACATCCGGTTCAAGGAGCAATGCCTGAGTGACGGCAAGACGTTTGCGCCAGCCTCCAGAAAGCGTGGAGACCGCTTGTTCGGCATCAGGAAAGGTTCCAATGCTGAGGGCTCTGGCGATCCGTCCACCCTGTTCATGAGGATCGAGCCCGTCTTGGGTCAGCGTGTCATGCAGTACTTGCTCGATACTGTGGTGGGACGGAAAGCTGGGTTCCTGGGGGACATAACCGACACGGGTATGACGACGCAAGGTGCGCGTGCCTTCATCGGGAGATTCCAGTCCGATGAGAATCTTGAGCAGCGTCGATTTGCCCGATCCGTTCGGTCCGATCAATCCCACATGATCGCCGTCGAAGAGCGCAAAGGATAGATCGCTAAATAAAGCCCTGACCCCATAGCTCTTGCTGATCGATTCGCAACTTAACAGAATGTTCGGGGCCATAACCTGGATACCTCACGGTCGAAAAGGAAAGATTGCAGTATACGGTGTGGGGGGTTCCTGGGGCTAGGGTCTATGGTGGACTGCGAGCCGTAGGGCACAGGGTACTATATGCGGAAGAGTCTTTACGACCAATACGGGATGCAATATTCAGTGAGCAGTCTTTGCCCGGCCCGTATGGAGGCGATGCTGAAAGCACGTCGGGCAAAGATGGTACCCGCCCTGGGTTGAGCTGTGGAATGATTCCATGTTGGAAGTTCCGCAATCAAAACAACGGATCTGACTGACCAGCGTGCGTGGCAACGGTGGTGTGGGATCAATGAGCTGAAGTTGATCGTGGAGCCGACATACGGCCTTGTGAATGCGCCTGAGTAACGGTTGCGCCTCGGTCGCTGCGCCGGGGATAGCTGCCTTCAATTGCGAGAGGCGCTCGCGGAATGTAGCGTTCTCAATCTCTCGGGCTTCCCAGAAGAATTGCGTCAGCATTGTATCTCCATCATGGGCTCATTGTTTGGGGGTTGCGTGAGCCGTGATTCTCGCCTTTAGTCCCTTAAGGTTCAAGGCTGCTGAAGGCCGGAATGGCAGTACTTTGTGTGGGAGAGTCAGGAAGGCCAATTCGGGACAGTGAGCGTGGATGATTAGCGAGGAACTTGAGCCTTTTCGATCTTGGCCCAAGCGTCTTTGAGGGTAACAGTTCGATTGAAGACAGGTTGCCCTGGTGAGGAATCGGGGTCGGCGCAGAAGTATCCCACCCGTTCGAATTGCAGCCTGGTCCCCGGCGCGACCGACACCAGGCTGGGTTCCACCTTGCAGGCCAGCAGACGCTCGAGTGAAAGCGGATTCAAGTGTTGAGTCCAGTCCTGATCAGGTGAAATCTTGGCCGGGTCCGTGAGGAGTAACGTGCCATACAGTCGTATTTGCGCATCGACGGCGTGCGGCGCAGACACCCAATGAATAGTGGCTTTTACTTTTCGTTGAGCTTGCGGCCCACCGCTTTTGGTCTCCTGGTCATAGGTGCATCGCACTTCAGTCACCTCGCCCGTGGCCGGGTCCTTCACCAGACCGACGCACTTAATGATGTAGGCATACCGGAGCCGCACCTCACGGCCGATCGTCAGGCGGAAGAACTGTTTGGGCGGATCTTCTTTGAAGTCGTCTTGGTCAATGTAAATGGTGCGTGAAAATGGCAATTGACGTACCCCGGCAGTTGGATCTTCTGGATTATTGACTGCCTCTAGTTGTTCGACTTGGTCCTCCGGATAGTTTTCGATGACGAGACGCAACGGGCGGAGGACAGCCATCACACGGGGGGCGCGCTTGTTCAGATCCTCTCTGACGAAATGTTCAAGCAGCTGCATTTCGACCACCGCATCCCTCTTCGCCACGCCGATTGCTTCGCAGAACGCACGCAGTGCTTCGGGAGGGAAACCCCGCCGACGCAGACCCTTGAGAGTGGGGAGGCGTGGGTCGTCCCAGCCGTGGACAAGCTTCCGCTCCACCAGGTCGAGTAGTTTCCTCTTGCTCATGACCGTAAAAGCAACATTCAGCCGGGCGAATTCGATTTGCTGCGGTCGATGGGGTGTCTCGCACTTCTCAACCACCCAGTCGTACAGTGGGCGGTGATCCTCGAATTCCAATGTGCAAATCGAGTGTGTGATGCCTTCCATCGCATCGGATAGCGGATGCGCGAAATCATAGGCGGGGTAGATGCACCAGGCTGTGCCCGTGCGATAGTGCGCGACGTGTCTGATACGGTACAGCACGGGGTCACGAAGATTGATATTCGGAGAAGCCATGTCGATCATTGCCCGGAGCACGTGTGCCCCGTCTGGAAACTCGCCCCCCCGCATCCGTCGAAACAGCTCGAGATTTTCCTCTACGCTGCGCTCGCGAAACGGACTCGCCTGACCCGGTTCGGTCAAGGTGCCTCGATATCGGCGCATCTCCTCGGCCGAGAGGCTGTCGACGTAAGCGCAGTGTTTTTTAATCAGAGTCACCGCATACTCGTAGAGACGTTCAAAATAGTCCGAGGCGAAGAACAGATTGTTCTGCCAATCGAAACCGAGCCAGTGGACATCATCCTGGATTGCCCGGACGTATTCGGGATCTTCTGTGGTCGGGTTGGTATCGTCCATGCGGAGATGACAGGTTCCGCCAGGCTGTTCGTTGGCGATGCCGAAGTTTAAGCAAATCGACTTTGCATGCCCGATATGGAGATAGCCGTTCGGTTCGGGTGGAAAGCGGGTGACGACCCGTCCGGCATGTTTGCCGGCGGCCCGGTCAGCTGCCACGATTTCACGGATAAAGTCCGAGCGCGAGGGGGATTCCTGTTCAGTGGACATGGTTGCGGTGGTCCCGTCGATCAGATGAGGAAACGCGCATGGTTCTATCACAGAACAGCGGGGCGGGAGAAGAGGCTTCGATTACGAGGCCACTACACTGAGCGCATGAGTTGAATTTTCCTGGATCGGACGAACGATCTGGCCTAGAATCAGACGCTTTGCGGTTTGTAGGTATCAAATAAGAGGAGCACGGATTGTGAAGTTTTGCTGGCGTGCATGGATCCTTGTGCTGTTGCTGGGCAACTCATGGGCGGGATGGGGTTGGGCAGGCGAGCTCCCCCTTCCAGCGGCCTGCCGAGTCTTGCCGTTTGACGAGAGAATACAGTGCTATCAGCAGCAGCTGGAGACGGTACTGCAAAATGAGGGGACCGAAAAGGCTATCACCGCGCTCGAGCAGATCACGGCTGAGGACCCTGAGGCGTTACGCGAGGCGCATCCCCTCGTCCATCATGTCGGTCAACGATCGTTCTCCCGGTATGGCACGGCCCCGTTGGCCTTGTCGCATTGTCGGGATGTCTTCTGGTCGGGCTGCTACCATGGTGTGTTGCAGGCTTATCTCAGCAGTTTGCCCGTAGTGGAGCCACAGCATATTTTGCCCCTCTGTCCGACCAGTGAAACGGTATCTGCCTACTCATTCCAGCGGTACAACTGTCTTCATGGGTTGGGACACGGTCTGACCATCCAGTTTCATTATGATGTCCTCAAAAGTCTCGCCTTTTGCGATGCATTGCCCGGGTCATGGGATCGCGAGTCCTGCTATGGCGGTGTGTTCATGGAAAACATCGTGACGTTTCAGCAGGCAAGGCGGGCAACACAGCCCGGCGGCCATCACCACAGTGAGTCGGCAACAAGTTTTTTGAACCCACAAGATCTCCTATACCCCTGCTCGGTTCTGAATGAAAAATATCTGAGATCCTGTTACCTCATGCAAACCTCGGCAGTACTGACGTTCCTGAATTATGATTTTGCCCAAGCCTTCACTCAATGTGCTCGTGTGGAAGGCGAACACCAGACAACCTGCTATAGGAGTTTGGGTCGTGATATCAGCGGCTTTACCCTCCGCGATGCCGTCCGCGTCAACGAACTCTGCCGGCTTGGACAAGGCGATCAAATCCGGCAATGCATCATCGGTGCCGTGAAGGATTTTATCCTCACCGATGCCAGTCCAGATCCGGGTCTTGCCTTCTGCCGAACCTTGGATGGATCTTTTAAGAGGGACTGTTATGCCACGGTGGGCGAGATGGTGGTTCCGCTGTTCGACGATAAAAACAAGCGTGCACAAGCTTGCCGGAAGGGGGAGGACGAATACATCGAGGCTTGTCTGGCTAGCGCTACGGCATTTTGACCAAATCGTGCCTGATAGTTGCTCCCCATCGAGATCCATCCCTCTCCACTTGGATTTTACGGGTCATTTGAAATTCCTCAACCTCGTCACCTCACGTCCGGAGGTTAGTCACGGGTGTCCCGAAAGCTGGAGCTTCTAAAGCTTCCAGACGCTGAGGGGGGCCTTCAGGCATAAGCAAAGTTGTAATGACTTGGGCGGGGGAGTGCCGTGGTGGCTGCATTGCGTCCAAAACAGAAATCTATTAAAGGGGCCAATGAGGATGTATGCAACGACATGCAGGCGAGTCGGTTGGTATTGAGAGAGTTAAGATCAACACCCGGGTGGGGTTCTTTTGGCGTTCCTTTCCACGTGTCCAACTAGTGCTAGTGAAAAGGAAAAGTCTGGTCTTCAGAGGGGGGAATGTTGATCAGAAATCGTTTTCGTGAGGATGACGTTGTCAATAAGGTGGCTGCATAGCCAAACAGCCTGAGCCACCGGGGTGAGTGATAGTTCTCGTTAGGGGACTCCGTCACCCGAGTACGGCAGTCCCGCCACCCGCTTCATAGACATCACCAAACAGCGTGTGAGTTGAACCTACCCGGCAGAAGTGGGAAGTGATTTCGATGAGCTGGCCGCGGTGAGAATAAAACTTACCTGTGGCGACCTGGATTTTCCCTTCCGGTGCCACAGCGGCTTCCAAAACAGTCTCCCCGGTTTCCTGATCCGCCAGCTTTAGCCACGGCAGATTCGGGAACAGCGTCGGCGAGGAATCACTCGTGTTCAGGGCGAATCGATTGCCGTCGTTGAAGGCCCAGCGGTTACGACGGAGATGCGCGATATGATTGCCGCTGCCGTCGTACACATCGATGGTGAGGAGGATCCGGTCACGTTCTGGGCCGAGTTCAAGGACGAGTTGCTCCTTGCCCTGAACGCGTAGAACTCCATTTGTGTTGCGGAAAATATTGGAACCGAGGCGGATTTCCAGACTGTGCTTGAATCGCTCCGCTTCCATCTGGTGAGGGAGACGGGCTGCCTCGGGTTTTCGTAGCTCCATGCGTATCGAACTAGGGTGACCTGAGAATCCATTGAGCGCGGTACTCGGTCGCATCCCGCCCAAATAAGTGGAAGAAAGGTAGGCTGTTAGAAGGGCGCTGTCAAGTGCGTTCTGGGATGCGGGCTTACGGAGAGGCAGGGCCTTCACGGTCGTCGGTATCGGTGGCCGTGACGCATACCGTTACCTCCTGCTCAGACTGGTTCTGACTGGCAATGTTAATGGTTTGGGAAACCTTTCCTCCACCGGTCCTTTGTGAGGCAGGGACGACCTTGCCGATTACGGGGCCCTCTCCGGCATTATAATAAATGGTGGTGTGAGCGAGATTCGTCAAAGGCTTGCCATCGGTGCCGGTTGTGGGCTCGGTGTAGGAAATGGTGACCGTAGAGTGAGGCGGTTTGACGCGTACCTTCGTGGCATTACCGCATTGGGCCCAAGCACTCGAATAGGGTGGGGCGATAGTCCCTTCCAGAAAAGTTGCGCCACAGCCGGCCAGGTTCAGAAATGCCGGGAACATGCCTGTGAGGAGATAAATCCGATGGCCTACTCCACGAATCCGCATGAGTAGCAATGTAGGCTAATTGGAATATTGGCGCAAGCGATGCCGCGTAGTTATGTGTGTACGCCGTCGAAGTGTCGTTCAGAAACTTGACTTGCTGTTTGAAAAGCCAAAACCCGCTATGGTACAGTTCCGCTCTTTCTGATGCCTCACTGGTCCCATCGTCTAGCTTGGCCTAGGACGGAGCCCTCTCAAGGCTCAGACACGGGTTCAAATCCCGTTGGGACCACCAACCTTTCCCCTGATCGTCCGATGAGTTCGCAACCTTCCTCAGCTTAGGCTTCACGGTGGCCGAACCTTCATAGGACAATCCATAAGACAAAATCGTCCGGTTATGCGTAGTGTCAAGTAGCTCGGCTGACTTCGGGAGCTTGGGGTTCGACAACAATGCGACCGTCGGTTGAAGTGATTTGTGGGCAGGGTGTCCGATGCGCGGATGCCTTCAAGGGGAGTTCGAGCGGCGTGCCTTTACAGCGGGTCTTAGCCCGCGCAAAATGAGCCACCATCCATCAGTCCGCTGTTTGATTCAGAATCGTTTGATTTCGAGAATCTTGGCTTCCCTCAGTCCAGTATGGAGGGCACTCTGAACAATCTTCCGAAATTCCGCTGGGTCACTGCTGTGCGAGAACGGTACACGTCTGCCGTTTCGCTGCCTGAAACCTCACTGCCGAAAAACCCAAGATTGTGGCTGTACGCTGACAGGAAGATACCTCGGAGAGCTGAACGCGCTTGAGACGGCTTCGGTCAGATTACTCAAAATCGCCGGCAGGATTTATGATCCGCATCAGGACGTCCCATTCCTTGCGGACCGTAGTGGGTGCCGCGTTGGCTTCCAGCCGTCGGCGGCAGAAGCTTGCCGTCCTCAGGAGCGGGCGAATCCAATGGGGTGCCGTTAATCCATCCAGCATGGTGGTCCCACAGGAACCGGACGGTCGAGATTGATGTCACCCAGTCAGGTTGCCCGGTTCGATACTTGAGATATGAGTTCGGCGTTCGTCGCTGACAGGGAACGTCTCAATCCGTTCGTCATCTGGCACGCACAAAAGAACATTCTTACGTTAGCCCGCCGATAGCCCCCCATTCGTACTCCCTGATAGTACGTCCTCTGCGGCATAGCCAGTTTGGCGAACCCCCACTACGCTTGAATCATGAGCAGTAAGAACTTCGAAGCGGAGGGTTCAGATATGAACCAGAGTCTCAAGGTATCCTGCCGGGTGGATTACTGGCCGATGGGCGGGAATCCAGAATGTGAGCGGACCAGCGTTCTAGACTTCATGTCCGGCGCAGAAGGGAGCATTCGTGCCCAGCAGCTTCCTGAATCAGGAACGCTGGAGTTGCGGATTCACCTACCTGGGAGCGACTCGCCGCTTCGGATCGATCACGCCAAGATAACGTGGGGCCATTGGGGTGCGTTTACAGTGGAGTTCGTTAGCATGTCTACCGAAGATCGGCAGCGGTTGGAGGATTATCTTGTGACGGTCTAGATGGTACAGGTGCCGTCAAGGGACGGAGTTCCACCATACATGCAAAGGTGGTCGTATATGGCACTGACACTTTTATGCGCAAAGATTGAAGCAATGGCTATGAACGGACAACGATGGGGATATGCCTCGCTCCTCATCTCTGGGATAGCACTCAGCGGGGGGTGCGCGGTTGCTCCTCCGTGTGAGGTTCCCAGCCTCGTCGCAGCACCTTCTTCCCAGATTAGGCAAGTATCGACTTCGCCGGAATCCGGGTTGCAACAAAAAATAAGAGTGCAGGAAAAACGCATCAGTGAGCTAACTATGCAGTTGAACCTGCTGAAACGTATTGATCACGACCGAAGCAAGGATCGATAGGCACCGGCGACATTGCCGCTGCCCATTAGTCAGAGGCCCAGTGTCAAAACATCCATGGTGGCTAGCAACGACCGGCCGCCGGAGGATGGACCCAGGCCAGGCGGTACATTTGTGACGGTGTTCAGACCTTATGGTTCCAGGTTTAAAACGAGAATACACTTTCCCGCCAAGAGGCTTCCTTTACAATGTAACGGTACTCTTATTAGGAGCGCAGGGGCATAGGGAAGACCGTCGGCGTCCGCAGGTACGCTCGGTGTTAGCTTGAAAATTCCCCCTGCCGCGGTTCACCCGAGTTGTTTGATTGCCATAATAGCGCCATGTCTCTCCATACCATGAACGGGTGCATAGTGCAGGCCAAGCGCGCTGTCTTAGCGATACGGAATGCGGTCCCTTGCAGCCAAGTACTGAACGGTAACCATTGGGATCAACGACATGCCACCCTGTTATGGGTCCTTTGGTTTCACGCGACCTCCTACGCGATCTATGGCTGCTGGAACGGGGAGTCACGCGTAGATGCGCTCCTGGCTGCAGCGGGGATCAGCCTGATCGCTACCGTTGCTTCGATTCGGCATGTCACTCGCCTCTTGCGAGGTCTGACGATGTCGATAGGATTGTTTGTTTGTTCGGCGGCTCTGGTTTACTTGTCCGGCGAGCGTATCGAAGCGCATTTCCATTTCTTCGTGATGATTGCCTTCATTGCGCTGTATCTCGACTGGGCTCCGATTCTGGCAAATCTCGTCTTGGTTGTCCTTCATCATGGATTGATGGACTGGACGATGCCGCGATCGGGCAATGACTATTCGGCGGCGTGGACCCATCCCTGGCCCTGGGCACTCGTTCATGGCGCGTTTTTGTTGGCTGAATGTGTGGCCATCCTTCTCTATTGGCGTCTCAGTGAAGGTGTGACAGTCGAATTGCAGGAAAGCGAGGCTCATTTCCACTCCGCGTGTGAGATGTCCCCCGACGGAATCTTTGTGACTGATGCTCAGGGAACCGCCGTATACACGAACAAGCGTTGGCAGGAGATGGCAGGCCTGTCACTGGAGGCTAGTCTGCATACGGACTGGAGTCTCGCCGTCCATCCGGAAGACCGTGGCGTTATGGTGGCAGGATGGAGCCAGTGCGTCCCTGCCGGCCAAGAATATGAAGCAGAATTCCGCATGCAGCAACCCAGCGGGCGCGTGCGCTGGGTTCATAGCCGGTCCCGTCCGCTGTACCATGCGAACGGCACGATTCGAGGACATGTTGGAACAGTCCAAGACATCACCGACCGTAAACGCATGGAACAGCGGATGGCTGTCCAGTATGCGGCTGCCCGCGTAATGAGCGAGGCACGAGACCCTGAGGCCGGGCTGGCCCTAATCCTGGTGAAGGTGGGGGCAGCTCTTTCTGCCGATACCGCAGGTTTATGGCTCACAAATGCGGAGGAGGGATCACTTCATTGTCGGTCGGTCTGGAGTGCGTCGCCAACCCAATATGACGCGTTTGAGATGCGTTCTCGATCCATTTCATTCCGTGCGGGCGAAGGTGTGCCGGGACGCGTCCTCTCGACACACAATCCTACTTGGATCCGAGAGATTGCAGACGACTCGGATTTCCCACGAAAAGACGTGGCCGCACTCTGTGGATTACAGTCGGTGGTTGCCTTTCCCATCAGATCGGGGGGGATTACCTTAGGAGTTATGGAGTTTCTTTGGTCCAGCGTACAAGACCGTGATGAGGCCTTGCTCGTTGCGCTGCATTTGGTCGGACTTCAGATAGGACAATTCCTCGAACGCTTGGAAGCCGAACGGAGCGCATCCCTGGCACGAGAGGCCGCCGAGCGGAGTGCCCAAGCCAAAGCGGACTTTCTCGCCACCATGAGTCACGAAATTCGGACGCCCATGAATGGCGTCATCGGTATGACCGGACTTCTCCTCGATACAGGATTATCGCCTGAGCAGCGGGAATTTGCTGAAACGGTGCGACGGTCCGGGGAGACGTTGCTCACCATTATTAATGACATTCTGGACTTTTCAAAAATTGAAGCAGGAAAACTGACCATTGAACGTATTAATTTTGACTTACGCACCATGCTCGAAGAAACGGTGGAACTCATGGCCGAGGCGGCACAACGGAAGGGCCTAGATCTGGTGGGATTGATGGACGCAGCCGTGCCCTCGAGGGTCCATGGTGATCCCGGTAGAATCCGCCAAATTTTGAGTAATCTGATCGGGAACGCCATTAAGTTTACCGAGCGCGGGGAAGTGAGCGTGCAAGTCAGCTTGCAGGAGTTCGTGAGTGAGGACGTCATCATCCGTATGGACGTGGTGGATACAGGTATTGGAATCAGCCCGGACAACATCGGGAAGCTCTTTCACTCTTTCAGTCAGGCTGATGGCTCCACCACGAGGAAGTATGGTGGCACCGGCCTGGGGTTGGCTATCAGTAAACGCTTGACGGCGCTGATGGGCGGAGAAATAGGTCTCGAATCCACACTAGGGGAGGGAAGCCGCTTCTGGTTCACAGTCCGGCTAGGGCGACAGCAAATGAACGACCACCCTTCTCTGCTGGGAGTGGATGATCTCCGCGGGCTACGGTTATGTATTGTCGATGACACGGCGACAAACCGAAGGCTGCTTCGACACTATGCGCAGGCATGGGGCATGGTCTGTGCGGAGACGGACAGACCGTCAGAAGCGCTGTCCATGTTGCGCGAAGCAGCATTGGGACCACAGCCGTTTGACCTGGTCATTCTCGACAGCCAGATGTCCGGCATGGACGGTCTAGAACTAGCTCAAACCATTAAGGGGGATCCGCGCACCGCGTCAGTCAAGATGATCCTCCTCACGTGTATGTCGAAACGGGGGGGCGCGAAGGCGGCGCAGGCAGCGGGTATCTCAGGGTACCTAATTAAACCAGTACGTCAGGCCCAATTGTATGCTTGTATCAAGCTGGTCCTGGGTCAGGCAACGACTCTGCCGTCGAGCATGGTGTCCGCACCACTCGTCACAAAACATCAGTTGATAGAAGCTGAGGCCTGCAGCCGCGGTCGAATGCTGGTTGTGGAGGATAACGTCGTCAATCAGAAAGTTGCGGTTCGTTTATTAGAAAATTTGGGCTACAAAGCCGATGTCGCTGCCAATGGCTTGGAAGCCATCGATGCGATCCGGCGGCTCCCTTACGATGTAGTGCTGATGGATTGCCAGATGCCTGAACTGGACGGATTTGAAGCCACCAGAAGAATTCGCGAGCTAGAGATGAGGGGAGAACTGAACAGGCATATCCCTATCATTGCGCTCACGGCGAATGCGATGCAGGAAGATCGCGAGCGTTGCCTTAGTGCCGGGATGGATGATTATGTCAGCAAACCAGTCAACGTCGAACAACTCACGCGCATTCTGACCAGATGGGCGAACAAAGCCGACGCAGGTGGCAAAGCGACCCGCGTGGCATGACATGCCGCTGAGCGACCTCCCCACTTCCGATGTTCAGGTGCATCTACTCGCTACCAAACTCAGTAAACCGATCTGACTGCGATCCGCCATTTATCCCAGTGAGCCGGTCCGAACGATCCGTGCATCGCCTTCAATGCGCCTGCCTGCTCAGCCATGCGTGCAGGATCTAGCGATCCCTTTTCCTGTCTTGATCAATCCGTTTCAGCAGATTCAACTGTATAGACAGTTCGGCGATTCGCTTGTCCTGCTCCTTCACTTTCTGTTGTAAGGCGGAAGACGCCAGGGTCGGGGAGGAAACCTCATTTTGTACGGGACAGACAGAAGGTGTTGTGCAACCCGCGCCGAGTCCGATGAAGAGCGTGATCATGGAGCAGTAATCTACTTGACGTCTATTCATTTCCGCCTACAGCCTCGCCCAGTGAGAGATGAACATTTAGAAAAGCAGCATGGTGTTGGACACAAGCCTGTTACTCTTCTTGCGATGCAGCAAATGACTGGCCGTTTGTTTGATAGAGCCCCAAACGATCTGGCTTGCTGGCATCGCTGGCGGCGGACGGACCCCGATGCGGCAGCGAGGCCTCTTCCATTACCTATGCGTAGGGTTTTTCAGCAGCCCTGTAATTCTCGAACTATTTGCATGCGCCGGCCGTTTCCAATCCCTCGCGGGCAGGTCACCATCGGCGACTGGCCATTAATAGATTGCGGGCTTCGACATCGGGAAGGGGTTTCGCAAATAGATATCCTTGGGCATATTCACAGCCCAGCGACCGAAGCAGGTTCAGGTGCTCGACCGTTTCGACCCCTTCTGCAATAACCTTGCGCCCCAGTTGATGTGCCAGAACCACAATTGTCTTCACGATAGCCAGGGCATCGTCTTCCCCGCCCAACCGCCGTACGAATGACTGATCGATCTTGATGAAAGTGATCGGCAGTTGCTGGAGGTAGCTGAGAGACGAATATCCTGTTCCGAAATCATCCAAGCAGGCATCGATTTCAGATTTTTTGAGTTGGCACAACATGTCGCATACAGCTTTCGGATTTTCCATGACTTCGGATTCGGTGATCTCAATCTTCAGGCTTCCGGGCTCGATGGCGGTAAACTCCACGATCTGTTGGAGTTTAGAAAGCAGGTCGAGGTCAGCGAACTGTTCGGTAGACAGGTTCACGCTCATCGTCAGCGGCGGCGTTTTTAAGAATGCATCCTGCCAGGCACGGAGTTGCCTGCAAGCCTCCCTACAGCTCCATGCGCCGATTGATGGCAGCATGCCCAGTTCGGCGGCAACCGTCAAAAACGCCTGCGGCATCATGAGTCCATGCTCCGGATGCTGCCAACGAATGAGTGCTTCAAATCCGGTAACACATCCTATGTCCAAATCGATGATGGGCTGGTAATGCAGTCGGAACTCGTTTCGCTCCAGGGCTTGACGCAAATCGGTTTCCAGCTTGAGTCGGGTCATGGCCTGGTTGTGCATGACCTGATCAAATATGGCAAACCCGGAACGGCCGAGCGCCTGTGCGCGCTGAAGCGCCGTCGTGGCATCCCGCAGTGCATGTTCCGCATCATTGTATCCGGTGGCACTTAGGGTGATACCCAAGGTCGCTGTGAGAAAAATGTCCTGCCCGTCCAGTGAGAACGGCAGCGCGAACTCCTGCCGGATTCGTTCCGCCACTCTCGTTGCGTTGTCGTCGGATTTGAGATTGTCCAGGAGGAATACGAAATCTTCTCCGCCGGGGCGAGCCAGCGTGTCGGCGGAGCGAACTCTCATCAAGAGGCGTCGGCTCACCTCGATGAGCAAGCGGTCAGCGGCAGAAGGTCCCAGACTATTGTGCACGATTTGAAATCCCTCGAGGTTCAGGTAGACCACTGCAAACAAGCGACCGATTTCTCGTTGGTTTCGAAGAATCACCCGATTGACTCGATCAAGAAACAACGAGCGATTCGGCAAGCCAGTGAGTGGATCATGAAAAGTTTCGAGGAATAACCGTTGTTCCGCTTGGCGTTTCTCCTCAAGCAGGCGTTTCCGGTCGAGTGCCTGTGACACGGCATGCGGCAGGCGCCCCAGCCGGTCCTTTAGTAGGTAGTCTTCGGCGCCGGCCTTCATACACTCCACGGCCATGTCCTCGCCGATGCACCCTGACACAATAATAAAGGGAATTTCCAATCCACTTGCCTTCAATAATTGTAACGCCGACTTTCCATCAAACTGAGGTAGCGAAAAATCGGACAAGATCAAATCGGGGGAGCTGGCATTGAGTTCCCTCAAGTACGCTTCCCTGGTATCAACCTGCCGACAGATGGGATCAAACCCGCCGTCACGGAGAGTCTCAAGAACTAATTCTGCATCCTGACGACTGTCTTCAATCAAAAGAAGCGTGAAGCTGGTAGGCATCGAGGGTGAAGACTCCCTGCGGTGGACCAATCAGATCTGATGGAAGGCGACCCGTGAACAATACTTTACCGACGGAGTTGCATTTGACCAACCGAATTGTAAAAACAAGGACAGACGCGAATAACCTATGGCGTGCCGCCCTAAGATCACGGATTTCGAATAACGGCCCCACGCGGGGGCGAACGCCGCAGATAAAGCACTGGCAAGCCTTGCCTTGAGGCCACTTTCACCAGCGGCTGCACCATTCGGACACCTAAGCATCCGGAATCATCCGCGGTAATAGATTGCGGACTTATTTGCCGGTCGGTCAATGGTCCCTGAGGGTCGATCGGCCGGAGGGAAGTCAGGGACCCCAGGTTCGTTGGGTGAGGAATGTGTCGAGCTGCCGGCCGTCGATCAGGTATGGCTTTGGAAATTTTTCGATGAGGCGGGTTCACTCCCGTCCCTGTCGATCCCCCCGATTCAGTGCGCCCGAACAGTCCAAAGACCCTGCCATGGAGATGTCCGAGGCGAGTGGAAGAATACAATGGGCAACCCCCATGCCGGGATCCTCGCCGGCTCAGGAACTGAGAGCCAGTGTTCACTACCTCCTCCCCGCCCGAACGACGGTTCCATCAGCGGGTGCGGTCAAGATCAGTACATATCCGGGCCGATGCCTTCCTCCTTCGCGCAGGCGGGACAGTAGAACATATCGGCCGTCCAGATCGTCCACATCGTATCGGCCGGAGCGTCCGCGGGTCTTTGTCCGCATCCAAAGCAAAACGCGTTTCGGTGTTTCTGTGTCAATGCCAAAGCTTTTACGTGATTAACCGGCATCTCGAAGTCACTCCAGTCCAAGGGTTTTGATTTGTATCGAGCCCATTGAGGCATGGGCTGCAGGGGTGGAATGATCAGCCGGGAGCATTCAGTGAAGTTGCTGTTCGCCCCTCTGGGCGCATGTTGTGCTCACGGTTCTCCCATTCCTGGCCCCAAGCTAAAAATCTATCGCATCCGTCGCTGGTCGCCAGCTAAAACGTGATTTCGAACGATCGGTAGGTCTTCGATGACGGACCGTCGATGGTGTAAAGTCGCCTCGCCATCATTTGACGAGCGGGGATTCCCGCGCCTGGGTCATCTGGCAGCTAAAGGAAGGATTATCGGTTCATCGCGCAACACGAGTTCGCGACAGGATCACGAACAAAAAACTGGTAGTGGCAGGCGTTGCATTCGAAAGGGAGGAACTGAGGGTGAATACAGGCGGGTGGACGCGATCGTGCATTCAGGTATGACTATGACTCAGCACGGCCGTGCAGGGTCGGCGGGCGACTCTGCTGTACTGCGATTTGAATCGCTTCGTAGAGCGAGGCGGCTGCGGAATCCTTGGTCACGTAGGCCGACCCGCCAGCTTCTTTGAGTGCGAATTCAACCTGGCTGGCCTGGTGCACCGATAGGCCTATGACGATGGTGTGCGGAATTCGGGCCTTGATTTCCCTCGTGGCCTCGATGCCATTTATTCTGGGCAGATTGATGTCCATAACGACCACGTCCGGGACGAGGGCGTCCGCTTTAGCGATCGCCTCTTCCCCATCGGCGGCCTCACCCACGACTTGTATGTCGGCATAACCCTCCAACACCTCACGCAGGCCTTCCCGCACCATTGCGTGGTCATCAACGAGGAGGATACGTAGGGAGGCGTTGGAATCCCTCGATTTCATGCCGGCAAGGCCGTGAGGCGCAGTCCTGACGTCATGAACAGGGAGCGTGGGTTCAGCCTCCGCTAACGGCAGTATCAGGCTCGCTCTGGTTCCTTGATCGGGACCCGACTGTACGTCCAGACGACCGCCCAGTGCCTCCATGCGTTCTCGAATACTGAATAGACCGAATTGTGTCAGGGACTGGTCCGTGCTCAACGTTGTGGGTATCGCGGAAGGGCCGAAGCCTTTGCCACTGTCTGATACATGAACGGACACATGCTCAGCCGTACGAGTCAAGGTGATCGTGGCTCGATCGGTCTCGGCATGCTTCACGACATTCATCAGCAATTCTCGAATGCACTGAAAGAGTAATCCGGACTGATTCTCGGAAAGCTGCAGATCGAGGGACTCCGGGATATCCACCTGCACGTCAATGTGATGGGCGCGAAACTTCTCCGCTAACCATTTCAGGCCCATGGGTAGGCCGCACCCCAGAATCGGCGGATTGAGTTCCGCCATCAAGGAGCGCGTGTAGGTGATCGCGTCGTTGAGCACCCCGTCGGCGCCCTCCAACAATTGTTGGAGTTTGGGATGCGGCTTGGCTTCGACTGTGGCCTGTCCCAGTTTCAGGCGGGTGACAATCAGAAGTTGAGCCAGATAATCGTGCAGCTCACTGGCCAGCGTTTTACGCACCCGATTTTCCGCAAGGCTCAATTCCGCGGCTAAGGTTCTGAGCTTCCGGTGAGACTCCACCAGTTCTCGCGTGCGGTCCTCTACGCGCCGATCTAACTCGGTTTCCAAGCGCTTGCGCTCGGTAATGTCACGTGTGAAACAACGGGTATAACTGAAGGCGCCCTCTTCCCACCGCACGTTCGAATGAATCAGCACGTCCTTGATGGACCCGTCCTTGCAGCGCAAACGGGCTGGGTAGTTGTGTAATGTTTCGCCCTTGAGCAAGCGGCGCAAGATATCAGCGATGGCGTGTTGGTCGGCATGGAATTCAGTAATGTTATGTCCGATGTATTCGTGCGCTTCAAATCCCAGCATACTCAGTTCGGCCTTATTGGCCCACATAATCGTGCCATCGGGTCCGACTTGATGGAGACTCTCAACGGCATTTTCGAGAAAGTCTGCCATTTCTGCATCCCGCCGACGCAGACGCTCCTCTGAGAGTTGTCGCCGTGCCACCTCCGCTTCGAGCGCTGCCGTTTTCTCTCGCAAGGCCGCGAGTAGGCCAGCCGTCTCAGTCCCGTCGGGAAGAGTCGGCGCAGATGTACGATCAGGCGTCGCTTCCTGCTGGGAGTCGGACTGCTGTAGAGGATGATTCGTATACATCGTATCTCCTGGCAGAAGGGTGGGACAGGATGCCAGATGGACTTCGTACGATGCTCCCGATCGAAATCCCGGGCGCGGGAGAATTGTACACAAAGCATGGTGGAGACACCATAGCTGACGGGAAAATGAGGCGGAAATGTCGGGAATCTGGTAATTGGCAGGCCGGTTGGGGGCGTGGAATTGACGGGAACGAAGGGCATCGCGCCGGTCGCTGTTGTAGTGAATGGCCTTGGCGATCAGCTCCTTTCCCGTGCCCCTTTCGCCGTTAACCAAGACATTGGCGGGGCTGTCAGTTACGCGCTTGATCAGGTCGAACACGGCTTGCATCGACTGACTTGTTCCGAGAATCTGGTGGAAGTTGTTTTCCTTGTGCACCTCTTTCTGAAGCCGGTTGACCTCCCGCCGGAGTCCGGACTCACGGATGGCCCGCGGCGACGTTCGAAAGGCAGTCGCGTGGTTGAATCGACCCGACTCAGGCAATCCAGGGGCGTCCCAAGGGCGCGACCACTCCCCCGATCAACGCGTTGCGCACCAGATGGTACGTACATGCCAGATGGTTCGCCTGAGAGCCGTATGATGATCACACCATGCATGGGAAGTATTCGGGCAGGGTCCTGGCTGTGCCTGCCCCTTGCTGCCCCAGGCCGGCGAGGCCGATGCGGATGTGGGCGGGGGGATGGCTCGATTCTCTCGCGGATAGGCACCGGCATCGAATGTATAACCTACGCGCCCGGGTATCTCATCCGGACTCACCGTAACGTCTGCGTTAATGCTATGATCCGCTCGCTGCGATTCCCGCTTTGAGGCCGGTGGTCCGGCCCAGAGGAACCTCGACGCCTCAGCAACGACGATGTGGGAACCGATTCGTCTCGCCATCCTGGAGTGTAAGGAAAATGAACACGTCCCGCTTTCGTGCTCATCCATCTGACCGTTGGATCTGGGCGTTCCTACTGGTATCGAGTTTCCTGTCATCGGAGGGGCTCGCGGGTGAATTGCGAGGCACTATCACCGTCGCCGGTCGAGGTCCGGAGCGGCCCGTGATCGAGGAACTGGCTCAAGCCTTTGAGAAGGCGCACATCGGCACGTCGGTGGACATTCGCTGGAACCGGAATTTTCGCACCGGCGAAATGGTGAAGGACGGCGAGGCCGATCTTGCGGTCGGTGGCAGGGAGGAACCCGATTTGTTGGCGACTCCCGTCGCCTGGGATGGGCTGGCCGTGATCGTGAATTTCTCCAATCCCGTGTCCGACCTCACGACAGACCAAGCGGCGTCTCTGTTTTCAGGAACGGTTCGGGACTGGGCGGAACTCGACGAGAGGGCGTCAGGCAGGGTGCGACTGGTGGTGCGCCCGGACGATCAAAATCTCACCGACGGATTCGAGCGGTCACTCGGCGTCGTCAGCCGCATTCCCGAGGCAGCCGAGCCGATCCGTTCCGACCAGAAAGTTCTCAGCCGTGTGTCAGGACAACTGGATGCCATCGGATTTCTTTCCCTGAAGGCGGCGCTGGATGCGATGACGTACGGAATATCTGTCCGGATCCTCCTGATTGACGGGGTCGAACCGGCGACGTCCACCCTCCGCTCGGGACAGTATCGCCTGAAACGCCCGCTGTTGTTTTTGACGAAGCCGCAGCCCTCGCCGCTGGTCAGAGCCTTCCTCGACCTGGCCCTCTCTCCCCAGGGGCAAAAGCTGGTGGGCGAGATGTATATTCCACTGGACCGATAGCCCACGATCACGGCGTGCGCGCAGCGCACCGGTTCTCGCGGTCACCTCGCTGCCGTGAGAAGGGTCGCCCATCCCGCCCGATGAACGCACCGGGGATTCGGCATGCAAGGAAAAATGGATTGTGCAACCCTCTCCTCCGCAGTATGGTGGCACGTAGACATGACTATGCGAAACAGGAACGCCGGCAGAGAGAGAACGGGCGTTGTTCAGTCGACCGCTGCAGTCGCCCCGAAACCGTCAACCGGGCAGTGAACCTTCTGCGACAATTTCTATGAGCTTTATCCACACGATTACCATCTTAGTTTGCCTGGCAGCGGTCTTCAGCTATGTAAACCACCGCTTGTTCAAGCTACCCAAGACGATTGGCCTCATGGTCATTTCGTTGGTCCTGTCTCTCATGGTGGTGTTGCTAGGTAAGCTGGGAATCGGGATTGAAAACGGGGCCAAACGGTTCATCATGGGCATCGATTTCAATGAAGCGCTCATGCATGGCATGTTGGGCTGTCTCTTGTTTGCCGGAGCGTTGCACCTTAATCTGTCCGAATTGTTGGATCAGAAGTGGGTGGTCGGAGCGCTGGCGTCCGTCGGCGTGGTGCTATCGACAGTCGTCACCGGATCCCTGGGATATTATTTGTTCAATTTTGCCGGGCTTGATCTCCCGCTGATCTACTGCCTGCTGTTCGGGGCGCTCATCGCACCCACCGATCCCATTGCCGTGATGGGTATTCTGAAAGAAGCCCGCCTGCCTAAACCTCTGGAAGTAAAAATCGTCGGCGAATCGCTTTTTAACGACGGTGTCGGAGTCGTGGTGTTTATCGTATTGTTGAGCCTGCTTCCTCCGAGCTCCATCACCGCGCTCGGCGTCGTTACCCTGCTGATTGAGGAAGCCATCGGCGGTGCTGTGCTCGGCTGGGCGCTGGGCTATGTCGCCTACCGCATGTTGAAGTCGGTAGATAACTATCAGGTCGAGATCCTGATCACGTTGGCGCTCGTCCTGGGCGGCTTTGCGCTGGCGGATGCCCTGCACACGTCAGGACCGATCGTGGTTGTGGTTGCGGGGCTCTTCATCGGCAATCATGGCCGCCGGTGGGCCATGTCAGACAAGACCCGTGAGCACCTCGATGATTTCTGGGAATTGGTGGATGAGTTACTGAACGCGGTGCTGTTCGTCCTCATCGGCCTCGAAGTGTTGGTCCTGAGTCTGGAACGGCCCTATGTCCTGGCAGGCCTCATGGCCATTCCGATTGTGCTCCTGGCCAGATTCCTCAGTGTCGGCGTGCAAATCAAACTCTTCAGTCTGGTCCGCGAATTCAGCGAACGAACCATCGCCGTGCTGACCTGGGGAGGTTTGCGTGGCGGGATCTCGGTGGCCCTGGCGCTGTCGATTCCGCAGGGAGAACCGCGGAACGCGATCGTCACCATTACCTATGCCGTAGTGGTGTTTTCGATACTCGTGCAGGGCTTGACCATCGGGCGTCTGGTTCGCCCTCGTGGACAGAGGACCGGCGCAACTTAAGTGTCTCCCGGCGTTCGCCACTCACGTGACCAGTCCGGCAACCTCATGCTTCGATCTGATCAGGGATTCGCCCGGATGCTCATGGCATGTTCAACGGGTGATACTGCGATCTCAAGATCGTCACCCGGATCGAATGCTCCCACCATTTCAGTGCTCGCGGTGACGAGCAGGCGATACTCATGGCCTGCGGCATCCTTCAAGACGTAGTACTTCCCTTCTATTTTGATGAGGCGGCCGCGAATCGTGCGCGTCGCGGCCTCCAAATCAATTTCCACGTGCCGCTGCGAGAGAGGTTTGATGAACATCGCATGCTCAATCGGTGAGGCGGATACTTCGATACGATCTCCTGTCTTGAAGGAGCCCTTGGCCACGGTATCCGGACTAACGAGCAGGTGCATTTCCTTTCCCTGGTCGTCCTTGAGCACGTAGTAGCGTCCTTCGATCCGGACCAACTCTCCTTTCACAGTCTTAGAGGCCGTGCCGGGTGCCGTGAGCCCTTCCGCCGGCTGCGCCGTCGCCCCGGGGGACAGCGTCCATGATGTCGCCACCACGCAGCCTAATATCCAGAGGAGGAGGGATGGCATCACACATTTCCGCATGGGGATCTCCTGTGGGGTTCAGAGGCCGCTCGAGCCCGCCGTTCCATGCGGCGGGAGGACTCCTCGATGGAGAGTTTACTTGGCAATGGTAATCGCGGGCGTGGGGACATCCCGCAGCTCGGTCACGGTCATCTGATACAGGTGATTCAAGAGACGGAACGCTTCCTGATTCCATGGAAACGTGAGTCCTTCCACCTGGGGAGCCCTGCGGATCGAATACCAGCGACCTTCATGGCGAATGGCGAAGGCCGCCTCGGCAGGTCGCTTGTCCGTCTCTTCGATCAGGAGGGTCCATGGCGGGTTTTTGGCGATTTCCCCGGTTCGGGCATCCTTCTCGACATGAAATTCCGGGGCCACGTCGATGCCGTTGGCAATGAACCGCATCATGGCGTGGAAGCTTCTCAGGGTAAAATACCCATGCATCGGAAAGTCCCCGCCCGGGTCGCCCGGACGGACATCAATAAGCACGGCATTTTGCGGGAGCTGATTCGCTTCCTCATTCAGCCGACGGCGGACCTCGTTGGGCAGTTTGCTGATGTCGTAGTTGGTGATCGCAATGCGACCCAATGACCTGTTTCGTCAGCACGACGGTGCCGTCGCTGGAGTGGGAGTTCCAGTAGTATCCCTTGTCCTGGGCCATGATGACTTTGTCGAGTCCGGCCAGCCCCTCTCCCGACGGCATTTTCGGTGAGATGGTGATGGGAAGCGCGTCTTCGAACACAATCGGTCCGACATACAGGGAACGGGCAAGATTCAAAGATGAGAGATGGAGGACCCTCCGGCGGAAGGCGACATACTGTTCACGGTCGATCGGATCGTTTCTCAGATATTGGGATTCCCCATATCCGCTCACCGCAATTTCTTTGGCCATCAGCCGAAAGAGCAGGCCGAAGTCAGCCCCCTGTTGAAAGAGTGCCGAGAGCCGGGAAGAGTCCATCGGGGCCAGGATGCGACGGGTAAAATCCTCCCCTTCGATCGGTACGATGGTAATGGTCGGTCGTTCGGCCACGCTGACGCCGAGTCCCGGCGCGACGGGCGAGGGGGTGCGCTCCACCTGTGAAGGTAAGATGCCGATGTTGGCGGTAAAATCGAAGGTGGCGGCGACACTGGAAACGGCGGTGAAGTGCAGGGGTTGAAAATGATGCGCCCGCGCGATGTTCAGCAGCAACATGTCCGATTGGATTCTGTTGGCCGCGCGGTCGTACTCCAGGACCGCTTCGTGCAGGGCAATGGGCGAGAGACAGCCTGCCAAGGGCAGCATCGTCATTGTAATGACACAGGCGAAAATGCGCCAACCGCGAATTATCCCTCTGTCCACAACCCCTCATCCAGAAGGCCGAAGCGCGATCGGGTCATGGCGCGTCCTTGTGCGCCGGCTCGGTGAGTTCACTCAGCATGTTTTTGGCCGTGACGATTTTGTCGTGTGTATCGGGATTGTCCGGGATCAAGCGGAGAAATTCCGCCAAGGCATGTCCGGCTTTGCGCGGCTTTCCGGCGACCAGGGATTTCATGCCGGATCGATAATGCATCAGCGCCGCTACCGTATGCAGGTTAGTGGCCCGTTGCAAGTTTGCCAGCGCCTGATCGGAATCGCCCTTTAACTGGTAGGCGGTGCCCAGTCCTGCATAGGCGTCTGCATAGTCCGGTCGCAGGCGGATGGCTTCCTGGTATGCCGCAATGGCCTTGTCAGGGTCCTGCTTGACCTGCCATGCCGTTCCCAGCTGGTAGTGGACCTCGGCGAGCTCCGGCTTGAGTCGCACGACGGTGCGATAGAGTCCCAGCGCGCCGTCGACTTTGCCGCTGGTCTGCAACGCCATCCCCAGATTGAGCGCATACAAGACCGCACCGGCGCCGGCCTGCAACCGGAATGCCTCCTGGTACGAGAGAATCGCAGCTTGGAGGTCGCCCTTCGATTGCAGCGCGACCCCGAGGTTGTTGTGCGCCGGGGCGCTGTCGGGGCGGCTCTTGATCGCCAATCGATATTCGGCGATCGCTCCGTCCACGTCACCCAAGAACTTGAGAGCTATCCCGAGATTGTTGTGTGCCACCGCGTTGTCCGGCCGCAGGCGAATCGCCTCGCGGTATTCTTCCACCGCGGCGTCGATGTCGCCATCCATCTCCAAGGCCAACGCGAGGTTGGTGTGGGCCAGCGAATAGAGCGGGTCAAACTGGATGGCCTGCCGATACCGTTGAATTGCACCGGGAATGTCTCCCGTTTTCATCAGGCAGAGACCCAACCCGTGATAGGCGTCCGAGAACTCAGGGCTCAGTTGAATGGCGGTCCGGAATTCGTCGGTGGCCGCCTTGATGTCCTGTCTTGAGAGCAGGACGAGTCCCAAGTTGTGATGGGTGACGGCTTCGTTCCCTGCCTTCAGGGTTCCGGAGATGCGCGGCTCGATGGAAGCCGCGAACCCTTCTTCCGACAGAGGGATCGGGACATCATGGTTTCCGGAGGCGGCCGGGCAGAGAGTGAGCGTGAACAGGCTACAGGTCACGAGATGGCGCACATAGGATGGGATCTGAAACGGGGCATGAAACCAGCGAGTGGATTGAGGTGCTGTCGTCATAATTCGGAGAGAAATGATGAGGATTCTTTGGCCGGGGGCTGCGCCTGTTGAAGCTGCGCTTCCAGGGAATGAATGCGGCTTCCTTGCGTGGCAACGGTTTCCTGCAACTGCCGCATTTGACGAGACCGCCTGAGCCGGGGACCGATGGACGCAATCAAAGCCAGAATCGCGCCGATCGCCAGCCCGCCGAGGATGACCAGCACCAGCGAGGTCTGATACTCGAAGAGGAGGAAGCGGATTGTCACTGCCTCCGTATTTTGCAGGGAAAAGGCCACCGCGACCAGGGCCAGAATCAGTGAGATGAGAAGCGTGCTCATAGCGTGTTATACCTGCCTGTCCTAGGGCGACGAATCATATCACATGTGATTGAGGAAAACTTCGCCAGCAATTGTACCCCGGAAACTACGGTCATGGTGCATCCGCTCCGTGAGACTGGTGTTCCAGCGTCAGGACCGCGCAGCGGTCATCGATCGAACGCCCAGATAAGCGAGCAGAGGATGAGCTGTTGTTCCTTGGCTAAGCCGATGACGCCGGGCCCAATCTCGCCCCGGCGAAAAAATCCTCCGCCCGCTCCCGTCGACTCGTCGTACCGGTACTCCAGACGCGCGACCAGGCTTTGAGGTAAGGCGAGAATGCGGTATTCGAGCGTCGTCGTCACCGCGCGTAGCAACTGCTCCGAGCCCGAGATCCTGCCATTACGATCCCAATAGACTTCCGGACGAACTGCCACGCTCCAGGGACCTGACACCTTCCAATGGGCATAGAGAGCCGCGGCCGTCCAAAACGTGCGGGGGTGTCCCGCCTGTTCCGCCGCCTGTTCGGTTCCGATGTCATACGCGAAGGCGAGGGTCAGTCTGTCCTGCTTCCACTCGATGATGCTGTCGGAAAAGAACCGCCAAAACCTCTGCGACGTATTGAATTGATCCGGCCCGTAATACAGGTTTTCGGTGAAGGTTACACCGTTGTCGGCCGCGTAGGACACGCGTGTCCCGTAACTGAATTGATTGTTCGGATGGGACAGGTAATTGTAGCCGTTGATGATGTAGAAGTTCGTTTGCAGACGGGGCGTCATCGCGTATTCAGCGGCCACGCCGAACATATAGTACGGAGCGTTGTCGGCCATATAGGTGCGGGTATAGTTCAAATTCTGCTTGGCGAAAATAGACTGATATCCGATATAGCTGTTGAAGAGCCCCGCGGTCAGCACCAGCCCGTTGCCCACGGGTGCCAGGTAAGAGACATTCGCGCGGGAGAAATGCCGCAGCGTATCGACTCCATCCACCGGCCGGTCGCGGTTTGGAATGGCCGTCGGGATGAGTGCGTCGGTGTCATAACCGCCTTGAATGCCGAATTCCATGCCCCAGCGCGACGAGACCGTGGGATTCTTTTGCACATAGGCCATCAGCATGTTCGGCGCGAGTTCATTCACCCGCGGAGTGGTGCCCCTGCTTCGCCATAGGTGGTTTTCCGGGAAATTGAAATTGACGGCATAACCGACATCCACGTATCCGCCATAATGCCATTCGCTGTCCGGGTTGTTTTCAGCGGCGAAACAAGCGACCGCCGACACACAGAAAGCAAAGGTACACCGCGCCAGAATGTCGCCTAGGTACCTTTTCGTGAGATAAACGGTTCGACCGGGTCCGCGTCCGTGGAATGATGAGATGTTCACAAAATGCGCTAGGCTTGACACGTCACTCCCGCTTCCGTGATCGATCATGGGCTACCGGCCTCATGATCGGGGACACGTGAGGCTGCTGGCGTGTGGAGTCTCATTCGGCCAGTACTATAACGCGGAATCGTACAATATCATCGAAAAAATGATCGCGTTGAGCTGCCGGGTTTTCATCTCGTCATCATGCTGTGACATCCTCACCGGTCGCTCGCAGAGCCTTGCCTCGGGCTCGACGGGGCTCTGCAGGCGTGAGACGGTCAGTGCCGGCCTGGACGGAGGGGAGCAAAGATGTCTGAGAGTCCCCACCTTTGGTGCGGCCCAGCATGGTATGCTTCCGGACGCGTCTGCCGGGGGGCTGTGCTGGAACTGGCGAGGGCTTCTCCCAGTGCTGCAAAAACTCACGCCTGTTTTACACTGAGTGTATGCTGGGCCTCTATCCGGCTCGTGCATCGAGGAGCATAGGAATAAGAAAGTGAGAGGTCGATGATGAATGAGACAGGACCAGACAATCCCGCCGATGGCGTCAACCAGCCGCCCGGATCCGGGCGTGACCTCACCCGGGAGGAAGGCCGTACGCGCGTCTCGCCTCCGCGACAGGCATCCGCCACGGAGGAGGACAAATTTTTCCGGCTGAAACTCTCGATCTTCTGGGGTGGCGTCATTGCGGCCATCATCGCGGCTGTAGCGGTTGGTATTCCCGGTTGGCAGGATTTCATCGCTCAGGAGGAGGCCAAGCAACAGTTACGGGCCTATATCGATGTGAGGGCCAAGGGAATGCCCGCGATCGAGGAAGGTCTCAAGCCTCGCGCGAATGATAGTTTTCATAATATCGGACGAACCCCGGCCTACGACAACGGTTCGAGTGCGCACGTGACCGTGGCGGAATATCCGTTGACTCGAACGCTGGCCAGTGAGGACTGTCAGCAGCCCAGCCCGAGTTCAACCAAGAATAAGTGGTTCGTCGGAAAGGTCAAACGTCCCGAAACAGTGAGGGAGAGTCCTTTGACAGCCCAAGAGGTCCAAGCCATTAAAGATGGGAAAGCCGCAGTGTATTTTCATGGCCGGGTCTGTTACCGCGACATTTTCAGCGAATCCCATCGCACTGATTTTTGCACGTACTGGAAATGGACGGCGGGCCAAGTCAGCCCCGGCCTCTATTGCGAAAAGGGCAACAGTGCTGATTGAAGACAAGGCGGAGAAAGGGACCCGTGCGTTCTGCCTCGGGAGAGTGGCACGGCTCCAAGAGGTCTCGCGACTGTTGCCGCCTTGCGACGCAAACGGGAGCGGTCGCGTCCCCTGTACCGGTCGCTGCGCCCACTGATCTCGCCGTAATCCTCCGCTCATCCGGAGTTGCCGCGTCCGGTACGTAGCCGTACCCGTACCCGTGTCTCTCCACATGCCTGGTCCAGACCCTTCCGTTGTGTGGCCCGGCGGCAGCAGGCCTGGGATTGGGGTCTTCCCGATACACGGCACAAATTGAACTGGAGGGCATCCCGTGCTCACGGGTGTGGCGAGCCTGCCTCTCCATAATGTCTCGTCTAACCTCTAGGACGGTGAGGGAGGGCGTCTGGTTTGTGAGGGAAGTGCTTGAAGCCCTTCCCGTGAAGAGAGATAATCGCTTTTCGATGAGACAACCCTCCCAGACACTCCTGCTGTTCGCAATCGTCATACTCGGACTGGGCTTGTTTTCTCTGGACCTCTACCTTCCTCTCGGCATCGGCAACGGGGTGCTGTACGGCGGTCTGGTTGTGTTGTCGTTGACCTTTCCCGACCGCAAGATTCCTTTGCTGGTTGCAAGCGGCTGTTCCGTCCTCGCGGTGTCGGATGTCTTCCTCGGGGTGACCTTGCCTAACGTCCCGCTGTGGATGGGGATCAGCAACCGCTTGTTTAGCCTCACGGCTATCTGGGTGCCGGTCGTGTATTTCCTGCAGCGCAGAAAAATTGAACAGGCATTGCGCCGGGCGCATGACGAGTTGGAGGTTCGTGTTCAGGAACGCACCCGCGAACTTGGGCTCGTGAATCAGGCGCTCATCGAAGAGATCAGAGAACGGATGGAGACGGAACGCTCGCTCCGTGGCAGTGAGGCTTCCTTGAAGGCGAGTCAGCAGGACTTGCAGCGAAGTCGCGAGGAACTCAGGGCTCTCGCCGGTCAGCTCCTGACCGCCCAGGAAGATGATCGTCGCCGCATCGCGCGTGAGCTGCACGATGACGTGAACCAGCGCTTGGCCATGTTAACGATGGATCTGCGGCGGATTGAGAAGGACGAACTGGGCGATCTCGCCAACATCATGCGCATGGTAGAATCGATCACTTTTCGGTTGACGGAGGTATCGGATGATGTGCGGCAACTCGCGTATCGCTTCCATCCCTCTATCCTGGATGATTTGGGACTCACGAAGGCCGTCCGCCGGTTGGTGGACGATTTCCTGGTCAGCACGGGAGTGCAGGCGGTCTATGTTCATCGTGATCCCATCACTCCGGTTCCGAGCGATCTTGCGACCTGTGTCTACCGGATCGCGCAGGAAAGTCTGAGTAATGTGGCTCATCATGCCCAGGCCACCGAGGTCGAGGTGGAACTGATCTGTGACGAGGGGATGATCACGCTCTCGATACGGGATAACGGGGTTGGCTTTGATGCGGTGCAGGTTTCTCAGGGGCGTGAACATCTGGGGTTACTGAGTATGAAAGAACGGTTGCGGCTAGTGCATGGAACATTAGCGGTGGTGACCGCGCCGGGGCGCGGCACGCATATCGAGGTTCATGTGCCGTTTCCAGGGAGTACCCATGTCTAAACCGCGCGTGCTGCTGGCTGACGACCATTCGCTGGTGCTCGAAGGGTTCCGTCGCATTCTCAGCGACCAATGCGATCTGGTCGGGATGGTCGAGGACGGACGGGCGCTCATTGAGGCGGCGCAACGAACGCAGCCCGATATCGTCATCCTGGATGTGTCGATGCCGTTGCTGAACGGCATCGATGCCGCCACGCAACTCAAAAAACTTCAGCCTGCGACCAAACTGATTTTCGTCACCATGCATGCCGACGCGGATTACGTCCGGTCGGCGTTCGAAGCCGGCGCGTCGGGGTACCTGCTGAAACGGTCTGCCGTCGATGAGTTGGAGCAGGCCATCCGGACGGTCTGGACGGGTCATACGTATATCACGCCGCTGATCGCAAAAGAGCTGATTGATACCTTGCTCGCCGCCGGGTCCGGTCAGCCGCAGCAGAAGAAGCCGCTCACCTTTCGCCAGCGCGAAGTTCTCCAATTGTTGGCCGAAGGGCGGACGGTGAAGGATATTGCCGTCCGGCTCAAGATTTCGACGCGCACCGTTGAGTTTCATAAAGCCCAGGTCATGGACCAACTCGGGTTGCGGACCACGGCGGAATTGATTAAATACGCCCTCACGCACGGATTACTCACACCCTCCTAACCCTTCGCGGACGATCTCCCCGCAGCCAGGTCACAAGGCTTTTCCATTCTCGTCCTCGTAATCTTCTTTCCCGTACTGTCACGGTTTACGAGTTCCCCATCGTCACGAGGAGTCCTATAAGGGAGATACGGTCGGAACTAGCCGTGATGGGAGGGTGCAGATGCACGCCATAAGCCACAGAGAGTTCATTGTTCAAGGCCGGCGATTTTTGGGCCGGCCCGTTCTGTTCCATTGCACGGAGTGCGAACGAGTCAAATTTGCGAGCGGAACAGCTCCCTCTCAGGAGCGTTGGGAAAAGGAGTCCGACGCATTAGGACGCATGGATTTGGATTCCGATCAGGTTTGGTACTTCCACACTTGCTGTGAACGTTGCCATATGGATGGCGATCAATCAGCGTCCCTCTGAGCGCCATCGCAATCACTCCTCGGATCTCCTGCCTTCACGTCGGGCTTCGAAGCCCGGTGGGTCTTGGCGTCAGCTCTCGCCCCAGGCAGCCTTCGATTCCGGCCGGCAGGTGAGAGGCGCGGGCACCACAGCCTGTCCCCGCTCTCATCAAATTTTCATATTTGTTTCAGCTAAATTTCATGTTCCCGTCGTACCATCCGCGCTCACGAAGTAAGCAACGGGGTGCTCTGCCCTCGATCGCCACGCGCCGGCAAGGTTCTGTCGCACTGGCAGCCGTGCGCAGGCAGTCTCCATCACATCCGTGATTGCTTCGCACGCGGCCGGACTCGATCTGTTCGGCCGGAGATGGAATTCCTGCGACCGTGACGCCGAACGCGATTCACCTCTGACGAGAGGTTGGCGTGAGCGGGACGCGATCCGGATGCTCGACGCACGAGAAAAGGAAGGTAAGGTCATGCGTATTGCCCATGTCAGCCCGTTTTTTGAAGAGGTGTCCATCGACCGAGAAAGTCCGGAAGCGCGCGGCGTGGCGTTTCTGTCCAGGAGTCTGAGCAGATTCGGTCATGACGTCACGGTATTCGCCAGCGGAGACAGCAGGGTGTCGGGCAAGTTGGTGCCCGTGGCCCCCCTTGCCCTCCGGCACTATCCGGCCCCCAAACGTCATCTTTCAGAAGGATTGACCTTTCTCGCGCTCGAGACAGCGTTTTCCGTTGCCGCTCCCTTCGACATCATCCACGTGCATGCCGGCTTCACCGCGTTCCCCCTGATGCGGCGGAGTCCGGTCCCGATCATGGCGACCGTATACGGGTCATTGCACGAGCCGGAAGTGATGAAGCTCTACCGGGAGTTCAATGAACTGGCCCTGGTGGCCACATCGGTGGAGCAAGTCCGGCAATGCCCCGAACTGAACTGGCAGGCTATTATCCCGTGGCATCGTCCCTCGCCCCACAACGGGCCGTTTGCGGAGACGCTGGATTCTCTCGTCGAGAGTGCGATGGCCTATACGGCGGTCTACGAACGAATTGTCGCGACGGCGGCCCGACGCCGGCAGCCGGTTCGCCCGGGCTATTCACTTCAAGGAGCGGAGAGTCCCCTATGATGCTCACAGGCCGGTCTCTTCTGTTTGATCACGGTGTCGTGTGGCCCTCGGATCGCACTTTGCCAGACGATGGGCCGCGATGCCGGGGCCAGTATCACGGTCTCATCGCGTTATCGGGAGCCACCCTGCGGCCAAGTGTCGGCTGCCCTGCACAGGTCTTGTCCTGCGCGCGAGATCGATCGGGCAGTGAGCCGGTTCGCACGAGAAGGGCACTCGCTCGAAGAGGATAAGGGACGTCCCGCTACACCATGAGCGGAGACCAGGCCCGGCAGGCCTGGTCCCGCACGTAGACCGGATAGCCATCCAAGTTTTTCGTCACGGCTATCTTTCTTCCCCGCCAGTCATTCTGCTAGAACTCTCCCATGCTGGAATTGGTGGGACTGGGGGCAATCGCCGGTGTCATGCCGGTCTATCTGGGGATCCTTGCAGCGTTATTCCTTGGCAAGGTATTGCCACGGTCCTGGGAAGGCCTGCTCATTGGCGTGGCCACCGGCGTGCTGGTGTATCTCTTCTTCGATTTGATGCATGAGGCGGTGGAACTGACCGGTGCACGTGACGGTCTTTCGTGGGTCGTGTTTTTGGGCAGTCTGGGTGTGAGTCTGGTCGGGTTGGTCTGGCTGGAATCCAGCCAGGTGTTTGGAACCCGCTCAGGAACCCGGGTCTTGTCGCTGCCCTACATGATCGCGGTAGGAATGGGGTTGCACAATCTCGGGGAAGGACTCGCGATCGGAGCGAGTTACGGCAGCGGAGCCTGGACGCTGAGCCTCTTGTTGGTGGCGGGGTTCGGCCTCCATAACGGGACGGAGGGATTCGGTATCGTCGGCGCGGCCGGAAAATCGCCGATTTCGTGGCGTGATGTTCTGTTGTTAGGCCTCATTGCCGGCGGCCCCACCTCCCTCGGGACCTTGCTCAGCGGGCAGGGGGTGTCCCCCTATTTCTCCATTTGCTTTTACACCCTGGCGGCCGGCTCATTGCTCTATGTGGTCCTCTCCCTCACGGCCATGGCCTATACTGCGACGCGTCGTTTACAAGTCGCGCTGGGCCTGTTCATCGGGATCAGCCTGATGTATATCACCGCCATGGTCCTTTCGCTGGTCACCGGTATCCGGAGTTGACGGATTTTCCTCGTCCGGTCTCCCTCCGACCCTCGGGTTCATACAACGCTCGCATCATCGCGCCGATGAGGGGGCGATCCTGCTCGCGTTGAGCCTCACAAACCAGCGCTGTGACCGCAATGGTTCCTCGAGCTTGAATTGACCCCGCAACGGTCGGTTGTGTATAAAATGAGCTCCTTGATCGAAGGATTGATTTTTTCGGGAGGTTCTCATCATGGCAGGACGGGAGTTTCACGACGGTGCCACGGATGGTTTGGAGGCCTTGGAGCCTCTCGATCCCGAAAAGATTCATTCTTTTTCGGAACTACTGGAAGCGATGCGGAAGACGGCGTTCGGCGGGCGGCGGCTTGGCGAGGCCTATGAAACACTTGCGGCCATGATCGAGGATCCCGACTGTAAGGTGGTGCTGACGCTGTCGGGGGCCATGACCATTGCCAAGATGGGCAAGATCATCAGCACGATGATCGATCGCGGGATGGTCCATGCGATCGTCTCAACCGGCGCGCTGGTCGCGCACGGATTGAGCGAATCGGTGGGCAAACTTCATTATCGTCATGATGCCTCCCATAGCGACGAAGAGTTGTTTCGCAAAGGGTACAACCGTGTCTATGACACGCTTGAAATGGAATCCAACCTCAATTACGTCGAACATGTTGTGTCGCTCACGTTGAAGCGCATCAGTTCCGACCAGCCCTTGTCTTCCCACCTTCTGACCCGGGAACTTGGCAAGACGCTGACGGACGAGTTCGAGGGCCCCGGGATTCTCAAAAGCGCCTATTTGAAAAACGTGCCGGTGTATATTCCCGCCTTCACGGATTCCGAGATGGGGCTGGATGTCGGCACTTGGGCCATGGGCAAACACATCGATCGGGCTCGCAGCCAGTCCAAGGATGGCGGGGATCTTGCGGTCTTGCGTGCGTTGCATCAGACTTGCCCGGTCTTCAATCCCTATCTCGACCTCAATCATTACGCGGAGGAGATATTGGGCTCGAAGCGGCTCGGCATTTTTACGATCGGAGGCGGAGTGCCTCGCAATTGGGCTCAGCAGGTCGCCCCCTACATCGAAATCAGCAATACGCGTCTCGGCCTCAACGTGCAGCCGCCCCGTTTCCAGTACGGGGTGCGGATCTGCCCTGAACCGGATTACTGGGGAGGATTGAGCGGGTGCACCTATCAGGAAGGTATCTCCTGGGGCAAGTTCGTTCCGCCGGCCGAGGGCGGCCGCTTCGCCGAGGTCCTCAGCGATGCGACGCTGGTGTGGCCTCTGCTCATGGTGGGGCTGTTGGAGCGAAGCCGTCCCAAGAGTGCGTCCGCATGACTCTCACACAGGCCCCGTGGTTCAGGTCCGCCGCACTCGTCGCTGGGTTGTTGCTCATAACCGGTACCGCCTTGGCGGCAAGCGGACCCACGATCGACAATCGGATGCGGGGCCAGGCGGATGCCCCGGTGACGATGATCGAATACTCAGACTTCACCTGCGGCTACTGCCTCAAGTTTTTCAAGGAGACATGGCCAAAAATTCAAGCGCGCTATGTTGAGACGGGGAAGCTGCGGTTTCTGTACAAGGATTATCCTCGCGCCGACCAGGGCCCGGGGCTAACAGCCGCGCTTGCGGCCCGGTGCTCCGGGGATCAGGGCAAATACTGGCCGATGCACGATCGGCTGTTTGCCGCCGACGGACGGTTGGACGCGGACAGCTATACTCAACATGCCAAAGCCATCGGTCTCGACCAGTCGCAGTTCCGGCAGTGTCTGCGCGATGCGCCCTATGTGCAGGCCATCTTTCAGGACCGGCAGGAAGCGAACGCCTGGGGGTTTCGAGGAACGCCCGGGTTCGTGTTGATGCGCACCACGCAACAACCGACAACCAAGGATCCCGCCATTGCGATTCCGGGCGCCTTTCCGTTCGAGGCCTTCGAGGAAGAAATCGAGAAATTGCTCTCACCGCCTGGTGAGAAGAAAAAGTAGTATCGGTCCTACGCAGGGGTCCGCATTGTCGGGAGAGTGACTGGAACCATCGTCTAGCCAGGAAAGAGGAAACCGTACTATGGGTTCGAAACAAGCCTTTTGGTCTGTGCCTGCGAAGGCGGGAGAGCCGGATCTGTGGGTCTGCATGTCTTGTTTGAGTGAGGCGTTTTGTCAGAAGGTGCCTATGCCCGGTTGTCCGACGTGCCACGGGGTTTCGACCTACGAGGCATTCACGTTGGCTGCGATTCAGGATTGGGGGACCGAGGACCTGATTGCCAAAGCGGTGGAGGCGCAGCAGGATCACGAAGCGCTTCGAGCCGAGGCGCAGGCCGTACCTCCCGTGGAATCCGTACAATAGCACTCTCCCTTCCTTCCTTGGAGTAAGTCCGTTGGAAGATGGACGCCCCTTTTTAATCGGCGGCCAGTGGTCCCGAACCACGGCAGCCGTTCCCGTACACAATCCCTATACAGGCGAGACGATTGCCCATGTCTGCCAAGCCGGTCCGGCGGAGGCGGAGAGAGGCATACAATCCAGCGTGGAAGGGGCTCTGGCCATGCGCCGGCTGTCGAGTCACGCGCGCGCCACGCTGCTGCAGAAGGCGGCACAGGCGCTGCTGTCTCGGCGCGAGGAGTTTGCGCGCACGATGACCGCAGAGGCCGGTAAACCCCTGACGGATGCGCGGCGGGAAGTAGACCGAGCTATTCAGACCTTTTCGATTGCGGCGGAAGAAGCCAAGCGGATCGGTGGTGAAGTGGTGCCGCTGGATTGGTCGCCTGGGATGGAGTCCCATTGGGGGCTGACGCGGCGGTTTCCCATCGGGCCGATCCTCGGCATCACGCCGTTTAACTTTCCACTCAATCTCGTCGTGCATAAAGTGGCGCCGGCGTTGGCCTCAGGCAACTCCATTCTCATCAAACCGGCTCCGCAGACTCCTTTAACCGCCCTGCTTCTCGGGGAATTGCTGCTGGAGACCGGTGCTCCGCCCGGCGCGGTCAATGTGCTGCCCTGTCAGAATACGGTGGCGGAACAGCTGGTGGTCGATCCCCGGTTCAAACTGCTCAGCTTCACCGGAAGCGCGCCTGTCGGCTGGATGTTGAAGTCCAAATCGGGGAAGAAAAAAGTCGTTTTAGAGTTAGGCGGCAACGCGGCCGTCATCGTGGAGCCGGACGCCGATCTGGACTATGTGGCGCAGCGTTGTGTCACAGGCGGGTTCACCTACGCCGGTCAGACCTGTATCTCCGTGCAACGGATCTTTGTTCATGAGTCGGTCGCGGCGGACTTTACCGAAAACCTGGTGGCCCGGGTGCGACAGGTGCGAGCGGGGGATCCGGGTGACGAACACACGGTGGTCGGCCCGCTGATCGATGCGGGAGCGGCGCAACGGGTTGAACGCTGGATCGAGGAAGCCGTGGCGCAAGGCGCCCGGTTGTTGTCGGGAGGGAACCGGGAGGGATCGATCGTGCGGCCGACGGTGTTGTCGGAGGTGACCGGCACGATGAAGGTCTCCTGCCAGGAGGTGTTCGGTCCGTTGGTGACAGTGACCACGTACCGAGAATTCGGGGCCGTGTTGGAGGCGGTGAACGAATCGGACTACGGTCTTCAAGCCGGAATCTTCACGCACAACGTAGAGCGTATTTTTCATGCGTTCGAGCAGCTCGAAGTCGGTGCGGTGTTGGCGAACGAAATTCCGACGTTCCGGGCGGATCACATGCCCTATGGTGGCGTAAAGGATTCCGGGATCGGTCGCGAGGGTGTGCGGTATGCCATCGAAGACATGACGGAGCCCAGGTTGCTGGTCCTACGGCTTGACCGGCCTGTGTGACGCGGGGACGTGCCACAAAAAAACCGCGAGGCCATATTGCGGATGCCCCGCAAACTTGATACAACTTCCGCGCGTGTTTCCGCGCGATAAAGCGCGCGGAACGCGGTCTGTCACAATCATTCGAACACTCATGTTAGAGTGATTCCGACGAGGGATGGAGAGGGAAACGTACATGGTACCAACACACATGTTTTTGACGAGGGGCGTCGGAGTACACAAGGAAAAATTGGCCGCGTTCGAGCAGGCCTTGCGTAGCGCCGGCGTGGCGTATTGCAACCTCGTTAGTGTGTCCTCGATTCTTCCCCCCAATTGCAAGATCCTCCCGCGCAAGCGCGGTGAGAAACTGCTGAATCCCGGAGAAATCACGTTTTGCGTCATGGCGCGCTCGGAAACCAATGAGCGGAACCGGTTGATCTCCGCTTCGATCGGTCTGGCAATTCCCACCGATCGCGATACCTACGGGTATCTGTCTGAGCACCATGCATACGGAGAGACGGACGAAGAGTCCGGTGAATATACCGAAGACCTGGCGGCTCAGATGCTGGCCACCACCCAAGGGATCGAATTCGATCCGGACGTGGCTTGGAAAGAACGCGAGCAGGTGTTCAAGATGGGCGGAAAGATCGTGCGGACCCTGAACATCACGCAATCCGCAGTAGGCCGTCCCCATCGATGGACCTGCGTCATCGCGCTGGCGGTCTTCATTCCTCTTGAAAACATTCCCAAGCGCCTGCGGAACCAGGCTTAGCGGCAGGCAGTTATGACGCTCCCCTCCGGGTGGCTCGGGCAAAGCGACAATTTTCTCGGAATCGACGAACCCTGGTGTCATCCGGAGCAAGCCGGGGTCTACGTACTGCCTGCCCCCTACGAACATACCTCGAGTTATATCCTCGGGTCGGACCGTGGCCCTTCCGCCATTATTGAAGCCTCCCAGCAGGTTGAACTCTACGATGAAACGCTGCGGTATGAGCCCTACCGGGAGTGGGGAGGGGTCGCGACTGCGGCAACGTTGGAATTGAATGGTCTGGTCGACGGGCCGGCCGTGCAGGCTATTCAGGACTTCGTTCAGCCGCATGTCGGCGTGGGAAAGTTTCTCGTCACCCTGACGGGCGAACATACCGGTGCGTTGGGCGCCATCCGTGCGCATGCGCGGCAATATCCGACGATGTGTGTGTTGCAGATCGATGCCCACGGCGACCTTCGCCAGGCCTACCAGGACAATCCGTACAGCCATGCCAGTGTCATGGCCCGTGTGGTGCAGGACGGTCTGCCGCTGGTCCAAGTGGGGGTCCGTTCGATAAGTCCTGAAGAAATCGAGCTGATTGACAAAACACCTCGGATCAAAACATTTTTGGCGGCTTCTATCCTGGATCCGTCAGGTCCCTATGAGGGGCGTGCGACCCGCTGGATTCCCGAGGTGCTGGCAGCCTGCAAGGGACCGGTCTATCTGACGTTTGATTGTGATGGGCTGGATGCCTCGCTGGTCCCGGCGTTGGGAACACCCGAACCGGGCGGCCTCGGATGGTACGATACGCTTGCGCTGGTGACCGCGCTGGCGAACGGTCCGGGAATCGTGGGCATGGATATTAGCGAGATCGCGCCCATCGAGGGGTTTGTTGCGCCACAATTCAGCATTGCCCGGCTGATCTATCGCATGCTCGGGCGGGTCCGGGCCGGCCGACGCGTCCACTAGCCCACATCAGCACGCCTTGCCTCCGCACTGGCTCCCTCTGCCGCTGCCACAAGCCGGCCCATGGGTGGTCTTCGTGCAGGCGAACGAGCGGATACCGTCTCTCCTGGCCCTATGATGATTTCTTCGAAAATCGCTATGCGTGATGTGACCAGACGGAAGAGCCTGCCCACGCTCCGCGTGAAGGACGTTACAACCTGAGAGAGCGGCTCGAGGTTCCTGGCGAACCTCCGCGCCACGATAGCTTGCCGCACAGCTTCACGGGGACGTCCCGGTGACCATGCGCATCAATAAGTTCTTCACGGAACAAGGGTTATGTTCACGACGGGAGGCCGACCGGCTGATTGCCGAGGGACGGGTGACGATCAACGGCCTCGTGGCGAAGCTCGGCGATCAGGTCTCGACGCAGGATGTCATCGCACGCGACGGCACGGTGCTTCAGCGGGGCAATGCCACCGTCTATCTCAAGTATCACAAACCCGTGGGCGTCACGACGACCACCGAATTGCACGTACCACGAAACATCATTTCAGAAATCGGCCATGCCGCCAGGATTTTTCCGATCGGACGGCTCGATAAGGATTCGTCCGGCCTCATTCTGTTGACAAACGACGGCGATATCGTGAACGACATCCTCCGGGTGGAGCACGGGCATGAACGGGAATATCGAGTTGACGTGAACCGGGAGTTCGACGAAAACTTTCTGTCGCGTATGGCGCAGGGAGTGATGATTCAGGGTGTCGCTACCAGGCCCTGTCGCCTGTCACGGCTCGACTCTCGACGCTTTCGTATCATCCTCATGGAGGGCCGGAACCGCCAGATTCGACGAATGTGTCAGGCGCTCGGGTACCGCGTGGTGGCGTTGCACCGTGTGCGGATCATGCATATCACGATCGAAGGGCTGCAGGCGGGCCAATGGACGGATCTGACCACGGAAGAGCGGGACCGTCTCTTTCAGGCGCTGGGCCGCCCGGGTAGATCCTTCACGTGAACAGGAAGAGGCGAGGCCCTGTCAGTCGGTTCGCAGCGCGGGATTCGGCCTGTCATTCGGCAGGGGCCTGGGAGACCCGGTTCGAGTGGGTTCTTCTGATTTCGCAGGCGGAGCCGCGAGCGGCCGTAACGACGAAGCCAAGAACAGATTCAACAGGGCGATGAAGAAACTGCCTCCGACAATCCAATAGCTCGTATTGCGAATCGTGATGGTTCCTTCGTCACGCATGTCCTTCGCGACTTCCGAGACCGTCTCCAGTAACCGGTCGAGCGCCAGGCTCACCTGCATGATCTTCGGTCCCCCGTTGTCGGCGGCATGAATTTCCGCTTTGCGCCGCAGCTCTGTCGCCGCCGCAGTCGAGCTCGCGGACCATTCCTGAGTCAGCAAATCAACGGTTTTACTGGCCACGTGGAAGTACTGGTCCAGGCTTTCGCGCACGGCCTGGATGTCTTTTTCCTCGCTCCGGCCGCTTCTGGACACGCGGAGGCCGGCGGCGGCATATCGATCCACGGCATGTTGAATGCGCGCCCGTTGCGAGGGCAGGGACTCGGTGATCCGTTCGAACGTTTTCTGGTTTTGGGCTTCCAGCGACCGGATGATCGTATTCCGATAGCGCATCACGTCGGCCGAAATGTGTGCGAGGTCGGCCGCACCCAACGTGTATTCGGTGTACATGATCCGCAGATCCTGATCGATTCGGCTGAGCGCCTGGCCGCTCATCCATCCCAGCGCTCCGATCAGAATGCTGATGAGCAATTGGTTGCCGGTGGGAACGGATAACTTCAGTCGCGATGCCAGTGACACGGAGTCCCTTTCTTTAGGCCGCAGACGAAACCGGGAGGTCGCTGCCGAGACCCATGAAGTCTACCAGATCGGACGGCAACAAAGAAGCCGCGGGAGTCAGGCCGCCGGGCGCCAGGCCTCAGGCGAGAGTCACGCGTCGTTCCACCAATTGTGCAATCTCCGGATCATTGGAGACGAAGACCACCGACCAGGCTTCTTCCTTGGAACAGAGCCGGCGCAGTAAGGTCACCCGGAGTCCGGGTTCGATATTGTGAAGACTGCCGTCAAACACCAGCAGTCGCGGCTTGGTCACAATCATCCGTGCCAGGAGCACGCGCAACACTTGGCTTCGGGTGAAATTCACACCGTTTCCGCGGACGGGGGCTTCCAATCCCTGCGGCAGTGCATCGACCTCCTCCTCCAGTTCCACGAATCGGAGCGCCCAGCTCAGGTCGTCAAATCGGATCGAAGGCCGCTGCAAGGTGATATTCTCCTCCAGGGTTCCATCGAACAAACTGGGTTGGGAATCCAGCATCAGCCCCCGGCATCGATTCACATAACTCAGCGAGACGTCCCGCAGGTCCACGTCGTTGTAGCGAATCACCCCTCCGGTCGGATGGTGCAACCCCGCCAAAATCAATGCGAGCGCCGTCTTACTTGTGCTGGTAGGCGAGAGGACGCTGATTTTTTCGCCCGGCATGACTTCCAGATTAAAGTGTTCGATGAGTCGCGATCCATCCGGCGCGTCATAGGCCACGTCCTTGCAGGTGAGTCGCACGCCACTCCGCGACGGGTCGGGGAGGGATGCGGTGAGGGAATGGGAGGTCTCCTCTTTGGGAAGCGCGAAGAGCTTCGACAATTCATCGAGTGACGTAACGACATAAATCGCGGCATACATGCGGCGGGCCACGGTGTCGAGATTCAGGAGCAGGGTTCCCACGATGACTTCGGCGGCCACGAATTGTCCGAGGGTAATATCCCCGATCGACAGCAGCCATCCGCCCAGTCCGATCATGCCGCTGTGTGCGAACGCCTGGAAGATGACGGCGCTTTTGTATTGCCCGCCGGTCAAGATGTCGGAGCGCGTCTTACGCGCCATGACGTAGGCCTGAACGAGCGCATCGGTTTTTTTGAGAAGCAGGGGAAGGCTGTCGGTGGCCTTGAAGTGGAGCCGGTTAATGCCGATGTCCTGCAGCCAGTGAAAGGTCTGATAGTGTAAGTGAGAGACGCGTTGCGTGATGCGTAGTCCCCCTCGGCCGAAGATGGTGAGGAGGAAGCCGAAGCTTGCAATGAGCAAAGTGTTATAGCCGAGAAAATAGGGATGGTACATCACCAGAATCGTCATGCCGATCACGCCTGACACCGACACATTGACAATGTCAGTGAGCAGCGCGACCAGGGCGCGCGGGAGCAGTTCCGCTTCGGTAAAGGCATTGGTATGCTCAGGGAGAAAGACATTTTCTCGGATGCGGGGCAGGGTTTCGGTAAAGGCGACAGCGAGGCGTGCATAGAGACGCTGGACCAGAATTTCCATGGCACGGGCCTGGAGCACCCGGAAAGCCCCCATGAAGAGCAGCGCTCCAAGCATCATCGCAGCCAGGGTCACGATCATGATGGGTTCGATTGCGAAGGCGAAGGTGTTGACAAGTTCCTGCACGGTGAGCGGGATGATCAGGGCAAACAGGCCGATGACCACCGCATAGGACACGATGATAATCAGAATACGATGTTCGAGTCCGACCAGCAGGTTCAGGCGTGCGAGGACGGTCCAGGCCGACAGGGTGGGAAGGGGTGCCTCAGTGGCAGTGTGAGTCACTCGGATACTCGCGTCGGCGTGCTGCACGAAGGCAGTCTGAGGAAACGCAGGAGGTCTGTCAAGGAGGCCGACCGTTCCGGTGTCCCGTCCTCAGGACCGCGACGGGGTATGGGCCGGGCATTCATGGCAGCGGCTTCGGGGAGCGAGATTCCGGGCGACCAGCGCGTCGGGAGATTCATGCGGCAGTCGGTCAACTGAGCATGATGCGGCGGTCGACATGCGAGGTGAGGTTGGGATCATTGGAGACAAAGATCACGGACCAGGGTTCCTCCTTGCTGCACAGTCGCCTGATGATAGTTTCCCGCATCGCCGACGGCATATTGTGCAGGATTCCCTCGAATATGAGGAGTTGAGGCCGGCCCAGAATGGCCCGCGCCACGAGGATCCGTACGATGTGGGTGGGCGCGAAAATCTTTCCGGTGTTCCGGATATGCGTTTTCAAACCCTGGGGCAAGGCATCGACTTCTTCTTCGAGTTCCGCAAACCGGAGCGCCCAGCGCAAGTCGCTGTAGGGAATGTAGTCCCGGCCGAGCACGATGTTCTCCTCGAGCGTACCTTCGAACAGCGATAATTGGGAGTCTAGAATGAATCCTCTGAATCGGTTCACCGAATCAAGATTGAGATGTCGCAGGTCCACACCGTTGTAGCGGATGACACCGGAGGTAGGGGAGTCCAAACCGCCGAGCACACGGGCCAGCACGGTTTTGGCCTTCGTCGTCTCGGCATAAATGCCGATCTTTTCGCCCGGCGTGACTTCCAGATCGAAGTGCTCGAACACGGGTGTGCCGCCCGGGGGGGAGAAGGTCAGATCCTTGCAGGTAACCCGGATGCCGTGCACGGTCGGATCGGGAAGCGGAATGGCGAGGCTCGCGGTATCTTGATCTTTCGGTAGCGAGAACAGAAAGTTCAGTTCGCTCAGTGCGGTCAGGAAATAGTAGATATGTCCCATCCGCTTTACCACCCCGTCGAAGCTCGACAAAATTCCGCTGACCACCACCTCGGCTGCGACAAATTGTCCGAGTGTCAGTTGGCCGATTCCGAGCAACCAGCCGGCGGTCGCTATCAGGCCGCTGTGCGCGATGGCTTGCCATCCTACCGATCCCAGGTACTGCCGGATCAACACGCCGAACCGGGTCTTGCGCACGCTGATGTAGGTATCCACCAGCTGATCGGTTTTTCTGATCAGGAGCGTCTGGCTGTCGGTCGATTTGAAGTGCAGCAGGTTGTAGGCGATTTCTTGAAACCAGTGCAACGTGTCGTATTTTGCATGAGAGAGGTCCAGGTCGGCCCTGAGGCCGCCATGGCTCATCAGAAAGAACACCACGTTGAACCCGAGCAGCAGGATGGCGTTGTAGAGGAGAAAATACGGATGGTAGAAGACCAGGATGGACATGCCGACCGCGCCACCCACGACCACGTTGATCAAGTCCACCAACAGGACCGAGACGGCCCGTTGCATCAGGATGGTTTCCATGAAGATATTAGCGTAACGGGGCTTGAACCCCTGATATCGCAGATGCGGGAGTTGCTGGGCCATCGCAATGGCGACGCGGGCGAACACTCGCCGTTCCAGCACTTCGACAGCGTAATACTGCAACGCGCGGAACGCGCCGACGAACAACAGGGCTGTGACCATTACCACCGCGAGGGTCACGATCGTGATGGGCTGGATGGCGAACGCAAACGTATTGACAAGTTCTTGAACGGTGAGAGGAACGATCAGCGCAAACAGCCCGATGGCGATGGAATAGGAAAAGATGAGGCCCAGGATCCGCCGTTCCATGCGGATCAGGAGGCCGAGGTGGCCGACGACCGTTTGAAAAAGATTAATTTGTTTGTCGGACCGGTCTTCTGCCATGGCTGCCACCCCTACCGGGCTTCTCCCGACATCTTGCCCGGACTAGGGGAGAGGAGTCTCACATCGTGGATCGGAGCCCGTCGGCACAGGATCCCGTCATTCGACAAACGTTAACAGAGCATCGCGCAAAATGCCACTATTTGGAGACGCCTGCACCGATCCGATAGTTGACCGGCACAGCCGACGGCTGACTTCTCGCCCAGGTGCCCGTGGCCCACTGGTAGAGGGCCAGCGCCTTTTGATAATCCGCTTTGGCCCGTACCAGTTGCATTTCCGAATCGACGGAGTTCCGTTCACGTAAGTTCACAAACAGCACGCTCGTGGCCCCCAGGCTGAACCGGAACCGCTCGCCTTCTTCCAGCGTTTTGGCCATGCGGAGGGATTCCGAAGCCGCGGTCACCCGTTCTTTGGCCCGCTCGATGGCCGACAGGGCGTTATCGACATCCACGACGACCTGCTGCTCACGGTATTTCTGGACGAGAACCAGACGATCGGCCTGGGCTTGTGCTTCCAAGACTTCTCCCCGGCTCCTCCGCTGGAGGATTGGCATGCGCAGTTCCACTCCAAACCGGTAGCCGAGCCCGAGTACGAATTTCTCCGGGGCGCGTGCCGGCGCGGCTTCGAGGTCCAGACTGGGCAGGAGATTGTTTTTGGCTAACTCCAAATCGATATTGTTAACCTTCGCTTCGATCTCGACCTCGCGAATCTCCGGGCGATCGGTTTTGGCCTGTAGTTTGTCGGCTTTGACGGTTTCCGCCGTCGGGGCGCCGGCTGAAGGAGGAAAGTCCGGCGCGCGATCGAGTTGGGGGGCGCTCGGCGCCTGGTTCTCCCAGAGGAACATCGACATCCGGTACTGCTCCTGTTCGATCGCTCGTTGGGCGGCGATTGAGACCTCGCGTCGACGCTGTACTTCCTGCCCGGCCTCGACCACATCCAGCGGTGCCACGGCCCCGGCCTTTGCCCTGCCTTCAACCTGTTTCAACCGTTCCTCCGCGACGCCCAGGGCCCGGCGTTGTATATCCACGAATTTGGCGGAAGAGACCCAATCCCAGAACTGGCTGGCTGCGGCGAGGAACAGGTCCTGTCTCGTTTGAGAAATCTTCACATCGGCACGGGGATCCGCCAGCTCCGAGCGCTGGAGCTCGGCGTTTTCAGGATTCACCATGAGCCCTTTCAGAAGAGGCAGAAAGCCGCCGAGAATGACCTGTTGATTGCCGTTGCCGAAGGAAAGGTCGGGGATTCTCGCCTCGCCGATGGCCTGCCGGACGCCCGCGCTGCCACGGAATCCCCAGGGCGTCCGTGCTTCGACCAAGGTATCGTTAAATCCTACGCTTTGGGTTTTGGACGTACCTTTTTCGATAAAACGTTCGATCTCGGTGTCGTTGATAAATACCGGCTCGAACGCGCCCAGGGCTTTGAGCATTTTGCCGCGCGCCGAAACCTTTTCGGTGCCGGCTCCCTTCAGCAGGGGATGGGATCGATCGATCCAGGCCAATACCTCGTTTAATGAAAGGGGAATCGGCGGAAGCGTTCTGGATTTGCCGGCGTCATCCCCGGCCACGCTCCCTTCGGGGAGCCAGCAGAGTGCACAGGCTGCCAGAACCAATACCCATATAGACTTCTTCATCAGGCCACTCCTTTCGGAAGAGTAAGAATCGAGGAGATGAAGCGTTCGGTACGATCGCGCCAGTCAGGGGGAAAGTGCTATTTGGCTCCTCGCCCGGCCTTCGGCAAGAGCGTATCGATCAAACTCGGGGGCCGTTCCTGATAGTCGGGCGGAAACAGATTGAAACGGCGCCACAGTTCATACCATAGCGGGACCCGGTTGAGAATGACCCATCCCATGGCCTTCGTTCCCTGTCGGACATGTTCTTGCGGCGGCCAGGGTCGCTCTTCCTGATCGGGGACCACCCAGAAGCGAAAGTTTCCTTTCCCGTCATCCACCTGGTCGATGACCTTGATCACGCCGTTATAGGTACCGGCCATCAGTTCCGGCCAGGCCGGCAATGGGATGGCAGGGATGCCATAGAAAAGGATCTTCACCTTTCGCCCGACATTGAGCAACGGAGCATCAATACCGTCGGCGACCATTTCGATAGCCTTGTCCGCGCTGCTGGGGGAAATTCTCACCAGTTTATCCCCCGGCCGAACCGTTTCGCCCGCGCCGGCCTGCACCATCTTCACGACGGTTCCGTCGATCGGCGAGAGAATGCGTCCGGCCACCCGGCGCTGATTCGCATTGGAGAGTCGTAAGGACACCTCGGCGACCTGATCGGCAGCTTTCGCCGCTTCTCCGATGGACGCGTCCCGCGAAGCTTCAGCGTCAAGGAGTCGTTGGAGCATTTCAGCGCTCACCTGGTCTCGTCCGAAACCCAGCGCCTTCATGCCCTGCTCGGCTGCGCTGAGGTTGGCCTGTGCGCCTTGCAAATCAGCCTTGCTGGCGATGGCGGCTTGAATGGTGAGTTCCAACTCGCGTTGCGATACGAGGCCTTTCTTGGCAAGTTCCTGGTGACGTGCCCTATTGAGTTCGGCCGTCGCCACGGCGATTTTGGCGGCTTCGATCTTCTGCCGTGCTTCACGCACCTTGCTTTCTGCCTCTTGGATCCGGGCGCCGGCCGAGGGCACCGCCGCCTTGACGAGGTTCTGCATCTCCTTGATCCGCTTCTCCAACTGGTCCGCTCGACTCAGCGCGGCCTTGCGGGTGTCCTCCAAGGCTTTCTTCCGTTGCTCGAGCAAGCCGAGGAGATCCGGCGCCATGAAACTTGGATCGTAGTCTTCGAGTTCGAGAATCACGTCTCCGGCTGTGACGCGCACGCCTTCGAAGACGTGCCATTTTTTGATGCGACCGGTAATCTGCGCTTCAATATCCTGCGGCCGTTCAAAGGGCGAATAGGCGGAGAGTTGGCCGGTGACCGTGATGGTTTGGGTCCAGGGGACAAACGCGACGATCAGGATGAAGAGCCCGACCAGGAGAATGGCCAGGCGGGACGAGAACCGGAGCCGTTCCGGAATTTGGACGGCTTCCCAGGACTGCAATTTCGTCGATGTGGCAAGGTCATCGACGGCCATTTCGTCCAGGCCCGTGTGTTGGGTGACGAAGGAGCGGATCCTGTTCCTGAGTCCTTCGCGGATACGCTGCACGTCTCACCCCCTGAGCACAGCAGGCTGCACGAAAATGAGATTTATCATAGAGGATATCCGGGGAGCCGGTCAATTTAATGCTGGCTTCTTCCGGCGACAGGCTTGACCCTTCGACCGTAGAACGGCTAAGGTTTGGCCCTTTCCACCTCCCTTTCGAGCAAAGGTGACCGCGCGAATGCCAAATCAGAACAGGGTGCGTCAGGCCGTCATCGGAGTGCTCGGGGGAAGCAAATCGGACTTTCCCGTTCTCGAGAAGGCCGTGGCGATGCTGAACGAACTCGGGATTCCCAACGAACTCCTGGTGGTATCGGCCCACCGCACGCCCGATCGCCTCTTCGCCTACGCGGAGCAGGCAGCGGAGCGAGGCATCCAGGTCATTATCGCCGGAGCGGGAGGGGCGGCTCATCTGCCCGGAATGTTGGCGGCTAAAACTACATTGCCTGTCATCGGGGTTCCTATTCCCACCGAACATCTACGCGGATTGGATTCACTGTTATCCATCGTGCAAATGCCTCGAGGGATTCCGGTTGCGACGGTCGCCATTGGAGGAGCCGAGAATGCCGCCATCCTGGCCGGACAGATTCTCGGAGTACGGTCGGCAAAAATCAGGCGCCGGCTGGAGCAGTTCCGTGCCTCCCAAACGCAATCGGTGCTCGACTCGCAAGACGATGCCCGGCTCACGCCTCCCTTTCTCACCACGCGCCACCAAAAGCCGAGCCGCCGATCGTGAACGAGCCGGTCATCGAACCCGGAGCCACTCTGGGTGTCCTCGGCGGAGGGCAGTTGGGTGCCATGTTCGCCACGACCGCCCGCCGCATGGGCTTTGAGGTTGCGGTATGGGATCCCGATGCCGAAGCGCCCGCCCACCGTGCCGCTGATTACTCCCTCATCAAGCCGTTCTCCGACGTGGTCGCCCGTCAGGAATTTGCGCAGCGTGTTCGTGCCGTCACCTATGAGTGGGAAAATGTGCCGAGCGACCTCTGCCAGCAATTAGAACTGTTGGTGCCGGTCCGGCCGTCGAGCCATGTGCTGCGTGTGATTCAAGATCGAATTGAACAGAAGGCGTTTCTGTGCGAGCGTGGATTGGATGTGCCGGCATTCCATCCGATCACCAGACCGGAGGAACTCGCCCGGCAGACTCGACTCGCATACCCGCTGATCTGTAAGACCGCGACTGCCGGATACGATGGCAAGGGGCAATGGAAAATCGGGCGTGCGGAGGATTGTGCCGAGGCTCAACTGGATATGACCCGGACCATGAGACCGGGATCACGTTGGATCCTGGAGCAATACCTCTCCTTCGAACGCGAAATTTCCATTCTGGTCGTACGTAGTGTCGATGGAGAGACGCGCACCTACCCGGTCGTCGAAAACCTCCATGAAGATGGCATGCTTCGCCAGACCACGGTTCCGGCGGATGTGTCGGCGTCAGTCGCAGAGCAGGCTGCGACAATGGCACGAAGAGCAGTGCAAGCCCTGGACGGCGTCGGAGTCTTCTGCGTCGAACTGTTCCTTATGAGAGACGGTCGACTCCTGGTCAATGAGGTCGCGCCCAGGCCGCATAATTCCGGCCACTATTCGTTGGATGCCTGTACCGTGTCGCAGTTCGAACAGCAGGTACGGGTCCTGTGTGGCCAACCTTTGGGCGAGGTGCGGCTTCTCACCCCCGCCGTGATGGTCAATCTGATCGGCGACGAAGTGGCTCTCTTCACGGCCGCGCCTGCCACGCAGGCGTTGTTGCGCGAGCCGGGCGCGGTGCTGCATCTGTATGGAAAGCGCACCGTCAGGCCGAAACGAAAAATGGGCCACATTACGTTTCTTGCATCGACGCGTGCAGAGGCCGTCGCGAGAGCGTCGGCGTTCCGGTCTCAGCATGTTCCGTCCCACCCGTAAGGGACCTCCGGCGCCTGTGATTCCCCTCCCCTGACTGCCCCACCCTAGTGTTCATTCGCAGCGGTTACCGCAGCACGGCAGGAATCGGCTGTTCGGTTTTGTGAGGGACTAGGGACGTTCCGGTCCTTCGCATCGCCCCGTTGTTACCGGCGCATCTGATAATGCGCTGACTTGGCCTCGTCCGGAGGGGGTATAAAACTTGCTGATTCCCACCCTGGTTTCACATTCTTCCATCCGGGGCAGGCGCGTTGCTCACTGTTGCACCTTCTTTTTCTGTCCTCGACCAGACTGAACGGGACTCCCGCCTGCGGGGCCTGGGACGATTCCTCAACCATGCGCGATCCCGCACGGTTTTTCTGCAAACTCTCGTGGCGGGGATGCTCTCCTACGAACTGCTCATTAGTGACGCCACCATCTATGGGCAGACGGCGACGCGACTGCTGGCGGTCGGCCTGATCCTCATCAGCTGCGGCATCATGCTCCTCCCGCGTCAGCTTCTGGACCGCTCCTGGTTTTCCGGCGCGCTGATCAGCATCAACACCGTGATGGTCACCGGCACCATTTATCTCTCGGGCAACGCCAGCTCGGAATTGTATGTGACGTATTTTCTCCTCGTGCTGATTGCCTCCTCGGTGCCCTCTCTTCGACAGCTGCTCGGGCTCTCGTTGGTGATCTGTGCTGGTTACGGAGTGCTGGTGTACGAACAGGCGATGCAGTCGGGCACTCTCGCCGTGGGGCATCTCTTCGGCATTCCCGTCTTGCTGATCATGGCGGTGTTTTACGGGCTGACGCTGGAGACAGTCGCCGCCGAGCGAGGGCGCAATCGCGCGTTACAGCAGAATGTGGCGGGCCTGCAACAGGCTGAGGCGGCGCTGGAACAGCGACGCACACAACTCGAAACGCGCGTACAGGGGTTGAAGCAGGAACTCTTTCGCGCAAACCAGGACATCCGTCAGAGCATGATCGAGCGGACGGGATTGGAACGACAGCTGCGGGAAGCTCAGAAGTTCGAGGCAGTCGGTCGCCTGGCGGTCCGGTTGGCGCACGAGTTCAACCAGGTGTTGGCGGTCATCGGGAAGGAGACCGGCGTCCTCCTGTCGAAACTGAAGCTCGATGATCCTCTTCGGGGTACCGTAGACGAGATGTTCCGCAGCGGAGAACGGGCGGCGGCGGTGACGGCGCAGCTGTTGGCGTTGCGTGTTCACGACACCATGATTCGCGACACTCTGTCGCTTGGCCAGGCCATCGAGGCCATGCGGGAAACGCTTCAGGAACTGGTGCCCAGCCGGATCGGCCTGCAGGTCACGAGCGACGCGACAGAGGCCCTGGTGGAGCTGGGGTACGATCGCCTGGAGCAGGTGCTCCTGCATGTGGTGGCCAATGCGAGAGACGCAATGCCGGAAGGTGGCGGCGTCACGATGGCGGTGCAGGTCGTTCATGGCGAGGCACTTCCCGTGGAGCAACTGGAGAAGAATCCTCGAAGGCGCATGGCACGGATTGCCGTCAGCGATAGCGGAGGCGGGATGAATCTGGAAGTCCAGTCGCGCATGTTCGAACCGTTTTTTTCGACCAAGGATGCCCATGCCGGCCTCGGCCTGACATTGGTGTACGGCATTGTCAGGCAAATAGGGGGGACGGTCGAGGTGCTCAGTCAGCCGGGGCAAGGGACAACGGTACAAGTCTATCTTCCGTTGATCGAGGGACAAGGGTACATGCGGGACATGACGGTCGCCACTGAATCCCTCTCAAAAGGGGCGGAGACGGTCCTCCTGGTGGAAGAGGACGAAATCGAGCGGAAACTGGCGCGCTCGACCCTGCGGCGTCATCGATACCATGTCCTGGAAGCGGCCTGTGCCGTGGAGGCGTTGTTGGTGGCTCAGCAGCATGCGGGGCCAATCCACGTTACGGTCAGTCACCTTTCGATGCCCGAGATCAGCGGGCGGGACTTGGCCAAGCGTCTGGTGCTCCAACATCCCAAGATGAAGGCCTTGTTCGTGTCGGGACTTTCGGACGAGACGATCGTGAGCCACCGGGTCAATAAGAAATATTTCCTGCAGCAACCCTACCGACAGCAGGACCTGGCCGGGAAGATCCGCGAGGTACTGGATCTGTGATGCGGCGAGTGAGAGGCTAACGCCATGAGGAGCTGCGGGCAGGGGTGAAGAACCGTACCTCCGGCCGTTTGAAGAAGCCGATCAGCACCATACCCGCCACAAACCCTCCGATGTGCGCGAAGAAGGCAACTCCGCCTCCTTGCGATACGAGGCTCGCCCCCCCGCTCAGGATCTGCATCACGAACCAGAATCCCAGCACGAAGCCGGCCGGCACATAGGTGGTTCCCACCAGCGGGGCAAGTAACAGGATTCTGGCGTGGGGGAACAGCAACAAATAGGCCCCTAATACCCCCGAAATCGCACCACTGGCGCCGACCATCGGAATTGCAGATGTGGGGTCCGTAAGGGCATGGCTGAACGCGGCTACGATGCCGCACAGCAGATAAAACACAACGAATTTTGTTGCTCCCATCACATCTTCGATGTTGTTGCCGAAGACCCAGAGGTACAGCATATTGCCGATCAGATGCATCCAGCTGCCGTGCAGGAACATGCTGGTCAGGACGGTCGTGAAGGCGGGGATCGCCATGGCTTCAGGCGGGAGGGCCGCATGACCGAACAGGATGGCCGGAATCGCACCGTACTGATACACGAACATTTCTCCGGGAGCCGGGAGGAGGGCGCTTTGATACATAAACACAAGAGAGCAGGCGACGATGAAGGTGACGGTGACGACCGGCGTGCTGTCGGTCGGGGTATCGTCATTGAGGGGGAGCATCGGTCACCTGTGGTCTGGCTGTGAGGCAGCTGGTCGCGGCAATCGAGGATTCGATGGAAGCGAGCCGTCGGCCTCTAACGGAACCGAAAATCCGGCTGCGTGGGTATGGCCGCCGCCTCCAAACGATGCGGCAATCGAGCCGACGTCGGTTCCCTCCTCGCGGGAACGCATGCTGTAGTAGCGTCGCCCGTTGCGGTCGTGCCAGATGAGGCAGAATGGGAAATCGGCTGACAGGCGTTCGCCGATTTGACTGGTAAGGAGCGGACTATGAACGGCGGGAACCGTCACGCCCTCAAAGTGCATCATCGTCGCTTGTGAGGACAGCTTCGTCACGAGCTCGTTTTCATAGCGGAGTATGGCGCGACCATCCCGTTCTAATTCCTGCTGCTGGAATCCGCTCCATAGCGCAAAGTCGAAGGGGTAGGAGGCCAGGGCGGCGCTGATTTCCCGGCTGTTCGGCAGCGCCCAGTGCCATAAATCTTTGTCTTGAATATAACGTAGCAACCACGGTGTCGGCTCATCATGCGCCCATTCCCATCCGAGCACCGCCCCAGATTTTTGCAAATCGAAATAGGCGTAGGGGAGATCGGCCAGCGTCTGTTCGGCGGTGATGTGATGATCGAGGACCACCAGGCTGGCGGCTTTCTCCGCGATGGTTTCGAGAATCGGCCGGGGATAGCTGAAATCCACGATCACGATGTGTTGCCCGGCCAGGTCCGTGGGGGAGCTTCCCCGTGTTTCACGGCTTGATAGCGTGCGGCGGGATAACGCGTCCAGATGGCCCAAGCGGCACCGAAACCATCGGCACAATCCCCATGGTAGAGGATCAGCGTGGGGTCAGTAGGAACAGAACTTCGCATGGAGGCTGCGTTCATATGCGTTCAACCTTAGCATGTCCGTCGACGGGGACTAAAGGGGTATCTCGGAGGAGCAGGCGATGTCAGCGGACATTCCGCTATCGGTCGAATCTGCTTACGTCGACGCGGGAAGTCGATTGAGGTGATTGATGAGTTGCCGCAGACGACCGGCGTTCCGGCGATTGAACGTAAACGCCAGGCGCGAGAGATCTTTCAGTCCCGGTTCATCGATTTCTTCAGGCAGGGACGGCCGTTGTTCAAAGGTGCCCTCCGTCAGCATATCGCTGAATTGAGCGCGAATCTCCTCAACTTGCACCTCGGTCAAGGGGCTTTTCATCCGGATGGCGAGCTGGCGTCCCACAAACCGGAGTGAGTGGTACCGCTGGTAAAACAAACGGATTTCGGTGACTGCATCTTCCACATTGTCAACGATCGTGAAGAGGGCGAGGTCTTCGGCATTGATCAGGTGCCGTTTCAGCAGTTGTTCGGTAATGAATGTGTGCCAGTGATTCCAGTAGTCGCATCCCGGAGCCTGCAGGCATACGATAGGCTTGGGGTCGCTTTTGCCGGTTTGCACAAGCGTGAGGATTTCGAAGCCTTCATCGTGGGTGCCGAACCCGCCGGGAAACAGGGCGATTGCATGGGATTCTTTCTGGAACATGAGCTTGCGAGTGAAGAAGTATTTGAACGTGACAAGCTTAGGGTCGTCAGCAATGACGGCATTGGCTCCCTGCTCAAACGGCAGCATAATGTTGACCCCGAAACTATGCTCCCGACCGGCGCCTTCCTGGGATGCCCGCATGATGCCGTCGGCGCCCCCGGTGATGGTCATATATCCTTCTTCCACCATGCGCCGCGCGAACTGAAAGGCCAACACATAATTGGGATCGTCGACGGGGGTGCGGGCCGATCCGAACACGCTGACTTTGAGGCGATGCCGATACCCTTGGAACACCCTGAAGGCATGTCGGAGTTCCTTCAAGGCACGATTGACGATTTTCAGATCCAGGACGTCCAACTGCGAGTCCGCCAGCCGGATGACGCCGGTAAGGATTTCCTTCATGAGCGCCGCCTGAATATCGTCGTCCGGGCGGTCGAGCAGGGGGCCGAGTTGTGTGAGAATTTCGTCTTTGGTCAGAGCCGGTTTGGATCGAGCGGCAGGGCTTTTCATCAGTGGTTACCTAACGCACGGTGTACTCGGACGCGTATCGTCCGCGCAGGAAATCATAACAACCTGTCGTCGGCGAAGCAAAGATTCATCTGAGGATGTTTAGGAAAGCTCAGAGCTACGCGGCACATTCTGCAGCACCCAGGCGCGAATTTTCGACTCATCGGACGAAGGAAGGGGCGCGAATTGGATATCCACCCCGGGATTGTTTCCCATTGTCCCCTCGTCTTCCGACAGGTCCGGCTCAAAACTGCTGTTGAGGATCGTGCCGCGCAGAGAAAAGCTTAAATCCGTGCCGGGTAGAATGAAGGAGAGCACCACGGTCGTGCCGGGTAGGAGCAGGGTGCGACTTTCGATGAAGGCGCCGACGTGACTGAGCTGCCGGATGGTGGCGGTGTGTTTGGCCCCTTCGCCTTCGCCATTCGTCACGCGCAGCGTGGCGGGAAGGCATGTGTCGCAACGCTTCGGAGCCAAGGCCAGGTCGCGTGCGGTCAGGATGCCCACCGGCTGGCCTTGCTTCGTGACAATTAAAAGGGACGCGCCGGTCGAGGCCATCACGCTGGTGGCATCATCGAGGATCTGATCGCATTCAATCGAATGCACCGGTTTCGACATGATGGACCGGACTTCCACATCCTGCGGCTCAAGCCCCTGGGCCACGACTTTTTTGACGATATCACCGGAGGTCATGATGCCGAAGGTGGTGTCGCTATCCTTCACCAACAGACAGGGGATCCGTTCCCGGTCGAGGAGCAGGGCAGCTTCGCTCACGGAGACATCTCCGGGAACCTGTACGACGCCGGGGGTCATCATGTGAGCTACCATAGAGGATGAGTGATGAGACGGTTTGTCGCGGAGCATGTAGCCGGACTTTGTCATTTGCATAAGCCTGTTTCTCGCCGCGAGAGAGGCTGACGTTTCCGGTCCGGCAACCTCCACGTCGAAAGGAAGTATACCAGATCGATTTGTTGGATCAGCTTCCCCATCTTCCCTTGTCAACCAAGAGGTTAGGCGCTTAGACTGCACAAGAACTATAGTCACTATGCTCACCTCAAAGTATGCCAAACGCGACACGATGGAAAGCGAATTCTCACAACGTGCGAATCTGATCCCGGCGCATGGGTTGGGGCTGTCGGTGGATGTCTATACTCCGGACCTCATGGAGCTCGTCCGAAGCCTCCGCGAAGAAGGATTGCAACCGGGGTACTTGGAGATCTTCAAGGCGACGACGTCCGCGCTGCGGTGGGTCCGGCGCCGGCTTCCGGAACTGAAGCTCACCTATCACGGCGAAGGGTTATGGCTGACCCAGCCTCATTTTGCCCGGAGCTTCTCGGGGCAGCACGGGGTTGCGGAGGCCTGTATCCAGGTCGGCACGCTGGAGAGCGCATGGCTGAATCATGAATGCGCGTCGAAACAAATTGGCGGCTACGCATTCGGCACATACTTACCCCCGTTGTATACGGAGCTATCGGCCAGGATAACGGCCGACAATTTAGAATATGTGCAGGGACGAGTGGATGCATGGGGGCAACGTGCAGGACGCGCCCCTGCACTGGTACTGCTGGAGATGCCGCCGCTGACCTATTTCGCCTGCGGCTCATCCGGGATTCCCGATTTTTTCCGTGCCGTGACAGAACGGGTGGCCTGCGGGCTGGTCCTCGACATCGGCCATTTGTGGACTGTCTACCGGTACACGGGTGTTTGGCGCAGTCAGGCGCTGCAGGATTTTGTTGCGGGGTTTCTGGATGCTTTTCCGATGGAGCGGGTCATCGAAATTCATGTGGCCGGTCTGGCACCATTGGCCAGGCATCCCGGTTCTGAACATGATGCGCTACTCCCGGGATTGCCCTATTGGATCGATAGCCATGGGAGTCCCATTCCTGAGGTCTTGTTTGACCTGTTGGTTCAGGTCCTGGCCCATCCGCGGCTAACCGCATTGAAAGGCGTGGCATTGGAGGTCGACACCAAACCGGTCACGGAGATCGTGACGGAGTTTCGGCGCTTTAGCGACCGGTTTGAGTCGAAGGTTCGATACTCAGGCCAGGCGGGTCGTGTCGAGTTCCTGCAGGGAGGGGCCAGACAGGCTCTGCCGGCTTCTGCGCAGAATGCGAGTGTGGCATCCGACGAAATGGCGACGCTTGTGCGACAGTATGAAGACTATGTGGCACTCGTGACTTCTGACCGTCGCCCGGTACCAGCAGGTCTTTCATTGCTGGGTGGATCGATCGAGGATCTGGATCGGTATCGCCAGACCTATGTTCCTCAAGAGTTGCTCCATTGGGGTGGCGAATTGACGGATATGTTTCCGCGGACCTGCCAGCTCATCACGGCGGCGAATCTTCCGGTCGAGCGGTTCACCGCGTTCTGGTTCAGCACACCGAGGCCGGAAGAGGAGGACTATGACTTTTTCCTCCTCAAGGTCGACCGGTTTGTCGAGTTCGTGGCCGACGGCTGTCCTTCCGCCGCCGCCACCGCCATGGAAGAGTCCGTGGAGTTGCGGGCAGCGTACCGTACGGCGAACGAACCGGTCGAGTCGGAGGAGGTGCGGGGATGAACTTCTGGGCGACGCTTCCGCAACCGATTCTGGGGTTGGCCCCGATGGACGGCGTGACTGACGCCACCTTTCGTCGGGTGGTGGCCACACAGGGACGGCCTGATATCACCTTCACCGAATTCACCAATGTGAGCGAAATCTGTCGCGGTCCGGATCATCTGTTGTCGTCATTGGTGTACAGCGAGGCTGAACGTCCCGTCGTGGCGCAATTGTATGGCAAGGATCCGGAGCTGTTCTACCGCGCGGCCCAGGTGGTCTGTGAAATGGGATTCGATGGACTCGACATCAACATGGGCTGTCCCTCGAAGAACGTGGCGGCCTCCGGATCAGGGGCGGCCTTGATCAAGACGCCGGATGTGGCCCATGCCATCGTGCGGGCTGCCAAGCAAGGGCTTCACGACTGGGCCGACGGTCAATCGATCGAGACACAAGGATTTAAGCCCTCCCGCATTGAATTCATTCAGAGATTGAACCTGAGTCGATCCGGTGTGCCGACTGTTGCCCGCCGGCTGCTGCCGCTCTCGATCAAAACTCGACTGGGGTTTGATTGCGTGGTGGTCGGCCGATGGGTCGAGCATTTGTTGGAGGCCGCACCCGCGGCGATCACGGTGCACGGGCGGACGCTGCAGCAGATGTATCGAGGAGCCGCCGACTGGTCTGCCATCGCCGAAGCGGCCAAGCTGGCCTGTGGGACGGACACCCTCATCCTCGGCAACGGCGATCTCAATACCTTGGTGGAAGCCATCCGCCGCACCGTGGAGACTCGCGTGCAGGGTGTGTTGGTTGGTCGGGGAACGCTGGGCGCCCCATGGTTTTTTCGTGAAAAGGAAAAGGCCCGCCGGGCATTCGCGGACCGGGCTGACCTGTCGGGACTTGCCACCCATGCCTGGGAGCCGCAGATCTCACTCAAGCAGCGGATGCAGGTGATGCTGGATCACGCGCGGCAGTATGAAGCCATCGCCGGCTTGGAGCGATTCCGTTCCATCCGCAAACATCTTGGTTGGTACTGCACAGGGTTTCCTCATGCCGCCGCGATGCGAGGCAAGATGTTTCAGGTTGCGAATGCCCGTGAGGTCGAGCGCGTGGTGGCGGATTATTGCGGCGACCTTATGGATGGGCAGGATCCGCTTGAGACGCCTTCTTGCGAGACTCGGCCCCTTCTGCCCTGCGCGTCCTGAGCCCATGCCGCTGATTCTGGCTTCCACCTCGCCGAGACGTCATGAATTGTTGAGACTTCTCGGCGTGCCCTTTGCCGTGATGAGTCCGCCATATGTTGAGCAGGTGAGGCCAGCGCTGTCCGCCGACCGGCAGGCAGCCGAATTTGCCGAGGGCAAGGCCCGCTCCTGCCTTGCCGCACCTCTCGATGGGCTCATCCTCGGGAGCGACACCTTGATCAGTCTGGGCTCGGAGGTGTTAGGGAAGCCGCGGGACCTGGCCGAAGCCGAAGCCATGCTCCGGCGCATGGCAGGGAAACCCCACAACATTGTGACCGCCGTCGCCCTCGTCCGTGCCGGTCAGGGGAGCTGCAACGTCGAGGTTGCGACCGTGCGGGTCACGATGAAGCCCTTCGACGAGGCCATCCTGAAGGCGTACCTGGGGACCGGCGAGAGTCTCGGCAAAGCCGGTGCCTATTCCATTCAAGGCGCCGGCGGGGAGTTGATCGATCACATCGACGGCGATTACACGGCCGCCGTCGGCCTCCCGCTTCGTCTGGTGGCAGACATGTTGCGCCGCTGCGGAATGCCCTGTCAGGCGGATGTGGATCGATTGTACGCGGTGAAACCCTATCCGAATTGGGCTCGATTCGCACCTTGATTGATGTGCGCTGTGAGATTGAAAAGCTCTTCTCTGACCCATTACAATGCGCCTCATTATTCAGTGATGCGTCAGGGAGGTACTCATGCGCACTCATCGTGGAATGGCAGCTCGGCGGCGGGAAGTCCTTGGTCTGGCCGGTGTCGTGGTCGGGTCGATCATCTGGGGAGTCAGCGGGATGGTCTGGGCCATTGACATTAAATTGTCACCCGAGGACGCGAAAAAAACCCTGGAGGCCGGACGGACGCCGATGGAAAAGGCCAATTCGCCGGAAGACGTCAAGAAGGTGTTGCAGCAGGCTTCCCTGGTCACGAGAGTGGGCGCGGACCCTGAAAAGGATCCCTGCGGCGCAAGCGCCATATTGCGCACCAAACGATATCGGCTCGAAGCGTTTGGGAGACAGGAAGCCGCGGAATCAAAAAAACAGAAAAAAGAAGTGCGCATGCCCGACGAGTTTATCCAGAAGGTCGTGGACATGCCGAACATGGAAGTCGAGGTGCAGATCTGCGGGGATGATGAATACTTTGCGGAGAAGGCCGACGTGGTCTTTCAGCAGAAGGGAAAAACCATCCGGCCGGTGGACGTGAGCCCTGCCGATCGGGGCAGAAAGAATGACGGCGAGGGTCCTCCCTATCGGTCGCGATTTACTGCCCGCTTTGCCTACGATACGTTTGATCCCAATGCGAAGACAACCGTGATTGTGACGTTGCAGGACGGACAGCTGTTGCAGTTCGACGCCGATTTCGCCAAGGTGAAGTAACACGTTCGCACAGAGACGGATGTGAGGTTGCGGGCAGAACCTGCCCTGAGAAAGACGTCGTGTTGTGATGTGGAATGTTCTGAATCAGAGGGATCCTCTCTCCCTTCGTTCGATGCTGCGTCGGGGGCACGCCGGGAGTTGTGGATCACTGCTAACGCACGGCGACTGTCCGATCGGCTTCTCAGGAATCCATTCTGGCCCGTTCACCAGGAGGTCTGCACCGCTTGACGTACGTGCGCTGAGGCCCGGGAGGCCCACTCAAGTCTCCCGGACGATTGCCCGTTTTGACCGGCGATCGATTCACCCGTCACTGGACTGGCCTCGGGTCGTACCAAAGAGGATCGTCATGTCCTGTTTTTGCTGATCTGCCTGCGTACATCCCGTGTTTTTTATACGGAGCCACTATACATGGAATCGATAATCCCCCTTGTCGCCATCTTTGCGCCGTTGGTCAGTGCCCTTTTGATCAAGGCCTTCGGACTGGATCTCGGCGAGCGTACGGCCCGGATCGGAATCGTATCGCTCTGGATAGCTGCGCTGGCCTCCCTCTCGACCCTGGTGCTGGTGGTTCAAGGGGCGACTATTCGCCTCGTTCTCTGGGGCCTACCGTCCGGGGCACTCGACTACACGCTGGTCGTTGACCGGCTGGCCGCCGTCATGCTGGTTCTGATCAGTCTGGTGAGCCTGCTCATCCATGTGTATTCCGCACGGTACATGGTGGGTGATCGAGGCTATGTTCGATTTTTTGCCCTCCTGGGAATCCTGACGTTCGTCTTATTGAGTCTTGTGACTAGCGGGAATCTGCTCTGGTTGTTTGTCTGGTGGCATTTGATCACCTGGCTGCTCGCCGCGCTGCTGGCCTTTAATTCTTCGAGTCCGGCCGCGGGAAAAGCCGCCCGGAGAACGTTATGGATACAAGGGATCGGCGACGCGGCATTTCTCTGCGCGCTGGTCGTGCTGCATCAGGCCTACGGCACGTTCGAGCTGAGCGAGCTGTTCAGTCGACTCCAGGCGGCGCCGGCGCTCTTGTCCATTCCTCTGGTGGGGGCGGAGGTCTATGTGTCCTCGCTCACGACCCTGCTCCTGCTACTCTCGGTGATGACCAAGTCGGCGCAGTTTCCCTTTCACATCTGGTTGCCGGGGACGATCGAGGCACCGACGCCCGTCTCCGCCCTCCTGCACGCCGGAATTGTGAATGCCGGAGGGTTTCTGGTGAACCGGATGGCGCCCCTCTACGGGCTCGCGCCGACGACGCTGCATCTGATGTTTCTGATCGGGGGGCTCACGGCCTTGATCGGCGCTACGACGATGTTGACGCAGGCCAGCATCAAACGGACCCTCGTCTATTCCACGATGGGACAGATGGGGTACATGGTGATGGAGTGCGGGTTAGGCGCTTTCGCGCTCGCGGTCTTCCATCTTTGCGCGCACGGCCTGTTTAAGGCCACCCTGTTCTTAAACTCCGGAGCGAATATCCACAAGGCGAGAGAGGAGTTCAAACTGCCGCCGGTCTCGGAGGTGGAGGAGGCCAAGTCTTTTTCGCCGGTCACCTGGGCAACGGGTTTTGCAGTCACGCTTATTTTGCCGCTGATTATTCTGCTTGCCGCGCATGGTCTCGTGCAGATTCCCTTGCTCGAGGAGCAGGGATCGGTGATCTTCCTCTTTTTCGGCTGGGTGACGTCGTCACAGGCGGTGTTCAGTTTGTATCGTCTACAAGGCGTGGCCTCCTGGAAGGTGTCCCTGACCATGCTCGGGTCGTTGTCGCTGATCGGAGTTACGTATCTCTGGGCAGGGAACGCCTTCACACATTTCTTATATCCGGTGCCGGGAACGGCCGCCGGCTACTTCCAAGCCGCCGGGTGGAATCAAAGCCTGTTCGACGTATTCGTCATCGTGTCTGCCTTGCTGATCGTCGCGGCATGGATCTTCATTTACGGCAGGGCACATGGAATCAGACTCTTGATGCCGTCATGGGTAGAGCGTGTTCGCGTGAGGGCGTACGTGGCCTTTCTCAACGGCCTCTACGTTGAGGATCTCGTTCGTGCCGTAGGAAGACAGTGCCGACGGACCTAACCGCACGGCGAGACGGACCGGAAACAGACAGGAGCGGAATGAGTACTGCACAGGTCAGAACTTCAGACACAGAGCGGATGGAACTGCGCTCTTATGTGCAGTTGGCCGGTGAGGCGATCGCGCATTATTGGCCCATGCGGACGTTCATTCACCACAATCCTCTTCATGGCCTGGAAGAACTGCCCTTCGATCGAGCCGTGAAGCGGGGTGAGCAACTGCTGGGGGGCCAGGGCTATCTCCCCACTGCCACGTACCGGCGGTATTTTGAGCAGGGCCGCATTCGCGCCGAGGATCTCACGGATGTCCTCGCCTCCATCACGGTGGAGAAGCGCGTCCTGTTCGGCGGACGTGAGCTCTCGCACCTGGAGGTGCTTCGGTTGTCCATGATCCATGGACTGGGCGAACTCCCGCCGGAGCCTTCCGAACCCTCCGTTCGGGAGGATGACCCGGTCGCTCGATTGACCGCATGGCTCACCACGGCATTAAACGAGACGGTAGACCGATTTCTTGTGCCACTGACTCCATGGGAACCGGTGGAACTCCCCACGAGAGAACCCTTGTCGGTCTGGTGCGACCGGACGCTCGGGACGGAGATTGTCTCGACCATCAATGAGCAGATGATCAAGTGGTGCAGCGCGTTCCTCGATGAAGGCGAGGCGTCGTGGACCATGCCGCGGCGCGAGGAGAAATTCTATCGGGCCTGGAAGGCGCTGGCGCAATACGATAGCAGTCTAGGATTGCTGGGGGTGAAGAACGGGCCGAACAAGATTGCCGCCCTGGAAGACCGGTCGGACGATGCACTGCTTCAGAGCCTCGCCATCATGGGCATTCCCAAATTGAATTGGGAATCCTATCTCTCGTGGCACTTGTCGGCACTGCCGGGCTGGACCGGCTTCATCAAGTGGCGATCGGATGAGCAGTATTATCCATGGCAGGCCACCTATCCCATCGACCTGGTCAAATACCTGGCGGTGCGATTGTTTTATGAACGCGAGTTGGTGTCGCTGCACTGCGAAGAAAAGCTCGGGATCGCCGGGTGCTTCGATGCGATCCGCAATTATATGCATAGCGTTCCCTATGGGTACTGGCTGCGGCGCGAGCTCGTCAGCGGGAAACTTTCACGAGCGGCCGCCGCGCAGGCTCAAGCACTGGTCAGGGCTCGCACCAGGCCGCCGCAAGAGTGGGAGGCGGTGGGGAAGGAGATCTACGAGGAGACCGCCAAGGCGCGTGCACAAGAAACGGCCCGGACCTTGGCACGGCAACTGTTGGCGCTCGCGCGCGCGACGTCTGTCACAGCGGAAGCCATCCTCGAAACGACGCCTTCCGATGTGACGACCTTACTCAACTGGCTGGAAGGATTTCCTCCTGCTCAGCAGGGCCGGCGATGGCTGCAGGCGATGGAAGCCCGTCATCGCCATCACGTGGTGGCCAAGCTGGAAGGCGCGCTGGAACAGCTGCGGGCCACGGGTCACCATCCCGGCGTGACTCAACGGTCGCGACCCCTGGCGCAGATGGTGCATTGTATCGACGTGCGCTCAGAAGTATTCCGGCGGCATCTTGAGAATCGCGGCGGTTATGAAACCTTCGGCCTGGCAGGCTTCTTCGGTATTCCGCTGGAGTACCAGTCTTTTGGCGCCGAGCACAGTGTGACGCATTGTCCGGTGCTGCTGAAACCCAAGAATCAGATCAGAGAGATCCCCCGCAGCTATCATGGCGAAACGGCGGAGCGGCATCGTTTTGCGGCGCAACTCACCAAGGCGGGTCATGCGCTCCTGCACGATCTCAAGGAAAACGTGATCACTCCCTACGTCATGGTGGAAGCGTTGGGTTGGTTCTTCAGTCTTCCGCTGTTCGGGAAAACGCTCTGTCCGCTCTGGTACCACCGGGTCAAGCAATGGCTGACAGAGATTTTTCTGCCGCCCTTGGCTACGACCATGACGATTGATAAGCTGACGAGAGAAGAGGCCGTGGAGATCGTCGCGGCGGAACAGCGCGCGCATATCCGGCAGATCCTGCTCGACGAGTTCCACTTGCGGGGGTCATCCGTCACGCCAGCATTGATCGAAACGATCCGCATCCGGGTGCTGGAGGGACTCGAAGATCATAAGAACGGAAACGTCGCCGAAACCTTGGGGATTTCACCCGCCGACGAAGACGCGCTGTATGAGCGGTTGCGGCAGCAGTTGAATATCACACCCCGCGGCATCTCCAGCCGGTTGGCTCGTATCACGCAGAACGGGTTTTCTGTGGCGGAGCAGGCCTACGGGGTCGAAGCCGGGCTCCGGCTGATGGGATTCACCTCCAACTTCGCTAGGCTGATCGTGTTCTGCGCACATGGCAGTACGTCAGACAACAATCCCTATGAGTCGGCTTTGGATTGCGGAGCCTGCGGCGGCAATAACGGGTTGCCGAACGCACGAGCCTTCGCGTCGATGGCGAACCGTCCCTCCGTCCGTGACTTGCTGAAGGCGCGGGGCATCAAGATTCCCAGCGATACTCATTTTCTCGCCGCGGAGCACGACACGACCTGTAATGAGGTGCGGATCGTGGACATGGAAGACGTGCCGGCGACCCATCGCAAAGACCTGTCCCGCCTGCTGGCGGACCTCAAGGAGGCGGGTGCGCAAGCCGCGCTCGAACATGGTATCGCGCTGGATGGCCTGTCGGCCGCCCAGCAGGCGGGCGTGGCGCAAATGCGCGCACAGCGGAGGAGCACGGATTGGGCGCAGGTCCGTCCCGAGTGGGGCCTGTCGAAGAACAGCCTGCTCATCGTCGGGCGACGGGACGTCACCCGAACGCTCGACTTAGAGGGACGGGCTTTTCTTCATTCTTACGACCATCGGCAGGATGATTCAGGAAAACTGTTGGAAGCCATCATGACCGCTCCCCTCGTCGTCGCCCAATGGATCAACATGGAACATTATTTTTCCACGGTCGATAACGAAGTGTATGGGAGTGGCAGCAAGGTCTACCATAATGTGGTCTCCCGAGTGGGCGTGATGAGCGGAGTGAGCAGCGATCTCCGGATCGGCTTGCCGGCTCAAACCGTGTTCAATGGCGCGGAGCCCTATCACGAACCGATGCGATTACTCACCGTGATCGAGGCGCCGAGAGAGCGCATTCGAGCCATCATTCTGAAACATCCCCTGCTCGAACGACTGTTCGACTTGGAGTGGGTATCGCTGGTGGCGCTGGATCCCGATGATGCGAAGATGTATCAGTATGAAGTCTTGACCGGATGGACGGCATTACATGGAGAAGGAGGAGCAGCTGATGGGCGGACTCACGCTACATCCCATGAAAGAAATTAAGATCGTGATGCAAGGCGAGCACCTGAAGTTCGTGACGGACCTGCTCGATCGCGTCGGCGCGACCGGGTATACCATCATCAACAGCGTGTCGGGAAAAGGGCATCATGGATTCCATGAGGGGCACCTGTTGTTCAATGATACCAGCAGCCAGGTCATCGTATTTACGGTCGTGCCGGAGGAGCGGATTGAGCCGATCCTGGCCGGACTCAGCCCCATATTTACCAAACATTCCGGGACCCTGTTCGTCAGTGACGTGGCGGTAAGCCGTCGCGAACACTTCGTGGCAAAATAACGATGTACGTCGCCGCTTGAGCTCCGTCGGTTTCAACGATGTCGAGGCTGCCGGGAGAATGCGGGCACGGTCGACCCTGGTGAGTGACTCCTTCCATTGAGACCCCTGGAATGGTTCCATGCCCTGGTTATGGACCATGGCCACGCCCGGCATCGTGGCCCGGTTCGCGCGCTCACGCTCCGGGCAATCCATCTCGAGGAAGATTCCTCGACCGTCATCCCGCCTGGTTTGATCCGCCTGCGCACCTCTCCGTGAGCTCCGTCCGCATTCGTCGCGTGTTGAACAGAGCGGATCGAGAGCAGGGGCAAAGGGCCTGCCTGATGCCGGCCCGTGAACATCAGGGTTGAGTAGTCTCGTCGCGCCCATGCATAATGACGCGCAGCGGGAGCCGGCAAAGCCGTCATGGACCTCGAGGCCGTTGCCCCGGCACCCTCTACAAGAAGCTCGTGCCGAATGGAGAAACCATGCAGTCGGGAACCATGATCGCGGTCCTTGCCGAGCCCGACGAGGAAATTGCGAGGGCCTTGGCCGGCTGCGTCACGCCTCGTCCGATTAATAAGGCCAACTCAGCGTCCGCCGCCACGATAAGGCAGGCTGTGCCGACTCCTCAGGAACTCGTGGCTCCCCCGGTGAATTCGTGACGTTTATTCCAATAGCAGGGCTGCGAAAAGCAGGCGAGGAGCCGGGACTGTCCGACGGTCACTCCCTGCCGGAACAGCCGCCCCGCCGCCTGCCGCCCTGGTTCAAGGTTCGTCTTCAGACCGGTCCGGACTATCAGGATATCCGGAACACCATGGATCGGCTCAATCTGCACACGATCTGCGAGGAAGCCCGTTGTCCGAATGTGTGGGAATGTTGGAATGCGCGCACTGCCACCTTTCTGATTCTCGGCGATATTTGCACGCGGCGATGCCACTATTGTTCCGTCGCCACCGGCCGCCCGCATGAAGTGGATCGCGGGGAGCCCCTGCGTGTCGCGGAAGCCATCCAGGCGCTCAGTCTCAGACATGCGGTCATTACATCGGTCAACCGGGACGAACTGGATGATGGAGGCGCCTCGGTGTTTGCCGACACGATTCGCCATATCCGGCGGCTCATTCCCAGCTGCACGATTGAGGTGTTGATTCCCGACTTCGAGGGAAACGAGGAGGCGTTGGCTCTGGTGGCAGCCGAACGGCCCGACATTCTGAATCACAATATCGAAACGGTGAGGCGGCTCTTTCCCTCAATCAGGCCGCAGGGAAAATATCAGCGCTCGGTCGAATTGCTCGGCCGCGCCAAACACATGGGCATGACGACCAAGTCGGGCTTGATCCTCGGCATGGGCGAGACAACGGACGAGGCTCGCGAGGTCATGCGCGACCTGCGGTCGGTCGACTGCGACATCATGACCATGGGCCAATATCTGCAGCCGACGAAAGAGCACCTGTCCGTGGCGCGTTTCTATCACCCTGATGAATTTGCCGCCTTGAAAACGGAAGGCCGGGCCCTGGGATTCCGCCACGTCGAATCGGGCCCGCTGGTTCGAAGCTCCTACCATGCGGAACAACAGGTGCCGGGAAAATAGTCCGCTTTCTCCTCCGTCGAATGTGACACAACCTACTCATAGTGCAGGGACTCGATCGGATTCATCCGCGAGGCCTGTTGGCCGGGTAAGCCGAAGAAGATGCCGACGGGGTCTTCTAGTGAAGTATGACCGGCGGGCCGGACCGCCAGTACCCAAGGCCGGCGCTCAGGATGCCGATGACTGCCATCGCACCGGGAATATGCGCCAACCCTTCGGCCGGGGCGCGAAAGATGTCGCTGTCACAGGTCGTGAGGCGGGCCCTGGCCCTGACTTTGCACAACCGGAGAATGTGCCAGGAGCGTGGTGGCCTGGCTGGAAGAGGGTGGTGTTTCCGGTTTAAAGGGGTCGCGGTCCATGCAGCAGCTCCCATTGCGACCGATAAGACGCAAGAGAAGTGCCGATTCGAGTCCGTGAGGCCAGGGCTAATGTGAGAGGAGCGGGCGGATAATTCGCGCTCTCAAGGATCGGTCACGAAGAGGCGGCTGGGGCATTTAGCGACAGTGAGAGTGAACAGGTGCGGCGTGATGCCCCTTGACCGCCCCTGAATAGGTGATTAGTCTGTCCGCGCAAGCTGCCCCATGGATCGTTGCGATGAGGACGTCAGTGAAGGAAATCGTATGACCGAGAATAGTGGCGCGGTGTTAGTGGTCGATGATGACGCGGACATGCGCAGCCTGCTCTGCGACGTGTTGCACGGTCGAGGACATCACTGCGTCGGTGTCGGCAACGGCGAGGATGCACTCACGCAGCTTGGTGAAGGGGATTATGCGGTGGTGTTGACCGACCTCCGCATGAAGGGCATGTTGGGGACCGAGCTCCTATCCGAAGTCAAACGCGCCTATCCCGATGTCGGGGTCATCCTGATGACCGCCTTTGGATCGGTTGAAACGGCGGTCGAGGCCATGCGGTATGGCGCCAGCGACTATCTCACCAAGCCGGTGAAGACCGAGGAACTGGTTCGAGTAGTCGAGCGGGCCATCCGTGAGTCCGGACTCCGGCGGGAGGTCAGCCGGCTTCGAAAAGAGGTGCACAAGGAATACAGCTTCCATCAGATTCTCGGAAAAAGTAAGTCGATGCAGGCCGTGTTCGACCTGATCCGGCGCGTAGCTGACAGCCCCACCAATGTCTTGATCACGGGCGAAAGCGGCACGGGAAAGGAGCTGGTCGCGAAGGCCATTCACTACAACAGCGACCGGCGCGATGCGCCCTTCGTTCCCGTCAATTGCGCCGCCATACCGGAACAATTGTTGGAGAGCGAGCTGTTCGGCCACATGCGAGGTTCTTTCACCGATGCCAAAATGGATAAACGCGGCCTGTTTGAGGAGGCGCAAAAAGGCACGCTGTTCCTTGACGAAATCAGTGAACTGCCGCTGATGCTGCAGGCGAAACTCCTGCGGGCCATACAAGAGCGGGAGATCCGACGGGTCGGTGCCACGAAATCGATCCCTGTCGATGTCAGGATCATTGCCGCGACGAATCTCAATCTGGCTGAAGAGGTCAAGCAGAAGCGGTTCCGGGAAGATTTTTATTATCGGCTCAACGTCATTGAAGTGCACCTTCCGGCCTTGCGTGACCGTCGGGAGGACATTCCGATCCTCGTGGATTCGTTCTTGAAAAAGTGTGCCCAGGCGCGTGATAAGCAGGTCAAGGGCGTCGGTGAGGCGGCGCTGGCCATGCTCGTCGATTATGCCTGGCCGGGCAACGTGAGGGAGTTGGAGAACGTGATCGAGCGGGCCGTGACGCTGAGCCATGCCGAAATGATCGGAGCGGACGATTTGCCCGTGCAGGTCCAGGGGGCACGGGGGGATCGGCGTATCCTGGATGAAGCGGCCGAACGTACGCTGCCGCTCCACGAGGTGGAGAAGGAATACATCGTCAAGATCCTGGAAAAAACCGGTGGCAACAAGTATCAGGCCGCCCATGTGCTAGGCATCGACCGAAAGACGCTGTACCGGAAGCTGGCCGAAATCGAAGCCAAACCGCATCCGGACGAATAACCGCCGTCGTACCGTGGCGTTGGGAGTCATCGGCGTTGGAGCCTCCATACCGCAAGTCGCTGTTCGCTGAGTACGCCCTCACGCTCATCCTTACCATCGGAATTTTTGTTCTGGATCTGCTCACGCCCGACGGCATCGTCGAATGGGTGTTGTATGCCGTTCCGCTGACGCTCACCTTGTTGTCCTCGCGGCCCCGCGCTCCCCTGTATCTGGCCTGCCTCGTCACCCTGCTGTTGGGCATCGGATATATCTACTCGCCTCCGGGCGGCTTGCCGCTCTACTCCATGCTGAATCGTCTGTTGGGGGTTGGGCTGATCTGGGGGTTTGCCCTGGCGTTGGTGAGCCGTCAGCTCGCCAGGGCGCGGGCCGATGAAAGCCGTCAGCAGATGGCGCGGGCGGTGACTGATGCCCAGGCTCAGCAGACCCAGGCCGAATCGGCAAGGGCGGCCGCCGTGGAAGCGCGGGCCTATGCCGAGGTGGCCGTATTGGGAGCGGTCGCGGGTCAGCGCCGCGCGGAAGAGGAAATGCGCGAGGGCAAGCTGTGGCTGGAAGGGATCGTGCAGTCGGCCATGGACGCCATCATCAGCGTCGACGAAGACCAGAAGATCATCCTGTTCAATCACGCCGCGGAACGCATGTTTCGCTGGTCGGCCGGCGAGGTGCTGGGTCAATCGTTGGATCGCCTCATTCCCGACCGGTTCCGTCAGACCCATGGTGAGCACATCCGGCGATTCGGTCAGTCCGGTGTCACCTCCCGCAAGATGGGCGCCCTGGGCACGATCACAGGTGTCCGGGCAGGAGGAGAAGAGTTTCCGATCGAGGCGTCCATTTCGCAGGTGGGAGTAGAGGGCAAGCGGTATTTCACCGTCATCCTCCGCGACATCACCGAACGCGAGCGGCTGGAGAGAGACCTGGCACAACGAGAGGGGCTCCTCAGCACCATCATTGAGACCGAACCCGAGTGTGTGAAGCTGCTCGACCTCGACGGGACCGTGCTCACCATGAACGCGGCCGGTCTGGCCATGATCGAGGCCGACAGCAGTCAGGACATTCTGGGCAAAGACGTGGAGCAACTGGTGACTCCCCAATTCCGTCCGGCATTCCGCGAACTGATCACCAGAGCCGGCCGGGGGGAAACGGGACTGTTGGAAATGGAAATCCGGGGGTTCAAAGGCGGCCACCGCTGGCTGGAAACGCATGCCGTGCCCTTGCGGGGGGCGGCGGGCGTCATCACAGGGGTGCTGGGAGTGACCCGCGACATTACGGCCCGAAAACAGGCGGAAGCGTCCCTGCGAAGAGTGGAGGGGCTGTTTGAGGACATCGTGGAATCGTCGAAAGATGCCATCGGGTATGCCTCGCTGGACGGTAAATTCGTGTTGGCCAACCATGCGTTCGCGAAACTGACCGGGTATTCCCAGGACGAGTTGCTGCATACGGGTTATGGTGAGCTGACTCCTGAGGAATACAGGGGAGTGCAGGCGCAGGCGATCGGGCGGGTCATAGAGACGGGGGAGCCGGCCGAGTATGAAAAGGAATATATCCGGAAGGATGGCTCCCGGGTTCCGGTTGACGTGACCGTGTCTCTGGTCAAAGGAGAAGACGGAAAACCCGCCGGCCTGGCCGCGATTATCCGGAACATCACCGACCGCAAAGAAGCGGAAGCCGCAATGCGGCAGAGCGAGGAACGGTACCGCCGCCTCGTCCAGGTGTCACCCGATGCCATCTTTGTCCTGCGTGGCGATCGCGTTCTGCTCGGCAATGGCGAAGGCATGAGGCTGCTGGGCGCGACTGAGGAGCGTCAGATCGTAGGACGGGCGCTGGCCGATTTTGTTCCGTCCGACGACCTGGCCGTCGTCAAACAGCACCTCTCTCGAGTCAGCGACGGGCAGGAACAGGTGCCTCTGTTTGAACAGACGTTCGTCAGGCTCGATGGCTCTAAGGTCGTGGTGGAGGTCACCGCCGCGCGCTACAGCGATCAGGAAGGCCCCGCCGTCCTCGTCGTCGCGCGGGACATCACAGAACGGAAACGGTTGCAGGATCAGCTGCGGCGCACTGAGCGGATCGCAGAACTGGCCACGGTCGCGTCCGGGATGGCGCATGAAATCGGCACCCCCATGAATGTCATCCTGGGGCGAGCCGAATACTTGATGGAGCGGACGAAAGAGGAACCGGTCAAGAAAGGCCTGCACACCATCGTCAGCCAGGTGGAGCGGATCACGAGGGTGATGAATCAACTGCTGGCCTTCGCGCGCCGGCGTCCGGTCGAACATCGCGCCTTGGATCTGGGCCAGGCCATCGAAGACAACCTGGAAATTTTCCAGGAGCGGCTGGCTCGCGGCTGCATCACGGTGGAAACCTCCTGTGCCACGGACTGTCCTCCGGTGCATGCCGACGTCGATCAGATGAGCCAGGTACTGATCAATCTGATCATGAATGCGATTCACGCCATGCCTGAGGGAGGGACCTTGAAGCTGGCTCTGGCTGAGGATCGAGGCATGGTGCGATTGACGGCGGTGGATACCGGCCATGGCATGCCGCGAGAGGTGATCGCCAAGATCTTCGATCCTTTTTTCACGACCAAGGAGTTCGGCAAGGGAACGGGGCTCGGGCTGACCGTGGTGAAAGGCATTATCGAGGAGCACCATGGGACGATTCAGGTCGACAGTGAGCCGGGGAAGGGGACCGTCTTTACGATCTGCCTCCCGATCCATAGAGACGAGCTCGCCGCTCCGTCATAAGCATCGTCTCTCGAAGCGCTGTGCCGGTCGTGGCTAGCCTGATTCATTGATGTCTCGCTGTAGCGGTTCGGGGCAGCAGCTGTTTCCGGGTGGGGTCTTTCTCGCCAGCGCGCGGGCAGCCGGCTGCCTGTGTGGAATTTCCTTCGCGTCAGTTTCTGCAGGAAAGACGTGGTTTTGACCATCGCCGGGACGGCGAGTGAGTGGCACATGCTTTGCGTCGTACCTGTTTCAGCCAAGTCCGGTTTCGCGGGGAGTACCACGTGAACGCAGAAAGGAGACCAGCTGTGTTATTGGTCGTGGAAGACGACAACGACATGCGGAGTCTGCTGTGCGACGAGTTGTGGGATGAAGGGTATCAACTGCGGGAAGCCACGAACGGGGAAGAAGGGTTAGCCGCCGTCATGCGGGCGACGCCGGACCTGATCGTCACCGACCTGAAGATGCCGGCAGGGGGATTTGAGTATGTGCATCGATTACGACTCTCCGCTCCCGGGTGCCCCATCATCGTGATGACCGGATTCGGCGATGCGCAGACCAAAGACGAAGCGCTCAGGAACGGGGCGACCGCCTATTTTGACAAGCCCGTTCGCCTGTCGGAACTGAAGGCGACGGTAAAATTATTGCTCAGGGCTGCGGCCAGGAAACCGGAACAACCGTTCCGTCACTAAGGAGCAGACACCGGCATCAGCGAATCACGCTTCCCGAGAGGTTGTTCCGGGACTCGATCGCCGATACGTCTCCTCCATTTCCAGCGAGGCTCTTAGGGGTGTTGCAGGACGGTGAGATCAAGGTGGTGGGGGCACTCAGCCGATCACGATCGATGTCCGCGTCATGCCGGCCAGGAACCGGGATGTAACCGACCTCGTCAAGGCCGAGGCCTTTCGACAGGCTCTTTACTATCGCCTGGCCGTGCTGCCGGTCCATCTTCCTCCGTTACGTGAACGGAGGGAAGACATCCCCCTTCTGGTCTCCCGGTTTCATCACCGAGTCCTGTCATCGGCCCCGCGAGCCGCTTCGTCAGGTGAATGATGAGGCTTGCCTGCATCCCGCTCATCCGGTCCTAGTCCAGGTAGACACCGATGCCATGCCGCTCGAACCACGCCGCGACCAGGGCCAACGAGTTGTCATAGAGCAGCAGTCCCGCCAGGATGAGAAGGCCCCCGCTCACCTTCGACAGGATTGCCAGGTGCGGCCCGGCCTGCTTGACGTACGTAAGACATCGATCCAACCCCATCGCAGCGGCAAATAACGGCAGGCCCAGTCCCAGCGAGTAGAATCCCAGCAGCGTGATTCCATCGGCCAGGGTGTCGGTTGTGCTGGCGAAGAGCAGCAGACTGCCGAGCACCGGGCCCACGCAAGGAGTCCACCCAGCGGCGTGGGTGGCTCCGATCACGACCGATCCCAGGTAGCCGACAGGACGGTTTCGCACCGGAGCGGGCTGGTTCGCCGACCGGAGAAGAAATCTGAGGGTCCCGATGAGATGGATCCCGAACAGGATCAACATTCCGGCGCCGATCTTTCGAATGACGTGCTGGTAATCGGTCAACAGCCGGCCGAGGCCACTCGCCGAGGCTCCGAAGGCGATGAACACAATCGAAAAGCCTGCAATGAAAAGCAGGGCATTGGTCAGGATGGTCTGCCTCAGCCGCCGCCGTTCCAGGGAATGCGAGAGGTGCTCCAACGAGAGCCCCGTGATGTAAGTCAGGAACGACGGAAACAGCGGGAGCACGCAGGGAGACGGAAAGGAAAGCAGGCCGGCGAGAAAGGCCGTCATCAGGGACGTGTGCGGTAACGACTCTGTCATGGCTGTGGCTCAGTCAGGGCGGGAGAGGCGGCGCCTCTCCCGCCCTCGAAGGGCTGCTCATCCGGCGAGGGTCGACAAAAATTGTCGAAACTGAGGATTCTGAAGCACGCCGCCGCCACGGTGGACCAGAGCAATGCGGCCCTGGTCGTCGAGCAATACGTAGGTCGGTGTGGCGTTGACCTTGAACGCCTGCGACACCCACCGATCCTCGTCGTACGCCGCAGGAAAGGCGAAGGAGTCAGCCCGTTCCTTCACAAAGGCTTCAACATTGCTTCGAGTGTCTGAGAATCCGATCGAGACGACTTCGAGCGCATCCGGTCGTCCCTCCTTGTAGAAGCGGCTGATCTCGGGCAGTTCACGCCGGCAGACGTTGCACCAGGGAGCCCAGAAGACCAGCAACGCCGGTTTTCCTTTCAGGGAGGCATTGCTGTAGCCGGTGCCGTCGAACGTCACCACCTCGAAGGGGGGCGCGGTCGGGGCGGCAGCCTCCGCCGGCGTAACCCCCGTCCATGTCGCGACTCCTGCGGCACCGGAGCAGAGGATCCACAATCCCAGCATGCCCGCGTTGATCGAACGCATGGTGATGGTCCTCCGCTTTACGGCTTGATGTACAGGTAGCCCTGCTGTTGAAGATCCGCAATCCGTTTGACCGCGACCGGATGCAGCGTGGCGACGAATCCTTTCGCCAGGTTGTCGAGGGTCTTTCCAAAGGCCTTCATCGAAACCTGACACATCTCCGCCTTCGCGCCTTTCTCAATGATCTGGTCGAAGCGTTTTGTCATCTCCGGATCCATCTTGTCCTTCTCGAAGAGTTCGAGCGCGGGACCGTGGACGACGAGTTCGATGTCGATCTTGTCAGGCCCGCCCTCCGCGTCGATATGCTTGTTGATCAGGGCCAGGGCATACTTCGCGACGTCCGGGTCCTTCCCATCGACGTGGTACACCACTTTGGTCTTCTCCTTGCCGGCTCCGTCGGCGGCCTCGACGGCCGGCGCAGCCATCCACACAAAGGCCATCACGATGGCCGCCAGGGTGCCTGTCACGATCTGCTTGTTCGATGCGGTCCGTATCATATGCCCCTCCTTGTCCGATGAACGGTGGATGTCGTCACTGTCGCACCCATCCTATCCGGACGCTGGATCGGACGGCAGAGGAGATCCTCCCGTGTGTTGCGCAGGATTATTCCCCTAGTGCTAGAGGCACATGCCTCTACTTGTTCGGGAGGTGCTGGCTGTAATACATCGCCGCCTGAGTACGGCGGGTCACATGAAGTTTCTGGAAGATGTTGCTGAGGTAGTTGCCGACCGTCTTGTCGCTGAGATTCAGGGAGGCGGCGATCTCCTTGTTCGTCAACCCTTCGGCGACCAAGGCCAGGACCCGCTGTTCCTGCGGAGACAGCGGATCACTTTTCCCGTCGCCCCCGCCGTCCGTGAGTGCATGCGCGTGGGTCAGCACCCGCTGGGCCACGCCCCGGTCCAGGATCGATTGGCCGCCGGCGACGGTCTTGACACCGCTGACGAGCTGTTCCCCTCCGACCTCCTTCAGCAGAAATCCTCCGGCTCCGGCAAGGATCGTGGCCAAGACGGCATGGTCGTCGGCAAAGGAGGTGAGAAACAGAACGGCGGTCTGAGGTTGTGCCGCTCGAATCGTTCGGCAGGCATCGATGCCACTGCCGTCCGGGAGCCGTACGTCCATCAGCACCACGTCCGGCTTCAGCTTGAGCGCCTCATCCACGGCGCCGGCCATCGTGCCGGCCTCCCCGACGACCTCGAACCCTCCGGCTTCCGTGAACAGGGTCCGCAGGCCGATGCGAAGGACTTCATGGTCGTCGACCAACAACAGACGGATCGGTTTGCCTTCAGGTCGTCGCATGGGATTCCTCCTGCGGTACATCGAACAGGATGCGGGTGCCTTGCCCGGGTCCTGAGATGACTTCGAACCGCCCGTTCAGCCGTTTCGCGCGGGCCGCGAGATTTTTCAGGCCGTGCCCCTGGCCCTGCGGGGCGGGGACATGGAAGCCGACACCGTCATCCGCGACGGTCAGCCGGACATGGCCGTTTTCGAACCGGAGCGAAATCGTCCCCGCCCTGGCTGAGGAGTGGCGAAGACTGTTGCTCAGCGCTTCCCGGGCGACCGACAACAGCTGGGAGGCCTGTTCCGGCGTGACCCGGTCGGCGGCCAGGGGATCGACCTCCAGCCGGAAAGGGAGTTGGTCTGAACCGGTCATGCTCCTGATCAAGGAGTCGAGGGCGGTTTCGAATTCTCGACCGTTCGAAATCGGTTGCTCCAGTCCCACCAGGTACCCGCGTAAATCCCGGATGACCAGCCGGAGGTCGGCGAGTGTCGTTCCGAGTTGGACCACGACCTCATTCGCGTGGGTGCTCACGAGCCGCCGGCAGCGTTCGAGCGTGAGCGTCACCGCAAAGATCGACTGAATGACATGGTCGTGCAGATCTTGCGCCATCTTCTCACGGTCATCAAGGCTTCGGCGCAGACGCTGCTCGCTCTGCCGCAAGGCTCCTTCCACTTGGATGGTTTGCTCCAGGGATCTCGTGAGGTCCGAGGTCGTACGGAGATATCCGCGCCCGACCTCCAGCAACACCAGCAGATAGGCCGTCATGCGCAGCAGGTGCCAGAACCACCAGCGCCCGTCCCAAGGAATCGAATACATGAAGACCAGTTCGGCGACGCCGAACATGAAGGCGAGGGAGGCAAAGATGAGATCCGCCGACTGTTTCGATCGCCGGTAGTCCAGAAAACATCGGGCCGTGGCTGCAAAAAAACAGAGGCAGGCCAGACTTTGGGGGGCCACTGCGGTCGGGGTGAATCGGCCGTCACGGATCATTTCGGGAATATGGTCGGAGAAGGCCAGCGCCCAGGCGCCGAAGAGCGAGGCCCCGGCCGCGATTCCCCCTGGCATCCACCGGCTCCGTGCCGGAGCGTGCGGGGGGCGCGGCACGAGCAGCAGCACAAATCCGACTCCGCCGGCCAGACTGGCGACATTCCGCAGCAGGACGAAGCTGTTTCCCGGCTGCGCCATGGCATGAAACAATTCCAGGATTCCCATGCTCAAAAATCCGAGACCCAGGGAGTAATACTTGCCGGGCGCAGACCCGTTCCTCCCCGGCAGGAGCATGGTGGCCATGGCGATCGAGGCGATTCCACCCACGGCTTCAAGGGTCGAATGAAGCGGGAGCTGGAGCATGTGCCATTCAGGCCATTGTGCGTGCAGGACTTCGCTGATCGACAAGGCGCAGAGAATGCCCGCGAGAGGCAGCAGAGCAACGAAGGCTGGAGAGATGATCGGCATCGGGTTCCGGGATATGAGGTGCTGTCTCCAGCATGGTAACGAATCCCGAGCATGATGAGAAGGAGGCAGTCAGGGATGATGGTGCCCCGTCTCGCCCATGTACTCGGGAAAATCGTCCAGGAAGCTGGACAGTCTCATAGGTTGAAATAGGCGCATGCCGGTGAACGGTGCAGGCGGACCGTCTCGTCAGGTGGGGACTTCGTGTGGTCGAACGCGCGCCTGCCCTGCCAGCAGTCCGGACAGTAGGGCACTCTGCGCGTCCTGCCGGGCGGCGATGCGCGGATTCAGCCTCCAGGCGCAGGCGGATCGGGTGCGCGTCAAGCCGAGGTGTAACCCGAGCCGCAAGCGATTAAGCCCGCCATGAGGCAAGCGGGCGGGTCGTGGCGTAACCGCCGATGGGGGAGCTGCCGGGTTCCGGAAGCTCCCCCATCTTTGGCACAAGTCCGGCTCTAGAGTCAGCCGTCTGGAGTTCTCTCTTGCAGCGGGCGGCCTGAATTGTACATCCTGGGGGGGTGGGGTCCTCAGGGTTTCATGATCCACAGGGCCACACGCCCCATTGCACCAAAGGAGGCCGGAGTGAAACAGCGTAACGTGCAACGACTGATCGTGTTCGTGATGGCCGCATGGCTTGTGACCCCGGCGGCGGCCTATGAAGAGATGCCCGTGACCGAGGGCGGGACCATCCGCGGGATGGTGACGATGATCGGAGAGGTCCCCACGCCGAAGGGATACAACCTGACGACGCTGCCGGATCCCATCTATTGCGGGCGGATTTCAGACGGGCGCGGGTGGCGGCTCCTCCAGCCATTTAACGTCGGCAAGGAAGGGGAATTCCGGGACGTCGTGGTCTATCTCAAGGAGATCGAACAGGGCAAACCCTTCGGCGAGGTGCAACCGCCACGTATCGAAGCCATGGATTGCCGCTTCCTCCCGTTTGTGAATCTGGTGCAGGACCGGCACGATGTGGTCGTGGTGAACAAGGATCCCGCGCTGCACGACGTGCAGGCCTACGAAACGTCCAAATTGGGTCCTCGCGTGCTGTTTAACATTCCCCTGCCGATCAGCACCCGGTATCCGAACGAAGCCGGACTCAGCGCGCATTTCCATAAACATTATGAAGGGGCGCCGATCACGCAGGAGGTGCGGATGACGAAGGGCCGACGCATCTTTGTCATGCAGTGCGGCTTTCATGCCTATATGGAAAGCTGGGCGCTGGTGACCGATCATCCCTATTACGCGATGACGGATGAGAAGGGGCATTTCGAAATCGGCAATATTCCTCCCGGTACGTATACCGTGACGATCTGGCACCCGTACCTGCGTGAAACCTATGAGCAGACCGTGACGGTTGAACCAACATCCGCTGCGGAGATCGCCGTGAAGGTAGAGGCCCCCACGGGACGCCTCTATGCGAACCAGATGACGGAAAACGCCTATATCCGGTACACCATCACCGAAGATGTACAGTCGTCCATCATCCCCACGCTGGAGAAGCAGTCGTACTGACGCATCTGTTATGCTGAGTGTTGCTGATCACGAAGACATTCATGCGGAACTTTTAGAGGGTTGTTGTTGCATTCGCATGCTCATCGATAAGGAGGCCGGAAAAATGAAGATGTGGAACGCGATTGTGGCAGGGGTGCTCGCCGCGACGGTCGGCGGCCCTGCCCTGGCTTACGAAGAAATCACCGTTTCCGATGGCGGAACTATCGCGGGTACCGTGAAGCTAGAGGGGACTGTCCCGAAACCGAAAGGCTACAACCTCATCACGTTGCCGGATCAATATTACTGCGGACGCATTTCTGACGGGCGGGGCTGGCGCATTCTGCAACCGTTCCAGGTCGGGCCGGCCAGCGAGTTCCAGGATGTGGTGGTCTACCTGGAAGGGATCGAGAAAGGTAAACCTTTCGCCGAAAAGACCGTGCCGCAGATCGAAGCCAGAGACTGCCGTTTCCTCCCGTTCACCACGGTCGTGCGGGATGATCAATCGGTGACCGTGGTCAACATGGATCCGGTCATGCACGATATTCAGGCCTACGAAACGTCGCATCTGGGTGCGCGCGTCTTGTTTAACGTGCCGCTGCCGATGAACCCGGCGCATCCGCGCGACCTGAAAGATCGCAGCGATGCCGGGATGTACCACAAACATATGGCCGGTCCGCCGATGAAACAACTGGTGAATCTCAGCAAGGGCCGGCGGGTCTTTGTCATGCAATGCGGGTTTCACGCCTACATGGAAAGCTGGGGCGTCGCCATCACCAACCCGTACTTTGCCAAGACAGACGAACAGGGCCGCTTCACCATGACCGATGTGCCGCCCGGTACGTACAAGCTGGTGATCTGGCACCCCTATATCCGTACCACCATCGAGCAGACCGTCACGGTCGAGCCGAAGGTGACAGTGGAGGCCAGTCTCGCGGTTCCGGCCCCGACGGGGCGGCTCTACGCCAACGAGGTCCTGGATCATCCGTCCGGGCGCTACACCGTGGAAGCACAAAAGGATATCGATCCGATCATTAAAAAGCAGGATCACTGAACAGGAAGAGTTCAGGATGGGGAGTGCCTGCGCCTGAGACTGCATGGGCAACCGGGCACTGACGACGGGCGAGAATGCCTCGCGAATGGCGAGGGGCGAATGACGCGCAGCGAGCCCATGAGACGAATGCGGGCGACGGCAGCGGCGATAGGCCTGCTGGGCTCGCTGACTGCGGTTGGTCCGGCAGCTGCGAATCACGCCCTGCGCGAACCGCCGCCGCTCTGGTCATCGCTCGATGAGGCGGAGCGACTTGCCCTGACGGAGGTGCCGGGAGGCATGGTGCGGATTCCCGGCGGCAACTTTCTCATGGGGAGCGATCCCCGGATGGATCGAGCCGCCGGCCCTCAGGAACAGCCGCAGCATCTGGTGTATGTCGACCGCTTCAGGATCGACCGGTTCGAGGTCAGCAACGTGAACTACCTGCGATATGTGCTGGCAACCGGAGCGGCCTGGCCCCGGTATTGGCGAGGACGACCGTTTGCGGACAGGATGGCGAAACACCCGGTGATCGCCGTGTCCTGGCGCGAGGCCGATGCCTATTGCCGATGGAGAGGGGCCCGTCTGCCCACCGAAGCCGAATGGGAGAAGGCGGCGCGCGGCGAGGATGGCCGGATGTTTCCCTGGGGCAATCAATCGGCCGGCTGGAGTAAAAGCAATATTGCCCATCGCGGTTCCAAACGCGGCGTGAGGTACCCTCCGCTGGCGAATGTGGATCGATACGACAAAGGCGTGAGTCCCTACGGGGTCTATCAGTTGGCGGGCAATGCGAGCGAATGGGTGTCGGATTGGTTCGATCCGGAGTACTACCGGCGGGAGGAGAACCGCAATCCGCAGGGGCCTGCGACGGGGCACGACAAAGTCTTTCGAGGAGGGTCGTGGAATGAAGATCCCGAGGTGGCCCGGTCAGCCGGACGAAATTCCGGTGGATTGGACCACTGGAATTATTTGATCGGATTCCGCTGCGCTCAGGGTATCACCGACGCGACGCAGAAGTTGGCGACCATGTCGGGCCTGTCCGCGGGCACCGTTCAGGAAACCGTCGACGAGCCCGAATAACCGGGTCCCGAGGCAGCGGTCGTGCCTTCACCATGCCGGGATAACCGATGGGCGGGCGGCTTTCATCGACCGGCGGAAACGTCGTGGAGATCCTTCTCTGACACAATCCGGGCAGAACGCGGGTCTCGAAGGGAACCGCAACCCGGCTGTTCTTCATTCCCCGTCCCTGATGACCGACGCCCTGCAGACCCTTCCTCATCACGAAGACATTGCCGCGCATGACGGACCAGAAAGGACGGCATGGTGTTGCTGGTGGTATGGATTCACCTTCTGGCGACGGTCGCCTGGATCGGCGGCATGATGTTCCTCTCGATTGTGCTGGTGCCGGTATTGAGGCGAGGGGGACAGTTCGCTCAGCACGCCGCACTGTTTCGAACGGTGGCCCATCGGTTCCGCGGCATCGTGTGGGGTGCGATGGGATTGCTCATCGGCACCGGCTTGATGATCGCCGACGGACGTTCCATCGCGTTGACGGAGCCTCGCACATGGCCCGCGGTCTTTGCAGCCAAGATCACACTGGTCATGGTCTTGTTCAGCTTGACCCTCCTGCACGATCTCCTGCTGGGGCCCAAGGTCAGGCGGATACTCGGCAAGGCAGCGATGGAACGAACGGCTGGTGACGGTCTGCTGCTGCGGTATGCGGCGCTGTTGCCCCGCTTCTCATTAATTCTGGCGCTGGTTGTGCTGCTGTCTGCCGTGGTGCTCGCGCGCACCTAGACAGAAGGGTTGCCCGCGGCGCACCGGTTCGTTCGGCGGGCGAACAGAGCGGTTCGAGCAGTGAAAAGAACAACAGGGAAGCCTCGGTCTTCCACGGAAGCGACAGGGGGAGCGAACATTTTTGAACGCCGGAAATAGCTTCGGGTCCTCACACGGGAGGGCTATGTCGTCGGCGGCGCCGTCGAAGGATGCGAGAGGGCTTGCAGGATACGTTCGGCTTGCGACTGGCTCGAGAGAGCCATGTTCATGACAAGGGCGCATAACCCGAAGAGCGCGGCGGTGACGAGGAAAAATGCCACGGTGAAGGCCCCGGTGGTAAGCGCCCAGGTTTCCGAGTCCGCCCGGTGAGCCTGCAGCATCCGGGTTTCCTCCTCGCGGATCTGCCCCGCGATAGCGTGAATCATGTCCATTGTGCGGTTTTGTTCGGCGACCGCGACAACCGACTTGGCAAAGGGAAGCCCCTGGGTGCGACGCGTGACGATGGCTTGATCCATTTCGTCGGATCGCTTGCTCACCTGGTCCGCGAGAACGGCCACATGATCCTGCTGGGTCCGATTGTGCCTGGTCAGGCTCCCGATGCGCTGAACGTGGCTATCGATGGTTTCGATGGCATCCCGATAGGGGACGAGATAGTGATCTGATCCGGTGATGAGATAGCCCCGCTGACTGGTTTCAGCTCCTGAAACGGTGCCCATCATGCGTTCCAGTTCAATCAGGGCATGTTGACTTTGCGCCATCCAATTGTTAGAGGCCTTGAAGTGGAGCAGGCTCAGGAAACAGGCCGCCACGATCGACTCGATCGCGATAAATGCAACAATGAGGCTGATCATGAGGCCTTTGCCTGCACAAAGTCGTCGGAGCAACATGGGACCTCCACCCTAGTGTGACGCTTCTATCACTTACCGACCGCCGCGGACTATGTCAACCTGACAATTACCCGGGATGGCAGGGGGATTTGTCGAATGCCTCTGCAGGAATGCGAGCCCGGTGATCGTCGAAGCGGTGGGTGAGACAGGACACCCGTTGCTCTGTGTCACGTCGATCAAGCAGCCTGATCTGAATCCATAACCGAGTGTCTTGCTCTCAGGATGTGAGAAGTGGCACTTATGTTCAGGCCGGCGGGGACGCTCGGGGACAAAGAGCGAGCAGGATGGAAAAGTGGTCATGGCGCCGGGCCAATGTGACCTGGGCGAAGAAACACTTGAACGACCGGCGTGACGGTGCGCTTACGATCGGAAGCCTGGCCGCTAGCAGGACGATTCCGGCATGATCGAGCAGTGGTTGCGGGCCTCCCTGGCAGGATCTGCCCATCGGCCTGCAGCTCGGAGCCACCGGAACGGGCGGTGCGATTCTTGGGGTGCCGCTGATGGTCTACATCGCCGGTATTCCCATGCAGCAGGCGGCTGCGATGTCGCTGATGATCGTCGCGGCGTCCTCGCTGCTGGGCGCCTGGGAGTACGGCCGGCAGGGATTGGTCAAACTCAAGGCCGCCGCCGCGTTCGGCTGGACCGGCATGATCGGCTCCTGGGCCGGGGCCTTCGGCCATCGCCTGTTCCGGGAAGAAGTTCTGCTGGTCCTGCTTGGGGTGCTGCTTGTTACTCGTCAGAACGGCCTTGGTCCTACGGCAGCAGACCTATCTGGCCGGGACCCATCCGGAGGAGCGTTGCGCGACTCGCTTTCCGCGAACCTGCTGGCTGAAGGTCGGCGGGATGGGGATCGTGGTGGGAGCCTTGAACGGATTGTTCGGTGTGGGCGGAGGATTCATGGTCGTTCCGGCGCTCGTCCTGATCCTGGGGTTTCCGGTTCGCTCCGCGATCGGGACCTCGCTGAGTATCATTACGCTGATCTCCATCGGCGGAATCGCGGGGCACTTGCAATTCGGGCAGGTCAGCTGGCCGCTGATGGGGTTCATGCTCCTTGGAAGCGGCATCGGGATGCTCGTGGGGGTGCGGATGGGAGAATGGTTGCCGGCAAAGACCGTAAGCCGGATCACCGCATCCATCACGATCACCGTCGCGGTGAGTTTGATCCTGATCAATGCGGCGAAGCTGCTCGGGCTCCGAAGCTAGTCGCCGTTGACAGTCGATGAATTCTGATAGGCCTTACCAGACCCCGACTCGGGATGAATATCGCATGACGCATCGTCTGCCCTCTCACCGGTCGACAATGGAAACGGATGCGGCAGGATAGGTGTTCTGCTGGGTATCGCGATCCGCTCGGTCGCTGTCGTGGCCGCCGGTCTCATGTTCTGGAGGCCGGCCGAACCGGTCCATGCTGAATGGTCGGCGATTGCCGGTGAGAACACCAGCTATACGAACGATGCCTTCCAGTTTTCCGCGGCCCGGCGCCTTGCCTTCAGCGAAGATCCATCGCAGCCGACGATCGTGTCCCTTGAAAAATCGCGGGATGTCATCTGGGAACCGGCGCTCGAGCTCATCCAGTCCGCGAACACATCGGCCGGAAAGAATGAACTGTCCATGAAGGCGCAAGGCGCCATCTATACCAACAATCCCATTCTCAACCATGGCGACTATCGCATCCAGGACCGATACCGGCTTGATCCGGATACGTCCGTGTTGGTGCGGTATCGCTATGTGCCCAACCTGTTCCTGGGCCCGAATTTCGAGCGTCGAACCGGTACGCGTTCGATTCGAGAAGAGCGGGTGACCTCCCATCACTGGAGAGCGGAAGTCGAACGACGACTGACTGACGTGGTGACGGCGACCCTGGTCGGCCGTTATGGGCTCCGGTTCTACAACGAGTCATTTGCCGAACGGGATACGACATTCTGGACGGTCGGCCCACGAGTCGACTACCAGGCCACGAACCGGCTGACCCTCACGGCCTCCTATTTGTACGAGCGCGGATTGTCGGACGGCCGGCAGCAACCGCAGTTCATGGACGATGTGTCCTATTATCTGCACATGCTGTCGGTCGGCACGGACTATCGCCTGACCTCCCGGCTGGACCTCGCCCTCGCGTACGTTCATCGACGGAAGACGTTCACCAGCGGAATCGAAGGCGATACGCATCTGGGGCGCTTCGACTCCACGCATCAGGGGATCGCGGAGTTCCGTTACCACCTCTCGGACGCGGCGCTCGCGACGTGCTCATTCCAATATGTCAGACGCGCCTCGACCAACGAGCTCAGGGATTTTAGCGCCACGATTTTTTCCGTAGGCGGCCAGTACCGGTTCTGAGCCCCGAAGGGGCAGGGGCCGTTCCGGGCCGAGGAAAATGGTCGTGGCGGAATCTCCCCTTGCACGCCTATTCCACAAGGTGTAAGTCAGCAGGGGGAAGTCGGCACACACGAGCGTGGGCCGGATACCGTCTGAGGAAATCGTCAAGACTTTGCGAATGGCCTTGGAGGGTACCAACGTGGGACTGGTGCATATTCCCAACCAGAACAGGCCGGTCCAAGTCATGTTGCGCCTGCCGGTCACGGAACGCACCGGGCTGGAACGGCTCGGAGAAATCTCACTCCGGACGGCTGCGGGCCACATGGTGCCCTTATCCGAACTCATCCGGGGAGGAGCAAAGCGTCAGGGAGAAATCCATCTACCACAAGAATCAAAAACCGGTCGTATATGTCATCGCGGATGTCGGGGGGAGCGGGGCGGAAAAGGGCGAGAGTCCGGTCTACGGCGTGATGAGTATCGGCGAAGAAGCTGGAGCGGTTCATCCTGCCGGAAGGATACGCTCTGGCGCAGTATTATGCCGTGCAGCCCTGGTCGGAGCAGCGGTTTGCCATGAAGTGGGACGGCGAATGGCACATCACCTATGAAACGTTTCGGGATATGGGCATTGCGTTCGCGGTGGCGCTGTTGCTGATCTATCTGAGCCGGGGCCGGATCCATCCGGCAGTGCTGTGGCCTTCTGCCACAGACTGCTTTGGTGTGACTGGAGTGAGCCGATCCTCCCGACGTTCCGGTACCATCACGAGTCCGCTTCAACTCCCGATTGTGATAGAGATTCATTCGCGTCCGCGTGAGTGTCGCGAAAAGGCGTCATAGGTGCACCTGTCTACATCCAGGCTTCATGACTGTGCGGGCTGCGCGCACTGCCATTCAATGAGAGGAGGATAACGTGAGGATAATATGGCGGGTGATCTTCATGGTGCAGGCGCTGTCGGGATTGGGCCTGCTGCAGGCGTCGGTAGGGGTGGCAGCGGAGTCGCTGCCAACTCCGCCGGAGCTGCGGTTGAGCCTCCATGACGCGATTCAGGCCTCCATTGAAAACAATGTGAATGTTCGTTTGCTCAAAGAGCGCATCGCTGCAGCCCAATCCGCCGCTAGCACCAGTCTGGGGGCGATGTTGCCGAACGTGGCGAGCTATTTGACCGTACGCAGCCCGACCGTTAATCTTGTCGCGTTCGGCCTTCCGCCGGACCGTCTGTCAGGATTGGGGCTTTCACGCAGCGTCACGGACCCCTTCGAGGTGTATGACGGGCGGGCCACTCTCGTGCAAAACCTTTTCAGCCTGAGTCTGATTCAACGCTGGAGGGCAGCCAAGGCCGGCGTAGAGGTGGCCACTCTGGAGGCCGAAGTCGCCAGGCGGGACGTGATGGCGACCGTCGGATTGTTGTATATGGAAGCGCTGCGGGCCGACGAAGCCGTGAAGGCGAGGGGGGCGGATCTGGAGTTGAGCCAGCAATTGCTCAAACTGGCTCAGGATCGCAAGGTCGCGGGGGTGGCGACCGGTCTGGACGTGACGCGTGAAGAAGATCCACGGAGAATACCTGCCGGCGACTGCTGGTGGCGCAGAACGATCAGGAGAGCGCGCGATTGAATTTGATTCGGACGTTGGGCATAGACTTCGACGTCCGCTTGAGTTTGACGGATACCCTGAAATTTGTTGATGTCGTCCATGAACAACCGGAGCGGGCCCTGGCCGTTGCGCAAGAGAACCGGACCGAGCTCAAGGCACAGGCGAATCGCCAGCGTCTGGCCTCTCTTTCACATAGTTCGGTTGCCGGCGAGCGAGTGCCGGCCCTGTCGCTCAACGGAGACTATGGATGGATCGGCATCAGACCGGATGAAGCATTTGCGACGCGGTCCCTGGGAATCACCCTCTCGGTTCCCATTTTCGACGGCGGACAGCGGGAGGGCCGCATTTCGGAGACGCGCAGCCGGGTACGCCAGGAGTCGATTCGCATGAAGGACGTATCCGACCAGGTATCGCTGGAAGTGCGGAATGCCTTGCTCACGCTGGACTCGTCCACGCAACAGGTGGCGGTCTCTCAAAAGGGATTCGATCTGGCGCAGAAGGAGTTGACCTTCGCGCGCGACCGGTTTGCGGCCGGGTTGACCACCAACATCGAAGTGACGAATGCGCAAACCTCGGTGGCGCGAGCCAGGGATAATGTCATCGAAGCGTTGTTCCGGTTTAACGCCTCCCGTATCAACCTGGCGCGGGCGAAAGGAGAACTGGAGAGGATTTTCTGATCGCGCGGAGATTCAGCCGAACCGGGAAGCGTCGTTTTGCGCGAGAGTAGTTGGCCGAGCTTCCTCCCGGTCCGACGATCAGGTGACCAATCACAAACAGAAGGGTGCCGTGATGAGAGAGGCAGGGCATCGGAAAGAGAAGCGCGCGGTGACAACGGATGGGCCGGATCCCTATGGCAGGCTCCGGTCCTTTCGGAAGTCTGGACATAAGTCGGTCTGGTCTGAGGGCAAGGATCGAGGATGATTCCAGCGACGCTGGATCAGTTGCGGGGCGTCTCGCTCGTTCTCCGTCAAATGAGCGAGTTGCCGCTCCACCAGCCGGGGAGTTGGGTTCGCCGACAGTCTGCGAATGTCACATCGAATGCATGGCCGATGACCGCAGGGTCTCGATGACGCAGCGGCAACGGCTCGTCCGGGCTGAAGGGGCGGCACAGTCCCGCTCATGGCGTGCGGTTGAAGCGTCTTCTCTTCCGGTCACGCCGGCTGTCGAGTCGGCGGCATAGACGGAATGGCAGACATGAACGTACCGCCTTCGCAATCGGAAAGGGCATCGTTGCCACCTGACTCGAATTCGATGGCGGCCTTTCTGCGGGCGAATCCCGACGGGCGCCGCTACAGTGAACTGGCGTTGCTGGCCCTTGTCTCAGCCTGGGCGTTTCTTACCCACCTTCATTTTTCGTTGCTGGAAGGCAGCGAGGGCCTCTATGCGGGCATCGCCGCAGAAATGGAGCGCAGGCAGGAATTCTTCGACCTCACGTACCAGAATGAGCCGTACATAAACAAACCGCCGTTTTTCTTCTGGCTGCTGAATCTTTCCACCTCGTGGTGGGGAGACAATGAGATCGCCCTGCGCCTGCCCGGTTCGCTTGCCGCGGTCGGCACGATCCTGCTGACCTACATACTGGGAACGAGGTTGATTTCGCCGACGGCGGGGTTTTGGGCGGCCCTGGTCGTCGCGACCAGCCACGTCTTCGTCTGGTACGGACGCCGGGTGTTGTTCGACTCGACCCTGACCTTCTTCGTGACGTTGGCTCTCTTCTCCTGGATTCAGGTGCAACTGCTCGGGCGGAAGTCCTGGTGGTATCTGCTCGCCTTTCTGAGCATGGCGCTCGGCGCGATGCTGAAGGAACTGCACGGCTTTTTCCTCCCGCTGCTCGTCATGGCGGCCTACGCGGTGATCGGGCGTGACGGGCGAATGGTGAAGGATCGATTCTTCTGGGCCGGACTGCTGATGGCGGTGGCGATGCTGGCCGGGTATGCACAGATGCTGGGGCCGGGATATCAGCATCACTTCAAAATCGGCAACGCCCTCCAATCGGTGTGGAGCTACGGGTCGTCCGGTTCCGCGCCAGGGGGGCATCCCGTCTATTGGTACCTCGGGATGATGTGGGCTGATTTTTTCCCCTGGTGCGCAGTGCTCCCCTCGGCGTTCCTCCTGTTATGGTCCCGACGGCCCTTCCGGTCTCATCCGGCTGAACTGCTCGTGCTCGTGTGGGTGCTGAGCTTCTTTGTGGTGTTCAGCCTGGCGACTCTCAAGCGCGAACCCTATCTCATGACGCTCGTGCCCGGTATCGGCTTGATGATCGGGTACTATTATCAGCATGTGTTCTCCTTCACCGGGGGACAGGGTCGTATGCCTTGGCTGCTTCGAATGCTGTTGGGCCTGCTGGGCGTACTGTTCGCCATCGGTAGCGTGATGTGGCCATGGCTCCTCACAAAGCGCTGGCTGATCACGCCCGATCTCGTCTCTCCTCTGTTCATCCTGGTCATCATCGCGGTGGCCGCCGTGCTCCTGTATGCCGTCATCCGCTCCCGCATGGACCTGGCGCTCTCGATGGTGGGAGCCGTCGCGATCGCGTACATGATCACCCTGGTGAACCTGGTTTTTCCAGCGATCGACCAGGCCTTCTCTCCGCGAAAGGTCACCGAGGAAATCAACGCCCTGGCCGCCGGGGCCAATCCCTCGCTATTCATGTATATCCCGGGATGGCCGAAGAACGAGGATGCGTTGTATTACTTCAGGCGTGACAGGGTGCTCCTGGACCTTCCGAACCGTGAGGCGGTCGTCGAGGCGGTGCGTGAGCATGGAACTATCAGGGTGGTGACAGAGGAGCGGCATGCCGTGGCGCTCCGGGACATCCCCGGTCTGACGGTCGAGAGAATCCGGGAGTTCCGGCAGCCGGGTCATAAGCACTTGCTGTTATTGTCTCTCCGGGAAGGGACCTGAGCACGAGGCATATGGGCGGGACGACCGTCGCTGGAACGATCCTGATTTTTCTGTCAATTCAGGTTTGCGTAGTTGAACGTGCCTGTCGCATTCTGCCACAGAACCGCTCGCTCCCGCTGTAGCAGTCCTCCTCTCCCGTCATGACGCACCCATCGCCTGCCGATCGATTCTTGTGTCCTGTTCCGGCATTTATGCCTCTCTGCTGCCGGCGACGAAGGGGGCTCCATCCTTGCACTCCCCTGCGTGGCGGACTGGTCCGCCTCAGGACCGGTGCGGCATCCGCAACGGGCGATGGCCTGCATGGGTATGGTCTGGGAATAGAAATGGATATGGCCTACAATTCCCATAACCTGGCCTGCTCCCTGTCGGGAGCCACGCGGCCGGATGAGCACCTGCATGCGGTAATTATGCTTATCGGCGGTGAGAAGCCATGCGCCGTCCAGTGAACCAACCACCGACAGCGAAGGGAGGCAGAGATCGTGACTTCAGTCAGACTCTTCATATCCATGGGTTGGCTCGCGTTCTCCTCCATCGCCTTCGCCGGAACATCTGATCCCACGACGCCACTGAGCGACCGGGCGGTTCTACGACCCGGGCAGATCGTCCAGGGTGATTACTTCGCCGCCGGGCCGCATGTGGAGATTTCAGGGATCGTCAATGGCGATGTCTATGTGGCAGGCGGAGAGGTGCTGGTGGATGGGGTGGTCAACGGGGATGTGATGGTGGCGGGGGGCAAAGTGATGCTGTCCGGCACCGTGTCTCAAGATGCCAGGATCGCCGGAGGGCAGGTGACCATCACCGGAACCATCGGCAGGAATGCCACCATCGCCGGCGCGGATGTCCAGATGACGCAGACCGCGAAGGTGCAGGAAAACCTGCTCGTTGCCGCCGGCAACGTCCAACTCGCGGGGCATATCGGCCGGGACGCGAGGATCGGGGCCGCACGCGTGACGTTGTCGAGCGAGATCGAGCGCGATCTGGCGGTGGCGGCTGAGTCCGTGCGTCTCACCGCGAAGGCGATCGTGGGGGGCAAGCTCAGATACTGGAGCGAGACGGCCCCGTCGATCGATGAGGAGGCCACGGTGCGTGGAGCGGTCCTGCGCCGCCCGCTGCCGGAGGGATGGTCGCTGGAGAACGCCCGTCGCGGAATCTTCGGCATGCGCATCATGGTCGCAGTGGCGAGTTTTCTCTCCACGTTGATTTTCGGATTGCTGCTGCTGCGGCTCTATCCGCTGTTCACCCTCAGAGTCACGGCAGCGATACGCGAACGCCCGGGGGCCTCGCTCGGGTGGGGCACGGTCGCGCTCGTGCTCACGCCCATCGTGGCCCTCAGCTTTCTCGTCACGCTCTTTGCCATGCCGGTCGGCCTCATCCTGCTCGCTCTGTACCTGCCGATCGTGTATCTGGCTCGGGTCTATGCCATGACCTGCGTGGGACAGTTCCTGTTCCGTCGGCAGTCCGACCCTTCGGCGCTCACCTGGCCGTTTGTGACGGGGCTGGTCCTCTATTCGATTCTTTCGCTCATTCCGGTGGTCGGAGGGCTGGTGACCCTGCTGACGATTCTCTTCGGGTTGGGCGCGCTGCTGATGGCCAAGAAGGACCTCGTGACGACATTGCGGGCACAACAGCAGGTGTAGTGTCGAAAGGGCTGTCGGGGCCGGGCTATGCCTGCCCTGACGAACGGCGCGGAGCAGGCCTCGCCTGTCGACTCATGGATGACCAGGAACAGCGGGCTTCGGTGACCTTGGTAAAAGACCGGCTGCTGCGCTGCCAGGGATCCTGGACCATGCCGGAAATCGCGCCGGTCGAACAGGCCCTCAGGGAAACCGTCTGGCCGCCGCGCGGGGCGCTGGTGCTCGACACCAGTGACATTCACGCATTCGATACCGGGGGCGCCGTCGTCCTGCAGCGTATCCTGACGGAAGCGCAGCGGCGGGGTTGCGAGGTGACGATTCAAGGCTTACGGTCTGACTATGCGCAGCTCTTGAGTCTGGTGGCATCCCACAGGAGCGCCATCACCACAGACGTTCCACTCCGTCCACATCGGGGACCGGGTCTCGAAACCAATGTCCGCAGCCGATACGCCGACCTGATCCGGGCGTTGGCGTTTGTGGGAGAAAGCGCCGCCGCGAGCCTGCGATTCTTCGTGACGCCCACCCGGATTCGCTGGCGCACCAGTCTGGAGAGCCTGCGGATCGACGGGGTCAATGCCTTGCCGATTACGGGACTGCTCACATTTCTCATCGGGGTGGTGATCGCCTATCAGGGAGCCGAACAACTCCGCAAGTTCGGCACGAACATTTTCATCGTCGACCTGGTGGGGATCTCGCTCCTGCGCGAAATCGCTCCCCTGATCGTCGCGATTCTGATCGCCGGTCGATCGGGGTCGGCCTATGCCGCACAAATCGGCACGATGAAGGTGACGGAGGAACTGGATGCGGTCAAGACATTCGGGCTGTCGCCGGTCGAATTGCTGGTGCTCCCAAGGGTGTTGGCCTTGATCGTGGCGGTACCCCTCCTCACCGTCTATGCCGATGCCCTCGGGGTCTTCGGGGGCATGTTGATTGCGTCGAACCAGTTGGACGTGAGTGCCGGCGCCTTTCTCTCGCGTTTCGAAGAGGCGATTGCGCTGCGTCATTTCCTGATCGGAATCGGCAAGGCACCTTTCTTCGGCGCCATCATTGCGCTGGTCGGCTGTTATCAAGGCCTGCAAATCGACGGCGGCGTGGACGACGTGGGGCGGCATACGACGATCAGTGTGGTGCAGAGCATCTTTCTCGTCATCGTCTTCGATGCGGTCTGCAGCATTCTCTTGAATTGGTACGACCTCTAGCGGGAGGTGACATGGATTTCCACCTCTGTGCGCATGGTGCTCCTTCCGCGGCGGCCCGCGGCGCATCCAGTCCACCACAGGCTGTCCTATGACGCAGGAGCCGCCAGTGACGGTGACGCAGGGAGATCTTGCCGAACGTCCCCTCATCGAGGTCAGCCACGTCTCGACGCGGTTCGGCCGGACGGTCGTGCATGAAGACGTGAGCCTCATGGTCGTGCGCGGGGAGATTTTCGCCATCGCCGGCGGCAACGGCTCGGGGAAGTCTACCTTGCTGCGCGAGATCGTCGGCCTGCTCACCCCGACCTCAGGGGTCATTCGTCTGTTCGGCCGGGACAGTCGAGAACTCGAAGCCCCGGAGGGGCAGCCGTTACATCGCCGATTCGGGGTCATGTTCCAGGGCGGCGCACTGTTCAGCTCCATGACACTGGCGGAAAATGTGGCGGTGCCCCTGCGCGAGCACACGTTCCTGAGCCAGGACACGATTCAGGACATCGTGGCGTTGAAGATCGCCCTGGTCGGGTTGCCGAAGGACAGCGCCGACAAATATCCGGGCGAACTCAGCGGCGGGATGAGGCGGCGTGCGGCGCTCGCACGCGCCATCGTCATGGATCCGGAACTGCTGTTCCTCGACGAACCGACGGCGGGGCTGGATCCGATCATCGCGGACGGCTTCGATCAGCTCCTGGTGCATCTGAAACGGCTGCTGGGGTTTACGGTGGTGATGGTGACGCACGATCTGGATACCCTCTGGCGGCTGGCCGATCGGGTGGTCGTGTTGGGCAGCGGGAAGGTGCTGGGACTAGGGACGATGGAAGAACTCGCGCATTGTGAGGACCCCGTCGTGCATGAATATTTCAACGGACCGCGCGGGCGTGCGGCACGATTGCAATATGCCGGAACGGTGATGCACCAGGAGTGAGAGGGGACCCATGGAACCGAAGGTCAACTTTGTCATGGTCGGGGCGTTCCTCGTATTGCTGGGGATGACGGTCCTGGGCGTCATCCTCTGGCTCGGCAAATCGGAGTATCGTGGGGAGTATGATCGCTACTGGGTCTACACCCAGGAATCCGTCGCCGGGTTGAGCGTCGATTCGACCGTCAAGTATCGCGGTGTGGAGGTCGGCCGGGTCAAGGAGGTCGTGCTGAACCCGGACAACCCGGAGCAGGTGCGCGTGCGGGTGGCCCTCGTGCGGGGAACCCCGGTGAAGACGGATACGGAGGCCATGCTCGTGACGCAAGGACTCACGGGACTGGTGACGCTCAATCTGACGGGCGGCAGCCGGGACGCCCCCCTGTTGCAGCCCAGCGCCGACCCTCCCTACCCGGCGATCAAGAGCGCGCCGTCGCTGTTCGGACGGCTGGATAAAGTCCTGTCACAGGTCTTCTCGGAAGAGGGGCTGGCAAGCCTGGTCGTGAATTTTAACGGCCTCGCCCGGAATGCCTCCTCGGTCCTGGACGAAGAAACCCGCATGATGCTCAAGCAAATGGTCAAGGACCTGTCGGAGGTGAGCAGGGCGCTGGCGGCCAGCAGCGGGCAGGTCGATCGGGGGGTGCGGAGCGCGGCGCAGGCGGCCGAGCAATCGGCGCGGCTGACCGGGCAGCTCGATACACAGCTTCCGTTGTTGCTGGAGCGCGTCACAAAAAGTGCGGCGGGACTGGAGCAGATGAGCGCGGAGTTGGCGCGTACGGGCCGGTCGGTCGGGGAGGTCGTCGGAGCCAGCAAGCCTGACCTCGAGCGCTTCTCCCATCAGACGCTGGCGGAAATGGGGTTGCTCATTGGCGAATTGCGGCAACTCACCGCGACTTTGAATCATGTGGCGCAGCAAATCGAACGACAACCGAATGTGTTGGTCCTGGGCCGTTCCGCTCAACCGAAGGGTCCGGGGGAATAGGGACCGGCTGTGGTGATCCGGGGCATCATGAAATCCGTCGGCGTGGCCCTCTTCTGTTCCGCCGCCGCAGCCTGCGCACTCTCCCGTTCAACGGAGGGGCCGGCCCATACCTATGTGCTGGCGCCGGCGGAATCGGCCTGGGACAGCCGACCGCAGGCCATGCCGCCGGGAGTCCATGGCATCCTGATCGTCGGGCTGCCGCAGGCGGAAGCCGGGTTCGACCAGCCGCGAATCGCATACGTGCAGAGGCCCTACGAAGTGAACTTTTACGCGACGAACCAATGGGCCGATGCGCCGGCCCGCATGTTGGTTCCCCTGCTGATCCGTTCCCTCGAATCCACGGGACTCTGGCGCGCGGTGGTGCCCATCCCGACGACGGTCCGGGGAGATTACCGCCTGGAGACCTCCGGTCTGGTGGTGCAACAGGAGTTCCTCCAGCAACCGAGCCGGACCCGCATTGTGCTGCGCGCGCAGCTGATCGACCTGAACGCGCAGCGCCTGCTGGGCGCACGGAATTTTGACGCGCTCGAACCGGCTCCGAGCGAGGATGCCTACGGAGGTGTCCTCGCGGCCAATCGCGCCGTGGCCCAGCTGCTTCACGCGATGGAGGGTTGGATGACCGCCTGCCTGAAGGGAACAGGGAAGAGGGACTGCTGACGGTTGCGACCGGCCCTGCTTGAGGGGGGTCTCTCGAAAAACAGGTCAGGACCTATGCGCCAGTCGTTCAAGACGGGTTTCAGTTTCGGTCTCACGTCCGGCGTGATCACGACGCTGGGACTCATGGTGGGGCTGCATGCCGGCACCCGTTCGATGCCGGCCGTGCTGGGAGGAATTCTTACGATTGCGGTGGCCGATGCCATGTCCGATGCCTTGGGAATTCACATCGCGGAAGAATCCAAGAATCATGGACATACCGACGAGATTTGGGAGTCGACCGTCGCGACGTTTGCGGCCAAATTCGTGATCGCCGGGACCTTCACGATTCCGGTGCTGTTCCTGCCGCTGGACCTGGCCATCGTGGCCAGTCTGGTCTGGGGGTTTTCGCTGTTGGCGGGACTGAGCTACCTGCTGGCGCGCGCGCAAGAGGTTCCTCCCTGGAAAGTCATCGGCGAACATGTCGTCATCGGGCTCTGTGTCGTGGCGAGCACGCATTACCTGGGGGAGTGGGTCGGGGAGAGGTTTTCCTAGCCTTCGCCCTGGGGCGGGTGGCAACTGAAAGAGTGCGCATGTTCGATGAGGATTGAAGGACATTCATTGGTATGATGCAGGATGAGATCGCCATCTGCCAGGAAGCGCTGTTCGTTTCGTTTCACGCGGTGCCCCGGCGCGACCGTCATTTCCCGGCGCCGTGCGCCTTGCAAGACCATCTTCGGCGCTGATCCCGACGTCACGGCTCGTACCGGAACAGGGGCGGCCGTATCATGGGGGGTGGCGCATCTTCGTCTAAGGAGGCTCTATGACGACGCCACTGATGACGCGAATTCTCTTCGCTACCGACTTTTCCGATGATGCCTCGCATGCGCAGGAGTTTGCCATCTGCCTGACGGCGGCGTGGGATGCCTCGTTAGACGTGTTGCACGTGCTCGAAGCGCCTCCCTGGTTGGGTGCCGATGTCGAGACCATCGCGCTGATCGGACAGGCGAAAGCCGATGCGGCCCGGCGATTGGAGGCGGTGCGGGATCAGATGATGGAGCGGAACCTGTCGGTGAGGGTGCGGCAGGTGCTGGGGAAGCCGCACGAGCAGATCTGCCTTGCTGCGAAAACCAACGGGGCGAGCCTGGTGGTCATGGGTGTTCAAGGGCAGACGAACCTCATGTACGGGCTGATCGGCAGTACCGTGGAGCGGGTCATGAGGGAGGGACCCTGCCCGGTCCTTGCCGTGCCGGGACTGCGAGAGGAAGCAGGCAAGCCCTTGACCGCGAGCCGCCAGGTGCCCATCAGGCATATTCTGGTCCCGGTGGATTTTTCCGGTCCCTCTCTGGATGCGGCGGAATATGCCATCCAACTGGCCAAGGGCCTTGGTGCCGCGGTGACGTTGATGCATGTGCTGGAGCCGGTCTGTTACGACCTGGATTGCGGCCTTGGCCTGATCGAGGAGGAAGTCGGCAAACGAGACCATTGGACCAGGCAGTTGACGGAACTCACGCAGTTCGCTGCCGCGCAGGAACTGGAGGCCACGTTCGAGATTTCAGGCGGCATGCCGTCCGATGCAATCCTCGCCTGCGCGTTGCGGCATCAGTTCGATCTGGTGGTGATGGGCACCCATGGGCGTCGCGGCCTCTCGGACAGTCGCTTCGGAAGCGTCGCGGAAGCCGTGATACGCCAAGCGACCTGTCCCGTCTTGACCGTCAAGACGCTTCAACTCGCACTGGATCACATCCGTGTCATGCCGCAGGCGATGGCGGAGCGACCGCTCGCATGAGCACGAGCCGTCTCGAAGGGGTGCGGTGACGAACAACAATTCCGGATCGGAAGGATGCTGATGAAAGCTTCTGAATTACTTATCCGTTGTTTGGAGAACGAAGGTGTCAGGTACCTGTTCGGCGTGCCGGGTGAAGAAAACCTCGATGTCATGGACGCGCTGATCGGTTCGTCCATTCAATTCGTGGTGACGCGCCATGAGCAGGGCGCCGCCTTCATGGCCGATGTGCATGGACGGCTGACGGGCAAAGCCGGAGTCTGCCTGTCCACGCTGGGTCCCGGCGCCACGAATCTCCTCACGGGCGTGGCGGATGCCAATCTGGACCGCGCGCCGCTCGTGGCGTTGACGGCGCAGGTGTCGCTTGACCGGATGCACAAGGAGTCGCATCAATCCATCGACGTGCGCTCGATGTTCCGGTCCGTCACCAAATGGAATGCGGAGATCTTCCAGCCGCACATCATTCCGGAAACCGTGCGGAAGGCCTTCAAGGTGGCGGAGACCGAAAAGCCGGGAGCGACTCATCTGGAACTCCCGGAGGACGTGGCCGCTCAACAATTGACGGATGAGGGTCTGTTGGAACCGTTGAAGGTGCAACATCCGGTGCTTCCGGAGCCGGTGCCCGGCCAGGTGGCACGTGCCATCGACCTCATCGGGAAATGCACCCGCCCGTTGTTGTTGGCGGGCAATGGAGTCCTGCGCGGGTCGGCGACGGAGGCGGTGCGGCGGTTCGCCCGTCGCGTCGATATTCCGGTCATCCATACCTTCATGGCCAAGGGGGTGATGCCGGACTCCGAACCCCTGTCGCTCTATACCCTCGGCCTGGAGATGCAGGACTATGCCGCGCGCCTGCTCGCCGAGAGCGATCTCGTGATCGCCGTGGGGTATGATCCGGTTGAATACGCGCCCTGCTTCTGGAATCCCGATCGCAACAAGTCAATCGTGCATGTCGACGTGGCTCCGGCCGAAGTGGACGGACACTACGTAGTCGGGGTCGGAGTGGTCGGCGACATCGCGCTCTCGATCGACGCGATCGGACGGCATCTGCAGCCGTTTCAGGGAGACTGGGCGCGACATTGCCGCCGGCACATTCACAATGGGTTCGAGCAGGAACAGGCGATGTCACCGAGCTGGCCGATGCGTCCGCAACACATCGTGCGCGAACTGCGGGCCGCGCTGGAGCCGGATGCCCTGGTGATCTGCGACGTGGGCGCCCACAAGCTCTGGATGGCGAGGATGTTTCCCTGCGAGCAGCCCAACACCTGCATCATTTCAAACGGCTTCGCCTCCATGGGCATCGGGCTTCCCGGCGCCATCGTCGCACAACTGCTCCATCCCGGGCGGCAGGTCGTCACGGTGACGGGGGATGCGGGGTTCCTGATGAACTCCCAGGAACTCGAAACGGCCGTACGGCTGGGACTGCCGGTCGTGATCCTGATCTGGCGGGACGACGGCTATGGGGTGATCCGTTGGAAACAACAGGTTCGCTTCGGCCGGACCTCCGGCGTCGAATTCAAGAACCCGGATTTCGTCGCCTATGCCGAAAGTTTCGGCGCGGCGGGGTTCCGGGTGTCAGGGCCGTCGGAAATGGGAGCGGTGATGAAGGCAGCGCTGGCCTGCGGCAAGCCGGCGGTCATCGATTGTCCCGTGGACTATTCCGAGAATGTGCGTTTGTCCGATCGATTGCATCGGCAGTCCTGACCTGACAGTCCGCAGAGACGCCACCATGAGCGTCGGGAGGGAGCAATGGAGGTTCGCGGCAAAAGTTTTACCTATCGAAACGCGGTGAAGTGGACGGAACAAAAGAAAGGGATCATCACGATCGGACGGCAAGCCGGAGGTTCAGGTTGCGACGCCGCCCGAGTTCAAAGGGCATGAGGGGATCTGGTCGCCCGAGGATTTGTACATCGCGGCCGCCAATACCTGCGTCATGACGACGTTCCTGGCGCTGGCGGAACGGGCGGGCGTGACGTTCACTGCCTATCGCTGCGAGGCGGAAGGACGCCTCGAACTCGTGGACGGAAAATTTCAAATGACGACGATCACCTTACGGCCCCACATCACGCTTCCTCCTGGCCAGGACACGGCCAAGGCGAAGGAACTGATCGAAAAAGCCGAGGCTCACTGTTTGATCTCCAATAGCATGAAAACCCGCATCAGTCTTGAACCGGTTATCGCCTGACGGAGACACCGGTCACTGTGGCATGTTGCCCCAGTGCGGTTCACCCCTTGGGGTAATTCTCTTCATTGGACTCGTTCTGCCCAGCCTCCGGCTCTTCATCCGGCGCGCCTGGTCATGCCTCAGGCCTTCGTTTCACGGGGGTGCCGCCTCACTGGCACGGCGCTCGCATTCTGACCCAGGCAAGTGGACCCCCGGGATAGCGGGCAGGCGCAGACGTCTTCCCGGGATTGCCGGGCGCGCGGAGATATTTAACGAGGACGAGTGACTATGCGGGCATTGCGGAGGGGGCTTCGTCCTGTCGGTCAGGCCGTAGGTCTGTTGGGGCTCATGTTCTGTTTGGCTGTACCGGTATTAGCCGACGAGGGGGTGCATTCTGGAGCCGGTACCCACATGAAGGTGAGCGGAGTCGTCTCGGCGATGAAATCGGGCGTCGTGTTCGCCAAGACCACCTGGGGCCAGATCACATTCACCAGTGAGACCGCTCCGAAGAACATCAAGGTCGGCGAAGAAATCGAGATGACGGTGAGTGAAAACAATGTGGTGATTGACGTGCACCGGACGGGTGAGCCCGCCCACCACCATCGTCACCTCGTCGGCAAATTGAAATATGCGTCCAATGACAAGACGGAAATCACCCTCTGGACGCCTGACGGGGACAAGACCTTTGCGGTGGAGAAAGGGCGGTCTCAACTCAGCGGGATCGACGAGGGGGCGCCGATCACGGTGGAATTGAACGAGGCCGGCAAGGTCATCGACATCCACAAGGCGCAGGTCGATGTGACGATCGAGGCGAATCCGAAAACCAAGCCGGGCTACCACATTCAACTGGCCGGCAAGGTCTCCAAGATCGGATCAGGCATGGTCACGGTCGAGACGCCCGGCGCGAATTATGGGCTCAATGCCAAGACCGCTCCCGCCGACATCAAAGTCGGTGATGAGCTGTCGCTCTGGGTGAATGAAAACAATGTCGTGGTCGATCACCACCGCAAGGGCGACACACAGCATCGGCACCGGTACATCAGCGGGAAACTCGCCTATGCCGCTTCGGACAAGAAAGCGATCAAGCTGTGGACGCCTGAAGGTGAAAAGACGTTCGACGTCCAGACCGGACGCAGCAAGCTGTCGGTCATTGAAGAGGGAAATGGGCATCACGGTGGAATTGAACGAAGAAGGCAAGATCATCGATATCCGGAAATCCACCTGACGGTGGAGGACGATCCGGTCGTGGGGGGCGGGAGGACTGCACGGGGCGGTTCTCTCGCCTCACGGCAGGTTGGATCGAGGGATGGAGTTAGTGGGAGGGGGGAGGGGTACGTGGAAACTTCTTCTCTCAGATGAAGAGAACCGCGATGTGACGGGATACCTGCGGACCGCTCGACAGCGGGTCGCGCCTCCCCTCTCCCTCAGCGACGGGAGCGAATCGTACGATGAATTGGCGCCTGTTCGGGTTGGGGTCTCTGGTTCTCTGGGTGATCACGCTCGGGATCATGGTCGCCTTGTTTATTCTGGGGCAGACCAGACCGGGAACAGACAGGAGGACGGAAATCGCGCTGGCTCCGACGGAACGGGAGGCGGTGTTGGATGAGATGCGGCATTTGCTCAAGGCGGTACATGGTGTCGTGACGGTCCTGGGCAGTCCGGATCAGAATTTCAAACCGGCGGAAAGCGCGGCTCGCGCGGCTGGAATGGAAATGGCGGCGGATGTGAATCCGGTCATCATGGTGAAGCTGCCCCTTGCGTTTAAGCAGATGGGCATGTCGATTCACAGAGACATGGATCACCTGGCGGACGGCATTGCGCAGGGAGAATCGTCCGTTCAAATTTTGAACCGCTTGTCGAGCATGACCGCGCGCTGCACCACGTGTCACGACATGTACCGGTTCTCCACACACGAGTGAGTCCGGGCGGGACCGCGAATCGTTCTCCAACCGCGGAGTCTCCGTGCAGACCGCCTGCGCAGGCAAGACGGCTCGGGCGGCGGTCGAGCGAAATCAGAAGGAGCGTCCTATGACATGCAATGTAGGCCGGACGGAACGGTCGATCCGTATCGTGGTCGGTGGACTCTTGATCGGAATCGGGGCCTTTGCCGGTCTTCCGCCGCTGGGAACGGGGCTCGCGCTGGCGCTCGGCATGATCGCGCTGGTCACCGGGGCGCTCGGCTTCTGCCCGGCCTGGAAACTGGCCGGCATCAACACCTGCCCGCGAGGGTCAGCCGGAACCCGGGAAACGTGACAGCAGGAAGACAGCCATCAGAAGGAGGCGGTCATGACGACAAGGACAATGCCTGGAGTTCCCGGTGGTGGATTTAAGACGGTGGGCCAGATCGTCGGCACGAACGAAATGCTCTTCCATTCCGGGCAGAACGGCCTGGCGATCGCGGTGGAGCTGTTGTCGACCCATACGTCCGGCGCGCCGGTGGTCGACGACAAGGGCACGTTCATCGGCTTCATCAGCGAGTTCGATGTGCTCAAGGCCCTCCAAGCCAACAAGGAACTCAGCCAGATGACGGCCGAGCAGATCATGGTGAAAGAGCACATTTCGGTGACGGCGAACACCACCATCGATGAGGCCGTGCGCCTGATGGAGGAGAAGCGCCTGAACAATCTTCCCGTCAGCCAGAACGGCAGCGTGGCCTATTCCATCACCCGGCATGATCTGTTGCGGGCCTGGATCGGTCTCGGATTGGATATCGAATCCTAAGGGCCTGGCGGCGGCCGCCGGACCTTCCCTCAGGTCCGGCGCGGGCGGACGCCGGTCACTTCGCGGACCACTTCGACGGGGCGCGATACGCCGCCGGCCCCGGTTGTTCTCCGTGGAAGCGGGCATTTGAATGGGGCGACCACCATTGCCGAGCCAACAGCACCAGCCTGACCATGAGCCGTCGGACGGGTTCTCGACTCCGGTCGGGTCCCGCCGGAAATTTTTTCATTGGGTCACCCTCGCCGCGGCGGGAGCCGTGGGCATCGGACTGGCTGTTCCGCTGCTCGGTGCGCTGATTTCGCCGGCCTTTACGCGCCGGAGCCGCACCTGGGCGGATGTCGGGCCGGTCGACGAATTGCCTCTGGGAGAACCTACTCAGCTGGAGCATGTCACCACCTTCCGTGACGGATGGATGGAGACCAAAGCGCACAAGGCGGTCTGGGCGGTCAAGCAGCCGGAGGGAGACATCAAGGTCTTTTCTCCGATCTGCACGCACCTGGGATGCGGATACCGCTGGGATGACGCCTCACGGAAATTTCTCTGTCCCTGTCACGGCAGCATGTATGACATCGACGGCCGGGTCCTGGGCGGGCCGGCTCCGCGTCCGCTGGATCTCCTGCCGGCGAAGGTGGAGAACGGACGACTGCTCGTCCTGTACAAGGAATTCAGGACCGGCCTGGCGAAGAGCGTGGAGTTGTGAAGACCGGTCCTCGGGGACGGCGGTCCTGATCTCACGGACGCGGGGGAGCACCATTCCTCGCGCCAACGATTCCCGGAGCAGTCGGCATGGCGTTTCGACCGTATGAGTGGCTGGATAGCCGACTGAATTTAAAGCCGGTCCAGCGCACGCTGCTCGATGAGCCCATCCCCGGCGGGGCCAGCTGGATCTATGTATTCGGCTCGGCCACCCTGTTCCTGTTCGTGCTGCAAGCCGCCACCGGCATGTTCCTCGCGGTGTACTACGCGCCGACCCCCGACCATGCCTACGACAGCGTCCGTTTCATCGAAACAGAGGTGCTCTTCGGTTGGTTCGTGCGCGGGCTGCACCATTGGGGCGCGTCGGCCATGGTCGTGGCGATCGGGCTCCATATGCTCCAAACGTTTCTCTACGGGGCATATAAGGCTCCGCGGGAGGCGATGTGGATGGTGGGCATGGTGTTGTTTCTCCTCATTATGACCTTCGCCTTCACGGGGTATTTGTTGCCCTGGGACCAGACGGCCTATTGGGCGACGCAGGTCGGAATCAACATGGCGGGGACGGTGCCGTTCGTCGGCGATTTCGTCGCGCGCGTGCTTCGCGGCGGAGAGACGCTCGGCGCCTTGACCCTCACCAGGTTTTTCGCCGTCCACGTGTTGTTTCTTCCCGCGGTCCTCCTCGGCGGTGTGGCTCTGCACATGTTCATTCTTCGGCGGGTGGGTCCGGCCGGGCCTTGGAACGACGAGCGGGCGTCGCTGGGCAGTGAAACCTTCGCTCCCCGGCAGGTCTACATGGATGCCGTCGTCATCGCCGGCGTCTTCCTGGTCGTGGCGACGTTGGCGTTTGCCATCCCCCTGCCGCTCACGGACAAGGCCGATCCTTCCGACACGACGTTCGTGCCGGTTCCCGAATGGTACTTCCTCTTCTACTACGAACTGCTCAAGTACGTGCATGGCCCGCTCGAACCGCTGGCCACGTGGGTGCTGCCGGTTGTTGTCATCCTCATCATGTTCTTCTGGCCGTTCATCGACCGCAACCCCGTACGTAATCCGATCCACCGGCCCGTGGCTCTGGCCAGCGGCCTGCTGTTCCTGCTCATCGTGTTTGGGCTGCTGGGCATCTCGATCAAGAATCTGTATGCGGTGCCGAGGACCGATCCGGAAGTCGCGAGGGGCAAGGCCGTGTTCGCCCAGTTCGGCTGTGCCGCATGCCATCGTATCCACGGCGAAGGGGGGGCTGTGGGGCCTGACCTCTCCTTCGTCGGAGATCGGCGGCCTGAACGAGCCTGGCACCTCAAACACTTCCGCAATCCGCAATCCGTCACGCCCGGTTCGATCATGCCGAAATTTCCTTTGAGCGACCGCCAGCTCAATGACCTGACGAGCTACGTCCTGAGTTTGAGGCGCGCGAATGCGAAACCGGGCTGAAGGGTACCTGACTCATGCCGCGAGCGAGTCCGTTGGCGGGACACCGCTTCGCCTCGTCCGGCAGGGAACGCCTCACCCGATCGGGAGAGGGTCGCTCTCTCCATCGAGCGCGCGACGGTAGCGAGGCCGCGCAAGGAGCCATCCATGACGACGCATGCGGAAACCGACGGACCGACTGGAGATCAGGCGCACGGTGACGGGCACAAGACATCTGCCATGAATCGCCGGAGTCTTCTCGCCGGAACCGTCGGCATGGTGGGCGCCATGATGGCGCGATCGGTCGCACGCTCTGCAGAGGCAGCCATGCCGGTTGTGCCCGATGATCCCACGCGCGTGCCCGGCAGGGCGGCGACAGCGTACGGGCAACGCTCACCGTTCGAGCAGGCCGTCCGTGCCCCGCGCGGGGGCTCGGCCTCGCTGACGCCGCTGCAAGACTCGCAGGGCATGCTCACCCCGTCGGCGCTGCATTTCGAACGGCACCACAACGGGGTGCCGGCCATTGACCCGGCTCGTCACCGCCTCATGCTGCATGGTCTGGTCGACCGGCCATGGGTCTTCACCCTGGACGACGTGAAACGATTTCCCGCGGTCTCACGGCTCGCATTTATCGAATGTTCAGGAAATTCAGCGGGCGAATGGCGGGCGCCGGCCGGACAGACCGCGCAACAGACCCACGGCATGACGAGCACCAGCGAATGGACGGGCGTGGCGCTGAAGATCGTTCTGCAGGAAGCGGGTGTGAAGCCGGAGGCGACCTGGATGTTAGCAGAGGGCGGAGATGCGGCGGCCATGACACGGAGCCTCCCCCTGGCCTCCATCCTGGATGAGGCGCTCATCTGTTATGCCCAGAACGGGGAACCTCTCCGTCCGGAGCAGGGCTATCCGCTGCGTCTCCTCGTGCCGGGATGGGAGGGGAATACCTGCATCAAATGGTTGCGGCGATTGAAGTTCGGCACGGCGCCTTTCATGACCCGGGAGGAAACGTCGCACTATACAGACCTGATGCCGGACGGCACGGCACGTCAGTTTACGATGGTCATGGAGGCCAAATCGGTGATTACGTCGCCATCGGGCGGGCAGCGCATTCAGCCGGGATGGACTCGAGATCAGCGGGTTGGCCTGGAGCGGGAGGGGCAGCATCGAGCAGGTGGAGGTGAGTACCGACGGGGGCCGGTCCTGGCGGGAGGCCGTGCTGCAGGGTCCGGTTCTGCCGAAGTGTCACACGCGATTTAGATTCCGTGGAGATGGGACGGAACGGACGTGATTTTGCAAAGCCGCTGCCGCGATGAAACCGGTTACAGGCAACCGAGTCGAGCGGAACTGGTGGCGGTGCGCGGAACGCATTCCGTCTATCACTACAATGGGATCCAGAGTTGGCACATTGCTCAGGATGGACGGGTGACCAATGTACAGGCGTAACGCCCTGATGCTGGCGTTGCTGGCCGTCGTGACCGCGGGACTCCACTGGAGTAGTCAGGCGGCGGATCGGGGTGACCGGACGCATGAGTACGGGTTAGGACGCGCCGTGACGGATCAAGACATTCAACAGTGGAATATCGATGTCGCGCCGACGGGAGAGGGCTTGCCGCCGGGCCGCGGAACTGTCAGGCAGGGAGGGGCGCTCTTTGCCGCTCGCTGTGCCTCCTGTCACGGAGCGACCGGTCAGGAAGGTCCGATGGACCGCCTGGTGGGGGGCGTCGGGACGTTGAGCAGCGCACAGCCGGTGAAAACCATCGGTAGTTATTGGCCCTTTGCCACGACGCTCTACGACTATGTGTTTCGCGCCATGCCGTTCGCCGCCCCTCAAAGCCTTTCGCCGGACGAAGTCTACTCGATCGTGGCGTGGCTGCTTCACCGGAACGGAATTATTGCCGAGGATGTGATCGTGGATGGCCGGTCGCTGCCGGCGATTCGCATGCCGAACCGGGAGGGGTTTATTCCCGATCCCAGGCCTGATGTGCCGCAGCACTGATCGGGCCTGTCTGACCGTTCCGGCAGGACGGCGGGCCGGTGGCATGGCGCGCAAGCCCAGCCGGAACAAGTGTTCCCCGATCGTTCTCACGGGGCGGCTGCAGAGGTGCCGGGTGAAGATGAGCCATCCCCGGACAGAGGGAGCGGTCCGGCCTCGACACTGATCGCAGGGGACGCGCCATGGACGGAAAATTTCACCTCGTGTGTCCGCATTGCCGCAGCATCAACCGTGTTCCGTCCTCGCGTGTCGCCGATGGGCCCCATTGCGGGCAATGCCACGGGCCGCTGTTGACCGGCCAGCCGGTCGGAGTGACCGGGAGTCTTGGGTCAGCAAGACATCGTGCACTGGGTCCGTGCCCACATGGGACAGGGTGGTTCGGACCGCCGGGGGCGCAGCTCCTCTTGTCCCGGCATGGCAAGTCACGAGGTGACGAGGGGAACTGGGGCGGAACCATGGCGGTTGTGTCGGAACGGTACAGGCTGATGAAGCCGGTACCCTTTCAGCGCAGGGTCGCACATTTCTTGCTCCCTCTGCCGGTCTCGAGATGATTCTGAACCCGGGAATGAAACCGGGGGAAGCGACGCGAGCAACTCCCCAAGGAGCATGGGTATGTCTGGGAGGAGACGTGATGGACAAGCACATGGCGATGGCAGCGGTCATTCTGTACATGGTGGCGACGACAAGCTGGATTGCGGCGCAGGACCTGCGCGGAAGTCCTGATAAAGGGGAAGCGGTTTATAAGACGCATTGCCTCCAATGTCATGGAAGGCTGGGAGACGGGCAGGGCCCCGCGGCCCGGAATCTGATCGTGCAGCCGCAGGATTTTCATACGCTCGACGCGCGCGGCCGGACCGATTTTGAGATGCTCGTCGCGATCTCAAACGGCGTGTTGTTCAGTCCAATGCATTCCTGGCGGGGCCGCCTGAAGGACCAGGAGATGCTGGACGTGATCCAATATATCCGTGCTCTGGCTCCGCCCCGGTCCACATTTTGACCTGCCGGTGGCCGTGCGTGTTTCGGCTTGTCGCGCTCACCCGGATGCCTCACGCGCCTCCCGTCATTCAGGGCTCCTGTGGCATGGTGCGGCAGTCTCACCCCGTGACTGTGGCTTTTGTCCTCAGGATCGGGGACTGACCCGTCATTGATCGCCTGGTCTGCTGACAGTTTGTCTCAAGCCTCCATCGCTGCACCCTGGTACGTAGCTTGCGAGGTGCTGTGACATATGTTGAAGCATGCTGTCAGCGGCATCCTCATCCTCGGAATGTTGACCGGCTGCCTCGGATGCCAGGAGCCGGGACGCAGTGCGCGATCCGCCGGGGACGACATGTCGTCACACGTCATCGACGCCGTCTTCAGCCATCCTTCGCCGGATTCCATTCCCGGCGGCCAACGGGGCGAGCAGATCCGGCTGGGCTACCAATTGGTCGTCCGCACACAGGAATACGCCGCGCCCTATGTGGGCAATGGGCTGACCTGTGCCAACTGCCATTTGGATGCAGGGCTTGATCCGAATTCGGCATCCTATGTCGGACTGTCACGGACCTACCCGGAGTTTCGCGCGAGCGAAGGACGAGTCGTGACCTTGGCCGAGCGCATCAACGAGTGCGTCGAGCGGAGTTTGAACGGGCAGGCAATCCCCCAGGACAGTCATAAGCTCCACGCGATCCTGGCCTACATCGACTGGTTGTCGAAAGATGTCCCCCGGGACAGCCGCATGGCATGGCGCGGCATCCCGCGTCTCCAATCGCCCGCACCACCGGATGCGGGGAACGGCACCAAGGTCTTCATGGCCCGTTGCGCGTTTTGTCATGGCGCGGATGGACAGGGCACCATGGCCGGCCCTCCGTTGTGGGGATCCGATTCATACAGCAGCGCGGCCGAGATGGCGCGTATACCGGTGGCGGCCTCCTTCATCAAATCGAACATGCCGCGCACCAGAGGGTGGGCGCTGTCGGACCAAGATGCCTACGACGTGGCGGCCTACATCAATGCGCAGCCCCGCCCGGAATTTCCTCGCAAGGCGCATGATTCACCCAGGGGCACCACAGTCGCGGATGCCTCTCACTGAGCGGCGGTCGAGCGGTTCCGGACCAGGCATGGGATGAGAGTCGCGAGAGGCGCGACCAGCAGGGGAGGGCGAGATGAAGCTCAGCGTGGCCTACCAGGGGGGAACGCGCTACGACATCGTCAGTGACCGGCATCGGGTGGTCACGGATCAGCCGGCGGACGAAGGCGGCGCTGATATGGGCATGAGTCCCGTGGAATTGTTCGTCGGGTCCGTAGCGAGCTGCGTCGGGTACTTCGTCGGGCAGTTCTGCGCGCGGCATGACATTTCCCGTGAAGGCCTGAAAGTGGAGGCGGAATGGATGATGGCGGAAGGACCGCATCGTGTCGGGCAGATCCTGCTTGCGATCCGCTTGCCCCACCGTGTTACCCCCGAGCAGAAAGAGCGGCTGTTGAAGGTGGCACAGGCTTGCACAGTGCATCAGTCGATTGCGATCCCGACAAATGTCGTGCTCGATCTGAATCCACACATTCATGCCGTGAATTAAACTAGTGTGAACCGGATGATGTTTGATCGACGGGCCTTGTTAAGGACTCTGCTGCAGGGCATCGGAGCGGGCCTCCTGTGGAGCCGTGGATTACCGGCGGTCGGGGGCGCGCCAGGCGAAGAGGCTCCCCCGGCGTCCGGACCCCTCACCGTGCGGGTCATGCGGCCGTTCGACGCCGAAACGCCCGTTCAAGAGTTCGTTTCCCGGCTGACTTCGAACGAACGGTTCTTCGTGCGGAGTCATTTCGGTCCCCCGCCGGCCGATGCGGTGCAAGCCGAAAGATGGCGGCTGACCGTGAAGGGGCTCGTCAAAGACGGACTGAGTTTGAGTCTTGATGAACTACGTCAGTTCGAAGAGGTGACGCTTGCTGCCGTGCTGCAATGTAGCGGCAATGGTCGCGCCCATCACCGTCCCAGGGTGCCGGGCGTGCAATGGGATCGCGGGGCGGTCGGCAATGCACAATGGACGGGGGTGCGCCTGCGTGATGTGCTTGAGCGGGCCGGCGTGAAACCGCAGGGACTCCATGTTCAATTTCAGGGCGCGGACCGGCCGCTGATGGAGACAGTTCCTCTGTTCACGCGCAGCATTCCGCTCGGCAAGGCGCTGCATCCTGACACGCTCCTGGCGTATGACATGAACGGACGGCCGTTGCCTCTGCTGCATGGCGCACCGGTACGGGTCATCACGCCCGGATGGATGGCGGAGTCCTCCATGAAGTGGCTCACCGACATCACGGTGCGGGCGGACGAATCGCCGGGCTACTACATGCAACAGGCCTATCGCATCCCGCAGACCTCGATCCAGGCAGGGTCCGGCTTGCCGGGCACGGCGATGATTCCGGTGGAGCAGATGCTGGTGAAGTCGCTCATTGCCACACCGGCCGACGGAGACCGGCTGAAGCAGGGACCGGTGACGATTCAGGGGGTGGCATGGGCGGGCGAGACGACGGTAGCGAACGTCGAGGTGTCCTGTGACGACGGCCGCACATGGAACCAGGCTCGCCTGCTTGGGGAGGATGAGCCCTATGCCTGGCGGCAGTGGCAGTTTTTGTGGAACGCCGACATCCCCGGCCCGGCCGCGATCCTCTGCCGGGCCACGGATGCGCGTGGCGAACAACAGCCGGAGACGAGTCCGTGGAATCCCGGCGGCTTTCAGTGGAATGGCTGGGATCGCCGGTCCGTGACGGTGGCGGCATGACGCAACGCTTGCGTCCGGTCGTCCTCTGGGGTCTGGGGTGTGTGGTGTTATGGGCCGTGGGCACGTCGGCTCAGGAAGAGAATCCTGTGACGGTCGAGCCTGCGCTGGTCCGCCAGGCGGCCACGTTGGTGCTGGCCCGTTGTGCGGTCTGCCACTCCACGGATCTCATCGTTCAACAACGGCTGCCGGAAGATCGCTGGACGGCGACGGTTGAAAAAATGCAGCGGTGGGGGGCCGTCCTGTCCAAGGACGAAGCTGCGGTGCTGCTGCAGTATCTGACCGCGCGGTATCATCCGGGCGCGTCGGATCATCTGCCGTCGATCGAGGATGAACTGGCCATGACGGAGCCGGCGCGTGAAGACGAGGCCACCGATGGTCCGCGCACCGGCGTGGCGGCCAGGGGGGCCGGTCTGTTTGCGCACAACTGCCAGGCCTGTCACGGGGAAGGTGCCATGGGCGGTGCGGGACCGAAACTGGCGCGTAACAGCATCCTCAACAATGACGGCGCCTTTTGGAATATCGTCATCCATGGCCGCGGCCCGATGCCCGCCTGGGGGTCGGTGCTCGGTCAGCAGGAGATCGCGGACATTCACGCCTGGCTCGCGACCCGATAAACAGGCAGGCCGTCTACTGAAAGGAGCGGGGGCATGGTGCATCGACGGATCATGATGATCGGTTGCGCATTGGTTTTGGCGGTGGGTGTGACATCGTTCCCCCGCCTGCTGCTCGGGAGTGAACAATCCCGCGCGAAAGAACTGGTGCAGACCACCTGTGCCGGATGCCATCGGTTGGAGGGCCCTCCATTGACCCGCTACGAAAAGAAGGCGCCGGATCTGATCGGCGCCGGCGGCAAGTTCAAACATGAATGGCTGGTCAGCTGGCTGGAGGGAAAAGAGCAGCCACTCTATGCGAAGAGTTACCGGTGGGATCAGGGGCAGACTCCTCAATCTCATATGGTGCTCTCACGGGCTGACGCGGAAGCGGTCGCTCAGTACCTGGACAGTGACTTTCCTGATCCCAAGGTGAAGGCCGGCGCCATCGGCATGACGACGTTCAGCAAACAGGAAGCGGCCTTCGGCGAGAAAATTTTCAAGGAGCACGCCTGCATCGGCTGCCATCAGGTGCGTGAGGGAGATCGCACCATCGGCGGTCCCCAAAGCACCTCGCTGGCGGAGGCGGGCAAACGGCTCAAAGCCGACTGGATTCATCGGTTCAATTCCAATCCTCCCGATTATGTGCCCCACAGCGGTGAGTTCGTGGGGGATGTGAGTGAGTTGGGATTGCGTTATGTGACGGGCTACATTGCGACACGGGGCTGGGACGACTTTCAATATTACGAGCCCTGGAAAAGTGACCCGTTCGGTCAGACGAGCCTGGATCGAGGCCAGTTGGTTTACAAAGAGTATTGCGCCCAGTGCCATGGCGCGACGGGAAAGGGCGATGGACCGGCGGCGTCAGGGTTGAACCCGAAACCGGCTGTCCATGCCAACATTCCATTCGAGAAGCTGCCGATCGACTACCTGTACAACGTGATTTATTACGGCGGGCGGGCGGTCGGCAAATCACCGACCATGCCTTACTGGGGCCTGACGATCGGACAGCAGGGCGTGGCCGACGTGATGGCCTATCTGAAAGCAACCTTCAAGGGCGCGCCAGAATCCGCGCAGGCAGCCACGGGGCCAGGCGGCGGACCGACCGGCGTCTGTCCGCAGCCGAGAAAAACGGCCAAGGCACCGCAGGAATTTCTGGCGAAGACGAATCCGATGCCCGGTTCCGACGCGGCCATTCAGGCCGGGAAAACACTGTTTCTACAAACCGCCCAGCCAGTGGCCTGCGCGATGTGTCATGGCGACAAGGGCAACGGTCAGGGTGTCATGGGCGCGGCGTTGATTCCTCCGCCCAGGAATTTCACCTGTGGCAAGACGATGACAGACATCCCGGATGGACAACTGTATTGGGTCATCAAGAACGGATCGCCGGGCACGGGTATGATGGCGTTTGCCGGGTTGCCGGATGATCAGATCTGGGAATTGGTTCATTACATTCGATCACTGGGGCGGTAGGGCCGGGCCAGGGGTCACAGGGAGGTGCATGATGCGTCAGAAGTCAATACTCCAGCGCGTGACGCTGATCGGGGGAGCGATGGCGCTGCTCTCGGGATGTGCCGGGTACCATACGGGAAAACTCGACGACAAACTCCGCGCGGAAGCCGCCATCGTCGGCCCCGGCATCACCGGTGAGGCGCATCTGTATGAGGAGTACGAAGGACGGATACGCATGAAGCTCACGATCCAGGGGACGCCCGAGAGCAAATTGACCCCGGGCCGGCATGCGATTCATATCCATGAAACCGGCTCGTGCGAGCCATTCACGGCGGCCAAGGGCCACTACGACGGACACATCGACCAGCAGGTTAATCCGGAGGCGAACGTGAGTCCCGGTCTCGGGAACCACCCCTATCACCTTGGAGACCTGCCGAATCTCGTGGTGGATGAGAATCGCAAGGGGACGCTCTATACGATCACGAGCCGGGTCACATTGAGCCAGGGATTGACCACGCTCTTTGATATGGATGGCAGCGCGTTCATCATTCATAGTCTCGAAGACAAGTACCTCCCTGATCCGCCCGCCAAGGATGCGCCGGGCGGACCCAGGATCGCCTGCGGAATAGTCGTGAAGAAGTGATGCGATCGAATAGCGGCAAGCGCCCGTGCGGAGCGCCGCGTGGCAGAAGACGAGAGACGGCTCACGCAAGACACATTAGGAGGGATGGAGTGATGGCCACGTTCATGATTTCCGGCAGTCGAGGGACGGACGATCCGACGCTGGCGACGCTGCCCTTCATGGCAGCCAAGACGGCCAGGGAGCAGGGGCATGAGGTGGTGCTCTGGCTCTGGAGCGAGGCGGTGACGCTGGCGCGGAAAGGCACGGCGGATCATGTCGTCGGAGTGAATCTCACTCCGCTGAAGGATCTGCTTGCGGCCGTGCAGTCCGCACAGATTCCGATCTGGGTCTGCAGCGCCTGCGCCGTGGCGCGACAGGTCGGAGCCTCGGATCTCGTAGCGGGATCCGTGATGAAAGGCATGCCGGACTATATCAAGGCGGTGGCGGAGCGAGAGCGGACCGTGGCCTTCTAATCGAATGCGGTGCCTGTCGACTGCGAAGTGTATCGTGCCGGCGTCCTCGTGGGGGTACAGGGTACTTCTCTCACTTCGCTGCAGGGAGAAATCATGTTAGAAAATTTAGAGGTCAGACACTGTCAAACGATCGGTCGTCGAGCGGGCGGATGGGCGATCCTTCTCGTCTTCACCGTGAGTTCGTCAGTCGTCCTTGCGCAGGGGCAGGAGATGATGCGCTCTCGTGTGCCGGCTGACCAACTGGCCGAGGCGCGTGCCCTCACCAATCCCCTGCCGGCCTCACCTGGCGCGATCGAACAGGGCAAGGCCCTCTATAAGGGGAAGGGCACCTGTCTGAATTGTCATGGTGCGGAGGGGGCCGGCAACGGACCGGTCGCCGCACAGCTCAGCCCCTCACCCCGCAATTTTCAGCATCACGGATTCTGGCGGCATCGCACGGAAGGCGAACTTTTCTGGGTGATCAAACACGGATCGCCCGGCACGTCCATGATCGGCTTCGGCGGTCAATTGACGGACGAGGAGATCTGGGCTCTCATCCAATACGAACGGACCTTCAGCCGGCAGCCTGGTCCTCAGGCCGGCATGGGGAGCAGCGGCCCGATGGGGCACAGGGGGCCTGGAGGCGGTATGGGGCAAGGCCGCATGGGCCAGTCGGATCAATCAGAAATTGACGTGCCTTCCCGGGAAGCTCCTGAATCGGCGTCCAAGGCCGAGTGAGGTGGCTCCTCTGTTCGGCGGTTTCCTGAAGTGTCACGCAGCACGGTTCCTCCGTCGTGGACCCTTCCCCCGCTCTTCCAAGTAGTCTTCGGTAACCACATGCCCCGCTGACCCCTCCAACCAGCTGCGGGTCTCTTTGCAATCCGCAGAGCTGCTGCCACGAGCAGCCTGGCTGATGCCCGCCGCCCCAAGCACCGATCGGGGTCTGTTCCCATATGCTACAGGTCCCGGGCAGGGTTCTAAGCCGTCTTCTGTGTCCCGGGTAAATAAACCCGTTGTCACACAATGCCTTTTTCCTATGATCCGGACGCTCAGCGTTTTGGAACGAGATGTGCTCTAACCCCTCACAGGAGCTTGCCGGTCATGTGAGACGGCAAGCCGAAGGCGGAGGAACTCGAACAGGCCGAACCAGGGGGAAGCCAAGCGAGCCTATCATTGCTCATGAATAAACGAATGGAACAACGATGGAACCGCGGATGCCGTTACGTGAGGACCGGAACAGAGATGCTATTTGGAGGTGGAGGATCGGCCAGTTCATGATCGTGATCCGTCGACGCCCTCAGAACGTCACGAGCTGGACCCAGGTCTCGATCAGTGTCTTCAGCCTGAAGCAGACTCCGGTGGCGAGTCAACGGAAGGAGGGGAAGGAGGTGGGGCGGATCAGGTAACGCGATGAAGCAGGTTGATTGCCCGTCATGCATTCGCGAGATCGACGAATCGTCAATCAAGGAGGTTGGACATGAGAACGCGAAGGTCGTTTATCACGGTACTGGCCGCCCCGCTGGTGATGGCCGGAATGCTGTTGCCGGGGATGCGAGCGGACGATGCATACGCGCAGGCCCCGGGGATGAAAGCGCCACCGTCGAAAGTGGAAATCACCATCCATGATCGGCAGCATGGCTATAAAACGGTGGGCCTGACCATGCCGAATCACGAGACCATCGTTGTGGTGAACAACGAAGACAGCGTCACCCACGGATTTGCCTCGCACCTGTTTAGGGATATTCCGGTGAAGGTGGAAGGCGGGACCGAGGTGAAGGGGAAGAATTTCAAGTCGTACCATGTGGATGCGGGGAAGAAAATGACGCTTCATTTCTCGACCGCCCCATCGAAGTTCGATCCCGCTACGGGGATCGCGGAGAGCAAGCGCCATGCGCTCTGGTGCGATATCCATCCGGAAGTAACAGGCGAACTCTACGTCATCGAAACCAGGGGTGAAATCGGCGGTGGATGAGGCCCCGCTTCATGGCGCCCGTCACTTTGGCCGGCGCTCCGGACCCGGAGTCCGGCCAGGGTGGGGGATCTGATTGTCCGCCTGGCCGCCAAGGAAACGATGCAGGTTAACCAGCAACTCATGGCGATGGAGGGGCAAGGGTCGATCGGGGGCTTCTCACGCATCGGATCGAGACGCCGACGGGCCCTGCAGGATCTCTCCGTCGTCGGGACCATCAGCCGCTGGTGTCACTGGCGCTTTCTGGCGATGGTACTGATCGTGGGGATGGGGTGGGCTCAGGCGGCCCGCGCCGGTGAGTTCCGCTTTGAGGCCAAGGATCTGCCGGACAGTTCGGTGGTCTGGCTTCCCGAGGAAGTCGTCCTCCACAGGGAGCGCGACCTCGAGGGAGGACTGGTCTTTGTCCTGGTGAACCTCACGGCCCGCACGCACGTCTTCCTGGTCGAGGGACTCTATGAGCAGATCGTCGGCGAGCAGGGCGACATTGCCACGAAACCGTTTCGGGTGACGCTGGCGTCCGGGGAGACCATTCGTGCCATCGTGAGTACCGCCCGCCTGGAAGCGCATCAGCCACCAGGAGCCGTCGAGGAATTTCGATTTCTCTGTCCGCTGCATCCACGCGATGGAGGTTCCGGCGGCAGGCTCCGCATGGTCCATCGCGGCGGGACCATCCGGTCCGTCCGGTAGGAGAATGCAAGAGGCGTTCAGGACGGATCGGCGTGCAGAAAGGAGTTCGTGATGCCGGTAGGGTACCCCCGCAGCATGACTGAAATGTTGATGACGGTTCTGCTCGCGCTCCCGGTGGGCGTCCTGGCCGCCGAGACGGACATGATGCGGCCCCGTGTGCCGGCAGACAAACTGGCCGAGGCGCAGGCCCTCAGGAGTCCCCTGCCGGATTCGCCTGCAACGATCGGCCAGGGCAAGGCACTCTATCAGGGCAAGGGCACCTGCTTTACATGTCATGGGGTGGAGGGGGGCGGCGACGGCCCCTTCGCGGAGCGGGTTGCGCCGGCGCCCCGTAATTTTCAACAGCAGGGTTTCTGGCGGCACCGGACCGAAGGCGAAGTGTTCTGGGTCATCAAGCATGGCTCGCACGGCACCTCCATGATCGGGTTTGGCGAGCAATTCACGGACAAGGAGATCTGGGCGCTCATGCACTACGCGCGAACCTTCAGCCGGCAAGAGGGGCCGCGAGCAGGTATGCCCGGGAAGGGCAGCCGAGGCCCGATGGGATCTGGAGGCGGCACGGGGCAAGGACGCATGGGCCCCAGTGGAGGAGAAGGAACTCGCGATCAGGGGAAGTCCGGTTGCTGCGCCGGTGGAACACAATGATGTCCCCCCACTTCATGTGATCATCCCCGCTCTCTGACTCTAAAGAACACCTCCCCCTGACTGCTCACCTTCATGAACGGTCTTCAGGAACAATCCTCCACTGTAATGTTTTTCCTCCCTGTCCGTCTTGGACTGTGACGGAGCGGTTCGATCGGGCATGGGGCCCGCTCGGGACCGTTCACGCAACCGGGAGGCGGACTATGAAAGAACTGATCATGAAGATCGAAGGGATGACCTGCGGGCACTGTGTCGGACAGGTGACCAGGGCCTTGACGCAACTGGATGGCGTTGAGGTCACAACCGTGAAGGTCGGGGAGGCCCTCATGACATATGACGAACAACAGATTGCGCCAATCGAGATCGCCCTGGCGGTGCAGGAGGCGGGTTACGAGGCCCGGCCGGTCGGGAGGGCGGCATGAAGGCAATAACGATCTCGAGCGGGAAGGCGGAGCCTTCGGTTGAGCCAGTCGGGCCGCTCATCACGATCGACCGTCCAGGGCCTGCCACATCCCGTCATGCGGAGGAGCAGCGGACGACGGGTTTGAGGAAGGTGAATATTCCGGTGCAGGGCATGACCTGTGCGGCTTGCCAGGGCCGCGTCCAGCGCCTCCTGGAAAAAGAACCAGGCGTCGTCGAGGCGTCCGTCCATCTCATGTTGAAGCAGGCCGTGATTACCTACGACACCTCCGTGACCTCGGAGGACTCGTTGATCGCGGCCATCAATCGAACCGGATACGAGGCCGCGCATCCGGCACAGCACGAGAGTTCATTCGACGAACAGGAGGCGCAGGATCGCGCGCAAGCCGATGAGTATCGTGCCCTTCGTCGCAAGGCCATGTGGAGCGGAGCGGCCGGCCTGTTGGCCATGATGCTGTCCACACCGTTGATGGTCGCGAACGAATCCGGCCCGCATGGCGCAGGATACTTCATGTCGATCATGGAGTGGATGGCCTCGTGGCTGGATGTCGTCCGGCCGGCGGTCTGGTCCTACGTCCTCATGGGGTTGACCGCGGTGGTAATGGGATCGACGGGGCGGCATTTTTATGTGCGGGCCTGGTCCGCGTTGCGGCACCGGTCAGCCGACATGAATGCCTTGGTGGCGGTGGGGACGGGCGCGGCGTTTGTCTATTCGGTTGCCGCCACCATCACTCCGGAATTTTTTCTGCGCCACGGCGTCCGGCCGGACGTCTATTACGAAGCGGTGGTGGTGATCGTCGCCCTGATTGTGACGGGCCAGATGCTGGAGGCCCGGGCCAAACGCCAGACCTCGGCGGCGCTGCGACGGTTGGCGGCCCTGCAACCCAAGCAGGCTCGCCTCGTGCGGGAGGGGTTCGAGATCGACGTGCCGGTCGATGCCGTGCGGAGCGGTGATATCGTGGTGGTGCGGCCGGGTGAGCGGATCGCGGTGGACGGCGATGTGTTGTCCGGCCAGAGCCGGGTCGATGAGTCCATGTTGACCGGTGAGGCGATGCCGGTCGAGAAACAGGCGGGAGACCGGGTCATCGGCGGCACGGTGAACGGGTCCGGGGCATTCCGGTATCAGGCCACCACGGTGGGGGCGCAGAGCGTCCTGGCCCACATCGTCCGGCTGATGCGTGACGCGCAGGGTTCACGGGCGCCGATTCAGAAGTTGGCCGACCGGGTCAGCCGCATCTTCGTGCCGATCGTGATGGGACTATCGCTCCTGACGTTCGTGGTCTGGATGGTGGGGGTGGAGCAGGCGTCAGTCGTGCAGGCCTTCGCCGCGGCGGTCGCAGTGCTGATCATTGCCTGCCCCTGCGCCATGGGACTGGCCGTTCCGACCGCAGTGATGGTAGCGACCGGCAGGGGCGCCGAGGGAGGCATCTTGATCAAGGGCGGAGAAGCGCTCCAGCGGGCCGGCGACATTACGACGGTCGTACTGGACAAGACCGGCACGATCACGGAAGGGAAACCGGCGGTGACGGACATCATCCTGGCGGAGGGCGGAGCCTGGTCCGAGCGAGGGGTACTCAGGCTGGTCGCCTCGCTCGAGGCTTCGTCGGAGCATCCGGTGGCGGAGGCGATCGTGCGATCGGCAGGAGACCGTCTCATCCCTCTGGCTGAAGCGGAGGCGTTTCAGTCCTTCCCGGGACGGGGAGCAGCCGCTGTAGTGGAGGGGGCCGCGATCCTCGCAGGAAACGCGGCCTTGATGGCGGATTTCGGGGTGACCACGGACCCCCTTCGTTCCAGGGCGGAAGAATTGGCCGGAGCGGGGAACACGCCGGTCTATGTCGCCATCAATGGAGCGCCGGCCGCACTCATTGCGGTGGCGGACCCGGTGAAGACGACGTCACGCGAGGCGATCCGGTCCCTCACGCAGATGGGGATCCACGTGGTGATGCTCAGCGGCGATCATCAACGCACGGCGCAGGCGGTGGCTCGCGAGGTCGGGGTTGATCGAGTCGTGGCCGGGGTGTTGCCGGAGGGCAAGGTGGCCGAGATCAGGCGGTTGCGAGAGGCCGGTGAGATCGTGGCGATGGTCGGAGACGGGATCAACGATGCGCCGGCGCTGGCGCAGGCCGACGTGGGCATGGCTATCGGGACCGGGACGGACATCGCCATCGAGGCGAGCGATGTCACGCTGATGCGGGGCAACCTGCAGGGGGTGTCGTCGGCGATCCGGCTCGCCCGGCGGACCATGCGGGTGATGAAGCAGAATCTGTTCTGGGCCTTCATCTATAACGTGATCGGGATCCCCGTTGCGGCCGGTGTCCTGTACCCCTTCACCGGACTGCTGCTCAGTCCCGTCCTGGCGAGCGCGGCGATGGCCATCAGTTCCGTCTCGGTCGTGATGAACAGCCTGCGGTTGCGGCGGGTGGAGCTGTCGTAACCGGTGTGACAGGACGACACAACGCAATCGTCCGATTTCTTTCGCAGGGTTGTGGGCTGGTGGGATCGGTGCTCCGGCTGTGGCCTTTTGGGACAGTGCGGGGCTCCCCCCGGTTCAGGAATTCCCCAGTTTGTGAGGCGTAACCGGTTATGCGGTCGACTATTCCAGGAAATCCTCCGCCAAACCGACTTCCTGGTTGATGTTGATGCCGGGCCGCCTGGCACGTCCTCTGCTTTCTTCGGACAGGGGGCTATCAGAAGGAATAGTCCAAGGCCGGAAACATTTAAGAAGGAGAGTGCATGATGGCAGACCAACAGGGAGGCTGTTCGGGAGTGGGGATATCGATCGCGTTTTTAAGCGGAGCCATGATCGGGGCGGTAGTCGCCATCCTCTATGCGCCCAAATCAGGGGAAGAAACCCGCTCGGCCATCCGGGGGTATGCGCGTCGGACAGAGGAAGAAGTCATTGAGAAGGCCAAGGAAGTCCGCAAGGAGATCTCCCATAGTGTCGAGGAAGGCAAGCGCTTTATAAAAGACACGGAGGCGACCATTTCGGCTGCGCTGTCGGCGGCGAAGGAAGCGTTCAAGAAGGAAAAAGGGGAACGGGCGTGAGATCCCTCCGTCGACCAGATGGTCGGTGATCCGTTCATGCTCTTCCGGTCAGGATGTGCAGGTTTCCGCTGGAAGGCTCCTGCCCAGCCCCCCTTGATCTGAAGCCCGTGCGTCACGAAGCCGCCGAACGCCGGGTGGACTTTTGCCGACGCTGGGCATCGAGACAAGGCTCCCCGATCAAGCCATGCCGGATGCGCCATGGGCCTTCCCGGTGTGAGACTCTCTCGGACATTCACACACAAGGAGATCCGCGCAACCGCGGAGCGGAGACTCGATCCTCCTTTTGAGCAGCCGATCCGGGAAGAAGGACCGCGTCCCGGTTTATTCCCCATGCGGGAGATGGTCAAGCGACGAGCCCCTATCAGCCACCGGGATGGATCTTCATGAAAATCCTTGTCGCGGGAGGGTTTTTCAGCCTGTTCTTCTTGACGGTCGCGGCTGGCGCGGGTTGGCCACAGGCGTGGCGCCCTTATGGAGTCGGCATGTCGACAGCCGGACTGCCATCGCCGGGTGCCGCCGTTGCCGATGATGGCGGCATGCGACTCAATCCTCACAGCGATGTGATCTTCCGGGCAACCGGCGCCGCGACATGCCAGGACTGTCACCGCCCGGACAGCGGCGGCGGAGCGACGGGGCAGGTTCTGGACAATGCGCTGGTCCGGGAACTGAGGGCGAAAGCCACAGGCATTCACGGGCCTGGTCGATTCGCAGACTGCCTGCGTTGCCATGCCGGCGGTAGGAAGGGCGTGGAGCAGTACATGAAGTGATGGCGGGCATTGTCCGGAGGCTCATCGCTGATGATGGCGACGCATCCTCGACACCCTGCCTGGTGGCCGCATCGTTCGGACTTCGCCTGTTGGTCAGCGATGAGTGTCCGGCATGACAGCAGTCCTGCGCCGCATGGTTATGATCGGTTCGGTAGTGATTGCAGCGGTTGCCTGCAGCGCTGGCCTTTGAAGCGATGCTCAGCATCGACGCGGCCTCTCCTTTCGGCCTTACGCGATATGGCCACGCCGTGGGCTGGTCGGGCTTGGCCGTCATCCTGCATACGCCTTCCACGGGTGGTCCTTTCCATCAATCGGGACACATGGCACGTTGTCTCACCTGTCACGAGACGGGACGGTAGGTCGGGCCTCCCACCATTCGGCATTCGCGCTGACAGTCGGACGCCCGGAGATTGAACGTCGGACAATTGAAGTATGGGTGGATACGTATGACGACCGGCGTGGATCGTAACAAGCAGGGTGACACCGGGTCGCCTCCCGTTCGGGTTGGTTATGTCGATTCCGTTGCGTCCAATGGGGTGCATCCGGAGGGCGAAGCTGCCTCGGCCGCCTGGTCGGGAGAAAGTCCCGAAGGGTGGCGCCTCTTCAAGCAGCGAAATTTCCTGCTGCTCTGGGTAGGCCAGAGCATTTCCCAAATGGGCGACGGGATCAACAAGGTGGCCCTGCTGTGGTTTGTCTATACGATGACCGGCTCGGCCCTGATGATGACCGTGATCGGGCTGCTGCAGACGCTCCCGCCGCTGGTGCTCGGACCCGTGATCGGTGTCTACCTCGATCGGCTTCCCAAGAAGCCGGTCATGATCGCCGTCGATCTCGTGCAAGCCGGGTTGATCTTTCTCATTCCCGTGCTGCATGCCGCCGATCTGCTGACGCTTGAAGGTCTCTACGCCCTGGTCTTCGTCATCGCCGTCTTCGGAACCGTGTTCGGGCCGGCCCTCGCCTCCGCCGTGCCGCTGATCGTCCCGCGCCCGCAGCTCACGGCCGCCAATGCGTTGTTGCAGGGGACGGCCAATATCGGGATGCTGGTGGGACCGGCCGTCAGCGGCATGGGGATCGCGCTGTTCGGCGCGCAGAACGTGCTCTACGCCGATGCCGCCTGTAACCTCACATCCGCCCTGTTTCTCATGCCTATCCGCGTGCGCGAGGTTATCGTGGCGGCGGGACAGCCCGGTTCTCCGGGTACGGTGATGGCGGATCTGCTGGTCGGCGTCCGCTTCGTCTTCGTGCAGCACCGTCTCATCTTCAACTTCATGATCGCGTCGACGCTCTACACCCTTGCAGCCAGCGCGTTTATTTTTCTCCTGCCGGTCTATGCCAGGCAGGGGCTTCACGTCGGCCCCATGGAACTGGGCTGGTTGTGGTCCGGCCTCGGCATCGGGATGCTCGGAGCCTCCCTCTGGCTCGTCTGGATGAAAGTACGACAGGTCGAGCGGCGATTTCGCATCATGTCCCTGTCGATGGCCGTCGGGGCAGGGGCGGTGGCGCTCTTGAGCGGCCAGGACTCGCCCGTCTTCGCGGCCCTGCTGCTCGTGATCATCGGTGCGTGCGAAGCCCTGTTCATGCCGATCGTCTGGGCCCTGCTGCAAGAGTGGACGCCCGGCAATCTGCGTGGGCGGGTCTTTACGATCTTCAGCGTGGCCGGCATGGCTGCCGCCATGGCCGGCATGGCCGGCTTCGGTTGGATGGCCGACCTGGTCGGCCCCGAACCCTGCCTGCTGGGGGTCGGAGCGGTTTTCCTGGCGACGGCGCTGTCGGTCGAGCGCATGAGGCGGCATCCCGTCATGCCGGCTGTTCCTGCCACTGGATGACTGTGTTGAAGCAGCAGGCCGGCAGGCGGACGGGCCGGGTGTGCCTGATGGAACAGGAACGTGACCGCAGGCTGCGCGATGGCATCGCCGTCTATGACCATTGACGTGAGACCGTGATGAGGAAGATATGATGAAAGTCCTCCTCGCATTAGACCTGTCGCGCGACTCACGAGCCGCCGCCCTGTTTCTGGAGCGTCTTCGAATTCCGGCTGGTTCGGCGGTCCGGATCCTCCATGTGTTCACGGTCCCTCCCGTCCCGCTCCAGGGGCCTGCCATCCCGGTGCAACTCGCGGCCTGGTGCAAGGATCTGATCGGGTGGGCGCAGCGGTCCGTCGAGACGATCGCGAGACGGCTTGCCGGGCAGGGTCTGCGTGTGAAGACCCTGATCGCACGAGGCGCGCCGGCGGCGCAGATTCTGCGGACCGCCGACCGCCAGCAGTCCGACCTGATCGTGATGGGATCGCATGGTCTCACCGGGCTTCCCCTCTTTCTGCTGGGCAGCGTGAGTGAGAAAATACTGAGCCATGCTGCCTGTTCGGTCCTGCTGGTACGCCGACCGCGCCGGGGCCGCCATGACCCGAGGCGCGGCTTGCGAGTCGTCGTCGCGATGGACGGATCTCCGGAGGCGCCCAACGCTCTGGAATTTGTGGAAGGTCTGCATCTTCCTCCCTCGTCACGACTGACGCTGGTGCATGTCTTTCCCACGCAGACGTACAGGGCCGCGTGGCTTGCGATGAAGGGTCACGTCGACGTCCGGCAGGCCGTCCGGCGCGCCCTCCTGGAGCGGAAGCGGCAGATGGAACGTCGGCTGCAGCAGTGGCAGCACCGGCTCGAGACGCGCGGAATCACCGCGGAGGTCTCGTTCGCGGAGGGGCATCCTGCCGAAGAGATCGTCAAGGTGGCGAAGCGTCAACGGGCACAGCTGATCGTGATGAGCTGCCGCGGCCTGGCCGGTGTCACGCGATTTCTGATCGGCAGCGTCTCCCATCAGGTGGCGCGGCACGCGCCCTGCTCGGTGTTGGTGGTCAGACGCTGAGGGACGAGCGGAATGCTCTGAAGGGATAACCGCGCGGTCGTTGAATTCCGCGGGTGACGAGATGCTCGTGCTTGGCCTATGATGCAGACCGGATCCAGCCGGTCATGATCCGGCAGCCGTGCCTGACAGGATGAGTGAGTACCTCGATGCCCGGTCATAAAGGAGCGGAGCGCCGGGACGCGTTGCCTTGTTCCATGATGTCGAGTATGCCGGGCCTGCACATGCGGGTAGAGAAAGATGGGACGGCACAGTGGTGGCGCTTGGGGCTGCTGGTCTGCCTGACGCTCCTGCTCTACGGTTCGACCTTGACGGGATTGTGGGAGATCTGGTGGTCGCGCGACACCTACGCGCACGGACTCCTCGTTCCTTTCATCAGCCTGTACCTCATCTGGAATCGCCGGCGCCGCCTGTGCGCGCTCCAGCCGGAACCGGAGATCATCGCCGGCCTGCTCGGGATGCTCCTGTCGCTGGCCATGCTCATGGGCGGCGAGGCCGGAGGCATCCTCGCCCTTGGCGGCCTCTCCTTGATCGGGATGCTGGCGAGCATGACGCTCCTGCTGTTCGGCAGGCCGTACCTCCGTGCGCTGGCCTATCCCATCACGTACCTGGTCTTCATGGTTCCGGTGCTGGACCTCCTCATCAAACCGTTGCAATTGCCCGCACAGGTCGTCACGGCCAGCATGGCCGTGAGTATGCTTCACGCGATCGGCATCCCGACTTTTCGCGAGGGGATCTACATCCATTTGCCACAGGTCGTGGCGGAGGTGGCTCCCGGCTGCAGCGGCCTTAATTTCCTGGTCTCAATCCTGGCAGTGGGTATTCCGTTGGCCTCGGTGACCCTGTCGTCCATGTGGAGCCGCGTCATCCTCGTGGCCAGCGGGGTCGCGATCGCCATCATGGCCAATTGGGTGCGGGTCGCCTTGATCGGTCTGCACAATTATTTCTGGGGCGGCGCACTGTACGGGCCGTTGCATCTGTTTCAAGCGATGGCGGTGGACTGGGTGGGATTCATCGGCCTGCTCGCGGGCGCGTGGGTACTGTCATCTGTCGAGTCGCGAGGGGCAACGGCCGACTTGTCTCCGACCTCCTCCCCCATGGTCTCGACTCCTGTCCGCTGGCATGGCGCAGGCGGACGAGCCTGGGCCGTCGCCGCCATTGCGTTATCGCTGGCCTCGGTGCTGTTCTGGACCTTCGATCGCGGCCCCGTCGAGCCCGCGCAGGACCTGTCCCTCATCCCGACCAGGATCGGAGAATGGACTGCCGTTCCATCGATGAGCGACCGGCCGCTGCTGGTCCTGGATGCCGTGGACCATGCGTTGATCAGGACCTACCGGGATCCGCAGGGCCGTCGCATCGACCTCTACGTCGGGTATCTCAACGCACAACAGCAGGGCCGGGAACTCGTGAACTTCGATGCGCGATTCGACCGGTTGCACCGAATGAGCGAGGAACGGTCAGAAAAAATACGAGAGCTCGTCTTCGTTCATAACCGGGGGGCCTGGAGCAGCAGAGACGGCACTCGCCCGATGCTCTTCTGGTATGAGATCGGTGGTCGGGCCTATGCCGGCCGGTATGCCGCCAAATGGGCGACGATCATCCAGGCGCTGGGGCGGGGAGGATCGCACGGTGCATTCATCCTGCTATCCGGCCCCGCCATGCACGAGGGCGATCAGGATGGCGCCGAGTTGCTCTCGGCCTTTGCCGGAGTCCTGCTGCCTTTTCTCAGGGAGTCTGTCGCGCGTTGAGGATGGCAGGTCGGCGTCGATCGTCGGACGAAGCGGCGCGTCGAGCGGAAGGCCTGATTACTCGATCACGCGTAGCGTCGCCAGCGCCTCATCCGAGCCGGCGAACTGCTTGGACGCGGCCAGGGCCTCGCGCAGATACGTGGCGGCCAGTTTCTTGTCTCCCTGTGCGGAGAGCACCATCCCGTAGTGGTACTGCACCACGGGATCGTCGGGGAGCTTGGCCACGGCGTTCGCCATCAGCGACCGGGCCTCTTCGATCAATCCATTCTTAAAACAGATCCACCCCGCGGTATCCAGCACGGCCGGGGCCCACGGAGCCAAGGCGAGGGCCCGTCTGGCCAAACGCAGGCCTTCCTCAGGATTTCCCCCGTCCGCCAGAATGGCCGCGAGGTTATTCATCGCGACCAGATCAGTGGGCATCTGCGCGAGGGCCAGTCGATAGTGGCGATTGGCATCATCGAGCCGCCCCTCCGAAGCCGACAGGGTTCCGAGGGAGGTATGGATGCCGGCCACCGACCCGTCCATGTCGATGGTTCGCTCCAGGCAGCGCCGTGCCTTCACCCGTTGTCCAGTAGTGAGGTAGAAGCGGCACAACTGATAAGCAATGAGGGGATCATCGGGAGCGAGCGTGACCGCCCGGCTGAAGGAATCTTCCGCGCGCATTCCCTCCTGCCGGGCAGCGTGCAACCGTCCCGCCGCGATCCAGTTCCCCGGGTCCCGTGGCATGGTGGCGAGGTATTGGTTCAGGATCCGATCCGCCTTGGCGTTCTGTCCGAGTTCGTTCAAGGCCAGGAGGTAGTCGCCTTTGATGGTCGAGTCCTGCGGAGCCACTCGCACCGCCTGCGCCAGATACTCCGCTGCAGCGCCGGTCAGACCCTGGCGCCGTTTCAACGTCGCCAACCTGAGATAGCCCTCGGCACTGGAGGAGAAATGTTCCGCGATGGCCCGGTAGCTGTCTTCGGCTTTTGCCCAGTGGTCGCGGATGGCATGGGAATCGCCGAACAGCAAGGCGGCTTGCAGGTTCCAGGGTTGGTGCCGCAGCACGGCCAATGCCTCCTCCTCCGCTTGGGGGCCCTGGTCCTCCTTCAGATACAGATCGGCCAGGACCAGGTGCGGCCGCGGATCGTTGGGTGTCAGCCGGATGGCCTCCCGCAAGCGCTGCTCGCCCGGTTCCCGTGCTCCCTGGATGAGCTCGATGATGCCCAGATACGAGGAGGCTGGGGCAACGCCGGGATCCTCTTGAAGGACTGCCGTGAACAGGGTTCGCGCGTCGTCGAAGCGACGTTCCGCCAGGGCAATCCGGCCGTCGAGATAGGTTGTCAGGAGATCCTGCCCCGGTCCCTTCACCTGTGACATCGCGGCCGTGAGTGGTTTGGCCTCCCAAGGCCGGTTGGCCTCGAGCTTCAATTCGGCCAGCAATGCGCGGGCCTGTTGAGAGTTCATGTCCGCGATCAGGGCGGCCAATTCCTGCTCGGCGGCAGCGGTTCTTCCGAGAGCCAGATACTGTCTGGCCACGTCCATGCGGGTGGCCTCACGATTCGAGCTGGTTTCAATCGCCCTGCGGAACTCCTCCTCTCCCGTCTGTGCCTGCCCGGTCAGCCAGAAATAACTGCCTCGAGCCACATGCACGTCCGTCGAACCGGGAGCCACAGCCAAGGCCCGGTCGTACCAGTGCCGAGCCTGCTCGAGATCGGGCTGCATCATGGAGAGATTGCCAATCGTCAGCATGAGGGCCACGTTCGCAGGGTCACGGTCGATAGCCTGATGGAATTGGTGGAGGGCCTCCTGGACCTTGCCCGACAAGAGGGAGATTTCGGCCTGGAGTTGGTAGCCGAGCGGACTATCGGATCGATGCTTTACGAGGTCGCCCGCCAGGTTGGCCGCCTGATCCCGTTGCCCTCGTGCCAGGTAGAGCTGGCCCAGGTGGTGTTTGGCTTCAATGTGGGTGCTGTCCAATCGAGTGACCTGTTGCAGCTCGGCCAAGGCGATTCCCAGGTTTCGCCATTCAAGCGCGGCCTGGGCAAGTCTCCAGTGGAGCGACGCATCCTGCGGCGATGCGAGGGAGGCATTTTTATACTCGATGAGGGCCTCGCGGAACCGGCCTTGCCTGGCATACTCATCTCCACGGCCGCTGTGATAGGCGACCCGCTCGCTGGAAGAATCCGTGCAGGCCATGAGCAGGAGAGTCGCAAGCAGGGTGCACAGGAAGGCTGTCATGTACCGGACCGAACGGATGGGGCCGATCGGCCCTGACAAGTGTAGCGTGCGCGGCACATTCGACTTCGCGACCGTGGAAGAGCAATGAAATGGCACCATTCGGCGGATTTCCCGGGCTGGGCCGTAAATTAACTAGGGACAAAACTACGTGTAGGTGATACCATACACTTGCATTTTCGTTCAATCTTGCAGGGCTCGATGATTCGATTTCTCGTGCTGTCGCTGGGTATGCTGTTGATGACAAGTGGGGCGCTCGCGAACTCTCCCGCTGTGACTATTTCGCTCGTAGCCGATCGAGCCTCATATGGCATTGGCGACAGGATCGAGCTCACCATGACACTCGTCAACACGTCGGGACATCCGCTCATGATCAACAGACGGTTAGCCTATCCCGGCCCCGACCTGATCGTTGAAATCAGAAACGCGCAGGGCACGTCGCTTCGATGGCTGCCGCCGCAACCGCCGCCCCCGCTGGAACAGGCGGACTTCGTCGAGCTCCATGCCAATCAGCAGGTGACCTTGACCATTCCGGACATCGGCCGCCACCTCTTCGATAAGTTTACGCAGGGAGAAGACTATCGAGTCAGGGCGAAGTATCACAATCAAGACAGCGGGTCGCAGTGGGGCTATGCGGCCTGGACCGGAACGGTGGAATCCGGCGCGATCACGTTTCGATGGGGAGGGGAGAGATGATTGTTGTGCGTCCTCTGTTGCTATGTCTGGCGATGATGCTCCTGTTCCATGGAGGTCCCGGTGCCGCTCCGTCCCAGGCGCTGCTGATTCCCGAGTTGCCCTTCGACGTTCCGGTCCAGCGGATTCAGGGATTTCTCAGCGCGGGTCTCCAGCACGAATTCGGAGGTCCGGTCACCTACGATATCGGGTATGCTCGAGCCAGCGGCTACAGCGTGACCTTGGCCCTCCAAGTGACCGGCTTCGATCCGGGTCCCGCCATCAAGCAGCACTGGGAGAGCGATACGGAGCGCATCTGGAGCACCCGTAACCGGTTTGCCCAACCGATTCTGTTCGACCTGCGGTTTGTCGGGCAGAATGCGCACCAGGCGATCACGGTGAGAGAAGGACCGGGACGAGGGGACATGCTGAACTGGTACAGTGGCTGGCCGGCCGGGACAGGGAGCCCCGCCCCCTGGGCTCATGAGGTCGGGCATTATCTGGGGAATTATGACGAGTATCCGGGAGGAGGGGTCAATCCGAACGGCTCGCTCACGAACGTTCCGGACAGCCTGATGGGCACCGGCCTGACTCTCTACGACCGGCATTATAACTTCATCGCGGACTGGGCCGCCGTCTATGCGGTACCGGAACCCTCCTCCCTGATCATCGTCAGCCTGGGAGGTGCGACCATGCTGGCCACGATGCTGATCCCGCGACTCAGACGTCGGATCCTCCGGTGACGTGAGCTACCTCGAATCCCATCCGGCCACTCGTGAGGCTGCGGCGCCGCGGAGGAGCGACCCCCACCGCGCCCGCTCCATTTCCACGCCTGCCACGCACGCTATCGGATCAGGCGGTTGAATTCCGGCCCCCTCCGGCCACGCGAATCCTCGCATCCACGATCTTGCAACCCTCTCCAGGCGGCATGACAATAATCGGGTTGAGGTCCAGTTCCACGATCTCAGGCACGCCTTCCACCAACCGGGAAAGTCTGAGCAGCAGTTCCTGGATCGCATCGACGTCACCGGGCGGATGGCCCCGATAACCCTGCAGGAGACGGTAGCCCTTGATGCCGCGAATCAGGTCGGCGGCATCCAATTCCGTCAGCGGCGTGATGCGAAAGCGCACGTCTCCGAGAATCTCGACGTGGATCCCGCCGAGCCCGAACCCGATCAGGGGGCCGAAGGCCGGGTCCTGCACCATCCCGGCCATGACTTCCACCCCTCCGCTCACCATCGGCTGGACCAGCACCCCTTCCATCGCCTCGAGGTTGTTGTCCTGCGCCAGCCGCGCTGCGATCTTGTCGTAGGCAGCACGCACTTCCGCCTCGGTGGCCAGATTCAACTGGACTCCGCCGATCTCCGTCTTATGAACGAGAGTCCGCGACGCCAGTTTGACGGCGACGGGAAATCCGATCCCGGCCGCGATCGTAGCGGCTTCCCCGGCCGTCGTGGCCACCGCTCCAGGCGGCAGCGGGATCGACATCGCGGTCAAGACGGCGCGTGACTCCGCAACGGTCAGCCAGCCGGATCCACGTGCGGCGAGCGCCTCGTGACAGATGCGGGCGACGCCGGGAAGATCGAGATCGTCAAAGTCGGCCACCATGCCGGCCGGCCGTTCACGCCATTGCACGTACCCGGCAATTTTTGCCAGGACGCGCGCGGGCAGTTCAGGCAATCTGAAGGTCGGGACGGTTTCGTCCAGAACCGGCAATCTCCGATCTCGATCCGTTTCCACCATCCAGCCTACGTACACCGGCTTTTTCGTCAGATCCATGGCCCGCGCCGAGGCAATGCCCTGTCGGATGCCTTCCGCAATGGGATCCACGTCGGTGGCCACGACCGCAATGTAGAGAATGATGAGGGCGTCGATGTCGTCGGATGCGAGGAGCGTGACGATGGCCTGCCGGTATTGCTCGGGAGTGGCGGAGGCGATGAGATCGACCGGATTGCGCAGCGCGGCGGCCGCCGGCAGGAAGGGGGAGAGCAAGGACATCGTGGCTTGGGATAACTCCGGCACTTCGAGGCCGCCTGCTTCACAAGCATCTGCACACAGAATGGCCGGTCCCCCGGCATTGGTGAGGATGCCGACCCGTTTGCCCTTCGGCAGCGGTTGTTCGGACAAGCCCGCTGCCAGGGCGAATACGTCCTCTAACGTGTCCGCGCGGAGAATCCCGGTCTGTTGAAACAGTGCTTCCACGGCCACGTCGTTGGCGGCCAGGGCCGCCGTGTGGGACCCCGCGGCCCGCTGGCCCGACGAGGTGCGCCCTGCCTTTAACACGACAATCGGTTTTTCCCGGCTGACGCGCCGGGCGATACGGGCAAACCGTCTGGGATTCCCGAACGATTCGACATACAGCAGAATGACCTTCGTCGCCGGATCGTTCTCCCAATATTGCAGGAGATCGTTGACCGAAACGTCCGCCTTGTTGCCGACGCTGACGAACGTCGAGAGGCCCAGTTGCAGTCGTTCCGACGCCGCGAGCAGCGCGATCCCCAAGGCGCCGCTCTGCGAGGACATGGCTATGGGGCCGGCCAGAGGGAAGGTGGACGTGAAGGTGGCGTTGAGACTGACCGCCGGATCCGTGTTGAGGATGCCGAAACAGTTGGGGCCGACCATGCGCATGCCCTGTTGCCGGACCTTCTCCAGCAGTGTCGCCTGCAGGTGGCGTCCCTCCTCTCCGACTTCCGCGAATCCCGCCGTAATGACCACCAGGGCTTTGACGCCGGTCTCGGCACATTCATCCACCACGGAGAAAACGGCGTCCTTCGGGACCGCAATGACCGCCAGGTCCACCGGCTCGGGCAGAGCGCGTAGCGACGGATAGGCCTTCACCCCGGCAATGGCGGTGGCCACCGGGTTGATCGCATAACAGCGACCGTGAAACCCGTTGCTGCGGAGCGCGTCGACCAGGCGGAAGCCGATGCTCTGCGGGTTCCGCGACGCGCCGATGACGGCGACGGCCCGGGGATGAAAGAGCGGGTGGAGCGAGGCGGTGGTGGCGAGCCGTTCCCGCCACTCGGACTGCCGGACGCTCCGGTCGGTCGGCGTCAATGACAATTCGACCTCCATGTCGCCGCCCTCGATACGTTCCTCCATGGTGAATCCGGAGGCGGCGAAGACTTCCCGCATGGCCAGATTGTCGGCATGGGTGACCGCCCAGAGCTTCGAGAAGCCATGGCGAACGGCCAACAGCGCCAGGCGCTCCAGGAGAATCGTGCCCAATCCATGCCCATGAAGTTGATCGTCGACGGCCAGGGCCACTTCGGCCTGATGCGGGTCCCGCGCATGATAGGAACCGGAGGCGATCACGCGCAACGTGCCCTCCTGGCGGCGCAGCGCGATCACGGTCAGGCTGCGTTGGGGGTCCGAGACATCGCAGAGTGAGCGGATGACGTCGGCGGCAGGGGCCGACTCGGAAAAAAACCGGTGGCGTTTGGCTGCGGGCGACAGGCGGTCGACGAAGCGCTGTAACTCGCCGGCATCGTCGGGCTGCGCGATGCGCAGCAGCGCCGCCGTGCCATCGCTCAAAATCGCGCGCGCCGAGTCAGGGTCGTCATCGTGCAGAATCGGTATGTGGAGCGGACGCATCCGTTGCATAGAATTATCCTGTCGTCAGGTCCGGTTTGAGGATGAGGAGGACGCCGAGTCTGATCATGACGGCGCCGCTGAGCAGATTCAACCATCGTCCTGCTTGTTCTTCCCACCGGTGCCGGCCCGGCGTGATCAGTGCGAGGGGGACCAGTAGCCCGGCGTCGAACAGGGAGGCCACAGTAGAGAGGCCGGGGTCCCAGTAATATTGCGGCGTCGTCAGCTGACGGCTGGTGAGAATGGGGCGCAAGAATGTATTCGCCGCGTCGCAGTGAGGGCCACCGGCCCGCACGAAGACGTCGAGGGCCACGGTGTCTTCGGGCGCGTGAACGGTCCTGGTCCCGTGCAGCGGCCACACCAGCATGAGCAGGCCTGAGACAAAGACGAGCCGCGCACTCATCGCCTGGCCCACAGCAACCGGTTAACTGATGAATTCCGGCGGTGCCATGGTCCGGATGTAGGCGAGCACATCCAGCATCTGCTGATCCGTCAGCCTGCCACGGTATCCGTGCATCGGGCTAAACAGTGCGCCGTTGGCAATCGTGATCAAGAGTTCCCAATCGGTCTTGGCCCGTGAGTGCACCGATTGGAAATCGGCCGGTCGCACGATCAGATATTTTCCCTCCGGCCCGTTACCGTCCAGTTTGTTGCCGTGGCAACGTAAACACTGTGTTTCATAAATGGCCTGGCCGTCTCGCGGGTTGCCGCGGTTCGTCTGTGCGGCCGCCCACGAACTTGCCGCAATCACCAGACAGATCGCCGACAGGATGCAGAATGTTTTCATTGAGCGACTCCTTCCTGGTTGGCCTGGACAGGTCTGCTTCACCGTATAACAAGGACAGGGCAAGGCACTCCGTGTAACAGCGCGTGCGAGATGCTGCCGAGGAGAAACCGTTCGAGCTTCTTGCGTCCGTGCGAACCGATCACGAGCAAGTCCGCCGTCCGGGACCGCTCCGTCAGCACGGTGGCCGGATCCCCGACCGTGACCTGCGTGCCGACCGTATAGCGATGATCCATGACCGCTGTCGCCAGGCCCTTCACCAGATCTTCCGCCGCGCGCGTGGCGATCTCCGTCCAGTCTTGAAGCGGGAAGAGGCTGAACGGATCGGTGGAGGGGATGGGGCGTACCACGCTGACGAAGGTGAGGTCCACCCGGCTCTTGAAGGGATGGGCGAGCAGCCAGGCTTTGATTCTCTCTCCGTCTTCATGTCCCTCGACCGCCACGACGACGCGTGTCACGGGACGGATGCGTTCCTTGACGATGAGCGTGGTGCAGGTCGCATGCAGCGCGACCCGATGGGAGACGCTGCCCAGCACAAACTCGCCGACGCGGCCCTGCCTCCTGGCGCCGATCACGATCATGTCCGCTCCGGTCTCCCGGGCCTTGTCGAGAATCAGCGAGGCCGGTTTGGCAAACTCGCACACGCGTGTGAGCGAGACGCCCTCAGAAGGCAGGAGGCCGGCGGTGTGCTCCAGCAATTGGTGCCCCGCACTCTCCATCGCCTTCCTGAACTCTCCATATCCTTGCAGATTGCTCATCTCCGCGACGACGGGATAATGGAACATGCCCAGGTCAATGCCGTGCACCAGGATGACCTCCTGCAGGTCATACAAATAGGCGACCTCCCGAACTGCAGAAAACGTCTCTTCGGACCAGTCGAGTGCGATCACAACACGCATAAGGCTCCCTTCCCTAAACCAGCGGATGCGGCGACGTGCCGAACGGCATGATGCGCGGCTGGTCTCGCACGGTTGCCGCGCAGGCGCCACTGTCCATCCACGAAGGTCAGGTCATGGTGTTCCTCGTCATACTCGTAATACCTGTCGATCGGCATGCGTACGTTGCCGGTGTTGGACAGGCCCCAGGCTGCGCGTGCCATGCACCTCACTGATGGTCGCCGGGCCGGATCCCACTGAGGTGAGGTGAGACAGGTGGTGCATCCTGGTTGATTCCTGACATTGCTCGAACAGGTTTTTCCAGACCTTGCGCATGTCCGCCTTCTTCAGCCCGTGAGAGCTGTACTGTTCCAAATAGACACGCATGAGGGTTCTGTTCCCCCTGTGCCATGTGCTCGGTTCATGCGGTTCTTCATCATTGAGGCGTCCTTTCCGTGCCGGCTTGGCCGCCATCCGGCGACTCGAGCGGCGGCCGCTTCCCGGCCGCGAAGGTTTCTTCAGCCGATTGCAGATAGTGCAACACCTGCCCGTCTTCGACCTGCTCGAACTCCCCGTAGAAGTTCCCGACCGCATAGAAGGGCTCCGGCACATGCAGGACGATCAGCCGATCGACCACCTGTCTGGCTTCCTCCACGGTTGTCCGCGGCGCGACCGGAATGGCCCCGATGACCAGCCGCGGACGTTCCCGGCGCACCGTCGCCACCGAGGCAAAAAACGTGGCGCCGGTCGCCAGGCCATCGTCGACGAGGATGACCGTGCGATCGGTCAGGCGGGGAAACGCTCGTCCCGCCCGGTACAGCGCCACCCGCCTCGCGACCTCTCGTTCCTGCACCCGCACGGCGGACTCGATGTCCCGCTCGGAGAGCGCCAGCCCCACCAGGGCCTCGCGGTTCCAGTAGACGGCCCCGGTTTCACCAACCGCACCGAGAGCGTATTCCGGATTCCCCGGCGCGCCGACCTTGCGGCTGATCAACACGTCGAGAGGCAGATGGAGGGCCAGACTCAACTGATACCCCACGACCACTCCGCCCCTGGGAAGCGCGAGCAGGATGGCCTGCGGATCATCCATCCAGGGCGAAAGGGCCTGCGCCAGGAGTCGACCTGCGTCTTCACGGTTTTTGAACATCATCCTCCGCTTCGTCGACCGGCTCCTCGCGGGCTCCGGAAAGCGGACCCCCGGTCCCCGGCCATGGCGGGGATCGGGGGAACGGCATTGACCTGATGCAGGCCGGGTGCCAGAGAACACGTCTGCCGGCCCTATCCGCGGGAGCCCCCGGGTTCATCCATTCAGCGTGCCGGTCACCGTTCCATCTGTCACCCCCCCTGCCCGCTGCGGATGGGGCGATACGGGACAGCACCATGCACTGGTCATGTGGCCAATTACCTCATTAAGGTCATCCTGACCACTCGCGGGACGAAGGCCGACTAGGCAAGTTACTAGTTGGTTGTCCTGGAGAAACTGCCTATTCTGCGCCCTCGATACCTTAGCTATGAAGCCCCGGCCTCCCATGTCCGCATCATCTCCTGATTCCGAGCCACGCTTGGCGCCCTTATCTTGTCCGGATTGCGGCGGCGTGCTCAGCCTGCACGCAGAAGGTCCGCGGGCGCAAAAATCATATGCATGTCAGATCGATCACCGGTATTCGATTACGAGTCTGTACCGGGCCAAAGAAGACCGCCTGGAATTCACGTTATGGGCGGCGGTCGTCCAGTTACGGCAGCTCCGGTTGCTGTACGACGACCTGTTGAAGGACGAGGTGCTGCCCGATGGAATCGCGCGTGAAAACGTACAGCACCGGCTACGCGAAGTCGAACAGCAGTACGAGGCCGTTCGTGCCATGATTGAAGCCACCCATGTGCTGGAGTCGAACAGATGACGAAGATCAGTGCCCCGCAACAAAGTCCCGGACAGGGAGGCGCGCTGAATATGGAAGAGATACCGCGTGACGTGATCGTCATCGGTGCCTCGGCGGGCGGCGTCACGGCCCTGCAGCGGTTGTTTGCGCTGCTGCCGGCGGATCTGCCTGCCGTCATCGGTTGTGTCCTCCACCGCGGCGCCATGCCGGGGCTCTTGGCGACGGTCCTGGGGAGACGGTCCCTCTTGCCGCTCGTCGAACCGCAGTCTGGAGAGCAAGCGCGGCCGGGCGTGATTTATCTCGCCCCGGCGGATCATCACATGCTCTTCCTGAAAACCGGCATAGAGGTGCAGCGCGGACCGCGGGAACATAGCACTCGGCCTGCCGTCGATCCGCTCTTTCGCTCAGCCGCGAAGACTTATGGTGAACGCGTGGTGGGTGCCTTATTGACCGGGTGCGGCCAGGATGGCCTGAGTGGAATGATCGCCATCCGCGAAGCCCGGGGACTCGCGGTCGTACAAGACCCCGACGAAGCCTACATGCCGTACATGCCTTTAAACGCGTTGCATTTCGATGATGTCAAAGGAACCTTCCCGCTCGAGACACTAGCCGAAGTCCTCAACCGTCTGGCCCGGGGATACAAGGTCGAAGCCATGGGCAGCGTGGCAGGTTCTGAAGCCGGCGAGGACCTGACACCGTTGCCACGCTAATCGACTGATCAGAGATCGGCCGGGGCTGTTGCGGGTGAAGGCGACGCCACGGTACGGTGCGGGTTTCGAGAGGAACAGACGCCCACGTTTTCTGCTGAGCTCGAGCCGTGTCATCGTAGGGGACGCGAACATCTGTCATGGCTGCAAAAAGAACACCCAGTTCACGCCGTCCGGCCCGTCAGGCCAAGCCTGCAGCTGAGGCCTCGCCTTCGGGCGCCGGAACCAAACGCCCCTCCTACATCGTTGGGATGGGCGGATCGGGTGGATCCTGGGACGCGTTCCAGCAATTCTTTTCCCGGATGCCGGCCCGCAGCGGCGTGGCGTTTGTCATCCTGTCGCACCACGATTCACGGCACAAAGAGACATTGACCGAGTTCCTCAGCCGATCGACTGCCATGCCGATCGTCGAGGTGTCCGGGAAGACGGTCGTCCGGCCTGACCGTATTTACCTTCTCGCCCCGAATCAATACCTGCGGATAACACGTGGCCGACTGCAGCCAGCGGAGTCCGACGTGCCACGCGACGCACTGCGTCCCACCGATTATTTCCTGCAGCAGCTGGCTGAGGACCAAGGGCGTCAGGCCGTGGCCATCATCCTGTCCGGTACCGGGCACGACGGTATCCTGGGCGTGAAGGCGGTCAAGCAACATCTGGGGATGGCGATGGCGCAAGACCCGGCCGGCGCAACCTGTACCAGCCTCCCGAAGAGTGCCATCGCGACCGGCCTGGTGGACTATGTGGCACCGGCGGGAGTGCTTCCGGCCCGATTGATGGCCTATGTGGCGCATGCCGGCAGCACGAAGGAGGAGGTGGCGTCCAGAGACCGCGGGGCCGCGGAGGGAGTCGGGGAAGTCGTGGCAATCCTGCGGGCCCAGACCGACCATGATGTGTCTCTCTATAAACCGAGCACGATTCAACGCCGGATCGACCGGCGTATGCAGCTGCACCAGATCGAGACCGTGGAAGACTATGCGCGGTTTCTGAAAGAGAACCCTCACGAGAGCGAGTTGTTGCTCAAGGAGTTGCTGATCGGTGTCACGGGATTCTTTCGCGATCCGGACTCGTTTCAGATTCTGAAAGAAAAAGTTCTGCCCGCGCTGATCCGGCGCCAATACGGGTCCACCCTGCGTATCTGGGTGCCGGGAAGCTCGACCGGCGAAGAAGCCTATTCGCTGGCGATCCTGGTCCGTGAATGCCTCAAGCAGGCGAATCTGGAAGGGCAGATCAAAGTGCAGATCTTCGCGACCGATCTCAACAGAGAGGCCATCGAGCGGGCACGCCAGGGATTCTATGGCCCGGATATCGAATCCGGAGTCTCGCCCGAGCGTTTGCAGAGATTTTTCGCCCGGGAAGAGCAGGGCTATCGGGTTCAGAAGGGGATCAGAGAAATGATCGTATTTGCTCCCCAGAACATGATCATGGACCCGCCGTTTACGAGAATCGATCTGATCAGTTGCCGTAATGTACTGATTTATTTCACCGCCGACCTGCAGAAGAAGTTGTTGCCCCTCTTCCACCATGCGCTCGCGCCGGAGGGCATCCTGTTTCTCGGCTCGTCGGAAACGATCGGCGAATTCCGCACCCTGTTTTCCCCGATCGATGCCAAAAGTAAAATCTTCCGCCGGCGCGAGTTGCCGGCGGCTCTCGCGGCCAGACTGGGAAGGAGCGCGGCCGCGTCCTGGGTCAGGAGGGAGGACAAACGGCGGGAGCAGGCGCCCCGGATCGATCGTCCCCTGCCCGAGCTCTCACGCGATGTCTTGCTCCAGCATTTTGCGCCTCCCGCCGTCCTGGTCAACGAAACCGGAGAGATCCTGTACATCCACGGCAAGACCGGCCAGTTTCTCGAACCCGCCAGCGGCGAAGCCTCGCTCAACCTCTTTGCGATGGCGCGCGAAGGCCTTCGGATGGAACTGGGAGCCTTGATCCGTAAGGCGTTGCTTCGCAAGCAGGAGGCGGCGGCCAAAGGCCTGCGGGTGCGTATGAACGGGGGCGAGGGGCTGGTGAATCTGAGGGCTCATCCGGTGACCGGCCAGACCGGATCCAAGGGGCTGGTCCTGGTGACGTTTGAGGCCATCGCGGAGTCAACGGCGCGGCCGGAGAAATCGATGAAGGGGCGAACCCGCCCGGAGACCACCGTTTCAGGACTCGAACAGGAACTGTCACGTCTCCAGGGGCAGCTCCACGCCACGGTTGAAGCCATGGAAACGTCGCAGGAGGATCTCAAGTCGGCCAATGAGGAACTGCAGTCCATGAACGAGGAACTGCAGAGCACCAATGAAGAACTGACGACGTCCAAAGAAGAAATGCAGTCCATGAATGAGGAACTGGTCACGGTCAATGCGGAGCTGCAGGAGAAGCTCGAGGAGTTGTCCCAATCCAATAGCGACATGCGGAACCTGCTCAACAGTACGGACATCGCGACGGTGTTCGTGGATAACGGCTTACTTGTAAAACGCTTCACGCCGCAAACCTCCAAGGTCATCAATCTCATTCAAGGGGACATCGGCCGGCCCCTCAGCGATCTGGCCACGAATTTGAAATACGAACGGTTGTCCGAAGACGTCAGGGAGGTCCTGGACAGCCTGATCCCCAGAGAAACGCAGGTCGAAACCAAGTCCGGCCAATGGTTCCTGATGCGGACCTCGCCCTATCGGACGTTGGACCATGTCATCGACGGCGCGGTGCTCACCTTTACCAACATCACACCGATGAAGCGGCTGGAGCAGTCCGTTGCCGAAAAGGAGGCCATGACCGGCCGGCTGCTGGAGCGCCTGCCCGTGATGCTGGCCGCACTTGGATCCAACCGCACAATCACGGTCTGGAATAGCGAGTGTGAAAGGGTGACCGGGTACCAGACGGGCGAGGTGGTGGGCCATGCGGAGGTGTTCAACTGGCTGTTTCCCGATGCGGCCTATCGGGAGCAGCTGGGTCAAGCCCTCCGGCAGCTGGATGGGCAAGTGCACAATTGGCCGGTGCGGGTGACCTGCAAGGACGGCAGCGTCAAGACGCTTGCCGTCTCCAACGCCTCCCAGTCCCTGTCCGTTCCGGGGTGGCACGAGTGGGTGATAGCGATTGACGTCACCGCTGCCGAAGACGTAGGGTCTCACACGGGACAGAAGAGGCAAGCCGATCCGTATCGCGATTACGAGGACGTGAAGCAGCCGGCGTGACCGTGACGAGTCGAACCGAGCGGAGGAAGCATGAGCCGAAAACGCCCCCCTGAGGCGGAGGCAGCGGAACTTCGAAAGCGCGCCGAGGTCTCGCTGGGGGACCGGATTGCCAAAACTGTGCCCAGTCTGGCGCCGGAAAACATTGAGGCTCTCGTGCATGAGCTGCGGGTGCATCAGATCGAACTCGAGCTGCAATGTGAGGAGCTGCGCCGGACGCGCCAGGATGCAGAGGATAGCCGGGACCGCTACTGCGATCTGTACGAATCCGCTCCCGCTCCCTATGTGACCCTGGACCCGGAACTGCGGATCGAACAAATCAATGGGGCAGGCGAGCGGCTGCTCGGACTCGGGCGGGCGGAGATTGTCGGGCGTCGGTTGGCCGAGTTCGTGGCGGAGCGCGATGTCTTGCGCTTCACGCAGCAATGCCGTGAGGTCCTGGTGACGTCCGGCGCCCTGTCTTGCGAGGTGGAGCTGATGTCGGTGGGGGAGCCGAAGACGGTCCTGATCGACGCCCGCCTGGTCGACAGCGGGGATGAATTGCTCCAGGTGCGTCTCGCCATGACCGACATCACGGCGCGCAAGCAGGCGGAAGAGCGGTTGAGGGAGCAGGAAGGGGCTCTCCAGGAGAGCCAGGAGGAGTTACGCGCGTTGAGCGCCCGTCTGCTGACCATGGAGCAGGAGGTCCGGCAACGCATCGCCCGAGATCTGCAGGTGGAGTTCAGTCAACGGATGACGACGCTCATACGGGATATGTCGCTGCTCGAGCAACGCCAGGGATTGGAGACAGCTGTCATCGCGAAGCTGCATGAGATCAAGCGGCATCTGTCTCATCTGGGAGTGGACCTTCATCATCTCGCGCATCGATTGCACTCCGGCTTCCTGGACCATTGCGAACTGCACGTGGCGATGAAGGAGTACATCGACGACCTCAACATGTTTGCCAGGCCGCAGATCGCCTTCGAAGCCGAAAAGGTTCCCACCGGCTGTCGTCCGGACCAGGCGGTCGCCTTGTTCCGGGTGCTGCAGGAAGCCCTGGTGAATGTGGCGAAACATGCGGATGCGAAGAAGGTGGAGGTGGCGCTCGCCACGACCGATCAGGAACTCGTGCTGACCGTGTGCGATATGGGAAAGGGATTCGACAAGGATGCGCGTGAAGCCGCGCAGCCGGGATTCGGATTGATCATCATGCGCGAGCGCATGCGTGCGATGGGCGGGCGATTCACGGTCGAGAGCCGCCGTGGCGGGGGCACGACCGTCACGGCCGCCATTCCGTTGGTCCAGTCCAAATAACCCGTCTGGAGGAAGGATGGGAGGTGCTGTCCGCGACCTCTGTGCACCGGCGGTCAGCGCAGAAACGAGGTGCGCAGCCTGATGAGGAACTCGTCGGCCTGGTCGGGGCGACTCTGTTGGGAACAGCGCGTGAGCAGGCCGGCCGCCGTCTCTGCCCACTGCTCGCCCAGATCAATCACCTCGCCGGGGCGGTACTCGCCGGCTTTGATCTTTCCCAGCCTGTCACCGATGGTGGTGTCCGCGATCCGGACGGTGAACGTCCCCCGTTCCAACAGCTCACAGAGATTGAAGAGCACCCGCACATAAGCCGCGGCGTATTTGGCCGGGCGGCCGTCCTTCTTCTCCAACATTTTTTTGCGCTGGTTCTCGCAATAATTCATGAACGAATCATAGGCGCTCCGCGGGGACCAGAGCCGCGGGAACAGCGCCCGGAGTTCCGTTCCCCAGTCATCCGTCTCCACGACCGGCGCGAGAAAGGTCTCGAGCACCAGCGGGTGGCCCTGCAGCGCCAGGAAAAGAAAATGGGCGATCTCCCACGCCGTTTCGTCGTCCTCCTCCTTCACCATTCGCATGCCCTGGTATTTGAAGCCGACGCGAAACATGTCGGTTGTGGGGATGGCAAGGACGCTCCGGAAATCCTTATCGCTATCGGGACCGGCCAGCCCGTGCGCATGCGAGCCGACGAGAACCTTCAAGATGCAGGTGTGGGGCTGCCGCGACGGGGTACTCTTCATGGTCGTGCCGCGGCCAGTTGGGCGAGGCAGCCGTCCAGGGTGATATATTTCGGATAGTCCGATTCAGGAATTTCAATGTGGAATTCCTTGTGGAGGGCCACGACGAAGTTGAGGAAGTCCATGGAGTCGAGATCGAGTTGATCGCGAAAACTGACCTCCGGCCGGATAGAGCTCAGATCTGCCTCGGGGGCGACGTCCCCCAGGAGACGCAGGACCACAGTGCGATGATCATTCGGCGGCGGCCTGTTGTTCATAGCGTCTGAGGCTCCTGCAGGAGGCGATCGATCTCCGCCAAAAACAGTCCTCCACGATGGCCATCGCTGACACGATGGTCTGCGGACAGGGAGGCCGTGATCACCGGCCGGGGGACAATCCGGCCATTCACCACCCACGGACGTTCGACCAGTTTGCCGAATCCGACCAACGCGACTTGAGGAGGATAAATCACTCCGAAGACGGTTTCCACCCCTTGTTCGCCGAGGCTGGTGACGGTAATCGTGGGGTCGGACAGTTCCGAGCTGCGTAAGGAGCCGGCCCGGGCCCGCTTCACCAGATCCTGAAATCCTGTCATCAAGTCCGTCAAGCCGAGCTGATCGGCGTCATGCAAGGCCGGCGCAACCAGTCCGCCCTGGCGCAGGGAAATGGCCGTGCCGATATGGATCCTGTCGCTTCGCACCGCCGCTCCTTCCTTCCAGCGCGCGTTCAACTCGGGGATCCGACGCTGCGCAAGGGCCACGGCCTTGATGAGGAGGACCCCATAGAGGAGGCGCTCCGTCACCGCACCGGTCTCATTCGTGCGCGTCAACCAGGCGATGGCCTGTCCCATGTCGATGGTGCTGTTCAGGTAGTAATGGGGAATCTCGCGTTTGGACCGTGCCATCGCGGCGGCGATCGTGGCGCATGCGCGCCTGCCGCTCAGATGCCTCTGCCGGTTTGGCGATTCCCGCGATCGCGCCGACCCGCCCGACATCTTCCAAGGTGATCGCTCCGTCGGGACCTTTCTTCGCGAGATCACCGGTCAGATACCATCCGCCGGAAAAACATTTCCTGTACCGTTCCGGCTCAGTCCAATAGCCGCGGAACATGGAGGGCCAGCCCGGTCGGATGGCCAGTTCGCCCTGCCGGCCCGGTTCCTCCACAATCGTGACCTCTCCCGAGTCCGTTTTCTTGACGATGCCGGCTTCGATCCCGGGCAGGGGCCGGCCCATCGACCCGGGCCGTATATCCATGCCCGCATAGTTCGCGATCATGATGCCGCCCGTTTCGGTTTGCCACCAATTATCATGGAAGGGATGCCCGAACGCCTCCTGTCCCCAGACCACGGCTTCGGGATTGAGCGGTTCGCCCACGCTGGCGAGAAACCGCAAGTCGCGCAGATCATAGTGCCGCAGGGAGGCGGTCCCGATTTTCATCATCATCCGGATGGCGGTCGGCGCCGTATACCAGACCGACACGTGCTGATCCTGCAAAATGCCGTACCAGCGCCCGGCGTCAAAATCCGCTTCATCCACGATGCAGGTGAGGCCGTGGGTGAGCGGGGCGATGATGCCGTAGGACGTGCCGGTCACCCATCCGGGATCGGCGGTGCACCAGAAAATATCGTCGGGATGAAAGTCGAGGGCGAGCTTGCCGGTCATGTGATGGGCCACTACGGCCTCATGCACGTGCATGGCGCCCTTCGGGGTTCCCGTCGTGCCGCTGGTGAAATGGAGCAGCGCGAGGTCTTCGGGAGCGGTCGGCTGGATTCGATACGGTGCGGGAGCATTCCTCAGCGACGTATGAAAATCCAGGGTGCCGCGCTGATTCGACGGCTCTCCCTTGTCGCCGATCAGCAGGACCTGTTCGAGGTCGGGGAGGGAGTCCCTGATGGCCGCCACCTTGCGCAGATACAGGGACTCCGTGGTCACCAACAGCCTGGCCTGGCCGATGGTCAAGCGCGCGCGGATCGGCTCGGGACCGAAGGCGGAGAATAGCGGGCAGAAGACCGCCCCGTGCTTCAAGCTGCCGAGGGCCGTGATGTAGAGTTCAGGAACACGGCCGGCCAGGGCGAACACGCGGTCTTCTTTGGTGATATCGAGTGAATGGAGGACGTTGGCGAAGCGATCGGTCAGTTCGTTCAGGTCCCGGTACGAATAATCTACCACCTCCCCGTTTTTCCCCAGCCAGCGGATGGCCGTCCGCTCCGCCGTTGGACCAACCGCATGACGGACGACGGCTTCGTGGGCGATATTCAGTCCCTCTCCCCCGGGCAGCCCGTCCAGCTCAGCTCGCGCATGAGCCCAGGAAAAGTGTGATCGAACCGTTTCGTAGTCGTGGAGGTTCGGAATGACGTCCCACTCCCGTCTGGATTTGATGATCGGTCTCCAGGGCATCGTGCTCTCCGTCGTTGAGCATGGGTTCTGCAAGGCATAGACCACGAAGGATGGGGCGGCAGGAAGTGGAAACGCACGAATATCGCGGGATTCCTCGAGGTCTTTGGACAGACCGGGACAAGCGCTGCTGTAGCAGAAATCATCAGGATGAGACATCGACCGTGGACAATCGGGCCAGAATCGGCAGGACTGATCGGGCGGCGGGCAGGGGGAGGCAGCACAGAGTCGACGTTGTGAGCGGGGAGATCCTGACTCCGGTCCCGGGGGCTGACCATCGTCATGAATGAGCAATCGCTACGAGAGCATGAATCGGTCTCCTTCGATGGCTATGCGGCCTGGAGCCAATTCACGTGGCTCTACTTCGTGGCCCTGATGGTGACGGGACGCGCCGCAATCATGCACCGGTTGAACATGCCCGGGTGGACTGGCTGGCTGATCGGCGCGGTGATCCTGCTCGCCTGCGCTGCCGTCTTGCGGCGTTGGGGGCGCTACATGGTCACGACCAGGCGGGTGTTATTGCGGAACGGCTGGACCGGTCGTGACATCCGCGCGATCGAGTTGGGCCAGGTGAGCGAAGTCTCCATCAGGCAGGGGCCGCTCGCCGGCCTGACGGGAATCGGCACCGTCGTCATACGTTCCCGGAAAGGCGAGGGAGCCATTCACTTTCGTGGCGTGTTGGATCCTGAGCAGGTGAAGGAGCAGATCCAGGTGACCGTGGGAAGCCGGCCGCCCTGAGAAGGATCATGAGTCGTGAAGGGTTGTGCCCCGGGAGCATCGGAAGGGCGTACATATCACCTGAACGGGAAGGGGTGTCATATGGCCAGGGCTGCCGCGAAAACTGCGCACCACTGTCAGCGTTGCGGGGGGTTCATGGTTCTGGAAGTACTGCCGGAGATCAGCGTCGATGCCGTGGGATGGCGTTGTGTGATGTGCGGAGAACATATCGATCCGCTCATTCTCGAACATCGCCGGAAAATGCAGACGATGGGATGGGTGAGAGACATCTGGGCACCGTCCGGCAAGGCGTTAGTCGACTAAGGTGGCGAGGGAGTCACCACAAGAAGAGGAGCGGAGGCGGGTGTAAAGAGCCTGTCGTCAAGGTGGAGGTCTGGGAGGGACTTCAGGCTTCCCGCTCATTCGTGCGGGCCTGCTCACCGTCACCTGCGCTCGACCTCGGTATCTCTGGTGTTTCTCTTACCGAAGCCCCCGCTCACTTCTGAGGTAAGGCTCATTCGGTACTCGTCAAGCTGCGATTAGGTTTTGGGCTTTTCGTCCGCGGCCGTACCGTCCCGGAGCCGACGCAGCAGTTCTTGAAACGACGCATCCCTGAGGATACGAGAAAATTGACTGCGGTAGTTCTTGACGAGGCTGACGCCATCGACGACCACGTCATAGGCGCGCCACTCGCCTCCGCGAGCGGTCAGACGATAATCCATCGGCAATTCAACCTTGGCTGACACGAGCTTCGTACGGACCTCTGCATACCCGTTCGACAGGCGTTCAGAGAGATACACCGCCTTCTCCCCCGAATAATTTTCCACCCTCCCGGCATATTTATCGGATAAGAACTTTTTAAACAGTTGCACAAATTCCTGCCGTTCGGCCTGGGTGAGCGGTCTCCAATGCTTCGCGAGCGTGCGTTTCGACATCTCCTCGTAGTCGAACCGTTTCGCGATGACGCCCTCCAGGAGCTCCCGTCGGTGATTCGATTGGCCCGGCGCTTTTAAGGTTTCGTCCTCAAGAATCTTGAACACCGCATCGAGTGTCGATTGCACGGCGCTGGTGGGGGATTCCGCCGGGATCGCCCCCAGTGCCTGTCCTCCAAGCAACAACACGAAGAGCACCCCTGCTGCCCTCGCGGGGGCGAAAGGGCCGGGCTTTGCGAAACGGGTTCCGACTCTCGCTGCCATCGTGTCTCCCGGTTTCAGCGGTCCTCCCGGATGGTCAGGGATGGTGACGTCCGCCCAGGTGATGTCTTGAGACGCGGACACAGGCGCAGGCCGAGGGGAGGTTCCGGCTGTGCCGTTGAGGGCCCCCACTCACTCACGCCCGCCATGGTGCGGTATGGATCTTACAGGCGCGCTTCGAGGTCCACTGCTGCAGATCCCGGCGGTCCGACGCCTGCTGTGACGCCCTTTGCGGTCCTTGGGGAGAGGGGAAATCCTTTCGTCCTGACTCGCTGGAGTGCCTGCTCGGCGATGTCATGGATGTCGGTTGGGATCGAATGGGCCACCATCAGGTCGGGCCTGTTCTCGACCGTCGGTCTGGCGAGGGGAACGAACGGGCGGTCGAGGCACGTCATGGGAAACGCCGGTCGCCGATCGATGCGACGAAGGGTTTCGGCGATGTGCGCCGGTTTCTTCCATTCGCTCCACAGAACTCCGGTCAGCTCGAGAATGGCCAGCCGCTCCGGCACCTGCCGCAAGAGTTCAAAGAAGTTCAGTGCCGGTACTTTACGGAAGATCGTGTCACGTTCCAGCGCTTCGTTCGGGCAACCGATGGCCTGGCCGAGCCGTTCGAAGAGGGGCATGTAGTGAGGAATGCAGGTCCACCCGAGATTCCAAAGGGTGCGCACCTTGCCGACGAAGGCTTTCGTGTTCCAGAGCCCTCCGGCTTGCAGCAGGCTGTCGGCTTGGACCGCAGATGGTTGCTCAACGATTGACTGCACGGACTTGAGGTCCTCGTCCGGGGTCTCGGACAGGCGCGGGCCCGGTTGGATCCACCCATATTCCAATTCGAGCCGGTCCGGTGGCGCCCCCAACATGAGGAGCCGGTCGGGATGTGATTCGGCGAGCGACAGGGCCCGTTTCACCTGACCCAAATAGCGCTCTTCGGGGTAGACGAAATGATCGGAAGGGAACACGACCACGGTGGCGTCCGGATCCCGCTCCTGTACGTAGGTGAGCGAGAGAAAGAGGCTTGCCACTGTTCCCTGGCGGATCGAGTGGAGCAGGAGCGCGCCGATGGTGCGCCGGTCGAGTTGCTCAAACGCCTCCTGGCGATGTTCCTTCGCGACCACCGCGATCAGCCGTTCCGGGGGCGTAATCTGAACCGCCCGGTCCAGTGCATGTTGGAACATCGAGCGCCCTCCGACGAAGGCGCAGTATTCCTTGGGTAACGGGCGGCCCAGCCATCGGCACACGAAGGGATCGACCCCGGCGCTCTCACCGGTTGCCAGTACAATGGACCAGAGCTGACCCGCCTGCTGCATTTTTGTCGCCATCACAATCTCCATTCGGACGTTCGCACGGTAACCCGGATCCTCGTTCCCCTCACAACTTCCCCGACGAAGCAGCGGATGCCGTCCATGCGTCTGGAGCCAGGTGCGTCTCTGCAAAGCCCGAATCGGGCGTTTCCGCCGTTGGCGACTCTTCGAATCCTCGCCGACCGGCCCTGGTCGGTGGAAGCCAGAGAATGCAACGGGACGCGTCGGAATTCCGGCAGGCGATCGCTCCTTCACCTGTCAGGCGCTCCACGGTTGCGGCGACCTGCGCAGCGGGAAACCGGTCCAGCAGGGCGCTCAATTCGTCCAGGGTGCAAAGGTAGACCCGGCCGAGTTCCTTGCGGATAGCCAGTTCCAGAGGATCTGTATGAGCCATGGCGTCGATTCCTAATCTCGAAATGATCATTCGTTTGTGCGTCATCCCACGGGCCGCAGCGCATGGGATGGACAGGATGCAACATCCTTGTATGCGGAATTGCTTCACTCGAACACTGGGAGCCGCCCTAGTTTTCAAATGAGAAGGCTACTAGGGCCTCCCGCTCCGGCTTCATGCTTGTGGGAAATGCTGAAAAGGCTTAGACTTGCGCCCCTGATCCACCTGCCTTATGCCGTCTTGCACACAACGTGAGAGGCGGATTCTTTTTTTACGGTGAGGCTTCTGTGGCCGGGGCGCGGAAAATTTCCGGGAGCACGACCCACTCCAAGGCAGCCAAGAGCCCGAAGGGCGCCCGGCGACCTCCAGTCATTCCTCCGAGAACTCCCCGAAATCCTGCCCCCTCCAAGACCCTTTCTCAATCCGTGCCGGGTCTGTTGTCCGTCGGGATCGGCGCGTCGGCCGGCGGGCTGGAATCCATGGAGGAGTTCTTCCGGCAGATGCCTCCGGAGAGCGGGATCGCGTTCGTGGTGGTGTCGCATCAGCAGGCGGGGCATGTCAGCTTACTCCCGAGCCTCTTGGGGAAGTGCACGGCCATGCCGGTCGTCGAAGCCGCGGACGGGATGCCGCTGGTCCCCAATCATGTGTACCTGGCGCCGGGCGGGACGCATCTCGCGATTCTGCATGGGGTACTACATATCATGGAGACGGATGGCGTGGATCGTGTTCCGCTGCCGATCGATTATTTTTTTCGCTCGCTGGCGGAGGATCAGAAACAATGCGCCATCGGCATTATCCTGTCCGGCACCGGGACTGACGGAACCCTCGGGCTGCGAACGATCAAGGCGGAGTCCGGCATGACCATCGCCCAGGACCCCCAGTCCGCCAAATATCAAGGCATGCCCCGCAGCGCGATCGCGGCCGGGGTGGTCGATGTCGTGCAGTCTCCCGCGCAAATGCCGGAGGCGATTCAGGCCTACGCGCGGAGCCTGCTTCGTCCCCTCACGCCGCTCCCCGAAAGCGATGCCTCGCAGACGCTGCAGAAAATTTACATTCTCCTGCGCGACCGCACGAGGAGTGACTTCGCACTCTACAAAGAGAACACGATACAGCGCCGGATCGAGCGCCGGATGAACGTGCATCAGATTGAGGACCTTCGGCAATATCTTCATTTTGTGCAAAACCACCCTACGGAACTCGATGCGCTGTTTCATGAGCTGCTCATCGGTGTGACAAGTTTCTTCCGGGATACACAGGCCTTCGAATCGCTGATGGAGAAGGGCTTGCCCGCCCTGGTCGAGAAAATACCGGATGGGTCTACCCTGCGTGTCTGGGTGCCCGGCTGTTCCACGGGGGAGGAGGCCTACTCGTTGGCCATGCTCCTGGTGGAATGTCTGGCCCGCCGGAAGCGCCGTCTCCTCTTACATATTTTTGCCTCCGACCTGGACGAGCGGGCCATTCAGACGGCGCGGGCCGGCCTCTATCCGGTCGGAATTGCCGGAGATCTGACGGCGGCGCGGCTGCAGCGGTTCTTTACCAAGGAGGACAGCAGTTATCGCGTGAAGAAAGAGATTCGTGATCTCGTGGTGTTTGCCAAACACAATCTGCTCAGCGACCCGCCCTTCACGAAACTCGATCTCTTGTCCTGCCGTAATCTCCTCATCTATCTGGACATCGCGGCCCAACGCAAAGTATTGCCGCTCTTCCACTATGCGTTGAATCCCCACGGCCTCCTGTTGCTGGGTTCCTCCGAATCGATCGCGGGGTTCGAGACTCTCTTCTCGACCCTGGATCGCAAATCGAAGCTGTTCATCCGGACGGACGAGCCCGGCATGCTGCCCGACCTGTCACGACTTCCCCATGAGGCGGGCAGAGATTCGGCCCCGCTGCGGCAGCCCGGCCCGGCTCAGTCTCCGCCTGCGCAACTCGCGTCGATCTCCGATGTCATCCAACGACTGTTGGTGGCGCGGTATGCGCCCGCCGCGGTCATTGTGAACGACCGCGGCAAGGTCATCTATATCCACGGCCGCACGGGCGCCTACCTCGAGCCGGCGCCGGGCCTGCCGACCCATCAGGTGTTGGACATGGCGCGAGACGGCTTGCGGCATGAGTTGGCGACGTTGCTTCCTCAGGCGGTCGGCACCGAGCTGGAAGTGGTCCGTCGCGGAGTGAAGGTTTCGGCGAACGGGGACGAGTCCTTCACCACGATCCGGGTGAAGAAGCTGAACGAACCGTCGGCCATTCGAGGGCTGCTGCTCATCACGTTTGAAGAGGAGCCCCACAGCCGGACACCGGAGGCCAAGGGCCGGCCCGTTCGCGGGGCGCGAGGACCCAAGAAAGGCGATGAGAGCCTGCAGCACGAATTGGAGTACACCAGGCACCGGTTGCAACGGACGATCGATGAACTCCAGATCGCCAATGAGGAGTCGAAGTCCTTCAACGAAGAGATGCAGTCCACCAATGAAGAGCTGCAAAGCATTAACGAGGAACTGGAAACGACAAAAGAAGAAATGCAGTCGATGAACGAGGAATTGGTGACCGTCAACTCTGAACTGCAGGGCAAGCTGGCCGCGCTGGCGGAGGTGAACGATGACCTGCAGAACCTCCTGAACAGCACGGAAGTCGCGACCATCTTTCTGGATAATGACTTGCGCGTGAAACGGTTCACCAGCGAGGCCAAACGTGTCAGCCATCTCATCGCGCCGGATGTGGGACGGCCGTTATCGGATATTGTGTCCAAAGTGGCCGACGACCGGATGTTGGAGGATGCACAGTCGGTGCTCCAGACCCTGGTGGCGCAGGAACGGGAGGTGCAGTCCACGGATGGCAGCTGGTTTCTGATGCGGATCCTGCCCTATCGCACGTCAAAGAACACGATCGACGGCCTGGTCCTGACCTTCGTGGATATTACCAAAATAAAAGAGGCGGAGCAGGTCGTCCTGGCTGCGCGCGGACTTGCCGACCGCATCGTGGAAACGGTCCGTGAGCCCGTGTTGATGCTGGACGATCAGCTTCGGGTGGTCACGGCCAATCGAACCTTCTACCAGTTCTTCCGGGTCGCCCCGCGGGAAGTCGAGCAGCAACTGCTGTACCATCTGTGCGGCGGAGCGTGGAACAGTCCGGGCCTGCGGTCCCTGCTCGAAGACATTCTGCCGAATCGCACCTCCTTCGAGGATTTTCTGCTCGATCAGACCTTTCCCCACATCGGACGGAGAGTGCTGGCCCTGAACGGGCGTCAACTCGAGCAGAAGGGAGCGCGGCCCGGGCGAATTTTACTGGCGATGGAAGAATCGAAGATCCCTGATGACGGTTCCAACGCGCAATGAGCTCAGGGCAGTGGTGAGTGCGGATCTTCCTGTGACTATCGGGCAATCGGAGACGTGATGCCGGAGCAGTCGAACAACCCGGAGCACTCGATGCACCTGCGCCAGCGGGCCGAAGCACGCCTCGGCGGGACCAGGAAGGATCTGACCCGTATGGCGGTCAAGGATATCGAGCGCGTGGTGCAGGAGCTGGAGGTGCACCGGATCGAGTTGGAGATGCAGAATGAGGAACTGCGCCGTGCCCAGGTCGAGCTCGAAGCGGTGCGTGACCGGTACATGGACCTCTACGACTTCTCTCCGGCCGGCCATCTCACGCTGGATACCCACGGCAAGATCGCCGAGGCCAACGTACGGGCGGCGATGTTACTGGAGGTGCAGCGACAGGATCTGATCGGCACGCCGATTATTCTCTTTATCGAGCCGGACGATCAGGCGTTGTTTGAGGAACATTGTCACGTCGCGTTCAGAACATGCCTGCGTCAAACCTGCGAGGTACGGCTGCGGAAACAAGGCGACAGCGTCCGCTACCTGCACCTCGAGAGTCTCGCGTTCGAAGTGGAACCCGGGGGTGTCATGCATTGCCGCACGGCCCTGTTGGACGTCAGCGATTACCAGCAGGCCAAACGGGAGCTGTTCGGCCGGGAGCGACAGCTCGAGGCCGTGATCGATTCGGCGATGGATGCGATTATCACGCTGGATGACCAACAGCAGGTCGTGCTGTTCAACCGCGCGGCGGAAGCCATCTTCGGTTGTGCCGCTGCCGATGCCCTCGGCCGGCCGCTCGACCGGTTCCTTCCTGCCCGGTATCGGGAGGCCCATCCCGGGCATCTCGCCGCCTTCGCTCAGAGCGGCACAGCCCAGCGGTCGCTGAGGGGCATGGGGGAATTGCGCGGTCTCCGGGCCAACGGGGAGGAATTTCCCATCGAGGCGTCCATTTCGCGGGTCAACGTCAATGGCCGGCTGTTGCTGACCGTCATCCTCCGGGATATCAGCGAGCGGAAGGCGGCAGATGAGGCGCTACGGGCCAGCGACGCCTTCAGTAACGCTATTTTTGATTCTTTGTCTTCGCATGTCTGTGTGCTGGACAGGCATGGGGTCATTCTCAAGGTCAATGAGGCCTGGACAGAATTTGCCGGTCACAACTCGGACAGAGCGGTCGCGAAGGCGGACGTCGGAGACAATTATCTCGATATCTGCCGGAAAGCGATCGTCGGCGGGGATCCCACGGTTGCAGAGATTCTGCGTGGTATTGAATCGGTTTTGGCGGGATCCCGACCCTACTTTTCAACGGAATATGCCTGTCATTCGCCGACGGAACAACATTGGTTCGTCATGCGCGTGAAGGTGCTGAAAGGCTCCGGCGCGGTCGTCATTTCGCATGTGGATATTTCCGAACGTGTGCGAATGGCCCGGGCCCTGGAAGACCATGTGGTGCTGCTCGGCAAACAGCGAGTTGAACTGGAATCCCTGGCCGGAAAACTCCTCGAGGCACAAGAGCAGGAGCGGCGGAGGATTGCCCGGGAGCTGCATGATGATTTCAACCAGCGGCTGGCGGCCTTGTCCGTAGAGCTGGAAACCATGGAGCAGGCCGCGGGGCCGGACGGGCTGCCGTTGGCGCAGCAGCTCACGGCCCTGCGCGGCCAGGTCGGCCAGCTCTCCGATGATCTGCACGATATGGCCTACCGGCTGCATCCCTCACTGCTCGAGCATGTGGGGTTGGAGGTCGCCGCGCGAGACTATGTGGAAGAGTTTTCGCAGCGCACCGGATTGCCGGTGCAGATTGTCGCCCGGCACATTCCTGAGCATCTGACGTCGGAGATAGCCACCAATCTGTTTCGCGTCTTGCAGGAGAGCCTTCAGAATGTGTTCAAACATGCCCAGGCAACCCGCGCGACGGTGAGTCTGAGCGGGTCTTCCAAAGGATTCGGCCTGTCCGTCCGCGATAACGGAAAAGGATTCGATCCTGCGAATCGAACCTCCCGCGCCAAAGGCCTCGGGTTGCTCAGCATGCAGGAGCGGCTGCGTCTCCTGGGCGGGTTCTTTCGAGTGCATTCTTTAGCGGGCCATGGCACGAAGATCTGCGCCTGGGTGCCGCGGAATTGGGGGGACACATGAAACGGCCGCGCGTGATTATGGCTGACGACCATTCGCTGATTCTGGCGGGCCTGAGAAAACTGGTCGAAAGCGAATGTGAGGTGGTGGCCACCGTCGAGGACGGACGAGCGTTGATCGAGGCGGCCCAGCGATTGAAACCCGATCTGATCCTGCTGGATATTGCGATGCCGCTACTGAACGGCCTGGATGCCGCCCGCCAGTTAGGACGGCTCATGCCCGAGGTCAAGCTGATCTTTTTGACCATGCATGCCAGCCCCACCTATGCGACGGAGGCGTTTCAGGCAGGAGCTTCCGGGTATTTACTGAAACGCAGCGCCGCCTCAGAACTGCATCAGGCCATGGAGTCGGTGCTGCATGGTCAGCACTACCTCACGCCGCTGATCACGAAAGACGTGCTGGGTGCGGTCCTGAAGAAAACGGTGGGCAAACGCGGCGACTCCGGGTCCACGACCCTGACCTGCCGCCAACGGGAGGTGCTCCAACTGGTCGCGGAGGGCCGGGGCACCAAGCAGATCGCCAGCATCCTCAATGTGACGGTCAAGACGGTCGAGTTTCATAAGGCGGGGATCATGCGGCAGCTGGATCTCCATTCCACCGCCGAGCTGACCAAATATGCGTTGACCGAAGGACTCATCGGCATCTAAGCGGCCCTCGTCGCATCCGTCGGTTGGTTCCCGCACCTTCTCCCGGTGTTCCACTCCATCACGCGCTCCGGACTCAACGTCATGGCCCCGCAGACTGTCGAGGGTCCCGTTCCTCTCCGGGATCTGTTGTCTCCAGGAGCCGGAAGCCGTCTACTGTCCCAACAACCGCCGGTCCCTGGCCTCCGCCATCGCACGGTCGTCCGATGAATGGCGACAAGTCGATGCCCTGTATTCTACGTATTGGTCGAAACGTTCATCGTCGCCGGTGTGGTCCTGTCGCTGGCTGAGCCCCCAGTAGCCCGCTGGTAACATTGCCCCCGTCTTCCACTGGTTTTTCCTAGTATGAGGCAAAAAGCTGAACGCTTACGATTCGCCCGCCGATGGAACGAAGAACGCCATGAACCAGCCACGTATCATCCTCGCGGACGCCCATCCCAATATCCTGGAGGCCTTGCGGTATCTCCTCAGAGACCTGGGTGAGGTGGTGGAGACCGTCACGGATGGTCTCTCGCTCGTGGACGTGGCCCGACGTCTGCACCCCGACGTCATCATTACTGATATCTCGATGCCCGGCCTCAATGGCCTCGATGCGACGCGGGCTCTGAGGGACTGTACGCCGGCGAGCAAGGTGATCATTCTCACGCTCTATCGATCGTCCGCCTATGTGTCCTTGGCGTTTGATGCAGGCGCCTCCGGCTATGTACTCAAACGGTGCGCGGTCGCCGAGTTGCCTCAAGCGGTACTCCATGTGTTAGCCGGAGAGAGCTACGTTGGACAAGGGGTGGGAATGCAGGAAACGGAAGCCGAGCCGGTTGTGAAGTCACTGTGACCCGGCGCGATTTCCAGTCGTCGATATTCCTGCCACCGCAGGCGTGGGATGGTTCAAGGCATGATGCGGATGCCGGATTGCAACGTCGTGACAACAGGGAGGCCGTGATGGAAGGTCGCGGGCGCGAAGATCAGCTGCTCCTCAGCCAAGAAGAACGGGCTTCGCTCACTCTCCTTCGGCCGCTCGTCTTCCGCCATCTCGACCTCATTCTCGAGACCCTGGTGCTTCAACTCGGCAGCGACCCCTGCCACGCGTGGCTGCTGGAGAGTTCCCTCGCAGTGGAGCGACTCCAGCAGTCGCAGCGCCAGTACCTGCTCGATCTCTTGACGACGGAATCACCCGGCCGGTTCGAGGGCGGCAATGGGCATGAGTCAGCGTATCAAGACCCGTTCGGTCTCGGCGCCGGCTGGCACCTTCGCTCGCTGACCCATTTCGCCACCGCTCTGCAACCGCTGGTCCATGAACAATTCGCTGACCAGCCCTCTGTGCACCGAACGGTGTGGAGCGCCCTGCTCAAAGTGGTCTTTCGTGAGCTCGAGCTCGTCATGGAGGCGTCCCTCGGGCAACGTGACGAATATGTGGAGGCGGCAGGGCAGGAGGACCCTCACGGCGAACTCCTCCTGAATACCCTCATGCCTTCGGGGCAGGCCGACGAGGATCAACACCTGCTGGACGAGCTGAAATTCATCGAGGAAGTGACGGCCTGGCGCGCGAATGTCTGCAGCCTGGCTCGAGAAATGGGCACGCCGCTCAATGTCATCCTCGGACATGCCGAATCGCTCCTTGGTAAGACGGATAATCCCGTCGTGCAGGCGGCCCTGCAGTGCATTCTGAAACAGGTGGAACGGATGATTTTACTGAGACAGCCCCTCTGCACGCTTGATTATGGACTTCGGAGCAGGCCGTCAACCCTCACGCAGGCAGATTGTCCGGTGGAGTGGTTTTCCTACGATCAGGAGAAGGCGGGTCATCGGAAGCGCGGCCTGCCATAGGTGGCGGGGAGGGCCCGGGCGGGCCCGAGTCCTGGCTGGGTGGCCGATGTGTTTTCAGGATGCCGTTTCCAAGGCGATACTCGCTGAGGATCAGGTCGAGAAAGAGTGATGAGCCACACGATCGTCGCTTGCGAGCCGCTTCGCGTCGCAGTCGTCACCGGTCAGGATCTCCTATGGCTTGGGTTGCAACAGGCCATGACAGCGGCCGCGCATCTTCATCTGGTCGGACATGCCCATAGCCTCGAGGCGACCTCAGTCCTGCTGCTGCATGCCAAACCCCAGGTCGTGCTGATCGATACGGAATCCACGTGCGATCTGCCGGCATTGGTTCGCCTGATCAAGGAGGTCGCGGTCGATGCGAAGATTGTCGCGCTCTGCGGATTGGGCGGGGAATGTCCAACCGGCGGGCGGGTCCCGGTTGAGGTCGATGCGATCGTGCTGACGGTCCAGCCGGCCGTGGTGCTGATCGCGACGATCGACAGCCTCGGGCAATCTGCCCAACCGGAGGAACGCCTGATTGCTGGGAGGCTGCTCAACCTGGCCTCGGGGGAAGTGGCCGGGGGAATTGTAAAGACCGCTCCGGCAGAGAAGCGGTGGCCGAACATCCTGACCGAACGAGAGCGTGAGGTGATCCTCGGGATTGGTCAAGGGCTTTCGAATAAGGATATTGCCGCACTGCTTGGCATTTCCGATATCACGGTGCGCCACCACGTCACGAGCATCTTCGATAAACTGGGCGTCAAGAGCAGACAGCAACTATTGCTCTATGGCCATCGGTCCGGTTTGTTCGTGTTACCCTGCCTCGACTGACCTCAATCCCTTCCCGCACCGTCTCGACCTGACCGTGCCCAGACCTGATCTCGATCGTCGCGCCGCCATCGCATGAGTAGGGCGTGCACCGAGCAGCAGCCTTTGCCGGGCCATGCCGTGTAGCGTCCTTCCCAACCCTACGATTGATCGTTCAGCAACCGCCCGGCCTTGTTATAATGCCGACGCGATAGACAGTCCCGGACGCAGTGCCGCCCGCTGCCCGGGTGTGCGGCGGGGCCGTCTGTCGAAACCAATATGGGTCCTATGGTTGCCGGTCATTGGAACAGGTGGTCACCGCCTATCGCGGCTTCGCTCAAGCGGCGAAGTTCGAATCATTCATCAGGGAAAGGAGATTCGTTCATGAAAGCACGCAAAGGAACCTCACCGGCCAAGCCAGGTAACAAGAAGGCTCCCCAAAGCGGCGCGCTGGGGCGAAAGGTGTCGCTCGCAAAACGGCAGCAGCAGAAGGCTACCATCACGAATGCGATGGAGGCATCCCAACGAAAGGCGGCGGCAGGCACATCACCCAACGCCCCCGCATTGCAGCGGACCGTTGAATCGGCACAACGTCAACGCAAGAAGGACACGGTGACCCGCGCGATGAAGGAAGGGCAGCGGCAAGCCGCCGCTCCCGACACGTCGAAGACCTCAAAAGACCTGCAGCGGACGGTTGCGGCCGGCGAACGCCTCCGCAAGAAGACCGCGATCACCGCTGCGCTGGCGGCGTCGCAACGCCGATCCGCTCCCCGAGGTTCGTGAGGGGTTGTGACCTGATCTGCTGCGACTGTTCCCGCTCTGTGCCGGGCGACCCCATCGAGCGGCGGTTGCAGCAGGCCCTCCCATCCAGTAGAGTAATAAGGTCTGCCGTCCCCTGCCTGTAACCGGCGCGTTCCGCCCTGTTACAACATTCACAAAGGAGCTCCGACGGTGGGTCGCAACAAGATTGTGTCGATCGGTCTGTTATCCTGGTATGTGCTGGTGTCGGTGTGGATGGCACAAGCGCCCGTCGATCCTCAATTCTGGCTGATCGCGAGCATTCTGCCGGCGGTTTTTGTGGTCATGCTGGTCGTCACTCATCGAATCCTGCCCTTGTCTCACGTCTCCTACGCCCTCATTACCGCGTTTCTCACGTTGCACACCATCGGCGTACATTATACGTATGCGGAGGTGCCGGTCGGTTTGTGGATGGACCAGGTGTTCCATCTCGGACGCAATCACTTCGACCGGATCGTACATTTCAGTTTCGGTTTCCTGATGGCCTATCCCATGGAGGAGTTGTTTCGTATCAGTGCCCGCGTGCGGGGATGGGTGTTGTATTATCTGCCCGTGATGACGGTCCTGGGATTGAGCGGACTCTGGGAGATCATCGAGTCCTGGGTCGCCAGTGCGTTGCACCCGGATCTGGGGATCACCTACTTAGGTTCGCAGGGAGATATCTGGGATGCGCAGAAGGATATGGCCGCCGCTTTGTACGGCGCGTTGATCTGCATGACGCTGCTCTTAATCGTGCGCGCGTTACGAGGGGCGGAGTCGATGCTGGAATCCGAGGCGGCGCTTTCAGAGTAGTCTGGACGATATGGTTGTCGAGAAGACCGGCCAGGGCAACGCGAGAGAAGATCACCGGAACGTGCTGATCGGGCTGTTGCTGGCCTATGGGCTGTTCTGGGCCGCGCTGGCCGTGGATCCGGTCGACCGTCAGGATTGGCTCCTCGAAAATATCTTGGCCGTAGGATTCGTAGCGGTGCTGGTTCTGTCCTATCGGCGCTTCACTTTGTCCCTGACATCCTACTGCCTCATTGCGCTGTTCCTGGTGTTCCATGCGATCGGTGCCCATTACACCTATGCGAAAGTTCCCGCGGGATTCTGGCTGCAGGATATGCTGGATTTAAGCCGGAATCCGTTCGACCGGATTGCGCATTTCGCCTACGGCCTGCTGCTCGTCTATCCCCTTCGCGAATTACTCGTTCGGCTGGCCGGTATCAAGGGCTTGTGGTCCTATTATCTGCCGGCCAGCGGGATTCTGGCTCAGAGCGGATTTTTCGAAGTGATCGAAGCGGCGGTGGCGATGATTGTCAGTCCTGAATTAGGCAGCATGTACCTCGGGACGCAAGGCGATGAGTGGGATGCGCAGAAGGATATGCTGGCCGCGTTCGCCGGGGCCCTCTTCACGATGGTGGCGGCCTTCGCCGTCCTCAAGTCCAAGCCTTCGAATCCGTTGTCTGCTGAGTGAAGTTTCGCCTGTCAGGTTTCGATTCGATCCACCTTCTCTCCTCAATATATGGGGTGAAGGTTCGCCGGCGCACCAGCATCTAGGGGAGCTGCGACGGGCCGCTTTTCCCCGTATTTCCCATGGATGCGGATGTGAACTTTTGTTATGATCCGCGCCACGAGATAGCGCTGGAGGTCTCCATGCATACTCCACACATTGATCCTTGCCTCGCCGTGGTTCCCGCTTCTACCGCCTGTCTGCATAAGCGACTCGTTGACCGGATCCGCACTGAAACGGGACAAGAAATCGAGAAGGTCCGCTGTGCGGAATGCGGCGAAATCATCGCCGACTCAACACATCGGCGGCGCCAGGATGTTTCTGCCGGGCCGTTGTGACGGGAAGATCCGTTCCGGGATGACCCGGTATCTCCCGGGGGCCGGTTGAGAGCTGCGTGAAGAGTTCCCTGCGAGTGATGGAGCGACGTCTATGGCCAGTATACGGCTTGCGACTTGACGTATCCGAACACGACATCACGGCGTGCCACCATGCCTACCAGCTTGCGGCCCCTCACAACCGGTACGCGGATGAGATGCCGTTCTTGCAGAAGATGGATCACATTCATCAATGACATGTCTTCCGTAGTGGTGACCACCTCGCGAGTCATGATGTCGGACACCGGGACCTGTCGGAGATCTTTGTCCTGTTCGACCGCCTTCAAGAGATCGAACTCCGTCACCAATCCCCGTAATGTTCCGTCCGGCTCGGTCACCGGCACGCTGCCGAAATGCTGCTCGCTCAGGAGTTCTGCGACGGCCATGGCACTTGAGGCCGGACTCACCTGCACAACGGCATCTTCCATGATCTGACGGACGACCAATGTTTTCGGGTCACAGCCATGCACGAAGTATTCTGTGGCTCTCATGGGACCCTCCCTCGTCAGCCCTCGTAGCGGGCGCAACAATGACCGGCGGAACCTCCGGATGAGGGAGCAAGCCTGGTGCCAGTAAGAACTTTCGAAGGCCGTGGGGCAAAAGTTGGAGAGCCGCGCACTCCTGAGGCTCAATTTACGAGTGGAACCTGTGGAAAGATGGAGCCTCACGGGGTAACCCGGACCGTGCCGCGCTGTTGTCGCCATCACGTCCCCTGCAAAGCGGATCGGGCCAACCACTGTGGAGATTTGCGTCAGTGGCAAGGGAAGGGTGCAGAATTTTTCCGCTACGCGGCCCCGGACCGTGTGTGCGGGAGGCAGAGGCACAGGACTCCCCCGGTGCTATCATGCCATCAGCGGGGCTCCCGGGGCACGGCTATGGCCATCGGTGGAACGATGTCCGACAAGGCCATCGGAAAGGAGGAGACAATGACACGCGCCGCCGTCATGGTCCTGTTCTTCGATTTGATGATCCTTTTGTTGCTGGAGGCTTGCGCACCTCCGACGCCGAAGGTAAACGTATTCTCCCTCGTTCAGGTCAGCGGACAGAGCACCCCTACAGTGGCACCCGCCGCCGGGGCGACAGCCGAACGACTTGTGGTCCAAGAATTGGAAGCGAGCGGGGAGTAGGCAGTCGGATGCGCAGTCATGCCGCGACATCACGCAGGCAGGTTCACGTCTATCAGGACGGCTGCTGACGAGCGAGAGGTGCCGGCTTCCGGGTCTTCGGGAGGGCTGCGTCGGCGAACATGTCGTCGCGTATCTGAGCCAGGGCCTGTCCTAACGCGCGATTGAGACGATCGCCCGGGCGTACCTCCCCGTTGGGCGTGTAATCTTCGTCAAACTGGACCCGGCCGGTATAGGATCCGACCACTTCACCCGAGGGCTTCAGCAGGATCATCGTGAGACGAATTTCTCCATTCGTCTTGTAGGTGTTCACCCGGAAGAGGCCGGCGATTTTATCCGAGTAGTAAGGAAAAAATGTCCAGAGCTTGCGGCGGTCATGTTCAAAAAACTGCTCGATCCGTCCCGTGAGGATCAAATCCGGGTCTGGTTCGTAGGTACTCACCTTGCGGAATACATGGTTGGCTGACAGTTCGGTCACAACCTGCTCCGTGAGGGCGTGATTCAACTGCGACGGCGTTTTGTTCTCGTAGTCCTCAGCGACGACCCCATAGGGGGAATGGCCCGAAACGAGGTCCTCGGAGGCCTGGAAGGGATGGACCTCCACGCTGGCGTCGATCGACCGATCGAAGGTGGAGGGCGGCAAAATGAGGTGCGGCTCATAGGTGGTCGAGCAGCCGGCAAGCAGCGCGATGCCGAGAATTGTTTGCAGCAGCCTGGATATCTTCATCGTCGTACCTGGCACCTCATCCAACGTGACCCTAATTTAGGCAGTAAGAGCGGTCGGTGGTAACTAGGCGAATCCCCGGCCAGGCGGTCCGGCACCGGCTCGCCCGGCGGCGAAAAGGGATCAGTTGACAGGAATCCGCGCGCGACGTAGCCTCTGTGGGTTTTTTCTCCTCTTCTGAAAGGAATGCAATCATGGCGACTCGCGCAATCACTCCCGATGGAATCATGCGACTGGGGATCGGATTCTGGGGCTCGAAGACCTTGCTCAGCGCCGTAGAGCTCGGTCTGTTCACGGAGTTGGCCAAAAAGCCGCTCGATGCCGGGGCATTGACCAAACGGCTGGAACTGCATCCGCGAAGCGCAAGGGACTTCTTCGACGCCTTGGTGGCGCTCGGTATGCTCAAACGAGTCGGGACGCGGTATGCCAATACCCGCGAGACGGCCCTCTTTCTGGACCGGACCAAACCCTCCTATGTCGGCGGCATGTTGGAGATGTCCAATGCCCGGCTCTATCGGTTCTGGGGATCGCTCACGGAAGGGCTTCGCACCGGCAAGCCGCAGAATGAGGTGAAGACGGGCGAAGACTTCTTCCGCACGCTCTACGGCGACCCTCAGCGTCTCGAAGGGTTTCTCAAGGCCATGACCGGCCTCAGCCAGGGGACGGCCAGGGCCATTGCACGAAAGTTTCCCTGGAAGAAATATCGTTCCTTCGCCGATGTCGGGTGCGCGCAGGGCGGCGTGGCGGTCGAGATCGCCCTGGCGCAGAAGCATCTGACCGGGCAGGGCATGGATCTCCCTGTCGTGCAGCCGGTGTTTGACGTTTATGCCCGAACGAAAAAGGTCGAGAAGCGGTTGACGTTCCATCCGGGGGACTTCTTTAAAGATCCGCTACCCAAGACCGATGTCCTGATCATGGGACACATTCTTCATGATTGGGACCTCGATGAAAAGATGATGCTCCTACGCAAAGCCTACGAGGCGCTGCCGTCGGGCGGAGCGGTGATCGTGCATGAAGCCCTCATCGACGATGCTCGCAAACAAAACGCCTTCGGACTCCTGATGAGTCTGAACATGCTCATCGAGACGCACGGAGGATTCGATTTCACCGGGGCGGATTGTAAGCGGTGGATGAAAGAAGCCGGTTTCAAGCGAACGACGGTGGAAAAGTTGGCAGGACCGGATTCGATGGTGATCGGCATCAAGTAACCCTGCGGACCGGGCTTCGTCCGGTCCTACGATCATGCGGGCCGGTGACGTCTCGCCGGGGTCCCGGGATCTGAACACGACCATGTGGGACCGATGACGATCTCGCGAAAGGAATTCCATGAACGGGTCTCCGCCTTCCATCACGCCCCGCTGGCCCCTCCCTCAACAGGATGACTGGTCCAGGCCCTTTGCCGAAGTCTTGTTGGACCAATTAGATTTGCGTCCCGGTCTGAGAATTCTCGATGTCGCCTCAGGCCACGGCATTCCCGCGTTTTACCTGGCGGAACAGGTCGGCCCGACCGGAACGGTCGTCGGCATCGATGCCAGTCGGGGCCAGTTGGCGAGCGCGCGTGCCGTTCAACGGAACGAGCTGCCCTGGCTCCGCTTCGAATGTCTCGATATGAGAGCCCTGCCGGACTCCTTTCCCACCTTCCAGCGAATCACGGGCAATCTCTCCGTCATGTTCTTCCGGCCCCATCGTTTCGAGGCGGTCAGCGGGCTGATCCGGCATTTGGAACCCGGCGGCCAGATCGTGTTGACCTTCCCTTCGCTGGGCACGTTCGAATCGATCTGGCAGCGCATCGATCAGGAGATGGGCCGGCGGGGCCTCACGAAGGAGAGGGAACGACTCGCGGCCCATGTCGCGGAGCGGCCATCGGCGGAGGAAGCAAGGGGGTGGCTGGAGCGGTTGAATCTCGAGCGGATCGACGTCGTCGAGCGGCCTCTCGAAGTCGTCAGTGGACCGGGATCGCAGTTTCTCTATCATCCGCTCTTGCGGGGCGGCTTTCTCGACGATGCGTACGAATGTTTCGACGACGCGCGGGTGGCTGACGAGCTGATGACCGTCGTCTCGCATGATCTTGCGAGCATGAAACCATTGATAGCGCGACGCTGTGCTCTCAGCGGCTGGATGCCGGGACAGGCGTGATGGCAACGCACCGGACAGGGATAGAATGGAGGCGGATTTGACATCGCATCTCACTCGAACGCTCGTGGCAGGTCTGTGGCTTGTTCTCCTGGGGGGATGCAGTTCCCTGCCCTCACGATACGTGCGGCAGGCGGAGCCGGGGGTGACGTTGACCTCCTTGGCTGAGTCACCCGACGCCTACCAGGGCAAGACCGTCATCCTCGGCGGGGTGGTGGTCGATCAGAAGCAGGACGGTCCGCGCCTCTGGCTGCACCTGAGGAACAGACCCTTGGACAAGGACTATCGACCGCATCGTCCGACGGATAACCGCGGCCTCGAAGCGGGATACTATTGGGTGCTGGTGTCGGATAGCTCCACGTTGCCTCACCACTGGAAAGGCTGGGCGAGGGTGACGGTCGTGGGCCGAGTGCTGGATCAGAAGCAGGTCGCCTCTCCCATCGGCCCATCCAGGGAGCCGATGCTCACCTTGCTGTTCATGCGGGGATGGACGACGGGCCAGTCCCAGTCGGGCGGAACGTGGGAGGAATCAACCGACGCGAACTACCTGCTCTCCGTGCCGGAAGGTATTCACGGGGAGTGAGGTCCCGCTCAGGATGTGGTCTGGCAGCTCGGTGAGGGTGTCGTCGAGTCCGCGATGTCCTTCGGCGCGATCCCGTTACGGGCGTCGATCCTCCCCATAGCGGCTGTGAAGTTTGATCGGAATTTTCCGTTTTTGTCGCATGCGGATGTTCAGCATTTCGACCGTGACGGAGAAGGCCATGGAGAAATAGATATAGCCTTTCGGCACGTGCACATCGAACCCCTCTACCATCAGCGTGACGCCCACGAGGATCAGAAACGACAAGGCGAGGATTTTGATCGTGGGATGCGCATCGACAAAATCGCCGATGGCCTTGGCTGCCATCAACATCACGATCACGGCCAGGATGATGGCGATGGCCATGATGGAGACATGGTCGACCAGACCGACCGCCGTGATCACTGAATCCAGCGAAAAGACGATGTCCAGGAGCGCGATCTGAATGAGTACCATGCCCAGGCTGGACGCGGCGACCGGCATACCCTGCTCCTCGACGCCCTCCAGGCTGTTATGAATCTCGTGCGTAGCCTTGGCCATGAGAAACAACCCGCCCCCGATGAGGATCAAGTCGCGTCCGGAAATGCCCTGACCGAGGATCGTCACCCAGGGTTTCGTCAGTCCCATGACCCAGGAAATTGAGAATAAGAGTCCCAGTCTCGCCATCATGGCGAGGCCGAGGCCTACCCGGCGTGCGACGGCGCGTTGGGGTTCGGGAAGGCGGCTCACGAGTACCGAGAGAAAGATAATGTTGTCGATTCCGAGCACGATTTCCAGGGCCGTGAGGGTCCCCAAGGCGATCCAAATTTCAGGATTGGCCAGCCATTCCAACATCAGCAACTCCGTTCATAAAAGAGAAGGGGAGGGGTCAGATCTGTCATGCGAGACTGTGCGGCATACAGGGATGTCGGCGAAGTCTACCGTTCCGGACGATGCGGTGCAATGAAAACGTGGAGATCGGCAGTCCAGGGGCGCGCGACGAAGGCCGCGTTCTATCAGCGCGTTCCGGAGGCCGTGATGCCTCCCGGTACGGGCGGACGACTGCAACCCCCCTTGTAGCAATTCGGTCCTCTCGATAGAATCCCCACGGGAGAGCCTGCACCATGACCCCGGAAGAAGCACGGGCCCATTATAATTTTCTCCTGACCCTCTGCATCCGTAGGGCAGAGTCGTTCGGCCCGCTGGCGTTCGCCTTCATCAAGGATCACAGTTTCCCCAAGCTGGGCCTGACGCCGGAAGAAGAATTCAACCTGTTCATGGCCACTGCCGAGGCGTTCGCTGATGAACCGAAACGGTACGGTCACAAGCTCGATTGCCTGCAGAAGGCCTCCGATCTCCTGTCCCGAACCCACATCTATGATCCGGTCCTGGCCCGGGAAATCCATCAGGAAATGCAGCGGCTCACCACCGAACTCGACGTCTACAACGCGGCCTTGAAACCGGAGCGTTCGCGAGCGGAGCCGGGGATCCCCATGCGCCAGCGCATCGTTGTTGAAACCGATATGCCGGACTACTTCCTGTCGATCGCCCAGCAACGTGCCGCACTCTATTACCAGCAGAAGTACCGGCTGTCCAAGGAAGCCAAGACGGCGCAGAATTTTTCGAGCCAGACCCGCGTCTTCGAACCGGAGAATCCGGCCGTGGCAAAGGAGTTTCCCGGCGCCTGCGCGCCCTTCGTGCAGGCTCGTACGGGCACGTGGCACGTGATGCTGCCCTTCGATCTCAAGATCAGCCGGTTGCCGGAAGAGCCGCTGGAGGGAGGCCTGCGCATCTGGTACGCGAAGACCGGGTATTCATTTCCACTGCGCTATGAGATGGGGCGGCTGGTCAGTTATTACGATGATCAAGTCCTGGACGTGGATCTCTCGGATCCCCACCTCCTGTTCGTGTCGGTGTCCCCTATGCAGAAGCAGAATCTCGGCACCGTCGATCGACCGGTCGCGGAGGACGTGCCCTTCGAGGTCGGATTGCCCCGGGCCTTTCTGGAGGGCACCAACAGCCTGGGCCCCTACGTGCAGATCGGGTGCAACATCAAGGTCTGGTTCGATGCGAGCGCCGTCTCTCTGCTCATCCAGGGGGCACCCGATCTCCATGAATATGGATTGCAGGGTGGAGCGGGTCTGTTGACCAGAACCTATGCCACTGAAAAGATCGCGGCCTACGCCGGCGCCGGGACCCAACCCTGGCAACAGGGGCTCAGCTTCAATTTCATCAACATGCATCTGCAACTCCTGCCCGGAGTCACGACCGCCCTGCTGCCGGCCGACACTCCGGCCTTTTCCCTGTATCCGGTCGTCGCACGAGGGAACTATCATGTGCAGGATGCCAGGTCCTGTGTCCCTCGTCCTCATCAGTAGTCCGCAGCCGCTGTGAACCTGCCGGGCCGGCGCATCACCCTCGACGTAAAAACTCCGGGCGGTCGCGGATCGAGACCATTTTCACCAGATCCCGGATCGACAGCACGCCGACGGTTTTTCCGTTTTCCGTGACGGCCAGATGCCGGATCCGATGCTCCGCCATGCGCTGGCTGGCATCATGGATCGTCCCGTTGATGTCGATGTCGAGCAACGGCGAATTCATCAGGGCGCCGACCTTGGTGGTCGCCGGATCGAGCCGCTGAGCGAGGAGCTTCCGCACGAGGTCGGCCTCGGTCACGATTCCCACCAGTTGCTCGGCCTCCATCACAAACAGCGCTCCGATGTGTTTGTCGGCCATCCGTTGCGCGGCCGCGAGGGCGGTGCCGTCGCTGCCGATGGTGATGATGGCCTTGTTCATGAGCACGCTCAAGGGACGGTAGACATCGTTCAGGGACTGCACCGGTCCCCCGTCGGCTTCCACGAAATGCCGCACCAGATCGCGCACCGAAATCACGCCGAGCACCTCGGCCCCTTCGGAGACGGCGAGGTGTCGCACCCGCTTGGTTTCCATCAAGTGACTCGCGTCGAGCATCGGGCGGTTCGGCCCGATGGTGATCAGCGGGCTGCTCATGATCTCCGTCAGGCGGGTCTCCGACGGGGCGCGGCCTTTGGCCAGCACCTTCCCGACGAGGTCGGTTTCGGTGACGATGCCGATGATCCGGCAGTCATGGCGCGATCGATCGACCGTTTCGATCAGCAGGGAACCGATGCTCCGCTCCCGCATTCTGGCGGCGACGGAGACGACGGACGCGTCCTCCGGCAACACCTCCAATTGGCGGTGCATATAGTCGCTGACCTGCTGGCCTGATCCGATCGTCGTCATAAGCGCTCCTTCCTCCGGTTGGATTCCATGCATAGGCACCGTACGCTCGCGTGCTCACGGCCATGCGTCCCATCGGCCCTTGCCATTTCCGGCTCCGTGCTCAGTGATGGCGTCACTCCGGTCGGGCGGGAACTCCCAGGTCCAACCCCGGTTATACAGATATAGAAAAAACCCGCCCATGGCAATGCCGGCTTCAAGCGGTCCCGGGAAGGCCGGCATCCGATCGGTTCCCGGGTCGGAGTATTCCGAGCCGTCCACGGCCATCATCAGCCGCATCTTGTTTTACTCCCGGGTTGGAGTTATCTCTCTCTGGAATGAGGTCTGCATCGGATATGCCTGGGGGGAGGCGGGTACGACGGTATGTGCCGAGCAGGGTTTCAAGGTGGGCTCTTGGCCACTGAGACGGTTGCGGCGTTTTGCAGCAGTTCCGGGAAGACCCTGGGGTACTTCGCGGCAGTTGACCGGAATCAGACCGGAATCAGACCGGAAGAAAGGGGGAGCGACAAGGCTCGCACATCTCTGTCCAACCGGTCGCGGACGGGCCAAGGAGATCAGAGGTCTGTAAACCATGGCCAAAGAAGTTGGTGAAAGGAGGAGGCATGGGAGAACAGCGGGGGGTGATGGGGCGAAGCTTGGCGGGGGCTGCGGGTCTCGTAGGGGTGATCCTGTTGTCCGCTGTGGCTGATGGGGCGACGCCTGTCGTCTCGAGGATGGCGCCGGCCGGAGATGCCATCGAACTGGAGATTCCTACCGAGGCCGGACTGCAAAAGGATGTCATTCCGCTTTACCGCAGCGGCGGGATTCCGTATTTCAGCGCGGGTGTCGGCCGCGTCGAACGCGAGGCGGTTTATCCGCCATTTTCGTTGAAGCTGGTGTTCACGGCCGGCGGGAAGCCATTTGTGACCGGCGCGACGGTGACGGTGCGCGATCGTGAAGGAACCAAGATCCTGACCGTCCCCGCCGACGAGAACAACGGCCCCTGGCTGTTTATTGATCTTCCGGAAGGGACCTACGATGTCAGCGCGATGTTGGGCGGTCAACGGCAGGAGGCGACGGGAATCAGAGTGAAGCCTGACCATACGACGACGCACTATGTCCGATGGGAGGAAGATCACAGCCCGGCGCTGATCGCGCAACCGGAGTAGGGAGCTCGAGGGAGGACGACGGTCGAAGGCCCGGAGTCACGGCGGCTGACGAGGGGAGAGACCTGCGGAAGGTGCTGGTGTGGAGATCAGGACATCCCATATCCTTAACGCGCAGAGAACCATGACGCTTGAAGAAGCCGCACACCTGTTTCATGAGAGGGTATGACCAGCTTCCGGTGGTGCGGGACCGGCGCGTTGTCGGGATCCTGTCCAGACGGGATCTGCTCCGGGGCCACATCAAGGCCTGGCAGTTTTGGTCCTGAAAACCTGCTCCCCTGCCCGGCATCGCGGCGGAGCCCTCTGTTGCACTGCACACCCCGCAGCTCTCTCCACTAGCAACGTCAGCCCCTTTGCCTGTAGTCTGACCCGGCCTGCCAGGGGTTCCCCTAGTAGGGACTTGCCTACAGCACGATTAGACTGGTCTGCCCGTCTCTACTTCCGGGTATCTCCAGCCATTTCGGAATGTTCGTCAGAATCGGCAGAGGAGGAAAGGGCAATGGAAAAACAATACAGACTGGCCGACAGCGTCCGGGCTCAGCAGGACAGCATCCTCAAAGCCTGGGTGGACTTCCAGCTATCCGCGACCACTCTGCGCCAGGATCTGATGAAGGATAGCGAACTGCGCGAGCAGTCGCGCGAGTTCATGGGCCTCTTTACCCAAGCCCTTCTCCAGGGGGGCCTGGATGCGAATACCCCTTCGTGGAAGCCGGTCAAGGATTTCCTCGGACAGACAGCCCGGTCGAGAGTGTCGCGGGGATTTACGCCGACCGAGACCGCCACGTTTATTTTTTCGCTCAAACAACCGCTCTTCGACGTGGTTCGCTCGAACGTGAAGGATCCGAAGGATCTCATCACCGAACTGTGGGCCGTCACGGTCCTGCTCGATCATCTGGGGTTGCAGATCATGGAACTCCATCAACAGAATCGAGAGGAAGTGATCCATCGCCAGCAGGAAGAACTGCTGGAGTTGTCCACGCCGGTGGTACAGCTGTTCGAGCACATTCTCGCTTTGCCCTTGATCGGAACGCTGGACAGCGAGCGGACCCAGGTCGTCATGGAAAATCTGCTGCAACGCATCGTGGAGACCGGTGCCATGATCGCGATCATCGACATCACCGGGGTGCCGACCGTGGACACGCTGGTCGCGCAACACCTGCTGAAAACCGTGGCGGCGGCGCGGCTCATGGGCGCCGACTGCATCATCAGCGGCATCCGCCCGCAAATTGCCCAGACGATCGTCCATCTCGGCGTGGATTTGAGTGCGGTGACCACCAAGGCCACGCTGGCGGATGCCTTTATGATCGCGCTCCAGCGCACCGGCGCCAGCGTGTCGAAATCTGCCGGCGCGAGGCCGATCGACTGATCATGGAACGGATTCCGATCTTAAAAATGGGCAATTTTTTGTTGGTGACCGTGCAGGTCGACATGCATGACCGGCTTGCCATGACGCTGCAAGACGATTTGACGAGCCGGATCGTCAAAGAGCGGGCTCATGGCGTGCTCATCGATATCTCCTCGCTGGAAATCGTGGATTCGTTCATCGGCCGGATGATCAGCAATACCGCCAGCATGGCGCGTGTGCTGGATGCGGAAACCGTGCTGGTCGGCATGCGTCCGGCGGTGGCGATCACGCTGGTGGAACTCGGGCTCTCCCTGCCCGGAGTGCGTACGGCACTCAATGTGGACAAGGGGGTGGAGATGCTCAAACGGTCCACCGAGAACAGGGCGCGAGGAAATGGTCACGTTGCGGGATGAAACCTATCCCATCCGGACGTCGGATGACATCGTGAAGGTTCGTCAAATCACTCGGGAGTCGGCGCTGATGCAGGCCTTCTCCCTCGTCGATCAGACGAAGCTGGTGACGGCCGCGAGCGAACTGGCCCGGAACACCCTCGATCACGGTCGGGGCGGAGACGTGCGGATTCAAGTGTTGCAGGAGGGCTCCCGCCGCGGGGTCCGGTTGACGTTTATCGATCAGGGGCCCGGAATTCCGGACCTGGACAGGGCATTGCGGGACGGATTCACCACGGGGCATGGCCTGGGGCTGGGCTTGAGCGGATCGCGGCGCCTCGTGAACGAGTTCGACATCCACTCGGAAGTGGGTAAGGGGACCAGGGTGACGATTGCACGCTGGAAGTGAAGGCAGGATGATCACGAAACATCAGGAGGGACAGCAGTTTCAGTTTCCGATCGGCGAGTCGAGCCAGGTGGCCGAGGTGCGCCGGAAAGTCACGGCATTGGCAGGCTCAGCCGGCCTGGATGAAACCGGGGCCGGCATCTGCGCGGTCATCGCCTCGGAAATGGGCACCAATCTGATCAAGCATGCGAAGGCGGGCGAAATATTCCTCCGCATCGTCGCTCAGGGACTCCTGCAGGGCATCGAAATCGTGGCCTTGGACCGGGGACCGGGCATGGCGAATGTGGGGCGCGCCCTGCGGGACGGCCATTCCACGACGGGCAGCCCTGGCACCGGTCTCGGGGCGCTGGTGCGGATGGCCTCGGAGTTCGACATCCATTCCATTGCCGGAAGAGGAACCGGCCTCGTGGCTCGTGTTTGGAATCGAGCCCAGCCCGGCCTGCAGCCGGATCAGCCAGCCATGACGGGCGTGATCAATCTGGCCAAGCCGGGCGAGCAGGTGTCCGGAGATGCCTGGTTGTCGGAGTCGTTCGACAGGCGAACCCTCTGCGCGGTCGTGGACGGGTTGGGTCACGGATCCCAGGCGGCGGAGGCGGCCCTGCTTGCGATCGAGAGCCTGCATGACCATCGACAGGTCTCGCTGACCGAACAGATAGAGATCGCCCATGGCCTGCTTCGACCGACCAGGGGCGCCGCGTTGGGTGTGGCGGAAATCCTTCCCGACCAGGGCCTCGTCAAATTTATCGGAATTGGAAATATCATGGCCGCCGTGCTCCAGGATGGAGTGGCTCAGAATATGGTGTCGCAGAATGGAATCCTCGGTCACCACATCAGGCGGGTGACCGAGTTTCAATATCCCTGGTCCGATTCCGCGCTGCTCGTAATGTGCTCGGATGGGATCAACAGCCACTGGGATGTGACCGGTTATGCCGGTTTGGCCAGCCGGGATCCGAGTCTCATCGCCGCCACCCTCTATCGTGATTTCAGCCGAGGCCGAGACGACACGACGGTGATGGTGCTGAAATCGCCCAGGCCGGAGGGCGGACCGGCTGCATGACCGCCCGCTCCGGCAAGACCCTGTCCGATAGGAAAGCAACTGAGTCGAAAGGATCCGTTCGGTGAGTCAATCGATCATGACAGTCGCGTTGAGATATGAGGACGATGTGGTCGTCGCCCGTCAACGCGCCAGGCAGATCACCGCTCTGATCGGCTTCGACGTCCAGGACCAGACTCGAATTGCCACCGCCGTCTCGGAAATCGCGCGTAACGCGTTCCGTTATGCCCAAAACGGCCTCGTCGAGTTTCAGGTGGAAGGACGGACCGCCCCACAGGTGTTGTTGATCCGGGTCACGGACAGCGGTCCTGGCATCCCGGATCTCAAGCGGATCCTGGAGGGTCGATACCGGTCCAGCACCGGCATGGGGCTGGGGCTCGTCGGCGCGAAACGCCTCATGGATCAATGCGAAATCGAAAGCGATCCCGGAACCGGCACCAGGGTGCTCATGAAAAAGGTCTTCCCTGCGCGCGTGAGGCCGCTGGGAGGCCCGGAGCTGTCGAGCCTGGTGGATGAGCTGATCCGCACGCCGGCTCAGAACGCACAAGAGGAACTGCGGCAGCAGAATCATGAATTGTTGCAGGCATTGGACGAATTACGCCTGCGCCAGGAGGAACTCGTCCGGCTGAATCAGGAACTCGAAGATACGAACCGCGGCGTGATCGCCCTCTATGCCGAGTTGGATGAGAAGGCCGACCATCTCCGCCAGGCGGATCACATGAAAACCCGGTTTCTCTCGAACATGAGTCATGAGTTTCGCACGCCCTTGAGTTCGATTCTCGCACTGTCGGGACTGCTGCTGGACCGGTCCGACGGGGAGTTGACGTCCGAACAGGACAAACAGGTGCGATTCGTCAGAAAGGCGGCCGAGAGTCTGCTGGAACTGGTGAACGATTTGTTGGATCTGGCAAAAATCGAGGCGGGCAAGATCGACGTGCGTCCGGTCGAGTTCGACATCAAGACCATGTTCAGCGCCCTTCGCGGCATGTTGAAGCCGCTTTTGACGAGTGCATCGGTGAATCTGATTTTCGAGGAAGCGGACGACCTGCCGATGCTCTGCACGGACGAAGGGAAGGTATCCCAGATCCTGCGGAATTTTATCTCCAATGCCGTGAAGTTTACGGAGCGGGGAGAAATCCGCGTGACGGCCGCGGTGAATGCCGATCGCCGGGCCCTGACCATTGCCGTGTCCGATACCGGTATCGGCATCAAGCCCGAGGACCACGCAAGAATCTTTGAGGAATTCTCGCAGCTCGATAGCCCGATTCAGCGGCAGGTCAAGGGCACGGGCTTGGGACTTCCGTTATGCAAGAAGCTGGCGGTGCTGCTCGGCGGGCAGGTTTCGGTTGAAAGCCAGGTCGGAACTGGCTCAGTATTCAAGTTGACGATTCCGCTCTACCATGAGCAGGCGATGGACCGGACGCTCACACCGCGCGTGGAGGCCGAGCCTCCCCCGGATTCGGCCCGGCTTCCCGTGCTCATCATCGAGGATCATCCCGAGATGCGAACGGTCTATGACAAGTTCCTTCGAAACAGCCGCTATCAACCGATGTTCAGCGCGGGGCTGCGTGATGCCGGACGACGGTTACAACAGGTGCGCCCCTCGGCCATCGTGCTGGATCTGCTGTTACACGGCGAGGATAGCTGGCAGTGGCTCGCGCACATGAAAGCGGACGATGTGACGCGGGACATCCCCGTCCTCATCGTCACCACCGTGGAGGATCGCGCCAAGGCCTTCATGCTCGGGGCCGATGCCTACAGGCTCAAGCCGATCGATCGTGACACGTTGATGGCGGAACTGGATCGTTTAGTCCAGCCATCGGACGCAGGGTTGGCCCCCACCTCCGTTTCCCGGGTGATGATCATCGATGATGAAGAATCATTTCGCTACATCCTCAAAAAGTGCCTGGCCGGTATCCGGTGCACGGTCTCGGAATCGGGCGACGCGATGGAAGGGATCCGGATCTGTCGTGACATCAGGCCGGACATCATTTTTTTGGATCTCAATATGCCCGGCCGGTCCGGTTGGCAATTCCTCCAGGATCTGGCTGCGTCTGAAAAACTGCAAGGGACACCGGTCGTCATTGTCACGGCACAGGCCCTCTCGTCCGAGGCGACAACGCTGTTGGAACAATCCACGCGCGGGATCGTAATGAAAAGCGAGCTGTCGGAGGACACCATCAGGCGGGTGATCGGCGACGTGCTCCCCGACGCCCTGCCACGCCCCCCTGATCGGCAGGTCTTGCCGTTGAGCCAGCCGTGAGCACCTCCTACCGGCATACCATTCTCAATGTGGACGACGACGAGGGCGCTCGATATGCCAAGACGAGAATTTTCGAGCGGGCCGGCTATCGCGTCCTCGAGGCCGCCACCGGCAAGGAGGCGTTGCGGTTGGTGCAGGAAGAACGGCCCCACCTGGTTTTGTTGGATGTGGGATTGCCGGATGTCAGCGGCATCGAGATCTGCAGGCTGATCAAGACGAGTGCGGCGACGGAGCACGTGATGGTGCTGCAGGTGTCCGCCTCCTGCGTGAGGCCGCAAGAACGAGCCATGGGTTTGGATGGCGGCGCGGATGTGTATTTAAGCGAACCGGTCGAATCCACCGAGTTGATCGGGGCGGCCAAGGCCCTCCTGCGTCTCTACGACCGGGAGGAAGAAAGCCGGGTCTTGCTGAAAGAGCTCACCGAGCGAGAGCGGTTCATCAAGAGCCTGGTGGACGCGGCTCCCTCCACCGTCTATCTCTACGATCTGCGCCAACAGCGTAATCTCTATGCCAATGCCAGATCCGGCGACACGCTTGGATATACCCCGGAGGACCTCCAATTGGTAGGCCAGAGCACCTTACAGCAGTGGATTCATCCGGAGGATCTCGACTCGGTCATGAATCAGCTGGCGCTGTTGCCGTTCCAGGCCGATGGCGATGTGCTCGAATTCGAATGCCGGTTGCAGCACCGGTCGAAAGAGTGGCGCTGGTTCCTATCCCGCAACGTGGTGTTCTTCCGGGACGAGGCGGGCCAGCCGCAGCAAATCCTCGGCACCGCGCTCGACATTACCGAACGAAAACAACAGGACGCCATTCTGCGTGCCGGAAAGGAGCAACAAGCCCTGCTCCTCGAAATCAGCCACATGATGTTGGAAGTGCCGGTGGATCGGGCGGCCCTGACGCAATCCATTTACGTGAGGGTCGCGGGGCAACTCCATGTGGATCTCTGTCTGAACTATCTCGTGGACGGAAAGACCGGCGACCTGCAACTCCTCATCGGACTCGGAGCGCCCGACGCGCCCCCCCTCAGGGCCGAACGACTTGCCGCAGGGCACACGTTCTCAGAACATGTGGCCGCCTGCGGGACCTCCCTCGTGGCCGACGCCCATCGGATCGCCTCTGACTCCCGGGCCGAATCATTGCGAACGATGGGCATACGGGCTTATGCCTGCCATGCCCTGCAGGCGAGTGACGGGCGGGTGCTGGGCACCCTTTCCTTCGGGACCGGGAAGAAAGAACGGTTCACTGAACAGGAGGTCGGGTTTTTCCAAACACTCTGTCATTTGGTCGCCATGGCCTGGGAGCGGTATAGCGCCTCGTCTGCTCTGGGTGAAAGCGAAGCACGCCTCAAGGCGATCGTGCAAAGCGCAGTGGACGGCATCATCACCATCAACGAGACCGGGGTGATCCATAGCATCAATCCGGCGGTGGAACGGCTGTTCGGTTATCCCTCCGAGATCCTGCTCGGTGGCAACATCGCCCGGTTGATGCCGTCGCCCTATCGCGAGGGGCAGATGACGGAGCAGGCCGGCAATGGGTCAGCCCCGCAGGGACTCCGTCGCGAGATGCTGGGGGTTCGGCATGACGGATCCGAGTTTCCCGTCGAACTTGCCGTCAGCCAGAATCATCTGGGCAATGACGTGATCTACACCCTCCTGCTGCGCGATATTACCGAGCGGAAAAAGGCTCAGGAGCACATGCAGGGCTGGACGATCCAGCTCGAACAGCGGGTTGCGGAGCGCACCCACGAACTGCTCCAGTCACGAACCAGGCTCAGGGCCCTGGCATCGGAGTTGACGTTGACGGAGCAGCGTGAGCGGCAACGTCTGGCATCGGAGCTCCACGACTATCTGGCGCAGTTGCTGGTGTTCGGCCGGATGAAGTTGAGCCAGGCGAAGCGAGGCAACCTCGGTCCGGCGACAGAAGTCGTGCTGGAGCTGGATGAGATGTTGGACGAGGCGCTGACCTATACCAGATCCCTCGTGGCCCAGTTGAGCCCCCCCGTGCTGCGTGAGTTCGGTCTGGTGGTGGCGATCAGGTGGCTGGCGGAGCAGATGCGGCGGCAGGAAATGACCGTAACGGTGCATTGCGACCTGGAGCAGGCGCCGGTTCAGGAAGACCAGGCGGTGCTCCTGTTCCAATCGGCGCGTGAACTGTTGATCAACGTATCGAAACATGCGGGGACATCACGAGCGTCGATCTCGGTCTGGATCGAAGAAGGGATGCTGTACCTCCGTGTCGCCGATGAAGGCAGGGGATTCGATCAATCCAGCCCCACGAATGTCGCAGCACCGATGTTCGGCCTCTTCAGTATCCGCGAACGGATGGATGCCTTGGGCGGGCGCATGATGGTCGAGTCCTCCCCCGGGCAGGGCACGAAGATCACCCTGGTGATTCCCTATAGCGAGGGAGCCGGGGAGAAGGACGAGCCGGATGAAGCCTGGAAGGAAGGCGAGCAGCCGGCGGGCGGGCCGGAGCTGCCATCGGCCACCCCCTCGGCGGGGATTTCGCCGCAAGCCACCGCGCGAGGCCCGCTCGGATCTTCCAGAACGCGCGTGCTCCTGGTGGACGACCATGCCATGCTTCGCCAGGGTCTCCGGACGGTCCTCGAAGGGTACGACGATATCGAAGTGGTGGGAGAAGCCAATAACGGTGAACAGGCGATTACGCTCGCGACGTCCTTGCGGCCCGAGGTGGTCATCATGGACATCAACATGCCCGGCATGGACGGAATCGAGGCGACGCGCCGGCTCAAACTGGAGCAGCCGGACACCCTGGTGATCGGGCTCTCAGTCCACAATAACTGGCAGGTCGAAGAGGTGATGCGAAATGCCGGCGCCGTCTCGTTTCTCGCCAAGGAGGCGGCTATCGAACAGCTCCACGAAACCATCCAAACGGCGCTCCGGTCGAGCGGCCGCACCGGGTGACCTGGCCGTTCGCTGCGGAAGAGCCGTCACGGTGCCGGTGGAACAGTCATGTCATGGAGTGACGGAGGGCCGGCTGGCAGGTGCAGAAGGCCGTGAGGGGCTGAGGGGGAGAAACAGGACCCCCGCGATGGTGAGGAGACACCACAGGGCGCCCGCATAAAATGTGAACGCGGCCCCGAACCGGTCCCACAACACCCCCGCCAACAGGCTTGCCAGCAACATCGCCACTCCGCAGGCCAGGCTGAAGCAGCCGAAGGCCGTCCCGCGCAAATCGGCCGGTGCCACATCAGCCACCATGGTGGCCAGGAGTCCTTGTGTCGCCCCCATGTGAAGTCCCCAGAGTGTGACGCCGAGCAGGATGAGGCTCCAATGAGCGGACAGGGCGAGGGTCAGATCGGCTCCGATCAACAGCAGGAGTCCGAATGTGAGGAGCCTGCCGTGACTCACCCGATCGGAAAGTCTCCCGAACGGATAGGCCGACGAGGCATACACCAGATTCATGGCCACCAGCACGAGCGGGATCAAGGCGACCGGAATGCCTCCATCCCTGGCCCGTAGCACGAGAAACGCCTCGCTGAACCGGGCCAGCGTAAAGACGAACCCGATGCCCACCACCCACCAGTAGGCCGGACCCAACCGCATGAGATTCTCGCGGCGGATCGGATTCGTCCTCACCGTAGGCCGGCGGGAGGCAGGCTCCCGTATGCCGAACAGCAGCAGCGCCACCGCCATCATGCCCGGAATGACGGCTACCCAGAAGACGGCCCGGAAATCGTTGGCCCAGAGTAGCATCAGCGCGACCGCCAGCAAGGGACCGAGGAAGGCTCCCACGGTATCCAGCGATTGTCGCAAGCCGAACGCTGCGCCACGAAGGTGTAGCGGGGCAATATCCGTCACCAGCGCGTCGCGCGGCGCGCCCCGTACGCCCTTGCCCACGCGATCCAGCAAGCGGGCGGTCAACAGGGTGCCCAGATCGGGTGCCATGGCGAAGAGCGGCTTGGTCAACGCGCCTAACGCGTACCCCGCCACGGCCAGGCCCTTCCGTTTCCCCAGATAATCGCTGACGGCGCCCGAAAAAACTTTCACGACCAAGGCGAGAGACTCCGCCAGGCCTTCAACGAGGCCGACCGCGATGGTGCCGGCGCCGAGCGTCGTCACCATGAACAAGGGCAGGAGGCTGTGGATCATTTCCGAAGAAATATCCATCAACAGGCTGACGAAGCCCAGAACCCAGATGCCGGGCGGCAGCTTGCGGAGTGTTTGGGGGGATGTGATGGCCATACCGGTCGGCAGGCCGCAGCGACCACGCGTTCGACGCGCCCGCTGTGCTGCCTGACGGATTATAGGGAAGGCGGATCACGGCTGTCATGTGCGGTTCACCAGAGTTTTGATGACGTGATCAGTTCCTCGCCTTGTCTCCAGTCATACCGCACCGCATTGGCCAGCTGCCCTTGTTCTTCCCGATCCACCCACATCTCCCACTGGCCGTCCTGATTGGCGTCATACCAGTAAAACAGCGGATAGCGCGCGACATCGGGTTCGGCGGATGCGGGGTCATCGAAAGAGATTCCCAGAATGTGACGGGCCGTGCGGTAGTCCACCCGGCCGTTTCCTCGAAGCGAGTACCCGCGGAAGAGCAGTCCCACGACCGAATCGAAGGTTTGTTCGACCAGGCACTCATCGTCCGGTTCATCCGGAAGTGATGGCGCGGCGGGCGATGTGACCGGCCAAGCCAGGATCAGTGCCAGCATGGCCGCGACATAGGCGGTCTGAGTGGATGTTTTCATGGGATGCCTCCCTGTACGCGATGGACATGCGGGACCTGGCTTACTATTCATGTCCCATCGTGCCGTCACTCCAGCCGGAAGACCGCTGGAGATGTACCTAGTCGGGAGGCCCTTGAACCCTAAGTGAGAGTACGGAGATTGCAGTGTCAGCGAGAGCCGCCGGTGGAAGTCTTTGATTTAGTTAATAGGCGAGGGGAACGGTCGGACACGACGGCGCAGCGAGGCTGGAGGTAGCCATGCCGGAGGCGGTGTAAGGTCACGGATGTCGTTTAGATCGCGGCACGGGGGGCATACATGATGACGGCCATGCCGATGAGGCAGATCGCCGCTCCGACCAGATCGAAGGCATCCGGTGTGGTCCCATCCGCGCCCCACCCCCATAACAACGCAAGCACGATGAACATGCCGCCATAGGCGGCATACACACGGCCGAAATGGGCAGCCTGCAAGGTCGGAATGACCCCATAGAGAATGAGCAATGCCGCGCCCGCCACGGCATATCCCAATGATTTTCCTTCCCGGAGCCACAGCCAGACGAGATAGCCTCCGCCGATTTCACAGAGTCCGGCGAGAACGAACAACGCAATCGACGAACTGAAAGGCATCACGAACTCCTTTATAACGACCGTCCATCCTCATCCTCAGTAGTGGGAGCGGGCGGTCGACTCAGATTGAGCCTCGGACAACGGTCGGCCAGGACCGCCCTCACGCGCAAGGACGGTCTGAGAACAGGACCACGGGGAGCTGTTGATTGTGCACATGGATAATGACGCCGCCGAACAATTGCGGGAGGAACGACCAGTCGCCCTGCTGTTGCACGGCGATATGCTCCCGGACGCTCATCGCCCAGGCATCCAGCACCTGACGATTCCCGGACGCCGTAGTCGAAAGATGTAAGAGCCGTCCCTGGTGCCAGGCCGTGATCGGATCCGGCGGGCGCTGAGCCCCGGCTACGCCGTTCCGCCTGCTTGTCCCTACGGTCAGCCGCCTGGTGTTCAGGTCGGTCACGACCTCATCGCGGAGCCTGGAGCAGTGCAACCGGACCGCCCTGACATGGCGTTCCGCTGTGAATGCCGCCTCATCTCTTAAAAAGCGCCGATAGTCGTCGAGGGTGGAAATGTTGTAGGTCTGAATGTGCAGCACGCGACAGGCCTCCGGCGGACACCAGGTGAAAAAGGCCGCCCCGGCGCCGATGACCAGGCAGGCCAGTGCAATCACGACGATCTGTTGCCGGTTCACAAGGCTCTCCGGGCGACGGAGCGTCGCAGGGGATTCGGCGTGGGGGCCGGGATCGGAAGGCCCGCACCATCGCAGTACGTCTTACGCATGGTCCTGATTATGCCTGATTGGTGGGTGGGAAAAATGGGAAGAGTGTCGAACGGTCTCGGTCCGGACAATTTCTTGATCCCCTTCCGTAACTGCCGTATATAGTAAACCGACAGAGGGGATGGGGTCCCCCGTATAAACGCCTGGCCAGGCTGATGACTCCTACGCTGCGCCGTCGTAGCGCCGGAGAGGTCACACCCCTCGAGTGACCTGAGCTGCCAGGCGGTTTGTCTGGCGCCGGCCGGAACGGAGGACTCCTGAATGGACCAGATTTTTGCGACCGCCTCCCTGTGGTTTGCCCTCGCCCTGTTTTCCGCTCTCCTGGCCGCCCGCCTCCGCCTGTCCATCGCGCTGGTCGAAATTTGTGTCGGAGTCGGCATGGCGGCCTGCTCCGGGTGGTTCAATGTCGGCGAGGTGCTGGCGTTGAACGCGGAATGGGTGCGGTTCCTGGCCTCGTCCGGCGCGGTCGTCCTGACCTTTTTGGCGGGAGCGGAACTGGACCCCGACGTGATCCGGGTCAAACGGGCGGAAGTCACCGTCGTCGGACTCACGGGATTTCTCGCGCCTTTCCTGGGATGCACCGCCCTCGCCTTCTACGGGCTCGGCTGGAACTGGCAGGCGAGCGCGCTCTGCGGGGTGGCCCTCTCGACGACATCGATGGCCGTGGTCTATGCGGTCATGCTCGAGACCGGCTTGAACAAGACGGAATTCGGCAAGGGCATCCTCGCGTCCTGCTTCATTAACGATCTGGGGACGGTGATCGTCCTCGGGCTTCTGTTTGCCCCCTTTACCTACAGGACGGCGCTCTTCATCCTGGCCACCGGTCTCATGCTCGCGGCGCTTCCGGCCGTCACGGATTGGCTGACCCGGCGGTACGGCTATCGCACGGCCGCAATCCGGACCAAATGGATCATGCTGGTGTTGTTCGGGTTGGGGGCGCTCGCGTTCTGGTCGGGCAGCGAAGCGGTCCTTCCTGCCTATCTGGCCGGCATGGTGTTGGCCGGTAGCGCGGCCCGTGACGGCCATTGGATTCGCCGGTTGCGGACGATGACGGTGGGGTTCCTCACGCCGGTCTATTTCATCCGGGCCGGAACATTGGTGTCGCTGCCGGCCTTGTTGGCGGCTCCCGCGGTATTCCTGGTCCTGCTCGCCGGCAAGGTCGCATGCAAGATCTTCGGCCTCTATCCGGTGATCGGGTTGTTCCGGCACGAACGTGCCGAGCGGTGGTATTACACCCTGTTGATGTCGACCGGCCTGACCTTCGGAACCATTTCGGCTCTGTACGGGCTGAGTCACGGGATCGTGACGCAAGAGCAGTATTCCTTTCTGGTCTCCGCCGTCATCGCGAGCGCCGTGGTGCCGACTGCAATCGCCGGTTTCTTTTTCCTGCCTGCGCACCTCCTTCCGCAGCCGGGTGAGCCGGATCAGCCTGGGCGCCGCCTGAACGGTCTAGGCGAGGAGGGGTAGGTGCGACCGGCCCTGCGGCAGGCCCTCGTCATGATCGCGAGCGAGATGCCGGGCAGGGACGCGGCTTCTGAAGGTTCGACGGAATGGTCGTGCGTTCATCGAGGCAGGCCGCGTCGAGTTGCGTCTGAACCAGTCCCAGTGCCCCGCTCAGGTTCGCGCCCCGTAAGTTGGCCTGCTGCAGGTTCGCATTGTTCAATTGGGTGCCGGTCATGTCCGACGCGCTCAGATTTGCCCCGCGGAGATTCGCTGCTTGAAGATTGGCCTGAACCAGAATCACATGACTGAGGTCGGAGAGGCTCAGGTCTGCCTCCACCAGATTCGCTAATTCCAGATTGGCTTCGCCCAGCCGGGCCTGGCGCAACCGGACATTCGGCGCGTAGGTTTCGGAGAGATCGGCCTTCCGGAGATCGGCCCGCGAGAGTTGCGCACCGATGAGTACGGCGCGATTGAGGCGCGCTCCGTGAAGATTGGCTGCGGATAGCGTGGCTTTGTAAAGGATGGCCATGGTCAAGTTGGCCGAATTCAGCCGGGCATGGGCGAGGTCGGCGCCTTCCATGTTGGCGCTGTCAAGATCGGCCCGTTGCAGGTTCGCGCCGCCCAGATAAGCATACCGAAGGTCCGCGCCACGCAGGCTGGCCTCTCGCAGGTCGGCCTTCGCCAGCGACGCATCTTCTAAGGAGGCGCCGTCAAGGCTGGCCTCCGCCAGCGACGCGCCATCGAGACTGGCATTGTCGAGCTGGGCGCCTTCGAGCGTGGCCTCGCGCAGATTGGCCTGCCGGAGATTGGTCCGTCGCAGGTCCGCCCCGCCGAGTTCGGTATTGGTCAGGATGGCCCGAAAGAGATTGGCTCCGTAGAAATAACCATCGAGCAAACTCGCGTCGCTGAAATCGGCGGATTGCCCGTCCGCGTCTTCGAAATGGGCGCGTTCGAGCGTGGCGTCCCGAAAGAGCGCGCCCTGGAGGTTGGCCCCGTAGAAGGCGGCTTCGTCCGCAGCCGCCCGGTTGAGACGGGCCTTGGCCAGCAATGTCTTGCGCAAGTCGGCCCCTTCGAGTGTCGCGTCGTCAAGCATCGCTCCGGAGAGGTTGGCGCCTTTCAACCGTGCATGGATGAGACTCGCGTGGCGCAGATTCGTCCCCTTCAGGATGGCTCCCTCAAGATCCGCCCGTTCCAGATTCGCGCCCGCCAGGCGAAGACCCCGCAAGTCTGTCCGGCACAGGTTGGCGCGCCGCCCCTCGGCCGATTCCCGGTCCATGAGCCACTGCGTATGGGATTCCAGCAGGCCGGTCAGTTTTTGCAACGTCGGGCGGGTGTGTTTGTAGGGACTTTCGCAGCCACTGGCGGGCAAGGTTTTTTGCGATGGCTTGCCGGCGGCGCCGGCATCGGTCGGGGAGGCGACCAGCGCCGCCGTGAGCCCCCCGGCAACGATAAGCGTGAACAGGGGATGCTGACTCATCAACGAACCTCCTTCCGGATCGGGAAAACATGCGGCGTTGCTCTACGGCCAGCGGAAGTCATGTGTGCCTGTCGACTTCCCTGGCGAGCCTGGCGAGGGCTGGCGCGATACGGACTTCATAGGGGGCCGGCTCCAGTTGACGTAAGGATAACGGAAGCGCCGCCAAAGAGGCCGCGGCGGTCCGGCGCAGTTCCTGAAGCGAGGGCGAGGGGGCGAGACGCCGGCCTGCCTGCATCATCTGCGAGAGGAGAGGGCGGCCGGGTTGGCGATCGCCTTCGAGCGTGACGACGTCTCCGGTCAGGGTTCCATCCGTTCCGACGCCCCGATAGACCTGTTTCCGGCCGGGCCAGGTGGCCTTGCCTTCGGATCGTTTGCGGCAGGGCCTGCCCGCATACTCCTGGAGTTTATAGGCGCAGTCCAAATAGGGAGCGTCGGCTGAGGTGGTCATGGCTGTGCCGACGGCAAAACTGTCGATCGGAGCCCGGCTGGCGACCAGGGCCTGGATGCGGTCCTCGTCGAGGTTTCCGCTGGCGAGAATTCGCGTGTTCGTGAGGCCGCCACGATCCAGAATGGCCCGCACCTTGCGCGCATGTTCGGCCAGATCCCCGCTATCCAGCCGCACTCCGTGAATGGCAATGCCCCGCGCCCTCAGGCCGGCGGCCAGCGCGACGACTTTGTGTGCTGCCGCTTCCGTGTCGTAGGTGTCGATGAGCAGGATGACATTGCCCGGCTGTGCCTCGGCGATGTCCGCGAACGCCTGCGCCTCATCTTCATAGGCCTGCACGAACGAATGGGCCATCGTGCCGTATGTGGGAATCGCAAAGCGGGCGCCGGCCAGCACGTTCGAGGTGCCCGCGAATCCGGTCAGGTAGGCGGCGCGAGCGGCGAACGATCCGGCTTCCGCGCCCTGGGCACGCCGGAGCCCGAAGTCGATCAGGGCACGGCCTCCCGCGACGAGGATCGAGCGACAGGCCTTGGAGGCCACCATGGATTGGAAATTCAGCAGGTTCATGACGCGTGTTTCGACCAGTTGCGCGTGGGGCAGCGGCGCGGTGATGCGGAGAATCGGCTCGTCCGGGAAGAAGATCGTCCCTTCCGGCATCGCGTGCACATCACCCGTGAAGCGAAGCGCCCGGAGCGTGGTGAGAAACGCCGGCGTGAATCCTCCGGTGCCGTCGAGGTACGTGAGGTCTTCGTCAGAGAAATGGAACCCCTCCAGGTAGGACAGCACCTGATCCAGCCCTGCGGCCATCAAGAAGTTTCGGCGGGGAGGCAGCCTCCGCACGAAAAATTCGAACACCGCCTCCTTCGTCATCCCCCGCTTGCAGTAGGCTTGCGCCATGGTCAGTTCGTAGAGATCGATGAGCAGAGCGTCTGAGGTGGGGTTCATGCGGTCCATTGCTCCCATCGCACGGGAATTGCGCCGAGACGGGACATGTCGCGTTCCGCTCTCCGGCCGTCCTCCGGATGACGGTTGACCGGCCGGACGGCGTCGAGCAACAGGCAGACCTCGTAGCCGAGCCGACGGGCATCCCGCACGGTTTCGAGGACACAGTAATCCGTGGCGAGCCCTCCGACAAACAATCGCCTGATGTGACGGGAGTCCAGATAGTGCTGCAACGAGGTGCCCTGAAAGCCGGAGTAGGCCTCGCGGTGTGGATCGGTCCCCTTGGAAATCACCATGGTGGATGGCGGAAGCCCCAGCTCGTCAGGAAACTGCGCACCGGGCTGATGTGCGATGCAGTGGGGCGGCCATGGTCCTCCCTGCTCGAGAAAAGAACAGTGATGAGCAGGATGCCAGTCGCGCGTGGCGATAATACTCCCCCTTGGCGCAAGAAATCGTTCGCAGTACCGGCGCAGGGCGGGAATCACGTCCCCCCCCTGTGGGACCGGCAGCGCTCCGCCGGGAAGAAAGTCTTGCTGAACATCCACCACGAGCAGCGCACTGTTGGGGTGAAGGGGGTCCATAAGGAAGCTGCTTGGACATCGACGTCTTGTCCGCGTCTATCGAGCCTGTTGCATCAAGAGACGGATATAGGCGAGGGCATCCCGCCTCTCGCTCCCGGTGAGTCGTCCCTGCCATGAGTGCATCGGGCTGAAGACCACGCCATGCTCGATCGTTCGGAGCAGTTCTTCATCCGTTTTGATCACGGACGAGAAGCGATGAAAGTTCGTCGGCGGCACGCGCAGGGCCTCGGCGGCCGGTCCGTCCCCCCAGCCACCGGTGCCATGGCAGCTCAGACAATGCCGCTGATAGACGGTTTTGCCTCGGTTGACATCGGCCGGAAAATCCTGTGCGGCGGCCGGGACCAGCCATGCGGCCAGGACCGCAGCACACGAGGCGATCAGCAGAGTACGATCAGGATGCGAGGATCCGGCAGGGCGCATTGTCACGCTCAACTTTTTTAGGTTGTAGGGGCCATGCACGTGGAAACATGTGCCGAAGCCCGGTGCTCCCGCAAACCGGGCATCGGACCCTACCTTTCTCATGCGGCTGCAGTCCACACAGGTGTCCTCGTACATGGGCATCGGAACTCCGCGGGCCCGGATCGTCTCACCATCCGGACGACCCTGGAGCCGGGCAGACACACAGGCAATCCGTTCACCTGCCCGGCGGCATGCCGATCCGCTACGGGACCATCGAATGGGGAGGCTGCACGATGGTCGCGTGGACACCCTTTTCGCCTGGCTCGACCTCGAAGATGACTTCGCGCCCGTCCTCTAATTCTGTGAAGGGCATGCCCTTGAGTGAATGTTTGTGAAAATAGACCTCTCCGCCACCGTCTTTGATGATGAACCCGTAGCCTTCGTCCGGGAATATCTTGCTGACCACGCCACGCAGCGACGGGAGCGGTTCCGTCCGTACGACCTTGTCCGCTCGTTTTTCCCGGTACTTCCGCAGTTCGATCGCCATGGCATCAAATGCGCCGCGAAGGGCTTCTTCGAACGTCTTGTCCTCCTTGCGGGCGGTCATGGTGTGGCGCTTCGGGACGGTCACCAGCACGAGCGCTTCCGCGAGGTTGGCGAACTTTTTATGATGACGGTTCTTGGTAAGGGTGACGCGCCCATGAATGATATCCTCGCGTCCGCGCTGTAGCTGGGCCATTCGTTTTTCAATCTCGGTTTTCCAACGGGGGGTCATCGCGATGTTGCGGCTCTCGATCTCCAGGTTCATGCGTCCTCCCTTTGCTCAAGCTGGACCACACTGCCATGTCACTGTCACAGCAAGGCACGTGCCTTAGGCCCCCCCTGCGTCGCCATCAGGGTACAATTAACTGAAAGCGGCCCGTTAGAGAGAATCTGTTGGAAACCATGAGTCCCTTGGTGCCCGATGTGGTGCATAATTCCTCACTGCCCCAAGCGCAGCTGAAGCTCAATGCGCCAGCTGAAGGGCGCTGTCGCGAAGCTTGGTGCTGGTAGGGGCCCGTCTGGAGTGGAGGTTCTGTCATGCCGGTGCTCAAGAAAACTGCGCTCGAAACGTACCTGAAGGCCCGGTTCGGTCCCTCCACGACCCTGATCGCCTATGGTCCGATCGGCAAAGAAACCAGCGCGACCAGGGATAAGCAGTACGGGTACGGCGCGCCGGTCCGTCTCACCTTTCGCGTGAAGGGTGTCAGGCGCCGGGCGGTGCTGGGGACCATGAGCCCCGGCCCCTTCGGCCATGAACACCCCGCTGATCGTGCCCAGGCCATGTTAATGGACTATGACTGTTACGGGCGTCTGCCGGGCCACATCGAAGCGCTGGACGTAGGCGCCTTCACCGACCGCGGCGAGTTGATGTCCGTGGCCGAGGCGAAAGAATTTTTTTTACTCACGCAGTGGTCGGAAGGCGAAACCTATCACAAGGATCTCGAGCGGCTGGCCGGCGCGAGAAGGCCGATGGCGCTTGACCGGAAGAGGGTCGGGGCCTTGGCCAAGTACTTAGCGACCATTCACCGGGTGAAGCATAAGGATCCGCAACTGTATCGCCGTCGTCTCCGGGAACTGCTGGGCCATGGCGAATGCATCATGGGACTCACCGATAGTTACCCTGACCGGTTCGCCTTCATTACGGAAGAGCTGCTGCAACGGATTGAAGCGGCCTGCAACCGGTGGCGCTGGCGTCTGCGCGGCCAACATACGCGCCTCTCGCAGGTGCATGGAGATTTTCATCCCTGGAACGTCCTGTTTCGAAGTGGTACGGATTTTTCGGTGCTCGACCGCTCTCGTGGTGAATGGGGGGAACCGGCGGACGATGTGACCTCGATGTCCATTAACTATCTCTTTTTTTCACTCTGCCGTCACGGAACCTTGACGGGACCGCTCGAAGTGCTGTTCCGTTCATTCTGGGAGACGTACCTGACGCAGAGTCGCGATCGCGGGCTGCTGACTGCGACGGCGCCGTTCTTCGCCTTTCGGGGGCTGGTCCTCGCGAGCCCGCTCTGGTATCCCAAATTGACCGTGACGGTGAGACGGAAGATCTTCCGGTTCATCGAAAATGTGCTGGCGGCCGACCGGTTCGATCCGGCGGACGTGAACCGGTATTGTACCTAGAGCATCTCATGGCACCTGCTTCATTCGCCCTCTGGATCACCGGCCTCCCGGCTTCGGGCAAGAGTTCGATCGTGGCGCGGCTGACACCCGGGCTCAGGGACCTCGGTCTGGACGTGGAGGTCCTGGAGTCCGACGCGTTACGCCGCCTGCTGACGCCCGAGCCTACCTATTCGACGGCGGAACGGGATCTGTTCTATCGTGCCATGGCATTCATGGGTGCCCGCCTGCTGGCCCATGGCGTGAACGTGATCTTCGATGCCACGGCGAGCCGGCGGGACTACCGGGAGTTCGCGCGCACGCTCATCCCGGGTCTGCTGGAAGTGTCGATCGAGTGTCCGCTGGAGGTCTGCATGCAGCGGGACAAGAAGGGCACCTACCGACGCGGCCTGGAGGGGACGTCTTCCACCGTGCCCGGACTCCAGGTGCCCTACGAAGCGCCGGTCGCGCCGGAGTTAACCATTGATACGACGGTGGTGACGCCCGATGCCGGTGCGGAACAGGTTCTGGGCCTGATCCGGTCCCGCCTGCTCGCGCCATAACCACCTCCATTCCGATGGGTCTGCCTGTCGTCCACATCCACAGTGCCGCAGGCCCCGGAGTGTCGTGCTGTGCCTTGCCCGGTCGATGTCCTGCCTCTTGTTCGGACATGCCTCCTGCTTTAGTATGCAGCGGTCGCGTCACTCCATCTCACCGAGGTGCCTATGCCAGCCTCGCTCGACCACATCCATTCCGGGACGCCGATGGGGGCCACCCTGATTGGCGACGGCGCAACCTTTCGCGTGTGGGCGCCCCATGCCAGGTCGGTGCATGTCGTCGGGGACTTCAACCATCATCTGCGGACCGACGCCTGCCTGCTGACGCGCGATCGGCAGGGTCATTGGCGCGGCTTCATTCCCGGCGCGAAGGACCGCCAGCGGTACATGTTCCATGTCGTGGGTGAGGGGAGCGAAGGGCTCAAGCGTGATCCCTATGCCCGCGAGTTGGAATCCCCCTTTCCGAGCAACTGCATTATCCGCGATACCGATTTCCCGTGGCACGAACAGGGGTACGTCACGCCGCCCTTCCACGAGTTCGTCATCTATCAACTTCACGTCGGAACGTTTTTTACGCCGAACCTGCCGCACAAGGGCGGCACGTTCCTCGATGTCGCGCGCAAGCTGCCGTACCTGGCGGGGCTCGGCGTCACGGCACTGCAGCTCATGCCGATTCAGGAATTTCAGACGAGCTTCAGTCTCGGCTACAACGGCACCGACTATTTTTCTCCCGAGATGGATTTTGCCGTGGCCGATGCCGATCTTGCTCCTTACGTCGATGAGGTGAACGAACTCTTGGACGCGAAGGGCCTGCGTCAGTATCGAGTGGACGATCTGCGCGGGGAGATGAACCAGCTCAAGGCGCTGGTGGATCTGGCGCATCTGCATGGACTGGCCGTTCTGCTCGACGTCGTCTACAACCACGCGGGCGGGGATTTCGGCGATCAGAGCCTCTATTTTTTCGATCGCCAGGACCCTGCCGGCGGTCAGTGGAATTCGCTCTATTTCAGCGACAAAGGCCATGCGGGGGGGCTCGTATTCGACTTCGCCAAGCCGGAGGTGCGTGATTTCCTGATCCAGAATGCCAGATTTTTTCTCCACGAATACCGCGTCGATGGATTCCGGTACGATCAGGTGAGCGTGATTGACCATGACGGCGCGCCGGAGGGCTGGCGCTTCTGCCAAGACTTAACCTCTACACTGCATGTGTCACGGCCTGCCGCTTTGAACCATGCTGAATATTGGAGCGTGAATCGCTACATCGTGAAGGCTCCCCCGGAAGGGGCGGGGTTTGATACGACGTTAACCGACGGCTTCCGGATTGCCATCCGGGACGTCATCGGCAATGCGAGCGCCCCTGACGAGCGTCCGCTCAACATGACGGCGCTCGCGCAGAGTCTCTGGCCGGACGGGTTCGGCGAGCAGTGGCGTTTCGTACAGGGTCCTGAAAATCACGACATCGTCTATCAAGGGAGGGAGCAGCGCATCGCGCGGCTGGGGGACCCGGAGCATCCGCGTTCCTGGTTTGCCCGCAGTCGTGCCAGGGTCGCGACAGGACTGAGCCTCACGGCGCCCGGCATCCCGATGCTGTTCATGGGTCAGGAATTCCTCGAGGACAAACAATGGTCGGACGACTTTGTGTCGCATCGCGGCCTGCTCCTCCACTGGGCCGGACTCGACCAGGGCGACGCACAGATGCTCGATCACCTGCGATGCATCAGGGAGCTGCTGGGAATACGCCGCGTGACACCGGGACTGCGCGGACAGGGTTTTCGCGTGGTGCATGCGCACGATCAGAATCGCCTGTTGGTGTTTCACCGTTGGGTGCCGGGAGAAGGCCGGGACGTGATGGTGGCGGCGCATCTCGCCAACTTTACGCGCGTCGGGTATCGGATCGGTTTTCCCGATGGTGGAGCGTGGCGCGAACTCTTCAACAGTGATGTGTACGAAAGCTGGGTCAATGCGGGGGTGATGGGGAACGGCGGCCTTGTCGTGGCGGAGCCACAACCCTTGCACGGATTCGGCTATTCGGCTTCGGTCGTGTTGCCCGCCAACAGCCTCCTGGTGTTTTCCCGCTAGGCAGGGCCTGGCTCCCGTCAGTGTTCATGCCCGCTTCAGGACGATCGTTACGGCAGGATCGGCCTCACCCCTGCGGCATTTTACGCCACCTCAGAATCATAGAATCGTCGACAGACCGGTTGCCCGATGACCCCGTACAGTGAATGCCTGCACTCCGCTTAACCCTATTGCGTCTTGGCGGCTGAGACTGACAAGGAGGCGGCGATGAACAGGCTTCTCCTCGCGGCACTTGTGTGTGTAGGGGTGTTGGGAACGATCGGGCCGGCTCGATCTCACGAGACGGCGGCAGTCTTTCCCGTGAGTTCGGTCGAAAGTGTCGATGTCCGCAATCAGATGTTGGCATTTAAGACAGCCGACGGTCGGCTCTGGCTCATGCGGGTGGCTGATCCGGCGGCAATGCGGCGCGAGTCTCTGGTCAAAGGGGACCTCGTGAGCCTGGAGGTCGATCTCGACGAACAGATCGTCCGCATCGTCAAATTGGCGCGCCCCAAGGAGCAGGAGTCCCGGTGGTGGCGTTTCAAATAAAGGCCGCCTGATTGTGTGACGACTCGCTTTGGATTTTGTCCGCAGCTCGAGCGAACGATGGGGTTAAGCGGCGACCGGGCGGCCGGTGATGACGTTGTTGAGCAATCGACAACCGGCGAAAAGCGTGGCCTCGTCATTTCTGATCCAACGGCTGATGGCTCCGAGATAGACCAGCCGGTCTGCCACGGTTTTAATGTCCGGGATCCCGGTATCGGCTGCGGCCCTCATCGGATTCACCGGCTGAGCACGGTCGATCAGGTACTCGAGCAGTCGTCGTTCGTCCGCTGCGCCGATCTCTGCAGCCAGCTCTTGAAGAAACGGCTCCCATTGCTGCCGGCCTTCTGAAAGCGCTGCTTCTCCATAATGAAGAAAGATTTGAGTCAGGTAGGGATGGTGTCCCGTCCACATCGTGATCCGCTTCCCGAGATCGCCGCCGATCCATCGGCGTAGTTCCGCATCAAGCAGCACCGAGAGCGGGTAGAGCCGCAACGCGACTGGAAAGACGATGGAGGACTGTCGCAGCAGCGTGCCCAGTCGAGAGCCGCCGGTGATCAGGAGGTTCGTCGGGGATGCCGTCGAAATCCGCTCCAGGAGCCTGCCGATCTCCCCGGCGGGAAGATGGTCCAGGTTGTCCAGCAGGACGATCGCACCGGAAGTCTCACCATGGCCGGGCCATGCTTCCCGGCGCAGATCTATGTCGATGACGCACCGGTCCGGCAGACCTTCCATCGCAGTCCGCACGAACGAGGTCTTTCCCAGCTTGGGTCCGCCGAGGACTGCCGCGGATTCGCCCTTCGAAATCCGCCCGCGCAGGTTTCGCACGAGGCCTTGGCGTCCGATGAACGCATCGCCCGTGACGGGCCGGGGAGTGAAGGGTGTGACAGGCATGGCACACTGTAGCACGCCTGGCCATGCCGGCAGCATTCGTTTTCGTTGGCAGGCGGCCGGAGCACATCGATTTCCCGGTTCTTCCTGCCGCGCCTCTCCCGCAACAGATTCCTTCCATACGTGGCGGCTGAAACAGGAGCACCGTGACGGTCGCCGGCAATCAGTGAGGGCGGACGAACCGGAGGAGGTTCCCGCCTGCCTCCAATCGGGCAAACTTCCGCTTCATGTCATTGACTCGATCGAGATAGCCTTGGATGGTATGGTCACCGCATCGCTGATGCGGAGCCGGACGAAACCCTCTGGCTGCAAAGGCGTGGCCCGCGCCAGGCCCACAGAGGTGAATCACCGCGGCCAGATCCTGTTTCTGCCGGAACGTGGGTGATGGCTTGCGCCCCGCTCTGATCGCGCCGGCCACTGCCCGGTCCAGCCGCGCCGCAGTCAACTCGATCGCATGGCTGGGCAGGACGCGGCTATAGAGGCTGTTGAACCAGCAAGAGTGGAGGTCGTGCCAGGGGCCGTCTCGAACCACCCGGTGGTCATGAATGCAATAGCGTTTGGCTTCCTGGAACGTTCCGTCGGTGATCTGAAACATGCCGACCGCGCTCGACGCGGGCCGGTAGACTTCCAGAGGATTCCAGGTCGGGCGCCATCTCCAGTAGGTGCGTGCGACAGGATTGCCCGCGCTTTCGACCTGGGCGAGCGCGGCCAACAGGTCGGGTGTGATGGCGGCGGTGGCATGTTCGCGGAAGAGCGGACCGTACTCCCGCCACGTTTCAAACGGCTGCTTGTCGAGCGCAGACGCGAGCGGGAAGAAGACTTCCGTCGGCTTCCGATACGTGTGATAGGCCCAGTTTGCGCCTGAGCCGAGCAGCAGGATGCCGGCCAGGCCGACTAAAACCTGGAGTACCAGCGGTAACGCCCGCAAGGCGCGGATCATCGATCCCAAGGCGCGCCGCCAGAAGTTCGCCTGACGGCGAATGGCCGCCACCGTGATCCGTCGTCCTCGCCTCCTGCGAGCGGATGCGGCGGGGCGCGGCTGTGAACGGAAACTCATTGACCCACTATAGCGAAAAAAAGCGGGCGATGTCCCCGGCTTGGGCTGCTGAAACGGGTGGCGTGGTTTCGGGTGGCAGGCTTGGCTTGAGCCAGTGAGTCGGTGCCGGCAGCAAGGGTTCATGGGTCCACAAGCGGCAGCAGTAAATCCCTCACCATCTTCCGATGCGGAATACCGGCATCCAGGAATGGCTCGCTGGCCGCATGAAACCCGGCCTGTTCGTAAAAGCCAATAGCATGGGTTTGCGCCGACAACGTGACGCGCGGGAGTCCTCGGCTCGTCGCCAGTTCCAGGAGCTTTCGGAGCAAGGCCGCTCCGACGCCCTGCCTTCGCCAATCCTTCAGCACCGCCATCCGGCCAATGGTGCCCTGCGGCAGCAAGCGCGCGGTTCCAATGGCCCGGTCACGATCGGTCCAGGCCAGCACATGGGCGCAGAGCGGGTCGAGGCCATCCCACTCCAGTTCCACCGGCACGCCCTGCTCGAGGATAAAGACGGTTGCACGTACCGCCTTGATGGCCGACTCGGCCATGCCCCACTCGACAATTTCGATCCGTATGTTCTGGTGATTCGGCGTCATCGGAACGTGCAATCCCTCTCGATTCCGGCATGCTCCATCTGACCCCGGATCAGCGCGCGAAGCAAGTCAACGAATCATCGCATAGATGGACTCATGCCTCCGCATGAAACCGTTTTGTGTTTTGGCGGACGCTGTCTGGCGTGGTACGGTTCAAGACAATGAGACGCGTCAACGGAAGCGTGGGAATTGTAACAGTGCCTTACACATTGTTAAGAGGGTCATCTGTGAGAACTCAACGTCGAACCTCACGTATCGTAGCCGGGCGGAGAGTACGGTCCGGGTTGTGGTGTTCCTGGTGTCGGGCCGCAGGAAAGCCCGCGATCCCGTCACTGTTCAGTTGGAATTTCTTGCAATCGGTCTGGTCCCTGCTGAGCCGGGTGGCCTGGCGGCAATCCTCGCACGGCGAGGGTGCGCGGTCGCATTGGGGGCATGAATCGATCGGATGTGCCGCACCGCGCGCCTCAGCGATTTATGGACGCCTAAATTAATCGCCGGGTTCCATCGTGCCTCTTCCCGTTCTGCCGTCCGGGCCTGGACTGAGCGGTCCGGCTGCAAACCGGTTGGCACCGAGTCAGGACTGCCGCCTTTTCAGAAACCTCGAATCATAGCCGCTCCGACCACCAAAAAAAGTTCACACCCGCGCTCTTCCTAGGAGAAGGAAGCAACCTTCGACGATCCCTGCAGGACCGTTCAGCAGTCATTCGTCCCAGATTCATGCTCCTGACTGGCGAAGGCCGGTCGGTTACACATGAACCGGGTGCGCTTGCGGCGGCTCATCCTGCGCTGGGGTATCTGTTAAGGAAACCCCATCCCAGGGTTTGTGCAGAGCGCGGTGGGGTATTCCAGTCGAAAGCTAGGGTTGTCCCTAGCTTGAGCAGCAAATCCGAAGCCGAGTAACATGCCTGGTCACGCGTGAAGCGCAGGGGGCGATCGTGGGTGGATCCAGGCGTGAAACGTCCACCGGCGGCCTCGTGCCGACGCCTGCACGTTACCCTATGTGTGCAGAAAACTTAGATTCTCCCGGAAATGCCGGATTCCTACGATTTCGCGTAACAGCTCAGTCTTTGTTTTTCAGGCCTCACGGTTGATCCTCACCGGGTCTTGGCTCGCCCGGTGACGCGGCCTGCAGCGATGCAAGGCAAGAAAGGTTGATCGTAGAGAGACCATGAATAAACAAGAGGGGGCTGGCGAAGAAGGTAAGTTGATTGAATCAACGCAGGACGGTAATCTCCGGCCTCCCTCACCCGACGAGACTCACTCCTGGTTTACCCCCTTCATTCAAAATCTCCCGGGTCTGGCCTGGGTCAAGGACCTCAGCGGACGATATCTCTATGTCAACGACATCGCCCGCCGGACACTCGGAGCCGCACAGGAGGCGATCGTCGGCAGGACCGACGAAGAACTGTTTCCTCCCGCCACCGCCGCACAATTCAGAGCCAACGACCAAACAGTCATCGCCGGGAAACGGCCGATTCAGACAATTGAAGAATTGCCGCAAGCGGACGGGCTCCACCGCTCGCTGGTCAGCAAGTTCCCGATTTTCGGCGGGGACGACGAGGTGGTCCTCGTCGGTGGCATGGCCATCGACATCACCGAACATCTGCAGGTGAGGGATGAGCTGCGACAGAGCCAGGAGCAGCTTCAATTAATTGCCGACCATGCGTCGGTCTTCATCGCCTATTGTGACTCGGATCAACGGTACCGTTTCGTCAACCAGGCCTATGCCGCCAGGCTGGGGCTCCCGGTTAGGGACATCCTCGGAAAACGAGTAGTCGAGATCCTGGGAAAGGCGGCCCACGCCCTGGTCCAGCCCTATATTGTTCAGGTGCTGGCTGGCCAAGCGGTCGAATTCGAAGTGCACTTGCCATACGAGCGGCTCGGCCATCGTTTTGTCCACTGCGCCTACCTGCCCGACCGGTCCAAGACCGGCTCCGTTCGGGGATTCGTCGCCGTGGTGACCGATCGGACGGATCATAAACAGGCCGAATCCACCCTTCAGGAGAGCGAAGAACGGTACCGCCGCCTCATCCAGACTCTCCCGGTCGCGCTCTACACTACCGATGCAGAAGGTCGCATCAAGCTCTACAACGCCGCCGCCGTGAGCCTGTGGGGACGTGAACCGGATCTCGTGAATGATCGATGGTGCGGGTCCCATCGGCTGTTCCGGTCCGACGGCCGGCGGATCCCTCACGACCAATGTCCGGGGGCGGACGTGCTCAAGGAGGGCTCGATTCGAGAAGAATTGATCTTCGAACGGCCTGATGGAACAAGACGCCATGTGCTCGTGCATCCGGATCCGATAAAGGATGGGACCGGAGCCACGCTCGGGGTGATGAATGTGCTTGTGGACATTACCGCCCGTAAGCAAATGGAACTGCTTGTGGCCAGTCAGCAGAAGGCATTGGAACTGGCGGTTCACGGCGCCCCACTCCGCGACGTGCTGGAGGTGCTGACGAAGACGGTCGAGACAAGGCTCCAGGAAGGGGTGATGGCCTCCATTCTGCTGCTGGATCAGGAGGGTGGCCGTCTGTACCATGGAGCAGCGCCGAGCTTGCCGGAGGCCTACAGCCGGGCCATTGACGGGCTGGTCATCGGGCCGGCGGTCGGCTCTTGCGGCACCGCTGCGTTTCGTAACGAAACGGTGATCGTAGAAAATATCGAGACCGACCCCTTGTGGGTCCTCTATCGCGATGTGGCTCTGGCACATGGGCTGCACGCCTGCTGGTCGATGCCCATACGGTCTTCGAACCGGGTCCTGGGCACCTTCGCCTTGTATTACCCGGAGGTTCGCAACCCTTCGCCGGCGGATTATGCGGTGGTCGAGCTTCTGGCCCACACGGCCGCTGTCGTCATCGAGCGGGATCTGCAAAATCGCGAACGGATGAAGTCGGAACGGGCGCTACGCGAAAGCGAGCGGCGCTTCCGGCACATGGCAGACCATGCCCCGGTCATGGTGTGGGTTACTGAACCGGACGGCAGTTGCAGCTATCTGAGCCAATCCTGGTATGAGTTCACCGGTCGGCAACCCGAGACCGATCTGGGAATCGGATGGACGGAGGCCCTGTATGTCGAGGACCGCTCCCGCGTCTGGGACACCTTCATTGCGTCCAATGCCAAACGCCAACCCTTCCAAATAGAATTTCGCCTCGTCCGTCACGACGGGCAGGTCCGCTGGGCCCTTGGCGCGGCCGCGCCGCGCTTTGCCGACGATGGTCAGTTTTTGGGCTTCATCGGATCCGTGCTCGACATCACGGAGCGCAAAGAGGCGGAGCAGCTCGTGCGGGATCAGGCTGCGCTTCTGGAACAGACCCACGATGCGATCTTTATTTGGAAACTAGGCGGAGAAATCACGTACTGGAATCAGGGCGCGGAGCGATTGTATGGCTTTACCCAGCAGGAGGCCCTGGGCCGGGTGAGCCACGACCTGCTCCAAACCGGTCATTTCATAGGCGCGGCAGCTCTTGAGGAGGAGTTGGCGCGCGAGGGCCGCTGGGTGGGAGAGTTAGTCCATATGACACGCGACGGGAAGCAGGTGATCGTGGAGAGCCGCCACCTCCTGTCCCGTCGATCGGATGGCCAGTTACTTGTCTTGGAAACCAACCTTGACATTACCCATCGCAAGCAAGCTGAAGCGAGATTGCGGGCCAGTGAAGAGAGCCTGCGTCTGGCAACACAAACCGGAAAGGTCGGATTGTGGGATTGGGACATTGTGCACAACCATGTCACCTGGTCGGATTCTCTCTATGGAATTCACGGGCTACGACCCGATCAGTACGACGGCACTGTGGAGGGATTCTCCGGCCTGGTACATCCGGATGATCGTGACAGGGTGAGCAAGGCGATCGAAACCTCGTTATCCGGCGGTGTGCCCTATGAGCTGGAATTCCGCATCGTGCGGCCGGATGGCCAGGTGGTCTGGCTGTTCACGGATGCCGTGGTCGTCCGCGAGGGCGGTAAGCCGGTGCGCATGGCCGGGGCCACGTTCGATATCACGGATCGCAAGCAGGTGGAAGAAGCGTTGCGCGATAGCGAGACGGTCTACCGGGCCCTCATGGAGCAGGCGCACGACGGCATCTTCGTCTGTGATCTGGACGGCCGGCTGGTGATGGTGAATGACGTGGCCTGCCGTCTTCTGGGCTACAGCCGCGAGGAGCTCCTGGGCATGTCTGTTCGCGACACCTATGAGCGGAACGAGCGCGATCGGTTCGATGAGCGGATGTCTGCGGTGAAGAGTGGTCAGATCATCCGCTTCGAGCGGCGCATGGTCCGCAAGGATGGTACCGGCGTCGAGGTGGAAATCAGCCTGACTGCCTTAACCATTGGCCGCGTCTATGCGACCGTGCGCGACATCACGCTGCGCAAGCAGGCGGAAAGGGCCGCCATCAAACGGACAGAACGGATGCGGCTGCTCTCCGAAACCCTGGCGCAATTACTGAGCGCCAAGGACCCCGAGACGATTGTGCGGGAGCTGTTTCCCAAGGTGGCGGCCCACCTGGAAGTGGATACCTATTTCAACTTCATGGTGGATGAATCGGGTAAGGCCTTGCGGCTCCATTCCTGGGCCGGGCTCCCGGAGACAGTGGCTCGAACGTTCGAACGGCTCGACTTCGGCCAGGCGATCTGTGGCACGGTGGCGCAATTGCGGGAACCGATCATCGCCAATGACATTCAACATTCCGGTTACGACAAGGCAGAGCTCGTCCGGGGCTTCGGCATCCAGACCTATGCCTGTCATCCCCTCATGGCCGGCGGGCGTCTGCTTGGCACCCTGTCCTTTGCCAGTCGCAGCAGGACCTCATTCGACCCTGACGAGATCGAATTCGTCAGAATTATTTCCCAGTATACGGCCGTCGCCCTGGATCGGCTGCGCACCACCAGGGCATTGTCGGAATATACCCGTTCGCTGGAAATCATCAACCGGGTGGGAACCACTCTTGCCGCTGAGCTGGACCTGAACAAGCTCGTCCAGGCCGTCACCGATGCCGGCCGGGAAGTCAGCGGGGCGGAATTCGGCGCATTTTTTTACAACGTTCAGAATGACCGGGGTGAATGTTACCAGCTCTTCACGCTTTCCGGCGCGCCGCGGGAAGCGTTTGAAGGGTTCGGCATGCCACGAAACACGCCGGTCTTCGGTCCCACGTTCCGCGGTGAGGCTCCCATCCGCGTCGCGGATATTCTCACTGATCCGCGTTACGGGACCATGCCCCCGCACCATGGCATGCCGAAGGGCCACCTGCCGGTCCGTAGTTACCTCGCGGTGTCGGTCGTGTCACGCTCGGGCGAAGTGCTCGGCGGATTATTCTTCGGGCATAGCCAGCCGGGTGTTTTTTCGGAAGAGTCCGAGAAGATTCTGACGGGCATCGCCGCGCAGGCCGCCGTCGCCATCGACAATGCCAACTTGTATAAGGCAGTGCAGAAGGAGCTGGCGGAACACAAGCGAATCGAAGATGCGCTACGCGCCAGCGAGGAAAAATTCCGTACGATGGCCGATAACATCGCCCAGTTCGCCTGGATGACCGACGCCGAGGGCTGGATCTTCTGGTACAACCAGCGATGGTTCGAGTACACCGGCACCACTTTCGAAGACATGCAGGGATGGGGTTGGCGGGCCGTGCATCATCCCGATCATCTCGAACGGGTGGAAGCGCGGTTTCGCCGCTGCCTGGCGACCGGTGAGTTCTGGGAGGATACGTTTCCCCTGCGCGGACGGGATGGCGAGTATCGATGGTTCCTCTCGCGGGCGGTGCCGATCCGCGACGAAGCCGGCCGGGTCCTTCGATGGTTCGGGACGAACACGGACATCACCGCGCAACGCGACGCGGAAATCGCGCTTCGCCAGAGCGAAGGGCTGTACCGGGCGATCGGGGAATCCATCGATTATGGCATCTGGGTCTGTGATGCCGAAGGACGGAACACCTATGCCAGCGAATCCTTTCTCAAGCTGGTGGGATTGACTCAGGAAGAATGTGCTGAGTTCGGTTGGGGAAAGGTGCTGCACCCCGAGGATATCGAACGCACGATTTCAGCCTGGCAGGAATGTGTGCGGAGCGGCCACGTGTGGGACTGCGAGCATCGTTTCCTCGGCGTTGATGGACGATACCATCCGGTTCTAGCGCGTGGGGTGCCGGTGCGAGACGACGGCGGCCACATCGTCGGCTGGGCCGGCATCAACCTGGATATCAGCGGCCTCAAGCAGGCGCAGGATGACCTGCAAGAGAAAACCGAGCGACTGCTCGTGGCCTTGAGCGCGTCGCATACGGGAACGTTTCGCTGGAATCTTCGCACCGACGACATGACGTGGGATGATGCGGTCGGCCAACTCTTCGGGGTCGCTGCCGGTCAGACGGCCCGTTCGTTCGACCAGTTTCTGCAATTGGTCCATCCGGACGACCGCCAGACGGTGCTTCGCGCCTGCGAACCCTGCCGGAGTGAAGCCGCGGATTTCGAGGTGGAATTCCGTGTGGTTCAGCCTGACGGCAGCGTTCGTTGGTTGTATGAGCGAGGCAAACCTATCGTCCTGGGAGAGGACGGGCGGCCGGACTACATGACCGGGGCCTGTGTGGACATTACCGAGCGCAAGCAGGCTGAGGAGCGACTCCGGCAATGGACGGTCGATTTGGAGGAGCGTGTCCTGGAGCGGACCGAGCAACTGACCCGCTCACAGGAGCGACTCCGCTCGCTCGCGACCGAAGTCACCCTGACGGAACAGCGAGAGCGTCGGCGGATCGCGTCGGAACTGCATGACTATCTCGCGCAATTGCTCGTGCTGGGGCGCATCAAACTGACGCAAGGCCGGAAGCAGGTCAGTCTGGCACAGGAAAAATGGCTGAGTGATCTGGACCAGTTACTGGATCAATCCTTAACCTACACGCGTTCCCTGGTTGCCCAATTGAGTCCGCCGGTGCTCCATGAGTTCGGATTGATCAAAGCGTTGCACTGGCTGGGCGAGACGATGCAGCAGCATGGATTGAACGTGGAGGTGGAAGCGGAGGAGCACTGGCTTGCGCTACCCGACGATCAGGCCATTCTTATGTATCAGTCGGTGCGCGAACTGTTGATGAATGTGGTGAAGCATGCCCAGTCCGAGCGGGCCACGGTACGCGTGCAGGTCACCTCCGACGAGACCTTGCGCATCCTGGTTGCCGACCAGGGACGGGGCTTTGATCCCACTGCAGCCATGTCAAGTGATTCGACGTCGAGCCGGTACGGATTGTTCAGTATCCGTGAACGCATGGCGGTCATGGGAGGGGATCTCACGGTTCATTCAGCTCTGGGACAGGGGACGCAGATCACGATTGCGATTCCGTACACCCGCGAGACGACCCGAGCCGAGGCGCCTGCTCTTCCTGAGGCTCGACTCATGAGCAGCGCACGCGCGGCTGTCAACCCGAGGCAGGCCAAAGCCGGCGTCGTGAAAGTCCTGTTGGCGGACGATCACGCCATGGTTCGTCAGGGGCTACGCAGTATTCTGGATTCGTATGAGGACATGACGATCGTCGGCGAGGCCAGCAACGGGCTGGAGGCCGTGAATCTGGCCGGGGCCTTGAAACCGCACGTGGTGGTCATGGATCTCAACATGCCCACCATGGACGGCATCGAAGCGACTAGGCGCATCAAGGAATCCAATCCCTCGATCGTCATCATCGGGCTGTCGGTGCGCAACGACCGCGAGGCGGAGGAAGCGATGCGGCAGGCCGGAACGTCAGGGTATCTCACCAAGGAATCGGCGGCGGAGCAACTGCATCAGGCCATTTGTGACCTGCTACAACGTCATGCGCCGTTGAATCATTGAGCCTCGCATCACACCTGGGTTTCGACGCCGGAGGCCGCCAGGGCGCTGGCGTCATCCCGGCGTGCGGTCCATTCCGCATCGTTGTCCCCCGGTTGGCGGTGTCCGGCAGACTCAGAGGCACATAGATATTGACGCGGAGATCGCGTGGGGCGAAGATGCGCGGCACAAAGCCTGCAGAAGGACATCGACATTGAGATGGACGACGACCAATGACGGGGGGGATGGCCTATGAAAGTGCTCATCGCGACGGACGGATCGAAGTATGCCAAATGGGCGACGGAATGGAGCGCGCGGCTGCCCTATGCCGATGCCCCTGAGGTCACGGTGCTACATGTGACCAATATACAGGCCCTGCGCGCCCCCGTCATGTTTCAACCGATGATAATCGGCAACGAGCCGTTCATTAAGCAGGAAATCAAGCGCATCGAGGCTCATGGCAAGCGCGTCATGGTGGAGGCTAGATCGCAGCTGGCTTCCCTCAAGCTGAAGGGGAGGATCTTATCCGAGCGGGGCGCGCCGGGCCCGACGATTCTCAAACGGGCTGCTAAACGAGACGGCCTCATCGTACTCGGCAATCGTGGGTTGGATGCCCTTGATCGATTCCTGCTCGGTAGCGTGTCCACCCAGGTCACACTCCATGCACCCTGTTCAGTGTTGATCGTGAAGGAGGAGCCGCGCCCGTTGAAGCGCATCCTCTTCGCGACGGACGGCTCTAAAACGTCACACAAGGCATTGCGGTTCCTTTTGACCAGACTCCAGCCGGAGGCGGGTGAAGGGTTGGAGCCGATCGATGTCGTGGTTACCCATGCTATCCCCTTTCTCAACTATCCGGAACTGAAGGAAGCCGGCGCCCGCCTCGTCGAGGAATGTGCGAATAAGCTCATGAAGGCTGGTTATGTGGTTGACGAAGTGGTACGGCTGGGAAAGCCGGCGGACGAAATCCTGACGGTGGCCGCCAAAAAGAAAGTCGACCTCATCGTGACCGGAGCCAAAGGTATGGGCGCGGTCGCGCGGTTTTTGCTCGGCAGTATTTCGACGAAGGTCGTACAGCAGAGCAAATGCTCAGTCCTCGTAGTCCGCTAAGACGGAAGTATAGAGTGGGGGACTCTTCGGGCCGATTGGCCACCTGTGGCATCTCACCTCCCCCGCCCCACCGGTCACGTGGCAAAACGCTGCTATCGGCCTGCCGTTCGCGTGAAACAGGGGCCGCCTGTAGGCCTACTTCCCTGCCGTTCTGAGGGCTCGGCGGGGTTGATGTGGGTTGCCTACTCGGGGGTCCGCAGGTCGAAGTGACTACAGCTGAGCCGGGAAGCGGCAGGTGGCCCAATGCAGCTGCCAAGATGAAATTGCAGTGAACCGCCCTCCCGATCCAGAAGGCTGCTGACTCAAATTCTCGCCTCCGCGTGCTTGTATGACCGCTCGCTTCATTCCTCTGGTTTGGTTCAACTCGCGGCGATGCGCTGACGGTTTCCCGGTTCATCCTGGCTCGCGCCCTCCTGAAGGGCTCAAACACAGGGGAAAACCGGACGGATAGTGGATGCCAGGCACCCGCAGCCCGTTTCTCGGTTACCATGCCATCGCAGACGGCCGGGAGAACCTTCTTATGCAATCCAGCATCTCCTTGACTGTGTAAAGTGATGTAGTAAAACCAATAGGAGGATTGATTCGTCTTCTTCGTTATTTACTTCGTACGCCTGAGGACGCCATGGCTGGTTCCACGAAGCCGTCCAACCATCCTGCTTACGATCCGCAGGTCCTGCTCGATTCACAACCTGTCATTATCTCGGTCATCGATCCGGCAAATTATACGGTGCAGTTTCAAAACCGCACCTCTCTGGCGGCGTTTGGCAATATTGCCGGTGCCAGCTGTCATCAAAAGATCGCCGCACAGGATAGCCCATGCGGATTCTGCCGTATGTCGGAGGCGTTGTCCCATGAGGGAGTGGTGTCCGAGGAGGTGGAGATGCCCAATGGCCGCCATCTCCTGGTGCACTGGGCGAAGGCGCCGACGAGGGACGGGCGTGTGCATATTATTGAAACGATTGTGGACCTGACCAGGCGCAAACAGGATGAACAGAGTGTGCGGCAGTCACAGAAGATGGAAGCCCTGGGGCGCCTGGCGGCCGGCATCGCGCATGATTTCAACAATCTGCTCATGGTCGTGATCGGCCATGCGCAGCGGGTCGCGCAGCAACTGGGCAACCATCCATGCCACCATGAAGTCGAAGTGATCGGACAGGCGGGGTCCAGGGCCGCGGCCCTCACGAAGAAGTTGCTCACGTTCAGCCGCCGCCAAGTGCTGGAGCAGCGAGATGTGCCGCTGAATACCTTGATTCGCGACATGGAGGACATTCTGCGTCGGTTGATCGGCGAGCAGATTCAAACGGTCATGGTCCTGGATCCCCAGGCAGGGCATGTCCTGGGTGATTCCGTGCAGGTAGAACAGGTGCTCCTCAATCTGGCGCTCAACGCCCGCGATGCCATGGCCGATGGAGGCATACTGACCATTGAGACCGGCAACGTTGATCTGGATGAAGCCTATGCTGTGGCGCATCCAGGCGCAGTTCCAGGACCCTACGTCAGGCTGCTGGTGGAAGATACCGGATGCGGGATCGAGGCCGAGACCCTTGCACATATCTTTGAGCCGTTTTTCAGCACCAAGGAATCCTACGGGGGGACAGGGTTGGGGCTTGCCACGGTCTACGGCATCGTGAAGGAGAATCGGGGGTACATCGAGGTCGCCAGTCAACCGTGCCGAGGCACCAGGTTCACCGTGATGTTGCCGCGGGTTCTCAGCCGACAGTCCGAGGCCGCCCCGGTGGCGACTGTGCAATCTCTGCCGGCGACTTGCGCCACCATTCTCCTGGTGGAAGATGACGAAGGAATACGACGATTGGTGGCGGCGGTGCTCCGTGACCAGGGTTATGAAGTGTTGGCGGCGACCGACGGCGTTGAAGCCTTGCAGACGTTACAAGTGCGGAAAAGCGGGTGTGACTTGTTGATCACTGATGTGATCCTGCCGAGAATGAAAGCAGCGGTGCTCGTGCAAGGAGCGAAAACTATGTTTCCGGGAATCAAGGTCCTCTATATCTCTGGATATGCTGGAGACATGTTGGTGGCACATGGAGTGGACGCCGAGTCCGCCTATCTTCAGAAACCGTTCCTTCCCCAGGCACTGGTCGAAAAGGTTGCGGAACTTCTGCTGTCATCTCCGTCTGCTTCGTGACGAGTTCCCTCTCGCCTTCGCCGGGACATCCTTGGCGACCTTCCACCGCCTTTCCAGCACGCGATGTCATGCTGTGGTTGTCTTCCTGCACAACAGAACCTCTGAACAGATGCTGAAGTTCTCGCTGTACGATTCTGACAACGGCGCCGTGAGGTGCGGCGCCGTTGATCCCATTTGGAGTGAGGGACGTGAAAGTGGTTCATAGGACGCGGGTTGCTCTGCAACCTATTGCATGGCAAACGCGGGAAGAGAAATTACCCGTATCGGAGCTTCCACTGTCTGGGCTTCCAAAAGTTGATCATACACCTCCTTCAATCGAGCCCGAGTGGCTTGGGAGGTGGTGAAGAACTCGACGCCAAACGCCTGCTCATGCGTCCATGTGACAATGGCAGGTGTGACCTCGACCGGTTCCATGCGATCCGGCAGTGAAATCCGCAGCGTCACTCGCAGTCCGCAGTGAACAACATTTCTCTCTTCCAAATGGACGCAACAGCCTCGAGGAGAGAAGTCCCGCACGATACCCCGGAGGGTGCCGATTGAACCCTTGAGCTCGACCGGTCGATTCATCTCAACCCTGGTATCCCGTCTTTTCGACATCGGAGATCCCCTTTCGTTATTCAACCCTGTTCAACAGTACCAACGATAGGCTGATTGAATAAGACCCTGAGGCAGTACCTCGAAGGACGGGGGGGAAGAGCAACCTGTTTCCAGGCGTTTTAAAGCGCACGTGGGAACAAGGACCAAGGATTTGGCTGTGGGAGCGGACTCACACGTGCGGGTTGGTGCGATCAAATTGCGGGCTGCATGAGGCTCTCAGCCAGATGTCTGAAGGAAGGGTCCAGCATCAACCGCCTGAAGGAGCCATCCTGTCGCGGGTCGGGCAAGCTTTCGCTCCCTCTCGTCGCACGATTGTGGAAGGCTGCGTGGAGTGATTGCATCGCATGCTCCCGGTCGTTCAGCCCCGCATAGATTTGCGCGAGGAGGTAGTGGAAGAGAGGATTTGCAAGGTCTTGTGTAAGGCCATACTCGAATATGTTTCTTGCCTGAGGAAGGTCTCCAGTCATGCGATAGGCCGTTCCCAGGTTATGGACGAGCAGCCGCCAGAGCCCCTTATCGAGTGCGGGGTTGGATTGTTCGAGTGCGAGTGCCTGTTCATAGTAGGGGATCGCGAGCGCATACCTCCCCTGAAGGTAGGGCGCACTGCCCGCACGAAAATGATCAAGACTGCTGGCTGCCGGAGCGGGGACGAAATCGAGAGTGTCGAGGATCCCCCGCAGCACCGTCTCATTGCCGGACCGGAACCCCGTTTTTGAAATGTGAATGTCGGTCAAGACGTCATCTTTTCCGGTGCACGCGAACAGGTGGAACTGACCCCCATTCGACCCGCTCGCCCCGGGGTCTGAATATTCGATCACGGACATCTTCGGGACATCATGCTGTGTGAGGGGCAGGCCAGATCTACCGGTTGAAGCCTGCGCGATCTGTTGAAGCCGGGTCGGGCATCCTTGCGCGGTGTCCTGGCCTCTCGCCGATCCCAGCGTAATGGACACAGTGATGGCTGTTTCGGTGTCCTCTGCAAGGAAGTAGCGGCGTCCATCCGCTAGAACCCCATCGAGGCGAATGGTGTAGCCGGTGATATCCAGCGCGACCGCCCACGGCTTATCGATAAGAGCGACTGCGACCATGCGTTGGGGCTGTTCAGCCAGGGCGAGGCTGCCGAACAGGATGCTGTAACCCAGCAATACTGCCAGGACGGATTTCATCAATCCCATCATGCTTGCTCTGGTCGTTATCCTTCGAGTGACAGCAGACACGCTGGCTGTAGTCTATCGCTCCCCCTGCATTGACCAAAGCAAAAGCTCGAATTCGGCATAGCCCGGCAACATGCTCCTGTTGCATGAGGGGCGGGGCTGCGGCTTCGTGCCACGTTATGCAAACAGTTGGGTGTTCTTGAAGTGAGTAGTGGCACTCAAGAGCCAACGCGGTCCTGGTCTGCACGCGAGTCTCTGCCCCGGGAGATGGTCAGCGGATCTATTCGGTCGCGAGTCCTCCTTGTGTTCGGGCGCGAAGCTGGTCTTCACGTGAAGGGGTGGCTATGCACAGACCAGGCACTGGATCAGTGGAGTGAACATAGATTCCCGAGGGTCTCGCACCTGCGGAGGTATTTGGGAGGGAAGAGAGTGTGATGATCAGATGTTGGCAGTGGAGAATTACCTGCAGGAGATGCCTTCTCTGATTTGAAAGAAGGGTGTGACCATTGCCTGAACTATAGGTGGGTGCCGCGCCAGGGCAATTCGCGGCGTCCTTGCACCATCCACCGGTTGGGCCAACGACATGGCAGTATCAGAAATCAGGCCGCGGCAGCGGTGCACGCTGTGCTCAGGAGTTTTTTTACGCTGGCATGGGCCAACACGACGTCCGGCGTCCGTTGCAGAGCCTCATAATAGCTGCGTTCAAACCCGTCACCTTCTTCGGAAGGACGAAGCATGGCGCGAGCTTCTACGAGTAATTCCTGCGCGGCTTCGACGGTCGTGTCCTCCTGATCCTCGAGCACGACATCAATGCGCACGACGAGGTGCGAGAGGGGATGAAGCCAGGCGAACCACGGATCATTCATGACGAGCTGCAGGAGCTGTCCGGCGGAAGAGATGCGGCCATAGATACGTTCGTAGGTGAGTTGCTCGGAGACGATCAACGATTTGTGCAGTCCCAGCAGTCCGTGACGTAGATCCTTGAGACTGCGGCGCAGGCTCTCGGGAAGGGGTTTTGGAGCAGACCAGGAGGAACGTGGCATACATCACCAATTATAGCAGGGCGAGGCTCAAGCGACGGGGGTTCCCACCACAGGAATGATGCCCTCTCCAGGGCCGCTTCTCCGTCCTTCGTGAATACTGTATCGGAGAGTTTTCGCCAGGGTTGAGTCCCCGCTGTCCTGCGAGTAGGCAGGCATGCCGGATCGAGGAGATCAGGCAGGAAAGAGGATCGCCAGGACTCCAGACCGCAGGTTGTCAGGCTGAGTGATGACGTGAACGATCTGGGTTCGTTCGGAGAGTTCCCTACTGGTTTGATAGGACCGGCCGGATGCGGTGGGGCCTTGTATGGATCGTCTTGTTGCGGAGGGGGGCTGCTGAGTCTTGGGGCTAAGCGGGTTTCGTAGGCGCTTCTCCTCCAGCCGACAAGTGGGGTTTCATGGTGGGGGGAGCGGCCCCGTCGTTGTCGGGAACTGTGAAGGCATGTGTCCGGAAACGGATAGTCGTCCGCCACCCACGCTATCGGGCCGGAGCGGAGTCGTTCCAGATGCCGGTGATCGGGCGGGCTTGCCGGCTGAGCCCGATCGGTTGTGCCCCATACATCTCCGTGATCGTACGGACCAATCCGTAATGATCGGTCTTCTCATCGTAACGGCCCGTACGTACCATCGGTCCCACGAGAAGCAATGGAACGCGGTTGTTCGAGCTCTTGTCGTCCTCATCCCACGTGACGATCAGCAGGCTATTGTGGGTTTCGGCCCACTGAACATAGCGGCTCAGGTGCGTCTTCAACCATTGGTCGCCTCTTTGAATGCGATCCGGATCGTTCCCGTCGTGCATATCGTTCTGCTGATTGGGAATGATGATGCTGAGCGTTGGCAGCGTAGTGAAGTCCCTCGGAAAGTCTGAAAAGGGACGATTCTCGCTCGAAGGGACTTGATTGGTCGGGGACGACTGCCAATTCACCCAGGGATTATGCTTGCGGACGTACGAAGCGACGATGCAATCCGTCGAGCCGACCGCAGGAAGATCCTCTGCATAGCCGACGAAGGATCGTCCTGCCTGGGCCAAGGTGCTACGAAGGTTCGGGGCGGTCAATACGAGCGGACAATTATTTGCGATAATGCCTTCGGTGGAGCCGGCAAAAAGGGCCAGGTAGTTGGGTTGGCTGGGATGGGTGACCGCGTAGGCATTAGTCATCAGTGCCCCGTTTCGGATCAACGTATTCAGGTAGGGGGCAGCAGGTGAATCGATGATTTGTCCGAACGAATGATTTTCTTCAATGACGAGGACAATGTGGTCGGGTCGAGGCAGGGATATCTCTGCGGCCACAGCGCCGGGGGGAAACAGTAGCGTGAACCCCAGCATCAAACCTGCGAGGACGCGCGTTGTCATTAGTGGCACCCTGTGGTTAAACCGGCAGCTCAGCAGTGAGTCGCAAGGTGTAGAGGTAATGATAGAGCCCTTGCCGCTCCAGTAGCGCGGCGTGGGTGCCTTCCTCCACGATCTTTCCCTTGTTCAGGACCAGGATGCGGTCGGCACGCTGAATTGTACTGAGTCGATGGGCCACGACGAAGGTGGTGCGGTCGACCATGAGACGCTCCAGCGCCTGCTGCACCAACCGTTCCGATTCGGTATCCAGCGCGGAGGTTGCCTCGTCGAGGAGGAGAATCCGCGGATTTTTCAAAATGGCTCGCGCAATCGCCACGCGTTGCCGTTGGCCGCCTGATAGATTGATGCCTTTCTCTCCGACGATCGTCTCATAGCCGTCCGGAAATCCCACGATGAACTCATGGGCATGTGCGGCCTGGCTCGCGGCGAGGATGTCCTGCTCGGGCGCGTCCTCCCGCCCGTACCGGATGTTGTCGCGGATCGACCCGCCGAACAGGATCGTTTCCTGTGGCACCAGCGCAATCTGCCGGTAGAGGCTGTCGAGCCGTACGTCCCGCACGTCGTGCCCGTCGACCGTGAGCCGCCCGGCTGTCGGGTCGTAAAACCGGTGAAGGAGATTGATGATCGTCGTTTTGCCTGAGCCGGTCGGGCCTACGATGGCAATGAGTTCGCCGGGTTTGGCTTCGAAGGAGACATCGGAAAGCACCGGCTGTCTGTCGTCGTAGGCGAAAGTGATGCCTTCCGCGCGGACGTGCCCCTGAACAGGGGGCAACTCCACGGCGCCCGGCACATCGGCGATTTCAGCATGGGTATCGAGGATTTCAAAGACGCGTTGCATGGCGCCCTGAGCTTCTTTGATTTGGGCGAATACCCGGGCTGCGGAACCAAAGGGGCCGATCAGGATGCCCGCAAACAAGACGAATGCGAAGAGGTCGCCGGGCGATACACTGCCGTCGATGACCTGTTGCCCGCCATACCACAACACGGCCGCAGCGGCGGCAAACGTGACAAAAGTGATCGTTGGCACGAACATCGCCATGATCGTAGCGCGGCGGAGCGCCAGTTGCATCGCGCGTTGCACCTGGCCGACGAATCGTTGTTCCTCACGTTTACCCTGGACGAAAGATTTCACCACGCGGATTCCCGCGATCACCTCCTCCACCAGCGTACTCACGGAGGCGGTCTGATCCTGGATGGTGGTCGACAGCGCGCGCAACCGCCGGCCGAAGAGTTTGGCCACCACAACCAACAGGGGAAGCAGGATCAGAATCAGCAGGCAAAGACGCCAGTTCATTGCGAACAGGAAGCCCGCGCCGCCGATGAAGGTCACGACTTGTTTGGCCGCATCGATCGGCGTATCGGTCACCACGTTTTGAATCACGGTGACATCGTTCATAAGACGGGACATCAGTTCACCCGTCCGGCGCTTCGAAAAAAAGTTGACGGACAGCGTTTGAAGATGGGCGAACAGGTGTGTCCGGAAGTCCGCCATCACGCGTTGCGAGACCCAGGATGTCAGGTAACTGTGCCCCATCGAACAAAATCCCTGCACCAGCACGAGACCTAAAAACAGCAGGATCATCTCCGTCATGCGCTGCGCATCATGCTGAACGGTGATGACATCCCACAGCGATCCCGCCAGTCGGAGCAGGGCCAGGTTGATGGCTGCCACCACCATCACCATCACGGCGGCGGCGATCATGCGGGGGAAGTAGGGCTTGAGAAAAGGAAAGAATCGTTTAAACGAAAACATGTGTGTTACGACAATCGTTTCAGCGGGGGCACGTGGGCAGCGGATCGCGTGGCCTGCGGTGGACGAATACGATGCGCCTTTCGCGATGAGGTGGGGGCCGTGCTAAAGCTGGGCGATCGACTCGATCAAGTTCTTGTTGATCGCGACGAAGTCGGACCGCTCCTTGTCGTTGATCAACACGTCAGTCAAGCTGATGAACAGCCGCTGCTCTTCGTTGATCGCGTCCGACACGCGATTACGCATGGGCGGGATGAGAAAATCCCCGACATAGATGCAGTTCACCGTTCGAACGCGGATGCGAACTTTTTTCCCCTCGGGCACGGATCCCTCCGTCCATTATGTCGTGATGAGCTCAGCTCTTGCGACGCAAGAATTTCTGACGCCGGCGCAACTTCTTATACTTGTGCTTGCGCATCTTCTTCCGGCGTTTCTTGAGGACACTCGCCATACGTTCAATCTCCAACTGCTAGGCGCGGGAGTCTAGTGGCTTTCACTCCAAAAAGCAAGCCAAGATTATGTCGGGGCGGTTGTCCGTCGTTTTGAACGCCCTGCACGCGGCGACTTGAAGGCTGTGAGCGTGTGTGCGGAGAGGCGCTCGGCTTGACCTCATTCCGTCAAGATTCCTATACTGCGCCATGCTAAAAATTTGCTCGACGGGCATCCTGCATTGCAGTCGTCTCCTCTTGGGTCTCCTGCTCGTGTTGTCCATTGGATGTGCCGCGAAAACCATTCAGTACAAGGAAGATCACGACCGCATTCTCCGCATCGACCAAGCGGTCGAGTCTTTACGAAAATCGTATGTGGAGCGGGACCGGAAGGAGGTGGAGGCGCTGCTCTTGCCGTCCGGAAACCTCGACCAAATTCAACGAGAGATTTATAGTGACTTCGACACGTTTCGTGACATCGAGCTGGAATTTTCAATCGAGCGTATCCTCATTGAGGGTGAGAACATCGACGTCTTTGTCCATTGGCAGGGTCTGTGGAAACGGGATCCTGCCGATATCGGCATACATCAACGGGGCCATGGGCGGTTGGGCTGGGTCGGCACGCAATCGATTCTTCTGCGAGAAGCACAGGGCGATCTGCCATTCGGGATGGGCATGCGGGCGAGCCTGAGCGAGGAGCCTGCCCGCGGCCAGGCCAACCCTCAGTAATGTCTGCGAGACTGTCCTCACAGAAAATTGAAACGGATTTTCTCGTCGTGGGGAGCGGCGTAGCAGGACTTCGGGCCGCGATTGAACTCAGCCGCGTGGGCCGGGTCTTGATGTTGACCAAGGGGCACCCCTTGGAAAGTAATTCCATGTTTGCCCAGGGTGGGGTCGCGGTCGCGCTGAGCGAAGAAGATGATGTCGGGAGCCACCTGACGGACACCCTGAAAGCCGGCCATGGGCTCTGCCGTCGCGAAGCCGTAAGGGTGTTGGTGGAAGAGGGGCCGGATCGGATCCAGGAGTTGATCGCGTGGGGCGCGAAGTTCGACAAAATCGGAAAGCGCTTTGCCTTCACGCGTGAAGCGGCACATAGCCGAAGTCGCATCCTGCGTGCCCGCGGCGACGCCACGGGCAATGAAATGGTGCGTGCGCTGATGACCCATGCGACCAGGCAGCCGCGCATTCAGCGATTGGACCGGCGGTTTACGGTGGACCTGGTGGTCATCGACGGCCGCTGCTGCGGCGCCATCGTCCTTAATGAGCTGTCGGGCGAGCGAACGGCCTTGCCGGCCAGCGCCGTGGTCCTGTCCACCGGTGGAGCCGGACAGGTCTATGCCCGGACGACCAATCCGGGTAATGCCACGGGTGACGGGATGGCGATGGCGCTGCGGGCCGGGGCGTTGTTGATGGACATGGAATTTGTACAGTTTCATCCCACCTCCCTCTACCTCCCGTCGAGTCCGCCATTTCTCTTGTCGGAAGCTATTCGCGGAGAAGGTGGGCAACTGCGGAATATCAAGGGAGAGTTGTTCATGCACCGGTATCACCCGGATGGTGCATTGGCGCCGAGGGATGTGGTGTCGCGGGCGATCTGGTCCGAGATGGCGGCAACCCGCGCCCGTCATGTGTATCTCGATGTGACCCATCTGGGGGCGGCTTTTGTCAAACGCCGATTTCCTACCATTTATGGGACCTGTCTGCGCTACGACATCGACATGACCGAAGAGTGGATCCCGGTATCGCCCAGTGCGCATTACATGATGGGTGGAGTATGGACGGATCTGACGGGTGCCACGACGCTCCCCGGGCTGTTTGCTGCCGGCGAGGTCGCCTGTAGCGGAGTTCATGGGGCGAATCGCTTGGCCAGCAATTCATTGCTCGAGGGCCTGGTCTTCGGAATGCGTGCGGCGCAAGCAGCGGTGGCACATGCGGGGACTTTCGCGGGGCCCGCCCATATGCCTTCGGTGTACGAATTGGAACGGGGGCGGCCAACAGAGCTCGATGATCCTGAGAAACTCAGGAGTTCTCTTCGCCGCCTGATGTGGGGGAAGGTGGGCCTGGTTCGGTCTGGAGATTCGTTGATCAGTGCCTCTGCTCAACTTGCGCGCTGGATGCGGCTCCTGACGAAACCCTTCGCCTCCCGGGCGGCGCTCGAGGTGAAAAATATGATGCAAGTGGCGCGCTGTGTTACGGATGCCGCCCTCTGGAGAGAGAATAGCGTCGGGGCACATTACCGGTCGGATTATGCGAAGGCGAACCGCCCGGGGTGGCGGCAGCACAGTCAGCTGATGTTGCGGTCCGGTGAGGCTACCGGGACGAAATTGAGGGAGCAAGACCTCGTGTGTGCGCCTCGAGTGCCGGTGAGCGGTACGGCCGTGACGAAGCACGCCGGTCATTCGTAAGAAAGGCACGATAGTGCCGAAGCACCGTTTTCACGTATTGCCTGGTTTCCGCAATCGGCGGAAGCCCCTGATAGCGCTCCACCGCATGTTCTCCCGCATTGTAGGCGGCCAAGGCCAGCGGTAAATTTCCCTCAAACCGGTCCAGCAGCTGGCGGAGATACTTCGTTCCGCCGCCGATATTGTCTTCCGGATTGTAGGAGTCACGTACGTGCAACCGGACGGCGGTCTGCGGCATCAGCTGCATTAACCCGATAGCCCCGGCACGCGACACCGCTAAGGGATCGAAATCGGACTCCGTCTTGATCACGGCACGGATCAACGCCGGATGCAGACGATGCGCTCGGGAATATCGCGCAATGACCGGTTCCAACTCGCTGTCGGATATCACGCTGCGGGCGCGAGGCAGCTCCGAAATCACACGTCGATATCGGGGGTCATTAGGGACGTTGGTAAGGGAAATGGTTCCGTTGGCGTCGATGTACTGGTAAACGTCTCCGCGAGCGGGCCCTGTTGACAGTAAAAGGGTCGCAGTGGAGCAGAGGGCTAGGGTCAGTCGGGTCACATGGGTCATGTGGATTGGGGTTCCGGTGAGTACTGAGTGTTCAACTCTGCTGTTGTAACCGTAGCATCGGACCCCCTGCCTGTCAAAAGACGCGCCGCCTGATCGGGTGTGGCAATGACGATGGAAGTAACTGATATCGCTTGCGATAGTGGATGATGACCCTACGAAGCCGATTCGAGGTGTCGCGACCGGGTGGCAGCAAAGAGTGCCTGAAGGCGGCGCGTGCGCGGACCGGGTAGGCCCGTACCGATGCGGAAGTCATCAATTCGAGTGACCGGCATGATTTCCATCGTGGTATTGGTCAGGAAACATTCATCCGCCCGGCGAAGGGCCGTGAGGGGATAGTGACCTTCTTCGACAGGGAGACTGTCCTCCTGTGCCAGGTTCATCACGATGGTTCGCGTGATGCCGTCTAAGATGCCGCACTCCATTGCAGGTGTGTGTACGGTTCCGTCCGACACGAAGAAGATATTGCTGATCGTGCATTCGGTGACATCATCTTTCCAATTCAGTAGGAGACTGTCGAAGGTCCCGGCCGCGATGGATTCACGCTTGGCCAGAATGTTGTTGAGAAAATTTGTGGCTTTGATTTGAGGGGACAAGGCCTCGGGAAGATTTCGCCTGGTCTGTGCGACGGTGAGCGCAACTCCGTCGCGCGAGAGGGCCGCCGGATACGGTTGGAGGGGTTTGGTCATGATCACGACGGTCGGATGCGGGCAGAGCGCGGGATCGAGCCCGATTTCTCCTTCACCCCGGGAGATCGTAATACGGAGATAGGCATCCAGCCGATCAGTGCCGACCTCGTTGCGACGCATGGCTTCGTGGAGCAGTTCAGGCCACTGCGAGTCGGGGATGGGAATGTTCAGCCCGATGGCCTCGGCGGAGCGTCGAAGTCTGGCGAGGTGTTGGTCGCGCATGAAAATGCGGGGTCCGTAGGATCGAATGGTTTCGTAGACTCCGTCCCCGTACAAGAATCCGTGGTCAAAGACCGACACCACGGCCTCCTTCTGACGCACGAAACGATCGTTCAGAAACACCCACATCAGCGGCCGGCCTCCAGTATTTTGAAAAACGCACCAGCTTTGGAAAGCGTCTCCTCATACTCGCGCTCAGGGTCTGAATCAGCCACGATGCCTGCCCCGACTTGCAGATATCCGTAGCCCCCCGTCAGGACCAAGGTGCGAATTAGGATGTTCAGATCCAGATCGCCGCTCCAACTAAAGTATCCTAATGCCCCGGTATAAAGTCCGCGTCGGACCGGTTCCAGCTCTTCGATAATTTCCATGCAGCGCAGCTTTGGAACGCCGGTAATGGTCCCACCGGGAAATACGGCTTGTACGAGATCCATCGACGAAGTGCCCGGTTGCAGGACGCCGGTCACGCCGGACACCAGGTGACTAACGTGTGAATATTGTTCAATCGTCATGAACTCATCGACGCGTACGGAACCATACCGTGAGACCTTACCGAGATCGTTACGTTCCAGATCGACGAGCATCACGTGCTCGGCCCGCTCCTTTGGATTCGAAATCAATTCGGCGCGTAGCTGGCGATCTTGTTCCTGGCTGAGTCCTCGCGGTCTGGTTCCCGCGATCGGTCTGACGGATGCCGTTGAGCCGGTCAATTGCACAAGCCGCTCGGGTGAACAGCTGACAAGCGTAAGGTCAGGAAATTGCGCGAGTCCGGCAAATGGAGAGGGATTCACCAGGCGAAGTTGGCCGTAGAGGTCAATGGCGTAGCCGAATCCCTGTGTGGAAAACCCGGATTCCAATTCGAGAATGAATCGGTGGGAGAGGTTCGCCTGATAGATATCGCCGGCTGTAATGTATTCTTTACATCGCCGGACACAGGCCGTGTAGGTTTCACGTGATTGGCTGGGGACGAGGGGCGCCGAGGCGGACCAGCAGGATGGGGCACTGTCCGGCAGCGGGCTGGTCAATCGGGCCTCTAGTTCAGACAACCGGTCGCACCCTTCACGGTACAATTTCTCCCGCGGTTCGCTTTGGAACCGTGAGAGGGGCGGGCAGAACATCAGATAGAGCAGGCGCGTCTGATGATCCACCGCGGCCACGATATCCAGAAAGGCCATTTGCAGGTCCGGAAGCGCAAGGTCGTCGGCGGCCAGGGCTGGAAGTGACTCGAACGAACGGACGAGGTCATAACTGAGATAACCGAGAGCGCCGCCAAAAAACGGTGGCAGGCCGTCCGGTATTGCGATGATCGAATCGGCCAAGGTCTGCCGGAGAGCCTCAAGGCCTGATCCCTTGTAGGTTCGAACCAGGCCGCCACAGTCCATCTGATAATGCAGCCCGCGACCGGTAAGCGTGAGATAAGGGTCGCTTCCGAAGAATGAGTAACGTGCGGTGGTGTGGGATCCATTGCCGCTTTCCAGCAGGAAGGACGGGCGGTCCGGCTTCGCGAGTCTCCGGTACAACATGAAGGGATCGGCATTGGGTTGTGGTCGCACCAATACCAACGGGCGGGGAGGCCCGCTGAGAAATGCCCTGTCGTAGGAGGACGTCATGATTCCATGCTGAACGGGACCGTGATCTCTACGAAAAAGACTATACCGTATCGAGCGGCTTGGTCATAGCCAGCCAACTTCTTGACAAGGCCCCAGCGAATTTGCTTGAATGGCGCGCCCGCCGATGGGTGCACCCTGTCACATTGTGCTGAAGGGTGCCGCGCGTGAGCACGTATGCCCCCCTCTCAGGATCCGTTATATGCGGGGCTCGGACAGGCTGTCCGGATTGGGACGGAACTGCTCGCTGCGTTGATCGTCGGGGGAGGGCTGGGCTGGGTCATCGATACCTATCTCCTGGGGTCCAGTCCATGGGGAATGGTGGCCGGGTTGGTATTGGGAGCTGCAGCCGGCATCAGGGGTGCCTATCGATCGGCACAGCGCTGGCAGAGATAACCCGATCGACCGACTGAAAAAGGATCATCGTGGAAGAAAGTCCGCTACATGCTTTTGAATTGCACGAGTTGATTCCGCTGGTTCCAGCAGGGATTGATATCTCCATCAACAAAGCCGTCGTCCTGATGTGGATCGTCGTGGGTCTGGTTGCCTTCTTAATGATCTCGGCGGCCACGGCTCGTAAGTTGGTTCCCGGCAAATTGCAAAACATGGCTGAACTGATCGTGGAGTTCATTCGTGGGATTATTTTGGATACGATGGGCGAGCCGGGGATGAAATACTTCCCGCTGATCGGTACGTTGTTTCTCTTTATTCTCTTTGCCAATCTCCTCGGCTTGATTCCGGGATCCTATACGGTCACCAGTCAAATTATTGTGACGGCGGTCTTCGCGGTGGGGGTGTACGGGCTGAGTCTGGTGCTCGGCTTTTCCCTGCATGGGATGAAGTTCCTCGGTATTCTCGTGCCGCCCGGGACACCGGGCTGGCTCCTGCCGTTGATGATCCCGATCGAGTTAATCAGTCAATTGGCGAGGCCCATCTCGCTGGCGGTACGGTTGTTTGCTAATATGACCGCCGGCCACGTCATTCTCGGCGTGCTGTTCGGTCTGGCAATCAGCGGCGGATTATTGATCGGATGGCTCCCCTTTGCATTTACGATTGCCATGAACGGTCTCGAAGTCGGCATTGCGTTTATTCAAGCATATATATTCACCGTGTTGAGCTGTGTGTATCTAGGGGATGCGGTCACCCTGCACGGTCATAGCGAGCACGCACACTAAGTCGCGTTGTCTACATAAGGGAGGAAGGTCAAACAATGGATGCAGCAGCAGCAGCGTTAGTGGGCATGGGATTGGCGGCGGCGGGGTTCGCCGGAGCGGGTGTGGGAATCGGGTATATCTTCGGGAAAATGATCGAAGCCGTGGCTCGTCAGCCGGAAGCGGAGGGGCGCGTCGGTAAATACATGTGGATCGGATTCGCGCTGGTCGAAGCGATCGCCCTGTACGGGCTGGTCATTGCATTCATCATCATGGGCTTACGCAAGTAATTGCATCGATGGGGAGCCCTGGTGCCGGCATTCTGACCCGGCTCAGAACCCTCAACCAAGTTGGATACTTAGACTATGCCTCAATTTGAATCGCATTTCTTTTCATCGCTGATCTTCTGGGAGATCCTCTCCTTCGGGATTCTATTTTTCTTGCTCTACAAGTATGCGTTCCCAAGCCTGTTGGGTATGCTCGAAGAGCGAGAGAAAAAGATCAAGGACAGCCTCGATCAGGCTGAACGACACCGCTCAGAAGCCGAGCGCAAGCTGAGGGAATATGAAGCCAAACTGGCGACGGCAGCGAAGGATGCAGAAGCGTTGCTGACGCAGGCCAAGGAGCGGGCCCAGCGGTTGATGGAAGAAAACGAGCAGCGTATGACGGTGGATGCCGAGAGGATCAAGGGAGATGCGACTCGCGAGATTGAGCAGGAACGCCGCAAGGCGGTGCAGGATATCCGGTCGCAGACCACCGACTTGGCATTGATGGTGGCGGAGAAAGTCGTGGGACGGGCACTGACGGAAGCTGATCATCGCCGGTTGGCGGACGAAGCCTTGGACGCCCTCTCAAAAACCTACCAAAGCCGGAATTAGTCGACTACGCCGGGGGGGTGAGGCTCACGCCTCCCTGGCGGTATCCTTCCAAATCGAGGGTGACGAAGCGGTATCCCAGATCTTTCAGGGCTGCGGCCAGTCGCTCACGTCGACCTGGATGGATCAAGCCCGGCAGTTCTGCCATTGCGAGTTCTATCCTGGCAATGTCTCCGTGATCTCGTACGCGGTATTGGCGGAATCCCTCGCTGGCCAGGACTGCTTCCGCCTGCTCTACGCGTGACAGGATGGCTTTTGTAATGGTGATCCCGCGCGGTACTCGTGAAGAGAGACAGGCTGCGGCCGGTTTTTCCCAATTGGAGAGGGAGAGTGCTCTTGCCGCCTCACGAATATCCGCCTTTGAAAAGTCGGCTTCCAGTAAGGGACTGCGAACGCCCCACTCCCGGGCAGCCTTGAGTCCGGGCCGGTCATCTCCCAGATCATCCACGTTGGTGCCGTCGACAATGCAGCTTGCCGCATATTCGCCGCGTATCGTGCTCAGGAGCGTATACAGATCCGTTTTGCAGTGATAACAGCGCGTGGCGTCGTTGCGGACAAACTCTGGGATTTCCAATTGGTCTGTTTCAACAATGCGGTGACTCGCCCCGATCTCCGCGGCGATTCGCTGCGTCGTTTCGAGCTCGATCGCGGGAAACGTTGGAGAAACCGCAGTGACCCCGATGGCTTTCTTCCCCAGCTCGCCATGAGCCAATTTCAGCACCAGCGAACTGTCGATGCCGCCGGAGAACGCAACGACGACGGATCCCATTTCACGGAGAAGGTGACGAGCCCGGAAGATTTTGGTGGTCAGTTGGGTTGTGGGAGCCATGGGAATTCAGTCTCTAATGCGGACCGGCTATCGCATCGCCGGCTACTGTTTAACTTTGGCTTTCGCGATCGACCCGACGACCACCAGGGCGTAGTGTTGGGGATCAAGGTACTGTTTGGCTGCACGCAGGACGTCTTCTTTCGTCACTTTCTCGATGGCCTTGGGGTATTGCGTGAAGTAATCCAATCCCAGATTATAAAACTCCACCTGGGCCAGGACGTTCGCCAGCTTCGCACTGGAATCCACCCGCAGCGGGAAACTGCCGATGATGAATGACTTGGCTTCGTTGAGTTCCTGATCCGTCACCTGGGCATCACGGATTCCCTTCACCTCCGCTAAAACTCCGCTAATGGCCTGATTAGTAAACTCGGTTCTTGTCTGTAGATTGATGAAGAACGCACCCGGCATCAAACGGGTATCGAAATGACTCATGATGCCGTACGCGAGTCCCTGCTTGTCTCGAATCGAATCCATGAGTCGTGACGAGAAGCCGCCGGCGCCTAAAATATAGTTCATAACCGTGACGGCGTAGTAGTCCGGATTGGTCCGACTGATCCCTGTATGTCCGAGGACGATGGTCGACTGCGTCAAATCCTTCTCGATGAGCTGAACCATTTTCCGTTCGATGGGAGCGGGTTTTTTAACCAGGGAGGGTGGGGGCGGACCTTTTCTCCATGATCCGAAATGGTTTTGAACGAGCGTTGTCGCCTGCTCCTGGGTGAGATCGCCGACAATAACGAGGATCGTCTGGTTGGGCAGGTATTCCCTGGCATGAAACTGCTGGAGATCGGCCACGGTGATTTTATTCAGCGTGTCTTCGGTACCCTGGGCCGGCCAGCTGTATGGATGTCCGTGGAAAATTAGCTGATGGAACGCCTTCATGGCCACATTCCCGGGGTCATCGTCATCGCTGATGATCTCACCCAAGATTTGAGTGCGGACCCGCTCAAACTCATCTTTATGGAATGCGGGGTGTTGGAGCATGTCGGCCAGGAGTGAGAAGCCTAAATCGGCATCCTTCTTGAGCACGCGGGCTGAGGCGGTGGTGAAGTCTTCTGCCGCATGGGCTGCGAGGGAGCCTCCCACAAAGTCGATTTGTTCGGCGAATTGTCGAGCGCTGCGGCTTAAAGTGCCCTCGTCCAGGAGGCTGGCAGTGAGATTGGCGAGGCCGGCTTTGTCGGCTGGATCCTGGGCCGATCCCACCTTTACGAGCGCATGAATCTCCACTGTAGGGATGAAATGCTGCTCAAGGAACAACACCGTGATGCCGTTCGCCGTGACACTGCGGGTGGGAACGATCTCAGCGGCGCGCGCAGGGGCGAATGGAAGGCTGAGTGTGGCGCAGAACACCCCCAGCATGAGTAGGGCTGCAGCATGGGGGCCGGAGAATCGGTGCGTCCGTAACGTCCTGTATGGTCGAATCATCGCGGCTGGCTCGCTAGTGGGATTGGGTCGGCGGAGCCGACTGTACTTGGGGTGGTTGGGGAATCAGGGTCCCCATGGTACGCGTGTCCGCGGTCAGGTATTGCGACGCAACCCGCTGGACGTCCTGTGCTGTGACGGCGCGGGTGCGTTCCACAAACTGATTAACCTTACGCCACCCCGCTCCGATGGTCTCGGCCTCTCCCAGCAACATGGCCTGCCGGAAATTCGAATCTTGTTCGAAAATGTGGGAGGCTTCGATTTGGTTTTTTGCGCGCTGGAGTTCCAGTTCGCTCGGCGGCTCGGTCTGGAGCCGGTGGATCTCCTTGATAATGGCATCCTCCACGACCTCGAACTTTTCGCCAGGCTTCACCACTGCATAGAAGTAAAACAATCCCGGATCAGCCTGCATCAAGCCGTAGTCTGCTCCCACCGCCAGCGCCGTTTTTTGCTCGTACACAAGACTTCGATACAGTCGTGCGCTCTTGCCGTGGGACAGAATAGACTCGAGCACGTTCAAGGCATAAGAATCGTCGCTGACGAAATTAGGCGCGCGGTATCCCATCATCACGAACGGCACTTGTGCTTCACGTTTCAAGAGGAAGCGACGTTCGCCTCGCTGTTGGCCCTCAGTGACAGTCAGCGGTTTGGGCGACGGACCTTTGGGAATGGGTTCGAACAGCCTGGCGATCGTCGGAAGCAAGGTGTCCGCTTTGATGTCGCCGACGACGACCAACGTGGCGTTGTTCGGCGAGTAGTAGGTGTCATAATGGCGTTGCAGGTCGTCGAGGCTCATTGCGTCCAGGTCGGAGAACCATCCGATCACCGGCCAATGATAGGGATGGCTCATGAACGCCTGCGCGAAAAGAGCTTCGACCAGCGCGCCTTGCGGATCATCTTCATTACGAAGACGCCGCTCCTCCTTGACAACCTCCCTCTCGGTCTTGAATTCGTTGGCGTCGAGAATCAGTCCCTGCATCCGATCGGCTTCAAGTTCGAGTGCCAAAGTGACGCGATCGGCAGCCAGGTTTTCAAAGTAGGCGGTGAAATCCTGGCTGGTAAAAGCATTATCCATTCCCCCATTTTTGCGAACAAGCCGCGAGAATGTTCCCTTCGGGTACTTCGCCGTGCCTTTGAACATCATATGTTCCAGCATGTGGGACAATCCCGCCCGTCCCATGACTTCGTTGCGAGATCCCACCTTGTACCAGACCTGGACGGTGGCGACGGGAGCTTTTGGCACTTCCACCAGGATGACCTTCATCTCATTGGACAAAATAAATTCTTTGGGTTCGACCGAATAGGCCGGAAGGGGATGGACAATGGCAAGGACGAGGAGAAGGAATGAAAGGACTAGGACGGACCAGCCCGTGGGCAATGAATTGGGGGCTGTATTCAGTTCAGGCATGTACGAAGAACATGCTAACAACGGGTTTCAATCTGTGTCAAGGCAACAGGAGCCGGCGTTCCGTCAACAATCCGGCCCAGCTGTCCGCAGGCCCCCAGCACATCGCGACCTCGACTGCGGCGGAGATACACGTCCACATGACCCTTGCGCAGAATGTCCTGAAAGGTTTCGATCGCCGCATCCGATGGGCGTCGGTAGGGGCTCCCTGGAAACGGGTTGAATGCAATAAGGTTTACTTTGCAACGGAGGCCTCGGAGTAATTTGATGAGCCGCGCGGCGTCGTCAGCCTGGTCGTTCACATCCGCGAGCAGTACATATTCGAAGGTGAGACGATCGCGCTCCGCAAGCGGATATGCGCGGCAAGCAGCGAGCAGAGCCTGGAGCGTATGGAGCCGGTTGGCAGCGGGCATGATCCGGTGCCGGAGTTCGTCGGTCGTCGCATTCAATGAAATAGCCAGGTGCACCTTCAGCGGGGCCACGTCTTTGATGCGCGACGCCAGCCCCGCCGTGGAGATCGTGATCCGGCGAGGCGAGAATCCTAGGCCCCAAGTTTGATTGGTCAGACGCGCGACGGCGTCGGCTACCGCGTCGAGATTGGCCAAAGGTTCCCCCATACCCATAAACACGAGATTAGTCACTCGTTCGCCTGTGCCCAGGTGATCTTGAACAAGGAGCACTTGGTCGATAATCTCGTGGGCGCGGAGATTGCGCTGAAGCCCGAGCATGCCGGTCAGGCAAAACCCGCAGTCGAGTGTGCAGCCCACCTGGGTGGACAGGCACAGCGTGAGCCGATCCATGTCGGGGATCAGAACGCACTCGACTTGTTTACCGTCGGACAGGGTCAGTACGAATTTTCTTGTGCCGTCCTGAGATGCGAAAATCTGAACGTCGGAGGTTCTCCCGACGACGCAGCGCTCGGTCAGATAGTCGCGTTCCTTTCGCGACAGGTTCGTCATGGCGGCGAAGTTGTGAATACGCTCCTGGTGCAGCCAGCGCAAGATTTGTTGGGTGCGGAAAGCCGGCCAGCCGAGTGAAGAGACGAATTCGGCCGTCCCGTGTTCAGTCAAAGCGAGGAGAGTCATCCGACTGTCGTTCTGGTGATTCATAGCCGGAGCCTAGCACAGGGAAAAAACTTGTGACAAGCAAGGCGAAGCTGATCGCGTTTGTGGCGCGTTACGCTATAATGATCTCGGTTTACCCCCTGTGCAGGACGAGATTGTGACCCCACTGGCTTCCCGAACAATATTAACGGCCCTCGGAGCCTGTTTGCTGCTGTCGGGGGTGTTGTTGGCCATTGCAGATTCACCGACCCTCCCGCCAACTGCCCCTCCCGGCTGTGATACCGCCGAAGACTGTTTCCGTTCAGCGGTAAAAATCAACGAACGTTCCGGCTCGGCCGTGCAGCGCGAGCAGGCCCTGAAGTTGAAAGTCGATCAGCTTGGGTCGGTGAGGGAGCTCTATCCTTCTACTATATGGGCGAAACGAGCCGGCGTGGTTCTTGGCGTGCTCTTGACCGAGTCGGATCCCGCAGAGGCCCTGAAGCTTCTTCGTGCGGCTCAACCGGACCTTCCGATCCTGGACGATTATCTTCGGCTTTGGATTGGAGAATCGCTCCTCCGGCTCAATGAACCGATTCAGGCCGCGGAATTATTTGAGACAATCCCCAAGCTGATGCCGGACTCGAATCTGCTCACGAAAGCCGCGTTCCGCGCAGGTGAGGCCTGGTACGCCGCGAATGTTTGTTTCCGCGCGGTGGACTGGCTGGAGCGAGCAGTGGCTAGCGGGGACAAGGACCCGGCTGCTCCACTGGCCTTGTGGCATCAAGCTGAGTGCCACCTTCGGGAAAACCGAATTCCGGAAGCGCGCGCCGCCATGAAGCATCTCTGGTTGCGGTACCCCCAAGCCCCCGAAGCACGCGAAGCGAAGGCGCGTCTGGATGTGGGACTGGGGGGTGAAGCCTGGGCACCGACCGCTGAAGACCACTCGCTCCGTGCCCAGGCGTACCTGGCCCTGGCTATGCAAAGTGAAGCAGTTGATGAACTCCGCCGTTTCCTCGCCTTGAGCCCGGAGCATCCTCGACGGTTTGATGCCCGACTCAAGCTGGGTGTCGCCTATGTTCGGCTCAAGCAATATGACCAGGCACGGGAGACCTTCCGCAACTTGGCTGCCGAGCGTGTCCAGGAATCTTCAGAAGCCACTGTCTGGCTGGCACGGGTGTATCTGCGACAAAATCAGGGAAACAAACTCACCGAGTTGGCTCGATCCGTGTCGCAGAGTCCCCTTAGCGGTGATCAGCGGGCGCAGGTTCATCTGTTTGCAGGTGTGTGGTTCGAAGATGAGGGACGATTTGACGAGGCGATCGGTATGTACCGGCAGGTGGCGAGATTCGGCGAGTCCGCGAGCCAGCGCGCGGAAGGATTGTGGCGTGCAGGATGGGTGCAATATCGGACGGCCCGGTATCGGGACGCAGCCGGGACGTTTCGGGCCGTAGTCGAGATGCATGTGAACGGGTTCGAGCCTCAGGCATTGTATTGGGCCGCACGAGCCACGGAACACGAACACAATACTGCTCCCATCGAGGATTATTCACGAGTCTGCCAGCGGTTTGCCTTTAGTTACTATTGTCAGTTAGCCGGGCGCAGGGTTGCCTTGCCGGTGGCCGCTCCTATTGCGACGTCGCCGGAAACTCCTCTGGGCAAGGAGCGTGAGCGTTTGCCTGAAAATCGTCGGCCCGAGATCGAACGTCATGTGGTTTATCAACGGGGTATGGAGCTCAAGACCTTGGGATTCGCTCAGGAGGCGGCTCGAGAACTGGGGTTTTTGACGGAACAATACAGTCGAGATCAGGACGTACTCCTGGCCTTCTCAACGTTGCTCAGTGAAGTGGGAGCGTATCACCCAGCGCTACGTGTGGCCAAAGTCTATTTTCGAGAAAAGCTGGAACGAAGCGGGTTGCCGACAGCTCCTGCACTCTGGACAGTGGCCTATCCGACGGGCCTGCTTCCCACCATTGCCGCACAAGGTGTGGCGGCAGTCGATCCCTACCTGGCCGCGGCGATCATTCGCGAGGAAAGTCAATATGATGAAAAGGCCCTTTCTGTGGTGGGAGCGGTGGGATTGATGCAGCTGATGCCAGTCACGGCGAATGCGGTGGCACGGCGGCATGGGTTCCCCGCAGTAGGTCGGGAGGAATTGTTTGACCGTGAAACCAATATTCAGTTGGGTGTCCGGTACCTCGGCCAGTTACTGGAGCAATATGGAGGTAATCTGGCCTATGCCGTCGCGGCCTATAATGCCGGCCCAATTGCCGTAAATAACTGGATCGCCATGCACCGCGGAAGGGATCAAGATGAGTTTGTTGAGCTTATTCCCTATCAGGAAACGCGGTTGTACGTGAAGCGAGTCTTGCGCAGTTATGGGGAATATCGACGTCTTAATCAGGGGACGTCTTAGTGGACCCCCGTTTTCTTGACAAGCAGAAGTGAACTTCCTATATTTCGCCTCCGTGATCGATGCGTATAAGAACCACCCACTTTGACATGAGGATATGCCATGACTTTAGATCGTCTCGATGCTCTTGAAATTCGTATTCGCGACCTGGTGAAACTCGTTCAGGACGTCAAGCGAAAGAATGCCTCCTTGGAGGATGAGCTTCGCCTAGCGCGTGAACAGGTTGCGGTGCGCGACGACGAGAATCGACGTTGGGAACAGGAGCGGGTCGATATACGCTCACGCATCGAGAAGGTGCTCGGCGAAATCGATCTATTGGAATGCCTGGATGAATCCAAGGAGGTGGCGTTTGACTAAGACCATTGACGTGGAAATCTACGGCCAGCGTTATGCCATCACCGGCGAAGCGGATGAATCCTATGTGAAAAAGCTTGCGGAACTGGTCGATACTCAGATGAAGAAGGTGGCGGCTGGGCTGCGGTCCGCTACTCCCGCCAAATTGGCAGTGCTCGCGGCATTCAATCTTGCCCATGAATTGATGGAGTCGGAGCGAAAAAACCGCCAGGGCGAGGCCGATGCCGATCGCCGCATGGCTTCCCTCATGGATTCGATCGATCAACAGATGCCTTCCATGTTGTCCCGATGAGTTTCGCCTTGCTTTCACATCACTCCTTTGTTATCGTTTCCGTGTTGTATTGACCTGATGGTCAACAAGGGCAGGAGAGGAAAGGAAGCTTCGAATAAGGACGGACAATCTGAAGAGTCTTTGAGCGCTAAAAATATGGAATCGCTTGATTTTGTAGTGCTTTTCAATGTGGTGGTGGTGGTGTGGGTTGGCTACGCGGCCAGTGCATGTGCGTTTATGAAGCAGGTTGGCAAGGCGCGGAACTTTCTGGGTACCGAGCACGTTCGTGCAGCTGTATCCCGGGCTCTGATTTGCCCAGTACACATTCCTGTTCCCATCAGGCGGGGTCAATCCCTTCGCCTGAGATGTGACAGGAGAATTGATTCGGGTCGGGGGCGACCACCCCTCCACTTGAATTAGAGACAGCGATTCCACAGTTCGTTTCCACTGGCTCAAGAGGTCAGGTTTTCCCCCTTTCGCGTTAGCTTTCCTTTCATAATCATAACTCTTTGCTCCCCTAAAACCCTAGGTGCGTTTATTTGCAGGGTGACAGCGTGCTGTCCCGCTGCCGTAAGGGAGGTGGTTCCCATTTCTCTCAGCGTCGTTGCATACATCATTATCGGACTAGTGGGAGCGGTGTTGGGTGCCGGTGCCTATGAATTCCTGCGCCGCCGGTCGGTTTTGGCGCGCCGAGCAGAGGCTGAGAATCAGTCTGCTAACGTCGTCCAGTCAGCCCAGCGTGAAGCGGAGAATTTGGTCAAAGAGGCCAAGTTGGAAGCCAAGGACTTGGTGTTCCAGGCAAAAATTGAACTGGAGAAAGAACAGAAAACGAAGCTCGCGGAGTTTGCTCATACGGAGCGTCGAGTCTCGCAACGGGAAGAAAACGTTGATAAGAAGGTGAGTGTCCTCGAAAAGCGCGATCAGGACCTGCTGAGGCGTGAGCAGGAACTTATCAAGCGGGAAGAGGGGTTGGCGCAAAAGGAAGCGGCCTGTCTGCTGGCAGTCAAGCAGCATCGCGAAGCACTGGAGCGGGTGGCGAGCCTGACCGCCGAGGAAGCCAAGCGACAGCTGATCCAGGAGATGGAAAGCCAAGCTCGCTTGGAAGCGGCCGGTCTGGCGAAACGCATGCTCGAAGAGGCGAAGGAAAATGCGGATCGGGAAGCACGAGAAATCATTGCAAGTTCAATTCAGCGGGTGACTCGTGACTACGTGAACGAGGCAACGATCTCGGTTGTGCCGATTGCCAACGATGCCATGAAGGGACGGATTATCGGTCGAGAGGGCAGAAACATTCGTGCGATCGAAGCGGCTACGGGAATCGACCTTATCATCGATGAGACGCCGGAGGCGGTCATTATTTCAGGATTCGATCCGCTTCGGCGTGAGATTGCCAAGGTATCGCTTGAACGGCTCATGCACGATGGCCGTATCCATCCAACCCGCATTGAAGAAATTGTCGAAAAGGTTAAGGTGGATATCGAGAAGCTGATGATTGAAGAGGCCGAGAAGGTAATCTTCGAAGTCGGATTGTCCGATTTCCATCCCGAGTTGGTCAAGGTGCTGGGCCGTCTCAAGTATCGAACCAGTTACGGACAGAATAATCTGTACCACGCCCGGGAGGCTGCCTACATCTGCGGGATCATGGCATCTGAGCTGAAACTGGATGTCAAGCTCGCCAAGCGAGGCGCCCTGTTACATGACATTGGTAAGGCGGTGAGCCATGAAGAAGAGGGTCCACATGCCATGTTGGGTGCTGAGATCGCTAAAAAGTACGGCGAAAGTGCCAAGGTGGTGAACGCGATCGCGGCACATCACGAGCAGGTAGAGCCGATTTGTCCGGAAACGGTGCTGGTGGCGGCAGCTGAAGCGCTGTCCGCGGCGCGCCCGGGTGCTCGACGCGAAGCGCTGGAGTCCTATGTGAAGCGGCTAGAGAAATTGGAGTCGCTGGCGACCGTCCATAAGGGCGTTCAGAAGGCCTATGCGATTCAAGCCGGCCGCGAAATCCGTGTCATAGTAAAACAGGAAGATCTGACCGACCCGGAATGTTTCCAACTGTCTCGTGACTTGGCTAAGAAAATCGAGCAGGAGTTGACCTACCCCGGCCAGATCAAGGTCACGGTGATTCGGGAGAGCCGATTTGTCGATTTCGCAAAATGAGTAACTGCGTATGAAGGTTCTGATGATCGGCGATATCATGGGCGAGCCGGGGCGAAGAGCCGTGGCTCGCCTGCTGCCTAAACTCATCGCAAAGCACGCCGTTGATGTCGTAATCGGAAATGGCGAGAATGTCGCAGGCGGGTTCGGGATCACTCCGGACTTGGTGGATGACCTCTTCGATCTGGGCGTGTCGGTGATCACCACTGGGAATCACGCATGGGACAAAAAAGAGATTCTTGAAGTGTTCCCGCGCGAACCTCGTCTCCTGCGTCCGGCCAATTATCCCTCTGGTGTGCCGGGGCGCGGCAGTTATGTGTTCACAACCCCGGGTGGCGAGTCTCTGGGCATTCTCCATCTCATGGGGCGGGCATTCATGCCGACCATCGATTGTCCCTTCCAGGTGGGCAAGCGAGAGGTTGAGCGTCTGAAGACGCAGGCGGCCGCCATCGTGGTTGACATGCATGCGGAGGCCACTTCTGAGAAGATGGCAATGGCACATTACCTGGACGGGCTGGTGACGGCTGTGGCAGGAACGCATACCCATGTGCAAACCGCGGACGAGCAAATTCTGCCCAAGGGTACGGCCTATATAACCGATATAGGAATGACTGGCCCCTTGCATTCGGTCATCGGAATAAAAAAAGAGTTGGCGATCGAAAAGTTTCTCACGGGCATGCCCCGCCGTTTCGAGGTGGCATCCGGACCGACCGTGTTCTGCGCGGTCTTGCTCGATCTCGACGCCACAGTTGGCAAAGCTCTGGCCATCGAGCGGATTCGAGTGGTGGATTGATCATTGGTCCCTGCGATTCGTCCCTATGTCTCGGTGAGGCATGACCGGGCGTAACCCTTCCCTCCCAGTTCTCCTCTCCGTATCCGACGTCACACGGCTTATCCGCGAGTCCCTCGAACAAGAGTTTCGAAATGTTTGGATTGAAGGGGAAGTATCCAACCTTCGCTCACCGAATTCCGGGCATCTGTATCTCACGCTGAAGGACGAGCAGAGCCAGCTGCGGGCCGTATTTTTTCGTTCCGGTGTGTCGCGACTTCGGTTCGCCATTCGGGAAGGCATGGCGATTATCGCGCGCGGGCGTATCTCGGTGTATGAGCCGCGCGGCGAATACCAACTCGTGATCGATACGGTCGAGCCCCAGGGCATCGGGGCGTTTCAGTTAGCGTTTGAACAGCTGAAGGAACGGTTGGCTCGGGAGGGACTGTTCGAAGAAGCGCGTAAGCGTCCCGTACCTCCCTTTCCCAGAACCGTCGGCGTTGTGACATCCAGCACGGGTGCCGCCATTCGCGACATTCTGGCCGTGCTTCATCGTCGCTGTCCGCTCGTGCATGTCCTCATTGCCCCCGTTCCCGTTCAAGGAGAAGGTGCCGCCGGGTACATCGCGGATGCTATTATGGCGTTAAGCGCCGTCCCGGAGGTGGAAGTCCTCATCGTCGGTCGGGGCGGGGGCACTTCGGAAGATCTATGGGCATTTAATGAGGAAGCTGTCGTTCGGGCCATCGTCCAGTCCAGAGTGCCGGTCGTTTCGGCGGTCGGCCACGAAACTGATGTCACCCTCTCGGACTTTGCCGCGGATTACCGCGCTCCGACTCCTTCTGCGGCGGCCGAAGCGGTCGTGCCGGTGCTGGGAGAACTGATTGATCGACTGGAAGAAGTGAGTCTCCGCCTGCGCCGCACAATGCAGACCTTTGTCGTGACGCAACGCCATCGTCTTGACATGTCATTCCGGCTCCTGCGCGAAACGCGGTTTCGCCTGCAAGCACAAGCCCAACGTCTGGACGAATTGAGTGACGAGTTGCTGCGGTTTCTGACAGAACGACTGAATCTGCTATATCGTGTCAGGTCGGAACGACATCATGCGTTGCTGAGTCAGAGCCCACAACGCATGATGCGCGCCTCGAGGGTATTAGTTCCCCAGCTACGTAAGCGTCTGGAGCAGGAAGCTCGGCGCGGACTTTTCTGCAGAAGACAATCAGTCGACACGCACATGGCGGCGCTGGATGCTCTCAGTCCTCTTGCGATCTTGAAGCGAGGGTATAGCGTCCTTCAAACCGTGCCATCTGGACGGGTCGTGCGGCGCGCCTCAGAGGTGCAGGCGGGAGAGGTGCTTCGGGCTCGGCTTTCCGAAGGTTGCTTGGTGTGTGTTGTCAAAGAGGTGTTGTCTCACCCGGTATCTTGACCTGCCAGAGGAGGCGGGCAATAATGCGTTGGCCTATGAATCAGCAAGGGAGATGCGGTGGCAGCGATTAAATTTGAATATGCCATGGCGAGATTGGAAACGATCGTCGCTGAACTGGAGAAGGGCGATCTGCCGCTCGATGACTCATTGAAGATATTTGAGGAAGGGATCAGGCTGTCGAAGACCTGCCTCAAAATGCTGGAGGATGCGGAACGGAAGGTTGAGATCCTGGTGCAGGAAAAGGATGGGAAAAAGAGAATTCAAGCGTTTACTCTCGGTGAGGATGAGCCTGATCCTTCTCAGTGACAAAGTGTTTGTCGTCTGATCTGTGCGCCCCTGGTTCTCAGAGTCTTGAATCTCCCGCCTTGCCATGGTGCAAAAACTACGTCCAGAGCGTGAGCGGCTCGACCGCGCACTTGTCAGTCGCGGATTAGTGGCGAGTCGCGAGGACGCGGCCAGGCTAATTCTCGCCGGCCTCGTTCATGTGAATGGACTGGTAGTGGACAAGGCGGCGAAAGTGATCCTGCCGGACGCAGAAGTAGTGGTGGCGGGGCGCGGATCCCCCTATGTTGGGCGAGGCGGTGAGAAGTTAGCCGCGGCCTTGGAGCATTTTCAGTTCGATCCGACAGGAATGGTCTGTTTTGATGTCGGCTGTTCCACAGGCGGATTCACTGATTGTCTTCTGCAACGAGGTGCAGTGCGCGTCTACGCCATCGATGTCGGGTATGGGCAGTTCGACTGGCGGCTTCGGCAAGATCCCCGCGTGTTGCTCAAGGAGCGAACCAACGTTCGGTATCTTGAGGAGGGGTTTATCCGCGATCCAATCGACCTGATCGTCATCGACGTCTCGTTTATCTCGCTCACCATTGTCTTGCCTTGCGTCGTGCCATATTTGAAAGATTCAGGCTCCATTATCACCTTGATCAAACCTCAGTTCGAGGTGGGAAAAGGTCTTGTCGGACGAGGAGGGATTGTTCGAGATGACGGTTTGCGGCAGGAGTCGGCTAAAAAAGTAGTGACTTGTGCCCATCAGCTGGGGTGGATGTTAGCGGGCCGAATGGAGTCGCCCATTGAGGGGCGCAAGGGAAATCGGGAAATGTTGGCCTGGTTTCGGCGGCAGGAGTAAAAGTCTCTCCGAATGCAAATGTGGACCAGTCGGTAAGGAAGTGTCGTGATCTAACATTCGTAGTGTCAAACGAAAACGCTTTGCCCAAGGATGGAGAAGGTGTACGCTGACCTTCGAATATTCGCTCAGGGGCTATTCATGGCTGTCGGGAATGAGAGGCGAGAACAGGTATGAAAGTTTTAGTTACGGGAGGGGCGGGGTTTATCGGGTCGCATGTGGTGGATCGCCTGCTCCAGGAAGGGCACGAGGTGGTCGTTGTTGATAATCTTGTTACGGGAAAGCGAAAGAATGTCCCCAAACTGGTCCAATTCTATAAGCTAGATATCGAAAATCAAAAACTAGAACGGATCTTTCGCAACGAGCGACCCTCCGTGGTTTTTCATTTGGCTGCGCAAATGAATGTCCGCCGTTCGGTGGAGGACCCGATGTTCGATGCGCAGGTCAATGTTCTCGGGACGCTGAATGTGCTCGAACAGGCTTCCAAGCATGGGGCGAGGAAGGTCATTTTTTCCTCTTCCGGCGGAGCCATCTATGGAGAACAGGTCACCTTTCCAGCGCCGGAAAGCCATGTCACTCAGCCAGCTTCCCCTTATGGCATCAGTAAATTGTGCGGGGAGCACTACCTGTCATATTACCATCGTTCGAGCGGTATTCAGGTCGTGAGTCTGCGATATGCCAATGTTTATGGACCGCGGCAGGATCCTGAAGGAGAAGCTGGTGTCGTCGCAATTTTTATTCAGAAAATGCTCCATGGCGAGCAAGCGGTGGTGAATGGAAATGGTCGACAGACCAGAGACTTTGTATATGTCGAGGATGTGGTCGAGGCCAATTTGATGGCAATGGGTCTCGACGTCGAGGGAGTGTACAACGTCGGTACGGGCATCGAGACCTCCATCAACGATTTATTCCGGGTCGTGGTGGAACTTACCAAGGTTGAGTTCAAGGAATTACACGGTCCGGCGAAGAGAGGCGAGCAAGCGAGGAGTGTCATCGATTCTGCTAAACTTCACCATGACCTGGGGTGGGAGTCCAGGGTTGATCTCCGTGAGGGGTTGCGGCGGACGGTCGAGTATTTCCGAGAACAAATCGGGTAAAAGCTTGCGTTAGTAACGGGGGACGGATGGGTCGACTTGGGTAGACCAGGCGTCGATGCCTCCGATCAAATTCTTTACATTTCCAAACCCTTGTTGCAGCAGAAATCCCGTCGCATCCGCACTTCTCATGCCATGGTGGCAATACGCGATGATTTCAGAATTGCGATCGAGTTTGCCGAGCGACTGTTGAAGGGTTGCTAACGGAACCAGCACCGATCCTTCTAGTTTGGCCAGAGCATATTCCCACGGCTCCCGGACGTCCACGAGTACGAGTTTGTCGCCCTTATCCAGCCTCGCCTTTAAATCCTTGGGAGTAATTGTAAAGCTCATCAGTGCACCTCCATCTGCATCAATATGACCGGATCATAAGGGAGCCGGAAAAGGAGTGTCAACTCTGACAAGTGTTCAGTTGCTGATCGGCCCTTCTGCTCAAGTGGAGAGGTGTGCTCTGATTTGTAATGTATTAAACGACCAAGGAATTTTGCAAAGTATGATGGCGCAATGGGCAAGGGCTACTGTGGGGTAGAGTTGAGTTGTTCATTTTTCAGCACAATGTTCACATACCGACCATTATTCTGCCCTCATAACAGAAAGAAGCGAACCACCCAATATTTTATAAAGCTTTGATAAGTTATGATTTCCGATGCCGTTGGCGAGTCTGTAGGCATGTTATTTGCTTTGTGATGGAGGGGCCGTGGATATAGCTGTATCGGATATTGTCGTACTCGTTACCGCCTCGTCCGCTGAGGAGGCCCAACAGCTTGGTGTCTTATCTGTATCTTCAGGGGTGGCTGCTTGTGCGAATGTCGTGAAAGGTATGCAGTCAATTTTTCGGTGGGACAATGAGATGCATGTGGAGAATGAATGTCTGATTCTTTTCAAAACTACCTTGGATCGATATGCTGAACTCGAAGCGCTTATTCGGAAGCATCATAGTTACAGTGTTCCGGAAATCATCGCTCTTCCTATCGTCAGGGGGTCCGCGACGTATTTGGAATGGATCAAGGCGGAAACGCATAAGTAGTTGATTCTAATCTATTAATATTTGACTGCCAGGGGTTGACCATCAAGCCACAGATCAGTACACTGCAGGCAGTGGTGGGCCCGAAGTCAGGGATAACTCGTGAAGGGGAGACCGTCGTATGAGTCAGCAAACGGCCGAAACCAGTGACGCCTACACCATTGTCGTCTTTAGAGGATCATCCTCGAAGCCCCTGCGATTTAGCTTCCCGCGCAAATTTTTGCGCAAGCTCCTGATTCTTGCCGCCATTTTAATTGTCGCGGATCTGCTGGTTGTTTCCCATTACGTCATTCGGACTGGGGAAGTGTGGCAATTGTCCGCTTTTCGGGCCGAGGCCATGGGGGCGCGTGAACAAACAGCCGCCTTTTCGGCCGCAATTGATGATTTAAAAAAACGCCTGTCGGTCATGGGAGAAGTTAATCAGCGTCTTCGTGTCATGCTGGGAATTGATACAACAAAGCCAGCGGGCGATCTGGCAAACGGGCGGGGTGGCGATGACGGTCCTATGCCGGATGGCAGGGAGAGTCTACAGCGGAGCGGGGCGACCTTATCCGGTACCGAACCGCGTCAGCAGACCTCGGACGCCCGTGAGAGTACCCAGGCGGACGCTGACTTCAGTACAGAAAATATAGAAGAAATCGCACAACAAGTGCGCGACAGCATTGAGGCCCTGGTGCGCGAAGCGGCTCAGCAGGAGGAGGCCTTGCAAAATCTGGCTCAAATCGCAGAGCAGCGCTCTACCCAATGGGCATCAACCCCTTCGATTTGGCCTGTGCGCGGCTGGGTGACCTCCGCGTTTGGCCCTCGGGTTTCTCCTTTTACAGAGAAGCCGGCCTGGCATGACGGCCTTGACATCGGCGCTTCGCCCAATGCTCCGGTTCAAGCTCCGGCGCTGGGGCGTGTCGTCACAGTCGCGTTCGACTCAAAAATGGGTAACATGGTCAAGTTGGATCATGGGTACGGTATTGAAACTGTGTACGGACATCTTGCCAAGTCTCTTGTGAAAGAGGGACAGCGTGTAAAGCGTGGTGATGTCGTGGCTCTTGTCGGAAGCACTGGTCTTTCCACCGGGCCCCACCTCCACTACATGGTGAAGAAAAACGGTCAGGCGCTTGATCCGACCAAATTCATTCTCGATTAATCGTCTCGTTCCAACTAAGAGTTTTCTACGACCGCCTCGATTTCCCTCTCGGTTGATTCTTCGTAGTCTCTATTCTGCCCCCGTATTCTATCGTATATCCTCCTCCCCTAAGGCGCTTTGGGTGCCAGTGTGGTTTGCGCTTCACTACGGTGTGATATCCGTGTACCACCTCTTATTCAAAAATCCGTGCCACTCTTAATGCGAAGAGGATGCCCATGAATGACCTGCAGATATCTCGTTCTGTTGCTCTGAAACACATATTTGAGGTCGCACAGGCCTTGGGTATCAGTTCAGACGATGTAGTTCCGTTTGGCCGATACAAGGCAAAGATTTCCCTCAGCTTGGGTAATCGACTTCAGCATAGGCCACTGGGGCGGTATATTCTGGTGACGGCCATTAACCCGACGCCGCTGGGTGAGGGGAAAACGACCACCTCCATTGGTCTGAGCATGGGACTCTGTCGCTTGGGATACCGATCAGCGGTCACCCTCAGGCAACCGTCTCTGGGGCCGGTCTTTGGAATTAAAGGCGGAGGGACCGGAGGAGGGAGAGCGCAGGTTTGTCCGATGGAGGAGATCAATCTCCATTTTACAGGCGATGCACACGCGGTATCAGCCAGTCATAACCTGCTGTCAGCATTTGTAGATAACCATCTCTTCCATGGAAACGCGCTCAAGCTTGATCCGCAGACGATCAGATGGCCTCGCACGGTTGGTGTGAGTGATCGAGCGTTGCGAGATATCATGATCGGCGCAGGTAGTGATACACGGTCCGGGCAGTTCGTGATTACAGAGGCCTCTGAAATCATGGCGGTTCTGGCTCTGGCAAGTGATCCGGCGGACCTGCGTCAACGTCTGGGGAGAATTCTCGTTGGTCTGACTGAGAGCGGAGAGTTCGCGAAAGCAGAAGCTCTCGGTTGCGCTGGTTCTATGGCGGTGTTATTGAAGGACGCGTTATTGCCAAATCTGGTGCAGACCCTGGAAGGGACACCGGCGTTTGTTCACGCCGGGCCATTTGGAAATATTGCTCATGGGAACTGCTCAGTTATCTCGGACCGGTTGGCTTTGCGCTGCGCCGAATATGTCGTGACCGAGGCCGGATTCGGCAGTGATCTGGGCGCTGAGAAATTCTTCAATATTAAGTGTCGGAATTCAGGCCTCCGCCCCGATGTCGGGGTAGTGGTGGCGACGCTTCGGGCGCTCAAACTTCATGGTGGTGGGGGCGTAGCAAAAGCAGGGAGCCCATTGCCCGTCGGACTATCCGGGCCGAATCAGAGTGCCTTGGAAAAAGGATTTGCGAATCTGGAGCAGCATATTGCAAACGTGCGGGCTCATGGGGTCCCGGTAGTAGTGGCTGTAAATGCCTTCCAGGATGATTCGCCGGAGGAATTGAGTTGGGTTTGCGAACGCGCGAAATCTGCGGGTGCGGATGCGGCCGCGGTGTCGACACACTGGGCTGATGGGGGGCGTGGGGCGGAGGACCTTGCACGGGCTGTCGTCAAAATCTCTGCGCAAGAGACACAGTTCAAACATCTGTACGATCTCTCGTGGCCTATCAAGAAGAAGATTGAGACCATCGCGACCACGATGTACGGCGCGGCGGGAGTTTCATTTTCGCCTCAAGCCGAACGAGACATAGAATTGGCGACCAGAATGGGATCCGACGACTTGCCGATTTGTATGGCGAAGACACCACTGTCCCTCTCCCATGATCCTGCACTAAAGGGGCGACCATCCGGTTTTACCGTCCCGATTCAGGAAGTTCGGATCCTGGCGGGTGCGGGATTCCTGACGGCAGTGTGTTCAGGAATCCAGCTGATGCCCGGCCTGCCGAGGCGGCCTGTCGGTGAACGAATCGATACGGATCCGCAGACGGGAGAAATTGTCGGGCTTTCGTAGAGCGCTGTTAACGTTGCTTGAGGAACCGGAAAAATTCGGAGTCTGGGCTCACGAGGATGGTTGTCCTGTCTTTAAGCGTTTTGCGGTAGGCTTCCATCGTGCGGGTAAATTCAAAAAAACGAGGGTCCTGGCGATAGGCATCCGCGTAGATTCGGAATGCCTTTGCGTCTCCGCCTCCCCGAAGTTCCTCTGACTCTCGATAGGCCTCTGCCAGAATAATTTCCCGATCTTTTTCGGCCTCGGATTTGATTTTCTGAGATTCTTCCGCACCCTCCGCTCGATATTGTTTTGCCTGCCGTTCCCGCTCGGCTTGCATTCTGGAGAATACCGCCTTTTCGTTCTGCTCAGGCAGGTCGGCTCGCTTAATGCGGACGTCCTGAATTTCAATTCCATAAACCGACGCTTTTTCATTCGCCCGCTGTGTCACCACGGCCATGAGTTGAGCCCTGGTCGAGGAGACGATCTCTGCCAGTTCGTGCCGTCCCAGTTCAACGCGCAGCTCCGAGTAAATAATGTCGTGCAATCGTTGAAGGGCGCCTCGTTGACTCTGGAAGGCCTGATAAACCTTGAGCGGGTCCGTTATTCTCCATTTGGCAAAATTATCGAGGAGCAGGGTTTTCTTATCCTGCGTAATGACGTCCTGCGCATTAGAATCATAGTCCAGCAGGCGCTTATCGAAGTAGGTGACTTCCTCAATGAACGGTATCTTCATGTAGAGACCGCCCTCAGTCACGTTCCGGACCGGCTTCCCCAATTGAACCACAATGGCATTTTGGATCACGTCGACCACGTAGAACGGGGACGCGCCTAAAATAAGGAGCCCGAGAATGATGCCGACAAAAGCCAGGATGAATCCTTGTTTGCTCATGGCGTCCGTTCCTGCGAAGTACCGGATGGGGCCGGCTTGGTGAACCGGTCGAGCGGCAGAAATGGGAGGGTACGGTCTCCACCCTTACCGTCGAGGACAAATTTGTCGATGTGCGGCAGCACGTCTTCAAGGGTTTCGATATAAATCCGTTTACTGATAATGTCCTTGGCCTGATTGTATTCCTTTAAAGTCGCCAGAAATCGATTGGCTTCCCCCTGGGCTCGGTTGAGTCTCGCCTGCGCGTACCCTTTCGCTTGATTGATTTGCTGCGCCGCCTCGCCCTTGGCCTTGGGGGTAATGTCGTTACGGTAACCCTGCGCCTGGTTGATCAATTTTTCGCGATCTTCCTTGGCATTGGTTACGTCTTTGAACGCTGCAGCCACCGCCTCGGGGGGATCGACATCCTGCAGCTGAATCGCGGCAATCTGCACGCCGGCTTTATAATCGTCCAGGATGTGCTGCAGAAGGTCCTGGGTGTCGCTTTGAATTTGCGCTTTACCGGTGGTGAGGGCTTCATCAATCTTGCTCTTGCCGATAACTTCCCGCATCGAGGCTTCCGCCGCCTTCCCGATGGTTTCGTCGATGTCCGCCACATTGAACAGATATTCACGTGAACTCTTGATCTTGTATTGGACGATGAACTCAATCGCCAGAATGTTCATGTCGCCGGTCAGCATCAAGGCCTCTTGTGGCACCATCTGCTGGCGGCCTTGGCGATCCTTGCGAAACCCGATTTCAACCCGGTGGAGCTTTGCCACCTTCGGCTGCAATACGCTTTCGACGATCGGAATCTTCATGTGAGGACCGGGATCGACGACTCGCACTGGAATGCCGAAGCGTTTGACCACGCCTTCCTCGTCCGGCGCCACAATGAACGCACTTTGCCAAATAAGGAAAATCGCAATCGCGACGACCACGAGGTTACGGATTCCACCGGTGGGGAGGAGATTACGTAGCTGGCCTTGGGCCTGTCTAAAGGCCTGATCCAAGTCATCGCCTTTTTTGCTCCAAGGATCTTTCGGGTCCCAAACCATAGGTGACTCAATTCAGTGAAGTGGCAAAGTCGCCACTGGTGCACCTTAACAAAGTGGGCACCTGCGAGCAACAGCTAAGATGGTGGTGCTTGACTGATCAAGATTTGTTGATATATTGTTTGGCATGAAGAAAAGTGTGGTTCACCATCCGGCCCGCGCCGCTGAACTGTTTCATGCGCTTTCGGATCAGACTCGGTTGGAGATTCTTGAGGAGCTCAAGGACGGAGAGCGCTGTGTCTGCGAGTTGACGGACCAACTGCAATCCGGACAGTCACGGCTGTCCTTTCACCTCAGGGTGCTGAAGGACGCGAGGTTGATTATCGACCGGCGGGACGGTCGGTGGATGTATTACAGCGTCAATGCCGAAGCCCTCGATGAGTTGGACGGACTCGTGGACTCTTTCAGGCAGGCCAAGAGGGGGCGGCGGGCTGCGAGCTGTTGTTGAATTTTTTTGTCGGATGAATCAATAAATATTGATGGATGCCTGAGGAGGGATTGAGGATGGACCCGCAGGAGATACTAGATCTCGTCAAGCAAAAATATGGTGCGGCTGCCAGGCAAGTCAGGAGCGGAAGCAGTTCCTGCTGTGGTGCCGCTCCACCGATGGCAAATGTCGACCCGATCACCTCCAATTTATACTCGGATGGGGAGCGTGAGCAACTGCCAGTGGACGCGGTTGCTGCTTCGCTGGGTTGTGGGAATCCAACCGCTTTGGCGGAAATCCGTCCCGGTGAGACCGTCCTGGATCTCGGATCCGGCGGCGGGATTGATGTGCTGCTCTCTGCGAAACGGGTGGGTCTGACAGGAAAGGTGTACGGCCTGGACATGACCGACGAGATGTTGGCCCTGGCGAGGGATAATCAGCGCAAGGCCGGCGTGGAGAACGTTGAATTCTTACAAGGGGCCATCGAACAGATCCCGCTACCCGATCGATCGGTGGATGTGATCATCAGCAATTGCGTCGTCAATCTGTCGGGCGAAAAAGAACGGGTGCTCGAGGAGGCATTCCGTGTTCTGCGTCCCGGCGGGCGACTGGCTCTGTCCGACATAGTGGTGAAAGGCGCAGTTCCGTCCGAAGTGCGGCGGAATCTTGATTTATGGGCCGGTTGCGTGGCCGGAGCGCTCGAAGAGATGGAGTATCGAAGCCTGCTGAACCAAGCGGGATTTGTCGAGATCGGAATCGAACCCACGCGCGTCTATCAGGCCGTCGATGTCAAAGCATTTCTGGTCGGTGCCGACCTGAACGATGAGCGGTTCTTGGATGAGATGGAAGGCAAGTTCATGAGTGCCTTTATACGTGCGGCAAAACCGGTCGGTACCGATTAACCGGCATTCAAGTGTCCAAGCCCAAGGAATACAGATATGGAATTAGCTTCATCGATCGATCGGCCACAGGTAACCGTCAGGCGACTCTCATTTTTTGATCGCTATCTCACAGTCTGGGTGGCGGCATGCATGGTGGCGGGAGTGGTGATAGGACAGGCCGCCCCTGGCCTGATCGCGAGTCTTCGAGACGCGGAGTTCGGGCAGGGTAGTCATATCAATACGCCGATCGCGGTGCTGATTTGGTTCATGATCGTGCCGATGATGATGAAAGTCGATTTTGCTGTCATTCGTGATGTAGGAAAGCGACCGGTTGGATTACTCATCACCTTATTCGTGAACTGGGTGGTTAAGCCCTTCTCCATGGCCTTCCTGGCCTGGCTGTTCTTCCGATACGTCTTCTCCTCGTGGATCACACCGGGCGAGGCCGACCAATACATCGCGGGAACCATTATTCTTGCCGCCGCTCCTTGCACGGCCATGGTGTTCGTCTGGAGCTATCTCACGGAGGGCGATCCTGCCTACACGCTCGTTCAGGTGGCCGTAAATGACCTCATTTTGCTGATCCTGTTCGTGCCGATTGTCGGGCTGCTCGTACACGGCGCTGTGTCGATTGCGGTTCCGTTTGATGTATTGCTGTACTCGGTGGCGATTTTTATCGTGATTCCATTGGTGGTTGGAGGAGGTCTTCGATTGTGGCTCGTGCATCGCCATGGCCGACAATGGGTAGAGGAAGTGTTACTCCCGCGATTTGCCCCGGTCACGATGGCGTCGTTACTCCTCACTTTGGTGCTGATCTTTGCCTTTCAGGCGCAGAACATCCTGGGCAAACCCCTGCACGTCGGGTTAATCGCCGTGCCGATTCTCTTGCAGGTCTATATGAATGCGGCACTGGCCTACGGATTGATGCATCGATGGGAAGTCCCCTATACGATCGCTGCTCCCGGTGCGCTCATCGGGGCCAGCAATTTCTTCGAGCTGGCTGTCGCCACGGCCATCGCCTTATTTGGACCGGAGTCCGGCGCAGCCTTGGCTACGGTCGTCGGCGTATTGGTGGAAGTGCCGGTCATGTTGTCGGTCTGCAACATGTGCAATAGAACCAGGCACTGGTTCGGCCGGGAGGTCGGACCATGAAACTCCGTGTCTTGTTCCTCTGCACCGGAAACTCTGCACGGAGTCAGATGGCGGAGGGATGGTTGCGTCATCTGGCAGGCGATCAATTCGAGGTGTTCAGCGCGGGCACCAACCCCGTTGGACTCAATTCGGGCTCGGTCGAGGCGATGTCAGAGGTCGGTATCGATATTTCGAGACATCGTTCAAAACATGTCGCAGAGTTCCTGGGCCAACCGTTCGATCAGGTGATCACGGTGTGCGATCGCGCCAGAGAATCCTGCCCGATCTGGCCGGGTCCCACACACCTCCTGCATTGGAGTTTTGACGATCCGGCCGCACCGGCTGAGACGGACAGCGCGCGAAGGCATGTATTCCGGCGCGTGCGCGACGAAATTTTCCACCAAATTAAAACCTTCCTCACTGACTTCCCAACGTCTCACACTTCGTAAGATTCCACTGCCGGCCTCAGTAGTTTGTCTGCTCAGTTCCTGCGGCGTGGCCAGACCGCAGCGGGGCCGGGATCCTTCACAAGTGATCCTTCACAAGTCCCGGCAGCTTCATGGAACAGGTCACTATCGTTCTCCCTAGTGCGGTAATCAAGCAAGGTATGGTACATAGGGTTCGCCGTACGACGTAGTTACCTAACTTGGTCACATCAAAGGAGGTCGAGATGAAGGCTCGGGGGATGAAGAATCTGATGCGGATGGGGTTCCTGGCGGGCGCGATGCTGGCATGGTTGCCTAGTCCTGGCGTGGCGGCGGAATGGGTGCATGAGGGCATGGCCGAGCCGGGAAAATGGACGACGGGCATCCGCGTCGGTCCCAGCTTTATTACTCAACCGAGCCAGTTGGACACCACGGGGCCGGCGCTGAATTTTCAAGCTCTCTATGGAATCAACCGGTGGTTCAGGTTGGGAGCTATGCTGGAATGGGAGAACCACGGCCTAGATCAAGCCAGGGGGTCCCTGGATACCATTTCGTTGCTCCCACTCATGCTCGAATTCCGCCCCGGTCATATCGGCGGACTCATTCCCTACGTCTCAACAGGTATCGGCGTCAATATCAATACCAAAGATGTGAAAGACACCTTTGCGTGGAGAACGGCGGGCGGTCTGGACTACGCCTTGACGAACTGGTTTTCCGGCGCGCCTAAAGGGCTTATGCTGAATACCGAAGTGGCCTGGAAGCGAAACCAGGCCGATATCGGCGAAGCCTCTGCTCTCAGCATGATTTTCGGCGTCCGGTACACTTTCCAGTAACTTTCCTTTAGAAAGGAGGGCGCCGACCGCACCAGCACGACGAGTCGGCGCCCTGCTTCAAAGAACGCCAGTACTACATTTATAACGAGGGAAATCACTAGCTGCGTCCAGGTCCACTCCGGAATACTCTACCTTCCAGAGAGGTCACCCTTGCCCCGTCGCACAGTTTCCACTAAGTCTCGGACCACCCTCCGCTCATCGAATCGCCGGCCGGCCAAACCTATACGTTACGCCATTGTCGGACTTGGCCATATTGCTCAAGTCGCGGTATTGCCGGCGTTTGCCCATGCCCGGTCCAATTCAGTGATCACGGCGCTCGTGTCGGATGATCCTACGAAGCTTCGACAGCTCAGCAGAACATATCGAATTCCCCATACCTATACGTACGACAAGTATGACCAATGTCTGCGGGATGGGCACATCGATGCCGTCTACATCGCCCTCCCGAATCATCTACATTGCGAGTACTCCGTGCGGGCAGCGCGAGCCGGCATTCATGTTTTGTGCGAAAAGCCCATGGCGGTGACGGAAGAGGAGTGCCGACGTATGATCGATGCGGCGGACAAGGCGAAGGTGAAACTCATGGTGGCCTATCGACTGCATTTGGAAGAGGCCAACATGAACACGGTCGAACTTGCGCAAGCCGGGACGCTCGGCGATTTAAGGTTGTTCAGTTCGGTATTTACGATGCAGGTGCGCGAGGGGGACATCCGGCTGCAAAAGGAATTGGGCGGAGGCACGCTCTATGATATCGGGGTCTACTGCATCAATGCCGCCCGCTACCTCTTCAGGGACAATCCGACTTCGGTCAGTGCCTTTTCCGAGCGGGGTGATCATCGCCGGTTCAAGGAAGTCGACGAAATGACGGCGGGACTCATGCGCTTCCCCGGAAACCGCCTGGCAAGTTTTGTCTGTAGCTTCGGTGCGTCCGACGTGTCCGCGTACGATCTGGTTGGAACCAGAGGCTCCGTTCGGGTAGACCCTGCCTATGAATACGTAGGACCTCTCAAGCAACAGCTTTCGTCGAACGGAAAAACCAAGGTCCGCCGATTTCCCTCGCGGGATCAGTTCGCGCCGGAGCTCGTGTATTTTTCAAATTGTATCCTGAAGAACTCACAACCCGAACCATCGGGCCAGGAAGGGCTCATCGACATCCAGATCGTGCAAGCCTTGTATCGTTCCGCAAGAACGGGCAAGCCCGTCTCTCTCTCGCCCGTGAAGAAGCAGCCATGGCCTACAATAAAGCAGGTGATGCGGCGGCCCCCCGTCTCAAAACCTCGCCTGGTGAAGGTCAAATCACCGTCGCTCTAGATCGTCGCCCACCCCGGTCCATCTCACATTGGCACGTGGACAGTCCTGCCGGGCGGCATCCGTGACTAGTATTGCTCCTCCTGCAGCGTTGTCGAGATGTCGGTCGGACACCGACTGCCCGCGAGGGAAGCGGGCCGTTCTGGCCGCGAGAGCGCGAGGTCCTGGAGGACGTGTGGCGGCGAAATGTGGGGTGGGGGTCTTTTCGGACTGAGTTTAGGTCACGGCCCCACCGCAGGAGGAGCCGGAACCAGCGGTGCAGCCGTAACAGTGGTTTCCAGTCGCGATCCGGCGGTGCGTTAATCCTTCGGGGTCGAAGTCTCGAATGTGGCCTGGCGTCCCTTGCGAGACCGGCAGCTCCAGCATCTGATTAAAATCGCAATCGTACAGCCTGCCGTCCCATCCGACCGACAGCGTATAGCGGCACATCACCCCTGTCGCCGCCGACGGATTAAAGGCATTCGCAAGCCGTTCCATGTAACCTTCGTAATTGCCGCTCTCCATGAGAAACTCAAGGAACCGGCTGATCGGCATGTTGGTAATAGTGTACAGGTGGGTGAAGCTGACCCCGTGACGGGTTGCCAACTCCTTTCGAAACTGCGCCTCAATGCCGGCCTGTTTGGGAGGAAGGAACGCGCCGACCGGGTTGAACACCAAATTCAGCGCGAGCCCCGTTCCTTCCTTGCCGTAGCCGAGCTCGTTTAACAGCCGGAGAGCCTCCATCGATTTGTGAAAGACTCCCTCCCCACGCTGCGCGTCGGTTTGAGACGCCTGATACGAGGGCAGGGACGCAACGACCTCCACATGGTGCCGGGCCAGAAACTCCCCCAGGTCCTGTTGAGAGGGAAGCAGGAGTACCGAAAGATTGCACCGATCCAGGACATGGCGCCCTAACGCGCGGGCCTGTTCGACGAGCCAACGGAAATGCGGATTGAGTTCGGGAGCGCCACCCGTAATGTCCACCGTGGGAATATCCGTACGAGCGAGGGCATGCAGGCACAAGTCGATCGTCTCTTTCGACATCACTTCAGTTCGATCGGGCCCGGCATCCACATGACAGTGCCGGCAGGTCTGATTGCAGAGTTTTCCGACATTGACCTGGAGCGTCGTGATGCCGGTTGCCGTCAGCGGAGCCAGTCCCGCTTGCGTGAGCCGTGATTCGAATGGCGCACAAGCCGTCGTCGTTGCCAGCAGCCTCACTTGTTCAGAAGGCGCGGCGAGCGGGTCCCGTCGAGCGAGCAAACTTAGGCCCATCGGATCGATCCTTTCCTCTTCCCCTGCAGTATCAGCAACAGTTGCCGGTGGGGCCGCACATGACTTCGCTGCCGGTCACGCCCGTAGACGCCCGATTATAGATCGTGAAGTGGGACCGATAGGCGTCTTGCGTCAGAACGTGGGTGGTTTTCCCACAGACTTCGAGCGGGACTCCGCGGTAGTACTGGTGGTGATCGTCGTCTTCCGCCTGGATGATCGGACCGGTGAGAATGGCATAGTCCCCCCTCCAGACGCAGGGTGTGGCCTCCGGCAACAGGGCGCACCAGCGCGGATCCGTCGGTTCGAGGGGGGTCGGCGTGGAGGTAATGATGAACAGTGATTGAAGCGGCGGGCTCTGCAAGAGTTGGGCAGTGCGGGCATCGATGGATTGCGGAACGCCCCGTCGATACTGCTGACCCAGTTCATCGGTCGCTGCGGAAAAGGGCCCGCGCAGGGTGGCATAGAGCGGCGCCTCATGGTCGGAGAGGGGGGCGAACTTGTAGCCAGTGAGCGTGACCGATAGGAAATGGATGCCGTCGATCGATTGCCAGGGCGTAGACTTCACTTGATGCACGGCGTGGAAGCCGGCATCCACCATCCCGCCGATGTAGTCCTGGACTTGCAAAGCGCCGGAGAGGCAATCGCCCCATTTGGCTGAATCGTTCACCAGATACTGCGGGACAACCTGATCAGCCACGATGTCCGAAATCGTAAACCGTCCCCCCGTTTTGAGGACGCGAAACATGTCACGGAACACCTTGCGCTTGTCGGGTGCCAGATTGATCACGCAATTGGAAATGATCAGGTCGATGCTCGCATCCTCGACCGGCATGGCATCGGCCAGGCCTTTGCGGAACTCGATATTCGAGGCCTCATACCCTAAGTTCGCGGCGACGATGGGAGCATTGCGCCGGGCGATCTCTAACATGGTCTCGGTCATGTCGATCCCGATCACCCTGCCGGTCGGGCCCACGCGACGAGCAGCTTCGAAGCAATCGATGCCACCGCCGGAACCGATGTCCAGGACGGTTTCTCCAGGTTGAACGGTGTTCAGGCCGGCAGGAGTTCCGCACCCGTAGGAGATCGTGAGGACTTCTTCCGGGACAAAGGATTTGAGGTCGGTAAAGTCGTATCCAGTGGGGCAGCACATCTGTTCGCCCGTCGCCGCCGCCCTGGCATATCGGTCACTGACTTTCTGCGTGATGTCTTCTGTTGCCATGGTCTTCCTCACCCGTTGTGATACTCCGCCGGGGCACAATTATGCACCGATCATTCTCATAAAGGTCAATCTCGTTTTTGTAGTAGGCGAACCGGATAATGGAATCATACGATGGCCGCACCGACTTGCGTCGCGTCATCGTCCGATGAAGAGTGAGGGAGCCAACTCTTTTGTAACACGGCAATCTGAGGTGCCGGGACACAAGGCAGATCCCCGACAGGCTGTGCCATCGGGGACAGTTTGTCCCGAAGAAGAGACAGAGGGTGCGCCCGCGTAAATTCTCCTCAAACCTTCCGCGCCCTTCCAAATCTAGCGTCCCGGTACATGTTTTGCTCCTTTCTGGTTTTCCCACTGGAACAACAGGCTACATCCTGTCTGTCTCGATAGGGGTTTGAAAGGAGCTGTCCATGCTGAACTTCGGGGGTAGGCGCGTGATTGCCGAACATGATGCCTCCGATGAGATCGACGACCTGTACCACGACATTCGTCAAACTTTGCGTGTGACGGGGGTCAATCTCATCTTTCGAACCTGGGCGGGTTATACCAACGCATTGCCTGTCATGTGGAAAGCCCTCAGACCGGCGGTTAGCAGCCGGACGTTTGAGCAAGCGGCTGATCAGCTGCGGGAACGGACCGTCGAGCTGGCCTCGTCCATGACGCGGCTCGACGTGCCATCGAGGGTCGCCCTCGGACCGAGTCAGGCCTATCAGATCGAACAGGCCCTCCTGCTCTATCACTACATCAATCCCAAGCTCCTGCTCCTGACGTCGGCGTTGCGGCTGGCCCTGGAAGGTCAGATGCCATTTGATGGCAGTGTGCGACCGGACGGGGACGAGAACTCGATTCCACGGGGGCAGCCACCAGGCATGTATCCGATGGAGATGGTCACGGATGAGCCGGACGATGACAGAATTAACACCGTCTTCGGAGAGATCACGACACACTACGCGCTGGCTTCGATCAATAGTGACTACCGGACCTTCGCGCTGTGGCCGGACTATCTGGCCATGGTATGGCAGCAGTTGAAACCATGCAGCGAACAACCGTCCTACCGGAGTGCCGCTCTCGAGATTCAACGTTACTCCGGAGAACTGGCCCGCTCCCTTCCCTGTCCGGTGAGGCTCTTACATACGAAGTTCGATGACGAGGTCGAATCGGCGGCTGAGGTGAAGGAGAAGACGACCGGATTCGAACGGCTCTTGCCCCCGCTTCTGCTCAACGTGGCCTTGATGGGACTGGATTGGCAACCGCCGGATCTCCTCCGGCGTTCACCATTTCCGATAGGAGGTGCGTGATGCTCGGCGGATTTATACCGTGGCGCACCTTTCAGGCGCTGCAGCGTGTGACGGAAATCGGCGACCGCTTTGTCAGCTACGTAGATCAGGGCAGGGGGGAGCCGATCATCCTGATCCATGGTATTCCCACCTGGGGCTATCTTTGGCACCGGTTATTGCCAGTGTTGTCCCCTCAGCACCGGGTTCTCGTCCCGGATCTCGTGGGCTTCGGATTCTCCGACAAGGGAGACCGCTTCGACCGCTCGATTCATGCGCAGGCCTGCATGCTGGAGCAATGGATGGACGCCATGGGTATTGCCTCCGCCACTGTGATCGCCCACGATATCGGGGGCGGCGTCGCTCTGCGACTCGCCACCGGCTCGCCCGAGCGGGTTTCGAAACTCTGCCTCCTCAATAACGTCTGTTACGACTCCTGGCCCATAGAGGCCATGTTGCAGATGGGACATCCCGAGACGCGCCGCAAACTGGCCGCGTCAACTTTACTCACGCTCTTGGGGCAGGCCTTGAAGCAGGGCTTCCACTCATCTCCTGATGACGAACTGATGTCCGGGCTCCTGGCTCCCTACCGGACTGAAGTCGGGAAACTCTCGCTGATTCGCAATGCAGCCTCCTTGAACACCAATTTGACGACCGAACTCACCCCGCTCCTTCCCCGGCTGCGTATCCCGACTCGGGTCCTCTGGGGAGAAGATGATGGGTTCCAAGCCGTGCGGTTCGGGGAGCGGCTGGCACGGGACATCCCGCAAGCGGAACTGATCCGCATTAAAGATGCGCGGCATTTCGTGATGTTTGACCAACCCCAGGCGGTAGCGGACCACATTACGGCCTTCGTGAATCGTCCGGTCACGAACTCGGTTTAAGATCTTGTGCCCGAGTTTACGGGCAGGCGAGGGATGCGCGCGATGTCCGTCCGATCCCTGACTTCAGTGAATGCGAGCGGAGGGATTCACGAGATCCGGCGGCATTGTGAGGACGATGTGGTTCAAGAGCGCATGACGTTCGTAACTCAGAAGATAGAGATGGAGCAGCGAGGGATTATCGGCGTCCCAATGCAAGAGCGGCCCGTCGACGCCGATGGCATGGTGATTCAGCCAACGGTCTTCTCTATCTAAATGGAATCCGTAGAAACTTCGTTCGACGGGAGGATGGGCGGCCAGCTGTTCGTAGGACTCAAAGAATCCGGGATTACCGATCCCAAGGGGGACCTGCCACCCACGATCGTAATGGGCTGATGGCAACACCGGAATGGCAGACCCATCGAGTCCGCCAAGGATGAGCCGGGTCGCTTCACCGGTCTTGCTGCTGCGAAAGGCGAGGTCAATCTCCAGGAGAGGGCGGGGGTTTTCGACGACGGTCACCTGCCGCAGGGTCGCACCAGCCAGATCGGCGAGGTAGTGCAGTTCGGTATCGCGGAGGTGTGCCCGGGAATACCGTCCCGGCGGAATGAAGCTGGCGAACCGCACCGGCCGGCTATACCAGTCCCGGTAGGTCTCGGGGATGGGCGTCAGAATGTTCTTCTGCTTCCGGGCTTGCTCTCCCTGCATTGCGACAGGCTCGTCCCAGCCTGGTTTAGCGTGAACCAGCCATTGCCGTTCGACCGTCCGAATCCGGTCCATCGGGATCCGCGTGCCCGACGGATCGGTCCAATGCTCGAGCGACCACCAGTGTGACCAGTAGGACAGGCCGTTCACGCGTTCGAAGAGCATCTTGTACAGCCCCAACGGGAACGTGAACCAGAGATGTTCATAAACCCGCTCCTCGCCCGCTTCCGTGGTGAAGAGTATCACTTCCCATAAACCGGCGTTCAGGCAGTTACGGGCAAGGTCGATGCGGCTCAGTGCTCGTTGCTCGAACCCGTCGCCTCCCTTGCGCACGTGCACGTGAGGGGAGTGCCGCGCAAAACGAACTTGCTGACGGTTCCACTCACGGTCGATCAATCCCACCCGGGTCAGATCCGCATCGGCCTTCGTATAGGCGGGCACTGCCGCGACGAAATGCGCCAGGTCGATATCGGTCAGGTCGACGGCGGCAGCCTGGGGTGCCGCAGGCTGCAGGAGGAGGCGGAAGCGACTGTCTCCGAGTTGCTGGATGATCAACTGGCGATGGGGATACTTTCCGAAGGCCTGGCTTATAAGCTCAGGATTCTCGGGATACGCGTCTTCCGCAAAGACCGTCAAGTCAACCGCCTGGCGGGGCCGGTCATCGTATCGATCGGCAAACCAGACGAGGCCTGCGAGGCCGAGAATCCCAACCGCGACGAGGGCTACTACGCCTGCACGAACTGTCATTGGTCGGGATTGAGTGCCCACGGCGGTCCTGCTCCGTTAAAAGGTGCCGACGGCCTCGGTCGGTGGGCTGACTATATCGGAATGGATGTCCGTGGCGCTAATGGTTCAAAACTACGGTGTCGAGAGGGTAATGGTCTTGCGACCGGCCCCATTGTGTCAGGGATGGTGCGAGGGGGGTGGCCGGCGCACGGGGGGGCTGCTCCGGCCACTGGCAAAGAGTCGCTGTCAGCTACCGCAGCGAGGTCATCGGTCTCGATGATGTCACCCTTCATCCGGCCCAGCGGGCGGAGAACTTGACAGAGCCTGTCTCAGAAAAGGACACTAGCCTGCCTTACTCAGTTCTGTGGCTGTTAACTGCTATCGGTTCCCTAACCCTGAGAGGGTTGCCATGGACCAGACTCGTCCCGCTCCAGGCCCAATCATCCTCACCTGCTTTTCTGGGCCTGATCAGGGCAAGCGCCTGGTTTTGAGAGAAGCCGAATCCACGTTGGGCCGGTCGGTCCACTGCGATCTCCTCAGCGATGACCAGGACGTCAACGACCGGCATGTCCTCTTCCAGTTGCAGGGGGGAAGACCCCTGTGCAGAACCATCGGGGATGCCGCGCTTTTCGTCGATGGGCAACGCACGCAGGAAGTCGGCATCCTGCCGGGACAGCAGCTGCGTATCGGCCGGTCGCTGTGGCACCTCGGTGTAGCCGCTGCCAGCACCCCGGCAGAAGGTTGGTTGGAAGACATTACCGGTCGCATCAGTTCAGTGGCGGGAGTGGAGCGGATCCAGGGTTTCAACGCGCGGGAGATGTTCTCCGAGGTCTTTCATTCCCGGTCCGACGAGCATGTAGAAGAACACTTTACCGTGGGGACTCCCTCCACGACGCCCCCCTTATCGTCTGTCAACACCAATTGGCCCAAACCGTGGGTGTTCTTCAAGACCTTTACCTTCTCGGTCCTGGTGTACGTGTGTTTTGTGTTTGCGTTCCAGCAGTTTCATAACCCGAAACTCCTTCCGGGGCTGATCATCACGGGCACGTTTCTGATCCCGGTTTCCCTTCTGATCTTCTTTTTCGAAATGAACGTCCTGCGGAACGTGTCCCTCTACCAGGTCGTGAAACTCGTCCTGCTCGGGGGAGTGACGTCGCTGCTGCTCTCGCTGTTTCTATTTCAGTGGACGGAGCTGGGAGCCTGGCTGGGGGCCATGGCCGCGGGAATCATCGAGGAGGTCGGCAAGGCAGCGGCGTTGTTTCTCGTCATCAACAAAACAAAATACCGTTGGACCCTGAACGGATTGCTGTTCGGTGCAGCCGTGGGGACGGGATTTTCGGCCTTCGAGTCGGCAGGATTTGCACTGTTGATCGAGCTGAGTAATGGCCAGTCGGCGATGTTGCACACCATTACGCTGCGGGGCCTGCTCAGCATGTTAGGCCTCCATGTCGTATGGACCTCCATGGTGGGGGCGGCACTCTGGCGGGCGCGGGGCGATCGGGCGTTCAACATCGAGGTCCTGCGGGATCCACAATTCGTTCGGATCTTCCTGTTGGCCATGTCCCTCCACATGGCTTGGAATGCGCCGTTCTATCTGCCCTTCTTCATGAAGTACATTATTCTGGGTTTCGTAGCCTGGGTGGTGAATCTTTCGTTCATCCAAACCGGTCTGAGGGAAGTGCGTCTGGCCCAGGATGTCGCGAAGACCTCGCAGGCGGCCTGACTGCCCTGGGCCCCGCCGAATCAAGACGGAACCCTAACCACGGCTCCGCCCCGCCTGCTGCCGCCATACCCAGCCGTAGGCCAGGACATTGACGCCGACCACGATCATCCCAAGCATCAGTTGTGTCCCCCTCGTCAGTTCAGCCGGATAGAGCAGAGGCAGAATGTACCGCGCGATGAAGTCGGAGTCGTAGGCGTCGCCGCCGGCCCGGGTTCGCAGCAGGTTTTCCAGGGGGGTGAGCGGACAGATCCAGCCGGTAAATTCGACGAACGCTCCCCAGGCCGCAGCCGGAAGGTGCAGCCAGACCAGTCGCGGCCATTTCAGAACCAACAGGCCTCCGGCGACGACGAACAACACGAACGCCACGTGGAGCAGCACGACAACATCAGCGCCCAGTCGATTCCACATCGCTGTCAGTTTGCAGAGCCGCAGGCATGAAAGCAATCGAAGCGTTCGAATCAGAACAGACGGGGTGGAACTTCCTGGTCGGGAGGCGCGGGATAGCGCAGCCGCTCCCCCTGCAGCACGGCAAAGGCCGTGAGGCGGTGGTGGTGGACCTGTCCCGGCCCCATGATATGAACGATCTCCCACCCGCGTGTGACGAGGGCGTCTGCCACCAGCGATCGATGACAACGCCACGGCACCGCTTCTGCGCACATGATGACCGTTCGCGATCCGGAAGCCAGAGTGATGAGTTCGCGAAGGGCGGCCTGGAATTCTTCCGTTTCCATGTAGTCGGCATAGCCGCGAAAGCCGGCATTCTTCCATCCGTCATTCGGTGAGTCCCGCCTGGCCGTTCGCCGGCCACCCAAAGTCGGCAGGTGTCGATACTCGATCCCTGCGTCGGTCAGACTCTCCGCCAGCGCGTCGGAGTGGAAGTGCGGGTATCGTCGCGATCCCGGAAAACGCCGCACATCGACCAACCGTGAGCTCTCCTGGGCTGTTAACAGGGCAAGAAATTCCTCGCTGGAACGAGTCGAGTGGCCGATGGTCCAGAGGGTCGACGGGGTGATCGGCCGATTCATGCCGGGCTCCCCACCATTATGGTTCTGACCCCTGTATCAGGGTCAGGTCTTCATAGCTGAAGCCGTTCGTCGGTGGAGCGTTGAACGGGAGCATGAGCTGGGCACTGGGTGCGATGGCGGCATGGCGAGCCCAGGCTGTCAGATCCCGCGGATCCTCAAGAATATCTACTGGCACCTCGTAATATCGGGCGAGCGTCTGCCGCGCCCCGGGACGGAACGGTTCCATGCCCCGCGACCTATAGAGCGGCTGCGTCAGGTCATGGGTTTTGAAAAAGAGGCGGCCCTTGTGGATGATGCCGAAAAAGCTGGCTCCGTGGTAGAGGCCATAGCCGCCGAACATGGCTTTGCCGGTGAGGTCCGGCATCGCGCTCAGCTGGTCCAGCACAAAATCCCTGAAGTTGTCACCGCGCCTGCGCCGAGGCGACCCCATTCGATGCTCCTGCCAGGCCTGCGGATAAAACAAGACCGACCCATCGCAATCGATCATTGCCTGTCGGACGATCGATTGCGGATCATGAGGGGGTGTGTAACACGTTCGTGAAGCGTTCCCGGCGCAACGGTGCTGTTGCAGTCGGTGCGTCACGCCGGCCGCATCCGGCGTGACGCACTCTGCAACATTGCGCGAATCATTTCAATGCCTGCACGGAATCGCGGAGTTCTCGTACCTCTGTTGCGAACAGGTCCAGGTGTTGGCTGCGTTGGGGTTGGTCGTCCTTAAATTTCCAGACCCGCTTAAAAATCGCCCAGAGCTCCTTGTTATGTGTCACCGTGAGCGAATAGGCCGCCGTATCCCGCTTTTCTCTTTCGATGCAACCGAGCGTGTCGTCGAAGGCATGCAACTGATTGTGGAGATCAGTGAAGGCTTGATCGTCCCCCTTGCCGGCTCGCCCGGCTTTGGCGCTGGCTTCCATCATGTTAGCCAGATTGATCAGGGTCTCGGCCGTGTTCTCGCCCTTGGCCTTTGCGGTGAATTCCTTGGCATGGGGGTAAAAGAGATAGCTACATCCGCTGGTGCTGAGCATCACCAGACCGATCACGCCGGCGAGTAGAACCTGTCGCATAGAAGCCTCCTTGGATATGAGTGGCATGCCTGTTTTGATCCAGCTTGGGTGATTCTGCCGCCTAATTCAACTCTCTTTTCCCGCGGATGACTGCCACCACAGGGTACTGCCACGTAGCCCGCCGGATCGAAGAGACAGGATCGGGCTTGTTCGTGCCGCGCCGAGCCGGTAGAGTGCATCATGGATCTCGCACAGTTCATGAGGGTGGTTGCGCGGGTTCGCACGAGCCCTAAGAAAACCGAGAAAGTGCGTCTCCTTGCGGAGCTCTTGGGGCAGACGCAGGGGCACGATACAGAACTGGCGGCCCTCTACCTCTGCGGATTGCTGCCGCAGGGAAAGATCGGCGTGGGCTGGACGGTGCTTCAAAAAATCATGGCGGAGGGACCGGCAATCGGCGAACCGCTGTCCCTCGGCGATGTCGATCGGGCCTTCGCCGCAGTCGCGGCAGAGCGCGGGGCTGGTTCGAACGAGCGAAAAATGGTTCAACTCGGACGGCTCTTCGTTCGGGCGACGCCGGACGAACGCCAGTTTCTTACCCGGCTGGTCGTTGGCGAAATTCGCCAGGGCGTCTTGGAAGGGTTGCTGCTCGATGCCATCGCGATGGCCGCCGGTCGAATACCGGAGAACATTCGTCGGGCCTTCATGTATTCCGGCCGGATCGGCGAGGTCGCGCGTGCGGCGTTGGAGGACGGGTCTGATGGCCTGGACCGCTTTACGTTGCGTCTCTTCCACCCGGTTTCACCCATGCTGGCAGGTAGCGCGGACGATGTCGAGGAGGCCTTGGCGCGCCTCAATGAAGCGGCGTTGGAGTACAAGCTCGACGGCGCGCGTATCCAGGTGCATAAGGGCGGCCAGGACGTCCGTCTCTTCACGCGGCAGTTGCAGGATGTCACTGATCGGTTGCCTGATCTAGTGGAGTGGGCGCGAACGCTGCCGATGCGTGAGGCGGTGTTAGACGGAGAGGTGTTGGCATTGCGCCCCGATGGCCGGCCGCACCCCTTTCAGGTCACCATGCGGCGGTTGGGCCGGAGCAGGGAGGTCGAGGGGCTCAGGACCGAAATCCCCCTGTCTCCTTTTCTGTTCGATTTGCTGTACCTGGACGGGTCTTCAATGGTCGCCAGTCCCTATCGTGCACGTCGTGCAGCCCTCATCGAAGCCGCCCCTGCCGCCATAGTGCCATACCTCGTGACGAAGCGTGCCGAGGAGGCCAGGCAGTTTTTTCAACAGGCGTTAGGAGCCGGCCATGAAGGAATCATGGCGAAATCGCTCACGGCTGATTATCAGGCCGGGCAGCGCGGAGCCCATTGGTTGAAGTTGAAAGAAGCCACGACGCTCGATCTCGTCGTGGTAGCTGCCGAATGGGGGCATGGCCGGCGAAAAGGCCGGTTGTCGAATCTCCACTTCGGCGCGCGGGACGCCGGCAGCGGCCACATCGTGATGCTGGGCAAAACGTTCAAAGGCCTGACCGATGACCTGTTACGCTGGCAGACGGAGAAGCTGCTCTCTCTCGAAACCCACCGCGACGAATACACCGTATATGTCAGGCCGGAACTGGTGGCCGAAATTGCCTTCAGCGACGTGCAGGAATCCCCCCGTTACCCCGGTGGCCTCGCGCTAAGATTCGCCAGGGTCAAGCGATATCGCCCGGATAAGTCCGTTGAACAGGCGGATACGATTCAGACCGTGACCGACTTGTTTACGCGGCGGCGGGCCTAAGGCATCTATCTCCAGCGACTCGTCAGGTGATGGGACGGGTGCGCCTCGACAACGGGTGTAGCTGGAGCAACAGCATGCCGATGGCAAATCGAACCCGGCAAATCTGGTTTCCGACCGTCATCACTCGAAACAATACGACCGCGGGCAATCGTGCCGACCATCAGGAACAGGAACCGTACACAACCTTGTGTTCTCGTCCGTGGAAACCTCGTAACCCCTTTCCAACAGGCTCGTGAACTTGGATCGGGTGTCCAGGGGTTTCTCTAGTATCAGGTGATCTGGGATGGCGATACAAGTGAACGAGGACACTAAGACGACCCACACCCATTTATCTCACTGGAGGACAGGATGCGTATATTCATGACAGCGGCAGTTGTCGGTTTTTGCATGATGGCAGGATTGACTTTGTATGCCGGAGCCGGCGAGACAAAGGCCAAAATTGAGAAGGCTAAGGGCGAGATGAAGGCCGATGCGGAGGAAATGAAGGGCGAAGCCAAGGGAATGAAAGAAGAAATGAAGGGCAACGATGCAAAGGCCGCCATGGAGCGAGCCAAGGGGGATATCAAAGGCACGGGCGAGCGGGCGAAGGGCAAGATGAACGAAATGAAAGAGAAGATGAAGGACTAGCCTTCCGGAGCCGGTTACCCCGCCGCCGGAACCGGCGGCGGGGTGGTTTTCAGTTCCTACGAGGCCGAAGGCTTTCGTGCTGCGACCGTCCGGACAGCGATGGGCAGGACGATCCGCCCCTGATGCCGGTACTGATTCACCGCCTCAATGATGCCACGCTCGGCTTTTGTCTTCTGGTCAGAAGCCAGGGTTCCCAATAAATTTTGGATCGGCGCGGCGATATCCATCAAACTGCTGAAAAACTCGTCCGCCGTGGCATAGGTCACGTCCGCCACAAATTCTTCTTCGCTCAACGGTGCGAAGCCGGCCCGCTCCATCATCGCCGTCAAATCCCCCGGCTTAGCCAGTCGAAAGATTCCGGGTGCTTCCGGATCAGGCGGGGGCAACGGGGTGATGGTTTTGATGACATCCATCGGAACCCGAAGGAAGGGATTCTTGTCCGGCGACGACCACACGGCGGCCGCAATATAGCCACCGGGTTTGAGCACCCGAGCAATGTCTTTCAAGGCCTTGGGAATCTCCGGCAGGAACATCAGACAAAATCGGCTGATCACCGCATCAAACGAGGCGGCATCGAACGGAAGCGTGGTGACATCGCCCGTGCGAAAGGTGACATGCTGCATTCCCCGCGCCTTGGCTTTTCTTGTGGCCACCGCCAGCATGGATTCGGCAAGGTCGATTCCCACGACCGATCCGTCGGATCCCACCACGTCCCCGGCAAGTATGGCGGGATATCCGGTCCCGGACCCGAGATCCAGGACCCGCATGCCGGGCCGCAACCGCGCGTCCGCCACCAGCCGATGGTTGATGAAGGTCATGTTGCGGCTGAAATAGTTGTCCCATTTGTCCCATCCACTCGCGACTCGATTCCAATCCTGACGTTGGGCCTCAATCACCTCGGCGGGGGTTGGTGTCGGCATCGGGTATCCTCCTGACGGCTCAATAGCCGCACATCACACGCGTTATTTCACGCGCTCAAACGTAAAAATCTTCGGCACATCTTTCCCGGCCTTGCTCAAGGTCCAGGTCTGGGCAAAATGATCGTGGTCCCTGACCTCGATCACCAACTGCCGCATATGAACATCGGTCGGATTTCTGAGATTGGTGGCGTCCATGAATGTGAAGGTGACGTTCCGGTCTCCGTCTTTGATGGCCCCGGCGCGCATGCGCGGCTGGTTATTGAGAGAGCAGTAGTGCGTCAACATCAGGTGGTCGCCGTCGCTGTAGTACATGGTCGTCATGGGTGGGCTATCGGGCGGGGTGAGGGTCTCGGTGAGGCTGGTGCCTCCCGAGCTTAAGGCATAGGTCGTTTGATAGGCCTTTCCATCCGCGTCGGTTCCTTTCCATTCCCCGACGAGGAACTTGAGAGGAGAGAGACTGGTGTCTGGAGCATCGGCGGCTTGAGCTGAAATAGAAAAGAAAAGAACGATGAACACGTACAGAGTGCGGTAAATTCCTCGCGGCATGCAAACCCTCCATGATGCGGAAAGAGTGAATGACGAGCCAGTCAAGCATGTCTCCGCGGTCGAGATCAAGCCCTTTGAGCCGCTGTCTGACGGGGAGCCAGCAGTCATTCGATGTGGGTGCAGGGTTGGCCGGTTGAGCGAGGACAGTTTCGTGGCATCGCCCGGGACAGCGCGACGACGGCAGCGTCGGATCACTCGCTGTAAGGTTCAGATCCCTTGTACGTCCGAACCATCGGGAGATGATTGACAGAGGCCGGTGTGTTACGTAGGCTGGGCCTTCCACCAGTATAGAGCGACCGCGAGAGGCGCGCTATGACCATGGAGCGTGAGGTGGAGCGGAAATTCAGCCGCGCGGCCCGGTCGGGAAGGTAGAGTCACCGTAGAATGGGGTTGATCGCGCCAGCAACGTCCGAGTCTCGATGCCCGGAGGGGAGGGGCTGCCACTCTGCTCCCAGTGAGCGTTCTCCGCCCGGCGGTCCCAATTCCTGGTCGCTCACGGCTCTCACCCGTCCTGAGAAGCGGGGGAGGATCCGGTCTGTCCGGACCCCCTGGCTGTTGATCACGGCCTTGCTCATGGCCAGCTCCGGGTGTGCACTGACGACCGGTTATTCTGAACGACGGACGACGCAAACCAATGAACGCCGTTGTGTGCCGGCCGAAGGGGATCAGCAGCTCAGGCGTGTGGCACTCGATGTTATCGACCAGGCGAAGGAGGATCCGCTCGTTCGTGAAGCCGAGGGGCGTATGCCCAGAACCTTTTCCTGGCGGGCCATCAAAACGGCGCATGCGATCGACGTGCTTCCACTCATCAATCAACTGGAGTTGGTCGAGGAACTCCCTCTGCTCGATGCCTCGCGTCAGATCAAGATTCTGGCACTGCGCCAGGAAGTCCTTGGACGTGTGCTTCTGGCAATGATTGCCGTGTCCAGTAGCGCCGCTCACGTGAGCTGTGAAATTGAACGGACCTACCAGGTCGCCGACCGCCTCAAGAATTCCGAGCAGGCACGCATCAAGCAACAGACCCTCTGGGCGGTGATTATCGGTGGGGCGGCTGCGGTTGCGAGCGGCGGGCTGAGTCTTGCTGAATCGGTTGGCGAGGGGATTGTGGGCGTCGTGGGAGGCACGATTGCAGGCGGCCTAGGTATCTCCGCGCTCTACCAGGAAAGCGAGCAACATTTCGAGCATCCGGATAATGTCTTGCGCGAAGTCTGGGAGGATTCCGAGAAGCCCTTATACATCCCACCCTCCGTCTGGGAGTTTCTGAACCGTCAGATCAATGAACAGGACGAGAAGCAGTTGACGTTCCGGCAGGAACTGATCAACGGCTGGAGGCAGGAGGGCCGTCTCGGGGCCGCGGGGTCTGAAGAAGAACATCGGCGCATCCAGCTCTTATTTGCCGACGGCGGTACCTATCGGAGCAGTGACCTGGTCGTCAGGGGACAGATGCTGGATATGTTGCGGGCAACGATCGTCTTGATGAATCGTGAGCTAGAGTTGTTGATTCGGGAAGTGATGATCCAGATGGCTCTTCGGAAGCGTGACTGAAAGACGACCCGAAACCGCCGGGACCCAGCGCCTGCCGTTGAGCGGCACGAATGTAATGGGTCAGGGATTCCAGGTCAGCGATCTTGAGAAGAGTTAATCGGAGGAATGGTCCGACCGGTGCGGGGAAGCGCGGATGAGTCGCGCCGGAGCGGCCAGGTGGTCGTCACTCAGGCTAGCCGGCAGGGCAGGCAGAATTGGAAGGGCATCTCCGGTTCAAGCCCCGGTTTACGGCGTCTCGGGGTATGGACTCGGGTTGTCCGGCACAATAGAATGCTGCGCAGAATTCTATGACGCAGACTGAGGGCGTGCAAGCGACGAAGGCGACGTGCGAAGGGTGCGGCGGCAGTCTCATGAGCAGGCCGTACCGAATACGTATTGTGAAGGCCGGAGGAGGATAGGGCATGGCTTGGGGACCGGATGCGAACACAGAGGCCGAGTTGAAAAAACTGGCGGCCGTGCGTGGATACTTTCAGCAGGAGTTTCCCACCGCCTTGATTCGTGATTCCTACGATGCCGGCAGAATGGCACAGGTGTTTCGGATCGAAACCGCCGCAGCCGACGGGCTGCGTGATGCGGTGGTGTCGACGGAACTCCTTGATGGACACCCGCCGGAAGACCTGGGAACGGCATTCATCGGTTTACGAGTCGCGGAACATCTCCGCGCAGCGAAGGGCCGGGAGGTCGTGGTCACCAGTTGGGGCGTAGAAGAAAAAGGGGAGTAAGATCACAACTGCGACGCAGTCGGATGCCGGCTTGCGCGCATGACCATAACCGGGTTGCGGAATCAGCTACATGGATCGCGCAAAAGTTTGTGGAATGATAAGTCGCTAGGGACAGTCGCATGGTCTCCCGTGCGACGCGTGCTGCCAGGCTTCAAGCTGCCGCCTGGTGGCGCATTCGCGAGGCTCGTTACTTCGTAGCCGCCTGCCTGACATCACGAGGATCGGTCGCGTAGGGCGCACTGTTCGAGCGAAAGCTTATCAGACCGTTTTCGGGATCGGAAGGTATTCCGGAGGGAGTCTATGGCGACAACAAAACTTTCCTCAGGCAGTCGACTGCCGGCTGTGACTCTTCCGCTCCTTGGCGGCGGCTCCGTGACCTTAGGCCGGGCGCAACGGGAAGGGCACTGGCAGCTGGTCTTCGTCTATCGTGGGCTGCATTGTCCTATCTGCAAGAAATATCTCGCCAAACTTGAACGTCTGCAAGCGCGCTTTCTTGCCCGCGCAGCTGAGGTGGTCGCAATATCCGGTGACCCGGAAAGCAAAGCAGCGGGCATGGTTGAGGCTGCGGGATTGACCCTGCCGGTCGCCTATGGGCTCTCCATCGACCAGATGCAGGAATTGGGACTCTACATCTCCCATCCCAGGTCGGCGGAAGAAACGGACCAACCTTTTCCAGAGCCCGGTCTGTTTGCCGTGAATGCTCAAGGCCACGTCCAGTTGATTGAGATTTCCAACACCCCCTTCAATCGAGCCGATCTCGACGAGTTGCTGGACACCGTTCAATGGATTCAGGAAAATGATTATCCGATCCGCGGAACCTACGAGTGACAGGAAGGGGCGGGGGCCCGTCTTAAACATATCGGTCAGGACCAGTTTTCAGGACGACAGCGGTCACACCGGATTGTTTGTGACCCTGTGGGGGACATCATCAGAGATCGATCTCTTCAAAAGCAGCGAAGATGCAATTTTCGGGGCAGGCGGCCGCGGCTCAATTGACAGGGGTCCGCAGCATCGGTAGGCTAACAACAATTGTGGGAGGGTCGGTGATGGCACTTCTTCTCGCGTTCTATCTCATCTTTATCGCAGTCATCCCCGCAGCAGCCGCAGAGAATTCCCAGACGACCGCAGCCCTGGTGATCAAGGCTGATGTGCTCTATTGGGAAGAGGGGGAACTCGTCGTGAAGGAGTTCTCCGGTCACGAAGAGCGTCTGCGGGTCACTCCTGAGACGAAGATTGAAGGAGTCGTGTCCGGGCGTTTGAAAACCGGCGACAAGATCGTAGCCCACATCACGGACGACCGGCGCGCGATTGCCATCACCTTACAGATTCCTGACTCCAGATAGCGGTATCGCGGCCGGCGAGCGCCCAGGACAGCCCATTCGGGATCGTTCTGACGTCATTCAGCGGCGAGCTGATCCTATGGTCGGCGCTCGTCCAGCGACCTTGAGGCCTGAGGGGCGCGCAGGCCCTATCTGTGCCGGCCGATGGAAGGCGCCATGCCGCGACTAGCCGACGGTTCTGTGCTTGTTTCCAGGTCAACCTTCAAAGGCCCGATGAAGTCAGGGGTCGAGGGTCGCCCGCCCGCTCAGGATCCGCATGTCGGTCACCCCAGACACCAACCCACCGGTCAGCCGGGGGTGGAATGGACAACTGGACCAGCACCACCAGTGACCGGTCGTCCTTGTCGGCCACATTGTTCGGTCCGGTCCCGCTACCCGTATGGTCGGTATGTCGAATACTTTTGGGGCGAGGCGCTCGACATCGCAGCCGGTACAGCCACGTAGTCGTTCAGCGTTATCTATTGTTGTGTCGGGAAAGTGGGTGACCCGGCGGGTGAACGGTGGCTTCTAAGAAACTCAGCGCGGGAATCCTACTCTACCGTACCCAGGGCGACGAAGTGGAAGTTTTTCTCGTCCATCCCGGCGGACCTTTCTGGGCTAAGAAGGATGAGGGGGCCTGGTCGATTCCCAAGGGTGAGTATGATCCTGCTACGGACCCGCTCGCCGCCGCTAGACGCGAGTTTCAGGAGGAAACCGGCGTGGATGTGGAAGGGGAGTTTCTCCCCCTGGCCGCCCTGAAGCAACCGAGTGGAAAAGTCATCTCGGCCTGGGCCGTGGAAGGCGACATCGATGCCGCCGCACTGATCAGCAATACGTTCACCCTGGAATGGCCGCCCAAGTCGGGGAAAATCCGTGAATTCCCTGAGGTCGATCGCGGAGCCTGGTTCGATCTGCCCGCTGCACGAATGAAACTGCAGTCCGGCCAGCGTGAATTTATCGATCAGCTGCGCGGATTGTTGCGGCCGCGCCAACGGTTGACCAAGGACTCATGACCGTGAGAACGACAGCGTTGCAACCGGATCCTGGCACGCGGAGGTCAGAGACTGCGCCCGGCTTAGGCCGGCGAAGGGATGAAATGATTGTCCGGGATAAACGCCTGATGCCATTACGACATGGCGAGTCACATCCAGGAGCCTCCCTCCTGCGCGCCGTGATGATCCGCTGGGCCTGGTCCGTCTCTACCCTTGCAGTGCTGCTGCTGGTGGGAAATCCGGCCCAGGCTGAGGTGCAGTCTTTTACGGCGGAGGAATATGTCTTCACCGGTCCGGAGCAGATGGAGGCCGGATGGCAGACCGTGCGCTTGGTCAATCGCGGGCGCGACGTGCATCAGATCCAATTTCTGGGATTGCCTGCGGGAAAAACTGCCGAGGACGTGCAGCAGGCCTTGGCGGGGAGAATGCCGAGCCTCCCCAATTGGTTGCGGCGTTACGGGGGCGTGAACAGCGTCGCTCCGGGGAACCAGGCCTCTGTCGCCATCAAACTTGATCCGGGGACATACGTGCTCCTGTGCGGGATTCCCGATGCGACAGGCCGCCCCCATGCCATGCGCGGGATGGTGCGCCCCCTTCGAGTGGTGGAGGCCGGCTCGTCCGCCGCCGTTCCGCCATCCCGTGATACGACGGTATCTCTGAACGATTTTTTCTTCTCGTTGAGTAAACCGCTCACATCGGGCGCGAGGGTCCTCCATGTGAAGAATGATGGCAAGCAAGCCCACGAGCTGGTGCTCATCCGTCTGGTCAACGGAGCATCGACGCAGGAGTTCATCGCGGACTATCGGCCAGGGGGCGCGGCGAATCCGGCAGGCATGGAGGCGGGCGGTATGACCGGAATCGACCCGGGGCGCGAGGCCTATGTCCACCTGAATGTGGAGCCGGGACGATATGGACTGATTTGTTTCCTGGCGGATCCTGTCACCGGAACCCCTCACTTTACCCGGGGAATGGTGCTGGACCTCGACGTGAAGCCGCGTGAAGCGTCGCCGGAGGGCTCGTGACCTACCGGGAGTTGATGCGGCTGGCGAATGGCTACGCCGAATCCAAGGTGCTCCTCGTCGGGAACGAACTGGGCGTCTTTACGGCAATTGGGACCGGCAGCCGTCAGGCGGCGCACCTGGCTACATCCTGCGGGACCACTCGCGAGGGGATGACGCTGTTGCTGTCGGCCCTGGCGGGACTCGGGCTCCTTCGGTTCAAGGATGGCCGCTACTCGAATACCAGGTTGGGGCTGACATACCTCGATAGCCGCAGCCCTCTGGCGGTGACGAATCTCCTGTGGCTCTTGAACCACCATTGGTCGGACTGGACCGGGATGACCGGGTCGCTCCGTCGCGGCCGTCGCGGCTGGGCGCCGCTTACGAAAACAGCCGGGTTCAGGCGAAGATTTGCGTTGGCGATGCACGAACGCAGCCATGTCCTGGCGCCGCCCACCATCGATTCTTTCCGCCTGCCGCGCCATGCCACGCGATTTCTCGACCTCGGCGGCGGGTCAGGTTCCTATTCGATCGCGCTGGCTCGACGCTATCCACAGCTGCACGGTGTCGTCGTCGATCAGTCGGTGGCCGTGGCCAGGCGATTGATCAGGGCCGAGGGGTTGGCGGATCGCATCGCTGTCCGTCAGGGGAATGTGTTTTCCGCGCCACTGGATCCAGATCTCGATATTGTGTTGCTCTCCAACCTGCTGCATGACTTTGACGAGAGGGAAAATCTGCGCCTGTTGCGGCGGCTGCACAGGGCCCTGCGTCCGGGCGGAAAGATGTTTGTGGTGGAGTTCTTTCTCAATGCCGCGAGGACGCTCCCGGCCGATGCGGCGGTCTTTTCGCTGCTCATGTATGCGTTCACCGGCACGGGACGCAGTTATGCTTGGGCGGAGGTCGAGGCGTGGCTGGCTACTGCTGGATTTGGCCGGTTCCGCAGGCATCCGATCACCGGCAGTATCGGGACGTTGGAAGCCGCGAAGCTCTGATCAAGCCGACAGGCTCGAAGAATCGGAGAAGGCGCCGAGTTGGCGATGATAACGCTGCATGTGTCGTCGCACAGGGATTAGCAGCCGCGGCGGGATCTGCGGGCAGACCTCACGATCAAACGAAACCAATCGCTGGTATCGTTTCACGCCGAGTGCGGCTTCGGTCATTGCCCAGTAGAGGTTTTCGACCCATCGTGACCGGATCACTCGCCCCAGAAAATCATATAAGACATTCGGCGTTCTGATTGCCCCCCGGAACGCATCCTTGATCTCGTTTAAGAGCCGCTCCTCGGATGCCGAGCGCTGGTACACCCCTTCGACCAGATGGTTGAGGGAAATGAAATCCTGCAAATCGAAACGGGCGTCGACATCCTTGGTTTGTTCCCGATAGAGGTCCCAATCGGTGGTGAACTGAAGCCGTTCGAGCAGTATCAGAAAGTCCTGCAAGGTCATTTCTTCTACCGTGTCATAGGCACGGGACACCCTCACCTTGATAAAGGTGCGCCGCTCGTACGTATGGTCGGGCAGGTAATGTGTGCCGGATATTTCCGCCAATCGACCCGTCGGATCCTGTTTGGGGAATTGATAGTGCCAGACATCCGGAAATGTCACCCCGGCAGCCTCCAGCGCAGCATGGTAGCGCGGCAGCAGGTGTTCGAAGATCGGTCCCCCCTGTTCCTGTATCGGTGTGACGGGAAGGCCGGCTATGGCCAGAGTGAGGCGTGCAAAGGGCATGCGGGTGTAGCCGTCCGCATCCAGAACGAAGTTGAATCCCCCCCAGGGACCGACGTCGAGAAGCGTGTCGCACCCCTGTCCTGCCAGCGACTCCTCTGTGTCCAGTGCCAGACGACGCCAGAGCCGGATGAGGGTACCGATATGCACGTGACGATCACGAAACAGCGGGACCGGACGGGAAGCCGGTGGACTGGTGCTCTCGCCAAGCCGTGATTGCAGCTTGAGTGTTTCCCACTCGATGGCTTGGGCTAAGGTCCCTTTCAGCACCGGCAGTCCGGCATGGTCGCAAAGCCTATCCTCGCCGACTGCCGCCCAGAGGTCTGATCCGGCAGGCCTCGTTGTGGCCGCCTGCGCAATGTCTTCGATGAGAAGTGAGCAGCAGGATGGGGCAGGAACCGGAATCACCTTGTGCAAAGCCGATCGAAATTGCCTGACAGCCCGCTCAGCTCGACGGGCCGGCACGGACTCGAGAAGCGCCGGAGCGGAGACCTCGACGACAGACCTTCCGGGCATCATCACGGATGATCCCACCTTCCTGCTCAGATGACGGCTGTCGGCCTCTCCCCCTGCGGAGGTCGCAGCATCTGCCTACTTCTTAAGCTTCAGACGGGTCCTTCGGTACTCGTAAAGGCTGAAGTTCTCGACTGGAAGATTACGAGTGTGGTGGGAAGTGCCAGTAGTTCAATGTGTTAGCGATTAGGAAGAGTCGGTATTTTCATCAGATCAGGGGCTAAGGGAGCGATAGAACGGGGGGGGGAACGGTAGGCAAGTACGGATAATGGGGTTAGCTGGTGAGGCAGAGGTTCGAGCCGTCACCTGAAACAGCTTCACGAAGGGAGGCGATCCGCAAGCGGTTCTGCATGTCACTGCCCACAGTAGGTTTTACTTACGGCTCGCAAAATGCGCCGCGAGTTCGCCGCGGGTCGTGACGCGTGCTCGTGACGCAAGACGTCTCAGGTCCTCGACCTTGGATCCCAATGCGCCGCTGGCGAGGACGACCTCCCGCCCTCGGCGATTGACCACCAGAGATTGCAGATGGGCGCGGGTCTGAAGAATGCCCGTCATGGCAGAAATCGCTTGCTCGAATTCTACCGCATCCTTTTCCTTGTCCCAACTCGTGAGCCAGGCGATCTCACGTCCAGTCCCGCATTGCATGGCCATCCATCGATCGCCATCCCATCCGTCCCACACCTCTTGTGTCACAGTCGAGTCGAGATTGCGAAGCCACCACGAGAGAGTCAGTTCTCCCATCGTATCCTGATAGAGCGGGCGGCATCCTTCCGTTTCGACAGATCGCGTAAACGCAGCAACATCGATGGCCTGAAAGTCTCGCCTGCGGCTTTCCGCGTGGATGATTTGTTCGGTCGATGCAGGCGGCGACTGTAACCCGGCTGCCCCTTCGTGGTGGGCAAACCGGTATCCATAGGTATAGGGAAAGAGCAGTAATTCTCGAACCAGAGCCGATGTATCGGCGAGGGGACCGACCGCATCACGCGATTCTTCGATGACATCCTCCGGATCCTTGGCTGTTCCCAGCAACCCGGCCGATTGGGCGGCCCAGAGCGTCGCATCTCCCTCTTTCGCTGCTTGCAGGGCCAGCGCGGCATCGGTCTGCTTCGCCCACTGGGTTTCATCGCGTTCGAAAAGGGCTGGATAGTGCTGATGTTGCAGCGCATGGATGACCTCGTGCGCCAACGTGACTTCCCTCCCGAGGTTGCCAAGCGAGTTGAGATAGATACCGCCCGAGGCTGACCTTGCTCGCTCACCCACCATGAAGAGGGTTTTACTCTCAGGAACGTAGAACCCCTCGGCCGCCCTTGAGAGGAGCGCGATATGTGCGTCGAGAACCGGATTGGATTCGGGGGCCAACCCCATGGCGGTCTGCCCGGCCGCGCTTGCGGCCCAGGTGTCGGACCGGGCCTCGCTGGTTTCTGCCTCGTGAAGGAGCTTTCTGATTTCGGTTCGACTGATGAGTTTGACTGACAACGGATGAATGACCTGCATCCTCGAGGCGGCACTGGCTCTTTCGATTACCTCGTAGATGCGTTCCTGATTGAGTGCGGCATTTTCAATGAGCGGCGGGCGGGCGCAGGCAGTGATATACAGCAGTATCCCTGTGGCTACCATTAACTTGGACAGCGCCTGTAGAAGGCGCAGCCGAGGGTACGCAAAAAGGTGCTTCCGGTGTGTGCTGATTCCGGTCCGGCCTGCATCAATGTCACAACCCGAGCCGGCTGACTTCGAGATTCCCACATCCATTGGACAAGTATATCCAGGATCCAAATCTTGTCATGCAGGAGAGAGGTGGTGGCAACAATCCTCCAGCCGGACAACTGGTCGTCATGTTGTGTTAAGGGAGACACCCTCTGCCGTCTTCCCGGTTCTTTGGGGCGACGGACTGTTCGCTGGACTCGTCCACGAACCGACTCAGGCGGGCCTTGGGTGAGATGGATGTAAAACAGGTTATGGCCGGGGCCGGGGTTCTGCCCGGGCGGAAGGGTATGTGATAGGCGACGGATCAGGCGTGATCCGATAGCTGGAGCTTCGGGTCGTAGGCGCAATTGAAGAAGCCCATGGCTTTAGTGCGGTGGCTAAAATCCCGACGCCCGGAGAGAGTCTTCAGTCTGTTGTCAGAGTGGGTGGGATAGATGGAAATGTGTACGAGGGGGAGAGGGTGTCATCAGGTCAGTGGCTGGGGTCTGTTTCGCTTTCAGGACGGAATGCTCTTATTGCTCCGTTGGCTTACGACAGCTGTCCGACTCATGGTCTCCGCTCGCGTCGCGAGCGTGCCGGTCGGCGCCGTTGAAGGCGCTCATGAATGAGGGTACCGACAATCAGTGCCGGGGGTATTAATAACCAGAGGTACCAGATCGCCCAGAGTGTGGGATCGTGCATGGCAAGGTCTCCTTTCTGTACGCTGCTCCGTGGCGATAAGAAGCAAGCGTCATACCAAACCTCACCTCATCGACGAAAGGGAGCGGTTGCTCGAAAGATGGCGCTCCGGGCGGGTGATGGAGAGCGAATTACTCATTCCTGATCAGGAGAACCCACTAGGAGAACCCACTAGGCAAATTCGCCCCGTCGCAAAAAACTCACAGGGCGTGATGCAGGTCCCACACTTGTGGGCGGAGGGCGGATCTCCAGTGAAGATCCAGTTATCCGAGGGCAAGAAAGACAGCCAGGAGTATTCCCGCGAGTCCCACTGATAGCGCCAGGAATGAGGTCAGCCAGGCAAGCCCCAGATCGGGACGGTCCGCCGGGGAAAGGGATAGGACGAATCGCTGATGATTGTGCCATGCACCCAGCACGGCGATTGCGCCGATGACCATGAGTGCGATGCCCAATGCGTCGGCCCATCGGTCCGTATTTGAGGGGCCGGTGGAGGGGGAGCCGGAACGGGACAGCAGGGTCAGGATCAATCCGGACCTGGCCACCACGAACCCGAGGGCCATGACCGTGAGGCCGGACCGGACCCAAGCGAGTAAGGTGCGTTCGGCGGCGAAGAAGATGCGCGGGTCTGACATGCGTCCCTCCTGACGAAAGTGGCGCTCGGATTGGTTGATGCCCAGAAACAGTCACGCTCAGCCAGTCCTACTATAACGGATTCGCCTCTCTGTTGTGCGAACCGGCTGCGGGTGGAGCCGCGTCGTGGGACGGTCATTCAAGAAGGAGCAGGGTCAGCCTGGGAAGCCAGGGAAGCAGGGCCACGCCAAGACAAATGGACAACGCGACGATCGACGTCACGAGGTCTTCGTCGAGTCCGGTTTCCGAGGCGAAAATCAGGGCAGTGACGGCCGATGGCATGGCAGCGACTAGAATCACGATCGCCCGCTCCATTCCACCGAGATTCAACAGCCAGGCCACCGCACAGCCGAGAAGCAGCCCGCCTCCCATACGTAGTCCCACGCCCATGAGGGAGAGCGTCAGCGTGCGGCGCAGGACCGAGAAACTGATCGATAGACCCAGGACGAGACTCGCCAGAGGGGTGGTGGTGAGATGGATGGGGATGAGTCCTTCGCGCAGCCATGCGGGAAGATGGAGGCCGGCGCCGGTCAGCGCGAGGCTGATGCCCAGAGCCCAGACCGGAGGAGACGACAGGAACCGCATGCTGATCGACCGAGGGGTCGCGGCCCTTGCTCCATACCAGAGCGCCAGGCCGTAGAGCAGCGTCAGGGTCAGGGTGGTTTGCCCGAGATCGAAAAGAATGGCCTGAGCCAGGCCCTCGTCGCCAAGCATGGCCAGGACGACGGGATAAGCAAAGTACACCGAGTTGATGCAGCCGGTGGCGATCAGGAATCCGCCCCGCGTCGCTCGGGGCAACCGGAGCAGGCGGGCGAGCCCCCAGGAACAGAGCAACATCGTGCTGGTCACGGCGCAGGCAGCCAGTGGCATCTTCCAGGCGGTGGTCGAGAAGACGATGCCGTCCAGTGAGACAAGGATGGTCGCGGGAAGACTGACTGAGAATACGACAGCAGCGAGACGCTCGGCGTGGAGTTTTCCGAGCCATCCGCTGGCACGACAGATTGCGCCGATGACGAAGACGCCGATGAAAAGATACAGGCCGGCCGGCATCGAGGGATCGTAGCAGAAATCCTTCCAGGAAATGGGCCGAAGTCCCACCTCCCTGCGTGGCGCGATGCTATACGCCCGGCTTGTGAGCCTGTTAGGATGACCCACCCCATGAGCCAGTCTCCCCCTTCAGCTCATCCGCGCCAGGCGGCGGTCTTCTTTATCCTCGTCACCGTCGTGCTCGACATGTTGTCTTTCGGGATCATCATTCCTGTCCTGCCCAGGCTCGTCGAGGATTTCATGGGCGGCGACACGTCCCAGGCGGCGGAGATTTACGGCCTCATGGGCACGTCATGGGCGTTGATGCAACTTATCTGTTCGCCCGTTCAGGGCGCGCTGTCCGACCGGTTCGGTCGACGGCCTGTGGTGCTTCTCTCCAATCTCGGCCTGGGACTCGACTTCATCCTCATGGCCCTGGCTCCTAACCTGGCCTGGCTCTTTGCGGGCCGTGTCATTTCCGGAATGGCTTCGTCGAGTTTCAGTACGGCTGGCGCCTACATCGCGGACGTCACCCCGCTGGAAAAACGAGCCGGGGCATTCGGCATGATGGGGGCAGCCTTCGGGCTGGGGTTTATCCTGGGGCCGGCAGTGGGCGGATTGCTGGGTGCGATCGATCCACGCTGGCCCTTTTGGGGCGCGGCGGCGACCAGCCTGCTCAACGCCTGTTACGGATATTTCGTGCTGCCGGAATCGCTCCCGCTCGCGAGACGCGCGCCATTCAGATGGCGACGGGCCAACCCGATCGGATCGCTCGTGCTCCTGCGCTCCCATCCTGAACTCTTCGGGCTTGCGGCGGCCAACTTTCTCATGAATCTGGCGCATGTCGTGCTGCCGAGCGTCGCTGTGTTGTACTTAGGGTATCGGTATGGCTGGGGACCGTCGGCTGTCGGCTTTACGCTCGCGGCGGTCGGAGTCTGTGCGATGATCGTTCAAGGGACGCTGGTGAAGCCGATCACCGCGCGATTGGGGGAGCGCCGCACCATGCTCACCGGTTACTTCTGCGGCGCGACCGGCCTTGCCATTTATGGTCTTGCGCCAACCCCGACCCTCTATTGCCTCGGCATTCCGATCACGGCCTTCTGGGGGCTGGCCGGTCCCTCCGCGCAGGTCTTCATGACGCGCCGTGTGAGTTCGTCCGAACAGGGACAGCTGCAGGGCGCGATTGCGAGCCTCACCGGTATCGCCGGCCTGATCGGTCCGAGTCTGTTCACCCAAACCTTTGCCGCCTTTATCGGGCCGCAGGCCGATTGGCATCTCCCGGGCGCACCCTATCTGCTCTCGACCCTCTTGTTGCTGGTGGCGATGGCCGTTGCCGGGCGGGCAACGAAAGCGGCTGGTTAGACGCCGGGAGCTCTGTCGTTCAGGAAGGGCCGGTTGCGGAACGTGCGGCAGGGAGCTGTTCAACCAACCCCTTAGCGGATTCCGTGCACGAACATCTCCCGGCTTCGATAAATGGCCAAGGCGCGCTTGTCGGCTTCCTCAGCCTCGTACTCCCGTTCCGTCTTTCGATACAGGTCGGCCAGGAGCGACCAGGCCGCGGCTTCGGTGACAGGATCCCGCAAGGTTTGTGAGAGGATCAGCGCCCGCTTTCCCAACACGATGCCATCGTTCAACTGCCCTTCCTCGTTGTCGAGTTGCGCGAGACGAAGCCGGAGTCTCGCTTCGAACGGCAAGAGATGTTCCGCCTGCGCGAGCTGCAGGCCATCGCTATAGTGTATGCGGGCATCGGTCATTCGACCCAGGAGCCAGTGGGCATCGCCCAGTGCGAGAATCGCGATGAGTCGCTGCTCCGCATCCTGGCGCGTGCGGGCGTCCTGTTGTGCTTGTTGCAGGAGCGCCAGCCCGGCCTCGGCCCTTCCCTCATCAATCTCCAGCATCCCCAACTGGCCAAGCGCCTCATTCCATCCCCGTGAATTTTTGACGGCCTTGAATCCGGCGACGGCCCGGGAGAACGAGTCACGCGCCTCGCCGCGTTGTCCCAGACGGGATGCGACGCGCCCCATGACGAGGAGCGCCCCTGCATGGGCCGCGCGGTCGGGCGATCGATCCAGGATGGAGACGGCTTCCTGCAGGGAGGCATAGGCCTCCTGAAGTTTTCCCTGGCGCTCATACACCCGTGCAATTTTCACCAGGGCGGCGGCGATGCCCGGCGGCTCCCGCTTCTCCCGGAACCTCGAGAGGGCCAGTTGGTAATACGTCAAGGTTTCGAGGAAATGATGTTGATGGTCGTGGATCTCACCGATGCGGAGCAATTCTTGTCCGGAGAGCCTGTTGGTCGCAGCACCCTCGGGCGCAGCGGCCGGGTCGGAGAGTGCCAGGGTCGGTTGTCCGAGGCAAAACAGCACCGCGAGGAACAACCCCGGCATCAGACCGACTCGATAGCTGATCGACCTGGGGGCAAGGGACCGGAATGGTCTCATTCTGTCGCTGGCGTCCGAATGGTGCCGGTCCGGAGCAGGCCGTGGGATGACATGCGGCATCATTCGACAGCATGCTCCCGCTCGTCGGAGAGGTCAAGAGCGCGAATCCCTGAACCGAGCGCTTGCCTCGTGTGATCGAGAGGGGTAAGATCGGCCATCCCGCCCCCGCGCCACAGACAGGAGGTGCCATGTCTACGACACGTGCGACTCCGAAACGAGCCAGGATCTCTCTCGACAGAAGTATCGAGCGCCTCCGCAAGCAGTTGACCGAGTTAGCTCCCTATTTGGGCAAGGGCATTCCCAAGCGCTCCCTGGAGGAGTTCGATCAGGAAACCGAAGACCTGATCGCGGATGTGCTCGGAGAAACGTCGGAGTTGCTGGACGCCTATGAATATGCACAATTCGGCGAAGCCGCCGGACTGGTCAACATGACGGACGAAGCGCCGGAAAGCGCCGGCGTGGAGAGTCAGCGGCAACGCCTGTTGCAACGCAGCCGTGTGCTGGAGAGCTGCGTGGCAGAGTTGGAAGCCCGCCGCGCTGCGGAGCCAAAACAAACGCAAGCCAGCCGGCAGGCGCTCATCGGTCCGCAGGTGGCCGAGCACATGTCGTCCGACGTTCGCAGCCTGTCTCAGGATGCCAGCTTGCGCGAAGCCGCGCAGTTGATGGAGCAGGGCAAACTGGGATGTCTCCTCCTGACGGACAAGCAGGCCTACGTCGGGTTCATCACCGACGCGATGCTCGCCCGCTCCGGGGTCGCCCACGGCGTGAATGCCGACACGGCCGTCAAGGGCTGCATGCGCCGGCCGGTCGTGGCGATTGCCGGCGACCGGCCCATCATTGAAGCGGTACGCATGATGAAAGATGAATCCACCCGGCATCTGGCCGTGACTCAAGACGGGGCGATCATCGGGGTGATCTCCGTGTCCAACATTCTGCGGTATTACTCGGGTGTGGTCTAGCCACATCGAGCGGGCGTCGTCACCGGACGCTCACAGGCGCGCTCGTCAAGACCGCCGCCCGTGAGAGCGAGGAGTGAACCGGACCCGTTCGAAACATACTCGAGGGATGCGCGAGTCGCGCATGATGCCGGGGGCTTATTCTGCATCCCACACAAGAGGAGGTCTGGCATGGGTCCTACCAAGGCGATCGTCAAGGGATTAGCACTCCACGAGGCCGTCAGCGGCAAACTCATTCAGGATGGATTCGCAACCCGACAGGCACTGGACGAGTATGTGAAACATCACTATATCAGCGTGCCGGTGCTCGACAATGCCGGCAAGCCCTGGCAGCTGGATGGCAAGCCGGTCTATTGCCTGCGTGGCGTGCAGTACGAGACGGTCAATGATGAGCGGATCCATCTGGCCCGCTGCCCCGATTGCGGCGGCATGGGCATTCGCGCTGACGAACTCACCGTCGAATCGGATTGCATCCGCTGTACCGCTTGCGGCCACGAGTTTGATGCACGTCTGGAAATGATGGAGACCTGAGCGCCGCGCCGCCGGGTCCCTGTTCCCTCGGCAGTCACGGGATGGAGCTCTGCGCGTTTCACGTGGGCGCGGCGGGAGCACAGGCCGCGGTATGCTGCGACGATCACGACAGCCTCCATTGAATCGGCACACACGTCACTGAACCGGCCCAGGGGAATTTCATGGGATTGACCATCCGATTCCTTTTCTGTGTCTCCGTGACTGTCTGGGCGCTCTCGCTTCCCATTGATGCCCCGGCAGGGTCGTCACCCATCCTGATCAAAAGCAGCGCGCCGGCAGTGGATCCCTGCAAACTGTTGACCGCCGCTGAGGTCCGTCGCGCCTTTCCCGACGCGAAGTCCGGTACGATCGATCACAGCCTGGAAGAGTACGGTACCGTCTCCTGTCTCTGGGATCATTCCGGCGGCCGGTTCTCCCTCCAGGTTTACCAAGGCGAACAGGACACCATCGAAACAGAAATCCGTGGCATGGCGCTCATGTTTCTCGATCCGTTAAAAGCGGGAGCGAACCAGCATGTCCGTTATGAGATCATCAAGGATGTGGGCGACCAAGCCAGAGCTATTGTAGAGACGGCGGACGAAAAAAAAGGATTCTTAACGGACAGCGCCATGCTCCTCGCACAACGGAAAGGGCTTCAGCTGACGCTGATGTCGACGCAATTGGCGAAACGCGGCAGAGCCGATGCGCTCAAGCTCCTCGAAGAGTTAGGCCGAGCGGCAGCGAATCGCTTATGATGCAGCCCCGCCGTTAACAGTTTTCTCTCCTCCATGATGGAAGAAGTGCACAAGCCGGATGTGGAACCAGGTATACTCCGGCCTCCGCGAACGCGATCATCGTAAGGGGCTCCTGAACGCGGGCGATCGAGTCAGACGATCAGGCAATCGAAGAATCGGAGGGGGAGGCAGGCATGGCAGGTACAGTAGTCCGTCGGCGAGGAACGAAATCCGCGGTGCAGAAAAAGAAGATCGCGCCGGTGCGTCGAGCGAAAGCAATCCGTGCGAATCAGCCATCCGGCGCGGTCATCGTGCTCTCCGGAGCGACGGCTCTCCGCCGGCAGAAGGCTGCCGAGGTGTTGGCCGGGGAACTGCAACTAGACCTGGCCAGCGTGGATCTGTCGGCGGTCGTCAGCAAACACATCGGCGAAACGGAGAAGAACCTGAATCGTGTGTTCGACATGGCGAACCGGCACGGGTCGATCCTGTTCTTCGACGAAGCCGATGAATTGTTTGGAAAGCGCACGCAGGTGCATGATGCCCATGACCGCTATGCGAATGCCGACCGGTCCTATCTCCTGCAACGTATCGAGGACCACGAGGGTCTCGTGATCCTCACCACGAACGGGAAAAGTCGCATCGAAGAGGCGTTTTCTCCGAAGAAACCGGTCATTGTGTTGGGCGGAGCGGAAAAGAAAAAGACCCGGCAGAGTCCTACGCCTAAGACGAAGGTTGCAAAAAAAGCGTGAAGGGAGCCTCGGGCGGGTGGGAAGATGTCTGTGCCAGAAAACAGCCTGCGGAGAATGCTGCGACGAACTCCTTCCGGGTGATGCCAGGCCAACCTACGCCGTAATTCTCGTTTCAACGGCCTCGGCTGAACAATAGACAGAACGGGGCATTCAAGTCAGTGTCCCCGGTGTCGCGAGCTCACCGACCAACCGAGAACAAGGCCGCCTTCGCCGATCGCGCTAGCGATTTAATCGCGGCCTCACGCTGCAGGGCAGCACCCTTGTCGGCGTGCCGTTCGGTATACCGTAGCGTGAACGGTCCACGACGCCTGGTGTATTTCGCGCCTCTGCCGTCGGCGTGGGCCTTCATCCGCCGCTCCACATCGTTCGTGATCCCTGTGTAGAGACTGCCATCAGTACATTCGATGATGTAGACGGTCCAGATCATGTGAGGGGGGTCGAGGTTTCCTGCCGCCGGCAATCGCCGTTTGCACGTTTCGATTGGCCGGCGCGATGATAGCGGAATTGCGGAAAGGGAACAATGTCCCATCGCACCGCTTCTTCCAGCGATGAGCTGCCCGGAGCAGATCCGTCCTGCGACTTTTCGGACGCTGCCAACGTTGACAGCTAAGAGGAAAGCCACGTAGCGTATTGCTTCATGACTGCTCCATCCTCGGTCGAGCAAGAACTCCGTGCGGCTGTGGCTGCCTGGACAACCGGCAATGAAGGGAAAGCGCGAGTCTGTGCCCGTCGTGCCGTTGCGCTGGCTGCTGCATCATGGCTGTCGCGCAGGGCTGAGCCGCCTTGGCATGGAGATGCCATGGAGCATCTGCGACAGATTCACCGGCGTGCGGGTTTCCCCACATCGGTCCGGGAAGCGGCTGAACGACTGAGCACCGCTGTGACGCAACGGGATGCGGCCGCGTTTACGGTCGATCCCATCCGTGACGCCAACATCATCATCGCGCATCTGACTGTTGATACGGGGAGCACCCGGCTTCCTTGAATGGCGGGGTGGAGACAAGGCCCATCTCCGAACTCTGGTATTGCGGCAGATCGAGAAAGTTTAAGCAACGTGGTCATTCTGGTCATGGGCGTCGCTGGCGCAGGAAAATCGACGGTTGGCCGCTGCCTGGCGGATGAACTGGGCTGGCAGTTCTCCGACGGCGATGATTTTCACCCGGCGGCGAATGTCGAAAAGATGCGGCAGGGCCATGCGCTCACGGATGCCGATCGCCAGCCATGGCTCGAGCGGATGCATTCCGCCATCGTTGATCGCATCAGTAGAGATCAACCGGCCGTTCTGGCTTGTTCGATTTTGAAAGCGCGTTATCGAGCCTTTGTGGCGAACGGGTGTGATTCCCATCTCCGGTTGGTGTATCTGAAGGGGAGCAAAGATCTCTTCCGTCGACGCCTGTCCCACCGGACGGATCACTTCATGCGGGAGGAACTCCTGAACAGCCAGTTCGCAATCCTGGAGGAACCGGATGATGCCCTCCTGGTCGACGCCGCACTGCCTCCGCGGGAGATCGTGCGGCAGATCCGCTCCGCCTTCGGGTTGTGAGGGTGAGGTCGCTGATTGGGGGATGACGGGTACGGACTAGGTGTCCTTTTCCGAGAGTTCGATCGCGACCTCGGTTTCCAGTGCAAACCGGCCGCGTCCTCGTGGGACGAGCCGGACCTCCGGGCACTTCTGTTCCATCCGTTTACGCAGCAGGATCAACCGGCTTTCCAGGTTATCCTTGATTTCGGGGAGTCCGAGCCAGGAGTCCATGCGTAGTTCGCGGTTCGTGAACTCGGACCGGCCCTCGTTGCGCAGACCTGTCAGCAGACGCCAGAGAATCCGCCCCGGCACGTTCCGGATCAGGTACTCGCCATCCACAAACATGCAGTCATCCCGGTGAAAAAAACAGAAGTGCCGGCTGGCCCGTGACGGGCTGCCTGTCTTAGCAGGCCTGGATTTGCCGGCGCTGGTTGGTGAAGAGTCTTCCATCTCCCGGCTGAGCTGGTCGATTCCGGTTGCCAGCTGAGTGGCCATGATCGTCAAGAGAGTGTCTTCGCGAGACATGAAGGCCAGCGGTTCCGTGCTTTCGACCGCGAGCACGCCCACAAGGCGACCGCGCGCCAGCAGCGGGACCGCAATCTGGCCCGCCGCGCCTGGAAGGCCAGGAAGCGGGATTTCCCGGCAGACCGCTTCTGCTCCGGCGAACGCCTCCGCCCGATCCCGCACCGCGCGGGCATATCGCAGGCTGTGATCGATGGCCGACAGTCGAAGGGCATGCCTGGCTCTGGCCACCATCCCGATCAAGCCCTCGCCCATGCCGACTTCGGAGCCCACTCCATGTTCCGGATACCCGCGGCTGGCAATGGTAAATAGCTTCGCGTTTCGTTCATCCGCCAGAAGAATCATCGCATGGTGGAAACCGAACAACTCATCAAGCTGCTGCAGGGAGGCCTCCAACAGGTCGCTCAATAGTTCGGCGCGGTTCAACCGTTCGCCGAAGAGCCGGAGTGACTCGAGGTCCTGATGGACGAACAGGCGGGAGGGCCGTTCAGCGAGCGGCGCATCGGGCAGCCTGGTGAACCCTTCGACCGATTCGATGCGCAACACCTCATAGACATCGGCGGCTCGTAAGCGAAAGACGTCGGTCATGCCGGCGTGGGACGCGATCGCCTGCAATTGCAGCGACATGGAATCGAACAGCGGGCCGGACGATTCGGAGTGATGATAGCGGAGGTAGAGCCGATAGGACCGCAGCGTTCGAGGATCGAGCACCATGGCGCAGGCCAACGGATTCTCGCGTACGTTGCGGTGCGTCTTGTTGAAGAATTGATGCGAAATCGCGACGTGGGTCGCATCGACAAAGTGGATCTGGCTGACGAAGGTGATATTGGGCGTGCCGTCGCGCGCACAGGTGCTTAATGCCGCCGGGACGATTCCCTGGAGACAGGGCCAAAGATCCTCCAGTTGCGGCGCGCGCGCTTCCACGCTCTAGGCCTTTTCTCCGGCACCGGGTCCCGGCGTCTGGTGGAAGATATCCGTGACCTGGATTACAACGGCCAGCGCCGGTTCGGTGATCCAGCCCTCGCATACCTGCGCCGGAACACCGATCGCGACGAGTTCCTCGATGAATCCACGGTGCCATGTTCGAGTGCAGTCGCGGTCGCCAGGGGCCGCGGGCCGGATGGTACGGAGCCGTCCCTTGAGTTGGCACGCCACATGGTCCGTGGGTCTGGTGCAACTGATGGCGATGAGCCCGTTCTCCCGCAGGTTCTCTATCGTTTTGCGGGAAACGGCTTCCGTGAGAAAGAGCGTGACGGAGGCGCCGTCCGGCTCCACACGGATCCCCCAGGCTCTGGTGGATTCGGGCATGAGCGCGGCATCCCTGGTCCCCACCATGACGGAGACGCCGGTTTGCAGCAGCTGGGCCACCTGTGAGGGGATCATGGGATGCCGTCGAATGGGAGTTTAGGAATTTATTAGGCGGACGATAGCATATTCTTAGGATCCGCTGCTCGACCCGTCATGGTAGGTTGCGCCTGGCCAAACGAGGATGGCCAGGACGTTCAACCAGGCTCAATGATATCCGTGACCTCTCAATTGAAAGGAGTGTTCCATGGAGCGCATATCGTTCCGATTGTTCGCAGTGGGGCTGTTCGTGTTATCGGCAACCACCCTTGACTGGACGGGCGGCCGGCAGGCTGTGGCAGGGCCTCGCACCGATGAGGCTCCCGTCGTCTTCGTGGCACAGGACTATGGGTTTGCCGGGCCTGATCATATACCTGCAGGCGTGACGAGGCTGCAGATCGTCAACCAGGGACATGCTCCGCACCACATCCAAGTGATCAAATTGCTCCAGGGGAAAACGGCAGAGGATTTTCGCGCGGCCATCAAGGCGGACCCGGACAGGTTTCCTAACTGGATCAAGTACGTCGGCGGCCCAAATGCGGTGATTCCCGGGGGGGACTCCCTCGCCACTATGCTGCTGAGCGAGGGAGATTATCTCCTGGTTTGCCTCATTCCCGATCAGAAGGGGGTGCCGCATGTAGCGCTCGGCATGCTGAAGGCGCTGTCGGTCAAGGGCGTGAGACCGACCCTGGCGTCCGAGCCCAAGGCGGGCCTGACCATCACGCAGGCCGACTTTCGCTTTTCCCTCTCCGGAGCGGTGACGTCCGGGACCCGTACCATTCAAGTGAAGAATCACGGGACCCAGACGCATGAGGTCGTGGTGGTCAAGCTGGATCCCGGCGCGACGGCGAAAGACTGGGCCGCGGCCTTTGAGCCGGATGCCTCCGGTCCCCCGCCGGGCACGCCGGTGGGCGGGGTGGTCGGCCTGGAAGCGGGTGACCACGCGTTTTTTGACGTGCGGTTCGAGCCAGGGCATTATGGATTGTTGTGTTTCTTTCCTGATCCTGTGACCGGCAAACCGCATTTCGCGCAGGGGATGACCTCGGAATTCACCGTGCACTAACAGACCTCAGCGTTCCTGCGACTCGGCCTCCATGAACCGGAGGCCGAGCCGCACCTCCCGCCCAGGCCACGACCGACGGCCGCTCGATCGGGACCCTTTCCGGCACATGAAAAAAACCGTGCATTTATCCCGGCAGCCGAAACGCCATGGGCGCGTCCACCCTGCCACGAACGAAGGGCGCAGATTCTGCGGCAGCAGCGGAAGCCTCCGAGATGCCTAAAACCTGTCCAGCGAAGCCAGCATCATGCTAGGGGTTCCCCCAGGATCACAGGCAAGCGTCCATCCAGTACACTGTTCCCCCTGCCGCCCTCGCTTGAGCTGTGTTCCCGTCCTTCGAGCATTTCTTGGTACATCCAGCGGAAGTGACCGAGGCAGTGACTGCGAAAGGAGTGCATGGGTCAAGGCGAAACCGACTTGAGAACAACGGGTTACCAGCCGGCGGACGAGTGGTTGGCCGGTGGTGGAGAAATGGGCGCACTGGTGCGCTCGATGGACTGGTCGGAGACTGCCTTGGGGGGGGTGCAGACCTGGCCCCAGTCCCTTCGCACGTCCGTGAGCACCTGCCTCAACTCCCGGTTCCCGATTGTGATCTGGTGGGGACCCCGATTCATCAAGATCTACAACGACGCCTACCGCGAGATCATCGGCAACAAACATCCGAAAGCCATGGGCCAGGCGGGCCGCGAATGTTGGCCGGAAATCTGGCCGATCATCGGTCCGATGCTGGACGGTGTGCTCTCGAAGGGGGAAGCCACCTGGTCGGAAAACCAGTTGCTCTTTCTGGAACGGCGCGGGTTTTCGGAAGAATGTTATTTCACGTTCTCCTACAGTCCGATACGCGACGAGAGCGGTGGCATCGGCGGGGTGTTTTGCGCGGTGACGGAAACCACGGGGCAGGTCCTGGGCGCGCGACGCCTGCGTACCCTGCGCGATCTGGCTGCCTGTGCCGCCACGATCAGCGGCGAGGACCAAATCTGGAACAGCTTCGTCGGGCCACTGAACGATAATCCCGAAGACCTGCCATTCACATTGCTCTATCGAGTCGGGTCGAACCTGATGCGGACCGCTCTTGTGGGCGCGACCGGGATCGAGCCAGGGAGCGTGCATGCACCGGTCACCATCGGCCTGTCACCGGAGGACGAGGTCCCATGGTCTTTGGCTCAGGTTGCCTTGAGCGGTACTCCCGTCTTGATCGAGGGCGCCCAGGTCCACAACCTGTCGCAGGCCGCGTTGGTCCTTCCGATCTCACGTCCAGGATGTGCCCCCTACGGCTTCTTCGTGGCAGGCATTAGCCGCCGGCGCCCGTTCGACGAAGACTACCGGGATTTCCTCGAACTCGTTTCCAGCCGCGTCCTCAACGGGGTCTCGAACGCGCGCGTCTATGAAGAGGAAAAGAAGCGTGCCGAAGCATTGGCCGAAATCGATCGCGCTAAAACGGCGTTCTTCACCAACATCAGCCACGAGTTCCGTACACCGCTGACGCTCATGCTCGGCCCGCTTGAAGACCTGCTGACGGACGTCCATCACGAACTCTCTCCTTCGTCCCAGAACCAGTTGGACACCATCAACCGGAATGGCCTGCGGCTGTTGCGACTGGTCAATACGCTGCTCGATTTCTCACGGCTCGAAGCCGGGCGCATGCAGGCCTCGTACGTGCCCACCGACCTTGCGACACTTACGGTCGCATTGGCCAGCATGTTCCGGTCGGCGATCGAACGGGCGGGCCTGCGTCTGGAGGTGGACTGTTCCCCGCTGAATGAAGCGGTATACGTCGACCGTGAGATGTGGGAAAAGATCGTGCTCAATCTCCTGTCCAATGCCTTGAAATTTACATTTGAGGGCACGATCACCGTGGTCCTGCGGCAAGTCGGACCCCGCGCCGAATTGCGTGTGCGCGATACCGGATCCGGCATCCCGGAGGAGCAGATCCCGCGACTCTTCGAGCGGTTTCATCGTATCCCCAGTGCGCGGAGCAGGACCTATGAAGGCAGCGGTATCGGCCTGGCCCTGGTGCAGGAGCTGGTCATGCTGCACGGCGGTTCCGTGCAGGTCGAGAGTCGGTTCGGTGAAGGCAGCACGTTTGTGGTGGCCGTTCCCTTCGGAACGGCACATCTGCCGGCGGACAGAATTGAAGGTGGCACTCTCGGCACCTCCCGGGTGACCGGCGCTGCGCCGTTTGTTGAAGAGGCCCTGCGCTGGCTGCCGGGCGCGGGCCGTGACTCCATGCTCGAGATGCCGCCGCCGCAGGCGGAACCCGATGTTCGTTCCCCGGCCAGTGGAGAGCAGGAAAGCAGCCGCCCGCTCGTGCTCGTTGTCGATGACAATGCCGACATGCGCCACTACGTCGTGCGCCTGCTTTCCCGCCGCTATGAGGTCGAAGCCCTGTCGGATGGGAGCGCCGCCCTGGCCGCCGTGCGGCGGCGCCGTCCCGATTTGATCGTGACGGATGTGATGATGCCGAACCTGGACGGGTTCGGTCTGCTGCGCGAATTACGCGGCGATCCCGGTACCGCGGCGATCCCCGTCATCGTGTTGTCCGCCAGAGCCGGAGAGGAAGCCCGCGTGGAGGGGCTGGAAGAAGGGGCCGACGACTACCTCATCAAACCGTTCAGCGCGCGGGAACTATTGGCGCGGGTGGAAGCGCACCTGAAGATGGCCCGTTTCCGGCGAGAGGCGGCCTTCGCCGTCCGCGAGAGCGAACAGCGATTCCGTCACATCGCGGACCATGCGCCGGTCATGGTGTGGGTCACGGATCCGAGCGGGAGTTGCACATTTCTCAGCAAGTCCTGGTATGAGTTCACCGGCCAGGCTCCCGAGAGCGGTCTCGGGTTTGGATGGCTGGAGGCGGTCCATCCTGACGATCGTGCGAATGCGGCCGACCTCTTCCATCACGCCAACCGCCGGCATGAGTCGTTTCGGGTGGAGTATCGGCTCAAGCGGCAGGATGGAGCCTATCGTTGGATCCTCGACGCGGCGGCCCCCTTCACCGGCGAACAGGGTGAGTTTCTCGGGTTTATCGGGTCCTGCATCGACGTGTCCGAACGCAAACAGGTCGAGGAATGGCAGCGCCATGCGGCGGCGGATGCAATGGCCGCCTCCGAGGCCAATGCCAAGTTCCGCACCTTCTTCGATCAGGGATCGTATTTCGCCGGTCTGATGGCGCCGGATGGCACCCTGATTGAGGCCAATCGCCTGTCACTGGAAGCCTGCGGATTCTCACGGGACGAGGTCATCGGCAAGAAGTTCTGGGACTGTGGCTGGTGGAATCGTTCGCCGGCCTTGATGGACATGGTTCGTGAAGGATCGCGACAGGCGGCGGAGGGACGGCTCTTTCGACAGGAGGCCACCTACTTTTGGGCGGACGGGACCGAACGGTTCGTGGATCTGATCATTGCTCCGGTCAAGGATGCGACCGGCCGGGTCCTGTTCCTGGCCCCGACCGGGAGCGACATCACCGAACGCACGCGCGCCGAGACGGCGTTGCGCCTGGAACGCGAACGGTTGTCGTTCGCGCTGAAGGCCGGTCGCATGGGGGTCTATGATCTGGATTTGGTGCGGGACAAGCTCTGGTGGTCCACGGAGATGTTTCCTCTGTTCGGCGTGGACGAAGCGCGGTTCACCCCCACCCGCGAGGCGCTCGAGACCTTCATGCATCCTGACGACCGTGCGGAGTTCTGGAGGCATTTCGAGGAGACGGTGCGTGAACGGCGGGAATTCGTGCACGAATTTCGGATGGTGCGGCCGGATGGCACCGTGCGATGGATCGGGAATCGTGCTCAAACGGAGTATGACGCGACCGGCCTGCCGGTGCGGAACTTCGGCGTCGCGCTCGACATCACGGAACTCAAACAAGTGGAACAGGCGTTACGCGAGAGCGAACAGCGATTCCAAATCGCTGCGCGTGCGACGAACGATGCCATTTGGAGCTGGGACCTGGGCACCAATGGCCTCTGGTGGAATGACGGTGTGCAGACCTTGTTCGGCTATGCCGGAGAACAGGTGGGCCCGGATATCGCGTGGTGGTATGAGCAGATCCATGCTGATGACCGGACGAGGGTGGTGACAGGCATCCATGCGGTCCTCGACGGGGGGGAGACCGTCTGGCGGGATGAGTATCGGTTTCGCCGCGCGGACGGTTCCTACGCGGAAGTCTTCGATCGAGGTTATGTGATTCGCGATGGCGGCAGGCGGGGGATTCGGATGATCGGCGCCATGCAGGACGTGACCGAACGCAAACGCGCCGAGGAATCGTTGCGAGAGCGGGCGCGATTTGCCCGGTTGCGCGCGGATCTCAATACGGCCCTGGTGAGCCCGGAACGGTCCCTGACAGCGGTCCTGCAAAAATGTTGTGAGGCGCTGGTGCGGCATCTCGACGTGGCGTTCGCAAGAATCTGGACGCTGAAGGACGAGGAGCAGGTCTTGGAGTTGTTGGGGAGCGCGGGCATCTACACGAGCCTCACCGGATCCCATTCGCGGGTCAAGGTGGGGACGTACAAGATCGGGCGCATCGCTCAATCCGGCCAACCGCTGTTGACGAATGACGTGCAACACGACCCGAATATCAGCGACCCTGCCTGGGCCCAGCGCGAAGGCATGGTGGCGTTTGCGGGGTATCCCATGCTGCTCGAGGGCCGGGTGTGCGGAGTCCTGGCGGTGTTTGCCCGCCACGCGCTGTCGCCCCAGGCATTCAATGAACTCGCTTCAGCGGCCGACGGCATTGCCCAGTGGATCAGGCGCAAAGGGGCGGAGGCAGCCTTGCGTGCGAGCGAAGAACAACTGCGGTCGTTCGCGGGCCAATTGGAACGGCTGGTGGAATCGCGGACGGATGAACTCCTCCAATCCCAGGCCCGGCTCAGGGAGTTGGCGACGGAACTCAATCTCGCAGAGCATCGCGAACGTACGAAGCTGGCTTCGGAACTGCACGACCATCTCGCGCAGCTCCTGGTGCTGGGGCGGTTGAAGTTGGGCCAGGCCAAGCGTGTCGAGGGCCTCGCTCAGCCGAGCCTCGATTTCATCAAGGATGCCGATGGTTCTCTGGACGAGGCCCTCACGTACACCCGTACCCTTGTGGCCAGCCTGAGTCCGCCGGTTCTGCATGAGTTCGGTCTCTCGGCTGCCTTGCGCTGGTTGGCCAGTCAGATGGAACGGTATCACTTGACCGTCACTGTGGAGACGCCGGAGGGCTCCGGATGGACGATCTCCGAGGATCGGGCCGTGCTCCTGTTTCAATCCGTGCGGGAATTGCTGATCAATATCGCGAAACATGCGGGAACGACACACGCGTTGGTCAGCCTCCTGTATCGGGATGGTCTGGTCCAACTCGAGGTGCAGGACGAGGGACGCGGATTTGATCTGGCGGCCGTGGAACGTTCATCATCGGCGGCGACCAAATTCGGCCTGTTCAGTATTCGCGAGCGGATGACCGCATTGGGCGGTCAATTCGAAATTGAGTCAGTGGCGGGGGAGGGCACGACGGCGAGGCTCATCCTGCCGCTCCAGCCGCAGGAAGAACCCGCTCCGGGTGGCGACCGGCGTGCCGGATCGGCCGTCCCCTCGTCGGCATCTGAATCCCCTCTGTCATCGGCCTCAACCGGACCGATCCGGGTGATGCTGGTCGATGACCATGCCATGCTCCGTCAGGGTCTCCGGAGTATCGTGACGGGTTTCGATCATCTGGAAGTCGTGGGGGAGGCGGGAGACGGGGAGGAGGCAGTGAGACTCGCCGGCAGCCTGCGCCCTGATGTGATCGTCATGGATATCAACATGCCTCGAATGGACGGGGTCGTGGCAACCAAGCTCATCAAGGAGCGCTATCCCGATATTGTCGTGATCGGCCTCTCGGTTCACCGTTCGCCCGACGTGGAGCATCAGGTGAGGGAAGCGGGGGCGGTCGGGTATCTGACGAAGGAAAGTGCGGCAGACGATTTGTGCAAAGCGATTGAACTGGCGGTCAAGGGAATGCGTCGAGGGCGACAGCCGACTGATCAGGCGCGGGCGTCCCGGGGCGATTCGACGACGTAGTGGGCGCGTACGGTCTGGATCCGGCCTCAGTCATTGACGCTCATGAATTCGGCGGCCAGCAACCCCTTCTGGAAGGCGGCCTTCAACCGCTCCCGTCCCTGAATGACTCCGGACGGATCTCCGAGGAGGGCCCCCACGAACGGACTCGCAAAGTACACATCGGCGGCTTAGTGCTGTAGGATGGCCTCCAGGTCGTGACGATTCCAGGCTCCGAGTCCAGGCTTGCACGAAGCTGATGGCCTGCTGTCCAGTCATCATCACGAGACTGTCGAGAGACACCCGATCACCCGGCCCGGCCTGAAGCAAGCGCGGCTCAGGGGCAAAGTCCTCCGGTCGGTTCAGCCCGGTCGCTGACGTCTGAGCTGGATGCGCATCAACCACGGAGCCTGTCCAGGCCCTCCGATGATCAATCCCTCGCCCCGTTATGGCCTCGCCCTCATTGCATTGTTTAAGCTGGGGACGGGACTGGTCTTGCTGTTCGCCGGCGCAAGTCTCCTTCACCTGGTGGATGCTGAGATCGCCACCCTGTTAGCCCCGCTCATGGATGGGCTTCACCTGCAGGTCCATTCCCAGCTGCTTCACGCCATCCTTCTTAAACTGACGGGGCTGTCGTCCCACAGTGCCTTTGTGATGGGCTACGTCAGCCTTTTTTATGCGGTGCTGTTATTTGCCGCAGGGTTAGGGCTCTGGATCGAGGCCTCCTGGGCCGTCTATCTCACCGCGATCTCCACCAGCCTCTTCCTGCCAGCCGAATACTCTCAAGTGATCCGGCACATATCGGCGACCGGTGTCGTCGTGCTGTGTGTCAATCTGGTCATCCTAGGCTATCTCATCCTGCAGTGGGGCCGGCGGTCGGTGCGGTAATCATGGCACCAGTGGGCCGGGTCAATCCCTAGTTGCCTTTCTCAATCTGACCGATCACAGTGGGCCTCATGGGATCGGCACACCGCAACCAGGAGCAGGCGCAATGGATGAGGTAACGAAACCGGGACGTTTCTGGTCTGCCAGCCTCGATCGTCGACAATTATTGAAAACGCTGGGCATTGTGGGATCTGTGTTGGCATGGAACGGTCCACGCGGCATGGCGCAGGCCTTCGCCGAGGGGCGCTCGCCCGTGCCTGCTTCGGACCCCGTGTCAGGACATATAACCCGGCGCATGTTGGGCAACACGGGGGTGGAAGTCTCCGCCTTATGTTTCGGCGGCGCGCATCTGGGCCGCATCGACGGCGAAGCCGAAGCCATGCGGGTGCTGCATGAGGCCATTGATGCCGGGATGACGTTCATGGATAACGCCTGGGAATACAACGGAGGCTTGTCGGAGGAACGAATGGGCAAGGGGTTGCAAGGCCGCCGCCAGCAGGCCTTTCTGATGACGAAAGTGTGCACCCACGGGCGTGACAAGAAAGTCGCGATGCAGCAATTGGAGGAGTCCCTCCGCCGGCTACGCACGGACTATCTCGACCTCTGGCAGATCCACGAGGTGGTCTACGAAGACGATCCTGAGCGGCACTTCGCGCCCGGCGGCGTTGCCGAAGCGTTGCTCGAGGCCAAGCAGCAGGGCAAGGTTCGCTTCATTGGATTCACGGGCCACAAACATCCTTCGATTCATCTCAAGATGCTGGCCTACGACTTCCCCTTCGACACCTGCCAGTTACCTCTTAATGTGTTCGACGGCACCTATCGCAGTTTTGAACGGGAGGTGTTGCCGGTTTTGAACAAGCGCGGGATCGCTCCGCTCGCCATGAAATCGTTGAGTGGAAACGGTGCCGCGGTCAAAGAAGGTGTCGTGACGGCCGAGGAATCCTTGCGGTATGTATTGAGCCTGCCGGTGGCGAGCGTCGTGAGCGGAATTGATTCCCGCGACGTGCTTCGGCAGAATCTTGCGATCGCGCGGAATTTTACGCCGATGACCGCGCTTGAGATGGAGGGGGTCCGGTCCCGCATGGCACCCTATGCCAAGGAAGGGCGATTTGAACTATTTAAATCCTCCAACCGGTACGATGGGCGTCTCGGCCGAGAGCAGCATGGCATTTCCTAAGGCCTATGGCCGCTCTGGACTTTTCGCCTGGGCTCATATGGCCCAGGGGGGTCCCTAGCTGACCCTTTCGGACGGCAAGGATAGACTGTGACCATCACTTCTAGGAGACACAACCATGACTGAAGTCAATTCGATGTATCAACCTCGGCTCAGAAGCGACGGGCTCAAGGCCCAGATCGACAAGCTCGAAGGGCTTGCACATCACACCGTTGTCAATCCGACGTTCGACCAGTTTGACGCCGAAACGGAAGATATCATCGCAAAGATCTACGGCACGAACCATAAGTACCTCGAGTCCTACAAATATGCGACGCTCGGTGAAGCTGAGGCGATGGTGAACCTGCCGGAATCGGCGCAGGAGCCCCAGACCCGGGACATCCCGAAGAAGGGACTGCAGCAGCGCCGCCAGGTCTTGCAAAGCATCCTCACAGACTTGCAGGGACTTGAGGAAATGGAGTCCAAGGCGCTGGAGGGTGAAGACCGCGAAGATCCGCCCGGCCCCAGCTAAAGGTCAGCCCCATCAGATCGGCCTTCCACCCGCCGGCGAGTCGCTGTCGCAGAATCGCGAGGCCGGGCCAAGGTGCGCGCTCGTCCGCAAGGAGGCCGTCCGATGATCCTGAGGATCTGTGAATGTCTTTGGTCAGGTCGCGCGGCGACACATCAGCTGCGTGAGGCTGGAGGAGAATGACCTCTACTGGAGGAATTGAAATGCCTGCCGGGCCTACCCGGACCAGGGATTCTCGGCAAACGTGAGAAAGCCTCGTAGGGTTTCCGGCCCATGACCACGGTATCCACCCCGGCGAAGAATTCCCCGTAGCCATAATCCTGGTCCGTGAACAGCCAGTCTCTCTCTCGGGCCCGGTAACAGGGCTGTCGAGGCTGGTGGCGATAGAACACATCCGCGCGAGGTTCAATCTCTCTGTCTGAGCCGGACGAGAAGCGCCCGCGCTGCCCCTGGGCTCGCAGTTAGGGTGATGCCAGGCTCTTGAGCGGCACGGCGGCGTCCTGCAGAGCCGGTTCTTTGCCCGTCAGATCCGTTTGTTTCCTGATGAGTTTTTGGAGCGGCGGAAGATCCCTGTTGTTGGCATTAATGGCAAAGTAGGCCCGGAGCCGGTGCTGCTTGAGGTAGAGAATGATGCAGGACAGCCCCTCCAACGTACCACGCAGGAGCAGCTGGTCGTGCTCCTGTTCGTCGCCGGCGAATTCGAGATGCAGGTCGAAGATGTCGGACCAGACGTAAGTCAGGAGATCGTAGGGCCGGTGCGCACCGGTCATATTCTGTGCCGCCAACTGGCCGCTGTATTCGGCATGTCCCCAATGTTCCACCCGACGGCGCTTGCCGAAGAGGGGGTCGACATAACTCGCCACATCTCCGGCAGCATAGATGTCCGGCTGCGACGTTCGTAGATATTCATCCGCGACGATCCCGTTGTCGACGGTGAGTCCGGCCTGCAGGGCCAGCTCGACGTTGGGTACGATGCCGACGCCGATGCAGACGAAGTGGCAGGGCAGGACGGCTCCCGATTCGAGCCGCACGGAAAACCGTCCGTTTTGGTGCTGAATCTCGGTCACGGACTCGCCGGTGCGAAAGGCGATGCCTTTGGCGGCGCAATGGTCTTGAATGGCTCCTGCGATGGCCTTCTGGGCAAAGCGCGGCCAGATGTGCGGGCCGATTTCCACGACCGTCACCTGCACACCGCGTTGCGTCAGGGAGGCCGCGACTTCCAGTCCGATGAAACCGGCACCGGTGACCACGGCGAACGAGCCGGGAGTAGCGGCGGCGGCAAGGGACATGGCGTCGTCCAGGGTGCGAAGGTAATGGACCCCGGGAAGGTCCGCTCCCGGAATCTTCAGTCGGACGGGGCGGCCTCCGGTGGCTAGCAAGGCCTTGTCGAAGCGCACTGTCGTGCCGTCGGCCAACGTCGCCGTTTTGCGGGCGGGGTCGAGCATGGTGACGGTCGCGCCCAACTTCAGATCGATCTGTTCCGCCGCGTAATAAGCGGGGTCGTCAAAAAAAACTTTGTTCTTCGGCGTCTCGCCGCGCAGGAAGTCTTTGGAGAGGGGAGGATGGTCATAGGGGACGTGTTGTTCGTCAGTCACGAGCGTGATCGAGGATTGCGGATCGAGTTGTCGAAGTTGTTTGGCCGCCTGGTTGGAGGCGAGACCGCCACCGATGAGAAGATAACGCATGGGCTCGCTCATAGCGCACCTCATTGTCGGGATACGTACCAGCATACTCTCATGGTGCAGTGAATTCACGCGCGACGGCGTGGCAGGGGTGTGGGTGGCCTGAGCGACATCCGCCGCGGGCCGGGCGTCTCACCGAGCCAGGCCCACCTCCGCAGCCTCAATCATCCTGTCGGGTAAGCGGACCGTAGGTGAAACAGACAAACACGGCTATTTTCCTTCTCCTGCGATGTGTTATAAGCTATCTGTTTCTCCAGCCAGTCACTCTTGTTTCACAACCGGTATTTCGTACCATCAATTCAGACCTTGCCGGATCGCACGATCGTCAGACCGTCAGTTCCGAGGGCTCTAGAGAGGGAATGTCATAGGATGAGTAAGAAGGAAATCGACGCGGCGCAGAGACTGATGAGCCTCATGTTCAAGGCGCATCCTTGGCACGGGGTGTCCATGGGGGACCATGCGCCCGAGGTGGTGACCGCCTACATTGAAATTGTGCCTACCGACACGGTCAAGTATGAAGTCGACAAAGCCAGCGGATTCCTCAAGGTGGACCGGCCGCAGCGATTCTCAAACTTCTGCCCCGTGTATTACGGACTCATTCCGCAGACCTATTGCGGAGACGGCGTGGCCAGGCTTTTCGCGGAGCGCGCCAACCGGCCGGAGATGGTCGGCGATCACGATCCACTCGACATCTGCGTGTTGACCGAGAAAACGATTCCCCATAGCGATATTTTGCTGACGGCCCTCCCGATCGGCGGGCTTAGCATGGCGGACGGGGGCGAGGCGGACGACAAGATCATTGCGGTCATGCGGGACGATGCCGTCTATGGCACGTACACCGACCTCAAAGATTGCCCGATGACCCTCCTCGACCGGCTGCAGCATTATTTTCTGACCTACAAGCATGCGCCGGGTTCCGTGCATCATAAGGTCGAGATCACCAGCATGTACGGGCGTGAAGAGGCGCTCAAGGTCATTCGCACGAGTCACGAAGATTACAAGAAGAAATTCCCCGAGTTGGAATCCATGTGGCCCGCCGCCATGAAAGCCTAACCTACCAAGAAAGGTCTACCCCACCTCATGAAACACAGCACGACGCATTCGCAGACGGAACCAGCGGCAAAGGGGTTCTCTCCCGGCTTTGCCGCCCTCGGATTGGAAGCCTCACTCCTCGCGACTTTGGAAGCCCTGGGCTACGAGGAGCCCACTCCGATCCAGCGCGAAGCGATCCCCCCGCTGTTGGAGGGGCGCGACCTGCTGGGCCAGGCCGCGACGGGAACCGGCAAAACGGCCGCGTTCGCCTTGCCCCTGTTGCAACGCATCGCGCATGGACCGCGCAATCGTCCTACCGCGCTGGTGCTGGTGCCAACCAGGGAGCTGGCGGTGCAAGTGAGCGAAGCGGTCCAGCGTTATGGCAAGGAACTGCGAATCAGCGTGCTGGCGTTGTATGGGGGCCAGGCGATGGGCCCGCAGCTGCAGGCACTCCGGCGCGGGGTGGAGGTCATTGTGGCTACGCCGGGCCGGGCGCTGGACCATCTTCGCCGCAAGACTTTGAAGCTCGCCGATCTCCAGGTTGTGGTGCTTGACGAGGCGGATGAAATGCTCGACATGGGTTTCGCGGACGACCTGGACGCCATTCTTGAACAGACCCCGGCGAGCAAACAGACGGCCTTGTTCTCGGCCACCATGCCTCCGCGGATTGCATCCATTGCACGCCGGCATCTGAAGAATCCTGTCGACGTGACGATTGCCCGCGAGCCGGTCAAGGCGGGAACGGCCCCGCGCGTGCAGCAAATCGCCTATGTGGTCGCGCGGCAGCACAAGGTAGCGGCCCTGGCCCGCGTGCTGGATATCGCCACCCCCAAGTCCGCGCTCGTCTTTTGCCGGACGCGATTGGAAGTCGACGAGGTCACCGCGGCGCTGAACAGCCGGGGATACCGCGCCGAAGCGATCCATGGCGGCATGAGCCAGGTGCAACGAGATCGCGTCATGCAGGCCTTTCGTACGGGGCAAACCGAGCTGCTGGTTGCGACTGACGTGGCCGCGCGCGGACTGGACATTCCCTCCGTCTCCCATGTGATCAATTACGATCTCCCCTCGTCACTGGAAGTCTACGTCCATCGCATCGGGCGCACCGGCCGAGCGGGGCGCGAGGGGGCGGCCATGACCATTGTGGAGCCGCGCGAACAACGGCTGCTGCGCAGTGTGGAACAACATACGAAGGCCAAAATCACGATTGCCCCGGTGCCGTCACTCGGTGATCTGCTGGCCAAGCGTCTGGAGCGAACGAAGACCGCCATTCAAGAGACGTTGGAGGCGGGTGAATTGGACGACTTCCGCCGTGTCGTGGAGGCGCTGGCGGGATCGGCGGACCCGGCCGATGTGGCGGCCGCCGCGATCAAGTTAGTCTACCGTTCCCATGGAGGAGAGCGGGCGGAAGAAGAGATTCCCGTGGCCTCGATGAGAGCGCCCGAACCCTATCGCTCCTCGCGGCCCTCCTACGGGTCTGCCGGACCGCAGGGAGACCGCGGGCGTCCTTCGCGAGGAGGCCCGGGTCGTGGCGGCCGGGCGGCTGGAACCGTGCGTGTCTACGTCGGGGCCGGGCGGGCAGCCGGTGTCAGGCCGGGGGATCTGGTCGGGGCCATCGCGAACGAAGCGGGCGTGCCGACGCGTATGATCGGGGCAATCGAGGTCGAAGAGCGGTTTTCCCTGGTCGATGTGCAGGAAGAGGCGGCCCGGCAGATCATCGAGGCTCTCGGAAAGACGCGCATCAAAGGGCAGAAGGTCGCCGTCAGATTGTTCGAGAGTCGACCCTAAGGGCAGAAGGCGGGCGGAGAATCATGTCCGCGCGCCAGGCCCGCCTGCAGAAGCCCGCCTGCGTTTCGTCAATTCGATCTCCGTCTTTCTATTTCCGGAGACCTCCTCAGGGGCCGGCGCAACACCCGGCGGGTCCGGCGCCTTGGACCGTCACGAGGCCCTTCCGGCGTCATGTGCGGACATCTTTCGGCACCTCTCCCATCCCGTCTGTAGATAGTGGTACTATGGCAAATGCCCGCCTCTGATTCTCCCGTCACGACGAGTATCCCGCAGCGTATGGATCGCTTGCCATGGTCGCGCTGGCATTGGCTGGTGGTGACCGCGCTCGGTGTCACCTGGATTCTGGATGGGCTCGAGGTCTCGATTGTCGCCGCACTCGGGCCGGTCCTTACGTATAGCACCACCCTGAATCTGACGGCGTCGGAAGTCGGTCTCACGGCCTCAGCCTATTTGAGCGGATCCGTGATCGGCGCCATTGTGTTTTCGTATCTGACCGATCGCGAGGGCCGGAAGAAGTGGTTCATGATCACGCTCATGCTGTATCTGGCTGCGACCGTGATGACGGCCTTCTCCTGGGACCTGTGGAGTTTCATGTTTTTCCGGTTCCTGACGGGGGCCGGCATCGGGGGCGAATATGCCGCGATCAACTCGGCCATTGACGAACTGATTCCGGCGCGCCGGCGCGGTCACACCGATCTGGCGATCAATGGCAGCTGGTGGCTCGGCAGCGCGATCGGAGCGGGGCTCACCATCGTCCTGTTGAACCCTCTCTTCATCCCGGAGTATCTGGGGTGGCGTCTGTGTTTCGGTATGGGCGCCATACTCGGTGTGAGCATCCTGCTCGTCCGGCGGGTGATTCCGGAGAGCCCGCGATGGCTCATGACCCATGGTCAGGTGAAGGAGGCGGAGGACGTCGTCTCGGGCATCGAGACGCGGATCATGCACGACGAGCAGGTGAGTTCCCTCCCGTCGGCAGAAGGATCGATTACCGTCCATGCGCGGCCGCATGCGACGCTTGCCACGGTGGCTCGGGAGTTGTTTTCCACCTATCCCCGACGTACGACGTTGGGGATCGTCCTGATGGTGACGCAGTCCTTTATGTACAATTCGATCTCGTTTACCTATCCGTTTGTACTCACGAAGTTTTACGCCGTGCCGACCCACCAGGTGGGCTATTACATTCTACCGTTCGCCCTCGGCAACTTTTTGGGCCCTCTCCTCCTCGGGCGGTTTTTCGATACCGTCGGGCGCAAGCAGATGATCAGCGGCACCTATGCCGTGGCCGGCTGCCTCCTGGCGGTCACCGGGTATATGTTCTTGCAGGGAGCCTTCACCTCGGTCACACAGATGATGGCCTGGGCGACCATCTTCTTCTTCGCGTCCGCCGGAGCCAGCGCCGCCTACCTGACCGTCAGCGAGATCTTTCCCATGGAGATCCGTGCCATGGCGATCGCGTTCTTTTTTGTCGTGGCGCAGGGCGCGGGGATCCTGGCTCCCTGGCTCTACGGAAAATTGATCGAAACATCAGCCGAGAGCGTGTATTACGGGTACCTGCTCGGGGCCGGGATGATGCTCGTGGGAGCGGCAGTGGAACTGTGGTTGGGGGTGAAAGCAGAAGGCCGGTCACTGGAACATATCGCCCCACCCTTGTCCGCGCAGGCATTTCCTAGCGACGCCTCACGCCTCTAGCCCTACGCACGCGTTTCAGTCCCCTTTCCGATCGCTCAGTCGCGCCGCCGCAGGCCGGGTCCCTGCGAGAGCGAGCCTTTTGAATCCGCTCCGTCAAACATCCCTCCCCCGCACAGTGAGCCGGCGTTCTGCTGCATACCAGGTCTTGGCCTGCAGCGGCTAGCCGGTTCGCTAGGCCAGGTCTGAGACACATTGCTTCGTGGGCCCCCCTCGACCGGGCAGGGAAAATGGGCCGGGGTCTGGTTCTCCGGTGGAAAAAATCCGCTTGACGTGATCCAGTTGTCCTGTTAATAGTTAGGAGTCCTAACTATTGTGTTGTTGGGAATCACGCTTATCAAGGGAGGGACGGATGGACACGGTGAAGGTATTCGATACCTGGGTCGAGTCGAACGGCAAGATGCTTCATTTTGATGTGATGACCACAGATGAGGCGACGGCATTGAAGCTGGCCAATGCGTATGTCGCGTCATTGGGTCATCAGGCGGTGCTGGTGACGGCGCAGGAATGCCAGTTCTGTCACCAGGAACCGCTGGTGATGTTCACGGAACAACAGAAACAGGATTTCCGCAGGACAGGCGGATTCATCGTTCCCTTGCAGGCGTAAGGAGGCAGGTCCGTGAAACCACTTCCCATGCATGGCGGTCAATCGATCGTTGAACACATTACGGCCGGGCTGGGGAAAGTGGCCATAGCCTTGAAGAGCCAGGCATGGGAAGGCGGCAGGACCCGCAACCTGACGCCGACCCAGGGGCAGATTCTCATTCTGTTGAAGGAACGGACCGGTCAGCCCATGCGGCTGAATGATGTGGCGAGGGCCTTGGGGGTGACGGCAGCCACCGCCAGCGATGCCGTGGTGGCCCTTGAACACAAGCGATTCGTTCGTAAACAGCGATCGGCACAAGACAGCCGGGCGCTGACCCTCACGCTCACCGCAACGGGTCGACGGGAAGCGCATCGAAGTGACGGTTGGAGCGACGTCGTGCGGGCCGGCGTGCAAAGTCTCTCGTTGGACGAGCAAACGGTGTTTCTGCGCGGACTGACCAAGGTCATCCGGTCGTTGCAGGACCAGGGGGTGATTTCAACAGCGCGCATGTGTGTTGGCTGTTCTTATTTTCGTCCGTATGCCCATGAGGATAGTGCCAAGCCGCATCACTGCGCCTTTGTGAATAGTCCGATCGGGGAAGGGCAGTTGCGGCTGGATTGTCCGGATTTCGTGACCGTTCCGGCGGCCGAAGGGGTGCGCCGGTGGCAGGAGTTTTTGAGTGGCAGGGAGGGCCGCTAGGGCCCGATTTTCAATCACAATGGAGGCTAATATGAACATGCGAGGAATGTTGGCGGGAGCGGCAATGGCGGCGGTCTTGATGGCTGGATGCGTAGAGGCCGGAGAGCCGAAGGCCACGGGAAAATCACTCTATGACCGGTTGGGCGGCAAGGGCGCCATTGTGGCGGTCGTCGATACATTTGTCGGCAAGGTCGGCGCGGATCAACGTATCAACGGATACTTCGCCAGCACGGATCTCGGGAAGCTCAAGATGCATCTCGTCAATCAGATCTGCGAAGCGAGCGGCGGTCCCTGCACCTATACCGGCCGTACGATGAAGCAGACCCATCAGGGGATGGGCGTCAGCGATGCCGCGTTCGGTGCCCTGGTGGAGGATCTGGTGGCGGCTTTGGATCACCACAAGGTGGGGAAGGCCGAGAAGGATCAACTCCTGGGTGTGTTAGGACCGATGAAGAGCGATATCGTCGAAAAGAAGTAACCCGTTTTCCGGGGGAACCGCCTGGTGGTTCCCCCGGATGCGTGCAGCCTCCAGCCAGCCGGACAATTTCCACGGCCTCTTGTTGCTCGACGCTTTTTCCGCTACCATCCAACGACATAATGATGAGTTCCTCTCTGCCCTTGCCGGTTGCCTGGTGACGGAATTGTCAGGCCGGCAGGGCGCGCGGTACACCTCGTCACTTCTCCAGCCCGATATCACACACCCGCTGCGGATCATTCCGGACGTACCCGTCTGCGGATGACGCCGATGGCGTCTGGTTGAGACGGGGTCCGAGAGGTGCAGGCCCGGCGGCAGGAAAGTCGGTGAGTTACTGGCGGCGGAGGTGCATGGTGATCGGATGGGGGTGAGCCTCTTACCTTGGAAGGCTCTGTTGCGCGACTGGCAGACTCGGGCCGTTGCCGATGTGTTGGCACGGAAGCGCGAGGACTACCTCGTCACGGCCACACCCGCGGCAGGCAAAACCCGTTTTGCATTGCGGATTGCCCATCAGTATCTGGCTGATCGGGCGGCCAGTCGTGTGCTCGTCATCTGTCCGACGAACCATCTCAGAACGCAGTGGGCATCGGCGGCCGGACAGGTGGGTATTCAACTGGATCCGGCCCTGTCGAATGAACAGGCCTGCGAAGCCCGCGACTATCATGGGGCGGTGGTGACGTACCAGCAGGTCTGTCTGGCGCCGGAGGTGTTCCGTCGAGCCTGCCGTAGCCGAAAGACCCTGGTCATTCTCGATGAGTTACACCATGCCGGTGACGGCAAGGATTGGGGAAAGGCGCTGCGAGAAGCGTTTGCTGAAGCAGTATTTCGTCTGGCCTTGTCCGGCACGCCTTTTCGTTCCGACAATAATCCGATTCCCTATGTCCGTTACGAGAATGGCGAAAGCCAGGCGGATTTCACCTACGGGTATTCGCATTCGATCAAGGACGGTGTCTGCCGGCCGATCCTCTTCCCAAGCTACGAAGGCGAGTTGACCTGGCTTTCCGACGGACGTGAACATCGCGCCACGTTCGAAGACGGGTTGACCTTCGAGCGCCAGCGCGAGCGGCTCAAGACAGCCCTCTTGCAGGAGACCTGGCTGGAGCCGGTCCTGCGCGATGCCCATACCGAACTGCAGCGCTTGCGCAAACAGGAGCAGTCCGATGCGGGCGGGCTCATCGTCACCATGAATCAAGATCATGCGCGCCAGGTGGCGGAGTTGGTCACGCGGATTACCGGAGTACGTGCGCAGGTGGCGGTGTCCGATGATCCTTCCGCATCAAAGACCATCGAGAGCTTCGCCCATCACAAAACCCAGCAATGGCTGGTCGCTGTGAATATGGTGAGCGAAGGGGTCGATATTCCGCGTCTCCGCGTCGGCGTGTATGCGACCAATGTGTTGACGGAGATGTACTTCCGCCAGGTGGTCGGGCGATTCGTGCGGATGCAGGACAAGGTGCCGAAGCCCCAACGGGCCTGGCTTTACCTGCCGAAGGATGCCACGTTGGTGCACTATGCGAAGCGCATCAAAGTTGAGCGGGATCACGTCCTGGAAGACATCATGCCGGCGGTTCAGCGCACACTGTTCGGCACGGCCGCGACGTCCCTGAAAGAATATATCCCCTTGAACGGGGTGGCCAGGCTGGATGCTTTGATCGGAGCGGACGAGGGTGATCCGGCGGGAGAAGGTGGCGGGCAGGGGGTGGCAGCGGAGGCGCTCCACGACAAGAAGGAAAAATTGCGGGAGAAACACCGGGAACTGGTGGGAGCCGTGGCGCGTAAGACCGGAATGGATCATCGCCACCTCAACGCTGAATTGATCAAGCGGACGGGTGGACGGGTGGATCAGGCCACGATCGCGCAGTTGGAGCGGCGGATTGTATTGCTGGAGAAGTGGCGGGATTCCGGCTTCGACCGGAAGCGATGAGCAGAAGGACCGAGGACGAGCAGGACCGGTGTCAGTCGCCGGAGCGTGAGTCCGGATTGAAAATAGGATGGAGGCAACATGGTTAAGCGTAAGGTGAGGCCGAGGACTCCGGTGGCCGCAAAGAAGACAGGGAAAAAGACCGTGACGAAGAAATCCGCGGGGAAGGAACCCGTGACGAAGAAAGCGACTCAGGTGCGCCGGTCGAACACGACTCGCGGTAAGCGGCCGTCGGTCGCGGTCGTGGTGCTCTCGGGGGCCACCCCCCTTCGCCGCAACAAGGCGGCCGAATTGGTGGCGGAAGAATTGCAGCTCGATTTGACGAAAGTGAATCTCTCCTCGGTGGTGAGCCGATATGTCGGCGAAACCGAAAAGAATATCAATCGGGTGTTCGATGAGGCTGAACGTAGCGGCTCGATTCTATTTTTTGACGGATCGGACGCGCTGTTCGGGACAGGACGTGCGAAGAAACGGGGCCAGTCTGATTATGCGGATGCCGGGGCCGCTCACCTGCTGCAACGCATCGAAGCCCACAAGGGAATGGTCATCCTGACCACCAACGGGGAAAGCAGGATCGATCAGGCGCTGTCCCGGCAAGCCCGGGTGTCTGTGATGGTGGGTATCAGGAAGAAACGGAAGAAGACTGTGTGACGAGTCGTCCGGTCCATGGGCAATGCCTCACGTACAGGATGTTCAACCAAGGGCTGTCAGCAAGTCCGTAGCGAACGAGGAGGAAGGTCTTATCCGCGGCCGTACCCCGACGGCTCGGTGTGATGCGAGATCCATGCTGGGGGCTTTTCAGCATCCTGACAGGGACTATTCCGTTTCTTCGCTCGCTTCCAGGCACTTGGTGCATTGTTCCAGATCCGGAACGCCATGGGCGCTGCAGAAATGCCGGTGGCAGAGGCCACAGAGCATATAGGTCATCTTGATTCGATCTTCTGCTTCGCAGCAGTAGCAGTTCTTTGCAGTTCGGGCTTTCGGCATGGTCGTTCTCCTCGAAATCGTCGTTCAATCATGGCCTGGTTGACCGGCGAACCAGCCGCCAGGTTGCCGCATGGCTTGCCGCGCCCGTCGTCCGGTCCGCTGGTCCGGATGGCGTTGCTCATGCACTCCCGTCGACCGGTGCGCGGCGGCACTCATGAACAGTGTGACTGGTGGTCTTCCGTCCTCCTCGCCGCAGTCGGGAGGGATCCAATGGACATCAATTCAGGAAAGTAAGCAAGGCAAGAAGCCTCGGCCGGGTTAGCCTGAGGCGCTAAAGACGGCAAGCGGTGTAGTTCGCCTACTTCACATACGAGCCAGGGTGCCTTCTCTGACGGACCCCCCTTTATAACACACTTCGATCATCAAGGGGCGGTGAGGGTGGCAGGGCCGCAGCGGAGCCCGGGACAGAAGTCGTTGGTGTTACAGCTCGGGTTGTCCTACTTCTTCCCGCAGGAGAAACTGAATGGAGGGGTTGGATTTGATGCAATAGGCCAGGAGATGTTCGGTGGTAAACAACATGACCGCGCGGCCTTGTTGATCGACGAGCCGCAGGGTATCGGAGGGCCAGTAAACGGCGGCGATCTTCTCTGGATCACCGACGAGCCATCGAGCAAGCACATGGGGCATGCGGTCGACGGTGGTTTTCACCCCGTATTCGTTCTCCAGGCGGGAGACGACGACGTCGAACTGCAATTCGCCCACCGCAGCCAGGACCGGCTCGCGCCGGACATGGTCCGGCGAATAAAAAATCTGCATCACGCCCTCTTCTTCCAGCTGCTTCAGTCCCTTCTGGAACTGCTTGTGCTTGGAAATGTCCCGCGTGCGTAACAGGCCGAAACATTCGGGCGCGAAGTGGGGGATGGGATCGAACGCCAGCGACGGATCGGAGGTCAAGGTATCGCCGATCGTGAACAGCCCGGGATTCACCAACCCGACCACGTCGCCGGGGTAGGCCTCGTCGATCGTTTCGCGATCGCGCCCGAAGAGTCTGTGCGGACGTGTCATGCGGATCTTCCGGCCCAAGCGGGCATGATACACCATCATGTCTTTCTCGAAGCGGCCTGAGCAGATGCGAAGAAACGCCATGCGGTCACGGTGTTGCGGATCCATGTTCGCCTGGATTTTGAACACGAAACCGGAAAAGGTGTCGTCCGTCGGCTGTACGAGGCCCTGGGCGCTGTGACGCGGACCGGGCGGTGGCGCGAGTTGGGTGAAGGCGTCGAGGAACGGCCCCACCCCGAAGTTGGTCAGGGCGCTGCCGAAGAACACGGGGGTCAGTTCCCCCGCCAGGAAACGGGTGCGATCGAACGACGTACCGGCCCCGGCCAGGAGCCCGATTTCTTCCTGCAGGGGGGCATAGGCCTCCCCGAGCGTCTCCTCCAGTTTCGGGTTGGGAAAGGCTTCGATGGTCATCGGAGCGCGGCGCTGGTTGTGGGCGGTTCGCTGGAAGAACAGCACCTGCCGGTTCTGAAAATCGTAGACGCCTTGAAAGCCGGATCCTTCGCCGATCGGCCAATTGAACGGAACCGCCGTCATGCCCAAGGTGCGCTCAATTTCATCGAGCAGGTCGAACGGGTGGCGTCCGGGCTGGTCCATCTTGTTGATGAAGGTCAGAATCGGGATACCGCGCTTGCGGCAGACGGCAAAGAGTTTTTTGGTCTGCGGCTCGATGCCCTTGGCGCCGTCCAACACCATGACCGCGCTATCCACCGCCATGAGTGTGCGGTAGGTGTCTTCGCTGAAGTCCTGGTGGCCCGGGGTGTCGAGTAGATTCACCCGCGCCCCTTGATAATCAAACTGCAGCATGGTGGAGGTGATCGAGATGCCGCGCGCTTGTTCCAACTCCATCCAGTCGGACTTGGCCTGACGTTGGCTTGAACGAGCCTGCACTGCGCCAGCCAGATGAACGGCGCCCGCATAGAGCAGCAGTTTTTCCGTCAAGGTGGTTTTCCCGGCGTCCGGGTGTGAAATGATGGCGAAGGTGCGTCGTCGCAGCACTTCTCGGCGAAGGTCGTCGGATGCAGATTTCTCAGCCGGCAGGGACATAGCGTGTCTCTTGGTTGTTGGTCGCCCGACGATACAGGGGACGAACAGGTCGCCCGGATCGCTGCAGCGTTAACTCATTCTTTTATCAGTCGGAGCGGTGCTGCGGCAAGGACAGGAGAAGATTGGAACGCAGGCGGATGTGTCCGTACCGCATCGTTCGAGGGGCGACCGGGCCTGTGCCATGGAGACGACAGCCAGATGTTGTCACGCATCACGGGAATTATGGCTCTCGGCGAGAGACCGCAACGTCTGACCGTCGAGAGCCTCGACGATCGCACTGTCCCGAAGACGCAACACCTCACGAACAGGGTCACCGGCCTCCAACGGTATCATGGCATCGGCGGCCTGGCCCTTGTGGGTGGCATCCAACACCTCCTTGACGGAGATCAGTTCGGGCGGCTTGGTGAGGGTCACGCCTTCGGGCTTGGTCATGAGACCGAGCAGGCCAGCCTCCACCAGTTGTTCGACCTGGTCCTCAACGAGCGACACGGGCACGCGAAGATCAATGGCCAGGTCGTCTGCCATGACCGGACCGTTGCCCTTCAGGTATCGGCGAGTCATGACCAGGAGGAGGCTTAGGGTCAGGCGCTCACGAAACGCATGGGTCCCCTGTTGCCAGAGGAGGCGCGAGCGGTAGGCGGTGGGATGTTGGTGGAAGAACGAAAACTGCGCCCCGATGAGGATGATCAGCCATCCGGCATAGAGCCAGAGCAGAAAGATGATCAGCACGGCGAATCCGGAATAGATCGCGCTGTACTTAGCCGATTCCGCCACAAACTTCGCGAAGGCTGCTCCGGCGAGGCCCCAGAGGAGGGCCGCACTGACGCCGCCGACGAGGGCTGATTCGAATCGCACCTGCGTGTTCGGGATGAACTTGTAAAAAAATGTGAAGACACCGGTCAGGATGATGAAGGGCACGAATTGGCCTGCCCACACCACCACATACCCGAACGGCTGGATGTCCAGCAGGCGCTGTACCAGGCTATGGCTATGTAACGAGGCCAACAGGCCGAACGCCGTGACGACCAGCAGCGGGCCCACCAGGACGGCGCTCAAATAGTCGGCAAACTTCCTGCCCCACGAACGACCCTCTCGCACCAGCCAAATGGCGTTCAGGGATTGCTCGATCTTATCAATGAGCGAGTAGGTCGTGTAGAAGAGTCCTGCGACGCCGACGACTCCCAGCACCCCAATCTTGAGATTGTCCACAAAGCCGATGATGGTCGTCGTGAGTTCTTCTCCCTTCGCGCCGAGAGGCTCCAGGGCTTGGGACAGGACCGGTTCGATCTGCTGATGCACGCCGAAGGCCTTTAACACCGAAAACATGACGGCTAGAAAGGGGACCAGTGAAAGGAGGGTGGTGTAGACCAGCCCCGCCGCGCGGGCATCGAGCAACCGGTGGCGGAATTCCATCGCAACGGCGATTGCGAGCCGTATGGCATGCACTCCGATGCGCTGGTATCGGGGCAGCGTGGCGAGGTCGATCGTCCAGAGGTCATGCGAAAGGAACTGAGGAATGGTGGATAATTTATCCATCGTGAGGATGCCTCCAGACACACTCTACCGCGAATCGGGTTTGGGCGCACGCCGCCCAGACAAGAACCGCCGGACAGGGCCATTCCAAATCCTGAATGGGGAGTTCGCCGCTAAGACCCTGCCATGCACGAGAAGGCCCCGCCGACCCAGATCAGCGGGGCCTTGTTTGAAGAAGCCGACCAGGTGGGGGCGACCGGCCGTCTCGACGAGCCGCAGGGTTCGTGGGCCGGCATACCCTCGCCCCAGATCACTGTTGCATCGGTCGGTGGCATTCCAGGAGGTGCAACCGGCCGCTGTTAGAATCTTCGGCTTTTCCGGTTACCGGTCTGTCGAAGGAGCGACGGCAGGAGTTTGGGGACCGCGAGTGCGGCCATGCCGATGGCGACTACGGACAACAGGAACAAGGATGTGTGCATAAACAACTCTCCTCCAGTTAGGGGGAAGCGAGGTACTGCGTGCGAGATGGAACCACTCCAATCATGGTCAGCCTGCGCCAGGCCGACGCCATGACCTGCACATTCACTATACCAGCCAAACTGATTGTATTGTGGCAAGCGAGGGTTTATTCCGACTCAGCCGGGCGCGCACGAGCGCCAGGCCTGCCGTTCCTCCCCACCTAGCGCACCGGTGATATCTGAGGGTGCAGCGCGGATTGTGAGAAGCTTGATGGCTCGTGGTTCCTGAGAGAGAAGCCGGTGCGCTACGGGTGAGACCTGGACGCCTGACAGAATCGGATTGCCCCATTCTGCTGCTGTGCGGGCCTGCCGCAATGGTCTTCGCGTGATCGACGTCCCTCTTGACCGCCTGACAAACTGTATCTAAAGTCACGGTTCATGCGCGAGGTCAGACGAATCCTATGAGCCAACCACCGTCCTCTTCCCATCCCCGCGATCCCTTGCACGGCATCACGCTGGAAACCATCGTCACCCAGCTCGTCGAGCGGCATGGGTGGCCTGAGTTAGGCCGTCGCCTGCCGGTCCGCTGCTTCCTGAATAACCCGAGCGTGAAATCGAGCCTCACGTTTCTCCGCAAGACCCCGTGGGCGCGCGAGCGGGTGGAGGGGATGTATATCGCGGAGCTCGAATGATCGCTACCCCCTTGCCGATGCGGCTGCTGCCGAAGGAATTGCCGATTCCTACCCGATGAGTCCCTGGCCTCTCGACCGATTCGATTCTCCGCTTGAACTAGCCGGCATCTCCAGTCACCATCCACTGGACTGTCGATACGGATGTATGGTTTTTTGACAGCGGGAGGTAACCTTCGTGTTCAGGCCTGTCATCTTTGCCCTCTGGCCGCTCATCGCGCTGCTGATGCTTCCTGTTCCCGTGGCGCAATCCTCACCGTCCTCCGGGCTGAAGACCGTTCGCACGGCTGCAGATATCGCCGCGGGAACGCCGGACACGACCACGTCGGCAAATCCGGGTCCTGACGCGGTCGTCCCTGAACTTCAACGCAAACTCTCCGACGCGGAACGCGAACTCAACGAACTTCCTGCCGCGCAGCCTCCGAAGAACGGAGCCCCTCCGGGGTCCGCAGATGGTCGATTGATGGAACGTCGCTCCTCGCTGCAGCGGCTGGTGCAGACCTACGAGCAACATCTCGACGCCCTCAGAAACCTGGAGCAAATGCGGCAACGAGTGGCCGAAGCCGAGCGGCAGCAAAAGGAATGGAACGGCTTTCCCGCCCCCGCGCCCTATTCCGTCCTGAAGGTCGATGAGTTGCGTGATGCGGCGCGATCCATTGCGCTGGCGATGCAGGGTGTTCAAACCAGGCTCACGATGACCGAGAGCCTGGCCGATACGGCGCGCCGCAATCTCAAGACCGCCCAAGAGCGTGTCCGGCAGGTCACCGAACGTCTGGAAGGAGTGCAGGATCCCGCCAAACGGGAAACGCTGACGGGGGAGCGTGCCCTCGCCCAGTTGCGCGAGCGGGTGGAGTCCGCGCGGATCGGCATGTTGGAGGCGGAGAAGAAGCATATCCAGGAAGAGCTGGCCGAAGCTCGTCACCGCTCGGCCCTGCTCGATCGGCAACTCGCTGTCGCGAAACAGGAGGTGGCATTTCCCCAGCAAGACTACGAGAAGATTACCACGCGGTTGGAGGCGGACCATCGCGAGCTGATGGCGGAGATGGAGCAGGCGGTTGAGGAACAATCGAGGCGACGGCAGGCGGTGGCCGCCGGTGAAGCCGAACTGTCCGCGGCGACGGTTCCGGCCTCGGCGACCCAGAGTACGGGTCAGCGGCCGCAATCGGAGCGGGTGAAGCGTCTCACCAACGCCGTCGAGCTGAACCGCCTGCGGTTCGACAACGTCAATCTGCATGTCGATATGTTGCGCCAGATGTTGAGCGGCCTCGAACAGGAACGGCAAGTGTGGGAAATCCGTTTTGCCACGATGCAGGGACGTCTCTCGCTCGAGGAGGAGCGCGAGGCATCCTCGAAGCTGTCCGCGGCGGCGAAACAGATTCAGGGGTGGAAGGAGTACGGGTTACAACAATTGGTCATGCTGGGCAGCCAGATCAGCGACGTGGAAGATCGCCTCGAGGGGACGACTTCGCCGGCAACCGCGCAGCACCTCGGCCAGATGCTCGATGCCTACCGGAAGAGGGAGGATCTGTACCGGCACATGTTGCAGCGGGCCGATTCGTTGTTGGGGCTGATTGAGAACAGGCAGGCTGAAATTACCCAGCGCGAGCGGGCGCGATCCATGCTCGTGCGGATGAAGGAGTGGGGGCAGACGACCACGACCCTGTTGGCCGGCGCCTGGCAGGTTGAACTGTTCACCGTGGATGACACCATCGAGGTGGACGGCAAGACCGTCACGGGCCGTCGCAGCGTCACGCTCGGGAAAGTGGTGACCGCGCTGGCGATCCTGATCGTCGGCTATTGGCTGGCCGGTCTCCTGGCCCGTTTCGCCGCGCGCCAGGCGACCGCCCGGCTCCAAATCGATCCGAACGTCGCCAATATCATCCGGCAATGGGCCTTTGCCTTTCTGTTCGTGATTCTGGTGATCCTGACGCTGCTTTATGTCAAGATTCCGATCACCGCGTTCGCGTTCCTCGGCGGAGCCCTGGCGATCGGGGTGGGGTTCGGCACCCAGAACCTTTTGAAAAACGTCATCAGCGGGTTACTGCTGCTGATGGAGCGCCCCCTGCGGGTCGGCGATGTGATTGAGGTGGACGGGATCAGAGGCATGGTCACCACCATCGGTTTGCGGTCGTCCACGATCCGGGACGTCAGCGGAGTCGAAACCCTGGTGCCGAACAGCAACCTGCTCGAAAAGAATCTGACCAACTGGACCTACTCCAGCTATGACAAACGCTACTCGCTGCGGATGTCGGTTGCCGCCGGGTCCGATGCCCGCCGCGTGAAGGAGTTGCTGTGCGAGCTGGCGGGGCGGCACGGGAAAATCCTCAAGCTGCCGGAACCCTATGTGCTCCTGGATGATTTCAGCGAGCATGCGCTGGTATTTCTCGTGTATTACTGGATCGAAATCGGTCCGGGCATCGAGCCGGCCACGGTCGCCAGCGACTTGCGCTTCATGATCGACACCGCGTTTGCCGAGGCCAAGATCAATCGAAAATGAGGGTGGCTGGCCGCACCCGTGGCGCGGCCAGTCACCGTGAAGGAATCAGCAGCCATGGCCTCGAACGCGACTATCTGTAAGGCGATCCTCCACATTGCCGACGTGGATCGGCACTATTACCACGACCACGCCGTGACGCTTGCGCGGCATGCGTCCGAAACGGATGAACGGATGATGGTGCGCCTGTTGGCGTTCGTGCTCCATGCGGATGAGACCCTGTCGTTCGGCCGCGGTCTGGCTGCAGAAGATGAACCGGCGCTCTGGCAGAAAGACTTGACGGGGACCATCGAGCTTTGGATCGATGTCGGTCTCCCGGACGAGAAAGTCATTCGTCAGGCCTGCGGTCGCGCCAGACAGGTCTGCATTTATACCTACGGAGGCCGTGCTGCGGACCAGTGGTGGAAGAGTCGTCTGTCGGCATTGGATCGGTTTGATAATCTCACCGTCAGGAATGTGCCGCCGGAGGCGAGCCGTGCCATGACGGAGCTGGCCCAACGCACCATGGAGTTGCACTGCACCCTTCAAGAAGGGGAGGTGCTGATCGGTGACGGAATGAAGTCGGTACACCTGGCAGTCACGACCTTGAAGGGTGCCCGGACGAGGTCTGCGCACCCCGCGGAAAGGTAACGAGATGAAAGAACGTACACGCATTCCCACGGATGGCGGGCCGGTTGCCTGGACGAGTCCCTTTGCCGCGCTGAAGCAGGCCGGGGTGCCGGCGACCCCGGCAATCCGGAAGACGGTCGATTGCGCCGAGCCCATGGTCGCAGCGAAGGTGAAGCATCGCGGCAGGGTGGATATCATCAGGCAGACGGCTCATCGCGGGGGGAAGACGGTGACGGTCGTCACGGGTTTCCTTGGCATCGGTCAGGCCGAACTGGAACAACTGGCCAAGGCCATGCAGAAGGCCTGCGGGAGCGGCGGTACGGTGAAGGGGGGCCGGATCGAAATTCAGGGCGACAAACGGGTGGAGGTGGCCCGCCTTCTGACCGAGGCCGGATTCCGCCCGGTCTTTGCGGGCGGGTAATGGCGGCCGCGACCCGGTTGCTTGATCGGGTTCACGCTTCAGGGCGACTCAGGGCAGGGCATGGCTGAACCGCTGAAACATCAATTCGGTCCCGCTGTCCCCCTCACGATTGCGCGAATGATCTCCGCCGTGTTCCCCGTATTCGCGGATCAGGCATTCATCAGGTCCGCGTTGCAAGGGTATGAGGCGCTCGAGTTGATGCCGCGGGGCCGCGCGATCGCCAGGGCGCTCAGGCAGTACCTGCCCGATGACTATCCGCAGGCGGCTGAAATCCTCCTCGCCTCCCTCGACCACAGGCCCCGGAACAACCCCGGGCAGGCCATGGCATCTTTTCTCTTTCTTCCGCACGTGCTGTTCGTGGCCGAATACGGGCTGGAACATTTCGAAGTCTCCATGCGGGCGCAGTATGTGCTGACAAAACTCTTCACGGCGGAATTCAGCATCCGGCGGTTTCTGGAGCGGCATCAGGAGGCGACGCTCGCCCGTCTCCGGGAATGGGCCTCGGACCCGAGCGCCGATGTGCGCCGGCTGGTGTCGGAGGGCACTCGCCCGCGGCTGCCCTGGGCTCCCCGGTTGCGCTCATTCCAGGTCGATCCCCGTCCGGTCCTCGCCTTGCTCGAACTCTTGAAAGACGACCCAGACTTGTATGTGCGGCGCAGCGTGGCGAACAGTTTGAACGACATCGGCAAGGACCACCCGGCCCTGCTCGTAGACAGGGCGAGGCAATGGATGGTAGGGGCGACGGCGGAGCGACGGTGGGTCATTCGCCACGCCCTACGGTTCGCGATAAAACGCGCCGAGCCGGGTGCGCTGAAGCTGCTGGGTTTCGGCCGGCAGGCGCAGGTGGCGATTCGCAAGGTGAGTCTGACGCCGCGGCGCGCCATGATCGGATCGTTCGTGGTGGTGTCCTGTGAAGTAGTCAGCCTGGCGTCGACGGCGCAGCGCCTGCTGGTCGATCTGCGTGTGAGTTACGTCAAGGCCAATGGCGGGTGTCGACCGAAAGTGTTTAAGCTGAAGACGCTGGAAATGGCGCCGCGGGGGGCGGTACGGTTGACGAAGCGGCTCTGGTTGAGGCAACTCACCACCCGCCGTCATTATCCCGGAATCCACACGATGGAACTCATCGTGAATGGACGGGCCTATTCGTTGGGCGCCGTTCAAGTGGTGTCGGCCACCGGGAATCAGGCAGGGTCCACCATCCCGGCGGGTGGGCGGGGCGATGGTGAGCGCAAGCAGGAAAGGAGGGTCTGATGGACAAGAAGATCTCCGGGATTGCGGCCCGCATCGCTGAATTGGAGCACCAACTCGAGCGGGCGCTGACGGAAGAACTTGAAGGGAAGCGGCGGGAAGTGCGCTATGTCATCGAGCGGGGCCGAGTGGCTTTCAGCGCTGAAGCCCGCGTGCTGCACCAGACCGTCCGCCAGGGTGCATGGGCCTTTTTGTGGGAGGCGCCGGTCAAGACCCTGCTGGTGGCGCCGATGATTTATTCCATCAGCCTGCCATTGATCCTGCTGGATCTGTGGATGACCCTGTACCAGGCGATCTGTTTCCCCGTCTATGGGATCGGCAAAGTGGAGCGTGCACGGTATATCCTGTTGGATCGAGGCCACCTGCAGTATCTGAACTGGATCGAACGGCTCAATTGCGACTACTGCGGCTATGCCAACGGAGTCGTGGCCTATACCCGGGAGATTGCCGCGCGAACGGAGCAATATTTTTGTCCGATCAAGCACGCCCAGCACCGCGCCGGCCTGCATCCGCGCCACCGTGACTTTCTCGAATTCGGCAATGCCGAGGCCTACAAGAAGGAGTTAGGCCGTCTCAGGGCAAGTTTGCGAGGATAAGCAGGCCGCCGGAAGAATCAGGCGGCGGGACTCTTGGATGCCTGGCTGCCGGTACGTTGGCGAGGGCGGACCCATGGTGCCCCTCCCCCCGCGAGGCTCACTCGGATGGCCGTTCGCCTGCCTGCACCTGTTCCGCACGCTCCGCTCGCATCGGAGCCCGACGCAAGCGATGCCCGAGAAAGGCCGTTACTCCGGGCTGTCGATGATGTACTGAGGCCGTCCTCCCTGCTCGTTTCCCGATTGAATGTGGCGACAGGGGGGAATGTCGGCTTGCAGGCGCCGCAAGAGCACGGACATTTTCATGTTGGCCGGGATCTCGCACAGCCAGACGTGCATGCCGGATTCGAGTTCGTCGAAATGCCGCTGCACGCTGAAGCCGGGTTTCTCCATGAAGTAGGCGGAGAGAAATCCGGTGATGGCCTGCACCGTCCAGGGGTGTTCCTTTGCGTAGCGATAGGTGAGGCGAAGCTCGATGGCTTGATTCGTTGATTCATCATTCATCTCGATAGGGCCCTCTCAGTGAGGCCCTACTGTAACAATTCTCCGTTCCATTTGAAATCATACCCGGCTCTCGCCTACCACCGCTGCGGCACTTTCCGGACTTCCGAGACATCGTAGCCTTCTTCACGAATGAGGGTGAGAAACCGTTGATAGTCGGCGTCCGGGATCTCCGGTGTGCGTGCCATCAGCCAGACGTAATCGCGTTTGAGCCGGCCGACGATGGTTTGCTGGTAGGCCTCATCGACATACATGATGCGGTAATCGGCCTTAATCGGCCACACAAACTCCATGCCCCAAATGGCGTTGCTCGTCCGATCGACGACATAACCGGTGGGATGGTACTCCTTCTTCTTCCCCTCGAAACCGCCGTCCCTGAAGGTAAACGTCGTCGCGATGGATCCGTCCTCCTCCAGGCGATAGGACTCCACGGCATTGTAGGCTTCCGTCTCGATCATAGAGGGAATGTTGGCGATGACATACCAGTCTCCCATGAACCGCTGCAGGTCCACGGCCTTTTCGGTGCGGATGGGAGGATGTTTGGTGCAAGCTGTCAGCCCGATCAACAGGCCCAGCACGACGATGGACAGGAACCGATATCTCATATGTTCCTCACTGGAGCCGGTAGTGAAGGGTCCTACCGTTTTTTGTGGTGGATTGCAGGCCGACCCACTCGCCGTCCAGCCCGTACCAGAGGTCGATGGTGAACTGGTCCGTCACGATTCGTCGACGGGTGGTCGCTGTGGGCGTGCCGCGCACGGGAATAGTTTCTTTTCCGAGATCGGTAATGTCCGCCGACTGGAGTTCGCCCGTCTGCGAATTCAACAACCGGTTGCCGGTCAGCCATTCGGGGTTCCAGTAGGCGAAGGTCTTGAGGCATCCCTCCGCGGTCCGGGCCCCTGCTTGGGTCTGCCACTGGAATCGGCTGTCTTGGGAGGTTCCCTTGACAAAGAACTCCTCCCCGTTATCATTCGTCTCCGCCCGGATCTCCCGCAGACATGCTCCGTCCCATGTCTCCGCGTTGCTGTGCCGGTAGGTGTAGACCGTGATCAGGAGGAATTTGACCTTGAACTCCGCGTTCACTTGAATCTGCGTTCGTTCGCCCTCGGACGTCACGGTGAAACGCTGGTACCCGATTTCATCGTCATCGAGCATGACCTTGTAGTCATAGGTCTTGGTTGTGGCGCTGTGGGCGAATCCGCTCAGACTCAAGAGACAGGTGAAGCAGACCCCCGCCATCAGCCATTTACTCGTGGAGTTCGTAACACGGGGCTGCATCGTACCCTCTCTATTCTTTATTCCGGACCATGGGCAGACAATGGTTTCGGAGGACCGGGAAAGAAGGCATTGGTCCGTGCGATGTAGTCCCGATATTCGGGACGCCGCTCGACGATCGTCTCCTCCATGAGCGCCACGCCGGAAAACCTCAGCAACATGTAGGTCAACAGCAACGGTCCTGCGATCGTCCACCAGGCTCCGCTCGGCAGGGCAAACAGATAGAAGCCCCACCAGACGAGAGATTCGCCGAAATAGTTAGGATGGCGCGTGTATCGCCACAAGCCGCGGTCCAGGGCCTTGCCCTTGTTCGCCGGATCCGCCTTGAAGCGGGAGAGTTGCCAGTCGCCGACGACTTCGAACGTCATGCCGGCCGCCCAGAGCAGGACCGCTGCGGCATCGAACAAACTGCTGTCCGCCGGCAGGGTCAGGGCCGCCCAAAGAGGCAGGGAAATGATCCAGGCGAGGAAGGCCTGAAACCAGAAAATGATGGCCAGGCTCTTGAGACCGAAATTCGGCTCGTATTTCTTGCGGATGTCTTGATAACGCCGGTCTTCCGGCTCGCCCCAGTTGCGCGCGAGGATATAGCCCGACAGGCGCAACGCCCAGAGCAACACCAGCGTGAGCACCAGCGCCGAGCGGAGCGAATAGGGCTCGGTCCCCCCCGAGTAAACCAGCGCGGCGCTCAGGAAGAGCAGGGACCAGGCCGCGTCCACGATGCTCACGTCGCGCTTGGCCAAACTCACGGCCCACGTGAGCGTGGCCACGCTCAGTGTAGCGACCAGTCCCATGGCATACAGCCATACGTTCATGATGTCGTCTCCGGGGCGTAGGCATAACCGTTGAACCGGCCGGCCAGGGCCATGAGGAGCGGAGTGATGATGGCCCATCCGATGACGAGGGCGATCAGCGCGGCGGCTTCATTGCCGAAATGCAGCGCCCCCATCCGCATGCCCCCGTAATAGGCGGCAGGGCCTCCGATGGCGCCAAGGAGCGCCGCAATCGCAAAACGTCCGTGCATCCAGCGCAGCGTCACATTCAGCAGGGTGGCGAAGAGACCCCACATGAGTACCATCCAGTAGGGCGCGAGGTCGGAAATCAGGATCCCGGAAGGATAGTGGACCCAGCCTCGCCAGACGAGCAGACTGTCGAACAGGAGTCCGATGCCGAGGGCCATGCTCACGAGAACCAGTTCCGGTTCCCGCCTGGGAGCGCGAAACAGATGAATGACGATGGCCAGCCCCATTGCGACGGCGCCGATCCAGGGCCGCCCCGTCGCGGCAGTCCACACCCCGGCGAACCAGGCGATCTGATAGATCACAAAATTGCTGAGCACCAGTTTGGTCCGCTCGCTCATGACGCCCTCGCGCCGGGTTTGACGAAGCGGTAGTGGCTGACGCCCCATTGCCGCCCCTCTTCGAATCCGAACAGTTCGGCGCAGGCCATGAAGAACAGTCGCCAGCGTACCCACCAGATCCGCGCTTCATCCGGAGCATAGATTTGTTCGAAGAGGGGCCAGATGCTCGCACGCGCGTTATCCATGTGAGCGAGCCAGGCGTTCGCTGTTTTTTCGTAGTGGGTCCCATCCCAATGCCAACGATCGACGCATGTGAGCTGCCCCTGAAAGGCGAGCGGCAGGGCATCAGCGGGCATCATGCCGCCGGAAAAGAAGTGCCGGCTCATCCAATCGCTCGCTCCCCGGTCCTCGAATAGATAGGACAGCGCCCGATGCACGAAGATATGCAAAAAGAACCATCCCCCGGGCCGCAGCCAGCGGTGCACCCGCTCGAACAGGATCGGCCAGTTGCGCATGTGTTCGAACATCTCTACTGAGACGATTCGATCGTACTGCTCCGGTTCGGTGTCGAACGTGTTCATGTCGCAGGTTATGACGCGCAGGTTCTGCAATCCCTGCCGATAGGCCGTGGCCTCGATGTACCGCCGTTGCGAATGGGAGTTGGACACGGCAGTAATCCGGCTATTCGGATAGTGCAGCGCCATCCAGAGGGTGAGAGATCCCCAACCACAGCCGAGTTCGAGAATATTCTGCCCGTTGGTGAGCCCGGCATGGAGGCAGGTCTCTTCCAGGGCCGCCCGTTCTGCCTCAGCCAGGGTCGTGATTCCGTCGGGCCAATAGGCGCTGCTGTATTTCAGGCGGGGACCGAGCACCTGCGTAAAAAACTCGGCCGGCACCTCGTAATGTTGTGCGTTTGCTTTCTGGGGGACGAGTGCGACGGGAGCATCGCGCAGCTGCTCGATAAATCGTGTCTCATGTTCGGCTGCCGCACGGAGGTTGTGCTGGGGCAGCTCTTGGAGGCGAACTTTAACCAGGTAGCGAATGGCGAGCCGAAGTAACGGATCGGAGACCAGTCCCCGTTCAGTCATGCCGAGTGCGAGACGACCGAGAGGGTTCATTGGGAGGCTCCTTCGATGAAACCGCTGGTCCGGCGTGCACTTCTGTTCTCAGTCACCATACCATGCGGAGATATGCCGGCGTATCAGGCAAGGACCGGCGCCCCGTGGGCCGCCCAGAACTCTCGTGACGCGGGACCGCGAAAGCCATGGCCCTCTCAGCGGGCAGCGCGGGTGATGAATATGCAATTCGCTGGTCCGCCGTTCGCGACCGGCTGTTCCCGGGAGGTTGGTGAGGGAGAGGGATGCGCGGCTCGTCCTTCGCGGCAATCACCTACAGACAGCACCGTAAGGCCAATCCGGTGGGAAGCCTACTAGGAGTAACCCCCGCAGTCGAACTCATGGAGCCTGCCCGCAGGAGGACGCGCGGGGGGAGTCAGGCTCTCAGGGCCGTCTCGGTACTCTGGACAGGACTGCTCAAAACAGGTAAGCATGGCCCATGGAGGGACGATCATGACCTTGACCGCGTACAACAATGTGTCGGTCCCGTCGTTCATGTATGGGACAGCCTGGAAAAAGGAGGCGACGGCGCCCCTGGTACAACAAGCCGTGGCCGTAGGATTTCGAGCCATCGACACGGCGAATCAGTTGATTCACTATCAGGAGGCGCTGGTGGGAGAGGCGCTGCTCGAACTGGCAAAGCAGGGCACGCCACGCGATCAGCTGTTTCTACAAACGAAATATACGTCGGCCAACGGCCAGGATCACCGCACGCCGTATGACGCAGGGGCCGATCTCACCACCCAGGTGCAACAGTCCTTCGACAGTTCCCTGGCTCATCTGCACACCGATTATGTCGACTCCTACGTCTTGCACGGCCCCTATTACCGCCGCGGCCTGGGTGCCGAGGATTGGGAAGTCTGGGCTGCAATCGAACGTCTCTATGAATCGGGGAAAACAAAAATTATCGGCATCAGTAACGTCACCGCCGAGCAGCTCACGCTGCTCTGTGAGCGCGCCACCCACAAGCCCATGGTCGTTCAGAATCGTTGTTATGCCGCCCTCGGCTGGGATCGGGAGGTCCGGGACATTTGCCGTGCGCATCGGATCATCTACCAGGGCTTTTCGCTCCTGACCGCCAATCGGGAACTCTTGGTCGATTCGGAGGTCCGGGCCATGGCCGCCAAGTATGGCATGGGCTTGGCGCAACTGGTCTTCCGGTTCGCGATGCAGATCGGCATGCTGCCGCTGACCGGCACGACCAACCGGCAGCACATGCAGGAAGATCTGCAGTCCGACCGGTTCACGATTGCTCCTGAGGATCTGAAGCGGCTTGAAGTCATCGGCATGTAGCCGGTGTTCCGCGTCGAATCTGTCAGGGCAGAGGCTCCGAAGAAACATGCCGGTCAGCCCTTCTGCGTCCTTTTGGGACGAGCTCCGTCTATAGAAGTGAGAGGCGGAATGTTCCGGCTCTCCTTTAGAAAGGAGATTCCCCATGAGACCCCATCTTTCCCTTGATGTGCGATCTGTGTCTGAGTCAGTCTCGTTCTATGAACGGGTGTTCGCTGTACGGCCTCAGAAGCAGACGGCGGATTATGCCAAATTCGATGTGGCCGATCCGGCGCTGAACCTGTCGTTGGTGTCCTCGACCGGGACGATCAGCAGCGTGAACCATCTCGGAATCGAGGTCGAATCAACCGACGAGATCGCCCTGTGGAAGCAACGACTTCAGGACTTGGGAATTTTGCAGAAGGTCGAGGAGCAGAGCGTCTGTTGTTATGCGCGGCAGGACAAGCTGTGGTTCGCCGATCCGGACGGCAACGCCTGGGAGATTTTTACCGTCCTTGAGCAATTGGCAGTGACCGGGCCGCTCGGGAACAGCGGGTGTTGTGTGCCGAAAGGACAGGGTAGCGGCGAGCCGGTCACCTGCGGGGTATGATGATGCGGCAGGGCAGCATGGAAACCCACGGCGAGATGACGGTCATGCCAGGGACGGGAACGGAAGTCCGGCAGGAGATGTACGACAGGCTGCGGGCCTTTATCGCGCGGCGCGTCTCGAACCAGGCTGAGGTCGAGGATATTACGCAGGAAGTGTTTCTGCGAATCCATCGGCGGATCGAGGGCCTGAAGGACCCGCACCGTCTGCTGTCATGGGTCTACCAGATCACGCGCCGTGTGATCATCGATCACTACCGGGCGTCAGCCGGTCGACGGGAGCTGCCGGCTGGCCTGGCTGCCGACATGGAGATGACCGTCCGGACGGCCGCCGCCCTGATCGTTGACGGCCAGGCGGATTCCGGGCGCCTCCGCGGGGAGTTGGCCGGTTGTCTCAGTCCCATGCTGAATCGATTGTCCAAAGAGTCTCGCGACGCGATCATGCTGGTCGACCTGGAGGGCCTCACGCACCAGGTCGCCGCGCAACGTCTCGGCCTGTCCCTGTCCGGCATGAAGTCGCGCGTGCAGCGGGGCCGCCGGCAACTCAAGCAGATGCTGAATGACTGCTGCCTCATTGAACTCGATGGCCGCCGCGCCGTCGTGGACTACGATCTGCGGGATCCGGCGGACAACCCCTGCCGGGACAGCGCGACCGGAGACCGGATCCCTCCCGGTTAAAAATACTGGGTGATGCCGAATTGGAACAGGATGTCGGACCGCGGCTCGATTAGATGGGCCACATCCACCCGCAGCAAGGTATTGGCGAGAAACGTGGGCACGACTCGCACTCCCGCCCCTACGTTGACGGCGACCTGCCAATCGCGCAACGCCCCGTCTGCAGCAAAGGATTGAAAACCGCCCACGTCCGAAAACAGCACCCCCTGGAGTGCCCAGCGCGGCGCGAGTTTGATCGCATGGCGAAGTTCCAGGTTCGTGTAGGTTTGGGCGCGATTCCTGTACAGATTGTCCGTTAATCCTCTGACTCCGGCGATGCTGCCGATCAGCAGGCTGTGATTGGGGTTGCGGCTCTGGTTCACCGCTTCGGCGACGGCATTGATCATGAAGACCGTGTTGGGGGCCAGCGGAATCCCTTGCAAGTAGCGCAGCCGCACTTCATGACGCTCCTGGTTCGCACCGAGGAAATATCCCGGACGGAGCTCGAGTGCGATACGGTATCCCCAGGGCACGAGGTCGTGCCAATGGTATTTGTCCCAGGTCACCTCGGGAATGAGTCCCACATAATAGCCGTCCGGCGGCCGAACGCCGGTCTGATCCTGCGCCACCTCACGGTAGAACTTGGCTACGATTTCATAACGCAGGGCCGATCCATAGGCGAAGGGACCCTTCAATTCGAATTCGCCTCCGATGCGGTTCCGCGTCCAGGCCGTCGTTGAATCGGCGAAACGGATGCCGTTGACGTTGTAGGAGCCCTTCACCTCCTTCGCCCACCGGTCCGGTTGGTAGGAATGTTGGGAGATCCAGAGATCGACGTTGGGGCCGCGCTGACTGTAATTGAATTGACCGCCGAGTTGTGTTCCCGTGCCGCCGAGGTTGTACTCCGCAAGCCCGCCGGTCGCGCTGACGTCCCCCAGACTACTGCCGCTCGTAAAGCTGAGAATCGGGACCAGCGTGTGTTTTTCGCGGACCTCGACCGTCACCGTCTGATGAAGGACAGTCACGGTGACGTAGTCGAAGAGGCTGAGGTTTCTAATGCGCCGCTCGAACTCGTGGAGCTCCGAACGGCTATAGGTATTGGGCACCGGGCGGGGGAGTAACCGCTGGATGGTCTCCGGCCTGGTGGTCTGGAGGCCGTTGACGACCAGCTCCAGGATGGACTGTGGGTCGTTTTCCCGGCTGTCGTCAGTTGACGCGGCGGGAGGTGCCATCATGGCATGAAGACTGCCGATCACCAGGACCAAAAGCAGAATGAATCGACGAGAGCAGGAGCCTACGCACCGGATGCAACATTGAGAGTCCATCACAAGCCTCCAAGATAAGGACCGGCTCCGCCGCCAAGGCGCACGGAGCTGTGACTGGAGAGGCCGGATGGGCTCTAGATCCGAAGCGGGAGCAAGAGGGGGACGGGGCTACGGCGCGGAGGCCGTTCGCGAGCAAAGTCCGCTCGCGCAATGACAGGGGGCGGGAGACAAGCTGTCACAAGCGCAGAATGAACCACTGACGGCGGCAGAATGAGCCACGTGGTCGCCGTGGAATGATCCGCCTTCTGGGAGGGCATCAGGACGTGTTCGGCCGCATTTTCGGGTGCTTCCGGTATTGATGAGGCTTCGGCGGAAGTCACCGGCTCCGCCTCCTCGAAGGCCAGATCCATGACCAGGTCGCCGGCAGTCATGAGCGACATCACGAGCGCCAACCACACCATACCCCTGTGACGGACGATTGTTCTCATGCGCAGCATTGCTTCAACTATAGAAGAGGGGCTGGAGGCTGTCAATTTTGCCTGATCGGATGGGGCCACGTGCAGGGAGACCGAGCGCCCGGCGCCTGCGCGGCCGGTCAGCTTGACGCCAACGCCTGCTCCCGGTAGGGTCGCGCCATGTCGTGTCACATTACCCAGGCCGGGCCTTCCGATGCACCGGCCATCGCCGAACTGGTCGGTGAGCTGTTGCATGAAGTCATGGCATCCACTGGCACCAGGGCCTTCGGGTTTTCTCCCCTCGCAACCGCAGCACGGGCGCGAAGCTGGCTGGCGGACGGAAGTTATACGATCCTGCTGGCCTCCGAGGGCGGAACGGTAATCGGTTTTCTTGCGTTATCCGAAAGCCGTGCGCTCTATGCTGAAGGAGCCTTCGGGACCATCCCCGAATTTTACGTGCGGCCTGCTTGTCGCTCCCGCAAGGTCGGCGCGACGCTGCTCACGGAGGTCACAGCGCTGGCCCGGGCGAGGGGTTGGACGAGATTGGAAGTCACCACGCCGCCGCTGCCGCAGTTCGACCGGACGTTCGCGTTTTACGAGCAGCAGGGATTCCATCTCTCCGGTGGGCGAAAAATGAGCCTCGATCTGGCATGAAGCCCGTTGTGCAAGAAGAACGGACGGGCTGCGGAATCGCCTCCGTGGCAACGATCGCCGGAGTGTCTTATGCTCGCGCGAAGGCGGTGGGTGCGTCCATGGGCATTTCGGCGAGCGATCGAAACTTATGGTCCGGGACCGGGCAGGTGCGGCGACTGTGCGCGCAATTCGATGTGAGGGTTGCACGGACAACGAAGCGCTTCCGTGCCTGGCCGGATCTGCCGGACTGCGCGTTGCTTGCCATTAAGTGGCATGTGGAGGAGGGACGGCCCTGCTGGCATTGGGTCGTTTTTCTCCGGACGCATGGGCGACCCTGCGTGTTCGATTCCCAGCCAGCCTTGAAGCATCGGGTGCGCCGCGATTTTGGTCGGATGAAACCACGCTGGTTCCTGCCGGTTCTCGTGCGTCGGTAGCATACGCATGTCCTCTGAAGCCCCGGCCCTCTCGGGCTTTGCCAGTAGCCGCGACGGACTGCATGCCGTACCATCCATTCGACAGGAAGGCGCCGTGCATCAGTCTCCTCACTGCTCCCGTACAACCCCACGCGAAGGGTATCTATGAACTGGCTTCGGCAGCCGCACCCGCGGCTAAAGATCACCGCCATCATCCTGGCTGTCCTGTCGTTGTGCCTCATCGTCGCCGTTTCGTTGAGTGATGAGCCATTGCGTGCCTATGCCGAGCGGCAGGCGAACCAGTCCTTGGACGGATACCATGTCACCATCGGTGCGCTCGATTTCCATCCGTTGGGACTTTCCGTTGATTTCCGGGACCTCGCCCTGACCACGGACACAGGTCCCGACCAGCCTCTCGTGAAGATCGGGCAGTGGAGCGCAAGTATTCACTGGCGGGAAATACTGACCGGACATGTCGTGAGTGACCATCGGATCGAACGGCCGGTCCTCCACCTGACGCGGAAACAAGCGACCGACGAAGCTCGGGATGAGCGGCACTTGAAGGAGAAAGGCTGGCAGCAGGCGCTGTTGCAACTTTACCCATTGAAAGTTAACGAGCTGGAGATCATCGACGGCGACGTCACCTATGTGGATTCCCAGAATAGCAAACCGCTCCGCGTGAGGGACGTTCACTTCCATGCAGGAAACATTCGTAACATTCAGTCCGGAGACAGGGTGTATCCCTCCACGGTCAGGCTCGAAGCTCGCCTGTTCGATTCCGGCCACCTGAACCTGGATGGGACGGCCGATTTCATGCGGGAGCCGCATCTCGGAATCGATGCGGACGTGACCCTGCAACAGGTGGGGCTCACAGACTTGTTGCCGCTGGCGGGGCGAATGAGCCTGCAGATTCGAGAGGGCACTCTCTCTGCCAAGGGGCATGTCGAATATTCGCCGACCGTTCAGGACGTGGAATTCCTGAACCTCGACGTGGATGGATTGCGTGTAGATTACGTGCACGCGGGCCGTTCAGCCGCCACAGTCAAACAGGCGACACATGCCGTCGCCCCCAAACTAGAAGCGGACCAGCCGAAACCTCAGCTGACGATCAGGATCCGGCGCGGGAACATCACCAATAGTGAAGTCGGATTCGTCAATAAAGACACAGATCCTGGGTACCGCCTCTTTCTCACGCGGATGGAAATGACCATTCAGGACTTTTCGAACCGGTTCGATAGGGGTACGGGAACGGTGGATCTTGCGGGGCGTTTCATGGGCCATGGCAAGCTCATGTCGAACGCCCGGTTCCGGCCGCAGAAACCGCTGCCTGATTTCGACCTCAAGGTGAAAATAGTCAAAACCCCGTTGAAGGCGATGAATAACATCCTGCGAGCGCATGCCGGGGCCGACGTTCAGGCCGGCACGTTCGCCTTTTTTAGTGAAATGACCGTCCAGCGGGGCAAAGTCGACGGCTACGTGAAACCGTTTTTTAAAGACGTCGACGTCTATGATCCGGCGCAGGATGAAGACCAGGGCTTTTTGAAGCAGGTGTATGAGGGCCTCTTAGACGGCCTCGTCACCATGTTTGAAAATGAGCCCCGTGAGGAGGTCGCCACTGAAACAGAGGTGAAGGGCCCTTTGGAGGATCCGCGAGCCAGCACGTGGGACATCCTCCTTAACCTGGTGAAAAACGCGTTCCTCGAAGCCATCGTGCCGGGGTTCAAAGCATCGCTTCGCCGCTGAACGCACCAATCCCATCCGTCGCGCACGCTCCCGATCCGGGAGGCGATTCTCTTGAGCTTCCTTTCCGGTTAGGATATCGTTCGCCCCCTGTCCGGGTTCATCAGGCGGCACAATCCGGTGATCTGATGCGGCATCCTGCCAGTCGTCAACGGGCCGAACCGTCCAGATACAGAGAGGGATCAGCACACATATGCACATTGCAATCATCGGTGGCGGACCGGCCGGGCTCATGGCCGCAGAGACGGCCCTGGCAGGCGGCGCGCGCGTGGATCTGTACGACTCGATGGCCTCCATCGGGCGAAAGTTTCTCCTTGCCGGAAAGGGCGGGCTGAACCTGACCCACTCGGAACCAACGGAAAGTTTTCTGGCACGGTACGGCGATCGCCGGGACCAGGTCGCACCCTGGTTGGCAGAATTTGGCCCCGGCGCGCTTCGCGCATGGGCGCGGGGACTTGGCATCGAGACCTCCGTCGGTTCCTCCGGCCGCGTGTTTCCCGTCGACATGAAGGCCGCGCCGCTCCTGCGCGCCTGGTTGCGCCGCCTGCGTCAGACCGGGTTGACCGTGCATGCGCGGCATCGTTGGTGCGGCTGGGACGCAAAGGGGGCGCTCTGTTTCGAAACCGGTGAAGGATTGCAGCAGGTCCAGGCCGATGCCGCCATCTTCGCGATGGGCGGGGGCAGCTGGCCTCAGCTCGGTTCAGACGGGGCTTGGGTGTCCTGGTTCGAGAAGCGTGCCGTGCCGGTCGTTCCGTTACAACCGGCCAACTGCGGGTTCGACGTGGGATGGAGCGAACACTTTCGTGCCAAGTTCGCCGGACATCCGGTCAAGACCGTGGGGGTCGTCGCGAAGTCTCCGTCCGGGGCGGTGATGCGTCGCATGGGAGAATTTGTGATCACCGAAACCGGCATCGAGGGGGGCGTGATCTATGCGGTGGCGCCCTACCTGCGCGACGAAATCCACGCGACCGGGCGGGGCACGCTGCGCCTCGACCTCGCGCCCGATCGCGAGTTGCCGCGACTGATCAAGGACCTGTCCCAACCGCGGGGCAAACGGACCATGGCGACGCATCTGCAGCGGCGTGCGCATATCGAAGGGGTCAAATCAGGGCTGCTTCGGGAAATCGTCTCGAAGGAGGATTTCACCGATCCCGCCCGACTGGCAGCGGCGATCAAATCGCTCCCGCTCACGCTGGCTGCCCCGCGACCCCTGGCAGAAGCCATCAGCACGGCTGGCGGGGTGGGGTTTGACGCACTCGACCACCGGCTGATGGTTCGTGCGCTGCCCGGTGTGTTCTGCGCCGGAGAAATGTTGGATTGGGAAGCACCGACCGGCGGCTATTTGCTGACGGCTTGTTTTGCCAGCGGTCGCGCGGCTGGGGCGGGAGCAGTGGCATGGCTGATGGAGCGGGCCGCCCATGCGGGATGACAGGACGGGGGGCGACTCAGCGGTGGTCTTGACCCTGCCGGGGTTCGGCAGTTCGGGGCCCCGGCATTGGCAAACCCTCTGGGAGAGACAACATCCCGCATGGCGGCGCGTGCACCAACGCGATTGGGATCACCCCGTCTGCGAGGAATGGTGGCGCCGGCTGGATGAGTCGATGCAATGCCTGCCGGTGCCGCCGGTCTTGATCGCCCATAGTCTCGGGTGTCTGGTGGTGGCTCACTGGGCGCATCGGTCCTCCGCATCCGTCCGCGCGGCGCTGCTAGTGGCAGTCCCGGATCCTGACAGCCCCTCGTTCCCCTCAGCCGCACAGGGTTTTCAGCCGGTCCCTCTCGGGAAGCTGCCTTTTCCGAGCCTGGTGGTGGCCAGCAGCGACGATCAGTTCGGGTCCCTGGCCTATGCGAAGCACTGCGCAACCGGCTGGGGCAGCGCATTCGCGGATATCGGGGCCGCCGGCCATATCAACGCCGACAGCGGGTTGGGTGAATGGCCGGCCGGTCTCGGGTTTCTGGATGCCCTGCTCAAGTCATCGTGACGGTCACGCGGATGGAGGGCTCGGCTCAGAGCAGGATGCGCTGGTAGTCCGTGCGGGCCAGGGTGCCTGATTCTAGATCCCAGTCGATGATGAAGATGGCGGAACGTGGGCAGGAGAATGACAGCAGCCGCCGTCCGTCCTGCGCGACGACGCTCTCGGCCTTCGTGAAGTCCAGCGTGCGGTCCGGTCCCGTGCGGTTGCAGACGAACAACGGCAGCCCCGTATCCTTCGTGCAGCGTTCCCACTCCCCGTTCGGACCGTGGAGTCCCGGAGGCCAGGCCGCCGATGAGACGAGCGCCCGCGCCCCCTGCGCCTTCAGGCTTTTCGCGATTTCTGGGGAGTACGCATCGGCACAGATGAGGATGCCGATTGGGCCGAAAGGCGGAAGAGAACAGGCGGTGGCCCGGCTGCCCGGTGTGGACCAGGCTTCGGATCCCACCCGCAACGTGTTGATCTTGCGGTGACTGCCTGCCACGCCTCCATCGGCCCTCAGGGCAAAGACCGTGTTATAGAGATGATCTGATTGTGGGTCCCGTTCAGGGTGAGATAACAAGATCGCCACCTGCAGCCGGGCGGCGAGACGGCAGACTCCGGCCATCCAGTGGTCCGGTTGAGGCTCAATCCACTGAGTGCCGAGACGATCGGAAAAACTATAACCGCTCACGGCCAGTTCCGGGGTGAGAATCCAATGTGCGCCCAGGCTCGCAGCCTTCGCGATGGCACCGGTCAGCAGGTGGCGGTTCTGTGCAAGCGCCCCCGGTACCGGGGCCAGATGTAGAAATGCAATTCGTAGCATGGGTGCGGTGACCGGCGTAATGCCCGTAACGGAGGTTCTCTACTCCGTCGTTGATTGCGCGACTGTACCATAACCGGGTTCAGGTATCAGGCGCAGGCCTTCCCGGCCGGGAACGCGACTCGCCCCTGCGACTTGTGTCCGCCACGTCGGCTGCGTAGAGTGACTGTGAGGCTATTTCCTGATGGACCAATCGCCGACCATACCGTCAATGAGGCACAGGGGGAGTATCGCGATCGCCCTGCTGCTGCTGGCGATGGTCGTCCTTGCCGGTCTGCTGGCTCTGCCCTGGATACTGAACCGCGCGGCGATCGGTGAGGCGTTTTTCCACGAGTTTGAGGAGCGCACGGGCCGGTCTCTCTCCGTTGAGACCTGGCGCATCGCTCTGTTCCCCTCCCTCCGGCTGGACCTGCGCAAGGTGGAGGTCCGGGACAAATCATCTGGCACCCCTGTTTTTGCAGCCGAGCGTCTGGAGCTTACGCTGCAGTCCCTTCCGCTCTGGGAGGGACGGGTCGTGGGGAAGGATTTGGTCATCGACCGTCCCCGTCTCACCGTTCACCGGTCGTCGGACGGGGGCTGGGCTCTCGGCGTTACGGAGACTTCGGCCCCTTCCGATTCAACGGCGAACCCCTTCGCATTCATGCAGTCCCTGCACAACCTACTGGTGACCGACGGGCTGATCACGGTCCTCGATGAGTCCGGTCAGGTGCTGCGGGCTCCGATCCAGATCCTCGTGACGCAGGCGACATGGTCCGGTGAGATTCTGGGTCGCCTCGCCAGGCTGCAGCTGTCCGGAGAAATTCCCCATGAAGGAGACCGGGCCGTCTTTAACCTGGATGGTTCCGTCACCCCGACTCACGATGGAGAGGAGATTCAGGCCGAGGGGAATTTACGCCTCCACCAGGTGAACCTTCGGCGATTGCTTTCCGCCTGGACCGGTCTGGAACCGGTTTCGGATGGCCTGGTCGGGTTGGCGCAGCTCAGGGCGCATCTCCGACTGTCGCCTCGCTCCGACGGATATGAACTGACGGCCGATGAGTGGAAAGCGGAATTATCGGACATCGCGCTGCAGGGGACCGCGGGGCTTTCCGGACTCGGCGGGCCGCGCCCGCGTTTTTCCGCGACGATGTCGGCCTCTTCCGTGACTCTGGAGCGAGGGTTGAGTCAGCTTCCCACGGCATGGATCTCTACCCGGATCCGGTCGCAGTTGACGGAACACGGCGTCGATGGCCTGTTCACGCTGCAGTCCATGTCGCTCTCCTGGCCGGAGGAGTCCGGGGCGTCAGTGAGCCTCACCGGTCTTGCGGAAGTGCGAAACGGCCGTTTCACGTTGCAGCCGGGTTATCCCGGCATCGAAGCCCTCACCGCCAACATTGCGTTCGATACGGACCAGGTGCGGCTCACCGGCCTGCGCGCGCAAGTGGGGCCGGTCCGTCTGACCGGCGAGGATCTGTCCATCTCGAAGTGGCTGACTGATCCGGCGATCGATATGCGCATGCTGGGGACCGCGCCATTGTCGGGTCTGCTCGATGCCGTGCGGCGCATCGACGACTTTCCCGTCCTGCAGGAGACGTTGAGAAGGGTGCAGGAAGCCTCCGGCGAGGTCGATGTGGTCGTGCATATCATGGGGCAACCGGCCGGAGGAAAACCTCTCGCCCTGGTTGACGTCGATCTCACCTTACAGAATGCCGGGTTCCGCGGCACGCTCTTCCCGGTCTTCATCCATCAAGTGCAGGCTCGCATCAAGGCGTCCCCGACGACGGTGACATTGGAGCATATGGAGGGGCGGGCCGGTGCCGCCAAGCTCCAGGCGGCAGGCACGGTGACCTTGAGGGAAGGCAAGGCCTATTCGGATCTCAAATTGAACGTGACGGCCGAAGCGTCCGACATGCTGTCGGTGCTCGCGGAGCAGATCGACGTCGGCCCACAATCCGCAGTGGAGGGAGTCGTCCGCATGGAGGCGACCCTGACCGGCTTGCTCAAGCAACCTCGTTTCTCGGGCACGGTCGATCTTAAATCGGCCGGACTGCGCATCCCCAACATTTTGACCAAACCGAGACACGCTCCTGCTGCCATTCAATTCGATACCAGGTTATCCGACGGGGAGCTCTTAGCGGTTCGCCACATCGAGTTGCTTCTTCCTCCGCTCAAGATCGTCGGAGACGGCAGGGTCAGTTTCTCCGAGAACATGGATTTTTCGGTGCATGTGTCCTCCGGCGTGATCTCCATGAAGCAGCTGCCCCGGGGGGTCGCACTCGGCCCGATCAAGACCGGGACGTTACAAGCGGCGTTGCACATGGAGGGGCAGGTCAAGGATCGCGCGTCCTGGCGAGCGGTGGGTCAGGTGCAGTTTGATCAGGGGACCCTCAAGATCGATTCGATGAAAGAACCGATCCGGGATCTCTTCGTGACGCTGAAGTTCGATCAGGATACGATCGAGATCCCGCGCTTGGACTGTCATGTCGGGGCCAGCGACTTCCGCTTGTCCGGCTCGATCGCACGCTGGGCGCAGGCGCCGAAAGCGCGCGTCACGGTCAAGTCGTCGCAAGTCGAGCTGGCGGCATTCCTGCCGTTCAAGCGAGGGCCGGCGGCCTCCGGGGCTGCCAACAAGGCCTGGTGGTCGGACAGTACGTTGGAAGCGTCTGTTTTTGCCGACCACGTCTATTACAAAACATTCCTGCTGACCGGGTTTTCAGGTCATGTGCTGTGGGACCAGGGCGTCTTGACGGTGGACCGGATCAGCGGCAATACGGATGAAGGCGAGGTGGCGGGCCAGATGAGGGTGCGGGAGGCCGACCGGAGACTGGGCAGGGCGCGGAGCAGTTTTCGCGTGAGCGGCATACCGATTGAGCGGGCCCTGTCTCTCGTGCAGGAGAAACCGGTGATCGCGGGCTGGCTGACCACCTCCGGAAAAGTCCAGACGGATTTGGACAACAAGGGCGTCATCCTCAGTGCCCTGACCAGTCAGCGGCCGATTCAGGTCCTCGTGGTGGACGGGAGGATTTTCAACGTCCCTGTCCTGTCGGAGTTATTAGCGGTGATGAATCTGCCCGCGGTGCTTCAGGGCCAAGTGGATTTTTCCAAGGACGGCATGCGGCTTGACCGGCTGAAGGCGGTCTTCTCGATCGATAACGGCATGATCAGTACGAAGGAATTTTTGCTCGATAGTCCCGTACTCAAGGTCAGCGCAACCGGCCGGTATGACATGATGGCGGACCAATTCGATATGGTCCTTGCCACGAGCCCACTCGGCTCCTATGCGGACATGTTGAAGCGCATCCCGCTGTTCGGCACGCTCCTGGCCGGGGACCGGCAGGGGTTCGATACGGCGATGTTTGAGCTGAAGGGGTCGGCCGGCAAACCGCAACTGAAATACCTGCCCACTGAATCGCTCATGGTCGGTGTGAAGGGTACGGCGCAACTGGCGTTCGACATTCTGGTCAATGCGATCACTCTTCCAGAGAAGGCCTATACGATGATCAGCGAGGAGCTGGGCGGGGAGGAGCAGGATTTTTGAGCGGGCTCCACGATCGTCAAGGCCTAGGGCGTAGCGGTCGCATGAATCTCCACATCATTCTTGACTCGTTTCACCCCCTTGATCTGGCGCGCCAATTCGGCCGCCCGTGCCTTCTGCTCAGCCCGCTGTACCGTGCCCATCAGGGTGACGGTGCCCCTGTCGGTGGCCACGAGGATGCCGGAGAAGTCACCCGGTCCCTCGCCAGCCAGTGTGGCTTCCACCTCGGCGGACACCACACTGTCATTCCGGCTCTCCTCCAACGGTCCCTGGCGAGGGAGGAGGCATCCCGTCAACAGGAGTCCCATCGATAGCAGGAGACAGAATCGAGTTGAACAGGGGTGCATCGAAATCTTCCCGATGGCAGGAGCGGGCCGTCAGAGTCCTTGCCAAGATCTTGGCACAGGCGCGCGATATTTTGCCAGGGAGAGGGTGACGGCGGGGTTGGTCGTCGGTATCGGGTTCCCACAGCGAGGAAGAAAAGAGGAGTGATGACAGAGGTATCAGTCGATCTATGCGTGGTGGGAGCGGGAGCCGCCGGATTGGCCGCCGGTATTTTTGCCGCCGAGCGGGCCCCGGCTCAGAAGGTCGCCTTGCTGGATGGAGCCAAATCCATCGGAGCCAAGATTCTGGTGTCCGGCGGGGGCCGATGCAACGTGACGCACGACGGCGTGACATTGGACGATTTCTTCGGCACCCGTCATCTCCTGCGCAATGTGCTGGCCACCTTTCCGGTGGAGGATACCGTGAAGTGGTTTGCCTCGCTGGGCGTGACGCTCAAGCGTGAAGAGACCGGGAAGCTCTTCCCCACGACCGATAAAGCCAGAACGGTGCTCGACGCGCTGATCCATCGCTGTCGGGAGCTCGGTGTGGCGGTACATCCAGGACACCGCGTCACCGACCTCGTGCGTTTGCAGGCCCCGGAGCAGACTGGTGAAGACCGGTCGGCCCGCTTCCTGATTCGTCACACGCTGGGTGAACTCGCCGCTCGACGGGTCATCCTCGCCACAGGGGGGCGATCCCTTCCGCGCACGGGCAGCGACGGCTCGGGCTATGAGCTGCTGAGCCGATTGGGGCACCGTGTGACCCCGACCGTGCCGGCCCTGGTCGCACTGGTTCTCGAGGAGACCTGCTTTCATGGGGAGCTGTCGGGGCTTTCGCACGAGGTCGAGGTGCAAACGCTCGTGCAGGGTCGTGTGGCTGATCGCCGGACCGGCAGCCTCCTGTGGACCCACTTCGGGATCAGCGGGCCGGTGGTCATGGATGCCAGCCGGTTTTGGAGTCTCGCGCAGAGCCGGGGAGAAGCCGTCGAGGTGTATGGAAATTTTTCGCCCGGCCTGACCGCGGAGCGGGCGCGCGCCTGGTTTCTGGCTCAAAGTGCCTCTCATCCGCGCCGGTCGGTATTGAAGCAACTGGCCGAGCTGGTGCCAGAACGGCTGGGCGACGCTCTCTGCCGCCACGCCGGTGGCGACCCCTTGCAGGCCAGCGCACAGGTGTCACGATCTGTTCGTGATCGTCTCATCAAGGGGCTCACAGGCTTCCGGTTTCCCGTCCTGCACGATCGAGGGTGGAACTTTGCGGAAGTCACGGCCGGAGGACTTCCGTTGGAGGAGATCAATTTCCGCACGATGGAATCCAAGCTGGTGCCGGGATTGTACGTGGTCGGTGAGGTGCTGGATTGCGACGGCCGGATCGGCGGATTCAATTTTCAATGGGCGTGGGCGACCGGCCGGCTGGCGGGTCGGGCCGCGGCGTCCGGCGCGACCTGACCGGCGGCTCCCCCGCGTCTATTTGAGTTCATACCCCACGCCGAAAATAACCGACTCGTCGGTGGTTTTCCGTCCCGGAGCCGGTTGGGTGTTCAAGCGAAGGTCATATTCGACGTTGAAGAAGAGGTTCTTGTAGACGGTGATACGGATGCCCTGGTCCGCGTTGAATCGGAAGGCATTGCCGGCATTGACGTCCCAATACCCTTCGTGCCGGTGGAAGACCTTGATCCGGTCGGGCAGGAGCGCATGTTCCCACCGCAAGCTCCAGCGCCCGGATGGAGTTTGGGTATTCGGAGCGGTCGAGTAATGCTCGCTGACATGGGCCAGACCCACGGAGAGCGAGAGGGTCGTGCGGGGACTCTCGTAGAACTGGTAACCCAAGCCGCTTCCGACCGTACTCCGGAGTTGCAACCGCTGCAGGGTGTCCTTTTCGAGCATGCCGAACGTTTCGATGAAAATTTTCTGAGTCAGGAAATAATTGTGTTTCAGACTCGCCATGGAATTTCTGGCCGTGATCTGATCTCCGGCTTGACCATAATTGTATTTACCTTCGATCAGCAGCCGTTGCCGGTAGGCAAAGATGGTCATGCGGGTCGCGGCGTTGACGGCTTTGGTGCTGCTGTTGCCGGAGGTGCTGTTTCCCCCAATCGTGACCGTACCTGTCATTCGGACCGGTTCGAGATTGATGGCGGTGACGTCCGCCAGGGATATCGGCGTATCCGGTCCCAATTCCGTAACCTGTTTGAGGCCGTTCGCGCCGTAAAAGAAATCCCGGACTACGTCGCGGGATTGGTCCGGCACCAACACCTTCAGCGGGCTGTCTGACGTCACCCGTTTTACTTTGGTCCAGTCGATCCTGATGGTGTTGCCGTACTCCGTATGCAGGATCAGAACCTTCTCTTCCAACTTTTCGATCGTGCCGGTGAGCCGGTCGCCGTTCTGCATATACACTTCGTCCGCCCAGCACGGCGTCGAGAGCCAGATGGTAAGGATAAGCGTGACCCACCGCCAGGGCGGGGACTGGTAAAGACGATCGCGTTGCATGGATGTGAATCGGAGTACAGATGGGCCTGCAACGGCTACGTAAGGCTGGTTGCCGCGATCTGTTCGATCAGGCCCCACCCTAATTGAAACCGCCGTGGAGTTGCAAGGGACGAAACCGGGAAAAATCACGCGGTGAGTCGTGCGAGGCGCGGATCATTTCGCGATCGTAATGCTGGGCACGCCGGTCCGCGGGATGTCGGTGACGGTCATTTGAAATAATTGGGAAAGCAGTTTGAACGCTTCGCGGTTCCAGCGCGCCTGTGGCCCGGTCGCGTTGATCGCGTAATAGAGACCGTGGGATTTTGCGGCCAGGTCCGAGTCGGCAGGAGCCCGGTCCAGCAGGAGCAGGTCCATGGTCTTTACCGGGTTCTCAGCGACCGGCGGCGTGCGCGGGTCTTTCTCCACGACGTATTCTCGGTCCTCATCGAGCGACTGCCCGAGGAAATTCAACATCGCATTGAAACTTCGCAACCTGAAGTCGCCATCGAGCGCCCAATCCCCGCCGTAATGTCCGGGTCGAATGTCGAAGGAGACATTGTTCACCGGTTCCTGATCCGCGAGTTCGTGCAGGCGGATACGCTCCAGTTCCGGAAGGGTTGAGGGATCATAGTTGGTAATGAGGATGCGCCCGACCATCGGCTTGCGTAACGTGTAGGTGCGCCGGTCCGGTTGATAGCTGACGAGGTATTGCTGCTCGAGCGCCACAAAGCCTTCTGCGGTGACGGACTCCGCCGGGATCGTCCAGGTGCGTTCGAACGTCAGAGCCTCCGCATACAGGTGGTTGGCATCTTGGATCGCCGACAAATGAAGCGCAACTTTGCGGAACATGTCGTACCCCACAGGGTCGCCGGGACTGTTGCGATAGGCCACCGCTTCTCCGCCATTCTGCAGACGAAGCTCTTTCGCCATCAGTCGCAGCAGCAAATCGATATCGACTCCCTGCCGGAGGAGCAAGGTCAATTTGCTTTCTTGAAACGGCGTCAGGAGACGTTTGGTGAATTCTTCGCCTTCGATCGGCGTGATGCTGATCGTAGGATTTTCGGCGATGGAGCCTCCGAAGAGGGGCACCAGCGTCCGGCCATGTTCGCCGCTGAGCGCCGGGGTCGCGCCGGCGTTGATCCGGAAATCAAAGGTGGCCGCGACGTTGGCCACGCCGGTGAAGTGAATGGGCTCGTGATGGTGTGCCCGGGCGATATTGATCAGGAGTTGCTTCGAGATCGCGTCGTTAATGGCGTCATCATAGGCGAGCACGGCGCGGTTCAGGGTGGGAGGAGACAGGCAGCCAGTCAAACTCAGGACGAAGAGCAGGCCGATACTGCGGCGGCATAATCTGGTCATGAGCGAATGAGGCATCGGTTTGGAGATGAGAGTTGTCTTCAGCAGCCCAGTCTTCTAGCACAGCCGGCCCCGGATGCCTAGTCCGGGGCGGATCCGGCGGGATGGTTCCCCGGCCGGGCCTGGGCCGGACGACGGGCAGCAGTCATATGGCCGACCGAGGGAAGGAACGAAAGGCCAATGGACATGGCGAACAACACGATGTTGATCCATTCGAGACATTCCATGCGCGGGGCCGCGCCATGCGATTAATCACGGTCCCCGTGAAGTTCGGGTCGGCCCGGGCTGCCGGCGATCCTCGGGCGAGGCTCGATGGATGGACTCTCGCCTCGGCCGGGCGGTTTGTTTTATCATCGGACCATAGAGAATTGGAGGCACGATGCGTAGGACAGGAGCGGCACGTTGTGTACTAACCGGCGTGATCATCATGGCCGGCGCTCTCGCGGGCTGCGGGAGCTCGGCCGCGTTGATTCATGGACTCAGCATTGAGGAATTGAAACCGGTGCCGGGAATTCTGCCCAGTGCCAGGCTCGTCAAGGGGACCATCCGCAGCATGTCAGGCGACCGCGTGGAAGTTGCCACGGCTGAACAAACTCCCCGGTACCTCTCGATCGAAGCCGGAGGAGACGAGGCCCGCGGCCTCCAAGTCGGGGGGGCGGTCGAGATCATGGTGAATGATCGTGATGAGATTGTGACCTACCAGCGTCCCGCCCGAACTTCGCCGACGAAAGTCTTTCGGGGTGCCCTGGGTAAGCCCTTTAACCCGCAGAAGGAGCGCGTGACGATTCGCCTCGATACCGGCCGCGATGTCGGGTTTTATGCGCGCACGGTAGCTTTGGAAAAACTAGCCGCCTTGGAAGTTGGCGAAACGGCCGATTTCGCCGTGGATCGAGCCTATCTCCTGGTCGATGTCTTTTCGTTGGGGAAACCGCGCGAGCTGGCGGCCGGCTCATCGCCGGCAGCTCCGGAAGGACATGTGGAAGGCGCGTTCGTGACCATCGGAGACGGCCGCGTTCGTCTTCGTATGGAGCTCGATAAGATTCAGACCTTTCCTGTGCGGCCGTTGCTCCAGCCCGCCATCGAGCAGCTGGCTCCCAACGAACTGGTATCGGTCTATCTCGACGGGCAGGGACAGGTGATCGATATGGTGCGAGTGACAAGCCGGTGAACTGTCAACGACGCCGCGGCAGGTCCACGATCGTGGTGACGAGCCAGTCGTTCAGACGGGACGGGAGCAGCAGGGAGAGATAGGCGCGGATGGCCGCATCCGAGCCCAGCAGGTAGCGGGGTTTCGGCCACCGGGACCTCAGCGCATGGATTACGGCGTCGGCGACGAGTTTCGCCGGCTGTGCCTGTTCTCCGGCAGCCGTGGCCGCTTCTTTGACCCGGGTGAACCCTTCTTGATACATCGTTTTGAGGCCGTGGTTCCAGGACGCGTCCCACTTGTCCACCTCGTTCCGGGTCTTTCTCCAAATGGGCGTGGCGATGGCTCCCGGCTCGATGAGCGCCACGCGGATTCCCCATGGTTGCAGTTCGATGCGGAGCGCATCGGTAATGGCGACCAGGGCATGTTTTGATGCGGCATAGGGGGCCATGAAGGGCATGCTGGCGCGGCCGGCAATCGATCCCATGTTGATGATGCGTCCCCGGCCTTTGCGGATCAACGGAAGAAATGTCTGGGTCGCGGCGATGAGCCCGAAGACATTCACTTCGAATTGCCGCCGCCAGTCAGCGAGGGGCAGCGCCTCGATGGGACCGGCGACGCCGATACCCGCGTTGTTGATCAATCCGGCCAGACCGTAGTCGCCCATCATGGCCGTCACGGTATGGTTCGCGGCGGAGATGGAGGCTTGGTCGGTGACATCGAGGCGAATCGGCATGAGGCGTGGACCGGCTTGTCGCTGGAGTTGCTCCCCGTCCGCCGGATTGCGGACGCCCGCGAAGACCCGGTATCCGAGTGTGTCGAGCGCGAGGGCACAGGCGGCGCCGATGCCGGTGGAGGCGCCGGTGATCAATACGCCGTCGGATTTCGGAGGTCGGGAAAAGAGATTCACCATGTGGGTCGCCGCTCCTCGGGTCTGGTCGCGTACCCTATCATAATTCACGGCGTGACCCCACAGCCGTTTCCAACGGTGGGGTCACGCAGGGAGTGGTGCGGTCGCTCTGCCAGCGATGGTGCCGATGACGATCCGGGAGGAATGTCATGAGGCGGGCGCCACTCGAGACTGTCTTCCGGAGGCAGAGAGGCCTGAGTCGGTTCAGGCTAGCAAAGGAGGCGAGATGGATAGACGAGGGTGGCCTAAATCCGTGCTGCTGGCGCTGTTGTGCAGCGTGAGTGCCTGTGCCGGGGCGGGGTCAGGCTCGCCGGGCCTTGCTCAGCATGAGCGGGGGGCTCCCGAGTCCGCGAGCGCGCCGCGCGATGAGGATGTCGTAACGGTGCATCCACGCGAAATTGACGACCTGCTCTACAACCCCGGGATGGGATTTGCCGATTTTCATTTCGGGTTCGGCCATCCGCCCGGCGTGGACGAGTATCCACATGCGACGGTGGCGTATTTCCGCTGGCCCTGGGCTGAACTCGAACCGGCCGAGGGACAGTACAACTTTGCCCTCGTCGATCGCGTCATCGAACAGGCCAAGGCCAAGGGCGAGACGCTCGCGATCCGGATCGTGTCCGAATACAAGACCGGCAGTCCGCAATGGTTGCTCGACAAGGGCGTGGCCAGCGTGAAGGAGTCGGATGGCATCTTTCCCGATTACAATAATCCGGTCTTTCTCGACTACCATGAACGGCTCATCCGCGCCTTCGGCGAACGGTACGGGCGATCGGTGGACATCGATCACGTGGATATCGGATCGGTGGGTTGCTGGGGCGAGTGGAATGTGGCCTGCTGCGTCGGCGTCGAAACTCAGTGCAAAGAGTTGTATCCGACTGAGGCCAACCAGATTGCGATTACGGATTGGTATCTCAAATATTTTGCGGGAACACCGCTCGTCATGCTCCACGGCGGGCCGCTCAAGTATGCCGCTTCCAAGGGAGCAGGCTGGCGCGCAGACTGCTTCGGCGACTATGGTTACTTCCGCCCCGATTGGAATCACATGGAGCATGCCTATGCTCCGGTGCTGGAGGACCCGGTGGTCGCGGATGCCTGGAAGCGGGGACCGGTTCAGATGGAGGTCTGCGGGTACATCCAGGACTGGTACGATCGCGGGTTTGATCTCGACCGCATCCTGGCGAAAGGGTCGGAGTGGCACATGTCGGTGCTGAACGCAAAGTCGAAGCCGGTGCCCCTCGCCTGGCGGCCGCGCTTCAACGAGTTCCTGAAAAAGATCGGCTATCGATTCGCATTACGTGAGATGACCCACCCCTTGGCAGGCCGGAGGGGCGAACCCCTCATGCTCCGCTCGCACTGGGACAATGTCGGGGTGGCTCCGATTTATCATCCCTGGCCGCTGGCCTACCGGCTGCGGTCGAGTTCCGATCAGGTGGTCGCCCAGTGGACCAGTCATGCCGATGTGAAGCGGTGGTTGCCCGGGCCGACTCCGGAGATCGTCGACAGTCTGGTCGTACCGGAGGACATTCAGGCCGGTACCTACTTCATTGATGTGGCAATTCTATCGGAGGACGGGCGTGCGCCCCATGTCGATCTGGCGATCGAGGGGAAACGTGCGGATCGGTGGTACTCCGTATCCAGGGTCAGGATCCGGTAAGCCGTTTGAGCGGGCGTTGTCTGCTTCGCCGAGCGTGGCACCGGTAGTGAGTTGTCGGGGGAAGAATCAGGAGGACCCTGCGCACTGGTTGCCCGCAGAGTCCTCCTGAGAGCGCAGGCTACTTCTTGACGATGTCCAGGAGTTCCACTTCGAAGATCAGGGTCGCGCCCGGCTTGATGACGGGAGGTGAGCCCCGGTCGCCGTAGGCGATTCCGGACGGGCAGACCAGCCGGCTCTTGCCGCCGACCTTGATCAACTGCACGGCTTCGGTCCAACACTTGATCACCTGATTGAGGGGAAAGGTGGCCGGTTCGCCTCGCTTCACGGAGCTGTCGAAGACGGTGCCGTCGATCAGGGTGCCGTGGTAATGGACCTTCACGGTATCGGCGGCTTTCGGGGTCGCCCCTTTGCCTTCTTTCATGGTGGTGACGATGGCGCCCGATTCCGTTTTCTTGGCGCCTGGTTCTGCCGCGGCCTTGGCGATGAACCCGGCTCCGGCTTTCTTTTCGACATCGGCCAGCGCCGATGAACGCACCTGCTGCATCTGCTGGATCTTCGGACCGTACACCTGCATGTCGACCTTCTGCGGTCGCTTCGTCACCCCATCCGTCAGGCCGGACCTTACGAATTCGAGTTCGCTCTCATTTAAGGTGAATGGCTCGAGCGACTGGCTGAGGGCCACGCCGAGGGCATACAGGGTTTTCTGTTCATCGTTGGCCGGTTCGGCGGCCGCAGCCCAGGTGGATGAAGACAGGAGGAGTACGGATGCAAAGACGGCACCGATCACATGACGCATGGACGATCCTTTCTGCTGAAAAACGAACCTTCGCTCACCTTATGCCAGACAGCCCCCGCGGCTCAAGAAAATTCTTGGTGACCATGCTGGAGAAGGCTGATCAGGAGAGGTGGCCCCGTCCATGCGGGCCGGCCAAATCCAGGAGAGGGCCGAGGGGAACGATACCGCTCGGGTTGATGTCGGCATGGGTCACGTAGTAGTGCCGTTTGATATGGTCCAGATTGACCGTGTCGGCGATCCGTGGCACCTGATACAGATCCTTGAGATAGCCGGAGAGGTGGGGATAGTCGACGATGCGCCGGAGGTTGCATTTGAAGTGCCCATGGTAGACGGCATCGAACCGGACCAGGGTGACGAAGAGTCGCCAATCGGACTCGACGAACTGGGGCCCGAACAAGTACCGGCGGTCGCGGAGTCTGAGATCCAATTGGTCCAGCGCGTCGAAGAGCTGGCGGGCGGCTTTCTCATAGACCGGTTGGGAGGTGGCAAACCCCGCCCGATACACGCCGTTGTTCACTTGCTCATAGATGACATCGTTCAGGGCATCGATCTGGGGACGTAGCGAGGCGGGATACAAATCGAGCGTGCTGTCTGTGAAGCGATTGAACGCTCCGTTGAGGATCCGCATGAGATCGTCGTCTGAATTGGATACGATTCGACGCGTGACGGTATCCCACAACACCGGTACGGTGACGCGGCCGCGATAGCCGGGATCGGTCGCGTGATAGGCCTCGCTGAGAAAATGGAAGCCATTGATCGGGTCACCGGAATGGCCCGGGCCATCATGAAAGGCCCAGCCGCGCTCGTCGCGAACGGGGTCGACGACGGTCATGCCGATGACCGAGTCCAAATGCTTGAGTGTGCGGACGATGATGGTCCGGTGCGCCCAGGGACAGGCGAGGGACACGTACAGATGATACCGCCCGTCCGCGGCTGGATGGGCGGATTGGCTGTCGTCGGTGACCCGGTCGCGGAAGGCATCGTCCTGACGTTGGAATTCGCCTGCCTCGGTCTGTTCGTCCGGAAATTGTGGTTGGGCGCACATGGGATGGGTCTCCAGAACCTTCTCACCTTAGTCGGAACCTCTTCTCGGCGTCAATCGTCGCCGTGACGCACGAGGTTTCTGAAAACAATGTGAATCACCTGCCATCGCTCTGGGCGGGTCTGTGGGGAGCCGAGAGGTCCCATCCGACGGAAAAGAGGATCAGGAGACCGGCGGCGGTGGTCTGTTTAGTGCGGACCGTGTTTTCCTGTGGGGGCAAGGGTTCGTTGGCGACGAGTCCGTCGCCCAGGACGCGCGCGTCCAAATCGAGCGTGCCGCCGATCCCGAGGTTGAAGCTGTATTGACTGACCCGGTGCGGGCGGTAGCCGAGCAACAGGCCGAATCCTACGGCGTCGATCACCCGGGACCCTGGAGCGATCGCAAGGAACGGTCCCCAACTCCACCGCTGCTCATCCCAGCGGTCAAGCCAGAGGTGCACCTCCGGCATGAAACGCACGAGGTCGTTGTGTTCGCTGTCGATCCGGACGATGCGGTTCACAACGGTGGCCGAGTCCACCCGGCGCGGCCCGAGATTATGAGTCCACCCCAAACCGAGTCCGAATCCAAGGTTCTGAAATATCGATGGGACCCGACTTGGTTCCATTTGTGACTCGGTTGTCGAATCCAGGACAGCGGCCGAGGGAGCCGGCGCCGTTTGGCGATCCCTGGCCGGTCCCGCACGGTCTATCCCGGCAACAGGGGCTTGAGACGGGGAGGTGTCGGCAGCAGGAACCCGCTGATCGGGATGGGCTGGCCGAGGTTCATCGCGAGGTTCAGCTACCGGGGGGACCGGCGTCAGATCCCGTCGTCGCAGATCTGCCGAAGAGGTCGTGGCTGGGGCGCTCTCTCCGGGGTTGGATGTGGCTGGTGATACGGGAGGCGGCAATGCGGTCGCGGCGGAGGGTTCAGGGTTCTGAGATGGCACGGTTGAAGGTGACTCCGGAGCAGGCGCCGGCCGGGGAGACGCGTGTTCTTCTCCCCTCGGTGGCATGGACTGCGGCGGAGTAGAGGCCGTCGAAGGGGTTTCTTCGGATGGTCCTGCTGATGCGGTCTGCCGCGGCGGTTCTATGGTCGTCGTACGGGGTGGGGCCGGTTTCGGAATGGTAGGTATGGGAGGGGAGGCCGGCTCTACTTTATGGGTTTCTTTCATCGTTTGGTGTGAAGGCGAAGCCGGCACAGGTCGCATTGAGGTCGGCCTTTCCGATGTGCTCTCGTGGAACGGGTCCGGGTGGAGGCTGGATGCGGGAGCAGTGCCTGCTTCGGACCGACTATCCGGAACGTGCAGTGTAGCAGTGAACTCCGGTTGAGGGGTGACAGCCGTCAGAGGAATGACCGGTGCATCGAAGGTCTGTCGCAGGATGCCATTCGTGCTTTCGGAGGCCAGGACTATCGGGGTTCGCCCGCTCCCGTCGCGCAGGGTCGGGTCGGCTCCATAGTGGAGAAGTACACGGACTATCGCCGCCTGCCGCTGGAGTCGCTCGTCGATGGATTCACCGGATATTTCCCAGAATCGCCTGACCGCCTGGTGGAGCGGGGTGAACGTGAGGTCATTCCGGGTGGACGTGCGAGCGCCCGCGGCAAGGACGGCCTCCACGCATTGAACATGCCCGTAGAAACTCGCTTTATGCAGAGCGGTATTGCCTTCGTGGTCGGTGGCCTCAACGTTGGCCCGTTCGTTCAGCAACAGAGTTACCATCGCGAGGTTGCCCTGTTCCGATGCCGTGATCAGCGCGGTTGCACCCTGTGCATTGCGTGCTTCGATGTTCGCCCCTCGTTCAAGCAGGAGCTTGGCCCGATCGGGTGAGGCTTTGGTGAGTGACCGATGCAGCGCCTGTTCTGCCGCCTCTGCCGGTATGGAGGGCCTGGCTGATGGTTCTTCTGATCGAGCGTGGCTCATGGCCAGCAATGGGAAGACCAGGAGAAAGGTCGTGACGCTGAGGCTGGAGGTGCATGGTATGCGATGCATGGATGCCCCACGAAAAACCGGGTCGGCCATGAAGAGCTGTATGGTTTACCATACAGCGAGAATTGCCGTCATTAGCGGATTGGAACTGGAAGGGGCCCGAGGGAGCGGAGGTCACTGTCGGGATAGCGCTCAACCGTCCCCGTCATCTCAACGGCATGAGAAGACGGTCTGCGGTTTTTGCTTACAGAGTTGAGCGGGGGATGCAAGGTATGGGGACGTCGGTCAGAGGTGTTCCGCCGGAACAAGTCGCCTGAAATGGCGGGCAAAACGCCGCCCCCCGTGGGACCGGCGGCGCAGAGTCACCAGCGCCGGTGCCATCGACCAAAGTAGGGCCGATAGTAGCGCGGGCCCCAACCAAATGGCCGACCATAGAAGGGCGATCCATATAACCAGGGGCGACCGAGGTAGAGGCCGAAACCCACGGAGGGATATCCATAGAGTAACCCGGGGGCCACATAGCCGTAAGTGGAGACGGAGGAGGATTGTTCCGACATTTGGCGCTGCAGGTCGGCAGTCGCGGCACTCTGTCGGTCGGCCTGATCCTTCAGCTGCCCGACGGTGCTTTGTTGGACACGGACTTCCGCTTCCAGCTTGGAGATTTTTTCCCGCTGAATGTCGATGAAGGCTTGGAGACAACGGGTGTGTGCGTCGCCGCTGTAGTTTGAACATTCCCAGGGGCCGGAAGAGTCGGCGGCCTGAACGGCGAATGCAGGGAGAAGAGTGCAAACCCCCAGCAGCACGGAGCAACACCAGCGCTGGGGAACGGCCATTCCGTGGATCAGGAGAGGTCTCATCATCATCCTCCCAGGCTCGGTACAACCTAGCCTATCATGCCGACGCCGGTGAAGACCAGAATAGCGCCTGACGATACAACGCATCATGCTTCCGTGCGTTGACCTATGTCGTCGGGAATGAGGTCTTGCCCACGGTACGCAAAAAATCGAGGTTGAGGATGGCGGCCAATTGGAGCCTAACAAGGCGAGGGGATCTCGGCGACCGGGCGCGGAGGCGATTCCGGCCGACCTTCGGGATGTCACGAGTCTGCTGAAAGGCCTGGGGGCAGCGGATGGGGAGCGTGCAGATCAGACCGGCGTTTTTTGTTGCGACTTCTGTTTGGGGGTATGACAAGCGGGTTTGAGGGCATGGCATCGCACGCGCTGGACCTTAATCGAGCGGGAGCCGTACGCCCCCAGGACGATTTTCGATTCCGGCGCCGGCTCCCCGGTCGTGAATCCAGGAAGCGAGGCAAGCGTCGTCAGAATGCCGAGCGACAGAACGGTCAGGAACCAGGCGAAATAGATTGAGTACCGCATGGACTATTTCTACCATAGAGAAACGGGAAGTCAACGAAACGGCCGTTCGCGGCAACGTGATGCTGCAGACGTTGTCATGGAGTTGATGCGCGCCAAAGCCCGTGACTCTTCACCGATTGCGCGCGCGCGACGCTGTAGGTACAATCCCCCCGCATGTCGTCGGTTGTCGGTTCCGCTCTCACCCTCGCGCGATGCATCCCATGTTGCTGTTGTTCGTGATTCTTTACTTGGCCGGTTCGACCGGAATCGGATTGTACGCGGCCACCCGGGTCCACAACACTAAGGACTTTGCCGTCGCCGGACGCTGCCTCCCCCTGCCTGTGGTCACGGCCACCGTCTTCGCGACCTGGTTCGGCGCCGAAACGGTGCTGGGCATCTCCGCGACCTTTGTGAAGGACGGGCTGCGTGCCGTGGTCGCTGATCCGTTCGGATCAAGCCTCTGTTTGATTCTCGCCGGATTGCTGTTTGCCCGTCGCCTGTATCGATTGAATCTCCTCACGATCGGGGACTATTACCGCTTGCGGTACAACCGTGCCGTCGAGGTCCTGTGTACCCTCTGCATCGTGGCCTCGTACCTCGGTTGGGTGTCGGCGCAGATCAAAGCGCTCGGTCTGGTCTTCAATATCGTGACGGACGGTGCGATGAGCCAGTCGATCGGCATGATGCTGGGGGCGCTGATTGTGCTGACGTACACCACGTTCGGCGGCATGTTTTCCGTGGCGATTCTTGATTTCGTTCAAATCACCGTGATCATGGGCGGGATGCTGTATATCGGATCGGTCGTCAGCGGGTTAGCCGGCGGGGTGGGCGCCGTGGTGACCCATGCAGCGGCGGCGGGCAAGTTGGATTTTTTTCCGCCCGCCAGGATTGATTCCTGGATTCCTTTTCTCGGGGCGTGGGTGACGATGATGTTCGGGTCCATCCCTCAGCAGGATGTCTTTCAGCGGATCACGTCTGCGCGGGACGAACGGACCGCAGTGCGGGGATCCGTGCTCGGCGGATCGCTCTATTTTTTCTTCGCCTTTGTGCCGATGTTCCTAGCCTATTCCGCCACCCTGATCGATCCGGCGCAGGTGGCCGGCTTGCTGGAACGGGATTCCCAGTTGGTCCTGCCGACCTTGATCGTGCAGCACACCCCGATGGTCGCGCAGATCGTGTTCTTCGGCGCGTTGCTCTCCGCCATCATGAGTTGTTCCTCGGCCACGCTGCTCGCCCCGTCGGTCGCGTTCAGCGAAAATATCGTCAAGGGGTTCATCCCGACGATCGGTGACCGGGGTCTGTTGCGGGTTATGCGGACTGTGCTGATCGGATTTGCCGCCATCGTGCTGCTCTTCGCGCTCCGTTCGGAAGCCAGCATTTTCAAAATGGTGGAGGGCGCGTACAAAATCACGCTCGTCGCGGCCTTCGTGCCGCTGGTTGCCGGCTTGTACTGGGCGCGCGCGACAACGCAAGGCGCGCTCGTGGCGATCGGGACAGGCCTTGCAACATGGCTGGTCCTGGAACTATCCGGCGCTCCGGATCCGGTCTGGCCCCCGCAGCTTGTCGGATTTTTGGTGGCTGCGGCCGGCATGGTGGCGGGATCGCTGCTCCCCCAGTGGATCGAGCACTCCGCAGACCTTGCCGGTGCTGGTCCCTGTCCGTCGCCCACTACTCCCGTCGAGTGACTCAGTCGGGAGAGGTCGCAACGGGAATGTCCTGACCTGGCCGATCAATGCTTCCGCTGAACAATAAAAGATGACCAGTGAGAGGAAGGGCGCCGGCCAGGTGTCGTTGCGCATTCAGGGAGGCCGACGGGGAGGACCTTCCTCCGGCTGTCATCGGTACCAGGACGCGGATGTGCAGCAACGTCTAGGTGCGTGTCGGTAGCAGGCCCCTCAAACGTGCGTCTAAAAATTGACTCGCAGATTGAGGGAGCCCACGTGCAAGGTGCTGCGATAGGTTCCATTGACCGTCGGATTCAGATTGCCGGCAATGGTTCTCGTTTCATACAGAATAGCCTGGTAGGCCAGGTCGATCCCGAATCCCTTTGGCCTAAACGGTTTGTCCGACCCGCCACAGGGAATGACGCCTAGAAATTGGCCTTTCTCCCGGCACATGAATCCCACGCCCGCGGAGACGGCGTGCTGGTCGCCATCGGGAATGGCTGGGTTGAACGTCTGGTCCGGAATGGCTTTTTGGGAATTCCAGTAGCCGGCACGCAACGCGACATCCCAATCCGGGAGAGGCTTGGGCCTGAGCCATTTGTATTCCGTGCCGATCATGACGGTGTAGCCGCTGATCCAGTTGGCGGGAGTGGCGATCGTCAGACCGTTGGAGAGCGTCGTATCCAGGTTGCGAACCGATTTCCAGCCGGTGTAATCGATATCCACTTCCAATTTCCATTCACGATCCTGATCACGAACCGGCCAGAGGGCGATGCCGCCGGTGAAGACCTGCGGGAGTACGAAGGTCGTGCGGGCATCTGCGACAAGGGCGCCACCGGCGAGCAATTGCCCATTCAGATGAAGGGTGGCTTGGCTGCGATACATAAACCCGATGTTGACGAGCGGTAGTCCGTCTCCGTTTCGCAATGGTGTATAGAGCAGGCTCGCGTTGAATCCTGCCGCAGTGTCTCGTCCCTGCAACTCCATGCCGGTGCCTCCCGGAATGCCGAGCCCCCCGGGCCAACGGAATTGCCGCTCGACCTGACCTTCGCCGAATGCGCCTGAAAACGTGTAGATGTCGGCCCCCAACCCGATGGCCAGGTTCGGCAGCGGTCTAAAGGCAATGGACGGGCGAATGTCGATGAGTTCCAATGCGGTTTTGGTCGCGGCCGTGGCAAAGGGCCCGCTATCGGACCAGCGGGTCAAGGTACCGAACGGACTGAAGACGGCCAGGCCGATGGTGGTGCTGTCGGACGTTCCGAGTCCGAGATCCTTCAGATTGGCCGTCACATAGAGATTCGAAGGGGGCGGGAGTGCCACGCTACCCCGGAGGTCACCATTCGCCTGCGCACCTGCCGCATTCTGAAAGGAAAATCCCCCGCCTAAGAATGTCGTACCGGCCGAGAACTGGACGCCCCGGAGCTGAGTCATGCCGGCCGGATTGTAATAGCCTGCCGAGGCATCGTCGGCCTGAGCGATGAACGCCGAAGCCTGACCGGTAGCGGAGGCGCTTTGATCGTAGAGGCGAAGACTTCCGGCCCGGACCGGGGACGGAGCGCTCGCCAACATGGCGACCGTGAGGAGGCTCCAGGCTATGGTTCGTCCGGCGACCGGGCGCGTGGTGCCACGCCTCGGGAAAGCGGAGGGGGATTCGGCGATGCGGGGTGGAGAGAGATGGGGCATGACGGACTCCTGCGCTTCCAGGTTTCGGAGCGGATGTCGTGTAGCCACCGGTATGGTCCTCATCACCCCTGAGCTAGGTACTAGAGCGTAGAATCGCAATGCTGGCGCCATCTAAGATGACAGGAGAGGTTTTGTCAAGGTCGAGAGACCTGCTTTCTTCTGCGTCGGGCGTGGTAGACACATGTGATTTCGTTTCCCGGATCGCGTATGCTCGCGGATATGGGGATGCGGGAGTGACGTTCGGCAGACGCTGGGTTGTACGTGCAGTTTTCGGCTTAATCGGTGTCGTCGCCCTGGTGGGGGGGATGGCATTGGCCTATGGCCTCTACTTGTCGGCCAGCCTGGCACTGCCCACCGGCGACGACCATCCCCCTCGCCTCATTTACGGCGCGCCGTTTCTTCTGAAGCCGGACCTGGACATCGCTGCGTCGCATCTTCTCGAACGCCTCAACCAACTCGGATATCGCGCCGTCGATACCGCGGTGCGCCTGCCCGGTGACTACCGCGCCACGCCTCAGGAAATCGACATTTATCTGCATGAGTTCGCCGATCTGCATCTGAGGCCGATCCCGACCCGGCTGGTGCTCGATCGAGGGAGGGTGGTCAAAGTTCTTTCGATCGAGCATGGTGACGAGCTGTTTCCCGCCTATCTGGAGCCGCAGTTGGTCAGTGGCCTGCGCGGCGCCTCCCGCCAGGTTCGGGAATGGGTGCCGTATGACGACATGCCCGCCCGATTTATCGATGTATTGCTTGCGATCGAAGACCGGCGGTTCTTCAGCCATCCGGGGCTCGATCCCGTCGCCGTCGCCCGGGCGGTGTGGACGAACGCCGTTCGCGGCACGGTCATTCAGGGCGGCAGCACCATTACGCAGCAATTGGCCAAGAATCTCTTTTATTCACCGCAACGCACCTTCGGCAGAAAGCTCAAAGAGTCCATCGCGGCGTTGGTCCTGGAGGCGAAATATCCGAAGAAAGCGATCCTCGAGAGTTATGTGAACGAAATTTATCTCGGCCAGGTGGGGTCCGTCTCAATCTATGGGGTGGGCGAGGCTGCTCACCGGTATTTCGGCAAACGCATGGATGCGCTCACTCTCGGGGAAACGACCCTTCTGGTCGGCATGATCAAGGGGCCCAATACCTATTCACCCATTCGAAATCCCGCCCTCGCCAAACAGCGTCGCGATGTCGTCCTGGGACGACTGCACGACCAGGGCTTGGTGACCGACCAGGAATGGCAGCAGGGTACCGTGGCGCCGGTCAAGGTCGTACCGCTTCAAGACACGTTGGCTGACGCTCCCTTCTTTGTCGATTATCTGCTGCGGCAAATGGAGGAGACGACGGGCGCTCCGTTGCCGGATGGAGTCCGGGTCTATACGACGCTCGACCCCATCTTGCAGCGTCTGGCCACGCAGATGCTAAGCAGCGGTCTTGTGAAACTTGAAACGGCCTATCCGGCCTTGGCCGGCCACGGCGATGTGGTACAGGGCGCCATGGTCGCCCTCGATCCTGCAACCGGAGCCATCCTGGCCATGGTGGGCAGCCGGGACTATCGAGCCAGCCAGTTCAACCGGGCGGTGCAAGCGAAGCGGCAGCCGGGATCATTGTTCAAGCCGTTGGTGTATCTCGCGGCATTGGACGCGGGGCGTGAACTGGCCGACGGGCAGCCGATCACGGCCGCCACGCTGATTGTCGATGAACCGGTCACGTTTGAATCCGGCGCCCGGCTCTGGCAACCTCAGAACTACGACCATAAGTTTCATGGCACCGTCTCGTTACGGACCGCCTTGGAACAGTCATTGAACGTGCCTGCGGTCAAGGTGGCGCAGACGGTTGGTACGAAGCGAATCTTACAACTGGCCAAGCGTCTCGGTATTCGTAGTGTTCTAGCGGACAATCTCTCCATTGCCCTGGGCACTTCCGGCGTCTCGCTCCTGGAAATAACCGCGGCCTTCGGCGCCCTGGCCTACGAAGGTGTTTTTGTGGCACCGACGGCGGCACAGGCTGTGATGACGCCGGAAGGAGACCCGGCCTGGCGTCACACGCCCGAACGGCATCAGGCGGTCTCCCCGCAGGCTGCGTTTGTCATGACGTCGATGCTCACCGGCGTGGTCGAGCGCGGCACGGCGTCGAAAGCGAGGGCGATGGGCCTCCGTGGCAGCGTGGCGGGAAAGACCGGTACGACTGACGGCTACCGCGATGCCTGGTTCGTCGGATATACGCCTGACGTCGTCGTCGGCGTGTGGGTGGGCTTCGATGAGGAGGCGGCGCTGCATCTGACGGGGGCGCAAGCGGCGCTCCCCATGTGGGTGGAATTCATGCGCGAGATCCTGCCGGCCTCCCCGCGCGCGGTGGCGGTGCCTCCGGCCGTGCTGACACGCGACATCGATCCCAAGACCGCGCAATTGGCTACCTCGCGCTGTCCGCAACGAGTATCGGAGCTGTTTATTGAAGGCACGGAGCCCGCGGTGTATTGCGAGGTGCATGGCAGCGGATTTTGGGAACGGTTGAAGCGCAGTTTTGGTTTTTCCTAGATGCGATCAAAATCCTGGTGTAGGCTCGCTTTCATGTTGGGATGGTCCTTCAGTTCTTCCGTCACTGTCTACGACAAGGAGCTTGCAATGATGAAGAAGTCCGGTTTTGCGGAGAGCGACAATATCACTCTGTTGGCCAAAGGCGTCTTGCTCAGAGGTGAAATACGGGTGGAGGGCACGGTTCGTATCGATGGCCGACTCGAGGGCGATCTGCACACCACCGGCACCGTCGTCATCGGCGAAGACGGCGTGGTGCAGGGGACGATCCATGCCGGGACGATCATCAGTAGTGGAAGGATCAAGGCGACTGTGACCGCAACCGAGCGCCTGCAGCTGTTGAAAACCGGCATCCTCGTCGGCGAGGTCCATGCGCCGTCGTTTTCCATGGAGGATGGCGCAAAGTTCCAAGGGCTGTCGGACATGGGTGTCGCCTCGTGGGGGGATGAGACGCAGAAACTTCCGGGCAACGTGCGGGAGCTTTCCGCCCAGCGCCCCAAGGTCCTCGCAGCGCTCGGCGAAAACGCCTGATCCTGCCTCTTTCATCCCATCGTCTCTCCGACATCTGCCCTTCTTGAACGTGGCTTCTGCCCGGCGAGCCGTTCGCCGGGCAGTTTCCTGCTCCCGGCTAGGAGCAGACTCCGTTCCGACTCCTCTGGTGCATGAAGTCAGGCAACCCTGCGAAGGATCTGGCTAGAACGGGAAGAAAGGTGTGAGGAGTCTGCTGAGACTAACCGTCATCCTCCTTGCGCGGACGGTCGCCCTGTAACGGCAAGGCGCCTGGCTCAGTCCAAGGGGATGGTAATCGTCATCCCGCCCATCACATCGTTAAGCGCAAAGTCTCGTTTCGGGCTGAGGGGATGACTATTGTGACATTTGACGCAGGCGTTGGAAATTGCACGGTCTGCATAGATGGCCTGAAAGTATTGTTTGCGGCCGCTCGACACAATGCCGGTGAAGGGCCGATCCGGCGTTTTGGCAAAACTTTCGAGCGCTTGTCGTTCCAGTGCAGTGGCGGGAGCGTTCCGCTGGTACACCGGCCAGAGGCTGATGAGCCGGTAGCGAATGCCTCGGCCGGATTCAGCCACCAGTTTTCCCGAGTGCTGGAGAAATTGCGCGGGCAAGGGCAAGGCATTTTCGTGTTCCCAATGTTCCGCGGCGGACACAATGCCTTTGGCCTGCATCCGGTTCACGACCTGGTTCGTGTAGATCGTGCGGTCGGCATCGAGTACGGCATGTACGTAGTCCGCGACTTTTTCGGGGGCAATCATTGGAGGCGGCGGGACATCCTTCGCCTGCAGGGAATAGGTTGAGGCACAGGCTAGAATCAACGCACACCAGAGTGGGCGTGACCGGACGATTGTCAGGATGGAACGCATGGCTCCTCCTTTCGCACACCGGCCTTGTCCGCCGGCAGGGTCATCACACAGGTCGTGCCTTTGCCCTCCGGACACTCAAGCCGGATGTCGCCGCCGAATTTCTTGATGAGTCGTTGTGCCACGGTGAGACCGAGTCCGGAGCCTTCTCCCTGGCCTTTGGTCGTAAAAAACGGGTCGAAGACCTTCCCGAGATGCTGCTTGGGAATGCCTGGCCCGTTATCGCGGATTTTAATGGTGACCACCCCGCCTTGTTCTTCTGTGCTCAACCATAAATCGCCCCGTCCGCCCATGGCCTGGATGGCATTCGTGAGAATGTTGATAAAGGCCAGCCGGAGTTGGTCCGGCAGCGCCGTCACAGGGGGGAGCGGGACATAATGTTTCTGAACGTTCAGCCCCAGGCAATCGTGCGACGTTTGCACAATTGCCAGCGCTTGCTCCAATTGCGCCGTGACGTCCACTGGTATCCGCTGGCTCTTTGATTCACGCGTTGCCACTCCGGTGAAGTCTCGAATGATGGCTGCCATCTTACGGCCGTGACCGATGATGTCCTGTGCGTAGCCCTTGGCGCGCGCCAGATCGCCCTCTTCCTGAATCGCCTCACCGAGACCAAGAATACCGAAGAGTGGATTGTTGAGCTCATGTCCGATGCCGGCGGTCAACACGTCGAGACTGCCGGATTTCTCCGCTTGAATCAGCTGATCCTGCAACCGGCTCTCATCGGTCGTGTCGCGGAGCACAAGTCCGAATCGCTTGTCGGCTCCGATACGGGTTTCCAGAGGGAACCACTCATAGTGGTACAGATGCGGGCCGATGGACACTTCACGACGGCTTGAAGCCGCTGCCTGGGCGATGGTTGGGTTCAGGGGATCGCGAGCGACCGGGACTGCCTGTTCCCGGTCAGGAAGAGAGGTGCCAGTGGAGACGCCATCCTCCACGGCGCGCAGCTGGTGCCGTAGAGCGTCGAGGTGTTCCTGGTCGATCGGCAGCAGGTCGAAGAGAGGGCGCGTCAACCAACCATCCTCGCTTGTGTTGAGGGCCTCCCGCGATGCCCGGTTCATATATTGGATGCGGTCCTGTTGATCGATCATGATGATCGGAGTGGGGACGGCGTCGAGGACCTGATCGGTCGATTTCTGCAGATATTGAACTTCCTGCGTTTTTTCTTCGACCTGCGTATTCAACCCGGCAAAGGCGGCTTCGAGTTGAGTATGCATCCGGTTGAACTCCACCGCGAGTTCCTCCAGTTCATCGCCCGTGCGAATCTGTATCGGCTCGTGCAACTCTCCCCGTCCGATGAGCCGGGCCGCTTCTTGCAGTCTGCGGACCGGCGTCACAATCCGGCTGGCCGCGAAATACCCCAGCGTGGCGAGTAGGCCGAGCGCCACGAGAGCCAGGATACCCATCCACAGCATGAGATGGCGGATCGGCGCGAAGAGCTCGTCGGACGACTGCCAGACGAATGTATGCCATGCTCCCTTGTCGAGAGCGCCGTTCGTGGCGCGGCTGGTTTCGGGAAGGGGAGCAAATCCGATGATAGCGGTTCCGCTGCCGCCGTGTCCGTCGCTGTCGGCTGTGACCCAGCCCGGCTCGCGTACCGTCACATGGGGGATGAGCGCGGGGTCTGACAACCTCACGCCGGTCGGGAGGATGGGACAACTGAGAACCGTTCCCCGGCTGTCGATCAACATGACATGCCCGGTCTTGCCGAATCGAATGGGATGGGTGGCGGGAGAGAAAAATTCCTTGGCATCGATCACCCGATGGAGGACGCCAACCACTTCGTACCGGAGGCTGTCCATGATGGGAAGCGACAGGCTGACCACATAGGTATTGACCTGATCATCGAAATGAAGGTCCTCGATGTAGAGTTGGCCGACTCCCTTGTTGTAGGCGCCTTGCCACCAATGGCTCTCGGCATGTGTGGAAGCGGGTTTTGCGGTTAAGGCCGCGAAGAGATTCCCTTGTACGTCCGTGATGAACAATTTCTTGGTGGCGGCGCGCACGACTTGGGGCAGCAGCAGGTCGGATTCATTCTGGGCGCCCGCATAGAATCCGCGTAGGAGCACGGCAGTGGGATTCTCCGTGAGCGCCTTCAACGCCGCGGGCTCGCGCGCATCCCAATGCGTCTTCATCTGGGTGAGGGCGAGATGCGCCGGCGTCTTCTCCGGCGTATGCAGGACGTCACGACGATGTTCTAGCTCTCGCACAATGTCCGGATGGATGGCGATCCGTGAGGTCCTGGCCACCTCCTCCGCGACTAGCAAATCCAATTTTCGAGCGGCTTCAGTGGCCAAGGCCTGAAAACTTTCGCCACTGACTACTTGGATTTCCTTCGACCCTTGCAGGAAGGCCATGCTGAGACCGAGCAAAAGCGGGACTACGCCGACCAACAGCATGGACACAATCAATTTGCGCTTGAGTCCCCACCCAAGGGCTTTTGAAAACGGGAGCGAGGTGATGGTCATATGGCCGCGCCCGGCATCGTCAACTGGACTTGGGGAAACTCGATGCGGAAGGTCGTGCCGACGCCGACGTCGCTTTCGACGCAAATGTGACCTTCCATTTTCGAGATCACCGACATCACATTGTACAATCCCAGCCCGGTGCCTTTTCCCGGTGGTTTGGTGGTGTATAACGGTTCAAAGATTTTGGACAGATCTTCTTTGGGGATTCCGCAACCCGTATCGCTGACGGAGGCGATGACCCCGCCTTCCTGGCCGACGCCGGTGCGGAGGGTCAAGGTCCCTCGATGCGTAATAGCCTGGACGGCATTCGTGATTAAATTGACGAACACGTGGAGTAGTTCATCCGGGTTTCCGATCACGGCGGCCTCCGCCGCGTAATCCTTGACGACCGTAATGTCCTGCAGCGTGACCGCATAACGGGCGATTTTCAGCGCCTCGTCCATTTTCAGGTTGAGGTCCACCATGACGGCTTCGCTGGTGCCGTTACGCCTGGCATAACTGGTTAGATCGCGGCAGATGGCACTGGTACGCTTGACGGCCTCGGTGATGTCGCGGGCCTGTTCGTGGACGACCTCCAAATTCTGCTCGTCGATGAGGTTCTCGGCGAGGCCGAGGATCAGTTGCAAGGGATTATTCATGTCGTGCGCAATGCCGGCTGCGAAGGAACCCAGGCCGGCCAATTTGTCGGCTTGAAACAGTTCGGCCTCCAATTTCGATTGGTGTTGCACAAGATTCCATAACAATCGCGTCGTCGCCCCACTCAGCACCTCCGAGCCCGGCCGCTTCATGGTATCAATGGAGGACCCCATGGAGGGATCGCCCGTGACGTCCATGATCAGATTGACTCCGTGGTTCTGGACCAGGTCCTCCACCTCATCGGCAATCCGCACGTTTAAATCCCGTGCCCGCTTGAGCCCCACGGCGTCGGGATCCTTATCGGTAATGCCGATGATTTCGACGTCCGGTATTTGGTGGAGCAGCTCCAAGAGGGCGACACCGCCTTTCCCTGCACCGACGATGGCGATTTTAGTCCGGGTATTGTTCATAGTCCTGATCCATGACCCAGTAGAGAAATCGGCGCAGACGAGCCTCTTCTACAAATGCCGACGTTCCCGACCTCCCATTGTTCCGGGAAGGTCTGGGTGACCTTCCCGGATTCGAGGAGGCAGTGCGTGCGGGCATCAAGTGCGGCTAGAGTCGAGCCAGTTCCCGCTGTTCCATCGCTCTGGCCACCGCGGTGCGCAGCTTTTCCCCTTCGACCGGCTTGACCAGATAATCAACGACACCGCTGCGCAAAAACGAAGTCGCCATGTCCGTATCCGGAAAGCCGGTCAGGACGATGATTGGCACGCGTGGCCATTCCTGTTGGAAGTAGGCAATGGCTTCGACACCGTTGATCTTCGGCATGCGGATGTCGCACACGAGCACATCCAGCAACAGCCGATTTTCGCCCGTGTTGATGGCCTCAATGGCTTTCTCGCCATTCTCGGCTTCGATCACTTCGTATCCCGCTTTCTGCAGGGTCATTCGGACAACTTTGCGAATGTCCGGCTCATCGTCTACGACAAGCACGCGACCATTGCAGGCTGAATCGCTCATGAAGAAGCCAGATTTGAATTCTCCCATGGTACCCTCCTTGGTGGTTGTAAGGATTTTGCTTGCTCGTTCCCTCTTGCTTTTGAAGAGCAGCAACAGCCGTGCCACTGACGACAGGTAAAAAGTGCCCTAATGTCAGTCCGTTATGATTAGGGTCAATTGCCGGATACGGCGTCGGTGGTTGGTAACCACCAGAGATGGTGAAATACACCACCGAATGGTTTCGAAACTCAGAAACTCTCAGCAGTGCAGGGTTGAGCGGTGGTGGACGGGGAGATCTGAACGGGACCGATCACAAGGCCAGCCCTCTCCGCGAAGACATAAACCGTGACAATAGGACGTTCTCCAAGTCATGCGATTGGATCACGCCGCCGAGGATGTTTGGCGCAATGGGATAACCACTCCAATCACGGGCGTTTGATTCGATCTGCCGGTGCGTGTCCACGCCATGACCTCCGAATGTGAGCCTTGCGGTCAATCTCCCAACCCTTGCCGGGGCAGCTTAGCGCGAGTCCGGTCGCACCAGTTCGAAGTCCTGCTTAAAAAATTGTTGTTTGTCCCGTGGATCGCAGTGGTTCAGAATTGCCTTCGACTCGACAGATGCGTTATTCTTCGGAACGATGATCAGCTCTGAAGCCGTGACGACCTTCATACGCCAAATGTTTCCTGACGCCCTGGTGACCGTGATCGACAAGACCGGCACGCAAGATCACCTGATCGTGCGGGTGACCTCGGACGGGTTCTTAGACAAGAATCTTCTTGACCGTCATCGCATGGTGTACCAGGCATTAGCAGTTCCAATGAAAGACGGTCGGATTCATGCCCTGGAAATTTCGGCCAAGACTAAGGCTGAGGCCGGGCAATAGGGAGAGATATATGTCCAATCCAATCGATGAAGAAATTCAAAAAGAAATCAAGGCGAACAAGATTCTGATCTATGGCAAGGGCACGAAAACGATGCCGATGTGTGGTTTCACCCGGGAGACCATGCAATTCTTTGAAAAGTACGGATATCCGTACGAACTCATCGACGTGCTGTCGCAGCCGGCCAAACGCGATGCGTTGACCAAGTTGACGAATTGGCCGACTCTTCCCAAGGTCTTTATCGATGGACAGTTCTACGGCGATACCGACATCCTGGATCCGATGGAAGCCAAGGGTGAAGTAGTGCCTCTGCTGAAGAAGGCCTTCGGCGCCGAATAGCTGTCCGTCGCCTCACGACTGAATCCCGCCCATCGCTGGATGTCCAGGCCTGCGCCCTGGAATGGCACGAATTTCTTGCGCCGTTTGGTTCTTGCCGATAGAATCCTGCCTTATGCCCACGCGTGAGGATTTGTCCGGCAAAAGTCCGCTTTGCGTCGATCTTGATGGGACACTCATCAAGACTGACCTGCTGTGGGAATCTCTGCTGGCTCTTCTCAAGCAGAGCCCGCTCTCGATCTTCAAGCTTCCTTTCTGGTTGTTCAAGGGAAAGGCCCGCCTCAAACACGAAATCGCTCGCCGGGTGACGCTGGACGTTACGACCCTTCCCTATCAGCAGGATCTGGTGGAGTTTCTATCCAAGGAGCGCGAGTCCGGCCGAGAGCTCGTATTGGCCACTGCCAGTGATGTGACATTCGCACGCGCGGTCGCGGATCACCTGGGATTTTTTGATGACCGGGCCTATGGCAGCGATGGCAGAGTAAATCTGAAGGGTGCCCGAAAGCTGGCCCTGCTGGTGGAGCGCTATGGCGTGCGCCGTTTTGCCTATGCGGGAAATTCCACTGCCGACCTGCCGGTCTGGGCGCAGGCCGATGAGGCGATTGTCGTCAACGGCTCTCCGGGGTTGGTCACTCGCGCGCAAGCAATGACCACGGTCAGCCGGGTTTTCAGCGAGCCGGTAAGCTGGTTGAAAACTCTGGCTAAGGCCTTGCGTGTACATCAATGGGCCAAGAATGTGCTGGTGTTCATTCCGGTCGTGGCATCACATCAAATCACAGACAAGCGGCTGCTGCTCCAGGCCGGCTTGGCGTTCTTGTCCTTCAGTTTTTCGGCGTCCTCAGTCTATATTCTCAATGATTGCCTTGACCTGACTTCCGATCGCCGGCATCCACGAAAAAAGAATCGTCCCTTTGCCTCTGGACGCCTTTCGATTCCCTCCGGGATGCTACTGGCCCTGGGCTGCCTCCTCGCAGGAGTCATTCTGGCCTTCTTGCTTCCACCGATATTTCTACTGGTATTGGCCGGGTATCTGGCTCTGACAACGGGTTACTCGTTTTATCTCAAGCAGTTCGTGATGCTGGACGTGATCGTGTTGGCGCAGCTCTATACGGTGCGGGTTTATGGGGGCGGCGCCGCAGCCGGGGTGGTGCCATCGCATTGGTTACTGACATTTTCGTTGTTTCTCTTCCTCAGCCTGGCGCTTGTTAAACGATTTACCGAACTTCGCCTCATGAGCCAGGTCGAGGGCAAGGGGTTGCATGGACGAGGCTATTGGGTGACGGATGTGGAACATATTTCGAGCATCGGCTCGGCGAGCGGCCTGCTGGCCGTGCTGGTCCTGGCACTCTACATCAGCAGCAGAGAGGTCTTGCTGCTGTATTCCCATTCAGAACTGCTGTGGCTGATTTGCCCGGTGATGCTGTATTGGATCAGTCGGATCTGGATGCTGGCCTATCGGAACCAGATGGACGATGACCCGGTCGTGTTTGCCGTTCGAGACCCGAAGAGTTATTGGATGGCGGCGATGATCGGCGTGATTCTCCTCCTTGCCAAATAAGTGCAGGCTGGTTCAAACTCCCCATCCACCGCTGAGATGCAGGTTGGCACCATTGACATATCGGGCCTCTTCACTGAGAAAAAATCGCACCGCAGCGACCGTGTCTGCCACACTTCCGACATACCCTGCCGGTATTCTTTTGATCACTCCGGCCAGTTCCTCAGGCGGCGCGCTCCCCGAATCGATGAACCCAGGAGAGATGGCATTGACCGTGATGCCATAGGGAGCAAGGAGTTTCGCCAGAGTGCGGGTCAGGATGAGAACTCCGGCCTTGGCGATATAGTGCCCCGTCACCTCCGGTTGCGCGACCATCTGGTCCGCATTGGCCATACTGAAGTTAATGATTCGTCCCTGCTTCCTGGCCTTCATCCCGGGTGCCACCGCCTGCCCCAGGTAAAAAATGGGGTGCAAATTACTATCGAACATTTCACGCCAGCCAGCCGTCGTTTCCTCGAACAGATTCACCCGGTGGTAAGGGCCTGCTCCATTGATCAGCGCATCGATTTTGCCCCACTGGCTCTCGACCTGGGCGACCAGTTGTGCGGCGGCTTCGGGATCGGACACATCGCATTGCACGGCGAGGGCCTTTCCGCCGTTCGCCGTAATTGCCTCGCTGGTGTCATCAGCTGCCGCCGCACTCGTGCGGTAACAAATGGCGACGGACCAATGTTGTGTCGCCAGATCCAAAGCAATTGCGCGTCCGATGCCCTTGGCACCGCCGGTGATGAGAGCGACCTTGTTCGACATAGAGTCCTCGCTAGAAGATGGCTGAATTGTCCGATACTACCGCACACTGACGATGGCTCGCGGATACGCCATGACAGGACCGTTCTTCCACTGGATCATCACAACGCTTCTCGCTGAGGCTGCAGGTGGTCCAGGGTGCGTAGATGATGGGCCCCACGTGTTCCCAGCAACCGGAGTTTCGGCGCCCCGACTTTCCGGGACGTCAGATGGAGGTTCCCGCGCTCCCCCTGCAGGGCCGGACACTTCCGCAATTCCTCCCGACATGGGGAGCAGCGAACGCCGCAGCCAGACCGATTCACCAGTCCTCTCAGGTTTGGCGAGTTCGAAGCCGCTTCGCCAGCAGCTCCAGGGTCCCTGCGGTCCTCATGGAAAACACCCGCTCCTGCTTGGGGCGTTTCTTGTCCATCAGACTATCCTGAATCAAGGCCTGGAGATCGTCCACCGTGTCGACATCGCTCCATGTTGGGAGGAGGGCAGTTTTTAACCCTGCCGCGAGAGCTTTTTCCTGCGTAAGGGGCATCACGCGGTCCGTCGACCAGGGGATACTCTCAAAGAGACTGGCCTGAGGCCGCGTCATACCGATTAAATAATAACCACCGTCACTGGCCGGACCGATTACCAGATCATGCCGGCTGAGCGCTTCCATCGCGTCGCGATAGTGCGTGAGCGGGAGCGACGGAGCGTCGGTCCCGACGAGTATGACCCGCTGGTACCCTTGTGAGAAAAGGTGGTCGAAAGTGTGATGCATCCGTGCTCCGAGTTCGTCGCCCTGCTGGTCGAGCAGCGTGACGCCATGGCGCGCTTCCATGATGCGGAAAAAGACGTGGGTGCTTGATGGCGCACAGGCGAGGAATCGGGCAACCGGAATCTTGAACTTCCCGATCGCAGCCTTGGTGCGTTCAAGGGTGTCGAGGACGAAGCTCCCATGGAGCGTCGCAGCCTCGTCTTCGGTCAGGGCGGGGCTGAGCCGCGTCTTGACTTGTCCCGGTATAGGGGCCTTGGCAAAGATCACCAGAGCCGCCGGCTGTTTGTCCTGTCGCTCTGACGGTTTCTCGCGCATAGGGTTATCTCACGTTCCTGTAATAATGTTGGAGCCGATGGGGACTTACTCCGATCCAGTACAGGAAGCGCAGGGCCCACATCAACAGAATTGTGCGGATGGGTCCCCCGCATTCCCAGCGACGAAAGGCGGTCTCGACCTGCTCTGTGAGCGGGGCGAGGCGGCCGGCTCGTTTGAGGCGGCGGGTGAAGTCGATATCTTCCATGACGGGGATATCCGCGAACCGGCCAATGTGTTCGAACGTTTCCCGTCGGACAAAGATTGCCTGGTCACCTGTCGCAATGCCACTCCATCGTGACCGCCAGTTCATCATGCCTCCGATGAGGCGGGCCAGGGGGAGATCAGAGTCGAAACGAACGCTGAACCGTCCGCCGACAACAGTACGGTCAAGCAGGGCACGGGAGATGGCTCCTTTGGCATCTGGCGGTAGTCGGGTGTCGGCATGGAGGAACAGCAACACCTCACTGTGGCTCGCGGCGGCTCCTGTATTCAGCTGGCCAGCCCGCCCTGGCGACGAAGACAGGATTCGAATGGGGACGGAGTGTATCGCGCGAGGAGCGGAGGCAATGGGGCGAGGTTGAAATGCGAAGGATTGCACCAGGGCGAAGGTCTGATCGGTACTGCCTCCATCCACGACGAGGATTTCGTCGAATCCGAGAGCCGCGGTGTGGCTCAGGGTCCGGCCGATCAGTCGGGCTTCGTTGAGAACCGGAATGATGACGGCCACCGTCATCAAAGAGGGATGCGGATCGATCTGTCCAACGCCGACGTTCGATGGCCTCTGCTGCACCGGTCTATTTCAGGCCGCTCGTTTGGGTTCGCGGAACATAAAATACATGACCACGACGATGGTGGACCAAAACACCACCTGCTTGTGCCAAAACAGCACCTCGCCATAGTGAAAAAACGCCAGACTGATCAAAACCGAGCCGGCCATTAAGGAGTAACGGACGGTTGGATTCTCGACCACGGCATTGGCCCACACGGCAATTCCGCCGAAGTAAATCAACAGCGGGACGACATTGATCTCAAAACCGCCGCTGATCGAGAGAAACACATCGAGGAATCCGATGAACATCAGGGCCGTGCCGATCATCATACCGATGACATGGGCCTGGCGGTCGGCGTTGCTCTCGTCGTCAGGCCGGTGACCAGGAGGCCTGACCGGTCGGCTAGAAGGATCTGGGAGGTCGCTGGGTGCCATGATTAGGCCTTAAAATGTTTGCTCAGGGTGAGGGCTTGTCGCTGGTAGGACGAGCCGAGCGTGGTACCGTACATCTGCGTCGGTACTGCCAACATTCGATCATACACTACTTTGAAGAACGTTTGCCCGTCATGAATGAGGAACGGGACATCGTGCGGGCGGACCTCCAGGACGACCTGCGTCCCGCGCATTCGGCCGTCACCATGGCCAAACCCGGGGTCAAAAAATCCTGCATAATGCGTGCGTAACTCACCGCAGGCCGCTTCATAGGCCACCATTTCGGCAGCGTAACCGGGCGGCACCCGGATCCGTTCCTTCGAGGCCAGGATATAAAACTCTTCCGGCTCTAAGAGCAAACTATCGTGCCGGTGCCGTTTCAGAGGTTCCCAGAAGTCCAAGGCCGCATAGTGTCCTATTTTAGACAGATCGATAACATGGCTATTCTTCTTCGCCCTGTAACCGATCACCTGGTCTTCGCGGTCGCTCCCTGTCAGTTCGATCCGCAAAAACAGCCCCCGCTCGGTTCGGAACTCGCTCGCAGGGAGCGGTTTGGAACTGGCCGAATTATGGAACAGGAGCGGTTCCGCAGCGTGGATTTTCTGTAAGGCGGTATCGGATACCGTGGCGTCCCCGCGCACGAAGCGAATCTGATTCAACGAGTCGCCTGTGCGCACTTTGATCGCGAACGAGCGGGGTACGACTTCCAAATAGAGTGGCCCCCGGTACCCGGCCCGGATCTCATCGAAGCCCGCATTTAAGTCGGTCACGACCCGGGTGAAGACATCCAGCCGCCCCGTCGTGCTCTTGGGGTTGGCACGGGCGCGAACCGTGGCCGGCAGCTCCAGATGCTCCAGCAGCGGGACGAGGTAGACATGTCCCTTCTCTAAAATCGCACCTTGCGTGAGATCCATCTCGTACATCACGAGATCAGACTGATAGAAATCGAGGACATTAAGACGGTTGCTGATGGGAGACAGTTCAGGGAGGAAGCTGCTGATCAATCGATAGGCTTTTTTCCCCAGCCGCAGGTCCAGGCTCGCCGGCTGGATCTGTCGGGTCTCCATCGGCCTGTCGGCCTTGATGACGCCACGGGTCATAAGATCTGTGATCTGCTGATAAGGCAAAATGCCTTTCAAGGGGGCGGCACGTTTCACAGATGGTCCCCTCCTCCCTCGCATCCGTTGTTGGTCGTGCCCCACGAGGGGTGAGCCCCGACCATGGGTAATTCCCGGCCCTGGCCGGCTCCTGGCTGAGGATAGTGGTACGTTTTGTTTTCGTAGTTTCTCAACACGGCGCCATCCTCGTCGAGATGGACCAGGTATTCAGCGGGGAGCAACGGAATTTTGCCACCTCCTCCCGGCGCATCAATGACGAAGTGCGGCACTCCCATCCCGCTTGTATGGCCTTGCAAGGACTTGATGATGTGGAGCCCCGTTTCCACTGAAGTCCGGAAGTGGTTCGTTCCCTTGGTCAGGTCAGCCTGATACAGATAGTATGGTTTCACGCGCGCCAACAGCAGTTGATGCATGAGTCGTTTCATGATCTCGGGGTCGTCATTGACTCCCTTGAGCAAGACCGTCTGGGCCCCGAGGGGCACCCCTGCATCGGCGAGCATGCCACAGGCGCGTTTGACCGCAGGCGTCAACTCGTCCGGATGGTTAAAGTGAAGATTCATATAGATCGGGTGGTACTTCTTCACGAGTTCGCAGAGTTTGGGCGTTATACGCTCGGGGAGGCTGCCCGGCACGCGTGTGCCGATCCGGATCAATTCCAGGTGCGGGATGGTTCGAAGCGATTTCAGCACTCGCTCCAACAGGTTGTCCGGCAACAGGAGGGGGTCGCCTCCGGAAAGAATCACGTCGCGCACCTCATGATGTTCGCGCAGGTAGGCGATGGCCCGGTCCAATTCTCCCTTTTTCAGAAATCCCGGTTTGCCCACAAGCCGCTTACGCGTACAAAACCGACAATAGATCGGGCATTGGTTGGTCACCATCAAAAGGACACGGTCGGGATAGCGATGAACCAGATGCGGCACGGGGCTCATCAGGTCTTCTTCGAGAGGGTCATTCTCCGCGTCGGCGTCTGCCATCTCCAAACGATCCGGGACGACCTGTTTCCAAATCGCATCACCCTTCTCTTTGATCGTGGCCAATACGGTTGGCGTGATCCGCATGGGATACTCCCCCACGATGTCTTCGATCTCTTTGGGATCGACACCAAGCCGGTCGGCCAAGTCCTTCGGCTTGACCACGCTTTGAGCCAGAATGCGTCTCCATTCCTCCACGTCGCTATCCTTTCGCTGATGCTGACCTGATCAGTTCTATTCCTCAGGCTGACGCCTGTTCTCGGCTCCGGGGTTGGTCGTGATCCACGCTGCCCGGCGCACCGGTCTGGGCCATTTCCTCACGGGTTGGCCATGCCGGAGCGCTGGTCGAGGTGGGCAAGAATATCGTGGGTTTCCGTTAAAACAATGTCCCCATCCTTCAAAACGGGCACATAGTACTGCCCCGACACTTCATAGACCTGCTTGCGCATCGGGCGAAAGTCGGGGACCACGATCTCGTCGTATTGAATGTTCAACTCGCTGAGGCGATCCCGGACCAGTGCGCAGTCCGGACACCATTCGACATGATAGAGGGTCAGTGCCATGGGTACCACTGGTGAGGCGGTTGCAAATTCGCGAGGGCTTCCGGTCGTAGTACTTGTGCCATCGGTTCCTTCTCTAAGCAAGGCTGTTCGGCGTCAAGGCACAGGGTGCCATGATCGCATCGACCATGCCGTGGATGATCTTCTTGTTCGCAGGACAAAGAGTGGCGAGAATGCCCCCGAGTTCGGCCTTGTCACCGACGATGAAATAATAAGGGGATAGGCGGACCCGACCGGACATTGGCACTACGGTATCGGTTCGTTCGTCAAGATAGGCTGACTCGAACAGTCGGCCCTTATGAAATTCCTGCAGGACATAGGGGGTCGACGGAAAGGACTGGAGGGCTTGCTCCAGGGCCGCGGCCCATTCGACCTGTGGCAGATCATGCCCGATGGACACGCCTCGGCTTCCCCAGGCCAGTTCCGAAAATCCAGAAGGTTTGAGGACCAGTTGTCGTTCCTTCTGAGTGGTCTGGGCCAGGCGACGAAAGTCTGATACCGCTCGCCCGCCGATCGTAAGGTCTGGGATGACCGCCGAGGGAGGGACGGGTCGCGGATCAAGGATCCAGGTTTGCGGCAGGAGGCGGTGCAAGTTCGTATGGGTGTCAGAGCCCAGCGTCTCCTGCCAAAAAGGTGTAAGTTCCGGATGATGGAACAGGGCAAAGGCCAGCTTTTCTTCCAACGCGGGCTTGTACGGTGGTGTGACGGAGACACGACCTTTCTTGGCCGCATACATAACCAGTTCGGCTTTCGGGATGTTTCTTAAATCGAAGAGTTCAAAAAAACGATACAGGAGGCCGATACGCAACGGTCCGTCCGGTTCCTGGAGAAAAAGCCCGTCCTCAGTAAAATGAATGGCTCTGGGTTCGACACAGCGGGCCTGGCAGCCGATCTCCCGGAGTTGCTGGGCCATCCACTCCATTTCAGACCGGTAGTCCTTGGCCTCGTCCGACACGACGATCGCGAGACACCCTTCCTGGTCGCCCTGCTGGGCCCGCACCATGGCGGCGAATCCCTGCAACATGCCGTCGCGACCTGCGATCAGTGAGGAATGGTGAGGCTGCGAGACGGGTGTGGGAAGAATTTGTGCAAGCTGGTTGTCATGCGCGCGCGTCAAACACCCCGTCAGCCCGATTCCGCCGGGGACGGAATCGAGTTCCGTGATGACCATGCCGTCGGCGGTTGGAATGACGTCCGGTCGAATGATGCCGGGCATGAGGTTGCGGAAGCGATTCATTCGGCTATAGGTAACCAGTGACTCCGGCTTGCCCAGGTCGAGATAGGCGGCCACCCAACTTGGCTGGACGCCCCGCACGCTTTCCTGGTAGAGGCGGTTCAGGCCCCGATAAAAAGCGAGGAGATCCTGTCCCAGATGTTGAAAAAATGCCACATCAGAGGGAGCAAGTGAGAGGGGAGCCGGAGACAGGCGGAAGCGTGGCGGCAGGGTCGCAGAATCAGTCGACGACCTCCTGTCCTCCGGCTCGGTAACGCCGTAGACCCCAGCACGGACCAGGTCATCACGGATTGCGTGACATCGTCGGCGGGCTTCGTCGGAGTTCAACGGCTCAGGTGAATATTGTGCTAGTGCCAATGCAATGTCCTCGATGCTCGCAGCGCCATCGCCTGCATCGCACGCGCAGATGGGATTCGAGGTGGAGCAAATCGTACCATGGCCTCTTGCGTCGGTACAAGTCGGCGTGACAGTCAGAGTCTTCCGGGTTGCCTTCGGATACGCTGGCGAAAAGATTCCAACAGTAGGACCTTGCGCGTGTTAGTGCTACAATGCGGCCACATTTCATGACGAGCCTATTCGCTCCAGTTCTCCCTGACGAGTTGCTCGCGACCCATGACTGGTTCTCCCCTACAAATCGTTCCGAGTGCGACCTGTCTGCACTGCGACGTGTGTTGCCGATTTCCAGACCGGGATAGTTTCCTGCGGCCGTTCTTCACCGCCGATGAAATTCGGGCCGCAACGGCGGCCGGTATTTCATCTGAACACTTTCCCACTGCTGCGGGCACACCCATCGATCTGGTGCCAAGTCCGGCTGGCGAGGGGTACGTGTGCCCCGCGTTCGACGTGACAACCTCACACTGCCGCATTTATGACGTCCGCCCACTGGATTGCCGGTTGTATCCCTTTGCATTGATGTGGGATGCCACGCACGCGCAGGTGCTGCTCGGTTGGGATTCCAAGTGTCCCTACATGCGCGATGTGGCCTCGCCGGTCGTCAATCAGGCGGCGCAAGAGATCGCCCAATGGATCGAGGCGGACAGCAGGGTTGAGACTCTGGCACGTTATCCCCGGTTGATCGGACGATTCCAGCGTGACGTGATTGCCCTGCAGCCACTTCAACGGCTCACGAAGCGGCTGCAACAGGGGCGTGTTGTTGTGCCGATGCGTGCCCTTACCTTGTCGGACCGAACTCGCGTTGAAACAGGGATGAGGCTCACTGTCGGACATGACCTGCCTCTCGCGGCGGCATCATTCGCGTATCACTATGTGTGGCGGCATCTGTTGTCCTATTCCTGGACTGAATTACACGGTCACATCTGTCTATTTGCCGAATCTCCCGATGGCCTGTTCATGGCCATGCCCCCGTTGGGTCCTGGCCCGCTCCGGCAGCCGCTGGCCGCCGCGTTTCGCTTCATGCGGGAACGGAACGGCGACTCCTCGGCGACGCGCATCGAAAACGTACCCGAGGCCTGCGTGGCTGAGCTCAGGTCGCTGGGCTACCGGGTGACCGCCAAAGATCCCGACTATCTTTATGCTGCGAACGAGGTGGCTGAGCTATCAGGTGATCCGTACAAATCTCCCCGCGCAGCCTGCAACCGGTTTGTGCGGGAGCAGGCAGGAGTCCTGGAACCCTACGACTTGCGGGATCGAACGGCCTGCCTGAGTCTGTTTCACGAATGGAGCGAGCAGAAACAGCCGGCTACCGATGCATGGGGACATGCATTGCTTCAGGATGCGGCCGGTGCGCATGAAGCAGCCTTGTCTTTCCCCCAAGAGCTGGGCCTTACCGGCGCCGTGGTCCGGGTTGGCGGTCGGATCCGGGCCTACACGATGGGACTGTGGCTGAATCCGATCGTATTTTGCGTGTTGCTGGAGGTTGCGGACCGGACGGTTGCCGGACTGGCACCGTTCATCTTTCGTGAATTTTGTCGCCAAGCTCGCGCCAACGGGGCATGGTGGATCAATACCATGGACGATTCGGGTCTACCCTCTCTCGCGCGTTCGAAACAGTGGTATCACCCTGCGCAGTTGCTGCCCAGTTACATTGTGATGGAGTCCTGACTATGTCCGCCTCCTCGCCACCTGCGTCATACCGACGTTCGTACCCCTGGCTGCCCGTCTTGATCGTCGGCATGACGATCGTCGCGTTTGTCATCGGCTTGGTCATGCTCCGGTCGATCGAAGTGCGAATGGTCGAGGCAACCGGAGAAAATCTCACGCTGGCATCGGCTGAAATCGCGGATAAGCTCGATCGCTTAATGTTCGAGCGGCACGGCGATGTCCGTATGCTGGCTCGCGCCTTCTCGGGCCGGACCCTCGATAAAGACTATCTCGGCGAATATGTGCGATGGACCAAGGAAAATTATGCGCCCGTCTATCTCTGGTTGGGCGTGGCCGATGCGCAGGGACGCATGGTCGTGGCCACGGAACCGGCAATGGTCGGCCAGGATGTCGCGCGCACCGCCTGGTTCGACGGGGTGCGTCGGACGGGGTTAGTGCGGGTGGATGAAGTCGAAATCCATGAATCGAATCATAAGATCGAATCGGTCGCGTTTACGGCTCCCATCCTGGATGCGCAGGGGGCGTTCATCGGCGTCGTGACATCACGAGTCGGGCTGGCGAGACTCGAGGACGTGCTCCTGGAAACCGTGCGCGAGATTCAGCATACCGACGGAATCTCAGGTCCCTTCGAGTATCAGTTCTTGACCAAAGAAGGCCTGGTGTTTGTGGATTCCGCCTTCGCCGATGTCGATCGGGTCAATTTGAAGCAGATGGGTTTGTCGTCCGCAATGCTCAGCGGGTCTGGCAAGGCAGGGTATATCGAAGAAGTTCATGCGCGGCGCCAGGTGCCGGTCGTGACGGGGTATGCCCAGACCAACGGGTACAGCGGGTACACCGGCTTGCAGTGGACGATTCTCTTGCGCATGGATCGGGACGTCATTCTGCTGCCGATTCGCGCCATGATGTGGAAGCTGGGCATTGCCGGCGTGGTTGTCTGGTTCCCGATGGTGGGATTATTGTTGTGGGCCACGGGACGGTTGCGTGATCAGCACCGCCAGGCGCAGCAGGAGAGTGAGTGGGCGCGGGCAGCCGAGGCGGCGCTGCTGCAGAGCCAGGAACGTAACCGCGTCATCGTCGACACGGCGTTGGATGCCGTGATCTCCATGGATGCGGCCGGGATTATCACGGATTGGAATGCTCAGGCAGTCAACATTTTCGGGTGGCAGCGCGAGGAAGCCCTCGGTCGTCGCGTCTCGGAGACCGTCATACCTGCTCGCGCACGGGAGGCGCATGAGCGCGGCTTGCATCATTTTCTGAAAACGGGCGAGGGAGGAATTCTTAACCGGCGAATTGAGATGCTCGGCACTCACCGCGACGGGCACGAATTCCCCGTTGAGATTACCATCTCTCCTGCCAGACTTGGCGACGCCTACATTTTCAGCGCGTTCATCCGGGATATCACCTCCCGGAAACGCACGGAGCGCCAGTTGGCCTCGCAATACGCCGTCACGCGGGTCCTGGCGGAGTCTCGTACGCTCGAAGAGGCGGGGCCGAAAATCCTTCAGGCCATCTGCGAAAGTTTGGAATGGGAGTTGGGGGTCTTCTGGCGCCTTGACCGGCAGGGAAGTGTGCTCCGTTGTCTCGACGTTTGGCAATTGCCCGGTTTGAACGCCGAAGAATTTGTTCTCTCGACCTGGCAGCATACCTTTGCCCTCGGCAAAGGTTTGCCGGGACGGATTTGGCAGGCCGGGCAACCGACCTGGATTATCGATGTCGTGCATGAAGCGAATTTCCCGCGTGGCGGCGCCGCAGCGAGGGTGGGTTTGCATGGAGCCTTCGGATTTCCCATTCGGGTCGGTACCGAAGTCGAGGGCGTGATCGAATTGTTCCGCCGCGAGATCAAGGAGCCGGATGAGCAGCTGTTGAAGATGGTTGCCGACGTCGGGCTGAAGATCGGACAGTTCGGCGAGCGGGCGCGGGCGGAGGATGCGCTTCGACGCACCGAGGCGCAGTTGCAGCAGTCGCAAAAGATGGAAGCCGTTGGACGGCTGGCCGGCGGCGTGGCCCACGATTTCAACAACATGCTGACCGTCATTCGAGGATACAGTGAGCTGGTATTGAGCCGTCTTGCTCCAACCGATGCGTTTCGGAAGGAACTGGAAGAGGTGAAGAAGGCGGCTGATCGCGCGTCCGGCCTGACCGGACAGCTCCTGGCCTTCAGCCGCCGGCAATTCATCGCTCCGAAAGTGTTGGACCTGAATGCGGTGATTCATAATATGGAAGGGATGCTTCGGCGGCTGTTGGGAGAGGACATTGTCGAACTCTGCACGGTCCTGGATCCCGATCTGGGACAACTAAAGGCCGATCCCGGGCAGGTGGAGCAGGTCATCATGAACCTGGCCGTCAATGCCCGCGATGCGATGCCAAGCGGCGGCCGGCTCACGGTGGAAACCAGCAACGTGCAGTTTGGGCAGCGGAGGAATCGTCCACCCATGGGGGCCGAACCGGGTGCGTATATCGCATTGATCGTTCGGGATACGGGCCATGGGATGGATGAAGATACGCAATCGCATGTCTTTGAGCCGTTTTTTACGACGAAGGAAAAGGGGAAGGGCACGGGGCTCGGGCTCTCGACCGTCTACGGAATCGTGAAACAAAGCGGGGGGTGTATTGAAGTTGAGAGCAAACCGGGACGGGGGGCCACCTTCAAAATTTACTTCCCGCGAGTTGAAGGTGCGAGCCAGGGCGCTGAAGCCTCTACGGTCGGCGGTGATTCAGTCAAAGGACGGGAAACGGTGCTGCTCGTGGAAGATGAGCCAGGCGTGCGCCGGCTCGTCAACGAAACGCTTCGCCTGCACGGCTACACCGTCTTGGAGGCCCGGCATGGGATCGAGGCATTGTTGACCGGCGCCAAACATGCCGGACCCATTCATTTGCTCTTAACCGATGTCGTGATGCCACAGATGAGCGGTCCGGAAGTCGCCGAGAAACTGGCCACGGTTCGTCCGGAGGTCAAGGTGCTGTATATGTCGGGCTATCCGGATCACCCGGCCTTTTCCAAGGGCGGCATCGATACCGAGCATTCATTCCTGCAGAAGCCCTTCACCCCCAGCACACTGGCTCAAAAAGTTCGAGAAGTACTCGACCGCTCGGCCGTCGTCTGACGGAGGTGCCGGCGCGGACGATGATGCTGCTTCCCCCATCCTCGCGCGGCTTGAACTTCCGGTTCATTTCCGTTTATCGTGACGACCGCGGCTCATGATAGGCAACGCGGGGGTACCGGCCATGAACGAGGGGCGTGTGACTTCGGTTTTGAAAGGGCAGGAACTGGACATCGATCGCTATCGTATCGCGAGCGAACCGTTCTATGCCGAGGTTCGCGGTGAGATCGGTCTGTTTACGATTGCCGCGCAGACTCGCATGCCGGTGATGCTGAAAGGGCCGACCGGTTGCGGTAAAACGCGGTTCGTGCAACACATGGCCCATCGTCTGGGTCGCCCGCTTATCACGGTGGCCTGCCACGAAGACCTCACCGCGTCCGATCTTGTCGGGCGTTATTTGTTAAAGGGGCAAGAGACTTTCTGGATGGATGGTCCGTTGACCCTCGGGGTCAAACATGGGGCCATCGTGTACCTGGATGAAATCGTCGAGGCCCGCAAAGATACGACGGTCATCATTCATCCGCTGAGCGACGACCGGCGGCTACTACCCCTCGAAAAGAAAGGCCAAGTCATCGAAGCGGTCGATGACTTCATGCTGGTCATTTCGTATAACCCGGGATATCAGAGTATTCTGAAAGACCTCAAGCAGAGCACGAAGCAGCGGTTCATGGCGATTGAGTTCGAGTATCCTCTCCCGGACATCGAGGGGCGGGTCGTGGCGCACGAAGCCGGGGTGAGCCCTGATATTGCGCAGCGGCTCGTCAAGATCGCTCAGAAGGTCAGAAACCTCAAGAATCACGGGTTGGAAGAGGGTGTCAGTACCAGGCTGCTGATCTATGCGGCCCTGTTGATCAAACAGGGTGTCCCGCCGGACCGAGCCTGTGAAGTCGCCATTGCTCGCCCGATCACTGACGATCCGGACATGCTGCGCAGCATCGTCGAGGTCGTGAAGGCGATGTTCTGAGCGGCGCAGCCATTCGCCACCAGAGTCAGACTGCTAGAGGAAATTCCGTGACCCGCTCCAATCCGACCGGGTGACCACAGCCACAGCATGGAAATCAGTCATTGGCGCAATGTCGGGGGGAGTCGTCATCTCAGTGCATGTGCAACCAGGCTACCCGCACCGAATGCGTCGGCATCCGTCGGTATCCATGGTGGCGCGCTCAAGCTTCGAGCGTCCGCACCTCCGGCTGACGGTGCCGCCGATGTCGAGTTATGTCGGTTCCTCGCCAGACAATGCGGCGTGGCGCTCAACGCGGCACAGATAGTGAGCGGGATGGGTAGTAGAAAGAAACGTGGATGTGTGAGCGGACAGTCAGCCGGAGCAGTGCTCCAACGACTCCAGGCCGAATGACGAAAGTTGATTGATGGCATCACCGCGCAACACAGAATTCCTAGCCGTGACGATGGCTCTGGCCATGGCCACGTCAGGCTGTACGGGTCCCCAGCCGATTTTCCAGCCGAACCAGCACTACGAGCAAGCCGGGGCGGCACAGGCTGAGGAGGATCTCAGCCTGTGCCGGGAGCAGGCCGAGGTGGCCGGAGCCAGAGAGGGGACCGGGAAAGGCGCGCAAGTCGCCACCAGCACCGCCGTCGGGGCCGGAGTGGGAGCCGCGGGAGGAGCAGTGGGCGGCGCCATCACGGGCGGCTCCGGAATCGGCGCGGCGGTAGGAGCTATCAGCGGTGCTCTGTGGGGATTCCTGAGCGGCCTCTTCACATCGGGACAACAGCAGCCGAGCGAGGCCTACGTGAATCTTGTGAATCGCTGTCTGCAGGAAAAGGGATACGAGGTGGCCGGATGGCAATAACGCAGCGCGCAGGTTCAATTCCCCACGATGCCCTCAACTGCTGCTCATTCAGAGAGGGTCGGGAGTGAGGGCTGTTCGCTCCTCGGTGATCATGCTGCTGCTCGCGGTCGGCCTGGTAGCCTGTGCGGGGCCTGAGCCCGTTCTCAGGTCCAATGCAAAACTGCAACTGTATGGCAAGGAGATGGCCGCGCAAGAGGTGGCAGTGTGCGGAGTGAAGGCTGAGCGCGCCGGGCTCAGGCATGGGACGAACCGCAGTGGGAATGCGGGTGCCGGCATCGCGTTGGGCGTCGTCGGCGGGGCGGCCGTGGGAGCGTCTACCGGGCTGATCGGTGGCCCGACGGGTATGGCAATCGGTGCGGCGGCGGGAGGAGCGGTCGGCGGGGTGCTGGGTCTACTTGCCGGCACCTATAGGCCGTTGGAGCCGCAGCAGGACTACGCATCTTTTGTCGAACGCTGCCTCAAGGAAAAGGGATACGAAACTGCCGGTTGGCAATGAATGAACCTGTCACGGAACGGGTGTGCTGTAGAGAAGGGTCAGAAGGTAAAGCAGCCCGAGTAATCGGCCAACAGGCACTGCACGCGTATCGAAATCCGTTCCAACCGATCCAGTTTTTGAGGTGTCGGCACTGAGCTGTCGACGTTCTGCAGCCACTCCGCATCCGTCTTCAATTTCTTCAGCGACCATCGCGAGGTGCCGGGAATGAGCGTCGGGTCCTGTGAGGCCAGATCGACGATCTTCCGGAATGACGCGACCTCATCAGCGAACTCCACACGACGTGCATCAAAGCTGTAGGGTGCCTCATCCTGATCTATCAGGGTGAAGAGGCGGCGTAGCCATTCGACGGTTGCGGCCATGCGGTCGTAATGCAAGGTGCTGGCGACGTCTCCCGGTGTGTGGTACCGCGGGGTGCGCCCGGCGGAGAGAAAGAGAAACGGCAGCCCATGATTGCGAAAGACGTCGTAGTCGCTGAAGGCTTTATGGCCCTGTTCAGGAATTTCCTCGACGAGGTGGATTCCAACCGGAAGGACCATGAGTCGCGGCACGACCGCCTTACGGAATCGCTGGTATAACTCAGGACTTTTTTCGGCGCCGGTGGCAAAAATCGCGTCTTGTATCGGAGCCCATTGCACGCCACCCATAAGGTCCATGATGATCACGGCCTGGAGATTGCTCGCGTCGCCGATTTCCTTCGGCAGATGCTGGAATAAGTACTCAGATCCCATCTCAGCTGTACCGAAGAACGGTGATTCCTCGCTATTGAATGCGACGAACATGATTCCGTACCGGGACAGGTCCGCCATGTTCCGCGCGGTTTCAATGAGAATGGCGACGGATGAAGCATTGTCGTCCGCGCCGAGGAACGGATAGCCAAGATGGTCATAGTGAGCGCCGATCACGATCCAGCGGACGGAGCCATCACCGGACGCCGGGGGCAGGAAGCCGATCAGGTTGTCGCCGATTTGTGGTGAGATGACCTGTCGATAGCCGCCAAGAGATGGCAGGGGGCGGAGTCCGACCGCCCGGAACTGGTCTTCGATGTAGCTGGCCGCTTGCCGATTGCCCGGTGTGCCAGGCCGGCGGCCCATGAGTTCCGGACTGGCCAGGAAAGCCACATGCTGTTGTAGGTGTTGGCCAGAGGCTGTCGTGATCGGCAGGAACCGTGGGTCGACTGCCTCCATCGTGCTCAAGCAGCCGGTAACGGCCAGACAGGACAGCAGCAAGAAGAGCGGAGCAAGGAAAGAGAAACAGTGATGCGGCGCAACCCGAATACCCGGTTTCACGGCTGGGCGGCGGGATCTGAGGGGGCCGGGGGGGCATCTTTGGGCGCCATGGGAAGCGCCTTGTGCCGGAGTGCTCGGCCTTTCTCGGGAGTCGGATCGGTGATGAGGCCGTAACATTGGCGGCCTTCATGGTCTTCAGGCAGATACTCCGTGATCGGCATGCCGTCCTCTCGGACGAAGAGCAGGCAATGGCAGTACTTATAAATCTGCATTTCGTCGCAAGCGCACATCCAGCGTCTCAGCTTGGCTTCGGCCTGCTTGTCCGGGTAAAAGTTGCAGGGGCATAAAGGTTTGCCCAGCTCGTCGACGTGAGCGGCGAGGCCCTGCACCACCGCATTAGTAACCGCCGGATTCGGATGCATGGCCGTGCCGCTCTTCTCGGCAAAGCCCTTTACATACTTCCACATTTTGTCGAGACTTTCTTTGCTCGGCTCAGTCATCCAGTCCCCCGCGTGACATTCGCACCCTAATAAGTTGCTCTCAAGAGCGTTGCCCGCACCCTACGACACAGTTTACAAGCGAAATTGTGTCCTTTACAATCCACAACTTCCGCCAAAATAGGACGATGGCTCTATGGCTTCGGCGCACTCTCGGCAACAACTGCTCGACCAATTAGCTCTGCAGCTCGGACAGGATTCCGCTGCAGCGGTGGTCAATGGCATTTCGGAATTGGTGAGCAGGCATGATGCTCTGGACGGTATCCTTGTGCTGCTGGGCGAACTCACAGAGGAGGCACCCAAGGCGGCCAGGAGCGCAGTCGATGCCTTGGCAGAGATGCAACATCGAGGGCTGCTGGGGGATGTTCTCCCATGGCTTGACCTCGGGGTGGCTCTTGCCGGGGAGTCCGGCGCATTAGCGATGAGATTTTTCAAGGAGAGTCCGTTGCTTCTCGGTCTGCTCGAGGCCTCGAAACGAACGGCCGTGCTCGAGACTGGGTTGGAGCTGGCTGATCGCAATGCCAATGTGGCGGTGGAATTTATCCGTATCGCGCCGGAGGCGGCCGGTGTCTTGCCCTCGATTGACTGGTCCACATGGATGGAAATAGCGTGTGAATTGGCGGACGCCGATTTTGCCTTGGCGGTTGAGTACATCCGGCAAATTCCCCCTATCGCCCGGGTTTTGTCACTGGACGGGGTTCGTTCCTGGGTGCAGTTCGGGACGAAACTGATCGTGGAGAACAGTCTGGGGAAGCCGGACTATCTGGGCGCGTTGGAGTTCTTCCGGACGAGCCCCGCCATTTTGGACGATATCCCGGAGCGGGTTTTGCGAAACGACGTGATTCGGGTAGGTGCACAACTGGCGGAGCGATCCCCGGAGGCAGGTATTGCACTCCTGGCGGAGGCTCCCGCGATTCTTCGGCGGCTTCCCACCGAGGACTGGCGGCGCCAGACCCTTCGATATGGTCTGCTGCTCTCCGAGCGTGACGCCGAGACGACCCTGGCGTACATACGACGATGTCCGGAACTGATCGCACTGATCGGAGCCGGGGAGGGAGCGGAGGAGAAGTTCCAGTCCTGGTTCGCTTCCGGCATGGAGGTGCTGGAGTACAGCCCCGATGGCGGCAGAGCCTACTTTGCCATGGAGACCGAGAAGGCGTTGGGCGCGGTTTCTCAAGCCTTGAGCGGCGTCCCGTTGCGACAGATTGCCCGCCGCATCAAGCTGTTTGCGCAAGCCCTCTGTGGGAGAGACCTGCGCATCTACGATCTGCCGGACTCCCTGGAGCCGGGACAGGCGATGGTTCGTGCCACGGTGAGCGAGGACGGCCAGAGCATCGGCTTGCCGTCGATCATCAGGCGTTTTCCGACATTCGACGAAAATGTTCGACTCTATATGGTGATGGCTGCGCATGAGGCCGGACATCTGGAGTTCGGCACCTTTGATTTGCCCATCGCCAGGCTGCGGGATCTCGTCGAACTGCTCGAACTGCGTTACGGGCGTCGCAGTCCAACGAAAGCCCGCACATTGGGAGACGTGTTCGCGCATTATCCGCACCCCGGCCTGATTCGCGATCTCTGGACCCTCGTCGAAGATGCCCGGGTCGAGTATCTGTTGCGCACCGAATACCCCGGCTTGAGCCGCGATTTAGCCTCAATGGCCAAAGATGCCGTCAGCATTCGTAGTCTTGCCCACGGAATGACGGTGCGTGAATTGGTCGTCGATCAACTTTTGCTCTTATCGACGGCTGAGGCCGGAACCCTCACGATTCCTGCTGTGGTACAAGACGAGGTCAACGAGCTCTGGAAGCTCTGTCAGACAGTCCTTCGCCCGGCGTCGAGCGCCGAAGACGCCGTGCGGCTGGCCGATTCTTTGTATGTGCGTATGGACGAACTGCTCGCCATCAGGCGGGAAGCAGTCCCGCCTCAGGATCAATCGGAGGCCCAACAGGAGTCCCTTCCTGCGCCCAGATCGTCGGAAGACCTCTCAGATAGTTACCGGCCGATGGACAACTGGGACTACCGCGGGAAAATGGATCCCGATCTGGTCCGCGACCGGACCGAACGTGCTGCTGATCAGACATCGGCTTCTGCTCAAGGTGATGGGGAGAACGGTGCCGGTCTGGCCGGTGATTCCGGAGGGGCGTCTCGTGGCGGAACCGCTCGTTCGCAAGGAGCCTCTCAGGATGTGCTGGCTCCCGGTCGTCGTCAGCCCTCGCTCGTCGAGGAGGTTCTGGCGGTGGACGGCGAAGGGCCGCGGCCGGAGGACATACAAGCCGGAGCCGCAAGGGTCGTTCGGTATCATGAGTGGGACGCTGCCATACAGGATTATCGGACGAACTGGTGCCGCGTGGTGGAGCGTGAAGCCACTGAGGGACCCTCTGATTTCGTCGAGCAAACTCTGTCGGCACAGGGGGGGGCAGTGAGATTGCTGCGACGCTATTTCGAAAGCCTTCGCCCCCCAGGGCTGCGACGTGTGACCGGCCAACTTGATGGGGAAGAGCTGGACATGGATGCGGTCATCGGTCGGTTGGCCGATCTCGCCGCGGGTATTGAACCCTCGGAGCGGTTGTACATACGGCGTGAAAAGCGAGAGCGCGACGTTGCCGCGGCGTTTTTGGTGGATCTCAGCGGGTCTACCAGTCGGCAAGTCGATCAGGGTCGGCGGATCATCGATATCGAAAAAGAGGGCCTGGTTCTTCTCTGTGAGGCGCTCACGGCAATCGGAGACCAATTTGCCGTCTACGGGTATTCAGGGCAAGGACGCCATCAGGTGGATTTTGTGATCGTGAAGGCGTTTGACGAAATCGTGACCGGTCGCGCCGCGGCCAAATTGGGTGGAATGGTGCCGCTACAGCAGAACCGCGACGGCGCCGCTATCCGGCATGCGACGAACAAGCTCCTTGCCCGTCAGACAAAGACCAGGATCCTGGTGATCCTCAGCGACGGCCGCCCGCTAGATGACGGTTATAAGGACGAATATTCGCTGGAAGATACGCGCATGGCGTTGCGTGAAGCCCGCGCCCGTGGCATTGAGCCTGTGTGTATCACCATCGACAAGCAGGCGGACCCCTATTTGCGTCGGATGTACGGCGATGTGCGATATGTCGTGATTGATCGGGTAGAGGGGTTGCCGGAGAAGCTCCCGGGGATTTACCATCGGCTGACCGCCTGAATGGTCGTAACCGATACCCTCACAGTACTGGAGCAGACGCACAATGAGTGAACAGCCTTCACGACCGGCCGTGCCGCCATGGCTTTACAAATTGTTTACCGGCCACCAATATCCCTATGTCCGGCGGCAGGCCAAGTTTGCGAATCGCGACTTCAAGCCGGGCGAGGAACGGCCCGAACCGACGCGAACCGAGATCGATGCCAAGTTTTGGGAGATTTACCCGCGTTGTACCGCCAAGATTCTTGAGGAAGTCAAAGCCGGCATGATCGTGGTGTTTCACGAGCTGGGTGAATATCCCGCCGGCGGATATCAGGGCTTGGTCGACACGCCAGAAGATTTTCTCGCGGCGAATTATGGCAAGAAAAAGATCAAAGTGAATTTTTACGACGGTGATAATTTCGTCTGCACGATCAATTTCAAGGTCGGGGGATGGACCGGACATGACCACGCATGACAGGTGAGTTGTGAAGCGTTGGGAGCGGAAAGCGGTTGCCGCTTCTTACGTTTGATGGTCACTCAGCATGCCTGATGAGGAGTAGTTGAAATGGGGCGACCGAAAATTACGGTAGTGGGCGCTGGCAACGTCGGGGGGACCGTCGCGCAACGGTTGGCTGAGAAGAATGCCTATGATGTCGTGCTGGTCGACATTGTGCCAGGGATCCCGCAAGGGAAGGCGTTGGATATCACACAGGCCGGGCCTGTCTGTGGGTATAGTACGTGCGTCGTCGGCACGAACGGCTATGAAGAGACGGCAGGGTCATCCATCGCTGTCATTACGTCGGGCATCCCTAGAAAACCCGGGATGAGTCGGGATGAACTCCTGGTGACGAATGCCAAAATTGTGCAGACGGTTGTGAAGGAACTGGTCGCGCGTTCCCCGAGCGTCATCCTGATCCTGGTGACGAATCCGTTGGACGCGATGGTGCATGTGGCACTGCAGGTCAGCGGCTTGCCGAAATCCCGGGTGCTCGGTATGGCCGGCGTACTTGATACGGCACGGCTACGGTCATTCGTCGCGGAAGAGCTGAAGGTGCCGGGGACGGATGTGCACGCCATGGTCCTGGGGGGGCATGGGGACACCATGGTACCGCTGGTCAGGCAGACAACCGTGGCAGGAGCGCCGATCAGCGAACGGCTGGCGCCAAAACGACTGGCGGAACTGATCAAGCGCACCCAAGACGGAGGCGCTGAAATTGTGGGATTGCTCAAGACGGGAAGCGCCTTTTATGCGCCTTCGGCCTCTGCGGTTGATATGGTGGAGGCAATTATCAATGACCAGCAGCGCGTGGTGCCTTGCGCGATGCTCTGTGAAGGCGAATACGGGTTGAAGGACGTCATTGTCGGAGTGCCTGTCAGGTTGGGTCATAAGGGGGGAGAATCGATTGTTGAATATGACCTGACTGTCGAGGAGCGGACCGCACTGCAGGCGTCTGCCGAAGCGGTGCGAGATTTGTGCCGGGTTGTCGACCGTCTGCTGACTGCCTGACGACTCCGGATGTCCCGTGACAGGCAGGCCGCTTGACAAGGCTCTATAGCCTACAGTACACAACGTGGCTTGCAGTAAACCGTTAGCTGGGGGACCTATGAAATTCCTTGAGGATCCGTATCAGACATTGGGTGCAGGTTTTGCGCTCTCTGTCGGATTGATAGTTGTGTATTTAGGTATGACTGGTGTGGGGGCGGGTGAGGCCGACTGGTTTGGCCTCATCGTCCGGTGGATCCATTTCCTGGCCGGCATCACCTGGATTGGATTGTTGTACTTCTTTAACGTGATCAACGCAGGCTTTCTGAAAAGTTTGGATGGGCCGACGAAAAACATCGTCATTCCGAAGCTGATGCCGGTTGCCCTGAATTGGTTCCGTCATGGAGCCACGGTCACTGTCCTCGCTGGTGTTGTGCTGTACGGCTACCTCTATTCAAAAGGCGGAACCGGCGCCATCGCGTTAGGGATCGGCGGTCTGCTCGGAATCATCATGATGGGAAATGTTCACGCAATTATCTGGCCGAACCAGAAGAAGGTGATTGCGGCTGTGGCTGCTGCCGCCCAAGGTACTCCCGCTCCACCGGAGATGGCCCAGTGGGGGAGAACGGCCTTGCTCGCCTCGAGGATCAACTTCTTGTTGTCCATTCCTATGCTGTTCTTCATGGGTGCGGGGAGTCACTTCAAGTAGAGAATCGAGTGGAAGGGGCGGTCAGGGGATTGGGCATCCAAGAGGACGCCCAATCCCCTTTTTCTTGCTTTGGCCAGCAGCCCTACGGCCTTCGCCTGGGAGTCTTTGGGCGGATGTGAGCTAGGCCTATCAGTCCTAACCGGTTGAGATTCAGGCCTAATCAGGCTCTGTTGGCTTGACGGCCTCGCGGAGGCAGCCGTATAGTACAGGCCAGCAAACCTGGGGCTGTGACCCCTGAAAGGGAACAACGTGACCCTACCTGAAGCAAGGGTGTTACAGAAGCTGGAAGGCGCTCCCTGGGAGATTGATCCCTATCTCAACATCGGGGGGTATGAGGCCTGGCGGAAGTGCCTGAAGGAGCTCACACCGGAAGATATCGTCGGGGAGATCAAGAAAGCCGGCTTACGCGGTCGCGGAGGGGCTGGGTTTCCCACCGGCACGAAATGGGATAAAGTCCTCAACCATCGTGTGAAAGAGCGGTATTTCGTCTGCAATGCAGGCGAACATGAACCGGGGACCTTCAAAGACCGTCACTTACTCAAACTTATCCCTCACCAGTTGATTGAGGGGTGCCTTATTGCTTCCCGAACCGTGAATGCCAAGGCATCCTATATCTATGTGAATCACGAGTATGAGGAAGAAGAAGCCAATCTGAGGAAGGCGATTACCCAGGCGCGCGAGCGTGGCTTGTTGGGCAAGGACATTCTTGGGACCGGTATCGATCTCGACCTTGAAGTGTTTTCCGGCCACGGCAGCTATGTCGCGGGTGAAGAGACGGCGATGCTGGAGTCCATGCAGGGCCGTCCCGCAATGCCCCGTCAAAAGCCACCATTCTACCCGACTGATTTCGGGTTATACGGGAAGCCGACCCTCGTGAATAATGTCGAGACGCTTTGTAATATTCCGCAGATCCTGAGGAATGGCGCGGCATGGTTCGGGCAGGTGGGAACGGAGAAATGTCCCGGTACCATGCTCTTTTCCCTGAGTGGTGCTGTGAATAAGCCCGGTGTGTACGAAATGCCCATGGGGATTACGATCCGGGACCTCATCGAGAGATGCGGTGGCGGCGTGCCGAATGGGCGTACCATCAAGGCCGTGTTTCCCGGCGGTCCGGCATTCTCCATGGTGACGGCCGATCAATTGGATCTTCCCATGGATTTCGACTCTCTGAAAAAAGCCGGTACCGGTTTAGGCTCCGCGGGCACGATCGTAATCGACGATGCCACCTGTATGGTTGCGGCTACTCTCAAATATTCCAATTTTTTTAAGGGCGAAAGTTGTGGGCAGTGTCCCCCCTGCCGGATGGGCACGATCAACTTAGCGACCTTGGTCGAAAAAATCGAACGAGGCGAAGGCAGCCAGAAGGACCTCGACTCGCTGCTGCAGCTCTGTGGATTTGTCAAGGGTACCGGATATTGCACACTCATCACCGGTGCGGCAGTATTGGTGCAAAGTGCTCTTAGACTGTTCCTGCACGAGTTTGAGGAGCATATCCGGCTGCAGCGCTGTCCGTTTCAGCCGGCCCGGGCTGGTGTCGGCGTCAATGCGTAAAGGAGTTGTCGCATGCCGCGTGTGAACTTTCTCCATCCGGAGGGCAAGAGCGGAGAGGTCGAGGCCAATCTGACATTGTTGGAAGCCGCCAAGGTTCTCGGGTTCGAGCTAAACCATGATTGTGGGGGCAACGCGTCCTGCACGACCTGTCGGGTCGAAGTGCAGCTGGGAGAAGATAATTTGTCCGAGATTGATTTTGACGAACAGGACCTATTGGATCGCGAGGCTCTTTCTGAGCCCTGGCACCGGCTTGGCTGTCAGGCGAAGATCCTGGGTGACGTCGTGGTTCGGGTTCCGGAAACCAAATGGGTACAACCCACATCGGCCGCCTCGACTGAGACTGGCAAAAGGGGTGCCGGACTTCCGTAAGCTTCAGAGAGATGGTAAACTGACACAACGTGCGGAACAGGTAGTTCACAAGGAGGACCCAATATGGTGACGATTACGCAATTGGCAGAGCAGAAGATAAAAGAACTGATGGCCGAGGAAAAGGATGTGGTCGGGCTTCGGGTCTATGTGCGCGGAGGCGGGTGCCACGGTTATCAATATGGAATGGCCTTCGAATCCAAAATGGCGGACGACGACACGGTCATCGAAAAGGGGGACGTGAAAGTCATCATGGACTCCCAAAGCGCTCCGTTACTCCAGGGCGCAGAAGTTGATTATGTCGACAGTCTGCAGGGATCCGGCTTTTCGATCAAGAATCCCCAAGCGAAGACGACCTGCGGTTGTGGCAGCTCTTTCAGTGCGTAAGACGTCTCCGGTTGTCGCGCGACCGGAATACGGGATGTAGTCGGTGAAGTAGCAAGCCGGGAGTGGCTCCTCGTATGGTGGGGAGTCCTCCCGGCTTGTTCGTTTTGACCATTCTCCTGGAGCCTCGTTCAATGTCTCAGGCCACGATTACCCGCCGCTATCGTTTCTGCGCGGCGCATCGTCTGCATGCAGATGATCTCTCACCCGAGGAGAATCGAGCCATCTTCGGGAAGTGCAATAATGCCAATGGACATGGTCATAATTATGTCGTGTTTGTGTCCGTCTCGGGCGAGATAGATCCAGTTACCCATGAGGTACTGGATGGACAACGGCTTGATGGAATCGTCGAGCGAACGGTGGTACGGCGGTTCGATCATCGAGATCTGAATCAAGACACAGGATTTTCGAATAAGACCACGACCGGGGAGAATCTGGTGCTGCTCATTTGGGAGCTGTTGGCCAAGGAAATTCCTGTGGGACGACTAGCGAAGGTGGGCTTGATCGAAACTCGAGACAACTATTTTGAATATACCGGTTCCGCCAAGGGTCGGCGGACAGAACATGAGGTCAGGCATGGCTAAGGTGGTTCCAGGGGTTCGCGCCAAACGAGCACGCCTTTCATCGCGCGATGAGCCTTCGATCGATGAGGATCAGGATCCGGTTGAGGCGTTGGTGACGCAACTCCTGCTGCAGGTAGGAGAGGCTCCGGACCGCAACGGCCTTTTGAATACGCCCAAGCGGGTGGCAAAGGCCATGCGATTTATGACACAGGGATATCGCCAGGATATCGATCATCTACTGAATGGCGCCTTGTTTCCGATTGAGTATGACGAGATGGTCATCGTTAAGGACATCGATTTTTTCAGTATGTGCGAGCACCATCTCCTGCCGTTCTTTGGCAAATGTCACGTGGGTTATCTTCCCAATAAGAAAGTCGTCGGACTCAGCAAGATCCCCCGGGTGGTGGACGCCTTCAGTCGTCGCCTGCAGGTGCAGGAACGGCTGACCGTGCAAATCGCCGAAACGCTTAAGAAGAAATTGAACGCGCATGGTGTGGGCGTGGTTATGGAAGCGCGTCACTTGTGCATGATGATGCGAGGTGTCGAGAAGCAGAACACGATTGCCGTCAGTAGCTCGATGCTAGGTGTTTTTCGCACGCAACAACAGACCCGCGAAGAGTTTTTAAAACTCATCCGTGGCAACAGCGGAAGGGACGGGAGCTAGTGACGCTTCCACTCCGCTCCCTCTCATAATCTTTCTGCAAAGCGGCTGACCAAGTCATTAAATACCTCGGGTTGTTCCAAATTGCTCAAATGACCGGCGGCAGGAATAACGGCCAATCCGGCGCCGGCGATTTCAGCTGCCATCAATTGGGCATCGGAAAGGGGGGTGGTGGAGTCTTCTTCGCCGATCAGAATGAGTGTAGGGCAGGTAATGGTACGGAGGTGAGAGACGGAGTCCGGTCGATCAGCCATCGCCATCAGGTCGGTGACGATGCCGCTGACCGGCGCGCAGGAAATGGTCTCTCGGACATATGCCACCAGATCGGGATTGTTCTGCATGGAACTCGGGCCAAGAAGTTTGGGGAGCATGACTTCCGCAACCGTGCTCGCGCCTCCCCTGAAGGCTTTCTGGGCCAAGTTGAACCGTCCGATCCGGCCATCTGGCGTATCCGGCTGCGCTCGGGTATCGGCCAATACCAGTGCCTTGAGCCGGTTCGCATATTTCTTCGCGAACGCAAAACTCACATAGCCCCCCATCGACAGTCCGATCAGTACGGCCTGTGGAACCCCAAGATGATCCAGCAAGGCACAGACATCATCGGCATAATTGTCGAGTGAGAAGTTCCACAGCGGGGCATCAGATTGACCATGCCCACGCAGGTCGATTGCGATTGCCCGAAATCGTTGTGAAAGCATGTCGACCTGTGGCGCCCACATTGATCGATTCAGGGGAAAGGCGTGGAGGAAGACCAGCGGAAGACCTGTGCCGTGGTCGGCAAATGCGAGCCGGACGCCATTGGTGTCATAGAACATCAGCGACTCCTTGTAAGTCGGTGGTACTGGGGTCGTACCATTGCCCCGGTGGGGAATCAAGCGTTCCATCATACTGCAGGCGAAAGCCGTTTGCGGTGTTTTGACCGAGGCGGCTAGAATGTCGGCAACGATCCTGGAAAAACTTCACAATGTCATCCCATGATTCCACAGGAGATCTGTTCGCCGCTCCCCGGCTGACGACCCGTCCGGGAAAGATTCCCCTGGCCGAACGAATGCGTCCGCGAGACTTCGCCGACCTTGTCGGCCAGGACGATGTGGTAGGGCCTGGCCGTCCACTCAGGAATGCGATCGAGCGGGACGAATTGTCTTCCGTCATCTTCTGGGGTCCGCCCGGGTGCGGAAAGACCACCCTGGCCGGCCTGGTGGCGCAGTATACAGCATCTCAATTTGTTCCATTTTCCGCGGTAACCGGCGGCATTCCGGAATTACGGGAAATCATCAAGGCTGCGGAGCAGCGGCGAGCCATGGGACGAGGGACCACGCTGTTCGTCGACGAAATTCATCGATTCAACAAGGCACAGCAGGATGCATTTCTTCCGCACGTCGAACGAGGAACGGTCGTCCTGATTGGGGCGACGACCGAGAATCCGTCGTTTGAACTGATTGCTCCGCTTCTGTCTCGGTCGCTCGTTGTGGTATTGACGCCATTGACGGATGAGGCGCTTGGTGCGATTCTGGATCGCGCCGTCGCAGATACTGAACGCGGGCTCGGTGCCCTCCGACTCGTTCTGCTTCCCGTTGCGCGAGAACGGTTAATCACCTTCAGTAATGGCGATGCCCGGAGCCTCTTGACCGCACTGGAGTTCGTCGCGAGCCAGTCGCCTCTCAGACCGGATGGTTCACGAATAATCGATGAATCGATACTGGAAGCTGCTCTACTCAAGAAGGCGCTTCGTTACGACAAGTCAGGCGAAGAGCATTACAATCTGATATCGGCCTACATCAAGAGCTTGCGAGATTCCGATCCGGATGGGGCACTCTACTGGCTCGCGCGCATGCTGGAGGGCGGGGAGAACCCGCGGTTCATTGCCCGACGCATGGTCATTTTCGCGTCGGAGGATATCGGCAACGCCGATCCGCAAGCCCTGGTCATCGCCAACGCCGTGGCGCAGGCGGTGGAATACGTGGGATTGCCTGAAGCCCAAATTAATCTGGCTCACGGCGCCACGTACCTCGCGTCTCGACCCAAGGACAACGCGTCCTATGTAGGGCTGAAGGAAGCCATTCAGGATGCCCGCCAATACGGCAATCTAGGGGTGCCATTGTACCTGCGTAATGCGGTGACATCGCTGATGAAAGGGATTGGTTACGCCAAAGGCTATCGGTACGTGCATGATGATCCGGCAGCCAAAGCTGATCAGGGACATCTTCCGGACCAGCTCCAAGGCAAGCGGTACTATCGCCCCCGAAATCCATCTATTGATGAAAAATAGGCTGGACAAAGGTGGTTATACGGTTATACTTAGGACCGAGGTAGCTATGGCGCGTCACTCTGACCCGGCCGAGAGTCTGAACGAACGACGAAAGTATGTTCGAGCCATGCTGGTTGGCTCGGCATTGGTCTCGCCTCGCAGCGGTGCGAAGGGCTTTACGGCCGTCCTGAACAACGTCAACAAGATCGGTGCCGGCCTTCATTCGAAAGACACCCTACCGATCGGCGCCAAGATAACCGTGTCACTGGCATTCCTGGATCCCGACCGAGTCGAACAACAAGAGAAATTAGGCGCCACCGTGGCCTGGGCGAAGCCTTGGGAGAAGGGGACGTTGATCGGGGTTGTGTGGGACGATTTGGTAACGAAAGAAAAGAACCGCTGGTTGTACTACTATCTCGAAGAGACCTTGAAATCCACGGACTAACCCGCCGTAGTCAGTTTTTCCCGCACCCCTTGCAGTTCTTCCGATAACGATTCCCAGCGCGCGGTGAGCCGCTCCAGTTCTTTCTTCCACCCCTCCTGCTCTCGCTGTAACTCACCCCATCGGTTGAATTCCTGGTATAACGCGGGATCGCTCAATTCCTGCTCGCGGGCTTTCACTTTGGTTTCCATGGAGGCGATGTCGGCCTCTGCGCGGGATACCTGCTTTTCGAGTCGCGCCTGAGTCTTGGTGAGATCTCGTCGCTCCCCGCCTTCAATCTTCGGCTGAACCTGTGATGCCATGGCCTTCGTCGGTCCCGCGGCCTTCCCGGATTGGGCGGCGCCGAGTTCCGCGCTCGATTCCTTAATCGATTCGAATTCCTGGGCTTTCTTCCAGAGAAAGTATTCGTAGTCCCCGAAATAATTCTTCGCCTGGCCCTCATCGACTTCGACCACCAATGTGGCGACGCGGGTAAGAAAGGTCGGGTCATGCGAAATGAACACAATCGTGCCGGGGAAATCAGTCAAGGCATCGGTCAACATATCCACCGAGGCGGGATCCAGGTGGTTGGTCGGCTCGTCGAGAAGCAGGGTATTCGCTGGCTCTACAAGCATGCGAGCAAGGGCCACGCGGTTTCGTTCGCCACCGCTGAGTGCCTTGATCGGTTTCTTCTGGTCATCACCGGAAAACAAAAACGCACCGGCAATGCCGCGCAGAAAATTCATTTCCGCCCGTGCCGACACCTCCGCTAATGATTCGAGAATCGTATGTTCCGGACTCAGTGACTCCGCTTGATGCTGGGCAAAGTAGTGCAGCGTGACTCCATGGCCGACGTGGCGGGATCCCTTTTCGAAGGGTAGTACCCCGGCCAGGATTTTAAGGAGCGTACTCTTGCCGGCCCCATTTTCACCGACCAGCGCGATCCGCTGGCCGCGTTCCGCCGTGAAGTCCAGAGAGCGATAAATGACCTTCTCTCCATAGCTTTTGGCGACGCCTTTCAGCTCGAGGACATGGCGTCCGCTGGCCGCAGGAAGGGGAAACTTGAAGCGTACGCGTTTGTTATCGCGTTGTCGCTCGATCAGCTTTACCTTGTCGAGCTGTTTGATGCGCGACTGAACCTGTTTGGCCTTATTCGCCTGGTAACGGAAGCGATCGATGAAATTCTGGACGCGGGCTACTTCTTTGCTCTGCCGAGTAGCGGCAGACTCAATCTGGGCGTCGCGGGCTGCGCGCAATTCCTGAAACTTAGTATAGTTCCCACGGAATTCCTGAATGGTTCGGTCCCGGAGTTCCCAGATGTGCGTGGCAATACCGTCTAAAAACTTCGTGTCGTGACTGATCACCAGTAGCGTGAGGTTCGAATCGAGAAGGAATCGCTCGAACCACCGTTGCGTCGGTTTGTCCAAGTGGTTCGTCGGCTCGTCGAGCATGAGGACATCGGGATTGGATAGCAGCAGGTGCGCCAACGCGACTCGCATGCGATATCCACCGGAGAGATTCTCGATCGGTCGCACGAAATCAGCTTCCGAGAATCCCAAGCCGGAAAGAATGCGTTCGGCTTCATGTTCCGGGTACAGGTCCCGGTGCGCGGCGTCCAGTACCGTTTTTCCGACAATGGTTTCCAATTCCTGCGGGAGATACCCGATCCGCAGTCGCGGGCGTTTGCGAATGGACCCCTTATCAGGGGATTCTTCTCCCAGAATCATCCGGAAGAGCGTCGTTTTCCCGACACCATTCGGCCCGACGAGGCCGACGCGTGCGCCAGGACGCAGATGAGCGGTGGCTCCTTCGAGCAGGACCTTCGTGGCAAATTGCTTATGGACGGACTCGAGCTGAAGCATGGATTACGAGTAGTGTGTATTATTGGGTGAAAAGTTCGACAGGGCCGCCGTCATGGCCTGTCAGCGTCCGCTTGTTAAGCGCGGTCGGCATAGGCCTATGTGAGGAGGCATCCCGCACACAGTCGGAGTGTTCTCGAGCAAGCGTTGTTTGGTGGAGCTGGCCGGGATTGAACCGGCGACCTCGTGAATGCCATTCACGCGCGCTCCCAACTGCGCCACAGCCCCACACAGGCTTGCATTTACATGTGCACAGGCACGGAAAAAAAGGCAACCGCTGCAGATGTAACTCTGCAATCTAGCACGGCCTGTTTTTCTCAGTCAAGAAAAGGCTTGAGATTTCAATCATCCCCGCAGGCTTCGGAGGTGGCGCGCAGTATTTTCAGGTACGCGTGTGTCCGGATAGATGGGTAAGTCTGCCCAGAACTGCTGATTGTCACGATCGCAGGGGAGTGTCGAGAGATGGCTAGTGAGCAAAGGGTAGTTGCCGGGTGGTCGTATCTCATGGATGGATTGGCAGAATGAGAAAACCTAGCTTGACAAACCGAGAGACGGGTCCTACCATGATGCCCGTCCGGCTCTGACAGTACGAGGTCAGGGCTTTTTTTTCGAGTTCAGCAGGCCGAGAAGGAGCGTCGACAGCACACAATGGCGAATCTCGTCATCATCGGTTCCCAATGGGGCGACGAAGGTAAAGGAAAGATCGTGGACATCCTGGCCAAGGATGCCGATCTGGTCGTGCGGTATCAGGGCGGATCGAACGCCGGCCATACCGTTATTAATGCCCGGGACACGTTTATCTTCCATCTTATTCCCTCGGGCATACTGTATCGCGGGACACGCTGTCTCATCGGTAATGGCGTCGTGGTGGATCCGGGGGCCTTGATTGAGGAGATGGATCATCTGCAAGGGCAGGGGGTGAAGATCGGCAAGAATTTCGCGGTCAGCGATCGGGCCCATCTGATCCTGCCCTACCATAAGGCGATCGACAAAGCATCGGAACAGTCCAAAGGCGTTCGCCGAATCGGGACCACGGGACGGGGGATCGGACCTTCCTATGGCGACAAAATGGCGCGAATCGGCATCCGCATGGGCGATTTGCTCAATCCTCCGCTGTTTAAGCAGAAGCTTGAGGAGAATCTCGTCGACATCAATTGGCTGCTCGAACAACTTCATAAGGTGGATTGTTTCGAGTTGGAAAAGGTCTATCAGCAGTACATGGGTCATGCTGACCGCTTAAAGGGCTATATTGTTGATACGGCGTTGATCGTGAACAAAGCCATTGATACGGGAAAGACGGTGCTGTTCGAGGGCGCCCAGGGCACCCATTTGGACGTGGATTTCGGAACGTACCCCTACGTGACGTCATCAAGTTCGTCAGCCGGAGGGGCCTGCACAGGCACCGGTGTGGGGCCAACCAAGATCGATGCCGTGATGGGCATTACCAAGGCCTATACCACGCGCGTCGGCAGCGGACCTTTCCCCACGGAGTTGACTGATGACGTAGGAGGCTGGTTGCAGGAGCGCGGTAAAGAGTTCGGAGCGACCACGGGCCGGGCCCGCCGCTGTGGATGGTTCGATAGCGTGGTAGTTCGTCATGCGACCCGTGTGAACGGGCTGGCGTCGCTCGCCGTGACGAAGTTGGATGTGCTGGACGGTTGCAGGGAACTCAAAGTCTGTACAGGATATCGGTAAACGGCAAACTCTTCCGTGAGATGCCGTCCGATCTGCTGGCGTTGACGAATTGCGAGCCGGTGTATGAGCGGGTGCGGGGCTGGAGCGCGCCTACTACCGGAGTGACGAGTTATAAGAAATTGCCGACCGAGGCGAAGCGGTATCTGTCGAGAATTGAGGAATTGGTCGAGTGCCGGATCGATATGATTTCCACTGGCTCGCGCCGGGATGAAACCATCATACTTCACAATCCGCTCAAGGCCGGTCGGCGTGCGCGCCCGCAACGTACGCGATAACGTACAAAGAATATTCTTCCGACATCGCTGCCATAGCGAACTATCAAGCATCGGTGGTATGATCCCCCGTCGCGCCATGCGCGAGACGATGTGTTTTATAAGTGTTCAGGAGAGTCGGTAGCTCAGCTGGTAGAGCATCGCCCTTTTAAGGCGAGGGTCCTGGGTTCGAATCCCAGCCGACTCACCATCTAAAATCAATGACTTACGAAGCATTCACGCCTCGAAATCTTCAGAAACCGCCCCTTGTGCTAAATTTGTGCTAACTCGCTGCGGTTGGCACTCATCCAGCACCTTCACACCGTCTCTCAAGCTCTCCGGCGAATGATGCGCATAGCGTTGCGTCATCATACCGGTCTTATGACCGAGCAGCCGTTGGACCTTGTAGAGATCGACCCCGCGTTGCACCAATCGCGTGGCGAACGTGTGCCGCATGTCGTGAAAGCGGAAATCCGGAATTCCGGCCCGATCGCGCGCCTCACAAAACTCCCGCACCAGAAACCGCACCTGGAGGAGATTGCCGAGCGGCGTCTTGAACACCGGTCCACGATGACGTCCGGCTCGCGGCCTGTTTCGCGGCCAGGAGTTCATAGACCGTGGTGTTCAAGGGGAATGGTGCGGCGTGTGCCGTTCTTGCTCTTCATCACGATCAGGGTTCCCCGCGTAGAAATCCACATCCTGCCATTGCAGGTTCAGGATCTCGCCTTGCCGCATGCCCGGTATTAAGGGCAAAGACCGATGATCTCTCGAAGCCAGGGTGACGACACGGCCATGAGACGGTCTTCTTCCTCGGCCGTCAGCCAACGGTCCACTTCATTCCTCACCTGTTCCATGGAGACCCGGTGCATCGGGTTTTCCCGGCACCATTCCCATTCCCGCATGGCCAGGTTGAAGGCATGCCGGACAAGCTGCAGCTCCTTGTTGATCGTGGCTGGAGCCGCTCGTTCTATCCGACGCTGCGCCTTGTAGCTGGCCATCACCTTCGGCGTGATCGTGGGCTAAGACTTTCTCTCCCAACACAGGGAGGAGATGTCCCAGCGCGGCATGATCGCGCAAACGGCTTTTGACCGCTTTCAGGGTGGCTCGTTCCGCGACGTACCGTTCCATCAGCTCCTTGAAACGTGCGCTCCTGTTCCTCACGCCGCTCGAAAAACTGACCTTCGGCAATCTGGACCTTCACCTTGGCATAAGATGGCTTCGGCCAATTGCTTCTTGCTCGTCCCGGTGCTTCGACGAACTTGCCGGCCCTGATACATGAAACTCATCCACCATACATCATTACGCTTCGTGAGCCCCATCCTGCTCCTCCTTTCCGATGAGGCCTGATTTCGGTCTGGTTTCCCCGTGGCGGGGAGTATAGACCTCGCGTTTGGCGGCTTCAATGATCGCATCGACTGTTTGGAATTGGGGGCGCCGGCCAAACGACACGGGCGAATGGGGGCGGGGCGATCCATCCAACCAAGCCTGGATGGCAGGGGTTTCGAAGCGGATCAGTCCGTTCAATCGACGATAGGGAATCTTGCCCCGTGACACCCACAGGTAGAGCGTGGACTGCTTGACGTTCAGCCATCCGGATACTTCTTTGACGGTCAACAACATCTGCATGGCTAGTTCCAATCGTGAAGGCCCTCAACATCCCGTGCACTCATTGGTCTGGTGATTTCATCGAAAACAGACTCAGAAAACGTTTCCATTCTGGTGCGTCTCGTGGCTGGAGAGCAGGGGTCAGGCCTTCCCGTCCGTTCGTCCAGGCCTGCCCGCTGCGAGAGCCCCGTGCCGCCTCTTCTTCTACGCCCCACCCTCGGTGTGTGAAGGGTGGGGCTACATAGCAATGAAGAAGGAGGCGCACATGGCCGTTGATAGCTCTCTCGGTTCCTCGAACGGTGGACGGCCACTGAGCCCGACATCCCGCTACGGAGTGCCTCGGTACCGTGTCACGCTCGTGCGCGAGGGCCGTGCCATTCCCGCGCGGAGTCCATCACGACGTCGGAGGGCGCTGCGGAGCTCCTGCGTCCGTTGTTCGCCGGTCTGGACCGGGAACAGTTCCTGGTCTGTGGCCTGGATGCGAAGCATCGGCTTATCGGCATCAACGTGGTGTCCACCGGGTCGCTCACCCTGGCCATTGTCCATCCCCGCGAAGTCTTCAAACCGCTGATCCTGATGAATGCCGGCGCCTGGATTTGCTGCGCACAACCACCCCTCTGGCGACATCACGCCCAGCCCCGAAGATCGCGTCCTGACCACACGGCTGCGCGAAGCGGCCGATCTGTTCGGCATTCCGCTGCTGGACCATCTCATCCTCGCTGAAGACCGCTACTACAGCTTCGCCGACCAGGGCTGGCCTGGCGCCTAGCGGAGCAGCCGCAACACCCAGGCCGCTCCGGCGGCTACCAAGGCGAGCCCGATCGCGGCCGTGCCCCAGGCGACCAGGTCGGTGGCCAACGCGTTCCCGATGTTTTGAATCTGTTGCGCCGTCATCCGTGCAACTCCTTTGCCGGTCCCATCTGATCCTGTCTTGATGCGAGAAAAGGAGGCAGGCTGCTGCCAGCCTGCCTCGATCGGGCTCTTCCTAGCCCACAATCGCGCGCACGCGCTTAAAGGCGTAGATCGCCAGCGCCACGCCGATCAGGGCCGTGGCCCACAAGAGCAGATCGGCCCGCACCGTGGCCACATCCGCCGACACCGGAAACAACTGCGCCTGCGACAGCGCCGGGACGCCCAGGGCGAACACGAACGCCATGAGCACGCCCCCAAGCCCCTTCGACCCAACCCCATCCCTTCATACCGCACCTCCTTGTGCTGTTGGTGGTCACGTCCACCCACGCCGCCGGAATCCTCGCCGACGGTCGAGCGCCTCAGTAGCTCAGTGCTGAGGCAGAATCAACTTGATGATCAGGCCGACGGCAAAACCACCGAGCCAGAAGATCGCCGTGAAGTAAGTCATCATCTCAATCGCCGGCGGGTCCATAGAACACTCCTTCGCCGATCAGCCGCATCGACCCCTCCTCATAGACTTCCGACACGACGACGCCATACCGTCCCGTGATCTGAGCCGCCGTGAGGATCTCCCCGCTGTCCAAGAGATAGCGCCAGCCCTGACGATTCGACGACGTGCCGGCGCCGCCGAGAATGCGCACGGGGCGTTTGGGAAGTGACGGGATGTCGGCTACAGGGGATCGACGCGCCCAAGGGATTCACGCAGACTGCCCGGCGCCGATGCCGAGGGCAAGAGAGTCAGTCGTGCGGTGACTCCGCTGTTGCCGGCAGCTCCCTTCGTGCTGCCCAGCGACGACCAGGGCCGCCAGACCATGAGGCCACATGGCAAACAGCCCACCGCAATACCGATCGCCACCCGCGCCGACTTGAAGACGGTATGGCTGCGTTTCTCTTCTCGGATCGCTGCCGACGCGTAACTCGAATAGTAGGCATAGATGGCCGGCGAGTAGGTCCCGACGAAGGCCCGGATGACTTCGTGGTCTTCCGGGTTCCCCCGCACCTTGCCCTGATACTTTTTCGCGAGACCCACAAAGGCCAGCTTGCGAAACTTCACCGTCGCTTCAATCAGCCGGGTGACGCCTTGCGACATCTGGCGAAAGTCCTGGCTCATGAGCAGAATATCCACGCCGTAATGCCGATGCGTTTCGAGCCAGCGGAGGAGACCTGGCTCCACCTTCTGCATCGACCGAAACACGGTTTGCGCTTCGTCGATAATGACGGCTGAGCCCGGTTCGACATGGGGAAAGGCCTGCAGGACTTCCACGGAATCCTTCCAGATCGTGATCTGCTGTTCGAGCGTCGGCAAGTTCGATGCCGGTGAACAGCGCCAGCCGATCCAGATAGATCCCATCGACCGCGATGTAGAGTCGCCGGCCTTGCCTCACCCAGGGCAGGAACTTCTCGCAGATCGCGTGATACGACTTGCCCGAGCCTGGCACGCCTTCATACAGTTCGATCATCGAAGACTCCTGAGATACACCCAGATCCACAGGGCTAAGACGACGGTCCAGGCATAGGCCCAGCCCGATCACGAGCTGGTTCATGAGCCCCACCGGACGAACGGAATGGTCTGCAGAATGAACCGCGTCCCCATGGCGCTCGCCACGATGGCCAGCGCCTGACTCATGCCCGTCGCGCCCAGCACCCACGCGTACTGATCCGGAATCACCGGCAGGGTGAGGCCTGCCGTGCCGAGGGTCGCGAGCGTGCTGTCCGCCACGGAGAGCAGGGAGTCCCAAGATGCCCGAGTCCCCAATCGGTGAGGGAGAAGAAGAACTCCTGCAGCCAGCAATAGATGAGCGTCAGAATAGCGGTCATGAGCTGGTCTGGCCTCCCGACAAAAATGATGCGGTAGGCGGCAATGGACGCGGCGCGATGACCAATGTGCGGAGCACCGTGAAGAACCAGGCCCATTGATTGAAATCCACGTGCTGGCTGCCGAAGAACGCTGACGGCAGCGCAATCACCGGCAAGGTCGAGGGCCAGGTGAGGGACTTGAGGAGATTCAGCGTACTGAGCAGCCGCTCGTCGCCCAGATGGTTTGATGCGCTTGCAGAACGGTCCCGAAAGTCCGGTTTTCATGTGCCCCGGCCGTACAGGACGTGGTGGCCTGGGTTTCTTCCTGTTGCGTCGTCGAGCCGTCGGGATTCTGGGTCGTGGTCGTGGTCGTCGTCGTGGTTTGCTGTTGCGTGTTCTGCTGCGGCGTACTGGCCGGAGGGGGGACGTTGTCGACCACGAGATATCCCCGGCAGGCACCGGCTTCGGTTTGACCGTGGTCGGCATCTCACTCGGCGAGACCGGCTGCGAGACGGTGTTGTCCGCCGGTTGGGTCGTGCCCGTGGTCCCGACGGGATTCGTATGGGCTTCGATGGACTTCGGATCGACTTCGCCGGTAGGCCCCGAACATAGTTAGCCGCCTGCTGCTGCGTCGGCGGAGTGGAGGCTCTTGCAGGGGAGCAGGCTCACCCGGGATGCCCTTTCGATGGCAGACATAGAGGCTGTGTCCCCCGACCGGCGGGCCATTGACGAAGAAGTTGCCGGAGAAGTACACGGCCGTGCTGATGCTCTGAAACGGTCCCGACCATCCAATCATGCTGATATTCTGAATCGACCGCACAGAGCGGGACATTGGTCGCGCTGAATTGAATGCTCGCGTTGGGATAACCGGGATTGCCGGAGTATTCGTCCCCAGACCCGGAAAGGTCTGCATGCCGGCATTGCTGCTCGTGACTTGCCAGCCGCCCGGCGTCGAGGCCGCCGACTTGATTGCCGAGAGGTCGGATTGTGAGTAATACATCTGAGCCAGGACCAAACCCGCCCCCACACCGAGGGCCGCCCAGCCAACCGGGCCGGCGACCATGCGGACGGCCAACGAGGCGGCAGAGGGCGCCACGCAGCTGAGGCGACCTGACCGGCGAGCGCGGACCGTGTGCGGCCAGGTAGGCAATGCGTTCGGCTTGAGCGACCACCCTCGAATACTGCGTCTGCGGTTATGGCGAAGGCTTCACCCGGCGCCACGCACAAGTGAGACGAAAGGCCCAGACAAACCGAGATACGTCATGAGCGACATCACCTTCACATCCGTCCGACTCCAAGGCCCGGCGAGGAAGGCCAGTAACAAGACCGCCACGAGAATAATGGTGAGATCCACTGGCCTTCCTCCCTCTGCCGTTATTTCAAGACTTCCAATCCGTACAAATCGAAGAAGACGCCGCCCGTCTGTTCGAACTTCCGCACTTCGATCGACGCACTTCGCCTGCTTCCCCTCGGCTTGCTTGCAGACGTCGATCAAGGCATCTGATCGTCCGGAATCCCCAATCGAAGCACCCCCGGATCTCGGCCCTTCACATAGAAGTCCACCGATCGGTAGACCTCCCCCTCCCCGGCTCCTCCGTTCCACATACCCCTGCACCGCACCCTCCGCTTTGACTTGCATCGTCGACCCTCCTCAATATGAATGAATTCGAGTCAGCCAAGCGCCTGACCCACACGCCCCGGCCTTCGGACCGGGCTTTTGGCCTAAGACAGAATTCCGAATCGCATGCCGTACAGCTCAGATACAGGGCGCCTTGTACCCACTTGCACCGACAACCTCTGGTTCCACATCCTGGACACATGCGTCGCCACGATCCGTTATGAAACTCTAAGGACATAGGGGGTCCCTCGCTTACGCTGCTTTCAGCAACGCATAGTGCTTCTGTGTCCATCGTTTGGTACCTGCATAGATCATCTCGAACAGAAACTGATCCCCTCGACAGGCGACCACCACCGCCAACATAGGACTGATCGCATTCGCCAGCCAGGCGGCCACGTCATCAAGGCGTTGCTGGATGCGTTCGACGACGAGTCGGCATCGCATAAAGCCTTCGGTGAGGGCTTTCCACCAGCTCACCAACGGCGCTCGATACTTTTCATAGGATTCCGCCTCTCGGGTGGTTTCTCGGAAATCCACATAGGAACGCAGCACGCCGACTAAGAAGGCCCGCCAATCTTCCGGATCGAGCGTGAGGAGGGCCTTCGCGCAGGCTTGGGCGCGATCCTGTTTGAATTCCAGTTCCCATCGGACGCCGTACAAGCCCGCGTCTTCTCGGCCTCTGGCCTGGAGCTCTAGGCGTTTGTCATAGACACGGAGCATCGTTTGACTCTCTCGACTCCCGAAGTA